>LVBB01000093.1 GCA_001603075.1 Phycisphaerales bacterium Planc_01 | reverse complement strand
CACCCCCTCCGGGGAATCTCTCATCCCTCATTTTCTCCCACAATCCTGGGGACGGTTACGCAGAGGCCGGGATATTGACAGCGTCCGGCGTTTCTGCTATCAACCGCGATCCGGGGGGTGCTGCACGGTGGGCACCGACGCGGATACGAAAGGGCACTGTGGCCGATCGACAACGGCGAGGGGTTGTGCATGACCATTCTGGCGGGGATCGATGAGGCAGGGTTCGGGCCTTTGCTGGGGCCGCTGGTGGTCTGTTCGTGTGCGTTCGCCGTGGCGCCCGAGCACGTCGAGGCCGACCTCTGGCAGGTTCTCAAGAAGAGCGTCGGCAAGAAGCGGAAGCACCTTGGCGGCCGGCTGCTGGTCGCCGACAGCAAGAAAGCCTACAGGCGCGACGAGGGACTGGGCCATCTGGAGCGGACCGTCCTTGCCGCGATGAGAAGCCTCGGGCCGTCACCCGATACCCTGAGCGGGCTGCTGAAGCGGCTGTGTCCGGAATGCCATGGTCGCGTGATGGAATACCCGTGGTATCAAGGGGCCCAGTCGCGTTCGCTGCCGTCGGATCGGGCCGAGTTGCGAATCGCCGCCGGGGTGTTCGCTGACGACATGGCGACGAGGCGGGCGAAGCTGATGGACGTCTGTGCCTACTGCCTGGACGCCGGTCATTACAACATGCTCGTCGACCGCATGAAGAACAAATCGCAGGTCCTCTTCGTGACGACGACGCGCCTGATGCAGGGCCTGATGGACCGGTTCGCCGATCGGGACATCCACATTTTGATTGACAGGCAGGGGGGACGCGTGCATTATCGCGAGCATCTCCTGCGCAGTTTCGAACAGATGGAACTGCGAATCGTCGAGGAAACCGAGCAAACGAGCCGCTACGTGCTGCAGGGTCGGACGCGATGTGTCCACGTGAGCTTCGAGGTCGGGGCCGACGATCGCCACCTGCCGGTGTCGCTGGCGTCGATGGTCGGCAAGTACGTCCGGGAACTGCTGATGGAGTGCATGAACGACTACTTCGGGCGCATGAGCCCGGATCTGAAGCCCACCGCCGGATACTGGACGGATGGCTTGCGGTTTCTGGAAGACCTGCGCCGGTTCGTGCCGGAGCTTCAGATCGACAGGCGTCAGTTCGTGCGCTGTCGGTGAGCGATGCTGCCGTGACCGCAGCGCATGAGGCGGCGTGCGTCGATTCAGTCGAGTGATGTGAAATGCCTGTAATTCGCGAACGACAAGAGCAGACGTGGCTGACGACGGCGTCCCTGGTGATTCTGGCGGCGGTGGCGCTGGCGACCACACTGATATACACCCGTGCGGTGATGATCCCCTTCGTCGTCGCGCTGTTCATTGTTGCGCTGGTTTCGCCCGTTGAGGATTTCCTGGTCAAGCGGCTTCGGCTGCCTCGCGTCATCGGGATCCTCGCGACCTTCCTCGTGGTGATGGCCGTGATCGTGCTGGTCTTTCTCCTGATTGCCCAGGCGACGACGATCATCGTCCTGACGGCGGGGGAGTACAGCGCCAGCTTCGCTTACATGGCGGACAAGATTCTCGAGCCGATCGAGTACCTCTATCGCCAAGAGGAGCCGCCGCCGGCGGCGCCGAACGACGCCGGACCGCTGCCGTCGGCGGTGCCCGGCGTGCCCGCGCCGACGCCACGTGAGCCCGAGCCGTTCGTACTGTTTCCTCTTCTGGAGGAGGCCGACGAAAAGGCGACCCTCGGGATGCGGCCTCACGCCGAGGAGGCGGGGCACGAACCCAACCTGCCGGAGGAACTCGAACCGGTCATCTCTCCCGACAGGCTGACGAGCAAAGAACTGCGCATCGACACCAAGCGAATCGTCATGGATATGAGGAACTACATCTTCAATATCGTGACCAATGCGTTTGGAACGATCCTTGGGCTGATCTCCGGCACGTTCTTCGTGATCATCTTCGTGATCTTCCTGCTGTTGGGCCGCAACCCGCACACCGAGCACTCCCCGGTCTACTCGGAGGTAGTCCACAAGATTCGACGCTACGTCGGCATCAAGGTGATCGTTTCTGCGATCACCGGCCTGCTGGTCTGGTCGATCCTGACGTTCGTCGGCCTCAAATTGGCCGGCGCCTTCGGCATCCTGGCGTTTCTGCTCAACTTCATCCCGTCGATCGGTTCGATTGTCGCAACGCTCCTGCCCATCCCGATTGCCGTGGTGCAGTTCCAGTCGTCTCCCTGGACGATCGTCCTGGTCGTGGCGGTCCCGGGCATTCTCCAGAACATCCTGGGCAACTTCATCGAGCCGAAGCTGCAGGGCGAGGGGCTGAATCTGCATCCGGTGACGATCGTTCTGGCGCTGTCGTTCTGGGGGCTTCTCTGGGGCATTGTGGGCATGTTCCTGGCGGCGCCGATCACGGCGGCGCTGCGCATCGTCCTGATGCAGTTTGATACACTCAAGCCGATTGGAAGGCTCCTTGCCGGGGATTTTGCCTCGGCCAAGAAGCGGGTCATTTCGTGACCGATTCGTGCCGATGCGGTGCAGTGGGGCGTCGGCGTCAGGCCCTGGCGAGTTCTTCGTTGAGCAGGTGGATCTGGCGGGCTTCTTCGCGAACGACCTTGTCGAGGATCTCCTGGGTTGCCGGATCGCGTGCGAAGTCTTTCAGACCCTGGTAGAAGATGATCACCTCGTTGGCGCGGCGAACGGCGTCGCGGAGGATCTGTCGCTTGGTCTCCTTGCCGGTCAGTCGTCCGGGCGTGTCCTGCTTGGTGCCGAACCAGGTCAGTCCGGCCATCACCTCCGGGTTGGACAGCACGTAGTTGTCCGGATCGAACGTGCCGAATTCGCCGGTCTTCTCGGAGAATCGCTTTCGCATCCGGGCCCAGATCTTGACATGTTTGGCCTTCCAGTTGGCCAGGCGATAGTGGATGTCGCGGATCTCCGGGTCGGCAAAGAGCTGCGCAGTCTTCAGGTAATACCGGGCGCCCTTGTTCTCGATCTGCTCGGCGATCTGCAGGACTTCAAACACATTGAACTTGGTGTCCATGCCGTGTTTCCCTGAGCGAGCGAATACTCCTGAGTGTCCAAGACCCTGCGTCGCGATTCGCTCCACGGCCGAATGCGACGGTTCCTGTTGGAGGTGCCGCACCGACCAATGCCATTATAGTGGCCCCGTACGGTCCGTCAAGGCAAAAGGCTGGTTTGCGGGGGCTTGCGGCCGTATGGTGGTTTCGTGCACGCCCACGCGGCGGTATACTTGTCGCGGCTTCGGACTGTGACTTTCGATGCCGGCATGGCCTTCACGAGCCACGCTGGCTGGAAGGGGCATCGTGGAAGGACCGAGCAGACGCAAGGCAGAAAAGAGACAGACGCTATGGAACACGCCCCCCGTCCGGCCGAGACGCCGGCTTTGGCGAATCTGACGATAGAGATCGTCCACGACAACTGCCCCTTCGACGGCCGGTTGAGAACGGCCTGGGGGTTTGCGGCGGTGGTGACGGGGCCCGAAAAAGCAATCCTGTTCGACACCGGCAGTGACGGAACGCTGCTCCTGGAGAATATGGCGTCGATGGAGATCGATCCCCGGCGCATCGACAGCGTCGTCCTCTCGCACGTCCACGCCGACCACACGGGCGGACTTGTGGGCTTCCTGAAGGTCAATCCGTCCGTCGAGGTCTTCCTTCTGGAGTCCTTCCCCGCGCGCTTCAAGGAGACGGTGCGAGCGTATGGAACAGGCGTTGTCGAGGTCGAATTACCGACGACGATTTGTCCCTGCGTGCATTCGACCGGACGAGTGGGCCGGCGGATTCACGAACAGACTTTGGTCGTTCGCACCGTCAGAGGACTGGTCGTCCTGACCGGCTGCGCCCATCCCGGTGCGGACCGGATCGTCGAGCAGGTGCGGGCCCTGCATGAAGGGGACATCGTGCTGGTGATGGGCGGCTTCCACCTGGGATGGGCCACGGACAGCCGGATCGAACGAGTTATCCGCACCTTCAAGCGACTCGGCGTCCAGTACGTCGCGCCGACGCATTGCACGGGCGAGAAGGCGCAGAACCTTTTTCTGAAGCACTTCGGGGATCGCTGTCTTGCCGGGGGGGTGGGCAAAACGATTGCTCTCGCCGACCTGAAGTGACACCGATTGTAGCGTCCCCTCAGATCGACGAGAGCCGTATTCGACACGGGCGGGCGCTGTGGCTGTAACCAGAGGCCCGGATCCGCCGTCAGTTGTCCATGTGCTGTTGCTGCATCTGCATCACGGCACCCATGATTTCGAGCACGTGCTGCTTCGGAACGGCCAGGTCCACCGTCATCTTGCCGTTGGCGGCGTCGGAGGCCACCGCAAGGCTGCTCTGTGTGGGGATGTCCGTCTGGGGCATGGGGATCGGCGCGAACGCCCCGGCCATCTTCATCAGACGCAGGACGTTGATCGTCATGAAGAAGTCCGCCTTCTCGGCGCCCGGGATCATGGCCAGGGCGGCCTGGGCTTCGCCGGCGACCTGCTTCGGACCGCCCGCCTTGACCTGATCGATCAGCTTCTGGACCGCGTCCTGGGAATTCTGGCCCAAGGCGTAGACGAGCTGGTTGTTCACCGTGGCCATCTGGATATCGAGCCCGTCGCCATACATGGCCTCGATCGCCTGGGTGGCCGGTGAATCGGAGTCGGTGCCCTTCACGTTGAACTTGATGCTGTCGATCGACACGCCTTGGTGGTTCGACGTGTTGCGCTTCAGATCGAACGACATCTGCATGCCCATCTCCTTGTAGAGATCGGCCAGCGATCCGGCGGTCATGGCCTTGGATGCCTCTTCCAGGACCTTGTAGAACTTCGCCGAGTCCTTCACATCGGCCACGTAGGTCACCTGGAAGGGCGGCTTGCTGCTGGTGTCCACGGAGAACGAGCCGGCCAGGGCCCCGCCAAAGGCGTCCATGGCGTCGGTCGCCAGCTTCTTGAAGGCGGCGATGTCATCACCTGACGCCTTCTCACCCATCATCTTCGGCATCAGGTCGATGTAGGCCTCGTTGACCTTCCGCCAGAAGGGGCTGCTCATGGATCCGGCGAAGTTGACGGCCGCCCCATCCTGCATGTAGCCGAGGAGTTTGTTGGCGCCACCGGCCGAGTCGCCCTTGAACATGTCGGCCATGCTGGAGCCGGGCGCGGCCGCCAGCACGAAGCTGGCGCCGATCTTCTCGAAGCTGGGGCTCAGCGAGACACTGAAGTACTTGGTCTCTTTCAGCAACACGTCGAGGATGGCGGCCGACGCCTCGATGTTGGCCGTCGCCTGCTTGGCCATCGCGTCCTGGCCCTGGGCCTGCATCGCCTGCATTCCCTGCTTGGCTTCCTCAATCTTGGCCTGGATCATCGGACCGAAGAGCTTGCCGGCCAGTTCGACGTTGGCATAGATCCAGACCGGGGCATCTGTTGAGCGTTTCAGTTCGGCAGCGTCCAGGGCGGCTGCCAAGGTCGATGCGCCGGCGCCCGAGGTCTTCATGGTCGTCAGGGCTTCTTCGTTTCCGATCGTGCTGACCAGGGCGTAGCCGCCGACTTCGACGGTCGCCAGCATGGCAGCGCCCTCCGGACCGATCTTGGAGATGCCCCGCCCGTCGGGCTGGCCGACGTTGGCGTTGCCGGAGACAAACTGCTGATAGTTACGGACCGGGACGAGCACGCCGACGCGGCTGGGATCGGGACCGCCGCCCGGAAGGGGGCCGAATACGACGAAGCCCCCCGACATGTTGACGCCCTGCGGCTGGGCGCTTCCGAGGAACTGGGCCAACTGCGCCTTGACGGGCATGGAGACCCCCATCGGAAACAGCCCGGACAGGAACATGTCGATCTGCCCCAGGGCCCCGTCGAGGTTGTTGATCCGGACGCAGAACAGGCTGTCGGCCGGGACCATTTTCATCGGATCGCCCGAGGCCGCCGGACCAACGACCGCAAGGCCCGCCGCGCATAGGACGGACAAGATCAGTGCTTTCTTATACCCGCTTGACTTCGTCATCTTTCTTTTCCTCCCGAAACAGTTCCTTGACCAAGTATTTCTTCGTTTGACAATGGGATTGGATCAGTATACGGGACGCCGATATCGAGGGACAGAAAAAAGCCCGGCACGCGGGAGGTTTACGCGCGGCGGGGCCAAGGTCGCGTCTTGTCTCGTCAGCACCGGCGGTATTTGCCCATGGTTTGTCCTTCGCCCAGGATGTGACCCTTCATGGCCCTGAGCAGGTCGGCCTTTCCCGCGTCGTGGCCCGGCGCCACCTTGGCGTCCAGTGCGTAGATCCTGAAGTAGTAGCGGTGCGTCCCGCTCGGTGGACAGGGTCCGCCGTAACCGAGCCTACCGAAATCACTTATGCCCTGTTGCGAGCCGTCGGGCAACGTGGCTTGTCCGGGCAGGCCCTCGGGCAACTCGTGCAATTCGCCGGGAAGGTTGTACAGCACCCAGTGTACGAATGTCCCTATCGGGGCGTCGGGATCGTCGCAGACCAGGGCGATTGCCTGTGTCCCCGGGGGCAGGCAGTCCCATTTCAGAGGGGGCGAATGGTCCTGTCCGTCGCAGGTGTACCGGGTCGGTATCTCGCCTCCGTCGGGAAACGCAGGGCTGGTGATCTTGATCTCCATGCGCGTGTCTCCTGCATTGTTGTCTGCGGCGCCCGGGGTCGGCCTCGGCCCGCCGACGCCATGACCCTGTACGCGGCCCGTTGGCGCGAGTTCTCGTACAGCCGCGGAAGATTACCTGCGGATCTCCACGTCCAGCGTCCTGCCCTCCGACAGCAGCAAGGGTTCGGCCAACTCGATTCGAACCTGGTTGGCTTGCAGAGAGTGCTTGGCACTCAGCGTCCGGCCGGCGCTGCGGACGGTGACCTGGACATCCCTCCACTCCGGCCCAACGGCGAACGCGAGCGTCTTGAGGTTCATCTGTCCCCATCGCAACTCGATCTGCTCGCGTTGTGTGTTCTCGTTGCGTTTCTGTGTGAACAGCCCCCAGCCCTCGGCAGCGGTGAAGGCGGCCTTGAAGTCCTCCGGGCTCATCCGGGGAGCGAAGCCGATATGGCCCATCGGCCCGTGGCATTCGAACCCGCACAGGGCGGTGTACACGCTCCAACTGGCCATGGCCCGCGCGTAGTGGTCGCCGCACTCGACTTCGTTGAAGGGGTTGTGTCGGGCCGGGTGGTAGCGATCGTGCACGGCGCGGCAGATCGCCAGTGCCTCGTCGATCATGCCTTCCCACGCCATATGTCCGGCGACCTGGTATTCGATCCCCGTCCAGACCTCGCTGCGGTACCGCACGCCCTCGGCCATGAACTCGCTCTTGGGCCAGGTGCAGGTGAACAGGCCCGCCTCACCGGGCGAGACGAACCATCGCTCCGGCTTATGCGCCGCGTTGTACGGGCCGACGTCCGGGGCCCAGTTGTATTTCCAGATTGAGCGCAGGGCCTGTCTGACCGTGGCCGAAGGATAGAGATAGCCGAGACCCAGTTGATGGGCCCAGCCCTGGCCGAAGAGCTGGTCGGACAGGCAGCCTTTGCCGTATTGGTGCTTCGGGTGCTTGTCCAGATCGACGAGCTGGATGAAGTACTCGCCGTCCCACAGCCGCTCCATCGTCAGCCGCCAGCCGCTGTTGAAGATCCGCTGGCATCGCTCGGCGAAGGCGTCGTCTCCCATCTCACGAGCCATTGCTTCGCCGGCTCGCAGGGCGGCCAGATACATCGCTCCGACGAACGTGTTGGGGCCCTCGAAGTTGATGTCGAAGGTGTTGTGCTGGCTGTTCTCGATCAGGCCGTTGTCGTCGCCGTCCTGACGGATCGAGAATTCCAGCGCCTTCTTGATGCGGGGCCAATTGCGCTTGAGGAATGCGTCGTCGGCCGAGCAGAGGTGTTCGCGGTACGCCTTCAGGATGGTTCCCGCTTGTCCGTCGGCAGCGTATGCGGCGTCGCTGCGGAAGCCGACCAGCCCGCTGTCGGGATGGAAGCCCTCGCCGAAGTCCTGCATTTCCCGCGCGCTGCGCTCCAGTTCAGGAAACAGCCGCGCCGGCGCGTGGGCGTAGTTCCACACGTGCGTACACGTCCCGGCGCAGCAGCCGACGCCTTCCCACGCCCAGAACCGCCCGTTCTTCCACCATTGGCACGTGCCCGTCGCGAGATTGGCCACCGTCGAGTGGAGACGAAACAACAGCCAGCGGGGCAGTGTGCTGTCCTCATAGAACGTCTGGTGCCAGAGCCTGGTTTGCTCGCTGAGCCGCTTGTGGTTGTCGAGTACATAATGGGCTACGCCGGCAGCGCTGTTGAAACGATTGGCGTATTCACGACCGTTCTGGTGGTTCGGGAAGAACCACGCCAACACGAACGTGAACGTCTTCGTCTGCCCCGGGGCCAACTCGATCCCTTCTGTTTCGACCGCGGGACAAGGCTTGCCCATGAAGAGCAGTCGATCCGTGGATGTGCGTGCGGCTCCGTCGACTGCCAGCACGAGCGAACCGTAGTCAGGCAGCTTGTCAAACGGGCCCATATCCGCGTCATAGGCCTCGTCGGCCAGTTCGATCTGATCGATGTTGATGTGTCCCCAGCCACCCGAGTGACGGTCGACGATCTCGATGCGGGCGGTCTTGCCCTCAAGGTCTTCGACGTGCCAGAAGTGCCATTCGAGCTTCTCATTGTCCTTGCCCGTTGCCGTCCGCACGACCTGCCCATCGACGATCAGGTTGATGCACGTCTCGTCGGCGTGGCTGCCGCCGCCGATCAGGAAGTTGATGTACTTGCGGTCGATCTTCACGGCAGGCGAGGTCAGCGTGCCGTGCGGGCCGTCGCCTCCGAGATAGGTGTTGACCAGGCCGCCCCCGAGAAAGCCGCTGACGGACTGCTGATTCGGCAGGGTGCCGTGGGCAGGCCCCTTGCCGAAGGCCTCGCCCGTGACTTCCCAGTCCCCATAGTCCGGCCCTTCGAAGTCCATCACGACGATCTTCGGGCGTGGGGCCGGCGCCTGTTCCTTTGGAGGTTCGTTGGCCGTGTGGACGATCAGTGTCCGGCCGCTTTGCTCCGCGATCTCGGTCTGTCGCAACACGCCGCGCGACCGGATCGAGTGGAAGCAAACGGCGTTCTCCACCCAGCCCAGGACGCTCGCCTGCTGTGATCTGTCGGAGGTGTTCTTCAGCGTGACGTGAAAGAGCGTCGCCGGTAAGGCGGAGTCGGGGGCGTTCAGCGGGATGAACGGCGAGAAGGCCTCCATCTCAACCTCGATCGGAAGGCCATCGGCGCGGTATCGCACCAGGCCGATGGGATACTCTCCCGTGAATTCCACCGTACCGAAGTCCTGGTTCAGCGGCTTGAGCATTCGGTCGCCACCGCTGCCGACAACTACTGCGAATCCCGACTCAATCGGACTGTCGGGCCGGTAGGTGCGATAGCAGTCCAGGCCGTAGCCGGTGAAGATGTGCCGATTGAAGATGTGCCACAGGCCGAGCGTGCCGTCGCTTCGCAGATACATCTGGCCGGTGGCGATCCCGCCGACGGGCATGCCGAGGGTCTGTGACTCCGAGGCGGCGTAGACCGCACGCTCGCCTCGTTCGCGAAGACTGTGCAGATAGGCGGCCGTCAGTTGCTTGTCCGCCGGCACCAGATGCTCCTCGCCCCACGCCAGGCCGGTTCCCAAGATGCCGGTCAACACGACGGCGGTGACTGCCAGAATCGAAATCGCTCGCTGCTGTCTCATGTTGTCAACTCCTGTGTCGAAGACGACCATCCCGCGAATTTCTGTTGACATCGCCACGATTGTAGCGTAGAGGAGATTGCGTACGCAAAGGAAATCGAAACCACGGATTGGGGACCGTATGAGAGCCTCTGCGTCAGAACGCACGGTTGTTTCGCGTCTCGTTCCGAACGTGACGCCCTCTGTCCCATTGCCGCCGTCTGCCCATCGCAACGCCGCCCCAAAGCCCAGATTCAGAAGGAGTCCGACATGAGTTGTGGGATCGATTCATCGGGTATGACCTCGACGCGACGATCGAGGCGTGATGTCTTTCGTTTGTGGCCGGCCTTACTCGTGTTCCTTTTCGCGGCGGCTGCGGCGCGCGGCCAGTTCTTTCGGGTTTATGAATACAAGACCGCCGATGCCGGTGCGATCGAGTTCAGCTACTGGACCACCTACATCGCCTCCTCCGACCGGGAAATGGGCTACTTCGACAAGACCGTGTCGCGGGAGAAGATGTGGGCTCATTCCTTCGAGGTCGAGTACGGCCTGTCGCACAAGTTGACAGTCGGCTACTACGCGGATTGCCTGGATCCCCAAGGCGGGAGCTTCGAGTACATCCGGTCGAAGCTGCTGGCCCGCTACCGGTTGTTCGAGAAGTTCGAGCGGCCCTTCGATTTGGCGCTCTACGGCGAGTACATCATCCCCGACAAGGACTACGACGATGCGGAGAAGTTCGAGTTCCGTCTGGTCATCGAGAAGGACCTCGGCCCGATCCGGATCGCGCTGAACCCGATCCTTGAGAAGAAGACCAGCGGCGACGATGTGGACGAGGGCGTCGAGTTCGCCTACGCGGCGGGATTCTATTATGACGATGCGGGCGACGGCCTGTGGAACACCCCGGACTGGGCCGTTCGTCCCGGCGTCGAGTTCTATGGCGAGATCGGCGAAGTCTCCCGTCCGAAGGGCTCCAGCCGGCAGGGCCACTACGTCTTCCCCGTGCTGGACGTCTACTACACCCGCCATCCGAGCTGGAAAGCGCACTGGAACGTCGGAACCGGCTTCGGTCTGGGCGGCGAGGCCGACGACGTCGTCCTCAAGAGCATCATCACCTTCGAGTTTCTGTTCTGAACGCAAATCCTCTAAAAGACCTCGGGAGGTTCCTATGATCGCTCGGCTCCCCATCAAGAGAATCGGCCAGGTGATGTTGATTGTGTCGGCCTGCGGCGGCGCACTGCTGCTCGCCAGGCCGTTCGGCGGCGCCGCGGAGAGGAAACCGGCGCACAGCATGGATCACTGGGAAGATCCCTACGACTGCGTCGGATGCCACTACGAGCGGTATGCCGACTGGTCGAGCTCGCAGATGTCGCGGGCGTATACGGGCGATTTCTTCCAAGCCCAGTATTTCCAGTACGCCGTCAAGGACTCCGCTCGCGATCCGAAGATGGAAGGTCTCGCCGCCGATTGTCTGGGCTGCCATTCGCCGTCGGCGTTTCTCTCGGGTGTCGTGCCGCCGCCCGAAGTCGAGCGGCCCGACAACTTCTGGGACCGCGCCTGGCCCTGGCTGGATTCCTACCGGACCATAGGTCAGGTCCGGACCGGTCTCGAACACGGTCCCCTGCAGGAGGCCTCCGGCCGCATCGGACGCAATCCGTTGCCGGACCTTAAGCGCCAGGCGGACCGGGGCGTATTCTGCGATTTCTGCCATTCGCTTTCGGGTATCGCCCAGCGCGATCCGGTCAACCACAACTATCGCGTGGACGCCGGGCCCGGCCGAAATACCAAGCGGGCCGACCTGGAGTTCCCCTGGTCGCCGTACCACAAGACCCAGGTCTCCGAGCTGTTTGAGAGCGCTGAGCTGTGCGGCATCTGTCATAACGAGCAGAATACGTTCGGCGTCTTCGTCAAGGCCACGCATCGCGAATGGCTCGACACGCCCTATGCCAGTCGCGACATCGTCTGCCAGTTCTGCCACATGCCGCCGCGTGAGGGCAAGCCGGCCAAGATGGGCCGCGAACGACCGTGGAACCACGCCCACTGGTTCGGCGGGGGGTTCACGGGCTTCGTCGAAGGGGCCGCCCGCGTGAAGCTGGGTCTGGACGCCGGAACGGTTGCCGCTGGAAGTGCTGTAACGTTCGAGGTGTCGATCAGCGATATTGCCACGGGCCATCTGTTCCCCACCGGAGCGACGGAAGAGCGGGACGTCTGGCTGCGCGTGGCCGTCTGCGACGCCGAGGGCCGCGAACTCCAGCACATCCCTGTACCGCCGAACCCACACGACCCGGACGACCATTACTTCATCACGTCGAGCCGGGCCGAGGCCTATCCCAGCCACAGCACGGCCAGTCAGGCGATCTCCCGCGACTCGTTGCCCGAGGGCGACCGCATCTATCACGACGTGTTTCTGGACTCGGCCGGCAAGGTGACATTCGGCCAGTGGTATGCGGTCCGAATCGTCGGGAATCGCCTGGCCCCCGGCGAGACCCGCGTCGAGAAGTATACCTGGCAGGTGCCGCCGAATCTGGCCGGACGCCAAGTGCATCTGAAGGCGACGCTCTGGTACCGGCGCATGGCTGATTCCCACGCCGAGATTCTCGGCATTGAGAAGCGGCCGCATCTGCTCGTCTCGGAGGACGCCCGACGAATCGAGATCACGGGGCCATAGCCGTGCCTCCCGCTATCCCCAGTTCGACCGCCAGCAGCGTCGGTTCGACGATGTGAAGGTTGTTCAGGAATGGCTCGGTGTACTTGATCGCGCCGAACTCGGCGTTGTCGAAGTGGTGCTGTTGGCCCACGTGGTTGTTCCAGTCGACGCCCTCCGTCAGGAAGCCCGTGTCGCGCTGGTGGTGTTTGGAGATGGCGCGAAGAATGGTCAGTCCGTCGAGCAGATACGCGGTGTTGCCCGTGTCCTGATACGCTTCGAGATAGGCCAGCGACGCCTCGGCGTTCTCCCAGAGGTAGGCCGTGTCCCAACTGTCCTCCATGTAGAGCAGGCCCTTGGTCTGCACGCCGTTGCGATCCTCGGCCATCTTGAACCGGTCGAGCCCCGCCAGGCACTTGTCGTAGGCGAAGGCGCGGACGCGCTCGTCCTTCAGCAGCGAGGCGGCCCGGCGCAGGACGCGAAACGCCACCGAATAGGCGACGTTCTCGTGTTCGTCGTAGGTGTCGTGGTTGATGCTCCCGAAGAAGCCACCGGCGTCCATGAAGACCTTGATCTTCGCACGGACGGTCTCGGTGTAGTCCGCCAGGTTCCGCTGCGTCAATGCCGTGTAGAGCTGGAGGATGAACAGGCTGTCGCCGCTCTTCTCGAAGAGGATATCCCCGTCGCCGTAGGCGTTCTGCGGATGGTGTTCGCCGTTGGGCTTGCAGCGTCGGGGATACCATCCGTTGGGCGTGGACTTCACGTTCGTATCGATCCACTGAGCGGTCTTGACCGCAACCTGACGCATGCGGCTCTTTCGCGGCTCGGCGACCACGTCGCTGAACAGCAGCAGTTGATAGGCGATCTTCGCCATCGAGCCGGGACAGAACCAGTTGTCCTTGTGCTGATAGTTCAGGCAGAAGCGGTCGGTGGTGGTTTCGCGATATCCGATGATGAAGCCCGTCTCGTAATCGATGAAGCCGGCGGTCAGCACGTGGTCCAGGATCGACAGGGCCTTGCCTTCCAGGACCGGGTCCTTGGTGTACTGGGCATAGGCGTGGAGTTCGTACGCGCCGCCGACGGCGTTGGCGGCCCAGCCGGGGCCTTCCAGATTGCCGAAGTCGTGCCAGCCCATGATGTTGCCGTCCTTGTCGACGAAGCTGGATTTGCTCGACAGGTTGCCCTTGTATTCGACCAGGGTCCGCTCGATGGTGAAGCGGACCGAATCGGCCACCGAATCCAGAATCGTGTAGTCGGGGTCCTCGGGCAGGTAGAACGCCGGCGCCGCCTCTTCGAGTTTCACGTAATCGAGTCCGACCATGTAGCTCTTGACGGCCCTGTCGTTGGCGCCGACGATCTCGATCCGCAACACGTGCTCGCCGACAGACAGTTCATGCAGGCCCATGTCCAGTTCGCCCGTGGCGACCACGCCGTCGTTGTACAGATCGATGGGACCACCCAGCTTCCTGCCGTCGAGATAGAACTGCGCGATGCCGTAGTCGACGGCCCTGGTCAACTGCATCTTGAGCCGATAGACGCCAGTCTTCTGCACAGGCACGGCCAAGTCCAGCGTCGCGCCGGGCCGGGCGTCCGTCCACCACAGGTGCGTATCGCCGCTCCAGTCGGGCCCGAAGCCGTACATGTCCTGCGGGGCCGCGTTGCCTGTGCTTTTGGCCAGGACCTTCAAGCTCTCACCTTCGAGAGCGCCTTTGACCTTGAATGCCTCGATGGGCGTCCAGTAGCCAGTGCGTTCTTCGACACCGACCGGCTCGTACGGGTCGCTTTGTCCGGCGGCTTGATACCAGTACGCGGTCGCGGCGTACAGCGTGGGCCTGTCGTTCGGATAGTATTTCTCAATGGCCGCCTCGAACGACTTCTGGAACGGCACGTTGTCGGTGATGTGCCAGCGGTTGACCGAGATGTGCCCGCGGTTGCTCATGCTGATCGTCTGGTTGTGGTAGCAGTTCTCGAACAGCGTCGGGTCGCACCAGGCGTAGCCGAAGTAGTCCTCCGAGCCGGTGCCGAAGGTCGAGGGGAACTTCTCGCCGTCGACGAAGAACTTCTCGTCGCCCTCGCCCCACCAGCCGCCGCGCGGGTTCCAGACGTGCAGCATCACGCCGCAGAACCGGCCTCGCCCTCGCGTCTTGAGCATCGTCCAATCGATCTTCCGACGCTCGGGGTCTTCCGGGAGGAACGCATCGCGATGCCACTTGGCATGAAAACGGCCGAGCCGACGGGCATTGCCTTGGAGCGGGACCGTCACGACCTCCAGTTGGACCTGGCGTTGTTGATCGCCGTCGTTGACCAGTGTGATCTCGTAGCCGGAGGCGAAGGGCATAAACCAGTGCGAGTACCACCAGCCGTCTTCGGTCAGTCCGCAGGGCAGCGAGCGATAGGCATTGGCGCCGGCGGCGGTGCCGAAGAAGTCGCCCAGTGGCGCCCAGACGCTCGGCAACTTCTCGCCGTCCCAACGGATCTGAATCGTCCACTCGCGAAGCGCCTCGCGGTCCTCCCGTTCGGCCGGTGGATCGAGCCTCAGTCGAAGGGTCTTGATTGCGCCCGGGCCTTTCATGTCGCTGATCACGCAGACGCCGCCGCCACGGGAGCTGAGGTTGTGCGTTGCGATCTTCTCGTCCGGCTGCGGCGGTGCGAACGGGCCGCACCCGCTGAGGATCTCGTCGGCCTTCGCCAGCGCGTCCTTCTCGGCGGGAGACAGTTTTCGCGTGAAGGTCGGCAGGATCGTTCCCTTCGGGTAGGTCGTATAGGTGAAGTGATAGTACGCGCCCCAGTCGCCCTGCGCGGTGATCTTGCAGGACTTCTGGAAGGGGATCGGGACGTAGCAGTTCTGCCCGCGTGCCGTTTCGTGGACAAGGGCCGGATACGTGAACGGCTCATTCTCCCGATTGAAGTATCCGATGAAGGGCAGGTCGATGGCCGGCTCGGTGGCCCCATCGAGGTAGATCTTCGCGCGTCCTTCCTTGGGCAGCGCCGACCAGATCCGCCAGATCACGCCGGGACCTTCCATCTCCGCGAAGACCAGTTCGTCACCTTCGCGGCGGATGATCCCGTCCCCGTCGCCGTTGGCGTCCCAGTCGATGTACGTGCCAGAGGCCTTGTCGTATCTACTGCGCCGGTCCCAGCTCGACCATTGGGCGCAGCTCTGGCCGGACTCGGGCAGGGTGGCGAGGTGCTCCAGATCGGTCAGCCGACCGATCAGGTCAAGGTAGGTCAGCTTTTCGGCGGCGGCCGGCGCCGTTGTAGACGACCAGCCGATCAGGAGAAGGGGCAGAAGGATTGCGGAAGCCGTGAAGGCCGACAGGTTCGATCGCCATCGTTGCATCGTGAGCCTCCCTTTCTTGTGCGAACGGTTTCGTCCGATCCCTGCGCCAGGTCTCGGAGTCTGCTCGGGAAGCTCATTGTAATGGACAGGGCCCCTGGTTGCCAGTGGTTGTGTCTGTCTCAACGCGCCGACAAACAGGGGCCCATCCGGTTCTGGACAGTTCATCTGATGCGACGGCCTCTCGGTCCGTCACAACGGTTCGTTCGTTGGTCTACGGACTGGGATACTTGACCGAACAGCCGTAGGGGGGTGTCGTGGTCGTACTGACCGGCTGGCCCGCCAGCAACTGCGAGAGGGCCTGGTCCACATGGTTAACGTTGGCGACGTTGGCCTCGACCTTGCCCATCGGGGCGTTGTCGATCGCACCCTGGTAAACGATCACGCCGTCCCGGTCGATGACGAACATATGCGGTGTCGTCCGTGCGCCGAAAGCCCGCCCGATCTGGCCGGACCGATCGTCGATGATGGGGAAGGGCAGCTTGTGCTCCTTGATGAATGCAAGGTTGGCCTCCGGCTTCGTGTGGTTGGTGCTGTTGACGGCCAGCCAGACGACTTCCTTGTCCTTGTACTTGTTGGCCAGTTGGACCATCGTCGGCTTTGTGGCATAATGGTACAACGAGAAGGGGCATTCCATGTTGAACCATTCGAGGACGACGATCCGGCCTTCGAGGTCGGAGAGCTTATAGGTCCGTCCGTCGAAGCTCTTGAGCTCCACGTCGGGCGCACGTCGGCCCCGGCGCGCGGCACGCTCGGGCCGCTCGGCTCGCTGCCGCGTCGCTTCCGCCATTCTCTGTTGCTGTTGCTTAAGCTGTGCCACGCGGGTGCGGAAGGTCTCCTGCTGGGCCGCGATGAGCTTCTCGACCTTGCCGGCCGTCTCGGTCGCCTTCTCCTTGACGGCGGTGGCGTGGATCCCCTGCAACTGGGCGATCAGCGAGTCCTGCTGGGTCTTCAGTTCATCGATCTGCTGCTGCAAGGCCTGGACGCGTTGCTGCTGTTGCATCGCCGCGCGCTGGCCGGCCGGGTCCTGGCCGGCGGGCTGCGAGCCGCCCTGCGCGGCCGAGATCGACGCCAAAAACAGCACCGCCGATGCGACGAGGATCGAGTTGCGTTTCCATGTCATGGCCATATCCTCCTACAAGCAATGGTTTCATCCAACTTGCCTTGTTCTTCGGCAGTTTCGTCATCATACCCCACTTAATCTACTCGCTTGGGGGTATTGCGTAGGGGTTTGTACTGCCGTCATGCGGCAAAGGTTCATATTCACGGGCAAAAATAGGGGTTGCGACGCAGGCCTGTCTGCGTCGTATGCCCGAACCGCTACGTCCTATAGGACCTGCCGAACCTATGCCTCGCAAAGGGTGGTCTTGACCTGCTTGATGAAGGCGGAGACCTCGGCGATCGCCCGGCCCGGATCGTCCAGATGGGCCTCGATCATGCCCACGATCCGCGAGCCGATGATGGCGCCGTCGGCGCCGGCATCGGCCACCGCCCGCGCATGCTCGGGCTTGCTGATGCCGAACCCCACGCAGACCGGCACGTCCGTGAGCGACTTGAGCCGGCGGACCAGGTCTTCGACGCTGTCGGAGAGGGCGTCCCGGCTGCCGGTGACGCCGAGCACGCTCACCGTGTAGATGAACCCTGTTGTCTGGGCGGCGATCTGTTTCATCCGCTCGGGCGAGGTGTTGGGCGTGACCATGAAAACGCTGTCCAGGCCGGCGGCGCGGACCGAGCCGAGCACCTCGTCGGCGTCGTCGATCGTCATGTCGGCTATCAGGACGCTATTGACCCCGGCGTCGCGGGCGTCGCGGAAGAACTCGGCCTTGCCATAGTGACAGACGAGATTGTAGTACATCAGCAGGCCGATGGGGATGTCCCGGTACTGCTTGACGTGCCGGATGAACTCCATCGCCCGCCGCACGTTCATCCCGCTGCGCGCCGCGCGGATGTCCGCCTTCTGAATGGTCGGGCCGTCGGCGATCGGGTCCGAGAAGGGGATGCCCAGTTCGAGGATGTCGGCCCCCGCGTCGATTGCGGCCTTGACCAGGGCCAGGCTGGTGTCGAAGTCCGGGTCGCCGACGACGAAGAACGGGATCAGTGCCGCGCGGTTCTGCCGGCTCAGTTCGGAAAACACGTCACGATAGGATTTCATTTGTGTCGATCCTGGTTAGGTTGTCTCTGAATAGGTCCTATAGGTCCGATGGGACCTATTCCAACGGTCGATGTTGTTCTACGATGCCGACGTCTTTGTCACCCCGGCCGGAAAGATTGACCATGACGATGGTCTCCGGACCCAGTGTGCCCTTCAGACCGGCCACGTACGCCAGTGCGTGCGTGCTCTCCAGCGCCGGCAGGATGCCCTCGATGCGCGTCAGCAGGCCAAACGTCTCCAGCACCTCCGCATCGTCGGCGGCGACATATTGGGCCCGGCCGATGTCACTGAGGTAGCAGTGTTCCGGGCCGACCCCCGGATAGTCCAGGCCGGCGCTGATCGACTCGGTGTCCATGACCTGGCCCTCGGCATCCTGGAGCAGATAGGATCGGGCGCCGTGAAGGACGCCGGGCGTGCCCGCGACGATACTGGCGGCATGCCTGCCCGTGGCGACCCCCTGGCCGCCGGCTTCGACGCCGATGAGCTTGACGTCCGGGTCGTCGATGAAGTGGGCGAAGGCCCCGATGGCGTTGCTGCCGCCCCCGACGCAGGCGACCACCATATCGGGCAGGCGGCCCGTCTGGTCGAGAAACTGTTGGCGCGCCTCTCGGCTGATGCAGCTCTGGAAATGCCGGACGATGGTCGGATAAGGATGCGGCCCGGCCGCTGTGCCGAACAGATAGAACGTGTCGGTCACGTGCGACGTCCAGTACCGCAACGCGTCGTTGATGGCGTCCTTCAATGTGCCGGTGCCGCCCTCGACGGGCACCACCTCGGCGCCGCAGAGCTTCATCTTATGGACGTTGACGCTCTGCCGCTCGACATCCGTCACGCCCATGAAGATCTTCGTCTCCATCCCGAGCAGGGCCCCGATCATCGCCGTCGCCAGACCGTGCTGACCCGCGCCGGTCTCGGCGATCAGCTTGCTCTTGCCCATGTATTTGGCGAGCAGGCCCTGGCCGAGCGTATTGTTGACCTTGTGCGCGCCGCCGTGGAGCAGGTCCTCCCGTTTGAGATAGACCTTGAACCCGACGTGCTCGCTGAATCGCTTCGCATGGTACAGCGGGGTGGGGCGGCCGGCGTAATGCGTCGAAAGATCAGACAGTTCCGCCACGAATACCGGATCGTCGCGAAATCGGTCGAACGCCTCCTCCAGTTCCTCCAGCACCGGGATGAGCACCTCGGGCACGTAATAGCCGCCGTAGTTGCCGTATCTGCCTTTGTGTTTCATGCGAATCGTTCCTTTGTCATGGGTTGCACAGGACCGATAGGACCTATGCTCTGAGGTGTCGTATGTTGTCGAAGAGCTGCCGCATCTTGCGGTGGTCCTTCTTGCCGGGCGAGGCCTCGACCCCGCTGCACACGTCGATCCCGTAGACGCCGAGCTCGATGGCCGCGACCGCGTTGTCCGGATTGATCCCGCCGGCCAAAAAGATCCGCTTACCGACGTGGCCGATGATGTTCCAGTCGAACGTCAGTCCCGTGCCCCCATACTTGCTGGGGTCGTACGCATCGAACAGGATGGCGTCGGTGAAGAAGCCGTCCGCCTGCCGGATGTCGCTGCTGTCCTTGACCCGGATCGCCTTCATCGTCTTGGGGCTGTCGTAAGCCAGCCATCGGCAGAACTCGGCGTTCTCATCACCGTGCAACTGAATCCAGTCGAGCTGGCACTGGCTGGCGATCTCCCGTGTCTCGTCGAGCGCGCTGTTGACGAACACTCCTGCAATGTCGATGAAGGCCGGCAGCCGGTTGACGATTCGCGCGGCGTCCTCGGGCCGGATGTAACGCGGGCTCTTCGGATAGAAATTGAATCCGATCAGATCGGCGCCCATTTCCATTGCCGCAAGGGCATCATCGTAGTTCGTGATTCCACAGATTTTGACTTTGGGTATCAACATGGTCAGGACCCGATAAGAAGAACGCAACTCACCCTTTGTTGGAGACCTCGATCAGTGTTTCAAGACAGTGCATGGCCTTCCCGTCGTCGATTGAATACTCGGCCAGCGGGAGGGCCTGTGGAAAGCTGTCCACCAGACCGGCGACGATGATGGCGGCCGACGCGTTGAGGACGACGATGTCGCGACGGGCCCCTCGCTCCTTGCCGCTGAGGATGTTCCGGACCAGGGCGGCGTTGGTGATGGCGTCGCCGCTGCCCAACTGGTCGATGGACGCGCCGGTGAAGCCGAATTCCGCCGGGTCGAGTTCCATCGACGTGATCTGACCGTCGCGCAGCTCGACGACCTTCGTCTTGCCCAGCAGGCTGATCTCGTCCATGCCCTGGCCGTGAACGACCATCGCACGTTTTGTCCCCAGCAGTTTGAGCGTCTCGGCGATCCGGCCGAGCAGCTCGACGTCGGCCACGCCCATCACCTGGGCGGTGACTCGCGCGGGGTTGGCCAGCGGCCCCAGAATGTTGAACGCGGTCCGGAAGTCCAGACTCTTGCGGATCGGCTGGACGAAGCGCATCGCCGGATGGAACTTCGGGGCGAACATGAATCCGATGCGGGCCCGTCGGATGCACTCGGCGACGATGTCCGGACCGGGGTCGATCTTCACGCCCAGCTCGTCGAGCACGTCGGCCGAGCCGCACTTGCTCGTGATGCCCCGGTTGCCGTGCTTGGCGACGTAAACCCCCGCCCCGGCGGCGACCAGGGCGGCGGCGGTCGAGATGTTGAAGGTCTTGATCGTCGCGCCGCCGGTGCCGCAGGTGTCGACCAGATTGTCGATGCCTACGTTGACCGGCACGGCGTGATCGCGCAGCGACTGCGCCAGGCCGGCGATCTCGGCCGACGTGGCCCGCTTCATCCGCATCATGGCCAGAAACGCCGCGATCTGGACCTCCGTGACCTCGCCCTCGAAGATCTTGTCCTGCAGGGCCTTGGCCTGCTCGAACGTGAGGTCTCTGCCGTCCAGGATGATTTCCAGGTACTCCGTGATTGTCGCCATGGCTTAGCTCCCTACCGTTTGTCTCTTCTGGGCCGCAATGTGCAGGATATTCTGGATGATCTTGCCCCCGGCCGGGGTCAGAATGCTCTCCGGGTGGAACTGGACGCCGTAGATGGGCAGGTCCTTGTGCTGGACGCCCATAACGATGCCTTCGAACTGGGCCGTTCTCTCCAGGCAATCGGGCAATTGCACCGCCGCCAGACTGTGGTACCGGCCGGCCTGAAGCGGATTCTCGATGCCCGCGAACAGCCCTTTCTCGTTGTGGGTGACGCGCGAGGGCTTGCCGTGCATCGGCTCCGGCGCGTGGCCGACCTTGCCGCCGAAATGCTGCACGATGATCTGGTGTCCCAGACAGACCCCGAAGACCGGCAGCTTGTCCTGGAAGTACGCCAACGCGGCCAGGGATACGCCGGCGGTGTCCGGGTTGCCCGGCCCCGGCGAGATCACCAGCAGATCGGGATCGAACTCGACGGATACCGCGATCAGATCGTCGAGACGCGTGTCGGCGCGATAGACACGAGTCACGCACTGACGCTTGCCGAAATCGTCCACGAGGTTGTACGTGAACGAGTCGAAGTTGTCGATGAACAGGACTTTGGCGTATGTGGCATCCATCGGAATCTCCTCTCAACTCACCGAGCCCAGTATGCCCCTGTCACCCCGAGCGGAACGAAGTGCAGTCGAGGGGTCTGGCCATAGACAGCACGTGTTCTTGGCCATGGCTGGATTCCTCCACTGCGGTCTGTCTTCGGCAGTCCTTCGGTCGGAATGACAAAGTCGCAGACCCGATGCTTCAGAACGCTGCGTGGTGCTCAGCATGAAGACGACATTGGCTGGTGTGTATATCTTGCGCATGTGACTACTGTCCTCGAATGGCCCGGATGCAGGAGCGGGCCTTGTGCTCGGTCTCTTCGAATTCGGTCTTCGGGACGCTGTCGTGCACGATCCCGGCGCCGGCGCGGACGTAGGCGGTGTGATCGCGGACCTGAAGGCTTCGGATCGTGATGCAACTGTCGAACTGGCCGTCCACCGTCAGGTACATGACGGCCCCGCCGTAGTAGCCTCGCTTGTTCTTTTCCAGCTTGCGGATAATCTTCATCGCCTCGATCTTCGGCGCGCCCGTGAGCGTCCCCATGTTCATCGTCGCCAGATACGCGCTCAAGGCGTCGAGATCGGGCCGAAGCGTGCCCTTGACATTGCTGACCAGGTGTTGAACGGATTCGTATTTCTCGACGGTCAGCAGTTCGTTGACGACCCGGCTGCCGGGATCGGCCACGCGGGCGATGTCGTTTCGCGCCAGGTCTACCAGCATCATGTGCTCGGCCAGTTCCTTGCGGTCCAGCTTCAGCTCCGCTTCGTAGCGAAAGTCCGTATCGGCGTCGATCTCGCCGTCGATGCGTCCTCGCGGCTTGGTGCCCGCGATCGGTCGGATCTCGACGTGCCGCGGCCCGGTCCCGCTGACCCGCAGGTTCAACTCGGGGCTCGAGCCCATCAGCACCGCGCTGGGCATGTTCAGATAGAACATGTAGGGCGACGGGTTCAGCTTGCGCAGCCGCTTGTAGACGTCCAAAGGCTCGTCCGGGCAGGGCTCCGTGATCGTCCGGCTCAGCACGACCTGAAAAATGTCCCCGTCGAGGATGTGCTGCTTGGCCGTGCGAACCATGTCTTCATACTCCGCCTGGCTGGTGTCGGTCGAGGCGGGCGGCAGGGGGCCGTCGTGGCGTTTGCCCTTGGGCGGCTGGAATCGGGCCATATTGAAGTAGTAGTCGAAGGCGTCCTGGGCCTCCGCCACGGCCGCCTCGTGGTCGCCGTTGGTGACGATGCAGTTGACGACGACATAGCCCTGGTTGTTCTCATGGTCCATCAGGAAGATGTTGTCGGCGAAGAACAACTCGTAGTCCGGATTGCCCAGCACGTCCTGCTCGCTGGCCGGGAGCCTCTCGAACTGGTCCACGAAGTCGTAGCTGAGGGCCCCGAGCAGGCCGCAGGTGACCCGGAAGGGCTTGCTGGCCAGACGGAAGGCGAACGCCACCGCCCGCAGCACGTCCATCTGGTTGGTGCTGCGAAGCCGGGTCTGCTCGTCCATCGTCCCTGCGGTCGGCCGAATCCGCCCGACGATCCGGTCCGGCTCGAACGTCACCGATTCGCAGAAGGCGAACCGCGTTTCGTCGCCGGCCAGGTAGCCGAGCATCCGCTTGCCCGTCTTGCTCAGCGCCTGGATGCAGAAGTCCGATCCCGTGCCCGTCAGATACAGGGCCGGCCGGGCGGTCCCGAAACTCAGCGCGCTCGTGCCCGCCAGGTACTCGCGGGATTCCAGCAGGCAGCAGTTTTTGGCCCGGCCGTAGTCGGTCAGTTTGGCGAAGAAATCGAGGGGGTCGCCGATGTCGATCCGCTTGACAATCGGAACGATCTGGCCCGGCTCGGCGCTGTGTATGATCTGTCGATAGTCGTCCATGTCCGGCTCTCAACGATAGCGAAGTTCTACTGACCTGCCCGACAAAACACCAAAAAAAAACGCAGCCTGCTGGTTCCAACAGGCTGCGTCAAAAATCGTTCTTTGCGGTTTTTCTATGGCAAATTATCGCTCGCCCGTCGGATATGTCTCCTTGGGCCACCACCAATAGTTAAAGCTAAAGCAATAATTCTGCCTCATAATACCCCTATCATACCGGCTTTCCTGGGTCTTGTCAAGCGAGAAAAATGAGATTCCCCATGGATTTCCCCCGGAGATCGAGACTCCCAGGGTGGACTCGACTGTAGTGGGCAACTATGGAAAGTATATTTGACATTTGGTCGCCTGGATGATAAATAGGGTCTATGAAGGCAAGACCGTACTGGCTATCGCGTATCGAACAGGCATGGCGAAATCGGCCCATCGTCTGGCTCCAGGGTGTGCGCCGGGTGGGCAAGACCACCTTGACACAGATGCTGCCCGATGCGGTCTATCTCAACTGCGATCTGCCCTCGACAAGCCGTCGTCTGGAGGACCCTGAGTTGTTCTTCCGTTCCGTGAGGCAAGGCACAACGGTCGCTCTGGATGAAGTGCACCGACTTGCGGACCCGAGCCGAGTGCTCAAGGTTGCAGCCGATGCGTTCAGGCATATCCGAATCATCGCGACAGGGTCATCGACACTGGCCGCCACGGGCAAGTTCAGAGACTCGCTGACGGGGCGTAAGACCGTTGTCCATCTGCTGCCGGTGCTCTGGCCCGAGTGCGAAGGGTCTTTTGAGAGTCCCGACCTGGATCATCGGCTGTTGCAGGGAGGCTTGCCCGAATCGCTGCTGGCGCTTCGCAAGGACGACGAGTTCTTCGCGGAATGGCTCGACAGTTTCTACGCTCGCGATATCCAGGAGCTTTTTGGCATTCGGCAGCGTACGGGATTCCTCAATCTCCTGCGCTTGATCCTCCGGCAAAGTGGCGGTCTGGTGGACTATTCGGCCTTGGCTCGCGAGTGCGACTTGAGTCGTCCGACGGTCAAGGCCCACCTGGAGGCTATGAGCATCGCCTGCGCGCTGCGTGCGGTTCCGGCGTTCCACGGCGGCGGCCGTCGCGAAATCGTACGCCGTCCTCGTGTTTACGGGTTTGACACCGGCTTCGTGAGTTTCGTTCGAGGCTGGCGCAGTATCCGTGATGACGATCGAGGTATCCTATGGGAACACTTGGTACTCGATGTGCTATGCGCTGTCTCGCAGGGGCACGCTCTGCGCTATTGGCGTGACAAGTCCGGACGCGAGATCGATTTTGTCCTGGTTCTCGATCAGACCGTTCACGCCGTCGAGTGCAAAATGAACCCCGACCGGTTCGATCCTCGCTCTTTGAGGGTGTTCCGCCAGGCGTATCCGAATGGACACAACTACGTGGTCTGTCCGGGAGTGGAAAGTCCCTACGACCGCCGTTGCGGCGACCTGATTGTCCGCGTGGTCGGCTGCCGCGATCTGATGAGCGAGATCGAGAACTTGCGCGGGAACAACGCGCCTTCGCCCATGTAGGGCTCGCATCGTCCGGCAGTTACCATTGGGCTTCGATGTAGGGGCCTATCGGGCCTTCGGGCTTGGGTTTCGGACGGCTCCTGAGGATGGCCTCGGCAATGGGCACGTCGCTGGGGACCGTGATTTTGATGTTGGACGAATCGGTCCGCACGAGCGAGACCTCGTGCCCGAGCGCCTCGACCAGAAAGGCGTCGTCGGTGACCTGGGCCGGGTCGAGGTTGGCCAGGTTGGCATAGGCCTTTCGCAGCAGGGCGGCCTCGAAGACCTGGGGCGTCTGGGCCTCGAAGAGGTTGGCCCGGTCCACCGTCCGCGCGATGACGCCGTCCTTGGCCTCCTTCAGGGTCGCCGTGACGGGGCAGGCGGGGATGGCGGCTCCGCTCCTGGCGGCGGCGACGATGACCTCGCCGACGAGCTGCTCGGTGGCACAGCACCGGCACGCATCGTGGACGGCGATCAGGTCGATGTCGTCGGCGACCAGTTCGAGGGCCGTTCGAATCGTGTCGAAACGCTCGCCGCCCCCGAAGAAGGTCTTGACCCCGAAGAACTTCAGGTTGGCACCCCATTTGACGTTGACGATCTCCTCATCCTCTTTGGAGATGCCCAGCAGGACCTGCCTGACGTCGTCGCGGTTGGCGAACAGCTCGATGCTTCGCACGAACACCGCCCGGCCGTCGACGTCGACGAACTGCTTCTTTCGTTTCCCGCCGAACCGGGTCCCCGGTCCGGCCGCACATATGATGGCCGCCACGTTCTTCTTCGGCACCGTTGTCTCCTCAAACCGACCTAATAGTCAATGCCCCGTCGGGCAGGCATGCCTCGATCGAAGGGATGCTTCACCATCTTCATCTCGGTGACGAGGTCGGCCAGCTCGACCAGCTCGATGGGAGCGTCGCGGCCCGTCAGCACGATCTCAACCGCCGCGTCACGCCGATCGATCAACGTTCGGATGTCTTCCATGTCCGCCAGCCCATGGGCCAGGCAGAAGACGATCTCGTCCAGCACCAGGACGTCGTACGACCGCCTCTGCGCCGCCTCGGCCAGCCTGGCGACGACCTCATGAATCGCCTCCCGCGTCCGTGAGACCGCCTCTTCGTCACCGAACGAACTGGCCATGTCCCAGTCGGCGTCCAGTGCTTCGATGCGAACGGATAGCCCTGTCGACGCGAAGGCGCCGCGTTCACCGAGATCGAGCGAGGCCGGCTTGAGGAACTGATAGATCAGCACCTTATTGCCCTGTCCGGCCGCCCGCAACGCCAGCCCGAAGGCCGCCGTCGTCTTGCCCTTGCCGTCGCCCGTATACACCTGAACCAATCCTTGCTCCAACATCGCCGTATCTTATGCCCATTCGCGCGTGCCTTCAACCCTGCACTCGGCCGCGAAGACGCGAGCGTCCGCCGTCGCCGCGTTCAGTGGGCGAGCAGTTTCTGTAGCGGGGTGGAGCGACAGAACGTATGATGGCCGCACCGATGCCGCGATCGTATTGCCTGCAAGGAAGGAGCTGCAACGATGAACCGCTGCACATCTCGACGGGCGTTTCTCAAATCCACGGCAATTGGCTTGGGCGCGTTGGTGTGCGGCCGGACGCCGGGACGCGCCGCCGCTGCCAGGCGGCCCAACATCATCTTCCTGCTGACCGACGACCATCGGTGGGACGCGCTGGGTTGCGCGGGCAACCGCATCGTCCGGACGCCGAACATCGACGCGATGGCCGCCGACGGGGTGCGGTTCACCAACGCGTTTGTGACGACCTCGATCTGCGCGACCAGCCGGGCCAGCATCTTCTCCGGCCAGTACGCCCGACGCCACGGTATCCACGATTTCGCCACGCCGTTCTCCGACGCCGCCTGGGCCGACACTTACCCGGCCCGGCTCAAGGCGGCCGGCTACCGGCTCGGCCTGGTCGGCAAGTACGGCGTCGGGGCCGACCGCGACTTCCACAAAGACACGTTCGACTTCTGGCGGGGCATCGCCGGCCAGCCCGTCTACGAGCAGGCCGACGAGCACGGCAACTACAAGCATCTGACGACGATCATGGGCGAGCAGTCGATCGAGTTCCTTCGCGGCGGCTCGACTGCCCGGCCGTTCTGTCTGTCGGTCAGCTTCAAGGCCCCCCACGTCCAGGACGCGGACCCCCGGCAGTTCATCTACGACCGAGCTTACAGGGACCTCTACCAGGACGTCACGATTCCCGTGCCGCAAACCGCCTCGCCCGAGCACGTCGCAACGCTGCCCGAATTCCTGCGGAACGATGCGACAACGGCCCGCGTGCGCTGGCGGATGCGGTTCGACACGCCCGCCAAGTACCAGGAGATGGTCAAGGGGTACTACCGCCTGATCACCGGCGTCGACGTGGTCGTCGGCCGCATCCGCGACGAACTCGACCGCCTCGGCCTGGCCGACAACACCGTCATCCTGTTCATGGGCGACAACGGCTTCTTTCTCGGCGAGCACGGTCTGGCAGGCAAGTGGTACGGCTACGAAGAGTCGATCCGCGTGCCGCTGGTGGTGTACGACCCGCGTCTGCCCGCCGTCTGTCGCGGCCGGACCCCCGCGCAAATCGCCCTGAACATCGACGTCGCCCCCACGATCCTGTCGCTGGCAGACTGTGAGGTCCCCCCGGCGATGCAGGGCGCGGACCTCTCGCCGGTGATGCGCGGCCGGAAAGGCCTGGCCCGCAGCGACTTCTTCTACGAGCATCTGTTCGCCCATCGACCCGCCGGCGGGGGGGCGAACCTGATCCCCCAGACCGAAGGTGTGGTTTCTCTGCGATACAAGTACCTCCGATACATTGAACAGGATCCGGCTTACGAGCAACTCTTCGACTTGCGGATGGACCCGCACGAGAGCCGCAATCTGGCCGGCGAACCGGACCGTCACGGGCTCCTGCAGGCGATGCGAGCCCGCTGGGGGCAGTTCAAAGAGCAATGCCACTGATTCCTCTCTGTGAAAAAAATCACATTATCGCCTTGTTTCGTTGACGTGTGCCGGATGTGCCTGTAACATCTCGCCCGACTTTGGATTTCTCAGGTTCGATTGGGGTCTGTGCAATGGCGAAAGACAAGATCACAGTGGTGGGGGCCGGCAATGTGGGGGCGACGGCGGCCCACATCGCGGCCACGAGGCGGCTTGGGCAGATCGTCCTTCTGGATATTGTCGAGGGGCTGGCCCAGGGCAAGGCCCTCGATATGGCCGAGGCCAGCGGCCTGTACGGCTCAGAGCAGTGCATCCTCGGCACGACCGACTGGGCGGCCGCCGACGGCAGCGACGTGGTGATCGTCACCAGCGGCGTGCCCCGCAAGCCCGGCATGAGCCGCGACGATCTGCTGGCCACCAACACCAGGATCGTCAAGTCCGTCAGCGAGCAGATCGTCACGCATTGTCCCAATGCCTTCGTCATCGTCGTGTGCAATCCGCTCGACGCCATGGTTCACGCCGTCGCCAGGACGACCGGATTCCCTTCGCAACGGATCGTCGGCATGGCCGGCGCGCTCGATTCGGCGCGCTTCCGCTACTTCCTCGCCTGCGAGCTGGACGTCTGCGTCGACGACATTCAGTGTGTGCTCATGGGCGGCCACGGCGATGACATGGTGCCGTTGCCCAGGTTTACATCCATCAGCGGTGTCCCCATTTCGCAGTTTCTCAGCGATGCGAAGATCGCCGAGTTGGTGGGCCGGACGCGCAACGGTGGCATCGAGGTCGTCAACCTTCTGGGCTACAGCGCCTACTACGCGCCGGCGGCCGGAGCGGTGAAGATGGCCGAGGCGGTTCTTCGAGATACCAGAGGGATTTATTCATGTTCGGCCTATTGCCGTGACGAATATAGGGTAAGTGGGTATTTTGTCGGTGTTCCGGCGGTGCTCGGCCGGCACGGGGTGGAACGAATCGTCGAATTGGATCTCGACGATTCGGAGAAGAGACAGTTTGCCGAATCGCTCTCGCACGTAAAAGAGCTGGTCGCGGCCGTGGACAGGATCCTGTGACCGTCCGCCTGTAGGGGGTTTTCGCTTGCCGCCGATGCGTCGATCATGTAGACTCCCGGTTCTTTTGACGTCGTGGTGACAGAAGGGGTGTAACGACACATGGAACTGATCAAGCAAATCAAGCAGGCCGAGGCGCAGGCGCAGGAGATCATCGAGCAGGCGAAAGCCGACGCGGCCAAAGCGGCCGAAGAAGCCCGCAAGGCGCGTGCGGCGGCGCAGGCCGAGGCCGAGCAGCAGCGGCGCAGGGCGATCGACGCGGCCGTGGCTGTGGCCCGCGACGAAGGGCAGCGCGAGGCCGCCGCCCTCAAGGCCGAGGCCGAGGCCCGGCGTCAGACGCTTCGACAGCAAACCGAAGCCAGGATCGACGCGGCGGTGGACAGGGTCGTCAGTTATCTGAGAGGCTGAGCATGGCCATTACCCCCATGGCAAAGGTGTTGATCGTCGGCCATCGGTCGCAGGTGCCCGAACTGATGGAGGCCCTCCAACAGGCGGGCGTGGCCGAGATCATGGATGCCCAGGCCGCCTCGCTGGCCCGGCAGTGGCCCGATCTCCTCGCCGAGGGCAAGCGCCCCCGCGACCTGGAGGAGCGGGTCTCGCGACTGGAACAGGCGATCGCGTTCCTGAATGAATATGGACCGGAGAAGACCAGTTTTCTGCGGCCCCTCCGCGAGGTGACGGCCGAGCGGTACGCCGACGTTGTAGGCGGCCGACAGGCCCTCGACGTGCTGGAGCAGGTCGAGCAGGCCCGTCGCGAGATGGAGCGGCTCAGCAACGAGCGGGAGGCCGTTCTGGCGACGCTGGAGACCTTGGGGCCGTGGCAGTCGCTGGAGACGCCCGTCGAGCAGTTGCGGCAACTGGACAGCGTCGAATGCCTGGCCGGCCTGGTGGCCGAGCGGCAGTGGGAGTCGGTGCGAGCCGACCTCGAAAGCCAGCAGGCGGTAGTGCAGGTGGTGGGCCTGGCCGGCGGCATGCGGGCGGTCCTGATCGTCTGCCTTCCGGAATCGCTGGCCGAGGTGCAGAAGCGGCTCCGCGCGGCGGACTTCAAGGCGGTCGGCTTCGAGGGGATGAACGGAACGGTCCGCCAGCTCATCGCCGACCATCGCGACCGACTCGTCGGCCTCGATGCGCAGATCGCGCAGGTGCGAAGTCGGATCCAGGCACTGACCGCCGAACGACTCTCGCTGCAAATCGTTTACGATCACTACAACAATCTCCTCCGCCGCGAGCAGACGCGGGTTTCCGTCCCCACGACCGAGCACACGGCACTGCTGGAGGGCTGGGTCAAGCGTCGGGAGTATCCGCGACTCGAACGCGTTGTCGCGCAGTTCGACGCCTGCTGGGTCAGTGAGATCCCGCCGGCGGAAGACGACGTGCCGCCGGTGGACATCGAGAATCGCAAGACGATCAAGCCGTTCGAGGTGGTGACGCGTCTGTACGGGATGCCGGGGCCGACCGAAGTCGATCCGACGGCCTTCTTCGCGCCGTTCTTCGCGCTGTTCTTCGGGCTGTGTCTGACCGATGCCGGCTACGGCCTGGTGTTGATCGCCATCCTGGGGCTGGTCGTGATGAAGATGCGAGGCGACCGCAAGCTGATCTGGCTGTTGATCATCGGCTCGATCCTGACGGTGGTGGCCGGAGCGCTCATGGGCGGCTGGTTCGGCGACGGCATCCAGCAGTTCATCCCCGGCCTCGATCGCGCGCGGGTCGCGTTGATGTGGTTCGATCCGCTCGTGGACCCGATGAAGTTCTTCATCCTCGCTTTGGCGCTGGGGTACTTCCAGATCATCTTCGGAGTGACGATCGGATTCGTCCATGCCCTGCGGCAGCGGCGCTACGTCGACGCCGTCTTCGATCATCTCACCTGGCTGGTGATGCTCAACTCGATCGCGCTGTTTGGCGCCTCCAAGGCCGGCGCGCTGCCGCCGGTGGTGGGATCGATCTTCGGCTGGATCGTCCTGGTCCCGGCCGTGCTGATCTTCGCGGGCAGCCACCGCGAAGGCGGCTGGGGCGGTCGCCTCGGCATGGGCGCCTACAGCCTGTTCAGCACGATCTTCTTTTTGGGTGACGTGCTGAGCTACCTGCGACTGATGGCCCTGGGGATGGCGACGGCCGGACTGGGCATGGCGGTCAACGTCATGACCAAGGTCACGATGGATATCCCGTGGATCGGGTGGGTGCTGGCGCCGCTGATCTTCGTCGGCGGCCATGCGTTCAACCTGCTGATCAATGCGTTGGGTGCGTTCGTTCATACGCTCCGGCTGCAATATGTGGAGTTTTTCCCGAAGTTCCTTCAAGGAGGCGGCCGGGACTTTCGCCCGCTGCAGATGGCAAACAAGTATGTGCTCGTGACCGGCGACGACGAGTCGGGGCGCTCGCAGCATAGATAAGACAACAGAACGCTGTGTACGGATGTGGACCAGCAAGTTAGGAAAGGCAGGTATATGGAAGGTTTAGGCAACGGGTTGGCTTTGATTGGGGCGGCGACGGCGGTGTTTCTGGCCGGAGCGGGTTCGGCCATTGGCATTGGGATCGCCGGTCGTAGTGCGGCCGGTGTGCTGACGGATAAGCCGGAACGGTACGGGCTGAACTTCATCATGGTGGTGCTGCCCGGAACACAGGGCTTCTATGGCTTTCTCGCCGGCTTTCTCGTGCTGCTGAACATGAACCTGTTCGGTGAAGGCGGCGTCAAGAGCCTCTCGTGGGTTCAGGGCCTCCAGGTCATCGGCGCCTGTCTGCCGATCGCCGTCACAGGCTTCGTCAGCGCCATCCATCAGGGCAAGGTCTGCTCCGGCGGCATCCTGATGGCCGCCAAGAGACCGGAAATGGCCTTCAAGGCCGGCGTTGTCTACGCCGTGCTCGTCGAGGTCTACGCGGTGCTCGGCCTGCTGATCACCATGTTTGCCATTCTCCTCGGCGGCATCTTCCCGGCATAGCGCCGACGCCCCGACCGGCAGACTACGGCAACCTCAAAGGCAGGAACCGACTATGAATCCTCAACAGGTAGTGGACAAGATTCTCGCGGAGGCCAGGGCCGAGGCGGACAAGATTCGCCGCCAGGCCGACGAGCAGCGGGCCGCCGAACAGGCGCGCTTCGACGGGGAGATGGCTCAGTTCAAAGAGCAGAGCCAGCAGATGGCGACCCAGGCCGCCCAGGCGGAGAAGGCCCAGCTTCTGGCGCTGGCCCGCATGGAGGCGATGAAGGACTATCTGCGCGAGAAGGCCAGGCTTCTCGACGAAGTGTTCGCGCGCAGCCGCCAGCGGATCGGCCAGCTTCCGGACGACGACTATCGCCGGCTGATGGCCCGGCTTCTGCGCGAGGCGGTCGAGACGGGCGACGAGCAGGTGGTGGCGGGCAAAGACGATCCGCGCATCGACCAGCGGCTGATCGACGAGGTCAACGGCCAGCTCAGGGACCAGGGCAAGGGCGGGCTGTCGCTGGCGGCCGAGAAGCATTCTCTCGGGTGCGGCTTCCTTCTCAAACGCGGAAAGATCCAGACGAACATCACGACCGACGTGCTGGTCGGCCAGGCGCGGAACGACCTTGAGATCGAATTGAGCGGCACGCTGTTCCAGGGCAGCGACGCGCGCGGGGCCCGTTGATATGCAGGCGCAATTGCAGCAGACGATGCACGATTTCTTCGATTATCCGTCGGTCGGCGCCGACGACTGGGGCTATGCGTTCCAGACCGCGCAGGTGCGCGCCCTCGAGACGCAGATGCTCACCGCGGCGACGCTCTCGGAGATGGTCAACGCGCCCGACTTCGCATCGGCCGTGGCGGCGTTGGCGGGCAGCGAGTACGCGATTCCCGCTTCCGGGACGGACTTCAACGCGATTCTGCTCGACCGGCGAGAGGCGGTCCGCGAGCTGTTCGAGCATCTCGCGCCGGAAGAGATGGCGACCCTGTTTCGCAGCCGCGACGATTTCGCGAACCTGCGCGTGGCCATAAGACGCGCCGTGCTGGACAAGCCGGTGGGCACCGATTACAGCAGCGGCGGCAACGTCCCGCCGGAGCTGTTCGAGCAGGTCTTCCAGGGCGAGAACTACACGCTCTTGCCTCCGCCCTTGCCGCAGGCGACGGAGGAGGCGGTGCTGGCGTACTACCAGAACAAGGACATCCGCCAGATCGACCATGCGATCGACGCGGCCCAGGCGCGGCACCAGCGCGCTATGGCCGAGGCGATGGGCTCGGCTTTTCTGTGCAACCTCTTCCGCGTTCAGGTCGATTTGACGAACGTTCGCACGCTGCTGCGGCAGAAGCTGATGGAGATCGATCAGCGGGACGTGTTCCTCGACGGGGGGTTTGTGGACCGCGACCGGTTCTGGGTCGGTCTCGACGCCGGTTACGATGCGCTGGGGGGGCTGTTCATGGCCACGCCGTACCAGCACATTCTGGAGGTTGGCGCCGCGTACGTAGCGACGAACCAGTCGTTTCTCAAGGTCGAGCAGCTCTGCGACCAATACCTGCTGGGCTTTCTGAGGTCGACCGCGCAGATCACCGCCGGGCTTCAGCCGGTGGTGGCGTATCTGCTGATGGCCGAGCACGAGATTCGCACCGTGCGGCTGATCCTCACCGCCAAGAAGAACCATCTGGACACGAAACTGATTTTGGACCGGATAGCGTGAAGCGTCGTTCGTGAAGCGTGAAGTGTGAAATGTGGTGTGCATGGGCAGGAAGATCGCGAATTTCCGGGATTTGGATGTCTGACAGAAGGGGATTGAGATCGTAAAGGATGTGTACAAGACGTCTGAAGGTCTTCCGCGGCAGGAGATGTTCGGCTTGATCAGCCAGATGCGCCGGTCGGCGGTTTCGATCCCATCGAATGTCGCTGAAGGATTCAACCGGCTTCATAATAAGGAGTACAGGCAGTTTCTCTATGTGGCGTTGGGTTCGTGTGCCGAGTTGGAGACCCAGATCGAAATCGCCTCGGAGTTGAAGTATTTGGCGACAGAGGTGAAGGGGGCGTTGCTGGAGAAGATCGATCACGAAACCCGTATGCTGAGAAACCTGGTCAAGAAACTCGGGTGAGCTTGTTCGTGTGAAATACGCTTGACGTTTCACGCTTCACGCTTCACGTTCTACAAGGAACGAAGCAAATGGAAGGCAAAGTGGCAGTACTGGGTGACGCGGACTTCGTTCTGCCGTTTTCGGCGCTCGGGGTGGACACGTTTGCCGTCGAGCAGGATCGGGCGCAGATCGTCGAGGCCGCGGGCAAGATCGTCGAGGGCGCCTACGCGCTGCTGGTGATGGCCGAGGACGTGGCCCAGGCGGCCGACGAGGTGCTGGCGCCGACGGAGAGCCGGCCGGCGCCGTCGGTGGTGGTGGTGCCGTTCACGCAGCAGTCCAAGGGGTTCGCCAGTGAGGCCTTGGGAAAGGTCCTCAAGCTCGCGACGGGCATCGACATATTGCGCGGTGCGTAATGCGTCTTGCGTCGCGCGGGATGCGTAGTGCGTTGGGTACGAGAGTGACGGCAAGAATAAAGACGTATAGAGATCTGGAGATTTGGCGGCTCGGAATGGAGATCGTCAAGGACGTGTACCGTCTGACGTCACGGTTTCCGGAGCATGAGCTTTATGGGTTAACGGGCCAGATGAGGCGTTCGGGTGTGTCGATACCGTCGAACGTCGCCGAGGGGTTCAGAAGGCAGTACGCGAAGGAGTACCGACAGTTCCTGCGGGTTTCGCTGGGCAGTTGTGCCGAACTGGAAACGCAGGTCACGATCGCCAGGGAATTGAGCTATATGAGCAAGGGGGAAGAGGCCCAACTGCTGGAGAAGCTGGATCACGAGTGCCGAATGATTTCAAGCCTCACGAAGAAACTGTGAGACAGGGTCTATTGCGGAGCACGCACGACGCGCGACGCAGTACGCAAGACGCCATGCAATAAAGGTATTGGATGATGACGGAAAAAAGAGTAGGTCGCGTAGTGAAAGTCGCCGGGCCCGTGGTGGTGGCCGAGGGGATGGCCGGCGCCCGCATGTACGACGTAGTGCGCGTCGGCGCCTTGAACCTGATCGGCGAGATCGTCGAGCTGCGCGGGGACACCGCGTCGATCCAGGTGTATGAAGAGACGACCGGCATCGGCCCCGGCGAGCCGGTGGTGGACACCGAGGCGCCGCTGAGCGTCGAGCTCGGGCCGGGGTTGATCGAGAGCATCTACGACGGGATTCAGCGGCCGCTCGCCGATCTGGTGGATCGGGAAGGGGCGTTCATGAGCCGGGGCAGCGACGTGCCCGGCCTGAACCGCGAGAAGAAATGGCACTTCAAGCCGACGGTCGGCGACGGGACGAAGGTGGGACCGGGTGACATCATCGGCGAGGTCAAAGAGACGACGCTGATGGTGCACAAGATCATGGTGCCGCCGGGCGTCAGTGGGACGATCTCCGGGATTCGCGAGGGCGACTACACCGTCGAGGAGACGGTGGCGACCTGCAAGGGCGAGGGTGGCTCGTCGCACGAGCTGAAGCTGATGCACCGGTGGCCGGTGCGGAACCCGCGGCCGATCGGCAGGCGGTTGGCGCCGGAGCACATTCTCGTCAGCGGGCAGCGCGTGATCGATACGTTCTTTCCGATCAGCAAGGGCGGTACCGCGTGCGTGCCGGGGCCGTTCGGGACGGGCAAGACCGTCGTGCAGCACCAGCTTGCCAAGTGGGTCGATGCGGACGTGGTCGTCTACGTTGGTTGCGGCGAGCGCGGCAATGAGATGACCGACGTACTGACCGAGTTTCCGGAATTGAAGGACCCACGCAGCGGCGAGCCGCTGATGCGCCGCTCGGTGCTGATCGCCAATACGTCGAATATGCCCGTGGCCGCCCGCGAGGCGTCGGTGTATACGGGCATTACGCTGGCCGAATACTTCCGCGACATGGGCTATACCGTCGCGCTGATGGCCGACAGCACCAGTCGATGGGCTGAGGCCATGCGCGAAATCTCCACCCGCCTCGAAGAAATGCCGGCCGAAGAAGGGTATCCGGCCTATCTAAGTGCCCGTATCGCAGCGTTTTACGAGCGGGCGGGGCGGGTGAAGTGTCTGGGCGGGCCGGAGCGTGAAGGCGGCCTGTCGGTGATCGGGGCCGTCAGCCCGCCCGGCGGCGATCTGTCCGACTCCGTCGTCCAGGCCACCCTGCACGTCGTCAAGGTCTTCTGGTCGCTCAAGGGCGAACTCGCCTACCAGCGGCACTTCCCGGCCATCGACTGGCTTACCTCCTATTCATTCTACACGCAATATCTCCCGAAAACGTTCAGCGACAAGGACCAGGGCGCTGAGATGGAGCAGATGCGCAAGGAGGCGATGACGCTGCTCGAGCAGGAATCCGAGCTTCGCGAAATCGTTCGCCTGGTCGGCGCCGAGGCCCTCTCGCCGCGCGACCGCCTGGCCCTGGAGACGTCGCGATCCCTCCGCGAGGACTACCTGCACCAGAACGCCTTCCACGCGGTCGATACGTACACCTCGATGGTCAAGCAGTACGAAATGCTCAGGACCGTCCTGCACTTTCACCACCAGGCGCTCGAGGCGATCGAGGCCGGAGCGGAAACGGCCGAGATCTTCAAGCTGGCGGTCCGCGAGGACATCGCCCGCGCCAAGTACATCCCGCAGGACGAGATCGACAAGATCCGCCAGATCCGCCAACGAATCGAAGACCAGATGAAACCGCTTCACGGTGCCGCCGTCGCGAAATGACCGCGCCAGAAAACGCCGCACGACACGCGTAGGAGTGCCATATGCTATCGGTGAAAGAGTACCAGACAGTCACGAACATCCAGGGCCCGCTGATGATGGTCGAGATGGTCGATGAGGCCAAGTACGGCCACATCGTCGATATCGAGCTGGGCGACGGCTCCATCCGCCACGGGCAGATCCTCCAGGTCGAGAACGACAAGGTCCTCGTCCAGGTCTTTGAGGGCACCAGCGGCATCGACGTCAAACACAGCACCGTCCGCTTTCTGGCCAAGCCGCTGGAGCTGGCGGTCTCGCCCGACATCCTCGGCCGCGTCTTCAGCGGCCTCGGCGTGCCCAAGGACGACGGCCCCGCGATCATCCCGACGCACCGCCTGGACATCAACGGCCAGCCGATCAACCCCTACGCCCGCGACTACCCCAACGAGTTCATCCAGACGGGCATCTCGACGATCGACGGACTCAACCCGCTCGTTCGCGGCCAGAAACTGCCGATCTTCTCCGGCTCCGGCCTGCCCCACGACGACCTCACCGCCCAGTTCGCCCGCCAGGCCACCGTGCTCGGCAAAGGCGAGGAGTTCGCCGTGGTCTTCGCCGCGATGGGCATCACGTTCGAAGCGGCCCAGTTCTTCATCGACGACCTGCACAACACCGGCGCCATCGAGCGCGCCGTCATGTTCGTGAACCTGGCCAACGAGCCGGCCATCGAGCGCATCGCCACGCCGCGATTCGCCCTGACCGCCGCCGAGTACCTCGCCTTCGAGCTGGACATGCACGTGCTGGTCATCCTCAACGACATGACCAACTACTGCGAAGCCCTCCGCGAGATCAGTGCCGCCCGCAAGGAAGTGCCCGGCCGGCGCGGCTATCCCGGCTATCTCTACACCGACCTGGCGACGATCTACGAACGGGCCGGCCGCATCAAGGGCAAGAAGGGCTCGATCACCATGGCCCCCGTCCTGACGATGCCCGAAGACGACAAGACCCACCCGGTGCCCGACCTGACCGGCTACATCACAGAGGGCCAGGTCATCCTCAGCCGCTCGCTGCACCGCCAGGGCGTCTCGCCGCCCGTGGACGTGCTGCCCAGCCTCTCGCGTCTGAAGGACAAGGGCATCGGCAAGAACAAGACCCGCGAGGACCATGCGGACCTCTACAACCAGCTCTACGCCGCCTACGCGCGCGGCAAGGAAATGCAGGAACTGGCGACGATCATGGGCGAGGCGGCCCTGTCCGACGAGGACCGCAAGTACATGAAGTTCGCCAACGCCTTCGAGGCCCGCTACATCTCCCAGGACTACTACGAGAACCGCACCGTCGAGCAGACCCTCGACCTCGGCTGGGAGCTGCTGAGCATGTTCGAAAACGCCGAGCTCAAACGCATCGACGTCAAGCTCATCGAGAAGTATATGCCGAAGTTCCGCCAGAAGGCCGGAACGTAGAAGGGTAGATGGGTAGAGGCGTAGATGGGTAAACAGACCCACAAGGATTTGGAGATATGGCAGCGAGGGATCGACTTCGTAAGCCGAATCTACTTGGCGACGAAGCGGGTTCCGAAAGAGGAAGAATACGGGCTGAAGTCCCAGATGAGAAGGGCGGCGGTGTCCTTTCCCGCCAACATCGCCGAAGGGGCGGCTCGGGCGTCGAAGAAGGAGTATACGCAGTTTCTCTATATCGCTCTCGGATCGTTGTCGGAGTTGGAAACACAGTTGATGATCGCCGACAAGCTTGGGTATCTCAAGGCCGCAGAACTGCTGGATGAAGTGGAGACGCTGCGGAGGAAAACGCTGAACCTAATCAAGTACATGAAATCGGGCGTGGAGCAGAAACCAGATGGGCGGGAAGGACGCAAAGCGTGAAACGCATCTACGCTTCTACCCATTTACGCTTCTACGCGTGCACGAGGTGACGAAGTGCTTGCGAACGTAAACGCCACACGCATGGAACTATTGCGGCTGCAAAAGCGCGTTGCGCTGGCCAGCCGGGGGCATCGACTGCTCAGTGAGAAGCGCGACGAGATCTCGCGCCAGTTGATCCGGATTGCGCGGGACATCCAGCCGCTGCGTCAGAAGGTCGAGAACGAGCTGTCGCAGACGTTCCGCCGGTTCATGCTGGCGCGCGCCTCGATGGAGCCCGAGCACGTCAAGGCGGCCTTGGCCGTGCCGACCAAGAAGTTCAGCATGACGATGGAGTTCGCCTCGGTGATGAACGTCAAGGTCCCGCGCCTGCTCAAGGAGATCGAAGGCCAAATCCTCTGCTACGGCTACGCCACCACTTCCGGCGAGATGGACGTCGCGCTGCTGTCGCTCGAACGCGCGTTCGACCTGCTGATCGAGCTGGCCCAGAAGGAAAAACAAGCGCGCCTCCTGGCCGTCGAGCTCCAGATGACCCGCCGTCGCGTCAACGTGCTCGAACACGTCGTCATCCCCGAAATCCACGAAACCATCCGCTACATCCACGACAAACTCTCCGAAGCCGAACGAGACAATACCAGCCGCCTCATGAAAATCACCGACATCATCCGGAAATGACGGCCAGACGCGTAGACGCGTAGATGCGTTGGGTTCCCTTGGTTCTTGATTAACACGTGTGTGGCAGCCTCAAGTCCGAAGGACTTGGGGATGGCGGGTCTGTCTGCTGTGTCGAGGCCGCAAGGTTGGCCATGACTGTAACCACGCCCGTACAGGTCCAGCGGAATGTAGCCGACGGCAACCCTTTCTACACCCGCCACATCCTGACCGAGGGGAAGGTCCTCTATGACCGCCGTTGACGAGCAGTTGCTGCCATCGTCGACAGAGTCACGACACCTTCGATTCATGTGCAATTGGCACGAACTCATCCCCCGAGCACGGCGAGAAGTGATTCCTGACCAACACAGACATTCTACACAAGGCGCGTTGCTGAATGGGCGCTGGCGGAGGGTTGAGTTGCTCAAGAGTGATCGTGATCTGCTCACCGCCTTCGAGAAGTGTCCAAACATCGTCAGTCAGAAAACGCGGTACGAAGCCAATGCAGCAGTAGCCCTCCGTACGGAGGGCCAATGCCTTTGGATCGACCTCATTTTGCAGGTCATGTAGCAGGAAGAGGGGATCTCCAGGCCTTAACGTGTTCTCCACGAGCCGACGTGCGCATTCTCTCATATGTCTGGTGCCGTGCAGGAGAAAGAAATACTCCAAAATCTGGCTTTGCCCGGCCGAAGAACCCCGCCACTGAGGCGGCGCAAACAACTCGACAGAATCAGTAGTCCTGCGTCCACCGCTGCGTGCCAACACGTCCATTGCTGAGGCTGTGTCAGGTGAAAGCCCCAAGCGCCCGATAGACGTCGGATAGTCTTCTCTCGACGGAGGTAACAGACGGTTAGCGAAGAACGGGAAAAGATGAGTACTCAGGTACTCGTTGTCAATATCTGGAAAGGCAAGGAAAGGATCAAAGCCATGTTTCTTCGCAAGATCAACGCCTTTCGTGTAGACGAACTCGTATACGTCCTCTGGTACCTCTTCTCTCATGCGGAGACGGCCGACCGGAAAATAGCGACTGGTGTCTGGATCTTGCCACACCACGTACAGTGTACTGATTGAGCTCATGAGTACATCCCCGTATCCAGCAGTCTCCTTCTGTTGTAACGCAGGAAACGGCCGATGAATTTCCTTCTATCTGATCCCAGTATGCTGGTCGGCACCCTCTCAACTACATCCTGCATGATATCATCGCTTATTTGCGCCAGTTTGTCAAGCCAGACCGCCTTGGCGTTTCCGGTGTGCGAAGAAAACGCACGGAATGCCTCCAGGGGAGTAAGGGGTTTCCCACCTGCGCGCAGGTAAACGGCGCTCGCGCCTTTGTCCGCGTATTTCTCGACGTTTGGGACATTCCTGTCCTTCGAACAAGAAAGGTACGTGCTGATCCTCTCGTCCGTCAACTCGCGACCAAGGCTGGATGCGTGATCGAAAGTCGGGGCAAGTTCTGCGATTCTCTTCCCGCCTTCGGATCTGACGAGAAGCCCCCAGTTCTCGTGGTGACGATCCGTATTCCCGATTAGGGCGTCCAGCAAGAGATAGCCAAGGAACACCCCCTTGGCGTCGCAGGCACTGTTTGGGAAGAACTCAACAACAGAGGGTGCGACGAAATCCAGCGACAGTATCTGCGTGATGTTGGCCACCGTATGTTGGGATACGCGATACTGTTGATGCTGTGGGTACGTATCATCTATTTCAAAAAGCAGCTCATTGCCGTGCGAGAGATATCCTTTCCTCTTCTTGTCTGTGAAGTCTAATGAGATGGTGCCCCTCTTCTGCGTGCATGTCGCCAACTCGACTCTGGCACGCGGCAAGCCCAACAGCGCAGCCAACTCCGAGGCAATCTTCTCTGCCCAGTCCTCTCCCGTATGCTGGCGGGCGTACTTGAACAACCAGAGATTCTGGCTCTCGGGGTCAAGGAACCAGAACTTGGGCTTGCTGCCCATCTGCTCGTCGCGGAGGTTGTCCACCTCCATAACGGTGTATATCCGGTATGTCATGCTATTGCTCATATGCGGACTCACGATGTCCACTCGCATTGCATCCGGGGAACTTGGGGACGCCGTATTGAGGGGTTTCGGCCATCTCTTCCGCCCGTGCGCGAGATCGTCAGGACCTGGGGGCGCCGCTCGCACCGGCGCCAGGTCACGCTTCAATTGCTACCATTATGACCAGAAATCGGCCGGACCGCAAGCACAAATGCGGCCGGCCGGTGAAATCCGAAGCACGAAATCCGAAACTCGAAACAAATCCCAAGGACCGAAATCCCAATGTCCAAAACCGCCCACCTCCGGCCCGCGAGATACGAGATACCAGATACGAGATGCAGGCGTTGCACGCGAGCGACGATACCCATCTACGCTTCTACCCATCTACGCTTTCACGCCTCCTTCGGCGGCGCGGGCGAAGTCGAGGGGAGCGACGTCTGAACTTTCCCGAAGGATGCGCCGGGGCGGCTACGGGAATCTGATCTTGGCAAGGTAGATGCTGGTCTTTCCCTGGTGGCCGGAGTAGTAGCTGACGTAGAGGGTCTGGTCGCGCCAGAGCAGGCCGGGATAGCTGGTGTCACCGCCGCTGGGCAGGTCGAGCAGCCGCGTCATGGTCTTGTTCTCGACGTCGAGCGCGGTCAGTGCGGTGTGCGGGCCGCCCTGGTGCATGCGTCCGGCGGCGATCCAGAGGCCGCAGGGCAGCCGGAGGAGGTCGGGGCCGCCGAAGGCGTTGAACTCGGGCCCGAGGTCGTGCCAGGTCCACTGCGTGTAATCGGGGACGCTGATCCCGAGCATCGTGCTGGTCGGGGCGTCGCCGAAGCTGTCGCGTCGAACCAGCGCGTAGCAGGTGCCGTCGGGCGCGAAGCGCAGGGTGGTCTCGTTGGGAGAGCCTTTGTCAAACAGCCGCGGGACGAGGGGCTCGTACTTGATCCCGTCGGTGCTCTTGAGCAGGGACAGATAGCGGTCGCCGTTGCCGCCGGCGGTGTAGGAGACGCCGTAGGCGACGCCCTCGTGCCAGGTGACGCGCCAGAGCCAGCGTCCCGGCTCGCTGACGATCACCGGCTCGGTCCAGGTGTCGCCGTTCTCGGAGAACGACACGAAGCTGCCGGTCGGCGCCGGTTCGTTGTCCTGCTTTCGCGGGGCGGCGCCGCCGATGAGCATGAGGCGTCCGTCCGGCGTGATCGACAGGTGCGCATCGCGGAAGTCGTAGCCCTGGAACGCGATCAGGGCCGCCGAGGTCCACGTGTCGGCGTCGGCCGAGCGCAGCACGCGAATGCGGCCGTCGGCGGAGACGTGGCCTCGCCCTTCGCGAAAGGCGCAGTAGAAGCGGTCGGCGAAATAGACCAGATCGGTAAAGGCGTTGTGGGCGGCGTCGTCCCATATCTTCTTGACCTCGACGACCTCGGCCGTGATGGGTGCGGTCGCGGCGGCGGCGCCGCCGGCGAACAAGGCCAGGCATAGTGCGATCGTTCGTGCTTGCATGGTGCTGCTGTCTCCCCGTCCTTCCGTTGTCAGTAGGCGCCTTTGACGCGCATCTGGATGCTGAAGAGTGAGTCCATGGCCGTAATGAAGAGGGTTCGTCGGTTCGGTCCGCCGAAGCAGACGTTGGCGGTCCAGCCCTTGTTGATGTCGATCTGTTCGATCTTCTCTCCGTCGGGATGGAAGACGGTGACGCCGCGTCCGGTCAGGTAGACGTTGCCCTCGGTGTCGATCGTCATGCCGTCGGAGCCCATCGAGCAGAAGAGCTTCTTGTCGGCCAGTGTGGCATCCGGGTTGATCCGGTACCGATACGTCTTGCGGTCGCCGATGTCGGCGACGTAGAGGAGCTTGCCGTCGGGTGTGCCGATGATGCCGTTGGGCTGGACGAGGTCGCTCGCGACGCGGACGACCTTCGCGCGGTCCGGCGTGACATAATAGACATGCTGGCCGTCCTGCTGCATGGCCGGGTCGCGTTTCCAGTAGGGTCGTTTGTAGAGCGGGTCGGTGAAGTAGATGCCGCCCTTCGGGTCGATCCACAGATCGTTGGGCCCATTGAGCAGCTTGCCGTCGAAGTGGCGGACGAAGACCGTAACGTTGCCCTTCGGATCGATCAGCCAGAGTTCGTTGTCCATATCGGCGCAGGCCCAGAGATTGCCTTCGGCGTCGAAGAACAGGCCGTTGGAGCGGCCGCACGGCTTCATGAAGTCGGTCAGCTTGCCGTCCACCGACCACTTGCAGATCCGGTCGTTGGGCTGGTCGGTGAAGAAGACGTTGCCCTCGGCGTCGGCGGCCGGGCCCTCGGTAAACTGGAATCCGTCGGCCAGCAGTTTCACCTCGGCGCCGGGCGCCGTCACTCCACGTGGTTTCGCCGCCTGTGTGGTAATGGCGACCAGCTCGATGCCCTCTCTCCTGCCCAGGTTACGGGAGTACTTTCGTTCCTGCGGGTTGTTCCAGTGTTCGTGGGTGCCGAGGCTGGCCAGACGCACGACGTTGCCGGCGTGGTCCGGATCGTAGAACGTGCCCGACGGCGGGTTGTGGGCCAGGGCCGCCTCGTGCAGATAGTCGTCGGCCCCGCCTGCGCGGGCCTCCTTCAGCTCGGCCTGGAGGAAGTCCAGGCCGACCGAATCGATGGCCACCGGGTCCTGGCTGGCAAAGAGGCTCGATGTCCAGCCCCCGTTGAAGGGCGCCGAGTTCCACTTGGTGGGCACCTGGTCCCTGGGATGGACGCCGCTGTACAGCCCGTCGAGCAGATAGAGCACCGTCTTGCCGCCGATCTGAGAGTGGCCCATCAGGTCCACGAGATTCCGGTATTCACCGCTGCCCTTGCTGAAGGCGCTCGGGTGCATGTCGTACCAGCCCTTCTCCGGGGGCAGTCGCAACAGCGAACCATAGTGGTTCTTCGCGCAGAGCGTCACGCCGGAGCCGCTGTGGGCCTTGAGATTGGCGAAGTTGACCAGATAGGCCGCCTCGACAAACGCCTGGGGCAGACAGTCCTGCCGGGCGCCCTGCGGATCGCAACTCCAGTACAGAGGGGCCTCGGAGAGGGCCATCTGCGTGCGACCGGGCCTGTGCTTGCAGTCGAGATAGGTCACATCGGGAAACTGTCGATGCAGCAGTTCGTAATACTCATTCGCGAAATAGGCCAGGCTGTCGCCGACGGCGATATCGGATTGAGCCACGCCCGCCGCTGCCGTCAACTGCTTGAGCAGGGCGGCGATCAACTGCGGCGAGGTGTTCATGTAGTCCTGCCAGCTATCGAGGTTGTAGGTCTGTGGATTGACGCCGCCGTGGGTCCGGATGAAGCCGACGAAGTTCACCTTGACCGTGATCTTCTCGCCCGGCCGGTACCCGACGTCGCCCTTGCCGCTGATCTTGTTGTGGTGGCGGAACAGGGCGTCCCAGGCCCTGGCGTCCGTGTCCTGGCCGGTCAGAGCGCGAATGGCCCCCGACATCATGGCATCGCAGGCCGCCGGGTCGGTCTGCTCGTCCTGCCATGGGTGGCCCTGGCCGGGGCCGGCCCACTTCGCCGCCTGCGGATCATAGACCCAGACGACGCGACCGGGGTAGATGCCTTTGCCTGTGCCGATCGGGCCGCTTTCGCCTGCGTTCGTGGCCGCCGCATCCGCCTGGGCGCCCGCGCTGACTGCCGCCAGGGACACCGCCGATGCCTTCAGAAACGCGCGACGTGAGAATCTGGACCTTTCCATAGCCGTCTCCCTGTGTATCTGTGCTCATACCCACATCAGTGTCCGGATAGGGCCAACCCCCACCCCACTCAGTCCATCGTCCGACGGCCGCCTGTCCTGCGGTCGGGCCAACCATTGTACCATGTGGGCAGACGCAAGTCTTGGCATTTCTGCCGTCTTGGCACCCACGGCAAACCATGCTACAGTGGGGCCCATGAAACCGGCACAGATTCAGCAGAATCGGCTCTACGGCGACCTGGCGTATCTGTGGCCTCTGGTCAGTCCTCCGGAGGACTACGCCGAGGAGGCCCGTAGTTGGCGGGACGTGCTGCGGGGCAGGCTGGGCCCGGGCCGGCACCGAGTGCTCGAACTGGGCGTCGGCGGTGGGCATCACCTCTCGCATCTGACCGCCGACTTCGAGGCGACCGCGGTGGACCTCTCCGAGGCGATGATGCGCCATTCGCGACGGCTGAATCCGGGCGTCGAGCATATTGTGGGCGACATGCGGACCCTTCGGCTGGGCCGGATGTTCCAGGCCGTTCTCATCCACGACGCCGTCAGCCACATGAAGACCGAGGCCGACCTGAAGGCAACTTTCGCGACCGCGGCCGCCCATCTGGAGCCGGGCGGGGTCTTCATCACCAGTCCCGACCATTTCCGGGAGACCTTCCGCGATCCGTTCGTCGATTCGACCACGCATTCGGACGGTGAAACGGAACTGACGTTCATCGAGTTCGCCTATGCCCCCGACTCCGCCGACACGACCGTCGAGACGATCCTGTTCTACCTGATCCGCAAGGGGGCCGAATTGCGGATCGAGCTGGACCGGCTCACCACCGGCTTGTTCGCCCGTCAGCGATGGCTGGACCTGATGGCGGAGGCCGGTTTCGAGGTCGAGTGCTGTCGTCGCGAGCTGAGCGGCGTCGACGCGCAGCCGGACCTGCTTGTCGGAACGCTGCGCGGTCCGGCCACTTGATTTGTCCGACGTGCCGTGCTATGAAGGAAGCCGCAATGCCGATGTCCCCGCGTGCGACGTCGAACGGGAGACGGACGCAAGGAATGAGAGGCTTTGACGGAGATGACGCGGATGAAGAACCTGCTGCCACTGCTCGTAATGACAATCGGCGTGCCCGCGTGCGGGCAGACGCTGGTTTCGCCCGAGGTCCATGCCGATCGACGCGTCACGTTTCGCTTGCGGGCGCCCCATGCCAGGGAGGTTGCGGTGCGCTGTGAGGGCACGCGCGTCTCGGCGATGCAGAACGACGGGCAGGGCGTCTGGTCGGTGACGACCGAGCCGATGGAGGCGGACATTTACGCGTACTCCTTCAGCGTCGACGGCCTGCGGACGATCGATCCGTCCAACCCGCTGCTCAAGTACAACCTGCTCAGCACCGACAGCCAGGTGCACGTGCCGGGCCCGGCGACATTGGCCTGGGAGATTGGCGAGGTTCCGCACGGCATCCTTCACCGCCATCTCTATCGATCGGCCATCGTCGGCGTCGAGCGGCCGTTCGTGGTTTATACGCCGCCGGGGTACGATCCGACCGGCACGAAGACCTATCCGGTGCTCTACCTGCTGCACGGTTTCAGCGACGCCGAGGACGCCTGGACCAGCGTGGGCCGCGCCAACATCATCCTCGACAATCTCATCGCGCAGAACAAGGCCAGGCCCATGCTCGTCGTGATGCCTCTGGGCTACGGCAACACGGAGGTCATCGCCGGCGGCTGGGCGGGCTTGCGCAACATGACGGTCTGGCGGGACAGCAACGAGAAGTTCCGCCAGGCCCTGCTGGCCGAGGTGATCCCACAGGTCGAGAAGGCCTATCGCGTTTCGACGGACCGCCATGCCCGCGCGATCGCGGGGCTGTCGATGGGCGGCACGCAGTCGCTCCTGACGGGCTTCAACGCCCTCGACCGCTTCGCGTGGATCGGCGCGTTCAGCTCGGGCGGGCTCGACGCGGACTTCGACAGGGCGTATCCGGCGGTGGACGAGACCGTCCACAGCCGCCTGCGCCTGCTCTGGATCTCGTGCGGGCGCCAGGACGGTCTGATGGGCGTCAACGAGAAGCTCGTGGCGTGGCTGCGGTCCAAGGGCGTGAAGCCCGAATGGGTGCAGACCGAGGGGGGACACAGCTTCACGGTCTGGCGGCGCAACCTGATCGAGTTCGCCTCGCGGCTCTTCCAAGATTGATTGCCTCATCGCATTCAGACGACAGGATGGTTTCATGACACGACGGCTTGGTTTGTTGCTTGTCTGTACGATCGTCATGCGGGGCGCCGGCGGCACACTCTGGGCGGGACCGGCGGACGATCCTTCGATTCTCACGATCAAGCGGATCTTCGATTCGGGTGATTTCAACGGCGAATCGTTCGGTCCGGCCCGCTGGCTTGAAGACGGGTCCGGCTACACCACGCTGGAGGACTCCAACGACATCGACAAGGGCAGGGACATCGTCCGATACGACCCGAACACGGGGCAGCGCGAGGTTCTGGTGTCGGCCGGGCAACTCATCCCGAAAGGGCAGTCGGAGCCGCTGAGGATCGATGGATACACCTGGTCCGACGACGGCGCGCGACTGCTGATCTTCACGAACTCACAACGCGTTTGGCGGGCGAACACGCGCGGCGACTACTGGGTGCTGACGCTCGCCAACGGGCGGCTCAGGAAGCTGGGCGGCGATGCGCCGGCGTCGTCGCTGATGTTCGCCAAGTTCTCTCCCAACGGCCGCAGGGTGGCGTATGTGCGTCAGAACAATCTCTACGTCCAGAACGTCGGCGATCTGGAGATTACGCAACTGACGCACGACGGCTCGGAGACGATCGTCAACGGGACCAGCGACTGGGTCTATGAGGAAGAGTTCGACCTGCGGGACGGGTTCCGCTGGAGCCCCAACGGCAAGTGGATCGCCTACTGGCAGTTCGACACCTCCGGCGTCCCGATGTTCCACATGATCGACAACACAACCTCGCTGTATCCCGAGATCACGACGTTCGCCTATCCCAAGGCGGGCCAGAGGAACTCCGCCTGCCGCGTCGGCGTGGTCCACGTCGAGGGGGGGTCGACCCGCTGGTTCGAGCTGTCCGACGATCCGCGCAACCACTACATCCCGAAGATGGAATGGGCCGACAACTCGAAGGAGATCGTCGTCCAGCATCTCAATCGGCTGCAAAACCGGAACGAGGTCATTCTGGCCAACGTGCGCAAGGGCACGAGCCGGACCGTGATGACCGAGCGCGACGCCGCCTGGCTCGACGTCAGCGATTGCCTGACGTGGTTCGACGAGGGGAGCCGCTTCACGTGGCTGAGCGAGCGGGACGGCTGGCGACGCCTGTATGCGATCTCGCGTTCGGGCCGGAAGGCCACGCCGCTGACGCCGGCGGCATGCGACGTGATCGATCTGGCGCGTGTGGACAAGGAGAGCGGCTGGGCGTATTATATCGCCTCGCCCGAAGACCCGACGCAGCGGTATCTGTATCGCGTCGCGCTCGACGGGACCGGCTCGGCCGAGCGCGTCACGCCGGAGGATCGGCCCGGCATGCACTCCTACGACATCTCGCCCGACGCGAAATGGGCCTTCCACACGGTCTCGTCGTTCGGCTGCCCGCCCGTGATCTCGCTGGTGTCGCTGCCCGACCACGAGACTGTCCGCGTGCTGGCCGACAACGCCAAGCTGCGCCAGACGCTGGCCGAGGTGAAGACCGGACCGACGGAGTTCTTCCGCGTCGATATCGGCGACGGCGTCGAGCTGGACGGCTGGTGCATCCGGCCGCCGCAGTTCGATCCGAACGGGCGGTACCCCACGCTGTTCCACGTCTACGGCGAGCCGGCGGGCCAGACCGTGCTCGACCGCTGGGGCGGCAAGGGCTATCTCTGGCACCAGATGCTCGCCCAGCAGGGCTACGTCGTCGTCAGCGTCGACAATCGCGGAACGCCCGCGCCGAGGGGCCGCCAGTGGCGCAAGTGCGTCTATCGGCAGATCGGCATCCTCGCCTCGGCCGACCAGGCGGCGGCCGTCCGCAGGATCATCGAGACGCGGCCGTATGTGGACCCGAACGCGATCGGGATCTGGGGCTGGAGCGGCGGCGGGTCGATGACGCTCAACGCCATGTTCCGCTATCCCGAACTCTATCGCACCGGCATGGCGATCGCCTTCGTCAGCGACGAGCGCTTCTACGACACGATCTACCAGGAACGCTACATGGGCCTGCCCGACGACAACGCCGAGGGCTATAAGAACGGTTCGCCCATCACCTTCGCACACCAGCTCGGCGGCAATCTGCTGCTCGTACACGGCACCGCCGACGACAACGTCCACTACCAGAACTGCGAGGCGCTGGTCAACAAGCTGGTCGAGCACGACAAGCCGTTCACGATGATGGTCTACCCCAACCGCACGCATGGGATCGGAGAGGGCCGCAACACCACGGTCCATCTCTACTCGCTGTTGACGCGTTTTCTCCAGGAGAACCTGCCTTCGACGCAGAATGGAGGTGACGGATGACATCGATTCACTCGTTCGGTCTTGTCGTTCTGGTCTGGCTGGCATCGGCCTGTCCGGCGGCGGTACGCACGGGGCTCGACAATGTCGAGGCCCATCGTGCGCTGTTTGCTAATAAGCGGATCGGAATCATCGCGAATCACACGTCGTACGATCGGCAGGGCCGGTTCATCGTCGACGTCTTTCAATCCCTCGGGGATGCGCAGGTTGTGGCTCTGTTCAGTCCCGAGCATGGTCTGTACGGCGTGGAGGAGGCGGGCGAGGCCATCGACGACCGGCGCGATCCGAAGTACGGGTTGCCGGTGCACAGTCTGTACGGCGCGACGCGCAAGCCCACGCCGCAGATGCTCGACGGAATCGACGTGCTCGTGTTCGATGTTCAGGACGTCGGCGCGCGGTTTTACACGTACATTTCGACGATGGCCCTGGCGATGGAGGCGGCCGCCGAGGGCGGCAAGCGCTTCGTCGTGCTGGACCGTCCGAACCCGATCGGGGGGATGGCGGTGGAAGGCCCGCTCCTCGACCTGACGCTTTCGAGCTTCGTCGGCATGCACCCGATCCCCGTCCGGCACGGCCTGACGACGGGCGAGCTGGCGCAGATGATCGACGGCCGGGGCTGGCTCGTCGGGGGCGTTCGCCTCAGTCTGTCCGTCGTACCCATGACGGGCTGGAAACACGCGATGTGGTACGACCAGACCGATCTGGTCTTTCGCGGGCCGTCGCCCAACATGCCGGACCTGGAGACGGCGGCGGTCTATCCCGGGCTGTGCCTGCTCGAAGGGACCAACGTCTCCGAGGGGCGGGGGACCGCGTTGCCGTTCCGCCAGTTCGGCGCCCCGTGGATCGACGGCGAAGCACTGGCCGCCCGACTGAACCGGCTGAACCTGCCCGGCCTGACGTTCCGCCCGACCACGTTCACGCCCTCGGCCTCGAAACACCAGGACGAGCTCTGTCACGGCGTTCGCATCGAGATTACCGGCCGGGATCGTCTCGAGCCGTTCTGGTCGGGCGTCTGCATCGTCAACGAGATTGCCCGAATGGCCCCCGATGATTTCGAGTGGCGAGCGAGCCACTTCGACCGGCTCTGTGGGACCGCCGCCATCCGCGAGGCCATTGTGCGTCGCGCATCCCTGTCGCCGCTGCGCGACCAATGGCGGGCCGACGGCGCATCGTTCCAGCGTGTCCGCCGGCCGTACCTTCTCTACGCCAATTGACCTCGCCTCGCGTCGGCAGGGCGAACGCCCTCGTTCGTCCGAGCGGCACGTCGTGCGAGGCCACAGCGCCACCGGAGACTATGGGGGCGGGGCGTCGTAGCCTTCACCGGGCTTCGATATCAGGCGGAAGACCAGGACGGGCCGTCCGGCTTTGCCGAACTCGCCCCGGATCCGGACCCAGCAGTCCGAAGTCTTGTCCGCACTTCTCGCGGGCATGAAGAACCGGCAGGGCAGCTCGGCCCGATCCATCGGGTCCAGCGACACGGTCCACGCGCTCGGCTCGAACGTCCATCCCTCGGGCGCGCGGTCGATGGCGATGCGCCCCTTGACCGTCTTATCGCTGAAGTTGTACGCATAGAAGGGCAGGACGGTCTCGGCGTCGGCCTGGACCCGATGCTCGTAGTCCGAAGCCCAGGGGATCTGCTGGACGTTGACGCTGGTCGATCGCGGCAGATGCAATTGCAGCACGACGGAACAGGCCTCGTCCGAACGATACTCGGACCGTCGCGGCGGCGGTTCCAGGGGTAGTTCCGATGCGTCGCCGGGACGCAGCAGGACGAAGAGGGGGGCCGACTCCAGTCGTTCGGGGACCTTCGAACCCAGGTGCCGCCCAAGATAGTCGTACACGCCGGCCACGGAGATCGCTTTGGGCAGGGCCCACTCGACGGTGGTCTTGCCGCGCTGGGGCCAGTCTCCGGGCTTCTCCGCCCAGGCGACGAGGACGTCGCGGTCCTTGCCGTCGGGTCGGGCGGCGAAGGCGTGGACGTGCGCCTCGGGCCGGCCGGGAATGGACCATCGACCCAGGCACTCGGCGCCGGCCAGAAAGCGGCCGATCGCCGCCAGCGCGACATAGCTCGGTCGAGGCGTCTGATCCAGCCGCAGCAGGCCGAACTGCACCTTGCTCCGCTCGTAATAGTTGCCCAGAATGAAGTGGAAGTGCCGCTCGGCGCCGGCGAACAGGCTGCTCGCATACGACTGCGCCATGAACTCGGCCTTCTGCCGTTCGCCCTCGCGCGACAGCTCGCACCAGGGTTCCGGACCGACACACTGCAAACCCCGGTCGCTCTCGGTCACCCAGAGGGGCCGGCCGCACGCCGCCTCACGCACCGGTCCCCACAGCCGCTCGTACGAATCGGGCCAGTCGTACGTGTGGATGTTGTACGTGTCGAAGTAGGGCCACGTCTCGTTGGCCAGGACCAGCCGGGTATGCAGCATCGTCGGCACCGCCGTCGAGACGTTCCAGCCGACGATCAGGTCCGGGTCGCCCGCCTTGAAACCGAGATAGGCCGCCTTCTGATACGTGCACATCTCGTCGGCGGTGTGGCCGCCGAAATCGGCAACGTTGGCCTCGTTCCACGGCTCCCACGCCTGCACGCGACCCTTGTAGCGGCCGGCCATCGCGCGGCAGAAGCGGTAAGCATGTCGCAGGTCGGCAGGGTAGCGGCCGCGCAGCTCGCCGTCTTCGACCGCCCATTCGGGTGTTCCGTGAAAGACCTGGAGCACCTTGAGCCCGTGCTTGGCGTGAAGGTCGGCCGAGGTGTCGTAGGTCGTCGTCGCGTCCACGAAACGTCCCGGCTCCGGCTCGATGTCACGCCACCGCATCCGGTCGCGAATCCAGTTGACGCCCGCCAGCGCCGCCAGGCGGGCGAACCGCTCCTGCTTGGTCGGGTCGTGGGGCGCAAACCACGCGGTCGCCGAATCGATGCAGATCGGCGAGTCCTGCGGCACGGGCGCCGACGGCCGCGCGAGCACGGCCGCGGTCGTCCACGTGGCGCACTCGTCGTCCTGCGAGAGGAACTCGATCCGGTACCACCCGATGCCCAGCGAGCCGACCTCGACGGTTGGACGGGACGGATCGACGCGGCCCGATCGCACCTCGGCACCGCCATCGTTCAGGACGCGCCATTGCTTCGCCGGCTCGGGCGGGACCGGGACCGTGACCGTCTGAGCTTCTGTGAAGACAGCGGGCAGTCCTCTCGCATCGGGAATGGTCCGTTCGATGATCGGCTCGGTGATCGGCCCGCCGGCCACAGTCCAGCCGGGCAGTGTTGCGCCGGCCAGAAGGCGGAATACGATAGCGGCAAAACGGTGGTTCCTCGCATCGTTCATGCTTCGTTGCCTCCGAAGGTCCCCAGGCCAGGAGCGGCGCAGATCGAGGCGCCGTCACGGCGTTGCATCGCATGCCGAACGTTCTTGCGGCGCCATCGGTCGTCGCCCAAGGCGGTCGGCTCCCAAGAACGCCGGCGCTATGGTACCGCCCGATCCCGGCGGGCACAACCCCCCTCCGCAGGCGTCGGTCTCGAAGCCACCCGAGATCGGCACAGAGACCGCAGGCGAGGTGCGACTGCTTTGTGCTGGGCGGGATCGTCCAATGGCTCTATCATGATGCGCCGAGGCCCGATGGACGTCCGTCCGGCGTCGCAGGGGCCGGGATGAGGCAGACGATAAGGACATCGGCCATTGAAGGAGAGACGATCATGGAGAAGAAGGGCTTGAAGATGCTGGTGTATTCGGCTGTCGCTGCGGTGCTCTGCGTGGCGACCGAGGCGGCCGTGACGGTGACGTCGGAACCTGGGGCGGTCAATCGCCTTGTGGTGCACGCCGATCGCGGCGAGGACACGATCGCCCCGGAGATCTACGGGCATTTCGCCGAGCACCTGGGCCGCTGCGTGTACGAAGGGTTCTGGGTCGGCGCCGATTCACCGATCCCCAACGTGCGGGGGATTCGCACGGATGTGGTCGAGGCCCTCAAGAAGCTCGATATCCCGGTGCTGCGCTGGCCGGGCGGCTGCTTCGCCGATGAGTATCACTGGAAGGAGGGCATCGGCCCGCGCGACCGGCGGCCGGCCATGGTCAACACGCATTGGGGCATGGTCACGGAGACCAACGCCTTCGGTACGCACGAGTTTCTCGATCTGTGCGAGCAGCTCGGCTGCGAGGCCTACGTGGCGGGCAACGTCGGCTCCGGCACCATCGAGGAGATGCAGGACTGGGTCGAGTATATGACGTTCGACGGGGACAGCGAAATGGCGAACCTTCGCCGGGCCAACGGGCGCGACAAGCCGTGGCGCGTCAAGTATTTCGGCGTGGGCAACGAGAACTGGGGCTGCGGCGGCAACATGACGCCCGAGTACTACGCCGACCTCTACAAAGGCTACCAGACCTACGTCCGCAGCTACTCCGGCAACGCCATCGTGAAGATCGCCTGCGGCCCGAGCAGCGCCGACTACCGCTGGCTGACCGTCGTTCTGGAGCGAGCCGCCCGGCACATGGACGCCATCAGCCTGCACCACTACGTTCGCGGCTCAGGCAATTGGACGGACAAGGGCAGCGCCACCGAGTTCGATGAGGGCGAGTGGTTCGTTCTGATGAAGAACACGCTGACGATCTACGAGCTGCTCGAAAAGAGCATCGAGATCATGGATCGGTTCGACCGGCGCGGACGCATCGGCCTGTACGTGGACGAGTGGGGGACGTGGTGGGACGCCGAGCCGGGCACGGACCCCGCCTTCCTCTACCAGCAGAACACGATGCGCGACGCCGTCTCGGCGGGCATCTTCCTGAACGCGTTCAACGAGCATTGCCGTCGTGTCCGCATGGGCAATATCGCGCAGACGAACAACGTGCTCCAGGCGATGATCCTGACCGACGGGCCTCGGATGATCGTGACGCCGACGTACCACGTCTTCGAGATGTACAAGGTCCATCAGGGGGCGACGCATCTGCCGACCGATCTGACCTGCCGTGCGTACCGGCGCGGCGGCGACGATCTGCCTTCGCTGGTCGCATCGGCTTCGCGTGCCGGGTCCGGCCTGATTCACGTTACCGTCTGCCACCTCGATGCCCAAAAGCCGGCCGAGTTCGTCTGCGACGTCAAAGGGGCGCCGATCAGCCGTGTGTCCGGAAGGGTCCTCACCGCCGAGACGATGAACGCGATGAATACGTTCGATGCGCCCGAGGCGGTCAAGCCGATGCCCCTGAGCGGTGTGTCGGTCCGCGACGGCGCGATCCGGGCGACGCTGCCGCCCAGGTCGGTGACTGTGCTGACCGTTCAGTAGCAGTCGCACGGCGGCGGCAGGGCGACGCCTTACACGAGGGGCTTGCCTTCGTTGAGTTCCTCGTAGGCCGTGAGGTAGCGCGCGACCATGTTGTCGAGGCTCCAGGTCTTCCGCGCGTGCTGCATGATGCGGCGCATCTGCTTTTCCCACTCTCGCGGACGGTTCTTGAAATAGCGCAGATGCTCGACGGCCTTGCTCAATCCCCACCACAGGCCGCCGGTGTCGTAGTTGCGGAACAGCACGCCGTTGCCGCTGTCGATGGGCGCGCCCCAGGCGCGGAGGCTGAGCTGGCTGATCTTGTCGCTGTAGCCGCCCGTGTCGCGGTTGGTGGCGGTGGCCCCGTGGATGTTGCCGACGACGTCGATCTGCCCGAAGGGCTCGTAGAGCGAGGCCCCGAAGACGTCGGCCGCCGCAGCGTATCCGAGCATGCTCAGGTCCTGATCGAACCGGCGGTAGGCAATGCGTCCGCCCGAGGCGCAGGCGATCCGCCCCATGATCTCGGCGTGCGTCGTGTCGCCGCCGACGGGATCGGCGACGACGGCGATCTGCACGTCCGGGTGCTGGTAGACGAATCCGCCGGCGATGTCTTCGAGAAGCTCGATGCCCTTCTGCATGGGGTCGAGGCGCGACGGCCAATAGAGCAGCAGGGCTTCGGCGTCGATGTTCAGACCCATCTTGTGCTGGAACTTCAGCAGGTTGAGCCGCTTGGCGGCGAGGATGTTGTCGAAGGGGCCGTATCGCTTGGCCAGGCCCGGCGCATCGGGATCGGGGTTCTCCGGCTGGTTCTCCGGGAACACGTCCGGAGAGATGCCGTTGGGGATGACGCACGCGCGCCGCTCGCGGAACTTGACCTTGGTCTCCTCGCGCACGCTCCACGGGACGATCGGTCGGTCGAGGAAGTAGTCCTCCACAACCTCCTTGAGGAACTTCTCGCCGACGTAGCTGACCTTCGTGGCGTTTTTGATGGCGGTGGCGTGCGCGTCCACGCACCGTTTCTGCTGGTCGATGGAGATGTACAGGGCGTCCCAGAGCTTCTCCAGGTTCACGCCGTAAAGCATATCGAGCGGAATGTGTCCCGTATGCGTGTTGTGGACCGTGTGGAGGATGGGGATCCGACGAAGAGCCGCATAGGCCAGCGCCACGCCGCCGGCCATCCAGTCGTTCGTGTGCAGGATCGCCCGGCCTTCGTACTTGCTGCGAATCTCCTTGATGTACGTGTTGACGATTTGTCTCTGGAACTCCGCCGCGTTGGCCAGCGGCCATCCGTCGTAGGCGCTGCGGTAGCCCTCGAAGATCGACGAGCTGACGAGGTGGACGTTTTCCGGATTGAGCTGATGGCGTTTCTGAATCCACTCCGTCTCGCTCAATCCCGCCTCTTCGCGGAACCGCCGGGTCAGGTTCATCGTGATCAGGTGGACGGGGATCCGCCGCTCGGCCAGTCCCTGGCACAGCGCCGAGATCACCTCGCCCAGCCCGCCGCTTTTGCCTGAGACGTAGCGGGCGAACTGGCCCATGCCTTCGGAGGGCAGGCGCGCCGTCTCCGGCGTGATGATGATGACGGGCGTCTGATCGCTTCTTTGGCGGATGTTGAAGTTCCGAATCGCGTATGAAAGCTCGTCGGTCGCATGCGTCAGTGCGAAGGCCGCCGTCGCAGGCGAGTCGTAAGGGCTGGCCGTCTCACAGGGCCCATGCTCCGCCGCGTCGTCCGGTTCCAGATAGCGCCAGTGGTCCGACGTGGTCAGATAGCGGTACTTGCGGAGCAGTTCGCCCCCGGCGACGATGGCCTGCTCTTCCATGGTCTCGATCCGGCTGAACAGGACCCGCTGCGCCTGCGAACGCAGCGGAACCGGGCCATGCAACGCGCCGTCCGTTTCGCAAGGGCACTTCGGGCACGGGCAGTCGATCATGGGCGATTCGGTGATCTGGAACCACTCGGCGACCTCGCTCGGATTGGCTGCCATGAGATCCACACGCTGAGCCAACTCCTCGTGCAGCCCGCGCCAGAAGGCCTCCATCCGTTCGTAGGCCGGCGTCCCGGTTTCGATCAGCGGGAAGTCGCAGACGATCAGCACCACTTCGCCACGGCCCTGGGAGAGGCGCGCCGCGTACTCCGCGGCGGTCAGCGATTCGGTCCCGAGACGAGAGGTCAACTCGCGACTGAGGACCGCGTTGCGCGGAAGCACCGCCAGCTTGCGGGCCCGGTTGTTGCGGCCCTTGGCCCGGAAGACCGTGTTGGCGGCGATGGGTTCGCCGGTTCGCCCGTCGATCATCTTTTCGCAGGGCTCGCAGAGGACCGCCTTGTAGCCCATGTCGGCCACGAGGTTGGCGAACTCGTTGTTGTAGAGCAGATCGGTATTGGCGAACGCCGTCGGACGGACGCCGAAGAAATCGTGGATCTTCTGGCGGTGCAGAGAGACCTGCTGCTTGAATTCGGTCTTCTCCTTGTCGGCGAAGAACGAGGTCAGCGAGTGATGGTACGTCTGTTCCAGAAGCTCGACCTGTCGGGTATGCCGGCCGGCGTTGAACGAGTCGGCCAGCGCACCGATGACCTGAGGCTCATAAAGCTCGGCCTGTTCGAGAAACGTCCCCGACAGACAGTAGCTGACCTTGAAATCGATGTGCGTCTTCACCAGGTCGGTGAGCAGGCCGACGGTCGGCAGGTAGCATCGCTCGGCACGCTGTGCGAAGGTGCTCCGGTTCCGCTCGTCCCACAGAAACGACGTGCCTTCCGGATCGAGACGGAACGGTTCGTGCATGCGCAGGCAGAACGTTACCAGGGGCATGGCGAAGGCCTCCGGTGCGGACGGACCTCGTGCGTGGGCGCTGCGGCGGGAGACTCACTCGGTTGCTGCAAGAGGCCGACCATCCTTGACTCCGACACACCCTGACGCCCGCCCGCGAGATTCGTCCCGGGCAGACCACAGACGTCGATGCACGATCCACCGTGTCAAACACGACAATCTACCGGACGCATCGCGCGCGGGCAAGCGCCATCTGGATCGTGCCGCCGGCTTTTGTGCTGCGTCCGAGAAAATCGTCGCTGCGACGAAGTGACATGCCGGGCGCCCTTGCCGGCGGCGACGTTTTTTCTTCTCACCAGGCAGCGGCGCGCTCGGACCGAAGCCGCCGTCGAGCACGAATCCGAAGACCTTCGCCGGGGCCCTCAGTGGTTGCGGCCGATCAGGTCGAGCTGCTGTTCTTTGGCCCACTTGTACCCGTGCTCGCCCAGATACGACAGCAGCTTGTAATGGAAGACCTTGAACTCGTCGTCGCTCAGGATGGAGGCCATCGCCTCGGTAATGATCACGCGCCGCAGCAGTTCCTTGCCCTTGCAGTTGTCCACGAGAATCCGCCGTTCCTGGATGTCGCGGAACAGCTGCGGGCTTACCCCGTCGATTCCCATCTGGATGCTCGTCGCCAGGAACTCGTCGTCGATGTTCTTCAACTCCTCTTCCAGGGCCAGGAAGCCCGCTTGTCGGATCGTCGCGGCGAACTTGCGCAGTTGCACGATCAGATCGAAGCACTCCTTCCGTTCTTCGATGCTGCACTGAATCCGCTCGGCGAACTGCCAATCGTAATATAGCATGCCAGTCTTCTCCTTCTCGACCGTTCTTGGTTGTTTCGTTATCCCTGCCAAATGGCCGATGCGATACCCCCCAGACGAGGCCAGCGTCATCGGGTCCGAATCGTACCGTCGAACGGAGCGCTTGGCAACCGAAACTTCCGCCGCTCCAACGCGAAAAGGGCGGCCATTGGGAAACGGCCGCCCTGGAGAAGACGCGAATCTGCCGACTTGTCCGGTGACTCAGAAGGCCCGGCGTCGGCGCAGATGCCCGGTCAGCCCGAGGCCGATCGAGCCGAGCAGCAGCGCTCCGGGAACGGGAATGGTCGAGATCTGAACGTTGTCGAAGAAGGCGTCTCCGGCCACACTCGCCGTCGAATAGCCGAAGTCCTCGAACATCAGATGGATGCTGCCGCCGATCGAACTCGGTGCGATGAAGTCGTACGTGTAGGTGTGCCACTGCCCGTCGTCGACGAGGATCGGGGCCGCACCGCTGGTCGAGTTCGTTCCATAATACCACAGGTGCGTTCCCGGATAGGCCTGGGACAGGCCTGCGAATCCGCCCGAGCCGCCTGGGATCTGGCTGGGCAGACCGAGATAGTCGAACGAGATGGTGTACTGTTGCCCGGCCACGAGATCGAAGGCGGCGATCGTGAAGATGTCGCCGCCGCTGGCCGTGGCGCTGAATGACAGAACGTTGTTGCCGGCGTTCAGCGGATCGGCCACGATCACGCCGTTGTGTGCGCCGTTGTTCTTGCCCGTCCACAGCGACAGGTCGCTCTCGAAATCCTCGATGAAGAGCGGATTGGCCAATGCGCCCGCCCCGAGAAAGCCGACGAGCAAAACCAGGCTGAACCAGACTTTCGCGATGTTCTTTGTCATTCCAACACCCCCTTTGCGTGACGCCGTAGCCGCGATCTCGAAAGACGCGGGACCGGCAGTGCGTTTCGCAGGATTCCCACCCCCTGGGACAAGTGCTTCCGATCCTGTCCCTGACCAGCCATGATTATACCCGATGCGGCAGGGGCAAAACAAAGGAAAAACACGCTCCCCCGGCCCGCCGCCGCGCCATCGCCCCTGAGCGGCGCCGCTACCGGCGATTATGCGACCCTCGCCAAATCCGCCCCGAGATTTTTCCCCTTCCCTCCTCGTCTGACCCCACTGGGCCCGGCTGGATTCGAACCAGCGACCAAGGGATTATGAG
>LVBB01000092.1 GCA_001603075.1 Phycisphaerales bacterium Planc_01 | reverse complement strand
GAAAAGTAGAAGGCAACCGCCGCATCCGGAAGCGCGACGGTTGCCGAAAAGCCGCCCGTACGGAACGGGGCGTTCGGGGGACGGCTTATTCCTTTCCTATCTCCGCGTAGATCTTCTTGCGGAGTTCCGCGAAGCCCAGCTCGTCGTACGCCGCGTCGGAAGCTTTCTTGAAGGCCTCCAGGTCGACTTCGACGACTTCCATGCCGTTCTCCACCATCATCTTCTCGAAGGCGTCGCTCTTCTCGATGATCTCGGCGGCGGTCAGCCTGCCCTGCTTCTCGAACTCTTCGATCAGCAGCGCCTGGTACGACTCGGGAAGCGTCTTGAACCACTTCTCGCCGACGATCATACCGTTCAAAAGCTGGAAGTGGGCCGTCTTGTTGATGTACTTGAGCACTTCGTACACGCGGAGGCTGTAGCTGGCGGAGTGCTGCGCCTCGGCGCCGTCGATGGCCTTCTGCTGCACCGCGTTGTAGACGTCGGTCCATCCCATGGTGACGGGAGTGGCGCCGAGCGCGGCGACCGAGCGCGACCACGAGGGGGCGCCGGGGGTGCGGATGCGCACGCCCTTCAGGTCTTCGGGGCTCTTGACGGGCTTGTTCGTGAGGAAGTGCCGCGCGCCGTCGAACCAGTTGAAGGAGAGCACGCGGATGCCGTTCTCGGAGGCCAGCTTCTCGACGTTCTCCTTCCAGAAGTCCGTCCGTTGCACCTTCAGCAGCTCGTCGTAGCTGTTGGTGAAGTAGGCCATGCCGACGATGCCGATGTTCTTGACGTAGTTCGCCATGCGGCCGGCGTCGGTGACCACCGCAACGTTGACTCCCTGGATGGCCTGCTCGATGACGTCCTCGTCGCTGCCGAGCTGCGCGCTCGGGAAGACCTTGACGGTCATCTTGCCGACGGTGCGCTCCTTCACGCGCTCGGCGATCGCGTAGAAGCCCTGGCAGAACGGGCTGGCGTCGGCGAGCTGGGTCGAGATCATCAGTTCATAGCTCTTCCCGTCGCCCTCGACGAAATCCGCAGGCGCGGCCTGCGCGCCGAACGCGAACGCGAGCACCATCATCAAGGAAAGCGCGCACATAACTGTTCTTTTCATTTGTATTCCTCCCCTGTTTGTATTCGTACAGGCCGAAAGGCCTCTGTACCCTGAAATACACTCTTCCAACGAGTTCGTACCGTGTCCGCGTACGACCAGTCCCGCCGGATCACCCCCCGAAGACGAGATTCGGCAGGAAGAGCACGATGGACGGGAACATCGCCAGCAGCGCGACTTCCAGCAGGATCGCCGCGACGAACGGAAGCGAGTCCCGGATGTACTCCCCCGTGGGACAGTCGAGCAGAGAGCAGGTGGTGTACATCGCCACCCCGACCGGGGGCGTCATGCCGCCCATGGTGATGATGGTCATCATCAGGATGCCGAAGTGGACCGGATCCACGCCGACCGACTTCATGATCGGCAGGAAGATCGGCGTGAGCAGCAGCGTGTTCACCGTCGCCTCCATGAACATGCCCGCGACGAAGAGGAAGGAGAGGACGATGAAGAGCAGCAGCCCCGGGCTGTTCGTCACACCCAGCAGCCACTGGGCGATCGTCTGCGGCATGCGGTTGTAGACGATCGCGTAGCCGAAGATCCCCGAACACGCGATGATGAGCATGATGATGCCGTTGTCGCGGACCGTCTGCCGGA
>LVBB01000091.1 GCA_001603075.1 Phycisphaerales bacterium Planc_01 | reverse complement strand
CGAAGCGTTTCGTCGACAGAATGTCCACAGCCTCCCTGCCGTTCTCCGCCAGCGTCGCTTCATACCCCGCCTTCGTCAGAAGCAGCCGGACGAGCTCCCGGTTCACCGAGTTGTCCTCCACCACCAGCACGGTGGGGTCCGAAACGCGCGTTCGCGCCGGGAAAACTTCCCGTTCCCGTTTCTTCAAATCCTCCAAGCGCCGTTCTTTCCACTTTTCGAACGAGAGGGAGAAAGAGAAAGAAGAGCCTGTTCCCGGCGCGCTCTCGACCAGGAGAAACCCCCCCATCATCTCGACGAAGCGGCTTGAAATAGCCAGACCCAGCCCGGTTCCGCCGTATCTTCTGTTGAGAAACGGTTCACCCTGTTTGAACGGGGTGAAGATATCCTCCAAAAGAGCATCGGGAATCCCGGGGCCGGTATCCGCAACCGAGAAGAGAAGATCGACGCTCGTTTTCCCGTCGCGGAGCACCTTCGCGGAGACGGTGACGCTTCCCTCCTTCGTGAACTTCACCGCGTTCGAGAGCAGGTTGATGAGAACCTGGCGCAGGCGGACCGGGTCGCCGAGCAGAAGCGTTGGGAGAGCGCCGTCCAGTCGCAGATTGAGCGAGAGCTCTTTGGATGCGGCCTGGGGAGAAAAGAGCTCCGTCGACTCTCTCACGAGATCGGCCGGGGAAAACGGGAGGAGATTCAGCTCGAACCGTCCCGCTTCGACCTTCGAAAAGTCGAGGATGTCGTTGAGCACGCCGAGCAGATTGGAGGCGCTTGTGTGGATCATCCGCGCGAAGTTGCGCTGCTCGTTCTTCAGCTCCGTCTCCAGCAGAAGTTCCGAGAGGCCGAGAATGCCGTTCATCGGCGTGCGGATCTCGTGGCTCACGTTGGCGACGAACTCCGATTTCGCCGCGCTCGCCCGCTGCGCCTGGTCCTTTGCGGCGAGGAGCGCCTCTTCGGCCATCTTTCGTTCGGTGATGTCCTCTCCGACGGCCTGAAGAAACTGCACCCTGCCCTCGGAATCGAAGAACGCGCGGTTCATCCAGCGATGCCAACGCAGCGTACCGTCGGCGACGATGACCCGCTCCTCGAGTGTGGCGATAGGCTGATCGGGAGTCCGGCAGGCGATGGAGTTCCTGATCGTGTCGCGGTCTTCTTCCACCAGGAATTCGAAGAACGACCTTCCGAGGAGATCCTCCCTTTTGATGCCGAAACAGGTGCAGTACGCCTTGTTCGCATAAAGGATGGTCCCGTCGGCGAGCGTGGTGGAGATCATCAGGGGCATGTCCTCCGCCAGGGAGCGGAAGCGCTGCTCGCTCTCCCGGAGCGCGTCGAGGGCCTCCTTGAGTTGGGTGATGTCGACGCTGCACCCGACGATGCCGATGACACGCCCTTCGGCGTCGCGGAGGGGGGTCTTGATGACCTTGTGCCACTGCCTGATTCCGTCGCGTCCCCTTGCGAGCCGCTCCTCCGAGAAGGCGGTTTCTCCCGTGGAGAGCACGCGGTCATCCTCCTCCTTCGACGTGAGGGCGGACTTCCCGCTCAGAATTTCGAAGACCGTCTTCCCGACGAAATCCTCCTTCGGAATACCTTTGAAATCGGCGTACGAACGATTCACGAGCGCGTACAGCCCCTTCTTGTCCTTCAGGTAGAGGTGGAGCGGCACGGCGTCGAAGATCTTCTGTTGGATGTCCAGCTGATGCTGAAGCGTTCGCTCCAGGCTCTTTCTTTCGGAGATATCCGCCATGTAGCCGTCGATATGGCGGACCTCTCCTTCGGAAGAGAGGACCAGCCTGTGATAGAGCTGCACGTCGACGAACGAGCCGTCGCGTCTGCGGAATGAGGTCTCGCGGGTGGTCCACTGATCGGGATGCTCGGCAAGCATATCGAGCACTGCCTTTCTGGACTCCGCGTGCGTGTAGTGCGCTTCATCGGCGGAGGTTGTATTGACCTCCTCCATAAGCTCGTCCGCGGAGGCGTACCCGAGGATGAGCGCCTGGCGTGCGTTCGCC
>LVBB01000090.1 GCA_001603075.1 Phycisphaerales bacterium Planc_01 | reverse complement strand
CCCTTGCAAGACTGGGGAATTCTACTTTGCAACTTTGGCCATTTCTATTATGCAACAAACAACGCACGAAAACTCATCTAATGTGTGATGAAGCAATTCGAGAAGCTATCGTTAATTGGTTGTACGACTTACTGCCTTATACCCCAGAAGAGAACAAGGAGTGTTGATCTGTCACTTGTGCTTGTTTCTGATCTTTTTTTGCAGGGCAGTGGACCTACGCTTAGTGACGACGTGTTCCTTATCTTGAGAATAAGCAACCTATAGCGGCCTTCAAATCTTTTTTCGGGCGAAAACTTTGGACATTTCCCAAACTCACCCCACCACCTCGCCCCTGATAAACGCATTATACACATTCTCGAACCAGTCGTCGTAATTCGCCGGTATCGGTCGCACGGCCTTCCACTCGAAGCTGCACCGCATCGCCTCGGCGTCCAGCGTCACTTCGCACACCCGGTCGGAAAACGCGCCGTCGTCCAGCTCGACGGGGATTCCTTGTTGCGCGCATTCGCTTACGTCGAGGCCGCCTGCCGAAGCGCCGGAGTCAAGCCCCTCCGCGCCGCGGACGAGGTAGGATCCCCGGCTTTTGCCTCCCTTCCGGATGTACTCGTCGATGGCGGAGAGGTAGGCGAGCTGGGTGAGCAGGATGTCGCGGTTGATGAAGGCGTCGGTCATCTGCCGGGCGTCGGCCGCGCCGGTTTCGCGTGCCATGGTTTCGAGGTCGCGGCGGCAGTCGTCGACGGCTTTGCCGACGAGGTGGGCGGGGCGGATCATCGCGCCCGCTTCGTCCATTCTGCGCTGGTAGCGTTCGCGGAGTACGCGCGGGTCGGCTGCATCGCTGCGGGCGGCGTTCTCGCGGAAGGTCTTCGCCAGAGCGAAGAGTTTGCGCAGCGCGGGTTCCGCCGCCTGCGCGAGGGCGTCCGGCGTTGGCGGTTCTTCGCGGTATTTGGCGGCGATGTACTGGGCGGCGCGCGTACTGCCTGTCTGGGTGGAGTTGAGGGCCGATCCTCCGGGGCGGTAGACGCCGAAGGTTCCGTTGACTTCGCCGACGGGGAAGAAGTGTTGCAGGTCGCTCTCCCACCAGATGTTCGCGGCGAGGCCGCCGTTGTTGTGCTGGGCGCAGACGTCGATCTCCAGCCGTTCGCTCTTCAGGTCGATGCCGTTGTCCAGGTAGAGCTTGTAGGCCAGGGGGTTCATCTTCAGCAGGCGGTGCAGCGGCGTGTCCAGCAGGGCGTGCGACTTTTCGAGGTAGTCGCGGGCGACGTCGTTCAGCAGCTCCGTGTGCAGGCCGTTTTCGTCGCCTCCTCTGGAGGGGTTGACGCGGAAGTCGAGGAAGACGCGACGCCCCTTGACGCGCGTCTCGGTGAAGACGGCGATGTCGACGATGGAGGAGCCCCCCTTGCCCAGCTTGCGCGGGTCGAACGGCCACTGGTAGCCTTTGAGGAAGGTGGCGTTGAGCATGCCGCCGGTGGTCTCGAAGTAGTCGTCGAGGAACTCGCGGGCGTCGCCGCCGTCCTTGTCGGTGGAGATATAGGTGGGGATCACCTGCTGGTAGGTGCCGGAGAGGTTCCAGCGGAACTTCGTGGAGGCGATGCCGTACTGCGACTCGGTGAGGTTGACACCCTTCGCCCCGGCCTCCAGCGCGACGCCGGTTGCGCAGGTCTGGCTCTGCGGGTAGACGGAGGAGCGGTAGATTCCGGACGGCCCCCCGACGGCGTAGACGATGTTGGTGCAGTTGAAGACGGTCAGGCCGAAGGTGGTTTCGTCGAAGTTCGCGGCGTCGATGGCGACGAGACCGACGGCGCGCTTGGGGTTGCCCTCGGTGAGAATTCCGACGACTCGGAAGCCGTCGAAGACGGGGATGCCCTTCTGCTCGACGCTCTTCTGAAGGTGCTCGGTCATCAGGCGGGAGGTTAGCGGGCCGCAGGAGGTGGCGCGCTGGCGCGGGTCGTGGTCGGTCTTGTAGCCGACGTACTCGCCGAAGGCGTTGTGGGGGAAGGGGACGCCGAGATTGACCAGCTTGTAGAAGCCGCGCGCGCTCATGGCGGCCTCGACGAGCGCGATGTCGCCGTGCATGGAGCCGCCGGAGAAGAGCGTTTCGGCCATGCTATGGACGGAGTCGGGCTCGCTCCCGGCGAGGGTGAGCTTGTAGTAGGTCTGCTTGTCCGAGCCGGTGTTGCGCGACGTTCCCATGTTCACGCCCTCGGTGACGACGGCGACGTCCTCCTGCCCCAGAGAAACGAGCGTGTCTGCGGCGTTGTACCCGGCGCACCCGGTGCCCACGACGACGGTGTTGAAGGTGTGGACGGGCAGGTCCAGCCCGGCGATGCGCATCGTGCCGCGTTCGTCCTCGCGGTCGGTTCGGACGGGCATGGCTAGAGCCTCCTGATGTGGAAGCCGCCGTCCACGTTGATCACCTGGCCGGTGGAGTAGTCGAACGCGCCGCCCGACAGGGCCGCCGCCGCCTCGCCGATGTCCTCCGGCAGGCCCCAGCGCGGCGTGGGGAGGCCGCCGTCCTCGAAGATGAATGTATCGTACTTGGCCTCGACGGCCTTCGTCATGTCGGTTTTGGTGATGCCGGGGCGTATTTCGAAGACGGGGATGTTGTGCGCGCCCAGTTCGGCGGCGAAGAGCGCCGTCACCATGGCGATTCCCGCCTTGGAGATGCAGTATTCGCCCCGGTTCGTGGAGGCCGTGTATGCCGATATCGAGCCGATGTTGATGATCCGGGGGGAGTAGTCGGGGAGCCCCTGCTTTTTGAGGCCGATCATCGCGTTGGCGAAGAGCTGGTTCATGAAGAAGGTCCCCTTCAGGTTGATGTCCATCAGGCGGTCGAAGCTCTCCTCCGTGGTTTCCAGGATGTTCAGGCGCGTCAGGGGGGCGACGCCCGCGTTGTTCACCAGCACGTCGATGCGTCCGTGCGTCTTCAGCACGAAGTCGAGGGCGGCCTGCCTGTCGGCGCTCCGCGAGATGTCGCACTTCACGTAGTCCGCGGGGACGCCGTGTTTTCTCAACTCGGCGAGCGCTTCCGCCGCCTTCTCCTCGCCGGAGGAGCTGCTCATCACCACCGCGTACCCCAGCTTCGCATGCTTCGCGAGCACGCCCAACCCGATGCCCCTTGACGATCCCGTTACCAGAATGACTTTCCGTGTCATGTCGCCTCGTCTCCTTTCGTTCCATTGCGGTTGTCCATGGACAACCGTGTTGAGTATAGCACTTTTTTACGGCCGGTGAATTTTCGGTAGTTTTTCTTCCTTGACAGATCGCGAACGCGCTTCTACAATACCCTCTGAAAAATGACCGTCGGTCAATTTATTGAACTAAGGTCATTTAAGAATTGTAAAGGACGTGTTTACATGCCTCGTTTGGCTCGGGAGAAAAAGGAAGCGATGGAGGAGATAACGAAGGACGCCATCTTTCAAGCGGCGTACGAAATTCTGATGGAGGGAAGCTGGCACGATCTCACGATGGAGCGTCTGGCGAAAAGAACCGGAATCGCGAAGGGGACGGTCTACAACTATTTCCGGAACAAGAGCGACGTGATCGGTTTCATCGTTCTGAAGACGTCGGCGTCGATGCGGAACGAGATTCTGAATCTCGATTGCGAAAAGGGCGATCCGAGAGATCTTCTGGCCGCGGTGCTCGACATCCTGATGAAGGACCTCTTCAGCAACAGGCTCGGCGTCTCGGCGGTCGGGAAAGCCCTTGAAGAGGGGGGGCGCCCCTTTCCCGCCGAAGACGACCCGTTCCGGGAGATCCGGGGGAGAATGCTCTTCGTTCTTGAGCGCGGCATCGAGGAAGGTGTATTCAAAAAGTGCGATCCCGTAGTGGCCGAGGAGGGAATACAGTCTCTGATCAGGGGCATGGCGCATAGAATAGGGAACGGTGAACTCGTGGGAATGGATGAAGCTCTCCCGGCGTTTCTGAACGATACGATTCTGGCGGGGCTCGCTTCCGTGCGAAAGGAGGAATGTTCCGAATGAAGATTACCTCCGTCTCCCTCAGGCGGCCTGTTACGGTGCTCATCTGCACGGCGGCGCTCGTCTTCTTCGGCGTGTCCTCGCTTACCAGCATGGGGGTGCAGCGCATTCCGGACATCGACTTTCCTATCGTCACGGTCAGCACCTCGATGAGCGGAGCGAGCGCGACGATCATGGACAACGACGTGGCCGACGTCATCGAAGAGAAGCTGAGCAGCATCTCCGGCGTCAAAAACATCTCTTCGAGCAGCTACCAGGGGATCAGCATGACGGCGGTGGAGTTCGAGCTGGAGAAGGACGTGGACGCGGCGGCGGCGGACGTCAGGGACAAGGTGAATCTGGCCGCTGCGGAGCTTCCCGACGAGGCGGAAACGCCCGTCGTCCAGAAGTTCTCCTCTTCCGACGAAGCCATCGTCACCATCGCCGTAGCGGGGAGCATGCCGTACCGCGAGAAAGCTGAGTACGCCGACAAGATTCTCAAGCCGCGCCTTGAATCGGTGGACGGCGTGGGCAATGTCTCGACGCCGGGACTGCGGAAGAGAGAGATGCGAATCTGGCTCGATCCGGCGAAGCTCAAGGCGCGGTCGCTCAGCGTCAACGACGTCTCCTCGGCGATAAAGAAACGGCATGTCGACCTTCCCTCCGGGAGCGTGAAGACGGAGCGAAACGAGTTTCAGCTTCGGCTGAACGCCGAATACGCTTCGGCGGAGGAGTTGCGGACTCTGCCGGTGCTGGTGAAGGAGGGCGCGACGGTGCGCCTCGGCGACGTCGCGCGGGTGGAGGACGGATTGGAGGAGCGCTCCGATGCGGCGACGTACAACGGCGAGGAGACGATCCTGCTCTCCATCGCGCGGCAGCGGGGGGCGAACGAGGTGACCGTGGCCGACGGCATCCTGAGGCGAATCGAAGAGATGCGGGGGAGTCTGCCGGAAGGCGTCCGGATCGAAATACTTTCCAACACGTCGGACTTCATCCGGCGTTCGATGAAGGGCGTCGGCAGCGACGTGCTGCTTGCCGTCGGCCTGTGCGCGCTGATCATGCTCTTTTTCCTCCAGACGCTCCGGGCGACGTTCGTGACGGTGGTCGCCATTCCGGTGTGCCTTCTTGGAAGCTTTCTCTTCCTGAAGGCGTTCGGCGTCACGGTCAACAACCTGAGCATGATGGGCATCTCGCTCTCCGTCGGCATGGTGGTGGACGCGACGACGGTGGTGCTGGAGAACATCCATCGCCGCATGGGGAAAAACGTGCGCACTTCGGAAGCGGCGGAGAAGGGGACGAACGAAGTCGCGTTCTCCGTCCTCGCGGGCGGGCTGACGACGATGGCGGTCTTCGCTCCCATCACGTTCATGGGGGGAATCATCGGGAAGTTCTTCTTTTCGTTCGGCATCGTCGTCGTCTGCACGATCGCGCTCTCCGTGCTGCTCTCCCTCACGCTGACGCCGTTCGTCGGCTCCCGGATCATGCGCGCGGAGGAATCGCGGTATGGGATGGCGCGCATGATCCGGGGCTTTCTGGACTCGCTCGAACAGGCGTACCGGAAGCTGCTGACGTTCGCGGTGCGCTTCCGTTGGATCACCATGTCGGCGGCCGCGGGGCTCGGTCGGAGCCGTTTTGGAAACACTTGAAAGAGCAGGGGGCAAATCATGAACGCGATACTCAAGAAGACACTGATGATCGGAGGCGCGGCGCTTCTCCTCGCGGTGTCCGTCCTCTCGGCCGAGGGGGGCGAAAGGCTCACTCTCGAGCGATCCGTGCGCCTCGCCCTCGAACGGAACCTCGACGTCCTCTCGGCGCGGACGGAGCGGGAGAAAACCGAAGGCGCCCTGATTTCGGCGCGGTCGGCGCTCTCCCCTTCTCTGACGCTTTCGGGTTCGTCCACCCGCAGAGAGGACAACGGAGCCGCTCCCGAAAGGGCGGACAGCGCCGCGATCACGCTTTCGCAGACGCTGTACGCGGGAGGAACGCTCCGCGCCGGGGAACGCCAGGCGGTCCTCGATTCGCGAAAGGCGGCCGAGGAGCTGGAATACGCGAAGGAGAGCGTGGCGCAGGCGGTCTGCGCCTCCTGGTACAACGTGCTCCAGACGGAGGCGGATCTGCGGACGGCGGAAGAGACGCTCGCCTACTATACGACCTCCTGGACGGACTTTCAAAAACGGGTGGAACTGGGGCTTTCCACAAGGCTGGAGCTCGCCCGGGCGGATCAGCAGCGCGTCAACGCCGAGGCGGAGTTCATCGGCGCGAAAAACGAGCTGGCGAAGGCGAAGGTCTCTCTGCTGACGCTGCTTCGAATCGATCCGACGACCGAAGTCGAGATCGACGGAACGCTGGAGACCGTCGCCGTCGAAGGCGACGCGAAGGGGTCGCTTGAAAAGGCGCTTTCGACGCGCCCGGACCTTCGGGCGCTCGTTTCGGAAGAGGAGGCCCGGAAAGAGGCCGTCGTCGTCGCGGCGGGAGGGATGAAGCCGACGATATCGCTGTCGGCGTCCTATCAGTTCAACGACAGCTCGTCGAGCCTCGCGGCGAACAACGTCGACGAGTGGACGGCCACGCTCTCGGTCGGCATCCCCGTGTACGACGGAGGGTATGCGAAGGGACGCGTGCGGAGCGCGAAAGCGTCGCAGGAGCAGGCGCTTCAGGCGGTGGAGAAAAAGAAGGACGCTCTCGGGGAGGAGACGCTCAACGCGTGGATGACCCTCGTCAGCTCGTTGGAAACGGCGGAAGCCGCGAAGAAGAACGTGGAGCTCGCCCGGGAAAGCCTTCGTCTGGCGGAGGTGGGCTACCGCGAGGGGGTCAATACGCAGCTCGACGTCCTTCAGGCCAGAACGTCGCTTACGGAAGCGCAGCGGAAGCTTTCCAGCGCGCTGAAAGAACACAATCTCGCATTCGTCGCCCTGCGCATGGCCGAAGGAGCGCTTGCGAGCGTTTTCGAAAACGATCGATAAAGGAGAATGCATCATGAGGAAAAACCGAA
>LVBB01000089.1 GCA_001603075.1 Phycisphaerales bacterium Planc_01 | reverse complement strand
CCTTTCTTCCGGTCCGCTTTATCGATGTCTTCAAAAAAAGGAAGCGGCATCTGCCTCCATAGCAGCAGGCAGCGGCGGCAGCGCGGCCTTTTTATCGCCCGGGCCTGGCAGGCCTTGACGGCAATGAAGTACCCGTGGCTTTTGCACCAGCGGCTGGTTTCAGAGGTTTGCATTTGCTCCATGCATGCTCCGCTTGTTCATCCCGGCCCGATTGATGTTCTTTTCTAATCGAAAAAATTTTTCAACAGCCTGTCAGAAAAAAGCCCCGCTCGGTTCATGTCTGTTCCAGGCGGGGACTTTCTTCTGTGATCGCTTCCGAGGTAATGAATGATTACTTCTTGCCCTTGACGGCTGCTTTCTTGGCCGGTGCCTTTGGCGCCGCTGCCGCTTTTTTTGCGGCGGGCTTTTTTGCGGCGGGCTTCTTGGCGGCGGGCTTGGCAGCAGGCTTGGCGGCGGCCTTCTTGGCTACGGCCTTCTTGGGGGCGGCCTTCTTCGCAGCGGGTGCGGCTTTGGCAGCGGCGGCCTTGGCGGCGGGCTTCGGCGCCGCTTTTTTCGCGACGGCGGCCTTTGCCTTGTTCATGGGTTTTCCCTGGCAGCATAGAATCTCGCCCACACCGGTTCTGCCAAACTCATCCACCACAACGACCAAGCCGCAAACTTCGCAACGGAATTTATCTCCCTTTTTTACCTTTGCCATGCGTTCATCCCTCCTTCGTGGATATGCAGTTGCTTGTCCTGACGGGGTATCCGCGATCACTGGTTTTCTCTACACGGAAAACGGTGAGATTTTCAAGATGTTTTCAGTCTTAAATGCTCATGAATCGTCATTCCGATTTCATCGGGTTTCTCCATGGGGATCAGGTGCCCGGCTCCTTCGACCAGCCGGTAGGACCCGCTGGGGAAGTGCCCGGCGGCTTTCTTCAGATCGATGAAGGAGCGATTCTCGCTTTTTTCTCCCTCGATCACGAGAACCGGGCAGGTGACCTTCTCCAGGAACGGCCAGGGATTCAGGCTGTTTCCTCCCATGAACAGCGCTGCTTCCCGCCGGGGAGAACATGCCAGTTCGAGGCCGCCCGCGTCGTTTTCCAGAAAGCCGTATCGAATGTAGAGGTTCAGCACCTCCTCGTCCCATGTTTCGAACATTTTCCTGGAACGGAGATATGCCTTGACCTCCGCTGCGTCATGCCAGCCGTTCCGGCGCTTGATGGACTTGGAGGCCAGCGGGTGGTCCTCCACCCGCAAGTTCATCCTGTAAACCTCATCGGGAAGGAAGATCGGCTCGATGAGGACCAGTCCCCGGGGGGCGAGTTCGAACACGGCGGCGGCGATTGTGATGATGGTGGCTCCCATGGAGTGGCCGATCAGGTACGGCCTGTCCAGTCCAAGTTGCCTTGAGAAGGCGGCCAGATCCTCGGCCAGGGTTTCCCAGGAAAGCCCCCCTTCGTCGGGATCCGCCGGGCGATGGTCGCAGAAATAGGGAGCTACAACGCGGCAGGCCGGGGAAAGCTCCCGGGCGATGGGGTGCCACAGCCAGGGAAGAAAGCCCGTGGCGTGAAGCAGCACCACATCGGGTCCGCTTCCTTCATAATAAAGATAATCAATCCCCGCGCCGTTTACGATTTCCCGGCGGACCTCCGGAAAGGGGCCGCGGCCTTCTCCTCCTGTCATGACCCGCTCACCCAGGTGACGATTTCCCCCAGCCCGGCACGCTCCCGGAGGAACCGGTTGAGTGGTGCATCGTCATCGGGCCAGCCGAGAGCCATGCCCATGACGATCCGCTGCTCCTCCCGCACGGGGAGGAGTCTGCGGATCAGGTCCGGATAGCCGACCGAGCAGGCCAGGATGCAGCTGCCCAGGCCGTGGTCCCTGGCGAGAAGGCAGATGGTCTGGAGAAGCAGACCGCAGTCCAGCATGGAGTATCCCTCGGGCAGGCTGCGGTCGGTGCAGAGGATCAGAAGAACCGGGGCATCGAAGAGGGAAAACATGCGCACGGCATAATCGAGCCGCGCCTGCTTGTCCTCCCTCGGGATGGACTGGGCCTCCAGCACGACGCGTCCGGTCCCCGTATATCGCTTTTTCAGGGCCTCCGGCCATTCCTGAGGCATCGGCGCCTCCGACGCCATGGGAAGGCCCTTGAGAAGGTTCTCCCGGTTTGCGGACCGGAAGGCCTCGAGAGCCTCGCCGGTGACCACGAAAATCTCCCAGGGCTGGGTGTTTCCCCAGGACGGGGCGTAGCGGGCATCCTGGAGGATTTCCTCGATCAGCTCCCGCGGAACCGCGTCCCTGCGAAACTGGCGGATGCTCCGTCTTTCCCGGACGGCAGTGCGAAGTTCCATGGCGGTGCTTTCTCCTCCTATTTCGTTTTCTGATTTTTCAGGGTGACGAAGAAATTGCTGTCCCCACGGCGAAAGAGGAACAAGAGCGAGTCTCCCTCCTTCACGCCCGCGGTCGCCTGCAGATAATCCTTCATCGACAGGATCTCCGTCCGGTTCACCCGGAGAATAACGTCCTGCGGCTGAATTCCCGCCTCCTCGGCAGGGCTCCCCTCCGCCACCCGGGTGACCACGACGCCGGTCTTCTCGGCCATTCCAAAGTGGCGCGCCATTTCCGGGGTGATCTCCTGGACGGTCATTCCGAACCGCTCGGTTCCCTTGCCCATGCGGGCAATTTCCCGGGCATCCTTCCGTTCACCGACTGTCGCTTCGACGGTTCTTTCCCGGCCGTCCCGGACGATCTTGAGGGTCACTTTCCGGCCCACCTGGAGCGTCGCTACGATGCGCAGGAGATCATGGGTGTTGCGGACGGCCTTTCCACCGACCTCGACGATCAGGTCGCCCGTCCTGATGCCCGCCCGGTCCGCGGGCTCGCCCGGGAAGACGTCTCCCACCAGGGCTCCCTGTCTGCCGGCGATTTTCAGGCTGGCGGCCATCTCCTCCGTCAGATCCTGGACGGAGACGCCGAGCCAGCCGCGGGTGACCTTGCCCTTCGTCTTCAGGTCGCTGTAGATTTCCTTCGCCATGTTGACGGGGACGGCAAAGCCGATTCCCTGCCCCTGGGCGACGATGGCCGTGTTGATTCCCACGACTTCGCCCTTCAGGTTGAACAGCGGGCCGCCGGAGTTGCCCGGATTGATGGAGGCGTCCGTCTGGATGAACTCGTCGTAGGGGCCCGCGCCGATGGAGCGCGCCTTGGCGCTGACAATCCCCGCCGTCACGGTCTGCTCGAGTCCGAAGGGGTTTCCGATGGCGAGGACCCAGTCACCGACTCTGAGCTTGTCGGAATCGCCCAGGACGGCCGTCGGCAGATCGCCGTTCGGCTTGATCTTGATGAGGGCGATGTCCGTGTTGGCGTCCCGGCCGACGATCTCCGCCGGGTACTCCTTCCCGCCGGCCAGCTTCACCAGGATCTTGTCCGCTCCGGCGATCACGTGGTTGTTGGTGAAGATGTAGCCGTCCCGGGAAATGATGAATCCGGAGCCCAGGCCGCGCTGGCGGAATTCCCGGTTCGGCTGGTCGCCGAAGAAACGGCGGTAGAAGTCGTCTCCGAAAAAGGGGTTATGGGGCATGGCGCCGAACGGGCCGGCGCCGCCGCTTTTCACGGTTTTCGTTGTGCTGATGTTGACCACGGCCGGACTGAGCCGCTCCGCCAGATCGGCAAAGCCTCCGGATACCGCTCCGGCTGGCGCCGAAGCCGCATCGACCGTTGCGGCCGGAATGCCGGTTGCGAAGAGAATCGCTCCGGCCAGGAACAGGCAGCACAGGAAATTTCTTTTGATGCGCATGTCAAGCCTCCCCGGGGTTTTGATTTTCTTCCGCGGCCGGTCCGGCCGCGACGGCTCCATCTCATATCATATTCCGGTTCGGAACCCAAAAAAAAC
>LVBB01000088.1 GCA_001603075.1 Phycisphaerales bacterium Planc_01 | reverse complement strand
CTCTGCGAAGGCCAGTCCGTCGGACACAAGCGGATCGAGCAGTTCGGATCGGTCGAGGTGGCGAAGCTTCGCCTGCGCACGTTGGATTCTGTGGGCGAGCCGCTCATTCGAGAGCTGGCCGCGTACCGCGTGGGATAACGTCCCCTTTTTTAGAGCAGCGAGCGGTAGGCGTAGCCCTTGAGCATGACCTCGAAGTCCGCCCATTCCTCGTCGTCGACCGGCGTTCGGTAGAAGGCGAAGCTGGCCGGCTCGTGCAGGGATCGCAGGTTCCACTCCATCAGTGCCCGGCTGCGCCATCGTTGCATCTCGGCGTGGCCGTCAGCGTAGCCGAGCGTGCTGCTGTCGTCACGGTGCCAAACGCCGAACGGATCGACCCACTGGCGCGACTTGGGGTTCATGACCCAGGAGCCGTTGTTGTATCCGCGCGGGTCGCATTCGGCCAGGAAGACATACTTGGTCGCCGGCTGTTTGATGTCCGTATAGGTGATGCAGGGACGGATCTCCCAGGCCCCGGCGGCGGCGACGGCGTTCATGCCGCCGGCAATCGAATAGGTGCGGAAGGCATACTGATGGCCCGGGCTGTTCCTGCGCCGGTCAGAAGGGCAGCGATAGACCTCCAACTCCCTGACGTAGGGCCACAGCAGTCCCTGCTGGATGTACTCCTTCTTTTCCTCGATTGAGGAGCTTGCCCCCGACGGGGGAATGACCACCCATGCGGCGGGATTGGAGGCGGAGATCGGAGCGCTCGGCGTGTGGCCCGAGACCAGCCTGCCGTCGTTCTCATCCTTGTACATCAGCCACGCCAGCGTGAGCGTCCGCACGTTGCTGCGGCAGGTCAGACTTCGGGCCTGTTCTCGGGCACGCTTGAGGGACGGCATCAGGATGGCCATGAGCACCGCGATGATGGCGACAACCACCAGCAATTCGATCAATGTGAACGCTCGTTTCTTCATATCGCCTCTCCTGCCCTGAAGGGATGAGCGAACCCGGCGGCCTGTCAAGGGCCGCCGAACAAGATCCTATATGATTCTATCCACGAGAGTCCGCCCGAACAAGGACCACTGCCGCCAAAGTGCAACGAAAAACTCTCGATCGAAGGATTGACAATCAGGCGGCAATGTCCTATTGGTCTGACCAGAGGTGGTGGCCCGGAACGGGCTGTGAGGATAGGACGCCGGAGAAAAGGAGTTGGCCATGAAGGTACGAATCGAGGATACGTGCACGGCATGCGGGCTCTGCTGCGACACCTGCCCGGAAGTCTTCGAGATGGGCGATGAGATTGCGACGGTCATTGTCGACGAGGTGCCCGCCGAGTTTGAAGACGCCGCACAGCAGGCGGCCGATGAGTGCCCGGTCGAGGCGATCATCGTCGAATAGGCTGGTTCCAGCGTGACTTCCATCCCGAAGGCGGCCGAGCCCCCGCCGCGCGTCCGCGACCGGTTCAGGGCTGTGTCACGCAGCGCGGATCCATGAAGTGGAGCAGGTAGTCGGGCCCGCCGGCCTTGGTGCCGGCGCCGGACATCTTGAAGCCGCCGAAGGGCTGCACTTTCACCAACGCCCCGACGCTGGCGCGGTTCAGATACAGGTTGCCGACGCGGAACTGTCGCACGGCTGTCCGGAGATGTTCTTCATTTCTGCTGAACACCGCCCCGGTCAGGGCGAACCGCGTGGAGTTGGCCCACGCCAGCGCCTCGTCGAAATCCTTCGCCCGCATGATCGAGAGCACGGGACCGAAGACCTCTTCCTGTCCCAGTCGTTTCTGCGGCGTGATGCCTTCGACGAGGGTCATCGGGACATAGTAGCCCTTGTCGGGAACGTTGCTGCGGTAGAGCACTGTGCCTTCCTTGCCGGCCAGTTCAATGTACTGCAGGATGGTGCGCTGGGCCTTGGCGTCGATCACCGGTCCCATAGAGTTGCCCGGGTCTTCGGCCGGCCCGATCCGGAGCTTCCTGGCGGCCTCGACGAGCTTCGGCACGAAGCGGTCGTAGACCTTGTCGACGACGATCAGCCGCGAGCAGGCGGAGCACTTCTGCCCCTGGTAACCGAACGCCGAGTACAGGACGTCCCGAACCGCGGCCTCCTCGTCGAATTCCTCGTCGATCACGATGGCATTCTTGCCCCCCATCTCGCAGATTACGTGCTTGACGGAGGGCTGGTTCTCCGGCGTGCGACCGGCGCGCTCGACGATTCTCAGGCCGACCGACATCGACCCGGTGAAGGCGATCACGGCGACCTTGGGACTGTCCACCAGGAGATCGCCGATCTGCGAGCCGGGCCCCGGGACGTAGTTGAACACGCCGTTGGGCAGTCCGACCTCGCGGAAGATCTCCACGAGCTGATGTCCGACCACCGACGACTGGCTCGACGGCTTGAAGACAACGGGGTTGCCCGCGACGATTGCGGCCGCACACATCCCGCAGCCGATGGCGAACGGGAAGTTCCACGGCGCGATCACCACCGCGACCCCCTTCGGTTGGTAGAAACAGAAGTTCGATTCGCCGGCGTAGCTGCCCATGTCCTGCGCGGCGCCCAGGCGGACCATCTCGCGAGCGTAGTACTCGAGGAAGTCGATACCTTCGGCCACATCGTTGTAGGCCTGCGCCCACTGCTTGCCTTCTTCGAGGACCTGCCAGGCAGCGTATTCGAACATCCGCCGGCGGGTCAGTTCGGCGGCCTTGACGAGATACATGGCGCGTTGCGACGGATCGACGTCGCGCCACGTCTCCAACGCGTGTTCAGCGGCGTCCAAGGCCGCCTCGGCCTCTTGCACTCCCGCCTGGCAGACCTTTCCGATGATCTCATCGGGGTCGGCCGGATTGACCGAATCGAGCGTGTTCGGCGTGGTGACGTCGCGTCCGTCGATGTACAGCGGATAGGTCCGGCCGAGTTGTTTGCGGACCTGGGCGATTGCGCGGGGGAACGCCTCACGCATCTTGGGATCGTCCACGCCGGGGAAGATCGGTTCGTTCACGAAAGGCCGAAGGTCTATGGCAGATGCGGATGGGATGCGAGAGGCGGTCATCGTATGGTCAACTCCTTGATACGGGTTCGTCTTCTTTCTGGCTATAGGATCTGTGGGATCGTGGCTACCCCGCGGAAAGCTCTCGGCTGCGATCCGAGGCGCGGCGCAACGCTTTCGAGACCATTTCCCCAAAGCTGTGCGCGTAAAACACGTTGAACGCGGCTTCCGTCGTGCCGTTGGGTGTGGCGACCCGGGCGCTGAGCTGCGCCGGGCTGGTGCCTTCGCCGGCAGCCTTCTCCGCCAGCAGCGCCGCGCCTTTGGCGGTCTGGAGCACGAGATGCTGGGCGTCTTCCTCCGACAGGCCCAGCTCGATGCCCGCCTTGATCATCTCCTGCATCAGGAGGAAGAAGTAGGCCGGCCCCGAACCGCTGACCGCCGTGACCGGATCGAGCAGGCTCTCGTCCTCGACGACGACGACCTTGCCGACGCTCAGCAGGATGAGACGGGCCTTTTCGACCTTCGTCCGGGCCTTCGCATTGGCGTAGAGCGCGCTGGCGGCTTCATCGACCCAGGCGGGCATGTTCGGCATGACCCGCACGATGGCCAGGTCGCCGAGGATTGACGCGATCAGCGACGTGGTGATGCCGGCGGCGATCGAGATGACCAGGGTGTCTTCGCCGATGCCGTTCTTGATGCTCTCCAGGGCACTTCGCATGTTCTGCGGCTTGACGCTGAGCACGAGGACATCGACCTTCGAGGCCAGCAGGGCGTTGTCGTCGGCGGTGCGGACCCCGTAGTGCTCTCGGAGATACTCCAGTCTCTCCGGACGGATGTCACTGGTGTAGACCTTGCCGGGGCGATAGACACCCGCCTTCAGCACGCCGTTGATGAGCGCTTCGGCCATGTTGCCGCTGCCAATGAAACCGATTGTCTCCACTGCCGTTCTCCTTGTCCAACCGTTCGGAAATGACGTTGCGAGGATACGAGACGCACGGCAGGCAGAATAGGGTCCTGGCCGGGGAAAATCAATGGAAAAGCCGGGCAATATATCCCAAAGACCGCCGCGACCGCGTGCATCGAACGGTTCAGCCCGTCAACAGCTCGAACTGCTCCTTGCTCAGGCACTGGCGCAGCTTCTGCAACGCCGTCAGTTCGATCTGGCGAATGCGCTCCTTGGTCAGGCCGAGTTCGTCGCCGATCTGTTTGAGCGTTTTGGTCTTCTTGCGCACGGTGGCGCCGAGCAGGCCGAAGTGGTGCAGGATGACATACTGCTCGCGTTCGTCGAGTTCCTCACGGATCACCTCGGCCAGGCTCTGGCGGGTCCGCTCGATGGCCAGTACGTCGGCGGCGGTCTGGCGCAGCCCGCGCTGGATCGTGGCCAGCGATTCAGCGCGTCGGCGGGTCAGTTCGGTGCTCCTGCCGGAGACCTTGGCGTACTCCTTGGCGATGTTGAGGGACGCCCGGCGACTGAAGCGAAAGCCCGTGGTGTAATCGAATTCTTCGACGGCCTGGATGAGGGCGAAATTGCCCTTACTGACCAGTTCGGAGAAGTTGGCGCCGTCGCCGGTGTGCTTGCTGGCGATACTGACGACGAGCCGCAGGTTGGCCTCGATCAGCACGCGGCGGATGCTCTCGGCCTGTTCGAGGTGGTCTTCAAGTTGCGACAGCAGAGACGCCGAGACGGCGGCCAGCCGGATCTGGTGCCGCTCAGTGGCAACAAGGTATTTCAGATAGTTGTAGCGACGAAACAGTTCGATCTCCTCGTCGCGGCTCAGGACGGCCGTTGTCTTGAGCACCTGCAGGTACTCGGGCAGAAGGCTCTCGCCGACCAATTCAAACGGCTCGACGCGTTTGTCAGGCTCCGGCTTGTCCACCTTGAGGGGATGCCCCAGGATCTGCCGGCGGGCCCCTTCGCGGAGGAACTCCTCGCTGGGGACGAAATCGATCTTTCTGGCCAACAGGTTCATGGCCCGCCGCTGGTTGATGAGGCGATAGACGGTTGCCCGGCTGCGGTCGAATCGGGCCATCAGTTGCCGCACGGCGATTCCCTGTTTGTGAAGCCGATACAGTTCGGCCGCCTCGGTGGGCCTCATCCGGCCTGACGGCCTCCGAAAGACGGGCTTGTCAGGGTGCTGCTTCTCGTATTCCTGAAGGGTGTAGCGGACCGTCTCATGGGCGACGCCCAGCTTGTTGCAGAGGTGCTCGATAATCTGGTGACGCGAGGAGGATGTCCTGGTGGCGAGGCTGCGCGCCTGGCGGACCACCTGCTGTCGCTCCCTTGTGGTCAGCCTCCGGAAGCGGCCCGCTTGGGCGACGAGCTTGGGATTGTCCTGGACAAATCGCTCGACCGTGGACTCCAGAAAGCCGTATCGACGGACGCCATCGGCGAAGACGAAGCGGCGGGCCAGCAGGCCGCGTCCGCGCCAACGCCCGATGGTCTTCGTCGAGACGCTGAATCTCTCGGCCAGTTCCTCGGCGGTGAAGACCTTCTCGCCCTGCTCGCTGGCGGGGGCGGCCAGCGAACTGCTGAGCTTGGCGATGAACACCTCGATGTCTTGGCGTAGATCTCTGCCGTCGAGCAGCGGATGGTCGATCTCGTGTTGCGGATGAAAACCCGTGATGTGAAAGCAGACGAAGTCGAACGGATACTGCCGGGTCTCGTCGATCAGTGCATAGAGCTTCTCTGCCGCCTCCAGCTCGCGGCGACGCTTGTCCTGCGGCGTGAACCGAAGCTGCATCAGCAACTGGGCCAGATTGGAGTTCTTGATCGTTCGCACGGTCGGTCACTGGTATTCTCATTTGGCCAAGTGTCTATTGTATCGTTTCCGGGCCTATAAGAAAAGGACAGTGCGAATCACACTGTCCTTGGGTTTTCGCGATCTTGTCGTGCGCGGACTGCGTCCGGCCGGCGCCGGTCAGGCCACGAGGCTCTTGGCCGTATCGACCGCCGAGGCCGCATCGGGCGCGTAGCCCTGGGCCCCGATCTTCTCGGCGAAGCTCTGCGTCACCGGCGCGCCGCCGACCATGACCTTGGCTTTGACGCCCGCTTCCTGCAGGGCCTTGATCGTCTTTTCCATGCCCGGCATGGTGGTCGTCAGCAGGGCGCTCATGCCGACGAGCTGGGCGTTCTTCGACTTGGCCTCCTCGACGAACTTCGCCGGCGAGACGTCCACACCCAGATCGATGACCTCGAAGCCGGCGCCTTTGAGCATCATGGCCACCAGGTTCTTGCCGATGTCGTGCAGGTCGCCCTGGACGGTGCCGATGACCAGTTTGCCGATCGGTTGAACGCCCGCCTTGACCAGTTCCGGCTCGAGCACCTCCATCGCCATCTTCATTGCCCGGGCAGCGATCAGCACCTCGGGGATATAGACTTCGTTCTTTTTGAAACGGTCTCCGATGACGTCCATGCCGGCGATCAATCCCTCGTCGAGGATGCTCTTCGGGGCCATCCCCTCGCTCAGCGCCGCTTTGGTCACGCTCACGGCGGTCGCCTGGTCGCCTTTGATGACTGCTTCGGCCAACGCTTTCAGATCTGCCATCTTTCGTCACCTCAAATCTGCACCCGTTGTTGTCCTTTGTCCCCCCTGTCCGAAGCAGGCATTAGACTGTATCGGAGTCGTCGCAACAAGCGCAAAATCGCCCTCTGCGGGAAAACCGGTCACGCCCTTTTTGGAGCGGATTGTCGGGTTGTCTGCTTGACTTGCGGCGGTTTGGCGGTAAGATGGCGACGAAATGGGTTTCGTCCCCGTAGCTCAATTGGATAGAGCGTTGGCCTCCGGAGCCAAAGGTTAGAGGTTCGAATCCTCTCGGGGATAGTGGGCGGTCCGGAAGTGCGGACTTCGGAGGGTGGTTTCGCGCGGTCGGACAGGTTCGCAAGCCGGCGATCCGAATTCGAGAAAGGCGGGGTCATGGAAGACAACAGACGCGGGCGAAATTCCTTTATAGTCCTCTGGAGCGTGGTTCTGGGGCTGTCGTTCTGCGCCCGGATGCAGGCGAAGACGAAGGCCTGGCAGGGGACGATCACGATTCCCACCTACGGATGGGCGGAGGACGTCAACCCGAAGTTCTGGGCCCTGGAAGACCGGNNGTCTATCCCTATCCCATGCAGGATCATCTCTATCGCGAGAAGGAGGACCGGACCTATAAGGCGCTGTTCCTGGAGAACGAGTATCTCAAGGTAACGTGCCTGCCGGAGTTGGGCGGCCGGCTGCACTCGGTGTTCGATAAGACCACGGGCGAGGAGACCTTTCACCTCAACAACGTCATCAAGCCCGGTATGATCGCGATGCGCGGGGCGTTCATCAGCGGGGGCGTCGAGTGGAACGCCGGTCCCCAGGTGCACACGGTCACGATCCTCTCGCCCGTCGATGCGCTGGTCGGTACGAACAAGGACGGTTCGGCCTATCTCGAAGTCAGCAATCTGGAGAAGACCCTGCGCACCCGCTGGACCGTGCGCGTGACGCTGCACCCCGGCCGGGCGTATCTGGACGAGGAGATTCGCATCTTCAACCCGGTCGACGCGGTCAATCCGTACTATTTCTGGAACTGCACCGCCTTTCCCGCCAAGAGCGGGACGCGGTTCATCTATCCGATGACGCTCGGCACCGACCACCACGGCAGAGAATTCTTCGGCTGGCCGATCCACGAGGGCAAAGACCTTTCCTGGCTGAAGAACTATGAGACGTGGGCGTCGATCTTCTCGGTGGATTGCGCGTTCGACTTCTTCGGCGCCTACGACGTCGACGACGATCGCGGCATCGTGCAGGTGGCCGACCACTATGAACTGAGCGGCAAGAAGGCCTGGACGTGGGGGACGTGGGATTTTGGTTTGGTCAGCCAGAAGAACCTCACCGACGACGACGGCCCGTACATCGAGGTCCAGAGCGGGCCGTTGCCGACACAGTCCGATTACGGCATGCTGCTGCCCCGGCAGCAGGTCGCCTGGCGGGAGTGGTGGTACCCGGTTCATGGACTGGGCGAGGGCTTCGAGTTCGCCACGAAGGACATCGCCGTTCAGACGAGCCGCCGGGATGGGCAACTGGAACTGCACATGCTGGCCACCGGACGATTCGCTCGTGCAACGTGCACGGTCTCTCAGAACGGTACGGACCTGTTGACCGAGCGGCTGGACCTGTCCCCGGCGCAAGCACGCTCCGTGACCGTCTCGCCCGCACCGCAGGGGCCGGCCGAAGTGACGGTCAAGACGCGGCAGGGTGACATCCTGGCCCGGTTCACAACACCTCTGCCGATCCCCGAAGTGACGCCGCCGCCCCGCAGCAAGGTTCTGGACAAACCCGATGAGCAGTTGACGTTGGAGGAGAGGTTGCTCCGGGGCCGCAAACACGATTTGGCGACCGACCGCAAGAAGGCCCGTGAGTATTACGAGAAAGCACTGGCTCAGGACAGTAGCTATGCGCCGGGGCTGGTCGGGCTGGCCGTCCTGGATGTCGAGGCCGGACTCTATGCCGAGGCAGTCTCCCGGCTGGAAAGGGCGATCGAACGTGACCCGGATGATGGGACGGCCTGGTACTTCCTGGGCATCGCTCATCTGAAACGCCACGATGCGTCGGCGGCCCTTCGCTGCGCCCGGCAGGCGGCGCGATATGCCGTGACCGCGTCGCTGGCATTCGACCTTGCGGGCCGGGCCCATGCCGCGTTGGATCAGAAGCGGATGGCCCTCGACGCCTTCGAAAAGGCGGTGAGCCTGAACCCAAATGACGGCAAGGCGCGGGACCATTGGCTGCTGGCCCTGTATGCCGCCGGCGAGACGGGTGCCGCATTCAAGGAATCGCGCCAGGTTTCCGCTGCGTTCCCGACCGACCTCGTGCCCCGTGTGATTCTGGCGATGCAGGGCGACCGGGAGATGGCCCGCTTCGTCGAGGACGCTCGCGCGTTCGTCGGCGAACATGACTTCCAGATGATCGAGACGAGCCTGCTGTTTGCCGATGTAGGTCTGGTGCGGGAAGCGGGGCGGGTGCTGGCGGCTGTTTGTGTGGACGCCGTGCCCGAATCGCAGCGCAGTCCGCTGCCCCTGTACTACCTGGCCTACTATGCCTCGCTTGCAGGCGACAGCGCCGCGGCGAGAGAACATCTGAACCAAGCCTCCCGAATCGTCCGCGATTATGTCTTCCCCTCGCGTCCGGAGGCCGTCGAGGTCCTGCTATACGCGATTCGCGAGAATCCAAGCGACGCATGTGCCCATCTGTATCTCGGCAATCTCTACGCCCATCTGGGCCGGGTAGAGGAGGCCGCCCCGCAGTGGCAGAGGGCCGTCGATCTGGACCCCTCGCTCAGCGTGGCCCACCGCAACCTCGGGCTTTACGCTCGGGCCCAGGAAGACGACCTGCCCAAGGCCGAGCAGGCCTATCGGCGGGCCATTGCCGCGAGGCCGAAGGACCAGACGCTCTATCGCGACCTGGCGGAGATCTTTCTGGAGCAGGGCCGACGACCTGAAGCGATCGCACTGCTCGAATCGACTCCGGCCGACAAGCTGCGGCGGGCGGAAATCATCATCCTGTTGGCCCAGCTCTACTGCGACGAGCGACAGTACGATGAAGCGATCGACCTGCTCGAATCGACGCCGTACTTTGTCAACTGGGAGGGCCAGACGATTACGTGGGACCTGTTCCACAAGGCCCATATGGCACGCGGACGAATCCGCTTTGACGACGGGGACTTCGCCGGAGCGCTGCGGCATTTCGAAGCGGCGCTGACCTATCCCGACAACATCGGCGTCGGACGCTCGAACAAACCGCAGGAGGCAACGGCCCAGTACTGGCGCGGCAAGGCCCTTCAATCGCTTGGGCGTATCGAGCAGGCCCGCGCGGCCTGGAAGTTGGGTGCCGCCGGCGCGCCCGGCTCCAGCGAGCAGAACGCATCCCGTGAACTCTGTCACGCGGCGTTGAAGGAAACGGAGTGACCATCGCCGCCCTGCACATTCCATGATGGGCGCGCTTGTCATGTTGAGCGGAGCGTAGCGCAGTCGAAACATCTGGCCAGAGACTGGACATTCAGCTTGTTCGCAGCCAGATTCCTCCACTGCGCTTCGCTGCGGTCGGAATGACAAGGTCGTGTGCTGCTCTCCTTGAGAGTCTCCTACAGACGTGAAGTGCATCCCGGAAGAGTTTCTGTCGCTTTTCTTGCTTGGCGCATTGGCGCCGGGCCGCTATCGTAGGGCCGTCGATCGAAATCCATACACCATCAATGGGAGAACGCCCATGGTTGAGTTGGATTCAAGCCGCACGAAAGCGGATGTCATCGACACCTTTACCGCGAGGGTTGTCGGTCGCAAGCTTCGCCTGGTCCTGCCGGAGGGACGTGACGCTCGCATTGTCTTGGCCGCCCGGGAGATTCGCGCCAGACAGATCGCCGAGCCGATCGTCCTGGGGACGCGCGAGCAGATCGAGGCGGCGTCGAAGGAAGCGGGGACATCGCTGGACGGCATCGAGACCCTGGACCCCAAGGAGAGCCCGCGTCTGGATGCATACGTCGGGCGATACATGGAAGGCCGGGACGACATCGCGTCGGGTGTGGCTCGGCGGATGGTTGCCAAGGCACTCTTCCACGGCGGGATGATGGTCGCCTGCGGCGATGCGCATGCGATGGTGGCCGGCGCGGCCACAGCCACCGCGACGGTGATCCAGGCCGGGGCGCTCACGGTGGGACTGGCCGAAGGCATCGAGACGGTGTCGAGCTACTTCCTTATGATTGTGCCGCGTTTTGGGGATGAGCGAGACAAGGTGTTCGTCTATGCCGACTGTGCGGTCAATATCGACCCGACCGCCGAGCAGTTGGCCGACATCGCACTGGCCTCGGCCCAGAGCGCTGAGGGGCTTTTGTCTGAGCCGCCTCGCGTGGCGCTGCTTTCGTATTCGACCCGGGGCAGCGCCGACGGACCCAGCGCCGAGAAGGTCCGCAAAGCCCTTCAGATCGTCCGTTCGCGCCGAGCGACCCTGGCCGTCGATGGGGAGCTTCAGGCCGATGCGGCCGTCATCGGGCGCGTGGCGCAGAAGAAGGTCAAGGACGGCAGCGAGGTGGCGGGGCGTGCGAACGTGCTGATTTTCCCCGATCTCGACGCCGGGAACATCGCCTACAAGCTGACGCAGTACATGGCCGGCGCGCGGGCGATCGGGCCGTTCCTTCAGGGGTTTGCCAGGCCCATGGCGGACCTGTCGCGGGGAGCGTCCGTCGAGGAC
>LVBB01000087.1 GCA_001603075.1 Phycisphaerales bacterium Planc_01 | reverse complement strand
AAGAAGACGATGCTCGGAATGCCGCCGAGGCCGAGCGCGCCGCCGAAGAACGGAACGTAGAGAAATACGGACTCGACGATGAAGTTGATGCCGATGGTGGTGACGGCGAGAAAGTCCTCGCGCAGACGGAGGCTGGGCATCCCGAGGACGAGCCCGATGGCCGCGGTGATGAGCACCACGAGCGGGAGCGCCGCCCAGAAGGTGAGCCCCGCCTTCGTGGTGAGAAGCGCCGAAGAGTACGCGCCGATACCGAAGAAGGCGGCGTGCCCCAGCGAGATCTGTCCGGCGTACCCGACGATGACGTTGAGGCCGCAGGCGACGATGGCCTGGATCGCGATGAAGTTCAGAATGGTGATGCTGTAGTCGCTCACGTCGTTCCCTCCCCTACCTGTTGCCCATGAGACCGCCCGGCCTCCAGAGCAGCACGGCGATCATGGCGATGAACGCCAGGGAATCCCTCGGCAGCGGGATGTTCGCGTAGCCGATCAGCAGCGTCTCGCCCACGCCGAGCAGCAGCGACGCGAGCACCGCCCCCGGCAGCGAGCCGAGCCCGCCGACGACGATGAGGGCGAGGCACTTGTACGCCGGAACCGCCCCCATGGTGGGGTAGACCTGGTTGAAGTAGATGCCGACGAGAATGCCCGCGACCGCCGCCACGGCGGAGCCGAGGGCGAAGGTCATGCTGATGGTGAACGCGCCGTCGATCCCCATCGCACCCGCGACCTCCCGATCCTGCGACGTCGCCCGCATGGCGAGGCCGAACTCGGTCTTCGTCACGACGAACCAGAGGAGCAGCAGCACGGAGGCGCTCACGGCGTAGATGGAGATGATCGCCGGTGAAATGACGACGCCGCGCACGGTGATCCCCGGAAAGGGCAGCTCGGCCGGGAAGGAGAGGATGTACGGGCCGCCGACGAGGCGGAAAATCTCCTCCAGCGCGAGGAAGACGGCGATGCTCCCGATGAGCGGGACGAATGGAGGGAACTTCAGCAGCGGCGTGTAGATCAGCCGTTCGATGACCACGCCGAGGAGCGCGCAGAAGGCCATCGCGCCGAGGACGGCCAGGAGAAGGCTGCCGGTGTGCGAGTAGACGTACAGACCGGCATAGGCTCCGGCCGTGTACACCCCCGCGTGCGCGACGTGGAGAATGCGCAGGACGCCGTAGACGAGGGCCAGCCCGAGCGTGATCAGGGCGTAGATCGCCCCCATGGCCGCCCCGTTCAGAAGCTGTTCGATGAAAAGCTGCATGACGGACACCAACCTCCAGAAAACTCCGGATTGCGCCGCGCGAAAGGGACTCCGGCGCGGAGAGCGTCGGAAGTATCTTCGAGCGGAACGAAAATAATTCTAGCACACGCGGGACGGTTTCATAAAAGCCCGGGCGGTGTGCGACGCGCTTCCCGACGCTCCGGCGCTAAGAAACGAGGTTTTCCAGCAGTTCGGGCCTGCCTGCGCGACTGCGCAACGCGCCGCTGATTCTCCTCGGCGCTCGGCTCAGTGCTCCGCGCCCCCGCCGATCTTCACGTCCGTCTCGGTGAGGACTATCGCCTCCACGGCCGCTTCCAGCGCCGACGCGATGGTCTCCGCCGACATCGAGGGGAGCGAGTCCTTCGCGACCACCTGTTCCGGAAGGTACGGGACGTGGATGAATCCGGCCTTCGCGGACAGCCCTCGCTTTTCGATCTCGCGGAGCACGCCGTAGAGGACGTGGTTGCAGACGAACGTCCCCGCCGTGTTCGAGACCTTCGCGGGAACGCCTCTCTTCCGGATGCGCTCGACGACGGCCTTGACCGGTATCGTGGCGAAACAGGCCGCTGGACCGTCCGGGTCTATCGGCTCGTCCACCGGCTGGTTCCCCTCGTTGTCGGGGATGCGGGCGTCGTCCACGTTGATGCCGATTCGCTCCACCGTCATCTCGAAGCGCCCTCCGGCCTGGCCGACCATCAGGATTCGGTCCGCGCCCCCCTCCTCGACGCGCCGCATGATCGCGTCGATGGACTTGCGGAAGACCGTGGGGATCTCCAGCACCTCCACCCCGGCCCCGGCTATCGAAGCCGGAAGCCGCTTCACCGCCTCGAACGCCGGGTTGATCGTATCGCCGCCGAAGGGGTCGAACCCCGTCACAAGCACTTTCATTCCGCTTCTCCCCCTTTCGCAACAGCCTCGCCCGAGGGGAGGTCCTTTCCGTACACGATGAACCAGATCGTCCCCGCCGCGCCGAAGGCCGAAGCCGTCAGGAAGTTGACCGCGGGCCCCGCCATCCAGAGGAACGCGCCGCCGAAGGCCGCTGCGGAGACCACGGTATCCCGCAGCAGGTAGTAGAGGCCGAACATCGCGGCGGACTCCCCCCGAGGGGAGAGGTCCAGAATCAGCGATTTCCTCGTAGGTTCGCCGAACTCCTTCAGTCCGCGCACCGCGAAGGCGATCAGGAGCGCCTCGAAGGAGCGGGACGCGAGGAGCACAAGCGGGAAGGCCGTGAAGAAGCAGAAGGTGATGGTGACGAAGATCTTCTTCCGCCCCCTGTCGGCCAGCCAGGCCACGGGGATGTAGATCAGCAGGGCGACGACCATCTCGACCGCCGTGAGCAGGCCGAACTGGAAGGCCGTCACGGGGGAGGCGATCGTCTTCATCGCCCAGACGACGGCGAACGCGTAGGGGATCTGCTCGCAGAAGCGGACCAGAATGTCGGAGACGAGCAGATTCTTCAGCTCGGGGCTCATCTTCCGGAAGATCTTCAGCGGATTGCCCTCGGGGCGCTCGACGACGTCCTGATGCGCCTCGTCGATGAGTCGCTGCTGCAACAGCAACGCGAGCAGCGCGAAGAAGAACGCGCCGCCGAAGGCGATTCGCACGCCGAGCGTCTCTCCGAACAGGCCGATCATCGCGCCGCCTACGATCGGCCCGAGCGCCATCGGAATCCTCCGTACGAGGGAGTGGACGGAGACTCCCATGGTGCGCTTGTTCTTGGGCAGCGCCGAAGCGATGAGCTTCATCGTCGCCGGAAGGGAGATGGCCGTCCACGAGAGGAACAGGAACGAGGCCCCTATGACCGCCTCCCAGCGGGGCACGAAGATCACCACGGCGAACCCCGCCATCGCAAGCAGGTTGAAGAAGAGCAGCGCCCGCTTCGTGCCGAACCTGTCGGCGATATACCCTCCGGGGAAGGAGTAGAGCGCCGAGAGCAGGTTGTCCAGCCCGTTCAGCATGCCGATGGAGAGCGCGCCCCCGCCGAGCGCGAGAAGATAGACGGGGAGAAAGCGCTCCGCCATCCGTTCTCCGAGGCCGACGAGGATCACCATGGAGAGCATGCCGACGATGCTTCGTTTCAGGCCGAAGAAGTCGGCGAAGTTTCTCCCCGGTTTCATGTTCATCTGCGTCCCGATTTCCCCGAAGCCAGCAGGTCCCCGAGCGTCACGCCCGTAGGCCGCTCGGACTCATTGATCGTCCGGAGGGCC
>LVBB01000086.1 GCA_001603075.1 Phycisphaerales bacterium Planc_01 | reverse complement strand
CTCTACGTTCCGTTCTTCGGCGGCGCGCTCGGCCTCGGCGGCATTCCGAGCATCGTCTTCTTCGGCACGCGCCTCCGGGGGGCGAACTTTCTCTACCTCTGCCTCTTCTTCCTGGCGCTCGTCCTGCTGATCTCGCGCCGCTTCACCAAGAGCTGGGCCGGGTTGGCCTGCTTCGCCCTCCGCGAGGAGGAGACGGCGGCCTCCAGCATGGGGGTTTCCCCCGTGCGCTTCAAGCTGATGGCCTTCGTGATCGGCACGGCGATGGCGGGGCTGGGCGGCGCGCTCTACGCGCACCAGATGCGCTTCATCAGCGCGACGGACTTCGGCTTTCCGCTCTCCGTCATGATGATGTCCATGGTGGTGCTCGGCGGAATCGGCACGCTCTGGGGGCCGGTGCTCGGCGCGCTCATCCTCGGGGTGCTCCCCGAGGTCTTCCGCCCGCTCGTCGACTACCGGATGCTGCTCAACGCGGCGATCCTGCTGCTGATGATCCGCTTCCAGCCCGGCGGGCTGCTCGGCGAAGGGAGCCTCCTGCGCCGCATCTTCCCGAAGAGAGGGGGGACCGTCCATGGATGACGCGCTGCTTCGTCTCGACGGCGTCTCGAAGCACTTCGGCGGCCTGAAGGCGGTCGACGAGGTCTCCTTCTCCCTCGCCGGGGGAGAGATCCTCGGTCTCATCGGCCCCAACGGGGCTGGGAAGACCACCTGTTTCAACCTCGTCTCGGGGGTGTACGCCCCCACTTCCGGAAAGATCTTCTTCGAGGGAGCCTCCACCGGAGGATTCCCCCCGCACAGAATGGCCGCTCTGGGCGTCGGGCGCACCTTTCAGGTGGTGAAGCCCTTCTCCACCCTCTCGGTGTTGCGGAACGTCATGGTGGCCCTGGGGCTGCGTCGCTACGGCGGCGTCCTCTCCTCCTTCGCCCGATGGGAGACCCCGGCGGTGCGGAAGGAGGCGACGGCGCTTCTTGAAGAGGTGGGCATCGCGGACCTGGCGGAGGCCCCCTCCGGCAAGCTGCCGTTGGGGAACCAGCGCCGTCTCGAACTCGCCCGCGCGCTGGCCTTGAAGCCGAAGCTTCTGCTGCTCGACGAGACCTTCTCCGGCCTGCGCCACGAGGAGATAGCGCTCCTCTCGAAGCTGGTGCTCGACGTCCGGAGCAAGGGAATTTCGGTGCTCCTCATCGAGCACAACATGAAGGTCGCCATGGGGCTCTCCGACCGTCTCGTCGTGCTCGACCACGGCAGGCTGCTCGCCGAGGGGAGCGCGGAGGACGTCCGCTCGAACCCCCGCGTGGTCGAGGCCTATCTTGGAAAGGGGGCCTCCTCCCATGCTTCTTGAGATTTCGGACCTCTCCGTCTTCTACGGGGACATCCGCGCCGTCGACGGCCTCTCTCTCTCGCTGAAGGAGGGGGAGCTGCTCTCGGTCATCGGGACCAACGGCGCGGGAAAGAGCTCCCTGCTGAACTGCATCATGGGGATCGTCCCTCCGAGAGGCGGCTCCATTTCGTTCTCGGGCGACGACATCTCCTCCCTGCCCGTGCACAAGCGGGCCGCGCGGGGCATCCGCTTCGTCCCGGAGCGGGCGAGGGTCTTCCCCCGCCTCTCGGTCTACGAGAACATCCTCACCGGAGCGTACGGCATCCGGTCGAAGATCGACTTCCCCGGAAAGCTCCAATGGCTCTACTCCCTCTTTCCTGTGCTCGAGGAGCGCAGGAACCAGCTCGCCTCCACACTCTCCGGCGGGGAGCAGCAGATGCTCGCCATTTCGAGGGCGCTGATCGCGGAGCCTAAGCTGCTGCTGGTGGACGAGGTCTCCATGGGGCTGATGCCGGTGCTCGTGGACAAGGTCTTCGACGTGCTGAAGATGCTGAACCGCGAACACGGCCTCTCCATCCTCCTGGTGGAGCAGAATGCGCTGGCCTCGCTCGGCATCTCCCACCGCTCCTACGTGCTGGAGACGGGGCGCATCGTCCTCGAAGGGGCCTCGGAAGAGCTGCTGAAGGATCCGAAGGTGCAGGAGGCGTACCTGGGGCTGTAGCCGATTCGGGCGTATCCTCCGGGGATCTCCCGGAGGCGGTCGATAGAACGCGGCGGAACGGTTTTTCAAAGGCAGTTCAAATTTCTTATGGAGGTGGAAGAGAATGCGGATTATGAAAGCGGTGCTTCTCGGTGTATGCGCGGTGTTGTTGGTGTCGTCCCTGGCCTTCGGCGCGGAGACGATCAAGATGGGGCTTCTCGTGCCCCTGACCGGACCTGCGGCGGCGGACGGCACGAGCGCCCTCTACTCCGTCCAGATAGCCCTTGACCAGG
>LVBB01000085.1 GCA_001603075.1 Phycisphaerales bacterium Planc_01 | reverse complement strand
ACATCGTCAGCAGCAGGTGAAGCGCGGGCAGCAGCCCCGCCATGCCGAGCACGGAGATCAGCCAGCAGCTGTTCGCCATGTCCAGGTCGAGCGCGTAGAGCGAGGGGGGCACCAGCGCGTTGAACGCCACCGGCATGGAGGAGAGGATGAGCACGACCTTGAGCGGAAGCCCTCCGGCGATGCCGCCCAGCCCCAGCAGAGCGGCGATCGACGTGCAGACGGCCGGAACCAGCAGAAACTTTATGCCGAGAACGGCGACGCCTTCTTTCAGGTAGGCGGAGGTCTTGCCGAAGCGCATGGCCATGCCGATGGAGGCCAGCAGGATCACCGTAGTCAGCGGAATGAGCAGTGCGTTGAGCTGCGAGAAGACCTCGGGGCGAGGCACGTCGAGCAGGTTCAGCGTTGTTCCCGTCGTCAGGCTGAAGATGGAGACGAGAAGGAACGGATCGCGGGTCAGCCTGGCGAAGAGGCTCGCGCCGTCCGTCGTCTTCGCGTCGCTGTAGAGCCTGGCCACCGGAAAGCCGACGCCGTAGTAGGCCATGTCCTCGAACAGTTTGAAGAGGGGGACGTAGGCGTACCCCGCCTCGCCGAGAAAGACGAAGGTCACCAGCCCGCCGATGGCCCCGATGTTGGTGAAGAAACCGCAGCAGAACATCGCCCCCGCCTGCGGCCGTTCCAGCCGGAAGAGACGCGCCAGCAGCGCGCCCGCGAGGCCGCCGAAGACGTGGCAGAAGGCGCCCAACCCGGCGAGCAGGGCAAGGCGCGGTTCGCGTATCTCCACCACCCAGAGCGCCCCGATGAAGGTGAACGGACCCAAGCCCAGCAGGGCGAGCCGCTGCAGAAAGGTTCGGAGCACGGGCATGGACCATCGCAGCCGGACGAGCCCCCGCTCGCTCGCGAGCCGGACGCCGTACCCGAGCAGCAGACCGAAGGCGATGACGGAAAAGGAATACAGTATCCGGCTCATACTCCGGCTTCGTTCTTTTTTTCGATATTATAGAGCGACTTCACAAAGAACTCCTCCTCGTTTCGCATGAAGGGTATTATTCCCCGTGAAGCTTCCTATGTCAACGTGTGTCAACGTGAAAAAACGCGCCCGGCGCGCTATACTTGAACCACACGCATGCGGTATTGAAGCCGCGCACCAGGAGGGGAAGGAAATGGGTCGTCCGGTCATCGGTATTGTGGGAAATTTGCTCATCGAGCAGGCTGGGTTTTCGCCCGGCATGGAGCGGAGTTATGTGAACAACGACTATGTGGCCGCGGTGGAGCGCGCGGGAGGCATTCCGTTCATTCTGCCCGTCGTTCGCGGACAGGACGTGGCCGAACGCCAGACGGAGTGCGTCGACGCGCTGCTCATCTCGGGCGGATACGACATGGACCCGCTGCTCTACGGAGAGGAGCCGATACGGGCCCTTGAGTTCGTCTACAGGGAGACCGACATCTTCCAGCTTCGCACCATCAAGACGGCGCTGAAACGTGGGCAGCCCATCCTCGCCATCTGCAAAGGAATCCAGCTGCTGAACGTGGCGTGCGGAGGAACGCTCCACCAGGACCTCGGCGAGATCCCCGGTTCCTTCGTCAAACACTCGCAGAACAGAAAACGCTCCTGCCCGAGCCACACGGTGGTCACGGAGGGGGAGTCGCTCATCGCCGAACTCTTCGGCAGCACATTCCCGGTCAACAGCTACCATCATCAGGC
>LVBB01000084.1 GCA_001603075.1 Phycisphaerales bacterium Planc_01 | reverse complement strand
CGATGGTGATCGGCGTGGGCAATCGGACCAGTCCGAGCGCCGGCGGCACGGGCATCGTCTACGTCGACGACGTCGGTTTCGGAAAACCGGCGGCGGAATAGGGTCTATGATTGCATGGCGGCAGGATGCACCTGCCGCGGTCAGCAGCACAGGCAGGGCCCGCTCCGATCTGCATCGGAGCGGGTCCCTGTTGTTTGTCGATCGCCGATCATTCCTGAGGTCGGCCCGGGCCGAAGGGACTGTGCTACATGTCGGATCGTGGTGCGTCATGGGTCAGAGAGCCGGGGAACGCCCCGGCCGTCTGTGGCGAAGCGGCTGAATTCTCACACCCGCACCGGCAAGCATGCCTGTGGTGAGAAAGGAGGTGAGCCCAAGAAGCACTTCAAACGGTATTCCATCGACGTGAAGAGATGCGGGCCGGTTGTTCCGGCGCCCACGTGCGGGTCAGGTAGGACGGCTCGCCACGTTGGGAGAGAGACGGTGTTTTCGGCGTGTGGCCGGGAACGTATGGCACAATGGGTTGCGTCTGAAGGAGGAATCGAAATGTCAGCTAAGAAATGGCTCTTTGCAGGCATCCTCGGCCTGCTCAGCCTGAGTTTGGCGATTGCGGCCCCACCGGCTGTTCACCCCGTTACTGGCGAGCCCTTGGTGATCGAGTGCCTCTGGGGCACGCCGGATGCTATTGACGGTGACTTGAGTGACTGGAATCTTGCCGCGATGACCCCGGCTGTTCTGGATGCCGCAGCGCAACTGTATACGGGGCAGACGAGTTGGAGCGGTCCTGAGGACTGCAGCGGAGTGTTCTATCTGCTGTGGGATGACGAGAAGATCTACATGGCTGTCGTGGTCAAGGACGACAAGCTGTCCATGAACAAGACCGACGGCAACATCTGGAACGCGGACTGCATCGAGGTGTTCTTTGCCACAACCAACGCCGTGAGCGGACACGACGAGCATTATCAATACGGGTTCAACGCCAATGAACAGACATGGAACTGGTGCAACATGGACAGTGGCGGTCAGAGCGCCATTGACTACCTGCAGGTGGCTTCCACCAGGACTGCCGATGGATACATCTGTGAGGCCTCGATCGAGTATCGACAGATGGCTTCGCTGGACTTCTCCGTCGGCAGTATCATTGGTTTCCACCCTGTCATTGATGATACAGACAACGGCGATCGGGAAATCCAGATGACCTGGACAAGCCGGGAGGCGCATGACCAGAGTCTCGGATTTGGGTATCTGATTCTCTCGGCCGAGCGCGCCATCGCCAAGGAACTCAGCCGAAACCCGAACCCTGCAAACGGCGCGGTGGATGTGCCGACCGACGCCAGTCTGTCATGGGATCCGGGCGCGTTTGCCGCCAGTCACGACGTCTATTTCGGCACGACGTTCGACGATGTCAACGATGCCACGCGGGCCAACCCGATGGGGGTGCTGGTCAGTCAGGGGCAGAGTGCAACCAGCTACGATCCGCCCGGAGTGCTCGATTATGGGCAGACCTACTACTGGCGGATCGATGAAGTCAATGCGCCGCCGGACGGCACGGTCTTCAAAGGCCAGATCTGGACCTTTGCTGCCGAGCCGGTCGGCTATCCTGTAGAGAACATCGTCGCCACAACCAACGGTAATTCCGACGAAGGCGCCGGGCCGGAGAAGACCATCGACGGCTCGGGCCTGAACACGAACGGCGAGCATTCCGCCGCCGCCGCCGACATGTGGCTGGCCGACGCGCCCGAGGACGAGCCCCTGTACATCCAGTACGAGTTCGATCGCCTGTACAAGCTCTACCAGATGCTGGTTTGGAACTACAACGTTCAGTTCGAGATGATCCTCGGCTTCGGACTGAAGGATGTGACGGTCGAGCATTCTGAAGACGGCGAGAACTGGACGGTTCTGGGCGACGTCGAGTTGGCCAGAGGACTGTCGAGAGCAGGCTATGCCGCCAACACCGTTGTCGACTTTGGCGGTGTCGCCGCCCGGTATGTCCGTCTGACCGTCAACAGTGGATGGAGCACGATGGGCCGGTTCGGGCTCAGCGAGGTCCGCTTCCTGTTCATTCCGGCTCAGGCCCGGCAACCGCATCCGGCCGACGGGGCCACGGAGATCGATCCGGGTACCTTGCTGAGCTGGCGGGCGGGCCGCGACGCGACCTCGCATCAGGTGTATCTCGGCGCTGATCCCGAAGAGCTGTCGCTCGTTGTGGATGCGGCTCAGGCCTCCTATGCACCCGATGCGTTGCACTTCGGTGACACCTATTACTGGAGGATCGATGCGGTGGGCGACGAGGTCTGGGCCGGCGAGCTCTGGAGCTTCGCGACGAAGTCGTATGCGTTGATCGACGGCTTCGAGACGTACAACGACAATATCGACGCCGGCACGACCATCTTCGATACCTGGCTGGACGGTTGGGTCAACAACACCGGCTCGACGGTCGGCTACCTCAACGCTCCGTTCGCCGAAAAGGCGATCGTTCGCAGCGGCGGCCAGTCGATGCCGTTGCAGTATGACAACACCGGTTCACCGTTCTACTCCGAGGCCGAGTGTGCGTTCGCCTCGCCGCAGAACTGGTCGGGCTACGGCGCCGACACGCTGGTGTTGTACGTCCGTGGCAACGCACCGTCGTTCAAGGAGACTTCCGACGGAAGGATCATCATGAGCGCGATCGGGACCGACATCTGGGGCACGGCCGATCAGTTCCGCTTCGCCTACAAGAGTCTCAGCGGTAACGGCTCGATCGTGGCGCGGGTGGACAGCCTGATTCGCAGCAATGAGTGGGCCAAGGCAGGCGTGATGATCCGCGAGACGCTGGAGCCGGGTTCGAAGCACGCGTTCGTGGCCGTGACGCCCGAGCCGAGTCATGGCGTTTCGTTCCAGCGTCGTCCGGTGGCCGGGACGGATAGCGCCAATACGGACGTGGCGGACATCGCGATCCCGCATTGGGTGAAGTTGACGCGGACGAACAACGTCTTCGCGGCCCAGCAGTCGGTTGACGGTGTGACCTGGGTCGATATCACGGTCAGTCCGGCGGTGGAAATTCCGATGGCGGCCAACGTCTTCATCGGTCTGGCATTGACCAGTCATGAGGCGGCGACCTCCACGGCGGCGGAGTTCTCGAACGTGGCGATGACCGGTAGCGTGACGGGCGCCTGGCAGACGGCCGAGATCGGCGCGACGCAGCCTGTGGGCAACTCGGCCGAGCCGATGTACGTTCGCATCGAGGACAGTACGGGCAAGAGTGTGATGGTCGTGAACCCCGATGAGGCGATCACGCTGCACTCGACCTGGCAGGAATGGGCGATCTCCTATGCCGACCTGGCCGGCGTGAACCTGAGCCGCATCCAGAAGATGGTGATCGGCGTCGGCAGCAAGACCAGCCCGAAGGCGGGCGGCACCGGCACGGTCTACATCGATGACGTCGGCTTTGGAAGGCCGGCGGTCGAGTAATGTTGATTCGGGAGTCATGACGGGGCATTCCGGCGATTCATCAGCCGCCGGGTGCGTCCCCGTCGAAGACAACGGCCGGGGCCTGTCTCGCCGATACCCATCGAGACGGGCCCCGACCCTCTTCGTCGGCCGAACCGACGTCGCTTTTTCATAACACTCCGTCCGAAAGGGCGATAGAATGCCCCTGAGGCCCGAGTTTGGCCCCGTCGCATTTGCGCGTGGGGCGAGAGGGTCGATGCATCCTTCGATGGGCATCTATGACGGAAACGGAGCGTTCGGATACGACAAGTGTGAGAAAGGCGCTGCGTCCGGTCCTCATCGCGTCACAGCGGGAGGTCACGGAGCACGCGCCGTTTCTGCGCCGCCTTCTGGTCGGACTGGTAGACGAGTCCATTCCGACGGCGCTGATCTGTCCGCCCATGTGTGGTGACCCGATGGACATCGGAATCGTGCCGGGGCCGGTCGAGGTATTCACATATCCGGCGATCGACTTGCCGCTCATGGAGCGCATGGGTCTCGAATCGCTCGCGGGGGTGTTGGAGAAGTTCAAGCCGACGATTCTGCATTGTCTGTGCGAGAGCAGGGCGGCCCTGACCCGTCGGCTGGCTCGCCGGCTGAGCGTTCCCTACGTGCTTGCCGTTAATTCTCTTGCCGGAAGGCTGCGGCGACTGTCGATCTCTGCCACGCGCTGCGCCAGCATTGTGGTGCCGGCCGAGACGATCGGTTCGAGCGTGACACGAGCGTACTTCCGCCTGGCGGACCGGGTGCGGCGCATCCACATGCCGACATTTGCCGATTCGGATCCCGCCTGTTTTTCCGATCCTTTGCGCCTCAGCAGTATCGTCGTAGCCCATCCGATCGATCGCCTGAGCGATTTTTCCGCTCTGCTGAAGGCGGCCAAGGCCCTTCTGGCCGAAGGCCGTGAGTTCGTCATTGCGATCATGGGCAGCGGCAGGGCAGAGCACCGACTGCGGAGCGCGCTGGCCGAGTACGGCCTGGCTCACATCGTGACCATCGTTCCTGTGCTCGATCCGTGGCGGTCCGTCCTGGCTGCCGGCGATATTTTCGTTCATCCACGGCCGACGAAGACGTTCAGCGGATTCCTGCTCGAAGCGATGGGGCTGGGGGTCGCCGTCGTTGCCTGTGAGGGCGGGGTGGATGATCCCATCATCCACGAGAAGACGGCGCTGGTCTACGAGCGGAACGACGAAGCGAGTCTGCGACAGTCGCTCGCCAGGTTGCTGGACGATCCGGAATACGCTCGCCAGTTGGCGGCCTCGGCGCAAACCCATGTTCGGCAGCACTATTCCGTCGGCGGCCACGTCGCCGCCATCCTCGAAACCTACATCGAGGCGCAGCGCGACCACATCGGCGCGCTCCGCGATTGACGGATACACATATCGTGCGGACGCGGGCTACGCCGGCCGTTGGGGGGATCTCACTGCAGCAGGCCGTAGTCGGTCAGGGTCTGTTTGAGGGCGGACTTCTGCGCATCGGCCAGCGGGGTCATGGGCAGCCGCAGTTCGTCCGAGCACATGTCGAGCATGGCCATCGCCGCCTTGATCGGGATCGGGTTTGTCGCCAGGGTCAGCATGTTCTTGCTCAGGGCAAAGAGCTTGCGGTGCCACTGGCGGGCCTTGACGAGATCCCCTTCGAGGATCAGGTCGGTCATCGCCACCACGTCAGCCGGGACGATGTTGGCCACGACGCTGATGACGCCCTTGCCGCCCACCGACGCCAGCGGCAGGGTCAGGGAGTCATCGCCGGACAGGATCGTCAGGTCGCATCGCATCGCGATCTCCGACGCCTGGTCGAGGCTGCCGGTAGCCTCCTTGATGGCGACGATGTTGTCCAGTTCGCTGAGCCGGGCGATGGTCTCCGGCGTCAGGCCGGCCCCACAGCGGCCGGGGATGTTGTACAGCACCATCGGCAGGTCCACCTCTTCGGCGATCGCCTTGAAGTGCTGATAGAACCCTTCCTGGGTCGGCTTGTTGTAGTAGGGGCACACCTGCAGGGAGGCGTCGGCGCCGATCTTCTTGGCATAGCTGGTCAACTCGATGGCCTCGGCGGTGCTGTTGGAGCCGGCGCCCGCGATCACCGGGACGCTGCCCCCGGCGCCCTTGACGACGCGCTCGATGACATGCTTGTGCTCGTCGAAGCTGAGCGTGGGCGACTCGCCGGTAGTGCCGACGGGCACGATGGCGTCGATGCCGTTTTCGATCTGGAACTCGATCAGCTCATCGAGCGTCTCGAAGTCGATTTCTCCCTCCTGGAAGGGTGTGACGAGTGCCACCATGGCCCCTGTGAACATCCTGCTACTCCTCATGTCTTGTAGGGTGTGCCCCGCACACCATTGCAGCTACAGCGCTTTCTCGATCAGTTCGATCATCTGCCTTGTCGCTTCACGGATGCCGACGAGGACGGCGCGGGCGATGATGCTGTGGCCGATATTGAACTCGCACAACCCGTCGATGCTGGCGACCGGGGTGACATTGCGATAGGTCAGTCCGTGTCCGGCGTGAACCACCAGCTTGTGCTCTCTGGCGAGGTCTTTTCCCGCCGCCAGTTCGGCCAGTCGCTTGCGAATCGCCGCGTCGGTTCTGGCGTTGGCGTACGCGCCGGTGTGCAGTTCGACGGCGTCGCAGCCGGTTTCGGCCGAGGCGACGATCTGCTCAGCCTGCGGCACGATGAACGTGCTGACCAGGATGCCCTTCTTGTGCATCCGTCTGACCACCTCCGCCAGACGCCGCTTGTACTTGACGCAGTCCAGCCCGCCCTCCGTGGTCAGCTCGGCGCGGTTCTCCGGCACGAGCGTCACCTGATCGGGCCGCACAGCCTCGGCGATCTTGACGATCGGCTCGGCCATGGACATTTCCAGGTTGAACTTGCAGGCGACGGTCTCCTTGAGTACGCGCACGTCGCGGTCGTTGATGTGCCGCCGATCCTGGCGCAAGTGTACGGTGATCCCGTTGGCCCCGGCCAGCTCGCACTGCGCGGCCGCCCAGACCGGGTCCGGCTCGTCCGTCAGACGCGCCTGACGCACCGTCGCCACGTGATCGATATTGACATTCAAGACTGCCATAAACAGACCCTCATACTGAACGGGCCATTGTAGCAGGATGTGGACTCCCATCAAGGAAATAACCCCAGAAACCACCTGGGTGCGTCCGCCGCATCGTGTGTGATGAGAAATCCTGGCAGCCCTGATGCGGCCGGCCGAGGTAATCCCGTGGAGATTCCAGGGCCGTGTGCTTGGGGCCGGCCCATGGCGGCGGTCGAGGGCCGCCCTTGCTGAATCCGCTTGGCCGACTCCGTGGCCCGACGCTCTTGCTTTTGCGTTTCGGTCACCATCGGGACCATCACCCCATCGGCCCCCGTGATCAGCGTCTGCTCGGTACACTCGGCTGCCGTAAAGGCCGGCGGCAACGATCCCGTTTGCTGGGCCGTCAGCACCGCCCGCCCCCTCGTTCTCCACCACCTCCCTCAGACTGCGACCTGCGAGGGACAACTGGGCCGTCCGTTGCAGGTTGTCGCTGGCGACTTCAAGAGGGCAATGCAACGCCTCCCGGCAGCACATCTCGCGATCGCCCGTTGCGTCTGCGGATCAGAGCTGCGATATGGCGCGCTTGATCGGCGCGACGCTGATCCGGTGACACTTGTGTTCGGCGATGGCCTTCTTGACCCAATCGACGATGGCGGGCCCGTAGTGGAACTCTTCCAGGCTGCCCAGGTCATCGGGGTCAAACGGCCCGGCCGCGCCAGTGATCCTGCCGAAACTGTCGCTTCGCACCGCGTAAACCTTGCCGTTGTCGTGTTGCCAGAAGTCTTTCATAGGACACCCCGATAAACCATAGAAAACGAACGGCGTTCGGGCAAGGGCCTGCGGAGGGCGGCCGCGTGTCCCATGAAACGGGCGGGTGCGCCCGCGTGGACAGCATCGGGATCGAGAGCGGATCGGGCGGGAGGCTCGGTGGGGCTAACAGATGAGGGTCGCACGCATGCGCTGCATGGCGCGCCGCTCAATTTCGCCCTCGGCCCAGAGGACCAGTTCGCTGTGGTACTCCGGATCGTCGGCATCGTGCAGGTTGTCCCAGTCCAGCGGGCCGGCGACGCCGACGATGTGGCCGAACGTGTCGTGCTTCAGCGCGTAGAGATTGCCGTTACGGTGCAGCCAGAAGATCTTCATAACCACCTCCAGGCAAACCATACGAAATCGTCTGCCAACGGCCAAACCAAGGGCAGCGGATGAGCGAGCCGGAGCGGTGCGAGGGGGCCGTGAATTGGTGCGGTGCACGGACTACGGTGCCGGCGCACTGCTGATGCAGCCGGACGCCAGCATCAGCAGGATGATCGCTGTCCCCACGGCGAGGATCGCGAGCATAATCATCAGTTCCGTGCGACTGATCATCGTACAGTCCCCCATCAAAACATACCATACGATTGCCTATTCCCAACTGCCGCCGGTGGTATGACGTGGCCATTCGGTCGTTGGGCAGCAAGCGTATGACACAGATGCGAAGTCCGAGATCAGCTCATGCAGGTGGAAACCGCAGGCGCGGCATCTCCGACGGCTCGGGCAGGGGGCTGCACGGGGGCTCCGGGCACGGCAAACGTGATTGGGAGCTATCTGGCGCAAGAAAGAACCGCGTTGGCGATATCACCAACGCGGTTCTTGGATCGAGGCCGAAGGGGCTCGAACCCTCAACCTTCGGATCGACAGTCCGATGCTCTAACCAATTGAGCTACGGCCCCAACCGATAGAAGACAGAATATAGCGATCTCGTTGCCATCCTGTCAAATTTTTTCGCTGCAATTCGACGCAAATTGTGCGCGACAAGGCTGTTGAGTTTCCGGCTTCTGGTGAGGCTATTGGACCTTTTTCAGGGCCTCCTGCGCCCGTCGTTTGGTTCCGTTGTTGGCGGATTTGTCGAGGACCGTTTGCAGGGCCCGGCGTCGCTGGGGCCCGGACAGACCCGGCACGTCGGCGGCGGCGACGGTGACGATCGCCGAATACGCCTCCTCGGCGACCGCCGCGTCCTGGGCCAGCGTCGTCAGCAGTTCCAGTGCCCCGGCGGTCGGGGCCTCGCCCAAGACGGCGATGGCCAGACGCTCTTCCTCCGGCCGCTGGATCTGCGGCCGCAATTCCACGATGCGGGCCAGCTTCTGATCGTTGCTGAGGCCCTTGTTGCCACGGATATGCTGGAGGTAGCCGCGAAGGGCAAGAACCTGATGAGACATCTTGCCGCCTGAGCGGGTCAGACGCAGCAGGGCCTCGCCCGCATCCGCGTCGTCGGGCCAGCGGTTCGGCCAGGTCGAGAGGATGCGCACCGCCTCGTCCTGGACATCGCCTTCGTCGCCTGCGATGGCGGCTTTGACGGCGTCCAGGGCCTCCGAGCCGCCGACAACAGCCAACGTGCGGAGGCCGGTGATCTGGAGCGAGCGGTCGCTGCTCTTGGTCAACGGCATCAGGTATGACACGGCGGGGGCCCCGACGCGGCCGGTGACGGCCAGCAGAGCCTTCTCGATGGCCGCCCGCTCGGATGAGGCGGCGGTCTTCTGCACGAGTCGGGTCAGCTCGGCGACGTGCTGGCGGTCGCGGCCGAGGACGCCGACGGCCTGCACGGCGGCCGCTCGGACGGCGGGGTCGTCGTCTTCCATGCTCGATACGATCGTCGGCAGGCTCTGCTGGATCTCCCGCTGGCTGGCCAGCTCGATCAGCACTTGGCGCAGCTTGCCCCTGGCCTGCGGCAGACGGGCGGCCAGGTCGGCGTCCACATCCTTGCCGGGCAGACGCACCAGCGTCTCCTGTGCAGCGCGGCCCAGGTCCACATCGCCTTCGGTGGCCGCCTGGAGCAGGGTCGGAATGCAGGAGGCATCGCCCAGGCGGATCAGAATGCCGATGGCGGTGATCCGCAGGGCGTTCGGCCCTCCTTGGGCGGCCTTGAGGACGGCCGGCCGCACGGCTTCGTCCTTGCGGTCGGAAAGGGCCAGCAGCAGCAGGGATCGCTTCTGCGGACTGAGCCGATCCATCTCGGCCACCAGCGCCTCGGTGACGTTGCGGCCCGGCAGCTCGCGCGCCGTCCGCAGCCCGATGCCGACCCGGTCCTTGTCGTCCGAGCGAAGCTGCTCGGTCAGAAGGCCGATGCCGCCGGAGCCGCGAGCGAGGATCGCGCCGCGAATTGCTTCGAGATGCCGCTGGTCGGGCAGATCGGCGCCGCGAACGGCGTCGTAGAGCTTGACGGCCTCGGCGGCCTTGCCCTGCGCCATGTACCCCTCGGCGCAGAGGATGGCGCCTTCGGCCACCGCCGAGCGAACGGCGGCAGGGGCCTTAGCCAAGGCCTGTGTCAAGGCCGCAGCGGCCCGATCGCCGCCGATATGGCCCAGCGCCACGGCGGCGGCCGATGCGACGTCGGCATCGGCGTCGTTGAGCTTCTGGACGAGCCCATCGACCGCCCGTGCATCGCGACGGACGCCGATCGAATTGATCGTGCCGACCAGCAGTCGGCCCTGCAGCGTGCCCATCGCCTCGCGCAACGCCTCATCGGCGGCCGGGCCGGGGATCGCTTCCAGCGCGATCCGCGCCCACGACGCCAGTTCCTCGTCGGCCAGCAGGCTCATCAGGGTGGGCACAGCCTCCGCGGTGCCGTAGATGGCCAGTTGTTTGCAGGGGATGGCCTTCTCGGCCTTGGGCGCATTGGATTGCAGCACGGCGAGCAGCTCTCGCTGCTTGGCCTCGGCTGCCGCCTGATCCTGGCCGATCGCCATGGCCGATACGGCCGTCACGACCAATAGAATGAACCACGTGACATATCTCTTCGAAACGTTCATGATGATCCTCATAGTTCAGGTGGACTCTCGGGAGAAGGTCGGACGTCAGATCCGCCACGGTTCGCGCAACGCCTCGGAGCGCAGCCGGTTGGCCTGCTCGTCGCCGACGAATTCGCACGTCTTCGGGTCGAACGTGACCTTGCGATTGAGATAGAGTGCGATATTGGCGGCGTGGCAGGCGATATGGGCCCAGCAGGCGCAGTCGGCGTTGGCCCGGGTCTGGGCCCGCGTCCTGACGCAATCGACGAAGTCGCGCACGTGGAAGTCGGCCGGATAGCCGGGGATCTTGGCGCCGCGGCGTGTCAGAAGGTCGGGCGAGCTGGCGCCGAACTCGGCGTCGTCGCCGGTCTCCACCCAGCCGGTGGTGCCTTCGAACCGGACCGGGCACGAGCCCAGCGGCAGCCAGCCGTCGTTGCGCATCACGAGCTTGACGCCGTTGGCGTAGCGGGCGTGCAACTGGCCGTTGACCGGCTCGTACTCGATGGGGGCTGTGTCGTCGGCCTGGTTGGCCCACTGGCACAGGTCCACGCAGTGCGAACCCCATTCGAGGCATCCGCCGCCGGTCATACCCCCGCCTTTTTCGAAGTTGAAGCCATCGAGGAGCCGTCGGTTGTAGGGTCGCCATGCGGCCGGCCCGAGGTACAGGTCCCAGTCCGCCTGGTCGCGGGCCGGGGCGGGCTCGGTCGGCAGCCAGCCGCTCATCGAGGTCCCCAGTCCGCCGGGGTGGGCGTGAAGGGTCTGAAGCTGGCCGAGCCGTCCGCTGTGGGCCAGCTCGACCGCATAGGCGAAGTTGGGCAGGCTGCGGCGCTGCGTTCCCGCCTGGAAAACGCGGCCGGTGCGCCGGAAGACGTCCGCCAGCGCCAGGCTCTGCGCGATGTTCTTCGTGCAGGGCTTTTCGCAGTAGACGTCCTTGCCGGCCCGGGCCGCCATGATCGAGGCGGTCGCGTGCCAGTTGGGGCCGGTGGCGATCAGCACCGCGTCGATGTCGCGGCGGGCCAGGATCTCTCGCAGATCGATATACGTGGCGCAATCCTGATTGCCGTAGCGGTCGTCCACCATTGCCTTGGCCCGCTGGCGGTTGTCACCGCGCACGTCGCAGACGGCCACGCAGTGCAGGTCGGGGTCCTGCAGGAAGCAGCTAAGGACATAGCGGCCGCGACCGCCGATGCCGATGGCGCCCAGGATGATGCGCTCGCTGGGCGCGACGCTGCCGGCCTTGCCCAGCGCGCTGCCGGGGATCACCTGCGGCAGGGCCAGCAGGGCGCCGGCCTTCATCGCCGTCTTGAGGAATTGCCGCCGACCCGGGCCGATGGTCTCGTTGGGCAGGCGGGTACGGGCTTTCGTTGTCACGCTCTTCATGTTGGTCCCTTCCCATTACTGGCACGGATTGTTTCCTGCCTCGAAGCGTGGCGATCGGGCGAGCGGTGCGGTGTCCCATAAAGGATCGGACCCCGTCGGCCTCGTCAGGATGGCCCCTCGAAGCTGACGGCCATGATAGCCCGCCTGGCCGGATGCGGCAAGGGAGAATCTGCGGTCTATGCGGTCAGAGTTACTCTGCGGGGACATGCCGCCGTCAGGCAAATGGGAATGGGACGGTCGATGCGGTGGGATCAGGCCTTGGGGCTATCTTCGGGACCTTTGGGCCGGTCCTGGGTCTGGGGCCGCCGCGTGTTCGGCCCGGACTTGCGCGGGCGGCTCCTCTTGCGGGTTCGCGCGGGTTTGGCGGGCGCATCGGGTGTGTCGGTGGTTTTGGCCTGTGGCGATGTCTTCTTGGCGTTCCTGCGTCGACGAGGCGATGAGGGCTTCGCAGCCGGGGTTGACGGGGCCTGCTCGGCCTTGGCCGCCAGTTGCTCGCGGAGCTGTGCGATCAGCGCGTCCTTCTCGCGGCAGGCCTTCTCGCTTGCATCGAGCTTGCCCTTGAGCTCATCGCGTTGGCGTTCCGCCTCGGCGAGCCGAGCGGCCTGCGATGGGGACATCAGATCGGCGTTGGGGTCGAGGATGTACTTGAAGGCCCGGCCGGACCTGGCGATGATTCCCTCTGTGTCCATGGTGTTCCCCTTCCTTCGATTGCATCGTCGTCACAGCGGCGCGTCCCTTCGCTGTACTGACACAGGCTGCAGCATCTCCTGACCGCCCATATATAGTATACGAATCAATCGCGTGCAAAGCCAATCCGCCGAGGTCGTTCGGGAGGAGCGGCACGGAACCGGCGATTGCCGCGCGACGTCGGGTGTGTTAGGCTGGCATCGCCGCTCGGAATGCCGGCCAAGAAGGACTCGGAATGCAGGCGATCTATCGATACCGATTCACCGTGGGCCCCGAGGCTATCGACACCAACGGGCACGTCAACAACGTGGTGTACGTGCAGTGGATGCAGGACATGGCCGTGCGCCATGCCGACGCCGCCGGGTGCACCGATCTGACGCAGCGGATCGGCGCCACGTGGGTCGCGCGGTCGCACAAGATCGAGTACCTCAGTCCCGCCTTCGCCGGCGACGAGATCGAGGCCTCGACCTGGGTGGCGAGCTTTCGCAAGGTCCGCTCGCTGCGCCGCTACAGGTTCGTCCGAACGTCCGACAATGTCACCCTCGCCCAGGGCGAGACCGACTGGGTCTTCGTCGACCACGCCACCGGCCGGCCCCGCACCATCCCCGAACCCGTCACCGCCGCCTTCGAAATCCTGCCCGACCCGCCGCACCCTTAGACGGTGCATCCTGTCTCTCGACAGCGCGCGACTCTCGCAGTTGGCTGTGTGCGGTTGCGTCCTTGTCGGGTATTCGTGTACAATCGCCGTGGTGCAGACGGGCGATGGTGCTCGTCGGATGGGTGCGTGCGAATCGCAGGAGAGCGGGCATGGCCGAGGCGGAGAAACAGCAAGCGACAGAGGGCGGTGCTGGCAATCGGATCGGAAGATCGCCGGATTCATTGAGGAGTGGTTTGCTCGCGCTCATTGTGGCGGTTGCATGCACCGCTGGCGCCGTTATCACGGGGTATCCCAGTTGCTGCTTCCTTATTCTGATCACGGGTGTCATATTGCCTCTGGGCGGGCTCGCGGTGCTCCTGGGTCTTCGGCACAAGGCCAATCGCAGGCCGCCTCGACTGTGGCAGAATCTCGCTGCCCTGGCCGGCATCATCGTGCTGCTCTACGTGCTGACCATCGGTCCGGCCGGCGGGACCGGCCTGCTGAACCTGCGTATGCGAGGCCTCGTGGCTATGACCGGTGGACAGGGCCGGCTGCAATCGTGGGCCGTCGAGGTGGTCGCTCAGCCTCGCGACGGCGAGAATGGGCGGTCCTCGATCGAGGAGACGTTCACGCAGTGGGACGTGCCTCGATCATCCTGGTCGAAGCAGGTGCGGCGGCTGCGACCGGGACGTGTGTTCATCGAACGGGTCTTTCGGGATGGGCAGGAGGGCGTTCTCCTGCGGTATGGTGGCGGCTTTCTCCACTGGTATATCGTCATCGGTCCGCCCGGCTCAGTTCCCGATCCAAAGCTCGATGAGAACTTGGCCGACAGCGACTGGTTCCGTTGGTCCGACGGGGTCTACTGTTGGTTCGTGGGTTGACGTTCTAAAGGAGCGGCGGTCTGCTGCGTTCTGGTGGGGGCCACGGCGGATGAGTCTGGACAAATGGGCTGCGCGGCGGTAGGGTGGTTGAGGTCGGCGAGGGGCGGGTGCGAATCGGGCAGGGCGTTTGGCGCGACGAGAGTACAGCCAGAAAGGGGGCCGTGGACCATGGCAGACCATTCATCGCATAGCAGGCACGGCGTCTCCGTGCGGGAAGATTATAGTCGTCGCGAGTTCTTACGCAAAACGGCGCTGGCGGGTGCGGCGCTGGCGGTGGGGGCGGCAGGGGGGCGCGCGGCGTCCGGCGGGTCGGAGTTGCCCACGCGGGTGCTCGGCCGCACGGGGGCGAAGGTCACGATCCTGGGCCTGGGCACCGCGCCCATCGGCGAGGCCCGTGGCGCTCTGGGCGAGGCGGTCAAGATCTTCAGCGAGGTGATCGATCGCGGCGTGAACTACGTCGATGCCGCCCGCATCTACGGCATCGCCGAGGAGGCCCTGGGCCAGGTGCTCGCCACGCGGCGCGACAAGGTGTTCCTCGTCACCAAGTGCTGGACCGACTCGGCCGTGCAGGCCGAGAAGATGTTCGAGGAATCCCTGCGGACGCTCAAGACCGACCACGTGGACCTCGTGCACATCCACAACATCGGCAACAAGAACCTCGACAAGGTTCTGGCCAAGGACGGCATCCTCGAATACCTGCTCAAGCAGAAGGAGGCTGGCAAGACGCGCTTCATCGGCGTCTCGGGCCACGAGAGGCCGCCGCGGTTTGTCAAGATGCTCGAAACGGATCAGATCGACGTGCTGATGGCGGTGATGAACTACGCCGACCGCAACATCTACGACTTCGAAGGCACGGTGCTGCCCGAATGCCGCAAGCGCAACGTCGGCGTTGTGGCGATGAAGGTGTATGCCGGTATCAAGGGCGGCTTCCCCAACCACCGCAAGGCGTGGGTCGGCTGCAACACCCCGCCCGAGTTGATGGCCAAGGCGCTGGCCTATGCGCTGGACCTCGACGGGGTGCACGTCGCCAACATAGGGCCGTTCACAATGGAGCAGGCGATTCAGAACGTCGAACTGGCCCGCCGCTACAGGCCGCTGACCGCCGCCGAGCGGCAGGAACTGCTCGCCTTCGGCAACGAGCTGGCCCCCACCCTGGGCCCGCGCTACGGCCCGGTCGCCTGAGACGGTCTGGGTTGGCGACTCAACGGTGCACTGCGTATTTGTAGCTGGCGAGTCGCATGCGCCTTCATGGCAGATCGACTTGCTCAGCGGCCAAAACACGCCCGCAGACTCTTCTGCTGCACAAGCAGTGATCAGGTCGTGTGCCGCGGGGCGACGCATGGGTCGCCCCTGTCAGAAACGATTGGACGTGTTGCCGGGCTCTGCGAGAATCTCCCTGCAAACACCAATCGCGCCCCCGGCGAGAGATACGTCCGGTTGCCTCTTCCCAAGGGGCGGGGTTTCGGGTTTGATATTGGGCTTGTCGGCCGCGGTGGTCGCGGCGAGGGTCGAGGGTTCGGGTCAGTCGAAGGACTTGGTGTATGCGTGTGATTCTAACGACGACGCTGCTTCTATGTTGCAGCAATATCTTCATGACGTTCGCCTGGTACGGGCACCTGCGGAACCTGTCGCATCGGCCATGGATCATTGCGGCGTTGGTGAGCTGGGGGATCGCCTTCTTCGAGTATCTGATCCAGGTCCCGGCCAATCGGATCGGCCATTGCGTACTGAACGTCGGGCAGCTCAAGATCCTCCAGGAGGCGGTCACGCTGACGATCTTCGTGCCGTTCTCGATCCTGTACATGAAGGAGCAGGTTCGGCTGGACTACCTCTGGGCGGGCCTGTGCATCCTCGGCGCGGTCTTCTTCGTCTTCCGTCAGAAGCTTTTCGGCCAGTGATGGCCTCTGAGCCCTTGAGCGGCGAGGACGCCCGCCGCGACTTGCGTCGGACGAGCGTCCCGGCCGTTTCATGTTTGCCCGTCCATGCTATGGGTTGGACGCCGGGACGATCCGGAAGACCACTCCCGTATCGCCGTAGGGCCCCAGGGCGGTGCCGGCCAGGACGTAGAGTTCGCCTTCGCGGTCCTGCCCCATGCCTTTGAGGAACAGGCCGAGGGGCTGCTGTTCGTTGCCGATGAGCAACTCCTCGATCTTCCCAGACCAGAGGTCGGCGACGAAGAGCCGGCCCTGTGGCGTCCTGAACGCACGCGAGAAATCGCCGAACACGTACATCGCACGCAATTGAGGAATCTGTGTCCCGGCATACAGGAACCCGCCGACCACCGCCAGGCCGTCATCGTGGTCGTACTCGGCGACGGGATCGATCAGGGCCGGGTCGTCGAACGGCAGGCCGATGGCGGCGCCTGTAGGGTCGAGCAGGAAACTGCCCTCCTTGATGTTCCAGCCGTAGTTGCCGCCTTTGCGTACGATGTTGATCTCCTCGACAAGGCCCTGACCGACGTCGCCGACGATCAACGCGCCGGTGAGCGTATCGAAGCTGAAGCGATAGGGATTGCGGAAGCCGTAGGCGAAGATCTCATCGACGCCGTCGATCCCGACGAACTCGTTGTCCCAGGGGATGCGGTACCGCCCGTTGGCGGCGGCGGGGTCGCGGCTGTCGGGCGTCGCCGCCGGCGGCAGCGGGTCGATCCGCAGGATGCTCCCGTGGACGGTGTGGACGTTCTGGCCGTTGCCTTGGGGGCCGTGGCCGACCCCGGCGTCGTTGGACGCGCCGCCGTCGCCGAGAGCAATATAAAGGTAGCCATCCGGGCCAAAGGCAAGATATCCGCCGTTATGGTTGAATTGCGGCTGATCGATCCGCATCACGACGCGGGCCGTGCTTGGGTCGACGACGTTCTGCGTGCCGGCCAGCCGCCACTCGGTGACGGCGCTCTGATGGCTGATCTGCTCGGGCGCGATGTCCAGCGTGAAGTCGGCCGGCCCGTCCGCCGGCTCGCTCGTGTAGGTGTAAAGGGTTCGATAGCCGGGGCTGCTCGGATCAGCGAAGTGCGGGTGAAACGCCAGACCGAGAAGCCCGCGCTCGTCGTAGTCGTCCTCATCGTAACTGCGGAAGATGCCCAGCGGCTGGACGATACGGTCCCGCACGTCGAGGAAAGGTGTTTCCAGGAGCTGTCCCTGTTCTATCGTACGCACCAGCCCCGCCTGATCGACGACATAGAGCCGCCCGTCGATGACCGGGTCGGGCTGAAGGTCTACGGGGGCGATCAGCCCGGAGGCGACGATCTCCAGATCGATTCGGATTGGCGACGGATCGATGCGGTCGGCGATCGGCAGGCCGGTGATCGTGAAATCGCCTCGCATGTCCATGAAGTGCGGGCGGCACCGGTAGCCGGGTGTGAGGCCGCCCTCGACCATCGCATGATACAACTCGCTCGTCAGCGTGAACGCGACCGTCCCTTGGCCGTCGTCCTGCCAGTTGATCTTGGGGTCCGATTCGAGCGGGCCGGCGATCGACATCGACAGCAAGACCCGGTCGTTCGTCGGCGACGGCGACTTGGCGATGACCTCGAACGGGTGCATCATGTGGTCGGTCACTCTGACCTGGTATCGCTTGCCCAACGCCAGGGGCAGCGTCGGGTCGGCGCTGCCGATCGTGCCAATCGCGGCGTCGGCGGGGGTGAAGGCATCCAGTCGGTACGAGGCCGAACCAATGGCGCCAAACGTCCAGGTCACATCTGCCGGCTGGGCCTGCACCGCGACGCCGGCCGACAAGAACATCGTCGCCAGGACAACTCCCCTCAAACGGATTCGCAACGTTTCCATGATTCAATCTCCCTTCACACCTTGGTATTTCGCAGCAAACGAAGCAACGTACACGATTCATTACGTATAAGACTTGATTGATCCTACTATGGGAGACGGCGCGCAGTTCAACCGTTTGGGTGCTGTCTGCAAAAAAAGCAGCGCATAAAAGGAGGGTGGCGATCCCCTGCAGTTCTTCCGGTGTATCGGCAGCGTGCCGGGACGACGACTATGGCCAGGCCGAGGCGATCTCGAAGACCTCCAGCGACTCGACGGCGATCGGGCCGCCCTCGCAGAAGAAGCGCAATGACTGGTTTTCGTCGGCGAACTTGACTCCCATCGGCATATACGGTCGCCCGGCGTTGGCGAAGACCTCGATCGAGGTGCGATCGACCAGGACATCCAGCGCGATCCTGCCGTCCACAGGCGACAGCGGGGCGGTCTTGTCCAGGCAGGAGAGCTGACGGGCCTTGGCGTCGTAGACGATGCGGACGCCTCGAATGTCCAGGGTCACGCGTTCGGCATCGCCCGGCTCGAAGCGGGTGCGGATGCGAAGCAGGTCGCCCCGGACACCGCTGAGCAGGTCCTTTCGCGGCGCGAGCTTCTCGTTCGTCCAGGTCCGAAGGGGCGTTTGAATCCGTTCGATCTCCCGGGCCGGCACGGCGAACAGACGCGGCCCGTCGTCCGTCGTTCGCAGGGTCAGCTCGACGGGGAACAGCATCATCTGGTTGAACGGCATGCCCGGCATCTCGACCCGGCCCCAGGCGATCTGGATGCGCCGGCCGTCGGCGGGTGGGATGTCGCTGTAGGTCTGCGAGGCGTAGAAACAGTTGCCGTAGTCGAACTGGATCTTGTCCGTTTCGGGCGCGAAGGTCTTGCCGTCGAAGGCGCCGATCCGATAGGCGCCGTCGGCGGCGTACAGGACCCATCGCGCGTTGTCCGCATCGCCGTCGATGGGCAGCTCGAAGATCTCCGGGCATTCGTAGAAGCCATCGATCAGGCTCTGGTACTGCCAGCTCTTGAGGTCGTTGGAGGTGTAGAAGGCGATGGTGCGTTTGTCGTCCACCTCGTGGTAGAGGGCCATGACCCAGTGCCGGCCCGGCCCGTACCAGATGACCTTCGGGTCGCGTCCGGCGTGCTTGACGACGGGATTGCCGTCGTATTCGGTGAAGGTCATGCCGCCGTCGTTGCTGTAGACGATGCACTCGCCCCTCCCCGTGCTGGTATAAGCGGCTACGATGGGGGGTTCGTCGCCGCTCTGGAAGCCGGCGGTGTCGTTGACGTCGACCACGGCGCTGCCGGAGAAGCACCAGTCACCGAACTGCTGCGGATACAGGGCGATGGGAAGCTCGGTCCAGTGGACCAGATCGGTGCTGACGGCGTGGCCCCAGTGCATGTTGCCCCACTGGACGCCGTAGGGGTTGTGCTGGTAATAGAGGTGGTACAGGCCCTTGTGGAAGACGAGCCCATTGGAGTCGTTGTTCCATCCGCGTCGCGAGGTGAAATGGAACTGGGGGCGATACTTCTCGCGGTACAGGTCTTCGGCCCCTTTGATCTCGTCGTCCTGGCCGATCAGATTGAGGCCGTGCGAGAAGCGGGGCAGGCCGTCCACCTCGATCGTCGCGGTCTTGCCGCTGAACGCGCTGATGTCCAGGAAGACCCAGAAGTCGGGATCGGCATCGGCCAGCTCGATCTCGAATTCGCGGACCGTGCTGCCCTCGATGACGACCCGGGCGCGCCGTTTGGCAGCGCCGTTCTTGACGGGAAAGTTGAGATATCGCGCGCTGAGCAGGAGTTCCTTGCTCTGGTCGAAATCGGTCTGCGAGTTGCTCTGAAAGATGTGATCGACGGTGATGTGGCCCCAGTGGCCGGCGTGGTTGTCCACGATGCGGATGCGTGCGGTCCGGCCAACGAAATCGGAGACGTCCCAGACCCGCGAAGACAATCGCTCGGAGCCGCCCGGCCGGTTGTTGCGTCCGGTGGCGGTGCGGACCGTCCGGCCGTCGACGATCAGGTCCATGCAGGTCAGGCGGGGGTAGCCGCCTCCGCCGATCAGGAAGTGGATGTAGCGGCGCTCGATCTCGAACGGCGGCGACGTGAGCGTGCCCTTCGACTCGTCGCCGTTGAGGAAGCTGTTGACCAGGCCTCGACCCCGGAAGCCGGTGACCACCAACTGGCCCGGCAGGGTTCCCCTGGCCGGGGCGTTGCCGAAGGCATTGCCGGTCACTTCCCAGCTACCGTAGTCCGGGCCCTCGAAATCGCAGATCAGCAGGTCCGCTTCGCGCTGGCCCTGGCAGAGGCCGGGCAGGAGCACCGTCAGGAGAATCAAAACCCATCGTCGCATGGGAGCGTCCTTTCCTTCTTCTTATACCGTTTGCACCGTCTTCGTCGGACCGATTGCACGGCTCGCACGTCTGGATTATGGGGGTTTTGGCCGTTGGGAGCAAGTCTCTGCCCCCGCCGAATCGCCGGCGTCGAACGGCGACGAGCGATTTCGTCCTTGTTTTTGTCGGGTGTTTGAAGCATAACGGGCCTCGTGACATAATATGCAGCCCAGACAGATCAACTTGATTCAACTCAACGTTGCCGTCCTGATGTGGGGCGGCACCGCGATGTTCGCCAAGGGCATCGCGCTGCCCGTCTCGCACATCATCTGCCTGCGGTCGTTGATCGGGGCCGCGGCGTTGATGGCCATGCTGGTCGCTCTCAGGAGACCGCTGGGGGCCAATGGGGGCCGGCACTACGTGCTGATGGTCACGCTCGGATTGCTGCTGTGCGCCCACTGGCTGACCTACTTCAAGGCGCTGAAGGTCTCCACCGCGGCGGTCGGGATTCTGGCCCTGCATACCTATCCCATTCTTACCGCGATCATCGAGCCGTTCGTCTTCTCCGAGCGGCTGCGGAAGTCCGACGTCGTCCTGGCGATCGTGGTCTTCGCGGGAATCCTCATCATGACGCCCACGCTGAGCCTGTCGGACACGACGACACAGGGGATCGTGCTGGGCGTGGTCTCGGGCCTGTTCTTCATGGCCCGCAACCTGCTGACCCGCAAGTACGTCCATCAGTACACCAGCAGCGTCCTGATGTTCTGGCAGATGCTGGTGACGGGCCTGGTGCTGCTGCCGTGGCTGGTCGTTGATCGTGTGCCCTGGACGCCCGGCACGGGCGGGTTGCTGCTCCTGCTGGGCGTGGTCTTCACGGCGCTGCCGCACACGCTGTTCTCGGCCAGCTTCAAGCACCTCAGCGCCAAGACGGTCGGGATCATCGCGACGCTGTTGCCGTTCTATGCCGCGGTGCTGGGCTACCTGATCCACGATGAATCTTTGTCGCTTCGCACCGTGGCTGGTGGCTCGGTCATCCTTGCCGCCATCGCCTTCGAGACTGTGCGTAGCGTGCGGACCTGATCGGCCGTGTGGCAGGCGAATGAGAGGGTTGGCGCTGGCCGTTGCGGCGTCCGTGTTGTAGAATGCCCCGCCGGTTCGCGCCACAGGGCGCCGAATCGTGGCAAGTACCGGTTTTTCTGAAGGAGCAAGAAATGAACAAGGCAGTGGTTTGGGCGGTGATCGGTTGCAGTCTTTTGCTGAGCTCGTGCAGTCGAAACGTCTCCATCCCGCCCAAGACGCACCCGAAGGTCGGCTCGTGGAACGACCTGTTCGCCCCCGATCTGTCCGATGCGATCTACCCGGAAGGCGTCTGGACATTCGAGGACGGCGTCCTGACCGCCAGCAAGGACGAGGCGATCTGGACGAAGAAGGACTACGACAACTTCATCATCGACCTGGAGTTCAAGACCGCCGAAGGCACCAACAGCGGCGTGATCGTCTACTGCACCGACATGCAGAACTGGATCCCCAACTCCGTCGAGGTCCAGATCGCCGACGATTTCGCCGAGCAGTGGGCCAACAGCCCCGGCACCTGGCAGTGCGGGGCGATCTTCGGGCACCTGGCGCCGACCAAGAGCATGGTCAAGAGGCCGGGCGAGTGGAATCGCATGACGATCACCTGCCGGGATCAGATGATCTACGTCATGCTCAACGGCGAGATGGTCTCGGTGATGAACATGGCCCTGTGGACCAGCGCCAAGACGAACCCGGACGGCAGCGAGATTCCGTCCTGGCTGAGCACGCCCTTTGCCGAACTGCCCACGCACGGCAATATCGGGCTCCAGGGCAAGCATGCCGGCGCTCCGATCTACTTCCGCAATATGAAGATCAAGGAAATCTGATCCACGGCGGTTTTGCCGGCACGATGAGACAGAGATTCCGGCGCAGGGTGTCCCGGGGGTTCGTCGGGACACCCTGTGCAATGACGCATCGGGGGCGGGGGAGGGTACGACGTGGAGCGTTTGGATATGTCGGTGTTCGAAGCGATCATGCTGGTCTGTTTTGGGGTGAGCTGGCCGATTTCGATCGCCAAATCGCTGCGTACGAAGAAGGTCGAGGGCAAGAGCCCGCTGTTCATGGGGATCGTCTGCTTCGGCTATCTCAACGGCGTCCTCTATAAGGCCCTGCACGCCTTCGACTGGATCATCGTGCTGTACGCTCTGAACATGGTCCTCGTGGCGACGGACCTCTTGCTGTACTTCCACTACACCCGGAACCGGCGCGGGGGTCTTCCCGACGGCTGGACCGCCCGTCCCCCCGGCGAGTGCGCCGTCTGAAGGCCCCGGACGGGTTCACGGTCCTCGAACGATATTCCGTTGAATCGCACCCGGTGCGCGCGTATAATCTGCGTTTTTGAGATTCTTGGCGTTTTGAGGATACCGCTATGGCGAAGAAGCAACAGCAGCAGAAGGTGGTGTTGGCATACAGTGGCGGGCTGGATACGAGCGTGATCCTGCCCTGGCTGAGGGAAACGTACGGGTACGACGTCATCGCATTCGCGGCCGAACTGGGCCAGGGCGACGAGCTGGCGGGCATCAAGAAGAAGGCCCTGGCCAGCGGGGCCAGCAAGTGCGTTGTCAAGGACCTGCGCCGCGAGTTCGTCGAGGACTACCTCTGGCCGATGCTCCGCAGCGGCGCGGTCTATGAGAACGGCTACCTGCTGGGCACGAGCATCGCCCGGCCGCTGATCGCCAAGCATCAGGTCGAGGTGGCCCACGCCGAGAAGGCCACCGCCGTCGCCCACGGCGCCACGGGCAAGGGCAACGACCAGGTCCGCTTCGAGCTGACCTTCATGGCCCTGGACCCGACGCTGGAGATCATCGCGCCGTGGAAGGACCCGAAATTCAAGCTGACCAGCCGGGAGGCGGCGGTCGACTACGCCAAGAAGCACAATATCCCCATAGAGCAGAGCAAGAAGAAGATATACTCACGCGACCGCAATCTCTGGCACATCAGCCACGAGGGCGCCGATCTCGAAGACCCGGCCAACGAGCCCAAGGATGAGTTGTTCGTCATGTCGCAGCCGGTCAGCCAGACCCCCGACAAGCCCGATTATGTCACCATTGGTTTCCACGAAGGGGTCCCCGTCAAGCTCGACGGCAAGCTGACCAGCGGCGTCAAGATGATCGAGACGCTCAACGAGATCGGCGGCCGGCACGCCATCGGCCAGGTGGATATTGTGGAGAACCGCCTGGTGGGCATGAAGTCGCGAGGGGTCTACGAGACACCCGGCGGCACGATTCTGATGACCGCCCACGCGGCCCTGGAAAGCCTGACGATGGAGCGTGAGACGATGCACTACAAGCAGCAGGTGGCGCTGAAGTATGCCGAGCTGGTCTATTACGGCCAGTGGTTCAGTCCGCTTCGCGAGGCGCTCGATGCCTTCATCAACGTCACCCAGCGCAGCGTCACGGGCGACGTCCGGGTCAAGCTGTTCAAAGGCCGCTGCACCCTGGCCGGCATGAAGAGCCCGCACAGCCTCTACCAGGCGGACCTGGCCAGCTTCACGATGGGCGCCGAATACGATCAGATCGACGCCAAGGGGTTCATTCGCCTGTTCGGGCTGCCGATGAAGGTCGCCGGGGCGGTTGCTCGCAGGGAGCAGAAAGGCGCCAAGTAGCGAACATTCGAGCGACAGGACGCCCGGCACGGCACAGGAGGCGATGTGGCGGCACAGGAATGGATCATCAGTGCGTTCACCTTTGCGTTCGGCTGCTGCATCGGCAGTTTTCTGAACGTCGTGATCTATCGCCTGCCTCGTGAGAAGTCGCTGGTGAGCCCCGGTTCGGCCTGTCCCGGCTGCGGCAAGCCCATCCGATTCTACGACAACATCCCGTTGATCTCGTGGCTCGTTCTGCGGGCCAGGTGCCGTCACTGCGGCGTGGGCATCTCGCCACGGTACTTCATCGTCGAGCTGCTTACGGGGATGGTGTTTCTCGGACTGTACCTGGTCTATTTCCACTCGACTCTGCGGATGGGGATGCAGGCGCCGAACGGATGGTTCGTCTATCTGGTCCATGTGGTCCTGCTGGCGGCCCTTATCGCCGGCTCGGGAATCGACCTGGAGCTTTGGATCATCCCGCTGTCGATCTGCTGGTTTGCGACAGCGGTCGGGTTCGTCGGCTCGGGCGTCGGCGGGTATCTGATCGATCCCGAGACCATCAGGACGTATTCCCTGCTTCCCGTCGCCTCCCCGACGACCGGGGCACTGGCGCTTGGAGCCGGGGTCGGTCTGGCCGTCGGCCTGCTCCTGCTGAAGACGGGGCTGCTCAAGCACAGCTACGAGGTGCCCGAATCGGATGAAACGCCCGAGCCCGCCGAGCAGAAGCCGAAGGTGGAGAAGGGGGCGTTTCCGTTTGCCGACGACCCCGAGTTCAACCATCGCCTCGAAGCCGTCAGAGAGATCGCCTTTCTGATGCCGATCGTCGTTGGTGCGGTCGTGGCGAACGCCGCATTGACCCGGCCGGGGGCGATCGCGACATGGTGGGCCGGGCTCCTGGAGGTCCCTGCGGTGGCGGGGTTTCTCGGCAGTCTGTTCGGCTACTTCGTCGGCTGCGCCGTCGTCTGGGCGACCCGGGTCCTGGGGACCCTGGCCTTCGGCAAGGAGGCGATGGGGCTCGGCGACGTCCACCTGATGGGGGCGGCCGGGAGCGTGATTGGACCGGTGATGGCGGTCATCGCGTTCTTCGTTGCGCCGTTCTTCGGGCTCGGCTGGGCGGTGTTTCAGGTGATCTCCAAAAAAATTCGCCAGATTCCCTACGGCCCATTCTTGTCTTTCGCTGTCTTTACGGTTATGATTCTTCACGATCGGATCGTGAAGGAGTTTGCCCTCCTTTTCTCACACTGAAGAGGGCATGGTTGCGTTCATGGGATTGCAAGGAGGTCTCGAATGCAGGTTGTCAAAGTCAAAGCGATCGTCCCGCTGACGTTGGTCGTTGGGCTGTCTCTGGTTTCCGGCTGCACCGATTACAAGAAGAAGTACGACTACCTCAACGTCGAACACCAGAACCTCAAAGGGCGTTTTGAGAACCTCCAGAATGAGAAGCAGCAGCTTGCCCAGCGGATCAGCCAGGACCAGCGGACGATCGACGATCTTCGCCGGCAGATCGAGGAACTGAACCAGACGCCGGCCGAGGCGACCGGATTCGGCGAAGGCTACGACGTGGCCTTCGATGCGGCGGCCGGGACGATCACCGTGACGCTGCCCAATACGATCCTCTTCGAGTCGGGCAAGGCGGAGCTGAAAAGCGCCACCAGCGCCGAACTCGACCACATCCTCTCCGTTCTGAAGTCGAAGTATGCGGGCAAGGAGATCGATGTCGTCGGACACACGGATACCGATCCCATCGCCAAGACCAAGGATCTATGGAAGGACAACTGGGAGCTGTCCGCCGAGCGGGCGCTTTCGGTGACGCGGTATCTGATGGCTCAGGGCATCCCCGGCAGCCAGCTTCGTGCGGCCGGTTGCGGTCCGGCTCGACCGATCGCTCCGAACACCACGGCCGCCGGCAAGGCGAAGAACCGACGCGTCGAGATCGTCGTCCGCATGCGATAGCCGCGTCGGGTCGGTGGCAGTCAGCCTACTCCTTCTCGGGTGACACCGAGATCACGAACTCGTGCTGCGCCGGGTCGAAACGAACCTCCTGCACCACCCCATCGATGGGACTGACATACGAAACGCCCAGTTTCGTGCCTGCGCACAGGTTCTGTCCCTTACGCACAGAATCGCCGACGCGCACGGCCGGCGACTCGGTGGCATCGATTCGAATGACGCATCGAGCGGTCATTTCCTCGCCTGTGGAAACGCCTTGATCCCGAGGGCCGTAGCGATCCTCTGGGGGATTTCCGTATTGTCATAGACCCCGCCGAACAGATCGGAGCGAGGCCCGATCGCATAGACCGGCACAGGCGCCGCGCTATGGCCTTTGGTCGACCAGTGCACTTTGATCTCATCGCCCTTGAGGTCTCCGTCCGGAATGGTCAGGCCGCCGGTTTCGTGGTCGGCGGTGACCACCACGAGGGTCCGTCCGTCGGCCAGGGCGAAATCGACCGCCGCACGAACGGCCTCGTCGAACAACAGCGTCTGCCGCACGCAATTGGCGGCGTCGTTGGCGTGGCAGGCCCAGTCGATCTGGCTGCCTTCGACCATGAGGAAGAAGCCTTGTCCGTACTTGCGCGAATCCGTCGCGGTCTCATCGAGCAGGGTGATGGCCTTCTTCGTCATCTCGGCCAGCATCGGCTCCGGGGCGAACGTCGTCAGGCCGTCGAGCTGAAACAGGCCCAGCACGCGAGGCCCGTGGACCCATCGCAACTGATTGGTCGTCTCGATCACGGTGTATCCGGCCTCCTCGGCCTCGACGATCAGGTCTCGGTCGTCCTTTCGGCCGCTGTCGGCGTTCGATTGGGGCAGGAAGTACTTTCGGCCGCCTGCGAACAGGACGTTGATCCGATTGCCGATCAACTGCTCGGCGATCTGGGGTTCCATCTTGCGGCTCTTGACGTGCGAGCCGAACGACGCCGGTGTGGCGTGGGAAATCGTGGACGTGGCCACAAGACCCGTGGCCATCCCTTTGTCCTGGGCGGCCTCCAGGATGCTGCAATAGGGCGTCTCGTCCGGGGCCATGCCGATCATACCGTTCTTTGTTTTGACCCCGCAGGCCAGGGCGGTGCCTGCGGCCGCCGAATCCGTCACGAGCTTGTCCGCCGAGTGGGTGCGAATCAGGCCGTGGACGGGCAGAAGCTGCATGTTGAGTTTGCCCTCGGCCCCCATGGCCTTCATGCGGGCCAACATCACCTGGCTGAGGCCCATGCCGTCGCCGATCAGCAGGATGACGTTTCGCACCCTCGACGGCGTCGCCGGATACGACCGATCGCGAGCCGGAGGGCGATAGAAGCTGATGTCGTTCGCGTCGGTCTTGGGATTCGGATAATCCACACCCGATGCGGCGGACAGAATGCTCGATAAGAGGACTACGATGGTGACGGCTGCGGTGGTGACTGTCAACGCTCTGCGACTCTTCGTCATCGGGCCAATCTCCTTTGCTCAAGGGTCAATATATGCTGTCGTAGATACCATACCATCGCTCTCTACGCAAACGCTGATCGCGCCGTTCCGTGCGGTAGAGAACTTCCCGATAACTTCTTCTTCGGCCGGATGACCCGTGCGCGTGTACTGCTTTTGGTCGCAACTGGAGATCTGCACACTGGGATCGAGTCGTTCCAGGAACGTCTCGTCCAGGGTCGCCGTCGAGCCGTGATGCGGGACGACCACGATATCGGCGGTCAGTTCGGGATATCGGACCAGGATCTGCTGCTGGGCGTACTGCTCGATGTCGGAACACAGCAGGATCTTCACGCCGGCGAATTCGATCAGGCAGACGAGCGATTGGTTGTTGTCGTTGAGTTGCTGTGTGACGACGTCGTCGGGCGGCCACAAGACGCGAATCACCGCACCGCCGAACTCGGACGTTTGGGGCATCGGTTCGATGGTGCGACCTCCCTGGTCGAGCGAGGCGATCAGCAGGTCCGCTGTCGGATCGGCTGCTTGTCGAGCGAGAAGCGATGGGCCGGCGTGGATGTGATCGACGTTGCCGCCGTCGAGGATCTCGGGGACCCCGTTGACGTGGTCGATGTCGCCGTGGCTCAGCACGACGGCCTCAAGGCGTGCGACGCCCATATAGCGCAGGAAGGGCAGGACGATGCGCGATCCGATATCCCGGTGGTACATCGAGCCGGCGTCGAAGAGGATGGTTTCCTTGCCGGGCAGTTGTACGACGATGGCCTGGCCGTGTCCGACGTCCAGGCAGGTCATTCGCAGATGGTCTCGGTGGGACCGGTTCCATTGGATCGCGCCGATCCACACGACCAGGACGATGGCCGGCACGAGACAGAGACCCAGCCTGAGAGACCGTCGGCGAGCGCGTCCGAATCGGGCCAGGAGAACCAGCCCGTAGTACGCCACGACGATCGCCAGGGGGACGCGACCGATGAGCAGGGTGTTGGCAGGCACGCCGTCCAAGAGCGTCACGATACGGGCCAGCAGGTCCGTGCAGACCGTCAGCAGCGCCCCCAGCATCGCGGCCGCGGTCGGCAGAAGGAAGGAAAGAGCGATCTTCAGAAAACCCAGCGTAAGGATTGCCGAGACCAGCGGGAAGACCAGCACCGTCCAGAGACTCGCCAGCGGTGTGACGGTCCAGAAGTGGTAGAGCAGGATTCCGGCGCCTCCGATCCAGGCGCCCAGTCCGGCCGAGAAGAGCTGGATCGCGCCGCCTCCAATTTGCCGGACCACATGGAAGGATGGACGGGCCGGCCAAGCGCTGCTTCGGAACCAGTTGCCTGTGAGCTTGCAGAGGAAGCCTTCGATCGGGTCGGTCAGCGCGAGGATTCCCGCCACGGCGGCGAACGAGAGCTGCCAGCCCGCCTCGAACAATTGGGTGGGCCGGACCAGCAGCAGAACGATGGCGGCCAGGCACAGGCAGTTCAAGCCGCTGGTACGCCGGCGCGCCAGGACGGCGACGCAGAAGACCCCTACGATGACGGCTGCGCGAACGGCAGGGGCCCGTGCCGGGACGGCCAGCAGGAACGCCGCCGTTGCGACGGCGCATAGCACGGCTCGCGGGGGCTTCATCAGCCCGGCCAATCTGCCCAGCCGCCAGATCGCGCCCGCGAAGATCCCCATGTGCATGCCGGACAGGCTGATCAGATGGAGCAGTCCGGTCCGTCGAAACGCCTCCTGCGTCTGCCGGTCGATGCAGTCGCGATCTCCCAGCAGCAGGGCCGCCGCCAATCCATGAGCATCTTCAATGGGCGCCGGTCCGCCCAACAGCGCCTCGGACGCCACGGCGGCAAACCGTGCCTGCAGGTCTCGCAGCAGGCCGCCGGAGCGTGTTGCACGCCGCGTGACGGCGTCGCTCGATGGGACCGAAGCGCCGACGTAAACGTTCCTGCGCGCCAGATGCGTCGCCAGATCGAACTGGCCCGGGTTCGTCGGGCCGCTGAATCGCGAGAGCCAGCAGTAGGCCTCGATGGTGTCACCGGTCGTCAGGGCGGGCGTGGGCTCATCGACCTGTACTCGGATCGTGCCGCGGGCGTCGATCCAGCCGCGGTCGGTGCGCATCTGATCGAGCCTCAGATAGAACACCGTCGAAGGGTCGGCGAATGTCAATTCGGCAAATCGCCAGTCGGTTCGGATGCGGACCGGCTGCGTCAGAATGCGTCCTCTGACGGTGGACATGAGCCGCTCGTTTCCCACGTATCGCCGGACGTCGTCGCCCTGTGCCGCGTCGAAGACGGCAAGGCGGGTCGCGCCCAGACCCACGAAGCAGAACGCGGCGCCCCATGCCGCAACAGTGGGCGGAAGACGCCGCCACCGCCGGACCATTGCCAGGCAGAGGGCGGCCGAAGCGACAAGCGGCAGGACAACCTCGACGCCGGGTCGGCCCGACGACTCGACCGGTCCAAGCCGCGTCACAATCGCGTTCTGCGCAACAATCCCCGCCATGAGGCCGACCGCAGGAAAGAACAGACCGGCGGCGTCGATCAGCCGTACGTGCAGACTCCGCGCATCGAGCTGTGCCTCGATGAGGGCTAACCTTCTGCGAATCTCGTCCATAATGATGCCGATATGCTATCCGCTTTCAGGCCATTTGTCCAGACGCAACCACGCTAATTTACGAACAGGCCCGGCCTTGGCGGTCTATAGGCAGATGATAGAATGGCGACGTCCTCGGCTTCGTCGGGCGATGCGATGGTGTGCGCGGCACACCCTATGCCCAGGCAGGCCCTGAGGCCGGTTCGGATATGGGAGCACGAGCGATGGATGTGGAGCTGAGCGGCTATGAGGTGCTCGAGGTCGCCGAGAGGATCGAGCGCAATGGGGTGAAGTTCTACCGTCGGGCGGCCGGGCTGTGCGGCGATGACCGCATCAGCACGCTCTTCGTCCAGTTGGCCCAATGGGAAGCCAGGCACATCGAGTTGTTCAAAGAGATGCGCGAACGGCTGGCCGCCGAGCGATGGCAGCCGGGACGCCTGGACCCGGACCGGATCGACGGCCCCAACGCGCAGGCCCTGGCGGGTCTGGCGGTCTTTGCGATTCAGCCCGATCCGGGCCGGGAACTCACCGGCGCCGAGAGTCGGACCGACGTCCTGCGAATGGCCATTGAGAAGGAGAAGGATTCCATCGTCTACTACACCGGACTGAAGGATTTCGTTCCGCACCAGACCGACCGCCAGATTGTGGAAGAGGTCATTCAGGAAGAGATGAAGCACGTCCGCATCCTCGTCCAGTCGCTGGAGCAGACGGTTTGAGAGGACATGTCCCATTGTCGGGGCGGGGGGACGGGCGGGTGTTTTACCCGCAATTCCGTGGAAATCCCGAACCATTGACACGCCCCCGGCGTGAGGCATAATACCGATACCGGCGTCGCGGATGGAGAACCCTTCCGCGGGCCTGTGGGAGTCAAGTGAATCGAGGATGACTCAATGAAGGACCCAAGAGGGATGGCGAACCGACGGGACGTATCCATTGTCCTGTGCGGGCAGGCCGGCCAAGGGGTGCAGACGGTGGAGACCCTGCTGACGCGCATCCTGAAGATTGCCGGCTACCACGTGTTTGCCACGAAGGAGTACATGTCCCGCGTGCGGGGCGGGGCCAATTCGACCACGATTCGCGTTTGCGGCAAGCGAGTCTCGGCATTGGTCGACCGGATGGACGTCCTCGTGCCCCTGAACGCCGGCGCCGTTGCGCACGTAGCCGAGAGGCTCTCGCCTCAGACCGTAGTGGTCGGAGAGCGTGAGGTGATCGGCGACGAGGCTGTCGAGTCGAATCGCACCCTCGCCGTCCCATTCACCGAGATTGCCTCGCAGATCGGCGGCAAGATCTACTCGAACGTTGTGGCGGTCGGCGCGATCGCAGGTCTGCTTGGGCTCGATCCGGACGCCGTTGTCGGCTACGTGCGGCGGTACTTTGCGAGGAAGTCGGAGGAGATCGTTGCCAACAACGTCAAGGCGGTCCGCGCCGGCTACGACGCAATCGGCAAGCTCGACATGCCTGATGGGCTCAGGTTATCCTTCAAACCCAGCGCCAAGGTCAGGGACGAGTTGCTGCTCAGCGGCGCCGAGGCGGTCGGGCTCGGGGCCATCGCGGGCGGCTGCAACTTCGTTTCGTCGTACCCCATGTCCCCATCGACCGGCGTGCTGGCCTTTCTGGCCCAGCACGGCCTCGAACAGGGGGTCCTGGCCGAACAGGCCGAAGACGAGATCGCGGCGATCAACATGGCGATCGGCGCATCCTACGCCGGGGCCCGCGCCATGGTGACCACGTCGGGCGGCGGCTTTGCCCTGATGACCGAGGGCGTGAGCCTTGCCGGTATGCTCGAATGTCCCGTGGTCATTCATCTCGCCCAGCGGCCCGGGCCGGCGACGGGGCTGCCCACGCGGACCGAGCAGGCCGACCTCGAACTGGCGCTCTACGCCGGACATGGCGAATTCCCGCGAATCCTCTTTGCGCCGGGGACGCTCGAACAGGCCTTTTACCTGACGCAGAAGGCGTTTGACCTGGCTGACAAGTATCAGGTCCCCGCATTCGTCCTGACCGATCAGCACTTGATGGACTCCTACTACAATCTCAAGGCGTTCGACCCGGTCAGGACAAAGGTGCAGAAACACATCGTCAAGACCGCCAAGGACTATCGCCGTTACGAATTGACGAAAAACGGGATTTCTCCTCGCGGCATTCCCGGCTACGGCTCAGGGCTGGTCGCCGTCGACAGCGACGAGCACGACGAGCAAGGCCACATCACCGAAGACCTCGACGTACGCGTCGCGATGGTGGACAAGCGGCTGGCCAAAGGTGAAGCGTTGCGGAAGGACATCGTGCGTCCCGAGTTGATCGGGCCGAAGGACTACAAGAGGCTCGTGATCTGCTGGGGCTCGACCTATCACGTCGTCAAGGAAGCGCTGGGCGAAATGGGCCGGACCGACACCGCGATGCTGCATTACAGCCAGGTGTATCCGCTGCACCCGAGCACGGCCGACCTCATCGGCAAGGCCCGCAAGACCGTTGTGGTCGAGGGCAACGCGACGGGACAGTTCCGCAAGCTGATCCGCCTTCACGCCGGCGTGGATGCGACCGAAGGGCTGGTCAAGTACGACGGCCTCGGCTTCACCGTCGAGGATGTGGTCGAAGGACTTACTGAAATTGCAGAAGGATGATTGATTATTGATGATTCATGGAATCCAACAATCAATCATCAATAATCACTTTCGTGGGGTTCTGATGGCGACGGATGTATTCGAGATGGGTGACATCGACATTGCCTGGTGTCCGGGATGCGGCAATTTCCCGATCCTCAAGACGGTGAAAGAGGCGCTCGCGGAGCTCCAGATCGATCCGAGGCAGCTTGTGATGGTCTCCGGGATTGGCCAGGCGGCGAAGACTCCGCATTATCTCAAATGCCACTTCTTCAATGGCCTGCACGGTCGGGCGCTGCCGCCGGCCACGGCGATCAAGGCGGTCAATCCCAAGCTGACGGTGATCGCCGAGAGCGGCGACGGGGACATGTACGGCGAGGGCGGCAACCATTTCATCCACTGCATCCGCCGCAACCCCGACATCACGAACATCGTGCACGACAACATGGTCTACGGCCTGACGAAAGGCCAGGCCTCGCCGACGAGCCGGCGCGGGTTCAAGACGCCCGTTCAGGTCGCCGGCGTGATTCTCGAACCGTTCAACCCGCTGGCGGTGGCGATCTCGCTGGACGCCAGCTTCGTCGCGCGGGCCAGCTCGGGCGACCGCGAGCAGACCAAGGAGATCCTCAAGCGGGCCATCCGCCACAAGGGCTACGCGCTGGTGGACATCTTCCAGCCGTGCGTGACGTTCAACAAGCTCAACACGTATCAGTGGTTCAAGGACCGCGTGTACTACCTCGACGACTCACACGATCCCTCGGACCGTACGGCTGCCTTCGCTCGCGCGACGGAAACCGACCGGCTGCCCCTCGGCGTCTTCTACGTTAATCCGAAGGACAGTTTCGAAGAGAACACACAGATGTATCGCCAGGACGAGCGTCCGCTCCATCAGAGAGATGTGGACGCCAGGAAGCTCGCCTCGCTGATCGACACGTTCAAGATGGCCGGCTGAGGAGAATCGGGAATGCTCAACGATGGGGACAAAGGGGCGATCGTACAGCGTGACAACCAGACGTATGCGGTGGCCCCGCATATTCCATGCGGCGTCGTGCAGCCAGAGACGCTGCGGCGCCTGGCCGACGTTGCCGAGAAATACGGGGCCCAGGCCCTGAAGATCACCAGCGCCGCCCGCATTGCCATCGTGGGCGTGGCCGAGAAGGACGTCGATGCCATCTGGTCCGACCTGGGGATGTCGCCCGGGTTCGCCGTCGGGCTGTGCGTGCGCAGCGTCAAGGCCTGTCCCGGCACGACCTTCTGCAAGCGCGGCCAGCAGGACAGCCTCTCGCTGGGGCTCAAGCTCGACGGCAAATATCACGGCATGGAGCTTCCCGGCAAATTCAAGATCGGCGTCAGCGGCTGCCCGCACCAATGCGCCGAGACGTGCATCAAGGACGTCGGGCTGGTCGGGACGCCCAAGGGCTGGCGGGTCCTCGTCGGCGGCAACGGGGGCGTCAAGCCGCGACTGGCCGAGGAACTGGCCCGCGACCTGAGCGAAGAGCAGGCAATGGGATTGCTCGACCGAATCATCGAATACTACAAGGCCAACGCCGGACCACACAGGCGGCTGGGGGCCATGATCGAGAAGATGGGCGGCCTCGACGAGTTCCGAAAGCCCGTGCTGGGCGACCTGGCCCCGGCGGCGGGCGCATAGCAGCGGGCGAGGGGCATTGGTTTGGCTTTGAACAGCAGTGCGATTGAACTGAAGAACGTCGGAGTGATCCGAAGGGGCAACGAGATCCTCGCCGGCGTCAATCTGACGGTGGACGCGGGCAGTTGCTGTGCGATCCTCGGGCCCAACGGATCGGGCAAGTCGGCGCTGATGGCGGTGCTGGCGGGGTACCTTTGGCCCTCGACCGGAACGGTCCGCGTGGACGGCCGCACCTACGGGCGCGTCAACCTGGGCGACGTCCGCCGCCGGATCGGGCTGATCGAGCCTTCGCGGATGCCGAAATTCGACGACCGGATGTGCATCCGCGACGTTGTGGCCACGGGGCTGTTCGGGACGATCTTGCTGCCTTTGCATCGTGACGTGACCGACAGCCAGCGGCGGCGCGTGGACGAGGAGATGGCTTCCGTCGGGCTGGGGGAGATCGGCGAGCGAGCCTACGGGGACCTGTCCAGCGGCGAGCAGATGAAGACGCTTCTGGCCCGAGCGATGGTTTCGAACGCGAAGATCCTGCTTCTCGACGAGCCGACGGTAGGATTGGACATCGGTTCGCGTGCGGCCTGCGTCGCCGTCCTGGACCGGTTGCTGGCGCGAAGCCGGCCGCCGACGGTGGTGATCGTCTCGCATCACCTGGACGAGCTGCCGCAGGCGGTTGACAAGATCGTGTTGATGAAGGGCGGCCGGATGGTCGGCCAGGGGGCGCCGGACGATTTGCTGACCTCGGCCCACCTGACGGCCCTGTTCGACTGTCATGTCGAGGTGGTCAAGAGCAATGGACGGTTCCTCGCCGGCGTTCGTGCCACCGATTTGGGGTGATCCTTCCTGGGGGCTGCGATTGCTGTGACGGCATTGATGCGAAAGTTCCTGCGGCCGGGCGAGTTCTATGCGTCCCGCCGCCCCGTGATGACCGAGACCCTCGTCGGTTCCTGCGTCACGGTCTGTCTGTACAACACCAAGGAGAGCTTCGGGGCGATGAATCACTTCCTTCGCGACCGGCCGAAGGACGAATCCGATCCACAGATCGGTACCTACGGGACCAGTGCAACCCGCCAGATCGTCAAGGCCCTGCTGAAGATCGACGCCGAGCCGCGTCATTATCGTGCCGGCGTCTTCGGCGGGGCAGCGGTTCTGAAGACGCCGGCCGCCGACGGGGGCATCGGCCAAGCCAATGTCGCGGCGGCCCTGGAGGTTTTGAAGGCCGCCGGCATCCGCGTCGTCCGCCAGGAGGTCGGCGGCTCGCGCGGGCGGCGCGTCCGGTTCAACACGCAGACGGGCGAGATCGAATGCCGCTTCGCGGGCGATATCCCGCGCAAGAAGACGCCGCAGAGGACGGAATGACCGTCTCGCTTGCATCCCCTCCACGAGTCGATGTCCTGGCCGGCATCCTTGATCGGGTCTACGCGCGGTACAACCATCGGCGGTTCATCGGCGCCGACCCGCTTCAGTTCGCCTATCGGTTCGACCGGCCGCAGGACGCGGAGGTCGCCTGCTTCCTGGCGGCGGCCCTGGCCTACGGTCGCGTGCAGCAGATCCAGCGAAGTCTGAACGATCTGTTCGCTCGCATGGATTGCCGCCCGTACGATTTCGTGACGAGCTTCTCGCCGTCGCGCCGATCTCGGCTGGCCGGCTTCAAGCATCGCTTCACGACCGCCGAGGATTTGGGCGACCTGCTGGAGTTGCTGCGTCCGGTGCTTCGCCGGCACGGAAGCATCGAATCGTTCTTCGTCGAGGATTTCGATCCGAAGGAACGGAACGTTCTGCCTGCGCTGGCGAGGTTCTGCGACTGCCTGACGGATGCCTATGCCCGCAGGCACGCTGGTCGGGTCAGCCGGGGGCTGATGTACCTGCTGGCCAGTCCCAGCCGGGGCAGCGCCAGCAAGCGACTGCACCTGTTTCTGCGATGGATGGTCCGCGCCGATGACGTCGATCCGGGCCTATGGAAGGGCGTCAAGGCGGCCAAGCTGATCGTGCCGCTCGACGTGCACATGGCCCGCCTCTGTCGCATCCTTGGTCTGCACGACAGCAACACGATTTCGCAATCGACCGCCGTGCAGGTCACGGAGGGTTTCGGCGCGATCGCGCCGGCCGACCCGGTCAAGTACGATTTCGCGCTGTCCCGCATCGGCATCCTCGACGAGTGCACCGGCCGCCCCCGCCCCGATTGCCAGACCTGCGAACTCTTCGAGGTTTGCCTGCAGCAACGGGACAGATCGAGTGGCGGACGCCCAAGCTGAAATGCGACTGCTGTGGCAGTCTTGTCTCAGCCACCTTCTGCAAGTCGCAGACTCCACTGACCCGATGGCAGATTCAGTACGGCAGGGACGGTGAAAGAGACCGTGTCTGCTGACCGCTGAAAGCCGGGATCGCGTGCATCCAGTTTGGGGTCGCCAAACAGCATCCCTTCCGCCCCCGAATCCGATTGCGCAAGCCACCTGCGCCCGAGTAATCTGTAGTTGGCTTGGCTGGCGTTCGGCACAATGACCTTCCCATTGTCCAGATCGACGATGAGCACACGGTGTGGAATGGTCCCTCCTGTATCATCCATCCAAAGGACCAGACGCTGCGAGGCAGGGCCGCCAAATCGACCCGGCTCTGCAAAGCCGCGTATCGCCTCCAGTCTGTGCCCGTCGACCTCGCCCGTGACAGAAATCTCATGCCTCAACAGTCTGGCCTGGCCCAGAAGCAATTGTCTGGAGAGTGGATCAGACACAGTGCCTGCGCTCGCCAGCAGGACGAGGGCAATACCGGCCAGAACGACAGCCCTTGATCTTCGTTTCATCTGACCCTTCCAGGCAGAGAATGCACAGTGGATTTGGCTCCGGTCCCTAGATACCCGCCGGTTCTCAGCCTGCCTGGTAGATGGCGGGGCGGTATCGCGGGGCTGGGATCGGCTTGCCCTCTGCCTTGGCGGTCTCCAGCCATAGTGCCTTCGCTTTCTCCACTTCCTCCAAGGCCTCGGCCGGCGTTCGTCCGAAGGCCGAGCAAGCCTCCAGGTCGGGTATGTCGGCGATGTACCCGCCGTCGTCCTGTGAGTAGAAGATATTGATATGATAGTCCTGCATCATGCATCCTCGATTGTCAGGTTATGACGTTCGACCAGGCGCAAGAACTGGCGTATCTGATAGGGCTTGGCCTGTCCTTGGACATTCTGAAGATTGACCAGTTCGGGGATTTCCGGATGGACGAAGATATGGTGGCTACCAGCGGTCCGCGCCAGACGAAAGCCAAAGGCCTCCACAAGAACGACCACGTCTTGAAATCGCACGTTCTTCTGACTCGCGAGGATCTTCTGTAGCAGCTTTCGCTTGTTCATATCGAGCATCTCACCGAAGCCACTGTCCGAGTATCGCAAGCTATTGTCGGGATTGAGCGTGTGGCTGTCAAGGTATCGCCCGCCGAATCGATACACGAGCGGAGAAGGGCATCCACGGTCCTCCGCGTTTCTTGGGTTGTGATTGTTGCGATTTCTGGTAAACTCCGGCGGCGGGAGGGACGTATCGCTGGCAGGGCGGACGGAAGAGCTGGTTTTGGATTGGGGAATCGAACGGATGGACGCGAAGGACCTGGAGAAGTATTCGTCGGCGATCACGCTCTCGGACATGGAGGTGTTCGTCTTTCCGGAACTGATGTACAGCCTCGTGCTGGCCAACATCATGAGCCCACTGCTGTGGACGTGGCGTCAGGTCGATTGCTTCGCCAAGCTGGACGGCAAGACCAGCTACCGCCGGCTGATGCGGATGCGCCAGTACATCATGGACGAGTTCGACTTCAACCTCGACCTGGAGACCTGGGGCCTGACCAAACAGGCAACCGAGGTCGAGCGCTTCCGTCACGTGATCAGCCCCGAGCAGATCGCCGGCAGCAACGCGCTGTTCGGCTATACGGGCGACCAGTACTACTTCGACGTCGATATCCGCAAGCATTTCGGCCTGGACAAGTACGACGGCGACGTGATCCCGTATTGGAAGACCGAGACGGTCGAGGCGATGGACGCGTTTCGTTTCAAGCCCGGTTACGGCAAGGCGGCCGGTGAGTGCGTGTCGCTGGCGACGCTCTACGCGGCGGCGGCCTTCATCGTCTGCGGCGTTCCGCTCGAAGACATCTACCTGATCCTCACGCCGCTGCACTCGCAGAACTTCATCGACATGCAGGACGGCATCCTCACCAACAACCGCCGGCTCGTCACCAAGACCATGTGGTTCAACGGCACCGAGATCTCCTACAAGGCCCAGCGGGCCCTACGCAACGAGCAGGTGACCATCGTCGCGCATCCGAGCGGATACATCCACTGCTTCTACGACGACGCCACGATCGACCCGAAGGCGTACGACCATTTTGCCGGCCGGCTCGGCGCATATCTGTCGGACGACGTGACGATCACGAGTTTCGCCAGCTTCCTGCGCTGCCAGACGCCGTATCAGAAGTGCTTCCAGATTTGTCGCGACTGCCACGGCCAGCCGCAATTCCTCAAGGCCGAGACGCTCTTCAGCTACGAGCACGGCAGCCCCTACAAGATCGGCGACGCCACCCATGACAAGCTCCTTGCCGAGGTTTCCGACGAAGACTTCATGCGGCACGAGATCCCGGGACGGGTTCGCTGCGACCGATTGGATGCGTTTCTCACCGAGCAGAAGCCGGACCTCAAGACGCCCGCCGGTCGTGAGGCGATGAGCCGTTTCCTCGAACCGCACGTGCCCGAAGCGAAGAAGATGGTTGACCTGCTTGCCGATTTCCTTTACATCCAGCCGAGGCTGCCCGGCAGACAGAAGAACTTCAAGACCGTCGAGCCCATCCGCTTGTCGGTCGATCAGAGCCGCGAGGAGATCGTCGCGCAGCTCCAGTCCATGCGGGCCAGCCACCCCACCGTCGATCTGGCCTTCTACGCTTTTCGTGACATGGACACGTGCGACTGGCGACCGTTCGTCAAGGCCGCCGTCGAACGCAATCCGGTCTCGCTCGACATGGCCGGCGACAAGCCCGTCGAGGAGGTCCGCGCCTGGCTCGACGGTCTGGAATCGAGCTCCATCTACGACGGTAACCGTCTCGCCCAGCCCGACGAGGTCGCCAACTTCAGCCGGGGCGACGGTCTCGAAAAGGCCTTCCTCCTGGCCAGTGTTCTCCGCCGGCGCGAACCGGACCGGGCGCTGCAACTGATCGCCGATCGCGACACGATCGTCGTTCGCGGCAGACAGGAATTCGCCTTCCAATCCGCCAAGACCCTCCGCGCCCAGGTCGACATCGCCGAGGACGGCACCATCCAGGCCGTACATTGACAACCCGATCCGCCAATCGAATTCCTCCGGCCTGTCGTCACGTGCGGACGCACGGCTCACGCGCCCTGCGAGAGCAGACATGGCGAGCGGGGCGTGATTCCGGGTTTCGCCGGGGGCGGGTTTGTGGTAGTGTGGATGGGATGAGACGATCGTGGCGATGTGTGGTGGTGTCGGTGCTGTGGCTGGCGTGGCTGGGGCTGCTGCCGGGGACGTTTGTGGCGGCGTTTGTCACGGGGCAGGGCGGCTGGAGCCGGTTCTGGTGGATGTCGTCGCTGGTGCTGGTGTGTGCCGCGTGGGTCCACTGGTTCTGGCAACGGCGGGGCCGGCTGGGGCCGGCGTGTGCCCTGATCGCCTGCGGGATCACGCTGGGCATGCTGGCCGACCTCTACGGCGCGTGCCGGGCCCTGCGCTTCACCGAGCCGCTGACGATGATCGTCCCGCTGTTCGCCTTGGGACACGTCGGCTATGTCGCGGGCCTGCTGATACTGGCGGGCCGCCTGCAACTCACCAGCCGGCCCGGCTGGAGGAGAACGCTGGCGATCGCTGTGGCGCTCTACAATCTTGCGGGCCTGGCCCTCTGGGCGTTGCTGGTGCATCCCTCGGACGCTCTGCCGGCCATGCACCTGCCGACGGCGGTCTATACGCTCTTCCTCGCGACGGCCGCAGCGGTGATGGCGGCGGTGGCCTGCTTCGACCGGCGATTCCTCGCGATGGGGATCGGGGGCCTGCTCTTTCTGCTCAGCGACGGTTTTCTGGCGGTCCGCCTCTTCCAGGACAACTGGCGCGGCCTCGGCGACCTGTGCTGGATCACCTATGGCATCGGACAGATGCTGATCGTCTCCGGCGTCATTGCGGCCACATGGCCCCGTGCGGTCGATGACGGACTGACCTCGGTGTAGCCGGCCTCGGAAGTTGGCTCGACGCGAGACCCTTGGAACGGGTCGCCCGAGGACCGTCGTCGGTCCGATTCGAGGCTGACGGGCACATGGCGGTCTTCATTCGACACGCGGCGTCTCGACGGGAGCCGGGTCGGTGGTGGTCCAGGGCTCGATCCGGGCGAAGACGCCGTAGCCCGAGCCGTCCTGACCGTCGCTCTGCCATACGGTGACGAGGAATTCACCCGCTGCGATGGCAACATCGGGCGACTGCTGCTTGCCGGCGACATAGCCGTTGAGCTGAAACTGGTCGCCCTGGGGCGAGCCTGCCGCGTCGAACCGGCGAGCCCAGACGTCAGTCGCCAGATTCGGATCGCCGTGGTCGTGTTGCCAGACGACAACGAACGCGTTCGCATCGTCGATCGCGACGCGCGGATACTGCTGGGCCCCTTCGCACAGCGAGTTGACGGTGAATTGCCCGGTCCGTGGCATACCGTTCGGATCGTAGCATCGCCCGTGGATGTCGTCGTCGCCGGCCCGGTTCGGATCGCCGTCCCAGACGATGACAAAGTCGCCTGAGGGGCTCGTCGCCACCGCCGGTTGCGTGATCGAGCCGAAGGCGATTTCGTTGACCTGGAACGGCTCGCCCAGCGGCACGCCGTTCGCGTCGAAGCGTCGGGCCATCACCGCATTCGTCGTCTGCGCTTGCAGCCAGGTCACGACGAATCCGCCTGCGGCGTCCATCGCGACGCTCGGATAACGGGCATCACGCGCTTCTGCATCGATGCCGATCTCCGAGCCCAGCGGCGTAGCGTGTCCGTCGAACAACTGCCCCCGGATCGCACCGATCTTGCCGACAGCATCCGCCTGTCGGCTCTCCCAGACGACGACAAACGTTCCGGCCTCACTGCCGGCCACACTCGGATAGAGTTGCTGGCCTTCGATCGTCGCATTGACCGGGAACTCATCCGTCATTGCGGCGCCGAGTTGATGGAACAGGCGGGCGAAGATGCCCTCGGCATCGAGTCCCGGTCCGTGCCAGGCCACCAGAAGCATGCCGGCGCCATTGGTGGCCGCTGCCGGCTCGGTCTGGTTGCCCTTCCACACCGTGTTGACCTGGACCTCGTCGGCGTCGAGCGATCGGCCGGTGGTGTCGAGGCGGCGGACGAGGATGTCGTTGGAGCGGCCCGAACTGCTGAAGTAGCTGCTCCAGACGACGGCGATGCGCCCATCGGTGTCGGCGGTGACCGCCGCGTTGGCCTGTGCTCCGCTCGTCCGCCCGTTGATCTGAAACTCTTCGGCGCCCAGCCACAACGGAGCGCACAACACAATAGCGCAAATCACGATCGTCTGTCTCATGGGTTGTCCCTCCTCACTTTGCGTTGACAAACCGGTCTCGCGCACGCGCAGATCGTCCGCGCGTGCCGCTTGAATCACACTGCGCGTCCCGGCGGGGCATCGTCTCGCGGCACCACCGATCATTCAGTCGAACGCTTCGCTGAAATCCCTCTCGCATGAGTCGAGCGCTTCCAATTGCTCGACGGGTCTATTGTAGGAAATTGTCCGTCATTGTCCAGAAAAAAATGAAATGCATTCGGCGGACCCGGGACGAGATGGATCGGCTCCGGGGACACTATCAGAAGCCGGTGCGCCCGCTTCAGAAGGACAGCGCGCTGCCGTAGACCTGCTGCCATAGCGCGATGACCTTCGCTGCCAAGTAGATCATGATAGCGAAGTAGACGATCTTGGGCAGCCATTTGGCGAATTCGGTGAAGAGCAGATCGGCCCGGTCGCCGGAGATCTCGGCGATCTTCTCGGCCGTCTTGTCCAGTTCGCCCGTCTCCTCTCCGATCTGAAACAGGTGCAGATACTGCGGCGGCAGCCGCTTGGAGTAGCCCTCCCAGGCGAGCCCACCGGCACGGACGCTTTCTTTGCCTCCGGCGAACAGGCGGGCGATGATCTCGTTGCCGGTGGCGCGCGTGGCGCGTTCGGTTACCTCGGTGATAGGGACGCCCGCCGCGTACATCATCGCGAACGCCTTGGCGTACCGGCAGACGGACATGTGGTAGACGGCCTGGCCGAGGACGGGAATCCGCAGTACGAAGAAATCCAGCGGCCAGCGCAGCAGGGCACTGCGATCTCTCAGAAGCACAAACACGATGACGACGGCTGCGGGGATGTAGAGATACAGGAGGGGGTGTAGCACGCTCATGGCGAACCCCCACGGCGTGAATCCGCCCATAACGGCAGTCGGAACGGCCGCAATGAACGCGCCCATGTGCAGAATCAACACAGGGTAGATCAGGCCCATCTGGAGCTGCCGGGTGATGCGGTGGACGAACTCGTGCCACTCGGAGAGCATTTTGAACGACAGGCCGAGCGCTCCCGATGTCTCGGCCGCCTCGATGAGCATTCGGTCCAACTGGGGAAACACGTTGCGATGCTGGTCGAGGGCCTCGGCCAGGCTCGACCCTTTCGAGATGGTCTCGCGAATCCGCTTGAGGACCTGCTTGATGTACCCCTGGCGTCCCTCGATCGTGATATCCAACGAGCGCAGGATCGGCACGCCCGCGTCCATCATGACCGACAAATCGTAGTACGCCTGCGCCAGTCGCGTTTTCGAGCTCATAGCGATCCGCTCCGCTGTCCGTTCCGCCGGGCGCCTACGCCGGGCAACCTCCGCACTCCCATCCCGAAGGCGTGGTTGCCGCCTTGCCAAGGCGACAGGCTGGCCATAGTATATCACCTGTCGCCAGGGACGCAATGATGGTATACGTGCGGCCCGTGAGGTCGCGAAGGGGACGATGCGATGAAGATGGTGGATCGGCTTCGCTCCTTGTGTCGGTTGCGGTCGGCCGAGCGATTTCGGCTCAGTTGGGCCACGCGGATCACGCTGGTCCGCATCCTGCTGATCGTGCCGTTTGTCATGTTCCTGCTGAATATGAACGACCCGACGGTCGGTCCGCGTGCCCGCACCGGCCTGCGCTACGCGGCGATCGCCGTCTTCGTCGTCATGGCCGTCAGCGACGCCCTCGACGGCTATCTGGCCCGCCGGCACAGGCAGATCACGAGGCTGGGCACGTTTCTCGACCCTGTGGCGGACAAGCTGCTGATGACCTCGGCCTGTCTGCTGCTGGCCTCGCAGCGGGGCCATGTCGAGGGATTCACACTGCCGACGACCGTCGTCGTGGCGATCGTCGGCAAGGACGTCCTGATCGTATTGGGTTTCACGATCGTGTACCTGGTCACCTCGCAGATTCGCGTCGTGCCCGTCCTGCTCGGCAAGGCGGCCACCGCCCTGCAACTGGTGATGGTCGCCTTTGTGCTGACGGCGCCGGAATTCTCACGGGTGATTCCGCATTACAGGGTGGCGTTGAGTGTTCTGTGGTGGTCCGCGGCGGCCGTCGCCATTTTGGCCACTCTGGTTTACATCCGCAATGGAAGTCGCTATATTGAACGATTTGAGCGGTCTGGCACGAAAGATCCGGCGATCGCTCCGACTGATTTGGACACGAAGCAACGGCATTAGGCAGTCCAGTGTGAGTATGAGCGAGTCTCCTTTGCAGCAGGAAACATCCGGCGTGGCGTTCAGCGACGTTCCGGAAGTGCTTGAGGACCTTCGGCAGGGCAAGATGGTCGTCCTCGTGGACGCGGAAGACCGCGAAAACGAGGGGGATTTGATCTGCGCCGCCGAGAAGGTCACGCCTGAGATCATCAACTTCATGGCGAGATACGGTCGTGGCCTGATCTGTCTGTCCCTGACGGGCGAGAAGTGCGATGCGCTGGGGTTGTACCCGCAGGCGCTCGAGAACACGGCCCGTTTCAGTACCGCCTTCACCGTCAGCGTCGACGCCGCCGAGGGCGTTACGACGGGCATCAGCGCCGCCGATCGGGCGCATACCGTCCAGGTGGCCGTCGCCGACGACGCCCGACCTCGCGATCTGGCGAGGCCGGGCCATATCTTCCCGTTGCGCGCCAGGGCCGGTGGCGTTCTCGTTCGCGCCGGGCAGACCGAAGGGGCCATTGATCTGGCTCATTTGGCCGGGCTGAAGCCCGCCGCCGTGATCTGCGAGGTCATGAACGAAGACGGGTCGATGGCCCGCGTCCCCGACCTGCTGAGGTTCTGCCGGCGGCACGACATGAAGATTCTCTCGATTGCCAAGCTGATCGAGCACCGGCTGCAACGCGAAAGCCAGATCAAGCGGTTCGTATCGGTCGATTTGCCGACCGATTACGGCCAGTTCAAGCTGATTGCCTACGAGAGCATGACCAGTCCGGAGCCTCATCTGGCCCTGTGCAAGGGCGGCATTGGCGACCGCGACGAGGCCGGCAACGTCATCGAGCACCCCGAACCGGTCCTGATTCGCGTGCATTCGGAGTGCATGACGGGCGATCTGTTCCACTCGCAGCGATGCGAGTGCGGCTATCAGCTCATCACCGCTATGGAGATGATCGAGAAGGAGGGCAAAGGGGCCCTGATCTATCTGCGACAGGAGGGTCGGGGGATCGGTCTGTCCAACAAGCTGCGCGCCTACGAACTCCAGGAGCAGGGGCTTGATACCGTCGACGCGAATCTGAAGCTCGGTTTCGACGCCGACCGTCGCGATTACGGCATCGGCGCGCAGATCTGCCGGGACCTTGGGCTTCGCAATGTGCGGATCCTGACCAACAACCCCAAGAAGGTCAGCCGGCTGGAGGTCTACGGCATTCAGATCACCGAGCAGGTTCCCCTGCGGGCCGTGCCCGGCGAGCACAACATCAACTACCTGCGGACCAAGAAGCACCGTCTCGGGCACATGCTTGACGAGGACCTGTAGGCCATGGAACAGGGCAACGTGCGCATCGCAAGTCGGGAATCGGAACGGTCCCATCGCCGGACCTTGCCGCGGACTTCGGTCGTCCTGTGCGGGACCGGCTGCTTTTCGGCTTATCTGCTGCTGGCATCGCTGGTGTTGTGCGCCGGATGCAATGAACCCCAGCCACCGGTCGATGACACCACGCCCGTGCGTCAAGTGGATCGGCCCGCTGAGGCTGAGAGGACGGTTGTGGAGCCTGTGGCAGCGGTCCCGGCAGGGGGGTTCTCGCCAGCGGGGATCACGATCCTGCCTCTGACGGAGTTGACCCGACCCACGGATGGCCAGGGGCAGCGGCTGATGGTCTATGTCGCCTTGGTGGATGCCTTCGGTTCGCAGATGAAGGCGCCGGGGACGTTTCGCATTGAATTGTACGATTATGTCCAGCGTTCGGCGGATCCGAAGGGCCAGCGGATTGCGATCTGGCCGGACATTGACCTGACCGGATCGGCTGAAAACCACCGATACTGGCGGGACTTCCTCCGGGCCTACGAATTTGCGGTTCCTGCCCAGATCGCGGCCGACAAGACATATGTCGTCGAGGTCACCTGCCTGATTCCGGCGGGCCGGAGGCTTTCCGGCAGGTGGACGCTGCGGCCGGGAGACTGAATCTCCGGCGGATGCCCGGGTCGGCCGTCGATGAAATCGGCCGAATCTCCTTCTGCGGTCCCGTGGAGGCGGATTTCGCTTGAAATGATGTGTCCGGATCGGATATAACGATTACAGACGTATCTGCCGCTTTTGTGGTCGGAAGCCAGGGAGGAGCATGCCGGCAAGAGATATAGTATGCTGTCTGAGGCCTGACATACCCTGCGCAGGGACGAATGCAGGGAAGGGGGCGTGTCGTGTACCTCTGCGATGTGAAACGATGCAACCGCTGTTTGGAAGGAGGAATCACTGATGCACAGGCAACTCGTTCTTCTCATGGTGCTGTTGGGACTTCTGTTGTGTCCCGTTTCCCTTGCCGCCAACATCATCTGGGTCTCGCAGACCTACGACACGGACGGCGATGGGGTCCAGGATGACCTGGAGGCCGAAGATTTCGTGAGGTCTCTGGGGTATGACCTGGACGTTCAGCGGGGCAACTGGACCACGCTGGATGCGACGAAGATCGCAGCCCTCAACGCGGCGGATCTGATCATCGTCAGTCGCTCGACCGGCAGCGATCAGTACGCCGGTGATGCGACTGAGATTGCCCAGTGGAACAGCATCACGACCCCAATCATCAATATGACGGCCTATGTCGCTCGAAGCAATCGATGGCTGTGGGTCAACTCCGACACCATCAACAATCTGACCGGTCCGACGATGGACGTTCTGGTACCAGGGCACCCGATCTTCACGGGGGTGACGCTCGGCGCCAACAACCAGGTCCAGTTGGTCGATGGCACGACCGGCACGGGACAGACGTCGTTTACCGGCACCCTTAGCGTCGGCAGTGGCACGGTGCTCGTCTCGACGGGCACCAACGCGTGCATCGTGGAATGGCCCGCCGGTGCCCCCTACTACGCCGGAGCCGGCACCCCCGCCAGCGACCGCATGCTTTTCTGTATGGGCACCCAGGAATCCGGCGCGACCCCGCAGGGCAAGTTCAATCTCACCGAAACGGGCAAGGCCGTGTTCGCCAACGCCATTCTCTACATGATGGGCGAAGATATTGAGCCGGGACGCGCCGCGAGTCCGACGCCCGAAGACGGCGCGAACGATGTGGCGCGCGACGTGGTTCTCGCCTGGAAACCGGGTGAGGCCGTGGCCACGCAGGACGTGTACTTCGGCACCTCGCTCGATGAGGTCGAAGCCGCCAGCCGGGCCAACCCGATGGGGGTCCTGGCCAGTCGGGGCCAGAGCAATGCGACCTACGCGCAGGATGGGTTGCTCGATTTCCGCCAGACCTACTACTGGCGAGTGGACGGCTTTGAGGCCGACGGTGTCACGGTATATGTCGGCAAGGTCTGGAGCTTCACCACCGAGCCGGTTGCTTACGCGATTGAGAATATCATCGCGACCACCAATGGCGACTCGGACGAGGGCAGCGGGCCGGAAAAGACGGTTGACGGTTCCGGTCTCAATGACGCCGACCGGCATTCGGTCGAGGCGGGCGATATGTGGTTGGCCTACGCCCCCGAGGAGGAGCCGTTCTGGATTCAATACGAGTTCGACAAGGTCTACAAGCTCTACGAGCTTCTGGTCTGGAACTACAACGTGATGTTCGAGTCGGTGCTCGGCTTCGGAGTCAAGGACGTGACGATTGAATACTCCGTCGATGGCGCCGAATGGGCGGTGCTCGCGGAGGTACAGTTTGCCCGCGCGACTGCCAAGACCGACTACACCGCCAATACGGTCGTCGATCTCGAGGGCGTAGCGGCAAAGTTTGTCCGACTGAACGTCAATAGCGCGTACGGCTCACTGGGCCAGTATGGCCTCAGCGAGGTCCGCTTCACCTACACCCCTGTCCAGGCGCGGGAGCCGCAGCCGGCCGACGGGGCGGCGAATGTCGATCCGGTCGCGAGCCTGAGTTGGCGCGCGGGCCGCGAGGCCGTCTCCCACGAGGTGTACTTCGGCACGGATCAGGACGAGTTGCCGCTGGCCGGCAGTCCTGCGCAGGCCGCCTTCACGCCGGCCGAGCTTATGTTCGGCACCACGTATTACTGGCGAGTGGATGAGGTC
>LVBB01000083.1 GCA_001603075.1 Phycisphaerales bacterium Planc_01 | reverse complement strand
ACGCAGACGAGACGGCCGAACCTCTCCAGCCTGCGTTTCGAGATCAGAAAACGGAGAGGGCGGGATTCGAACCCGCGGTACCGTAAACGGCACACTGGTTTTCGAAACCAGCTCGATCAGCCACTCCGACACCTCTCCGTACTGCGTCCTGCGAGGGCCGGTCTCCGGCAAGTATGCCCGAGAGACAGACCCCTACTCCGGCATTATAGCGGTCGGCCCGTTCCCTTCAAGCAGAAAAAGCCGCCGCCACCGGCATATCCAAGCCTGGAATGCTAAATCGGATGAGTCTTAAGTCTTTGCTAATAAAAAGCCTAAAGCGCATGGTGATGTTTTCTGTTGAAATTGTCTTGCATTGCATGAATAGATATTCATAATATGAAGATATGGGTCGCCATATGACTAACCATTCATATTGACGGGAGCAGATCATGGCCGAAAAGACGAAGCCTTCGCGAAGACAGCGGGAACGTCAGCGGCATAGGTCCGAGATCGTGGATGCGGCGATGCGGCTCTTCGCCGAGAAGGGCTTTCACAACGTCTCGATGCAGGAGATTGCCGTCGAGGCCGAGTTTGCCACGGGGACGATCTACAACTTCTTCGACAGTAAGGAGACGCTCTACCGGGAGATCATGGATGAGGTGGCCGACAACGTTCTGTCGCTGGTCAAGCCGATCCTCGAAGGCGAAACAGACGAGCGGGAGAAGATCGCCGGCTTCATCCGGGCCAGCATCCGTATCTTCCAGGAGAATTCGGCGGCCATTCGACTGTTCCTTCGGGCCAATCAGGGGCCACTGGCCCACGTCAGCACGGCCCATTTCAGCGGGACGGCGGCCAAGGTACACGACATCCTGCAAGCCATGCTCAAGCAGGTCTTTGCCGCGGGCGTGCGGAAAGGCCTGTTCCGTCCCATCGATCCCTGCGTGGTGGCGCCGGCGCTGGACGCGGCATTGCGCGCGATCGTCTTTTCCGCCGCCGAGGATGTGCAGGATAGTGCGCTCGAAGAGAAGGTGGCCGGCATTGAGGAGTTGTTCTTCCGAGGAATCTTGCATGATGCGTGGAACCTGGCGGCGTGTGTCAAAGCCGCTTCAGACAGGGAAGAAAGCTGAATATTCGCCCGTTCAGGGCATTTCTATTTACCATTGGAGGTTTCGAATGCAATTGCGTGTACGAGCTATGGTTCGACTGGTCCTGATTGCGACCATCCTGTTCGGTGGCCTATGGCCGGGGGGGTGCAGCCGAAAGGAAGAAACCGCCGCGGCTCCCCCTGTCCCCGAGGTGGCTGTCCTGACGGTCCAACCGCAACAGATCACGTTGACTACAGAGTTGCCCGGACGGACCGCTCCCTACCTCATCGCGGAAATCCGGCCGCAGGTCAGCGGGCTCATCCAGAAGCGATTGTTCAAGGAAGGTTCCGATGTCGAAGCCGGTCAGGTGTTGTACCAGATCGAGCCGGCCCCGTTCCAGGCAGCGGTGGACAATGCGCTGGCCAATCTCGAGGCCGCACGGAAAGCCGTGGATCGGGCGGCAGCGGCCTTGAATGTCAGCATTGCGGGCGTTACCACACGGCAGGCCATGGCGGCCTTCGCACGCACAAACCGACAGCGGTTCGAAGACCTGTTTGCAGACAAGGCCGTTTCTGCCAGCGACCGGGATCGGGCCGTGACGGAGGCGGCGACGGCCGAGGCCGCCCTGCTGGCAGCCGAGGCGCAGGTCGAAAGCGACCGCACGGCGATTGCGGCGGCCGAAGCCGCCGTCCAACAGGCGCAGGCGGCACTGGATGCGGCGCGCATCAATCTCGATTATACCAAGGTTACGGCTCCGATCGCCGGGCGCATCGGACGATCCAGCGTGACCGACGGTGCGATTGTCATGGCCTACCAAGCGGTCCCCCTGGCGACGATCCAGACCCTCGACCCGATCTACGTGGATGTCCCCCAATCCACAGCGGAGCTGCTTCGTCTGCAACGTCGGACGGCCGACGGCCGGCTCAATTCGAATGGATCGGACCAGAACAAGGTCCAGCTCCTCCTGGAAGAAGGTATGCCATATCCTCTGGAGGGGACTCTTCAGTTTCGCGATGTCACGGTGGAGCCAACGACCGGGTCGTTCATCCTGCGGATCGTCTTCCCGAATCCGCAGGGCATTCTTCTGCCGGGCATGTTTGTCCGCGCCGAGATCCAGGAAGGCGTCAACCGTCAGGCGATCTTGATTCCGCAGCAAGCGGTTTCGCGAAATGCCAAGGGCGATCCGGTCGCGCTGGTCGTGGGGCCCGATCAGAAGGTCGAACAGCGGATGCTTGCTCTGGACCGCGCCATCGGCGATCGGTGGCTCGTCACCAGCGGACTGGCATCCGGGGATCGGGTGATCACGGAAGGGCTGTTGCGCGTGCGGCCCGGCGCGCAGGTCAATGCGGTCCCCTTCGTCGCCGCAGAGAAGGGCAAAGCGTCCTCGGAGAGTCCTGCCCGCCCGGCCCCGAAATCGAACTAACGGAGACACAACATGCTATCGAGATTCTTTCTGGACCGGCCCGTCTTCGCCTGGGTCGTCGCCATCTTCTTCATGCTGCTCGGCGGGCTGGCCATCTATAACCTGCCGATCTCGCAGTATCCCCCGATCGCTCCACCGGCCATCGCTATTGAAGCCTTCTATCCCGGGGCCTCGGCGCAGACGGTGGAAAACAGCGTTACGCAGATCATCGAGCAGAAGATGACCGGCTTCGACGACATGCTCTATCTGTCGGGCAGCAGCGACTCCTCCGGGTCCTCGCGCGTCGAATTGACCTTCGAACCGGGGACCGATCCGGATCTGGCCTGGGCCAAGGTCCAGAACAAACTCCAACTGGCCATGACCAGTCTGCCGGAAATGGTCCAGCGCACGGGCGTCAAGGTCAGCAAATCCACTCGGAACTATCTGATTATCGTCGGGCTGGTTTCCGAAGACGGCAGCATGACCAATCACGACCTCCAGGACTACGCCGTGTCCAGCATCGAGAAGGTTCTGTCGCGCGTGCCCGGCGTCGGCGAGGTGGAGGCGTTCGGTTCGCAGTACGCCATGCGCATCTGGCTGAACCCCGACAAACTCACGGAGTACCACCTGACGGTGGCGGATGTGGTCGCGGCGTTGCAGGCCTACAACGTGGAAGTCTCGGCCGGTCAGTTTGGAGGGATTCCGGCGGTGGAAGGCCAGCGTCTGAATGCCTCCATCATCGTCCAGAACCTCCTGCAGACGCCGGACGAGTTTGCCGCCATTCCTCTGCGGACCAATCCGGACGGCTCTATGGTGCGGGTCAAGGATGTCGGAAGAACCGAGCTGGGGACGGAGGTCTACGATATCGAGGGTCGTTACAACGGCAAACCGATGGCGGCTCTGGCCGTCCGTCAGGCGCCCGGCGCCAACGCGCTGGCGACGGCCGACGCCATCAAGAGCAAGATGGAGGAGATGAGCCGCTACTTTCCGACGGGGATGAAGGTCGTGTATCCATACGACACCACGCCGTTTGTCCGGGTGGCCATTGGCGAGGCGGTCAAGTCCCTGTTCCAGGCCATTCTGCTGGTGTTTCTGGTCATGTGGCTGTTCATGGGCAACATCCGGGCCACGCTGATTCCGACCATTTCGGTGCCAGTGGTGCTGCTGGGCACCTGCGCGGCGCTGTGGGTGTTCGGTTTCTCCATCAATATGCTGACCATGTTCGCCATGGTGATCTCCATCGGCTTGTTGGTGGACGACACGATCGTGGTGGTCGAGAATGTGGAACGCTTGATGAGCGAAGAGGGGCTTTCGCCCAAGGAGGCGACGGCCAAGAGTATGGACGAAGTCACCAGCGCTCTGATCGGCTTCTGCCTGGGGCTCTCGGCATTGTTCGGACCGATGGCGTTCTTCGGGGGCTCCACCGGGATTATCTACCGCCAGTTCTCGGTGACCGTGGTCACCTCGATGGTGCTGTCGGTGCTTGTGGCCCTGATTCTGACGCCGGTGCTGTGTGCGTCGATCCTCAAGCCGGTGGCCAAAGGACATGAGGCGGCGGAAGTCGGATGGCGGCTGCTACGCCCATTCTTCCTCTGGTTCGACCGGGGGTTCAACCGATTCCGCGACGGGTATGTGCGATTGCTCGGTCATGCCCTGGCGCGGAAGGTGCGGTACGTGGTGGTGTACCTCGTGATCGTCGCCGGCCTGGGGTGGCTCTTCCTGCGGATGCCGACCGGTTACCTGCCGGACGAAGACCAGGGAATCCTGCTGGCCCAGGTCATGATGCCCACCGGCGCGACTCTGGAGCAGACGCAGGCGGTTGCCGATGAAGTCCAGCGCTATTTCCAGGAACAGGAACAGGAGGCGGTGGAATCCTGCATGACCATCACCGGCATCGGCTTCTCCGGCCGGGGGCAGAACAACGGCATGGTGTTTGTCAAACTGAGGGATTGGAGCCTGCGCAAGAAGGCGCATCTGCGGGTCAAGGCGATTGCGGGTCGGGCCATGGGGCGGTTTGCCGCATTTCGCAATGCCGTGGTCGTGGCCTTTCCGCCGCCGGCCGTGATGGAATTGGGAAATGCCTTGGGATTCGATTTCCAGTTGGTCGACCGCGGCGGCATCGGCCACGAGGCCCTGATGCAGGCGCGCACCCAGCTTCTCGGCATGGCGGCGCAGGACCCGCGATTGGTCAACGTGCGCTTCAACGGCATGGAGGATGTACCCGAATATCGCGTGGACGTGGACTGGAGCAAGGTGGGGGCGCAGGCCCTGCCCGTCAGCTTGGTCCACAGCACGATCTCGGCGGCCTTCGGCAGCGCCTACGTCAACGACTTCATCCAGGGCGGACGGGTCAAACGTGTCTACGTCCAGGCGGACGCTCCCTATCGCATGCTGCCCGACGATCTGGAACGGCTCTACGTGCGGAACAACGCGGGCGCGATGGTTCCTTTCTCTTCGTTCGCTTCCAGCCACTGGACCAGCGGCTCGCCGTCGTTGAAGCGTTTCAACGGCTTTCCCTCGCTGAATATCTGGGGCGAGCCGGCACCGGGTCGCAGTTCCGGCGAAGCCATGGCGGCCATGGAGGAGATTACCGCCAGGCTGCCTGCGGGGATTGGCTTTGACTGGACCGGGATTTCCTACCAGGAACGGCAGGCCGCCTCTCAGACCGGTCCGCTTTATGCCTTCTGTCTCTTGATTGTCTTTCTCTTTCTGGCGGCTCTGTACGGGCGATGGAGCATCCCCCTGGCGGTCATGCTGGTCCTGCCTCTGGGGCTCATCGGCGGTTTCATCGCTTCGACGCTGCGCGGGCTGCCGAGCGATGTGTATTTTCAGATCGGCCTGCTGAACACGCTGGGCCTGTCCACAAAGAACGCCATTCTGATCGTGCAGTTCGCCATGGGCATCGCGGCGCGAGGTGTGGCGCCGGCCAAGGCTTCGATCCAGGCGGTGAAGCTGCGGCTGCGTCCGATTCTCATGACCTCGACGACGACCGGTCTGGCGGTGCTGCCCATGGCTTTCACCAAGGGCGCGGCCGCCGGGGCCATGAACGCCATCGGCACCACGGTGCTCGGAGGCATGATTACCGGCGTCCTGCTGGTTCTTCTGTTCGCGCCGCTGTTCTACGTGCTGATCACCGGAATTTTCGACAGACGGAAACCGCAAGCAGCGGCAGTGACTGCCTGACCAATCGCATCGGGGAACGAATCCAAATGAAGACGCATATCCTTCTATCGCTGACCGGAATCGCTATTTGTGTCACCGGGTGCAAGATGGCCCCGAAGTACACGCGGCCCGAACCTCCCATTCCTGCGGCCTGGCCGACGGGCCAGGCCTATGCGGAGGACCCGGTCATGGCCGATGCACCGGCGGCGTCGGAACTTCCATGGCGGGAGTTCTTCACTGACCCCAAGCTGCAGCAGGTCATCGAGACGGCCCTGGAGAACAACCGGGATCTTCGGTTGGCGGCCCTGAATGTCGAACGGGCGCGATCCCTGTATGGGATTCAGCGTCAGGAACTCTATCCAAGCCTTTATGCGACGGCCGGCGGCGGCGAGCAGCGTGCATCGGCCGATCTGACCTCACCGGGGCAGCCCCGGACTACCGAGCAATACAGCGTCAATCTCGGCATTCTTTCCTGGGAGATCGATTTCTTCGGGCGTCTTCGCAGCCTGAAGGACCGGGCGTTGCAGGAATACCTGGCTACGGACCAGGCCCGCCGCAGCATGCAGATCATGCTGATCGGCTCGGTGGCCAACGCCTATCTGGCCTTGGCCGCCGACCAGGAAGCCCTGGCGCTGGCGGAGAGCACTGTTCAGACCCAGAAAGCCGCCTACGATCTGGTGCAGCGGCAGTACGAGATCGGCATCGCGACGGAACTGGACCTCCGCCGGGCCCAGATGCCTGTCGACGCCGCCCGCGCGGACATGGCCAACTACACGCAACTGGTGGCGCAGGACGAAAACGCCTTGTCCCTGCTGGCAGGTTCCGGCGTGTCGCAGAGTCTTCTGCCGGATCACCTGGCCGGCATCGAGCCGCTCGCAGAGATCTCTTACGGCCTGTCTTCCGACGTGTTGCTGGGCCGGCCGGATATCATCGCCGCCGAGCATCAGCTCCAAGGGGCCTATGCCAATATCGGCGCCGCCCGAGCGGCCTTCTTTCCGAGCATCTCCCTGACCGGCCTGTTCGGCACCGCCAGCGACGAGCTTTCCGGCCTGTTCGATTCGGGCACCGGCACCTGGAGCTATGCGGCGCAGGCGGCGATGCCGATCTTCGACGCGAGGACCTGGTCGGCATATGAAGTCACCCAGGTGCAAAGAGACATAGCGGTTGCCGAGTATGAGAAGGCCATTCAGAACGCCTTCCGCGAAGTGGCCGATGCGCTGGCCGTTCGCGGCACGGTCGACCGGCAGATCGACGCGCAGGAATCGCTGGTCGAGGCCGCGACGGAAGCCTATCGGTTGTCCAGCGCCCGTTACGACAAAGGGCTGGACAGCTACCTCGGTGTCCTCGATGCGCAGCGGTCTCTCTATGCGGCGCAACAGGGGTTGGTCTACCGGCGTTTGGCGAAGCTCGCCAATCATGTCAGGCTCTATGCCACCTTGGGGGGTGGGGGCGATGGGCCCGACGGGACTGAGCCCTGACCGTGACCGGCGCCTCCCGGCAAAAGGTTTGGCTGACGGAGCATATCGGGTATTCTAATTGCGCGTTTCGACAAAGCCGGCTGGAGCGATTGGCTCCGATGGAGGCATACGAACCGTCGCAGCGCAGAAGGAGAAGACCATGTTGGGCGAAACCGAACTCTCGGCCTTGGAGCCCTTTCTGTCCGTAGAACGATTGGAATGGGCCGATGTGGTGCGCTTCGGCGATGATCTGTTGGGCATGGCCGATGCGCCCCGCGCCATCGAGAGCTTCCGCGCTTTGCTGAACGGCCTGACGCACCGGCCGGGCAAGCCGCTTGTATTCCGGGCGACGAGACGTTGCTTTTCGCCGGAGCGATGCGGCGCCCTGTTGAAAGGCCTGGGCGACCTGGATGGCGCGCGCAAGGGGCGCAACGTGTTCTCGAGTCCGTTGGCCGGGTTCATCATGGCGCGAGAGGAAAACGTGTTCGGTGGGCTGATTCGCTGGTTGCGGTCGGTGAAGCGGCCGGTGATCATGGTCTTTCAGGGCGACGTGATCTTGCCATTCCTGGGGATCGGGCTGGCCTGTGACTATCGAATCGCCGCCGCCGATACGGTCTTCCACAATCAGGGGCGGGAGTTGGACATGCCGCCGGGCGGGGGATTGCTCTACCTGCTGCCCGCCTATGTTGGGCTGGGCCGGGCCAATTCGCTGGTGACCCGGAGCACGGAAACCTCCGCGTCGTCCGCACTCGAGTGGGGTCTGCTCGATGAGGTCGTCGTGCCTTCCGAACTCGATGAGGCCGTCCGGACGATGGCGACCGAGGTCTCGTGCTTCAGCCCCGAGACGCTGGACACGATCAAACAGCTCCTCAATCTGCGGTTGCCCAGTTTCGACGAGTTCTTCACAGTGGAGGCCCAGGGCCTCGACAGGGCGTTGCGGGGCCGCCCCTGGGAGAAGCTCCCGGGCGCCGGGCCGGACCGCGCCTGACGTTCCGGATGATGCTGTCCCATCGCCGCATCGAGCACGCAGGGGGCTGATCGCTACCGTCCGAACCAGAGGACGGCGCCCGCCTTTGCCATCCGCGTTGTCTTGTGGAATTCGAGGAATTTCCCTAATTGTCCGAACCCGGGCCATGTGGCATAGTATAGTATTATCCATATATATTGATATTGCAATGTATGTAGGG
>LVBB01000082.1 GCA_001603075.1 Phycisphaerales bacterium Planc_01 | reverse complement strand
CCGTCTGGATGGCGCACCGGGTGGTGCCGCTGAACGCGAACGGCTACGGCCGGATCATCGAGAGCAGCATCGAGGGGGCCTTCCGATTCCACCGTTCGATTCTCGAGAGCGACCCGCTGACGGTCGCCGGTCGTCGATTCGAGGCGCTTCCGTTGACACGCCCGGACCTCAACATCGTCGTCTACGCCTTTCACGAGATCGGCAACGGCAGCCTGGAAGAGATGAACCGTCTGAACCAGGCGATCTACGAGCAGTGCTCCTACAAATCCGGGCCGCTCTACATCAGCGACTTCATCACGTCGAAGACCTCGCTGACCGAAGAGGAGTACGGCGACGCCCCTCTCTCCTTCGTGAAACGCTTCGGTATCGAGGAGAAGGAGTGGAGGAGCTGCGGAAGCGTCTACGTCCTCCGCTCGTGCATCCTCACTCCTTACTTGGTGAACAACACCACCTACGAGATCTACTGGGGAAACTTCATGCAGTCCATGGAACGGGCGATACGGCGGCTCTACGAAGCTTAGAAGCTGTTGATCTCGTTCAGCGCTCTGATCTCGTCCCGCACGAGCGTCCGTATGCGCTCGTCGAGCTCTCGTTTCAGAGGAACGAAGCGGCGCTCCAAGTGATCGACCAGCGCGTCGGAAAGGTCTTTTTCCAGATCCGCGATGCGCTTTTCGTCGATCATGAAGGCTGCGAGGAACGGCGGCAGCTCCATTCGCTCCGCCGTCTCCTTCATTCGCGCCCTTCCGTAGCGAAGCAGCATCCACCCTGCGGAGGCCCCCAGAATCGCACCCGCCGCGAGGCCTATAGGCCCCGCCGTGATGAGCGCGGTGCTCGACCCTCCGCAGAGCATCGCCGCGCCCGCAGTCAGCAGGCCGCCGACGGCCGTTCCGACGACGTCGAGCATGCCGTCCGCCGCCGGGGTCCGCACCCGGAGCATCGGTTCGGAGAGCTCGTCGGGAAGGACGAACGAGAGATCTTTCTTCGGAAGGGCGACGCCGTGCGACGCGAACCACTCCGCGAGCAGGTCGCGTATCTCCTCCCGAAGCCCTTCGAGAAAGCGCGGAGCGAGCTTGGCCAGATGCTCGCGGGCGAGAGGCTCCGCCGCCGCGGTCCGTTCGTCGATGCGCTTCCGGAGGAGAGCCAGCGAGCCGCCCTGCTTCCGGAACTCCAGCAGAAGGGGAACGACCTCCTTGCGGAAGAAGATATCGACGGCGAGCGAGGCCATCTTCCCCTCCAGCGCCGCGACGCGGTTCGCCGTCAGCGCGCCCGGGCGGTTCTCCAGGAAACCGGGGAGTTCGTTCTGCAGCGACTGGCGCGCGCGGGCGAAGCGTTTTTTCAGCGCCGGAAGCAGCGAGATTCCCTGGGCGATCACTGCGTACGGCCGGTCGCTGCGCACCAGGGAACGCTCCTCCCGAAGAGGGAGTTCCTCGCGGAGGATCTCCCCGACGAACGGCCAGAGGCTGCTTCCGCCTGCGAGAATGACCAGCGAGATTCGCTCCCCGTCGATATTGCCCTCTTCAAGGCCGGATCGGAGGCACTCGCGGAACCAGCCGAAGAGGTCGAGTTTCTGCCCTTGGAGCGGTTCCGCCCCGTTGTGCGCGAGGAAGTTCCACGCCGTCGAACGGGCGCGCCCCCGCAGCTCGGGGAGGATGCCCTTGGAAAATTCGATGAAGGCGCGCGAGGGGCTGTAAGAAGCTCCTCTGCGGAGAAACTCCTCCCAGGTGAGGTCTGTCAGCCTGCCGTATCCGGAGAGGACTTTCGATACCGGTTCGCCCCGGTCGCGCGCCATCGAGCGTGAGAAGAACTCCTTAACCTCGCGGCAGAGGTGGGACTGGACGAAGTACGCGGATCCCTGCGCCTCCAGCTCCGCGTCGAGTCCCGGATTCAGGTCGCACAGCCACTGGAAGAAGAGGTCGTCGAAGAGGCGTCCGCCGAGCAGCATATCCCCCCACGAACGGACGACGCGCCCCCCCTCGAGGAAAGCGAAGTCGCACGTCCCGCCCCCGAAGTCCGCGACGAGCACGCCGCCGAGCGCCTTGTCCACGGAAATGTCGCGCTGCTTCATGTGGTAGAGCAGCGCCCCCTTCGGCTCGTCCACGAGAAAGGGCGCGCCGAACCCCGCTCGTTCGGCGGTCGCCTCCAGAGCGGCGCGGAATGCGTCGTCCGCTTCGCTGGGTACGCCGAAGAGGACCCGCCGCGTCGAGGGCTCCACGTCGAGCCGCTGTTTCCGCGCGTCTGCGAGGAGCGCCGAGAGGAAGTCGCTTGCCGCTGCGCGCGCTTCCTCGGAGCGTGCAAGGTCGGCCTTGAAGTTGGTGACCAGGCGGAACGAGGATCGCTCCCATGCGGTTGCCTCGCCGTATTCGTCGAGCGCGCTCTGGCCGATGAGCGGTTCCTTCTCCTTCCGGTAGAGAATGGCGGAGGGAATGCCGTCCCTTCCGTCGCCGAAATCCACGCTCGTCGGCGACGGGTCGTCCCCCGGACACTTGGAGAGATACGTCTTCGTGGTGCCGAAGTCCGCGCCCAGAACCGGTCGCACGATCATGAACGCCGCACCTTTCGGACGAGCCCCTTCGCCAGCAGCTCTCCGTTCCGGAAGAGCGGCTCGCGCTCCACGCGCACCGCGTCGCCCGGTTCCACCGCGCCGAAGGGCGTGAAATTTTCCGCGGCCTCTTCGCTCCATCGGAAGAGAACCGCCGGATTCTCATCGGAGTAGCCCAGATTGCGCACCTCCGCGGCAAGCTCCGAGACGCCCGCGGCCAGATCGTCGCAGCAGGCCCCCACAAGGGAGAGGATTCTCGACGCAAGAAGGGGAAGCGCCTCCTCCTCGTCCTTTTGCAGAGGAGCGGACGGCGACGCCGCGAGCAGGGCGACGCGCGCCGCCCCCTCGGTCCATGATGCGAAGGCCCGGCGAACCGACTCCTCGTGCCGCTTCCGGTCGAAGCGGGTTTCGCGTCCTCCCAGAAGCAGAAGGACGACAAGAAGCAGCGGGAAAAGCACGAGTCCCTTCAGCGAGCCGCTCTTTCCGCGCAGAAGCGACCATCCGTTGGAGAAGATCGCCCCGCCGCCCAGGAAGCGGATCGCCTCCCGTACGGTCGCGAGCCCCAGAATGGCGGCCAGCAGCAGGAGCAGCTTCCGGCTCCGGGGGAGCAGGAGCGCCGCGAGGGTTCCGAAGAGCGCGCCGAGCGGAGCGCCGATGAAGACCCCCGCAGCCCGGTTGTCGAGAAGAATCCATGTAAGGGCGGGCAAAAACGCCATACCGGCGATCGTGCCGAAAGCGGCCGCCGCAGCAGCCCGAAGGGGAGGGATCTCGGAGATCAGCTCGGGCTCCGGAAGGATGAGCGCGG
>LVBB01000081.1 GCA_001603075.1 Phycisphaerales bacterium Planc_01 | reverse complement strand
GGGAGAAATGAAGACCTCCCTGGATTGCCTTCCCTGCCTGCTGCGGACGGCCCTGGAGGCTGCCCGGATGGCCTCGGGGGATTCCCTTGTCCGGGAGAGGGTCGTGCGGGACCTGCTTCGGTGGTTCAGCGAAATGGACATGGGCGGGTCGCCGCCCCTCCTGGCGCAGCGCATCCACCGGCGGCTCCGGGAGCTCACCGGTGTGGAGGACCCGTACCGCGAGGCCAAGGACCGGCAGAACCGGATGGCCCTGCACTTTCTGAAGGAGCACAAAACCGGGATCGCAGACGCGCCGGACCCGCTGGACCTGGCCGTGCGGCTGGCCGTGGCGGCCAACATCATCGACCTGGGGGCCAAGACCTCGCTGCCGGAGGAGGAGATCCGGCCGGCGCTGGCCCGGGCCGTCCGGGAGCCGGTCACGGGGGACCTGGAGGGCTTCCGCGGGGCCGCAGCGCGGGCCCGGCGGATCCTGTACCTGGCCGACAACGCCGGGGAGATCGTCTTCGACCGCCTGCTTATCGAGCGGCTTTCGCCGGACCGGGTCACCCTGGCCGTTCGCGGGAAGCCCGTCATCAACGATGCAACCCTGGAGGACGCGTGGGCCGCAGGTCTTCACGAGCTTGTCGAGGTCATCGACAACGGCTCGGACGCCCCGGGCACGGTCCTGGCGGAATGCAGCCCGGACTTCGTCCGCCGCTTCACCGAGGCTGACCTGATCCTTGCCAAGGGCCAGGGCAATTACGAGACCCTGAGCGGCGCGCCGGGTCCCATCTTTTTCCTGTTCAAGGTGAAGTGCCCCGTGGTGGCAGAACACGTCTGCCTGCCCGTGGGAACCCACGTCCTGGCAAAAGGTCGCGCCCTGCGGGAGGATCCGGCGTCCGGGGAGGCGGGCCCGGCCGGCGATGAGCCGGATAAACCGGGTTCCGGGCGGCCCATTGCAGGGACGGAGAGATCATGAGCCACCACCTGCAGAAATCGGGATATGCGGCCCTGGTGGACCGGCTGAACCGCTTCCCCCAGGGGGCGCCGCCGTCGGATCTGCTCTACAGAATCCTCGGCATCCTGTTCCGGGAAAAGGAGGCGGCCCTGGTCTCGCTCCTCCCGATCCGCCCCTTCACGGCGGAGCAGGCGGCCCGCCGCTGGAAGACGAGCGTGGCGGAGGCGCGGAAGGTCCTGGACGAGCTGGCGGGGCGGGCGATCCTTCTCGACACGGAGAACGAGAAGGGTGTGCAGACCTGGGTGCTCCCGCCGCCCATGGCCGGCTTCTTCGAGTTCTCCCTCATGCGGACCCGGGGGGACATCGACCAGAAGGTGCTCAGCGAGCTCTTTTACCAGTACCTCAACGTCGAGGAGGACTTCGTCCGGGAGCTCTTTGCGGACGGGGAGACGCGGCTCGGCCGGGCCTTTGTCCACGAGCCGGCCCTGCCGGAGGAGCCGGGCCTCCTGATCCTCGACTACGAGCGGGCCACGGAGGTCATCCGGACCGCCTCGGTCCGGGGCGTCAGCACCTGCTACTGCCGCCACAAGATGGGGCACCTGGGCCGCGCCTGCGACGCGCCGCTCACGATCTGCATGACCTTCAACGGCTCCGCGGAATCCCTGGTGAAGCACGGCCACGCCCGGGCCGTGGACGTGGCGGAGGGGCTGGACCTGCTCCGGGAGGCCTGGGAGCGCAGCCTCGTCCAGTTCGGCTCCAATGTCCGGGAGCAGGTCAACTTCATCTGCAACTGCTGCGGCTGCTGCTGCGAGGCCATGATCGCCGCCCGCCGCTTCTCCCTCCTGCAGCCGGTCCACACGACGAACTTTCTGCCGGTAGTCTCGGAGGAGGACTGCACCGGCTGCGGGCGGTGCGCCGACGTCTGCCCCGTGGAGGCCATGACCCTGGTCTCGGCGAACGACCCCGCAAAGCCGAAGAAACGGACGGCGCGGCTCCGGGAGGAGGTCTGCCTGGGCTGCGGTGTCTGCGTCCGGGCGTGCCGGGAGGGCCTGATCCGGCTTGTGAGCCGGCCCGAGCGGGTCATCACCCCCCTCAACACGGCGCACCTGGCCGTCGTCATGGCCGTCGAGCGCGGGAAGCTGCAGAACCTGATCTTCGACAACCGGGCGCTCTTCAGCCACCGGGCCATGGCGGCGATCTTAGGGGCGATCCTCCGCCTGCCGCCGGTGCAGCAGGCCATGGCGTCCCGGCAGATGAAATCCCGCTACCTGGAGGCCCTGATCCGGCGGACGGGATCCTGAATCCATTCTTACTGCCTCTCAACCCTTCCATTTCCCGCGAAAATAGGGTATCTCGTTTCGGCCGGACAGCACAGAAATGTGCCGTCCGCGGCTCATATTTGTTCCACAAGAATGCCTGACGCAGCATTCATTGTGCACTGCAAAAATGATGACCTCGTAAAAAGTCCGGAACGAGTGTAACGGCTTGATATAATATATTAATATGTCATTTCCCCCTTGACGGCCGGGGCCGGTTTGTTCTATGATTCCTTTAAAATATCGGGGACATA
>LVBB01000080.1 GCA_001603075.1 Phycisphaerales bacterium Planc_01 | reverse complement strand
TGGACGCCCACCGCGCGTGGTCGGTCCTCGAAGAGATCGCGGCGATCACGACGCGCATGTCGCTCGATCCTGACTGGGATTACAGTGCCCTTTCGGGCGGCCAGAAGCGGCGGGTGCTGCTGGCGGCGGCGTTGGTCTGCGAGCCGGACCTGCTGCTGCTGGACGAGCCGACGAACCATCTGGATATCGACTCGATCGCCTGGCTGGAGGCGTATCTTCTCGGGATGGGCAAAACGCTGCTGTTCGTCACGCACGACCGGATGCTGCTGCGCCGGCTGGCCACGCGGATCATTGAGATCGACCGGGGCCAGGTGTTCGACTGGTCGTGCGACTACGATACGTTTCTCGAACGCAAGCAGGCGGCGCTCGATGCGCAGGAGAAGGAGTGGGAGCGATTCGACAAGAAGCTCGCGCAGGAGGAGGTCTGGATTCGCCAGGGGATCAAGGCGCGACGCCGGCGCAACGAAGGTCGCGTGCGAGCGCTGCTGAAGATGCGGGCCGAGCGCCGGGCCCGGCGTGAGAAGCTCGGCACCGCCACGCTCAAGCTGGCCGAAGCCCAGGGCTCGGGCACGATGGTGCTGGAGGCCAAAGGCGTCGGCTACGGCTACGACGACAAGCCGCTGATCGAGGATTTCGACGTTCTGATTGCGCGGGGCGACAAGGTGGGCATCATCGGTCCCAACGGGTGTGGCAAGACCACGCTGGTCCGGCTGCTGCTGGGCGAGCTGACGCCGCAGACGGGCACGATCCGGCAGGGAACGCAACTGGCGATCACCTATTTCGATCAACTGCGGCAGCAACTCGACGAGGACAAGACCGTCTGGGAGAACGTGTTGCCCAATGGGAGCACGGTGACCCTCGACGGCAAGAGCAAGCACATCATCGGCTACCTCCAGGACTTCCTGTTCACGCCGGAGCGGGCCAAGACGCGCGTCCGCTACCTCTCCGGCGGCGAACGCAACCGGCTGCTGCTGGCCCGGCTCTTCACGAAGCCCGCCAATCTGCTGGTTCTCGACGAGCCGACGAACGACCTGGACAGCGAGACGCTCGAACTGCTCGAAGAGTTGCTGGTCAACTTCCAGGGGACGGTGCTGCTGATCTGCCACGATCGGGCGTTTCTCGACAACGTCGTCACCAGTACGCTGGTTTTCACGGGCGACGGGACTATCGCCGAGTATGTCGGCGGCTATAACGACTGGCGTCGGCAGGAAAGCCAGGAGCTGCCTGAAGTCACGACACCGAAAGTCGATAAGAAGAAGCTCTACAGGGAGGCCCGCAAGGCCGGCCAGCCGCGAAAGCTCTCGTTCAAGGAATCCAAGGAACTGGCGTCGCTACCGGCGCTGATCGAGTCGCTGGAAAGCGAACTGGACGCATTGCACGGCCAACTGGCCGACCCGGCGTTGTACCGCAATCCCGACAGCGTCGTCGCCGCCAAGAAACGCCTCGCCGACCTTGAGACGCAACACGCCCAGGCCTTCCAACGCTGGGAGCACCTCGAATCCATCGCCTCGGCCTCCTGAGAAATCCTCGCGGAGGCATGCCCATCAGGGGAAATCCCTTCGGTCACAGGGAAATTCCTTATTGTCGAAATTGGCGTATGTGCGTATCTTTCCTGAATAGGAATCATTCTTGTTTAGAGATGAATCACAATGGCGGTATCCAAAGCAGAGATCGAGCGACGGATGGAGAGATTGGCCCAGACGTGTCGGGGCGGCAGGCTCAAACTCACCCATCAGCGGATGGAGGTCTTTCGCGAACTGGCGGGCGCCGAGGACCACCCGGACGCCGAGACGATCTATCAGAACGTCCGCCGGCGGGTGCCGGCGATCTCGCGGGACACGGTCTACCGCACGCTGGCGACCCTGGAGGAGCAGGGTCTGGTCCACAAGGCCGAGATTCTCTCCGGGCGGGGCCGCTACGACGCCAACATGGAGCACCACCACCATTTCATCTGTACCGAGTGCGGACGGGTCCACGACTTCTACAGCCGGACCTTGGACGATCTTCCGATCCCCCGGTCGGTGGCGTCATTCGGTCGCGTCGAATCGGCGCAAGTACAGCTTCGGGGGATTTGTGCGAACTGCGCGAAAGGCAAACGATAGGCCCGACCACGAGACATAGCACTGTGCATCCCTTCACACAACGAAAGGAGACGATCTCATGGGTAACGATAGCAGGTGTCCGGTAACGGGCAAAGCGAGCCAACACGTGGCCGGCGGTGGCAGGTCGAACCGGGATTGGTGGCCCAATCAGCTCAACCTCAAGATTCTGCACCAACATTCTTCCAAGTCCAATCCAATGGGCGGAGATTTCCAGTACGCCGAGGAATTCAAGAAACTGGATTTGAAGGCCGTCAAGAAGGACCTCTATGCCCTGATGACCGACTCCCAGGACTGGTGGCCGGCCGACTGGGGCCACTACGGGCCGCTCTTCATCCGGATGGCCTGGCACAGCGCCGGCACGTACCGCATGGGTGACGGCCGCGGTGGCGGCGGGTCCGGATCCCAGCGTTTTGCCCCTCTCAACAGTTGGCCCGACAACGTGAACCTCGACAAGGCGCGCCGGCTGCTCTGGCCGATCAAGAAGAAATACGGCAGGAAGATCTCCTGGGCGGACCTGCTGATCCTCGCCGGCAACTGCGCCCTCGAGTCGATGGGATTCCAGACCTTCGGCTTCGGCGGCGGACGCGAAGACATCTGGGAGCCGGAAGAGGACATCTATTGGGGTTCGGAGGGCGAGTGGCTGGGTGACAAACGTTACAGCGGCGAGCGGGACCTCGAGAATCCGCTCGCGGCCGTGCAGATGGGCCTGATTTACGTGAACCCCGAAGGCCCGAACGGCAATCCGGATCCGGTCGCCTCGGGCCGTGATGTGCGCGAGACCTTCGCCCGCATGGCCATGAACGACGAAGAGACCGTTGCGCTCGTCGCGGGCGGCCACACGTTCGGCAAATGCCATGGCGCCGGCCCCGCGACCCATGTCGGCCCGGAACCGGAGGCCGCCCCCATCGAAGAGATGGGGCTTGGCTGGAAGAGCAGCTTCGGCAGCGGCAAGGGCGGCGATACAATCGGCAGCGGCATCGAGGGCGCCTGGAAACCCAACCCGACGAAATGGGACATGGGCTATCTGAACGTGCTGTTCAAGTACGAGTGGGAACTGGTCAAGAGCCCGGCCGGCGCGCATCAGTGGCTGGCCAAGGACGTGGCCGAGGAGGACATGGTCGTCGACGCGCATGACCCGTCGAAGAAGCACCGGCCGATGATGACCACCGCCGACCTCTCGCTGCGCTTCGATCCGATCTACGAGCCGATCGCGCGGCGCTACCAGCAGAACCCCAAGGAATTCGCGGACGCCTTCGCCCGTGCGTGGTTCAAACTGACCCACCGCGACATGGGCCCGAAGTCGCGCTATCTCGGTCCGGAGGTCCCGGCCGAGGATCTGATCTGGCAGGACCCGGTGCCTGCGGTCGATCACAAGCTGATTGGCGCCAAGGACGTTGCCGCTCTCAAGGCCAAGATCCTGGCCTCTGGCCTGCCCATCTCACAACTGGTTTCCACTGCCTGGGCGTCCGCGTCCACGTTCCGCGGCTCCGACAAACGCGGCGGCGCCAACGGGGCGCGTATCCGTCTGGCTCCCCAGAAGGATTGGGCGGTCAACGAACCTGCCCAACTGAAGAAGGTGCTGAAGACACTGGAGCAGATCCAAAAGGAATTCAACAGCGCTGCGTCCGGCGGCAAGAAAGTGTCACTCGCCGACTTGATCGTCCTGGGCGGATGCGCCGGCGTCGAGCAGGCGGCCAAGAACGCCGGTCACCATGTGACCGTTCCCTTCACGCCGGGACGGACCGATGCCTCGCAGGAGCAAACGGACGCACAGTCCTTCACCGTGCTCGAACCGGTGGCGGACGGATTCCGCAACTACCTCAAGGCCAAATACGCCGTATCCGCTGAGGAACTGCTGGTTGACAAGGCACAACTGCTGACGCTGACCGCTCCGGAGATGACGGTTCTCATCGGTGGCATGCGCGTCTTGAAGGCCAACTTCGGACAATCCAAGCATGGCGTCTTCACCAAGAAGCCGGAGTCGCTGACCAATGACTTCTTCGTGAACCTGCTTGACATGGGCACGGAATGGAAGCCAACCTCAAAAGACCAGGACCTGTTCGAGGGTACCGATCGTGCCACAGGCAAGCTCAAATGGACCGCGACCCGTGTCGACCTGGTCTTCGGTTCGAACTCCCAACTGCGGGCCTTGGCCGAAGTCTATGCCAGTGAGGATGCGCAGAAGAAGTTCGTGCAGGACTTCGTGGCGGCCTGGTCCAAGGTGATGAATCTTGATCGCTTCGACCTCGCCTGAATGAGAACCATCAAGCCAAAGAACCATGCGTAACTGAAAGGAGCACCACGAATGTGTAACGAGAACCGCATGCCGTTGATCGGCGAGAAGGCCCCATCATTCAAGGCAGAGACCACACAGGGCCCCATCAACTTCCCGGAGGACTTCAAGGGCAAGTGGGTAATCTTCTTCTCTCACCCGGCCGACTTCACGCCGGTCTGCACGACCGAATTCATGACCTTTGCCAACATGGCCGGCGAGTTCGAGAAGCTCAACTGCAAACTGCTGGGCCTGTCCATCGACAGCACGTACAGCCACATCGCCTGGCTGCGGACGATCAAGGAGAAGATCCAGTACAAAGGGATGAAGGGCATCGAGGTGAACTTCCCGGTCATCAGCGACCTGACGATGGAGGTTTCCAAGGCCTTTGGCATGCTCCAGCCGGCTGCCAGCAGCACGCAGGCGGTGCGGGCGGTATTCATCATGGACCCCAAGGCCATCGTGCGAGCGATCCTGTACTACCCGCTGAGCAATGGGCGGAACATGGACGAGGTCAAGCGGCTGCTGATCGCCATGCAGCACAGCGACGAGCACGGCATCGCCACGCCGGCCAACTGGCAGATCGGTGACGACGTGATCGTGCCCCCGCCCGGCTCGTGCGGCACCGCCAAGGACCGCGTCGAGAAGCCGGCCGCCGACACGAAGGTCCTCGACTGGTTCATGGTCCTGAAGAAGTGCCCGCACGGTGCAAACTGACGGCCAGGTGTTTGAGAAAGGACGACTCACGTTGCGGGCGGCAGCCCCCCCTGCCGCCCCACCGGCCCCGCATGAGCCAGCAAAGGAGGCTCACGAAATGAAGTGGAGAACGGATGACAAGGGGTGGAACCCCTACGTAGCCGGAGCGATGACCGGCATCCTGGCCATCGCATCGGCCTTGGCGACGACGAAGATACTCGGCAAGACCAACTATCTCGGCGCTTCGACGACGTTCGTCCGCGCCGCCGGTCTGCTCCAGAAACCGGTGGCGAAGGAGCACGTGGCCGCCAACGAGTACTACACCAAGGAGAAAGTCAAGGTCGACTGGCAGTTCATGCTCGTGGTGGGGATCTTTCTCGGCGCGCTGCTCTCGTCGCTGACAGACGGCAGCTTACGCGCTGAGGCGGTTCCTCCGACCTGGTCGCGACGGTTCGGTCCCGGCGTGGGCAAGCGGGCCGTCGGCGCGATCCTCGGTGGCATCGTCGCCATGGTCGGTGCGCGCATGGCCGACGGCTGCCCGAGCGGCAACGGGCTCAGCGGCATGATGCAACTGTCCGTCAGCGGCTTCGTGGCGCTGGCCTTCTTCTTCGGTACGGGCATCGTCGTGGCCCGGCTCGTCTACGGAGGGCGGAACCATGAATGAACAGATCCTCGGATTACTCACGGGCGTCGCGTTCGGATTCCTGCTCCAGAAGGGTCGCGTGCTGCGTTTTGACAAGCAGGTGGCCGCGATGCGATTGAAGGACATGACGATCCTGAAGTTCATGCTGGCAGCGATCCTCGTCGGCATGGTTGGTCTGCACCTGCTGGCGCACTTCGACGTTCTGGCGTTCAAGCACAAGCCGATGAACCTCGGCGCGGTAGGGCTCGGCGGCGTCCTTTTCGGCGCCGGCTGGGCGGTCATGGGCTTCTGTCCCGGCACCTCCGTCGGGGCGCTGGGCGAGGGCCGCTGGCATGCGGTCTTCGCCATCGTGGGGATGCTCGTCGGCGCGGCCGTCTATGCGGAACTCTACCCCTTCTTCAAGCGGACCGTCCTGGCCTGGAAAGACTTTGGTCCCATCGGCCTGCCCGAAACGCTGGGCCTGAGCGCCTGGCTCGTCATCGCCCTGTTCTGGGCGATCTGCCTGGCCCTCTTCGCCTGGTTCGAGAAGAAGAGGCTGTGAGCCGACGACAGGTCAGATCGCAACGCTCCACATGCACCGGGACGGGTCTATTGCTGCGGGACAGGCGCGATCTCCCGGATGGATTTGAGTCTACGCAACAGCGATCCGACGCGGGAGCCTTCGCCGAGGTGCAGGTCAGTGACGGCAACGCGGTTGATCACGCGGATGACGTCGGCGTCACTGCCGGGCTCGCGATAGGCCCAGACGCAGTGGATGGCGTAGGGCCGGCCCGCCACATCCCCCACGTAGAGCATGACGTGGCCTTTCGTGTGGAGAACAGTCACGCCGGGGATCGCGTGCGTCAGCACCGCTTCCAGCTTGTCCTCGTCGGAGTCGTCCGGCTCGAAACACTTCTGCATCCGGCCCACCCGGGCCTGGTCGGAGGAGTTCCGGGGCATTTGGATGCCCACCGTGGCGAACACCTCCTGCACGAACTGCGAACAATCCTGCTGACCATTGGCCCCGCCCCAGCCATACGGCGTGTCGAGCATCTCGAACGCCTGCTCGATGATGTGCCGGGGTGTGTACGAGAGATTCCCCGCAACTGTCTCCCGACGTTTGAGATAACCCGTTTGCACCTGCACAGTCCCCTCCTCCCGCCGCGTGGGCAACAGCACAGCCACGAAATCGCCGTCGGAATCCTCCGCCAGAGGGAGCTTCGATCCCATGCGGACAAAGCCATAATGCTGGGTCAGCTTCGCATCCAGACAGACATCGCCCTTGGCACGGACGACCGTTATGAACGGCCGGTTCATCATGTCCCGCAACTGCTCCTGCGAGCACAACGCCAGCTTCTGCCCTTCGATCCACCCGTCGCTGGACGGTCCCAGCGCATAGAGCCACCGCCCGTCGGCGCTCGCGTGCAGGATCGCCACGGGCGTGCCGATATCCAGGGCGCTGTTCTGCGCTTCGTCGAAATCGACGTCCCCCGCCTCGGCGTACAGGCCCTCGGCGGTCGGCAGCAACCTCTGGTCGGCATTGCAGACCACCAGAGCGAACCGCACGTGAATCCGGGCGTCAATCGAGGCAAGCCGCATGCTCTCTTCCACGGATGTGTAAAACGACTCACCCACCTTGCGGCCGTCGGCACCATACAAGGTCCTGGCCCGAAAGCTGTCCAATTCGCACTGCAGGATCGCACGCAACTCCGGCCCGTCGAATTCCCGTGGGAATTTGGCGATGTCTTTCGTCAGTTGCAGGCGGGTCCGTATATCGTCGTTCAATTCGTCGATCTCATCCTCAGAGAGAATGACGCGGTCGGGCTCAGCCAGCCGGCCGATCCAGAACCCGGCCGTCTGCATTTCCGCCTCAACGCCCGGCAGAACAGTCGGAGCCACAAGGTACTTCCGCGCCTGGCGGCCCGCCGACGACGCACATCCGGCCAGACCCATCAGGCACCCGACAATGACGACGCAGGCGGCAACGACATTCAGGAGGTCGGGCCAGGAGGCGAGGAGATGGTCGGGTTGTTCGGCCTCGATCTTGTGCAGATGCTTGCGGGCCTGACCGCCGGTTTTGACGACGGCGGCACGCACGCCGGCCTGGCGGGCCTGGCGGACGTCGTGGTCGGTGTCGCCGATATAGATCGTGCGTTGCGGCGCGACGCCGAATTCCTCGACCAGGCGTTTGATCCCCTCGGCGCGCGAGTCGGCGGCGGTCTTCAGCGGCATCGAAGAACGCACGGCGTCCCAGTCCTGAAATCGAAATGTCGCAACGATCCGCTCGATCGACTCGATCTTCAGGCCGCTGAGCACTGCGACTCGAAGGCCCCGCCGCTTCAGCTCGACAAGGGCCTCCTCGACCCCGTCGAACGCCCCGATCTGGTCGAGCACCGCGTGGGGAAACAGCTCCCAGAACCGCTCGTGACAGGCGTCGGTGCGGTCCTTGTGCCCGTCGGGCAGCCAGGCGTGAATGTACTGCCAGATGCTCGTGCCGAAGACGCCATAGACCGGGTCGGGATGTCCGTCGGGAATGCCAAGTTCGGTCGCCGCCTGCCGGACCGCCGCGAGGATCGCGTCGTCCGTCCGGACCATCGTGCCGCCAAGATCCGTTACGATCAGATCCGTGTTTGTGCTGCACTGCGTCAAGGAAGCCACCTCAGAACACCGACAAATCACCTGCACACCGCCCGGCACCGGCCGGACACGGGAACGCCACCTTATAGCCGCTGAAACCGGCACATTCAAGAACAGTTCTCTCCTGCTTGGCGACGCGGGGGCGGGGCTATTTCTCTTCGATCTTGAAGACTGCGAAGCCGCTCTTAAGGTAGTTGTCGAGGGCGCGGGGGTGGTCGTTGGTACAGGTGTGGACCCAGACGCGGCGGGCGCCCCAGGCGAAGGCGCTCTCGACGGCATGATCGAGCAAGGCTCCACCGTGGCCCTGGCCGAGGAATTCTGGAGTCAGGCCGAAGATGCGGATCTCGACGCTCTCGCCCTGCTGCTGCAATTCGTAGTAGCCGACGAGCGAACCCTCGCGATAGGCGACGAACGTTCGCAGGTTGTCGGCGGCCGCATATTCGCGCCAGCGATCATCCGACCAGGCGAGACGGGCGATCCACTTCCAGTCTTGCCCGATGTACTCGTACAGGAACCGATTGAAACGCGGCTGCTTGACCACGCACTCGCGGACTTCGAAGCCGATGTCGCAGCGGTTCCTGCGGACCCACTGATCCTCGCCGGTGATCTCAAGATGGGTGGTGCGAATCACGTCTGCCCTTTCTGACTTTCCCAGGACCGGCATCTTAGCGGCGTTCTCCGCCCCGCTCAAGCGATTCGGACAATTCTTGACGGACACGTGTCAACCGGAACGGTAGAATGACCGTCACAGCGAGTGGAAAGAGTTCTTTCTTGGAAGGATAGACCGATGAAGACGCTCAGCACGGCAGTGATCGGAATGATGGTTCTCGGCTGCACCGCCAACGGCTCGGCCGACGAGAAGGCCGAGATCGCGGCTGCCGCCCACCAAGCGGTGGTCGATGGGAACACTCAGCTCGCTCTGGCCCTCTACGAGAAGTTGCGGACCGGCGACGGCAACCTGTTCTTCTCGCCTTACAGTGTCTCGACGGCATTGGGGATGACCTACGCCGGGGCGCGGGGCGAGACCGAGCGGCAAATGGCCGAGGCGATGTGGTACCCGACGTCGCCCCAGGTCTTGGCGAAGCTGGGCGTAGCCGGCAAGCCGATGACGGCCGAGGAGTTCGCCGGCGCGTTCGGGCGGATCATTCACGATCTCAACGCGCGGGGCGGCACGGACGCCTATGAGTTGCGGGTCGCCAATGCGCTGTGGGGCCAGAAGGACTTCGCCTTCCTCGACGCGTTCGCCAGGCTCGTCGAGGCCGAGTATGGCGGGCGCATCCGCAACGTCGATTTCGTCGCCTCTGCCGAAAAGGCCCGCCGGACCATCAACACGTGGGTCGAAGAGCAGACTAACGGCAAGATCAAGGACCTCATCAGCCAGGGCGCCATCGGGCCGATGACCCGGCTGGTGCTCACCAACGCGATCTACTTCAAAGGCAACTGGGCCCGCCAGTTCGACGAGGACCGGACGCAGGACGCCCCCTTCACCCTGCTGGACGCAAGCAAGGTTCAGGTCCCCATGATGAATCAGAAGGCCCGGTTTGGCTATGCCGAGGCCGACAATCTACAAGTGCTGCAACTGCCGTACGTTGGCGATGAGCTGTCGATGGTCATCCTGCTGCCGAAGGCAGCCGACGGAATCGGGCGGCTCGAACAGCAGTTGACCGCCGAGAACATCGCGAGATGGCTGGACGACCTCCGCGAGCGGGAGGTGATCGTCTCGATCCCCAAGTTCAAGATGACCAGTAAGTTCAGTCTGGAAAGCGTGTTGCGCTCGATGGGCATGGGGCAGGCGTTCGGCGGCGCCGCCGACTTCTCGGGCATGACGGGCCGGCGCGACCTGTTCATCTCGGCGGTGATTCACCAAGCCTACGTCGACGTCAACGAGGAAGGCACCGAAGCGGCCGCCGCGACGGGCGTGGTGATGAGACTGACCTCGGCCATGCCGGATCGAACGCCCGTTTTCCAGGCCGATCACCCGTTCCTCTTCATGATCCGCGACAACACCTCCGGCAGCATCCTCTTTCTCGGCCGCGTCTCGGACCCCCGGCCGCAAGACTGACCACGCATCTTAACGTCTTTCCTGCAAACACCTTGCGCCCCTCCCGGCTAAACCGGGAGGGGCCGCCCGCAAAGAAAAATCACTCATTCTGCAAAAAAGGGCTTGAAGTGCGCGAACAGATAATACAAAATGTACTACTGATATTAGTACATTTGTCGTGCGGATAAGTTGCGAACGGTCGCTATGGCACTTTGGATGCAAATATCCAGCGGTTCTGAGACGCCCATCTACCAGCAACTGATCGAGCAGATCAGCGGCGCGATCGCGCGGGGCGAGTTGCGGACCGGCGACAAGCTCCCGGCGGTGCGGGCCCTGGCGGCCGAACTGGTAATCAACCCCAACACCGTGGCGCGGGCCTACACGCTGCTGGAGCAGTCGGGCCTGGTCACGACGAAGACCGGCTCGGGTACGTTCGTCAGCGACCCAGCGTTGCGTCACGCGGACGCCGCCCAGATCAACGCCCTCGCCGAACGAATGGACACGCTCATCAGCCGGGCAGTCAACCTCGGGCTCGATCGCGACGCGCTGGTGGCGCTCTTCGAAAAACGCATGGAGAAATTTGCGGACAGACTGGATAAGGGCGAGGCGGAGAATGGCTGAGATTGTGCTGGAGACGAAGGGTCTGACGAAGTACTACGGCGCCAAGCCCGCGCTGGACCATCTGGATTTGCGGGTCCCGCGCGGGTGCATCTGCGGCTTTCTCGGCCGCAACGGCGCCGGCAAAACCACCGCGATCAAGCTGATGCTGGGATTGCTCACACCCACCGCCGGATCGGCAACCCTGCTGGGCTGCGATTCCACCGCGCTGACGCCGGCGATCCGCCAGCGCATCGGCTATGTCACCGAAGGCCATCGGCTGTTGCGCTGGATGACCATCGGACGACTGGAGGAATTCCAGAGGGCCTTCTTCCCCAGGCAATGGGACAGCCGGCTCTTCGCAGAGATGATCGAGTACTTCGAGCTTTCCAAGCGACAGAAGATCAAGCACCTCTCCAACGGCCAGCGGGCCCAAGTCTCGCTGGCGTTGGCGTTGGCGCCGAATCCGGAACTGCTGGTGATGGACGATCCGACGCTCGGGCTGGACGCCGCTATCCGGCGGCAGTTCCTCGAAGGGATGATCGAGCTGATCACGCGCCAGGGGCGGACGGTGCTGTTCTCCAGTCACATCCTCGCGGACGTCGAACGCGTCGCCGACCGGATCGTCGTGATCGACAGGGGCGTGCTGCGGGCCGACTGCCCGCTCGAACAGTTCCGGACCTCGGTCCGCAAGGTCGTATTGCATTTCGACAACTCGGCGCCGGCCGACGTAGAGCTTGCCGGCCTGCTCCACTTCCGTCGCAGCGAGCGGCAGCTCGAACTGACGCTGGTGGGCGTCGGCGATGCGGAGGTCGCCGACTGGGCCCGGCAGGCCGGCGCCGAGCGTTTTGATTTCGTCGAGATGAACCTCGAAGATCAGTTCATCGAGTTCACCGCCCCGCCTCATCGCTGGCGGCTGTTCCAGTGGGAGAAGGCTTAGCATGAGATTCCTGGCGTTGTTACGAAAAGAGCTTCGCGAGTCATTGCCCTGGCTGCTGCTGGCGGGACTGCTCCTGCTGGGCGTCGGGTTGCTGACGGTGCACTCCGAAGCGCGCTTCGCCCGTATGCGGTACCAGCACTGGTCGGCCCATCAGGGTCTGGGACCCGGCGAGGTCGTAAACACCTATGATCTGGTGCGTTCACCGCACCTTGCGTGGGTGGCCATGTGGCTGGCGTTCATCGCGCCGGGTCTGGGTCTGGTCCTGGGCATATGTCATTTCTGGGTTCCCCTCTTCGCGCGGACATGGTCGTTTCTACTGCACCGCTCGACGTCGCGAATGAGCATCCTCGGCGCCAAGCTGGCGGCGGCGATCCTCGGCCTTCTCGTCTCGCTGGGCCTGGTCTGGACGGGCCTGTACTGGTACGCCTGCCGGCCGGGTCTTCTTCCGATTCCGGAACCCGTCCAAATACTGGTCGTCGGCTGGATCTACATCGTCATCGGTCTGGTGGCCTATCTGGGCACAGCGCTGTCGGCCTTGAGCACCGCCCGCTGGTACACCACTCGCATCTTCGGCCTGGTCTTCGCGGCACTGGCGGCCTTTTTGATCCTTGTGCAGTGGCATCTGGGCTGGGTCTTCGCACTGGCGGTGCTGGCCATCGCGATCCTGTTCGTGCAGACCGTTGCGGCTTTTCTGAGCCGGGAGTTTTAGACAGGAGGAAGTCGGGCTTATGGACGCGAAACACCCTATCCACTACATCGCACGAGCGGCCGGAGTCTTCATGGCGACACTGCTGGTCCTGCTGCTCGTGGCCTTCGCGCAGGCCATCACGTTCGAATTGACGTACGTTTTCTGGACGGCGACCCCGGCGCCATCCAAGGAGCCGAAGCAGGAGCTGAATCCCGAGCAGGCCAGAACACAGAGGATCACAGGTGCAAAGAAGGAGTTTCTTCCGGATGGGACACTGCACCTCGTGACGCAGATCGGTGAGAATCGATGGCAAGCGCTACGCGGACCGTATCCATTCGATGCGCCAGCGGGCCAGGAACAGGTCTACGACGTTAACGACAGGTTGCTCTGGGATGGCCCGGCCAAGGAACAACCCTATGACTACCTTTCATGGGCCCAGGATACCCGGCGTGATAGTCTTACACACGAACGCATGAGAAACCTCCAGCAGCTCGCCGAGCCACGCATTCTCGAGATTCCCGTCGCAACCCAGGAACAGCTTCGGGAACAATGGCGGTATGTTCCGTGGGACGATTGTTTCGTCGGCTACAGCCTGGAGGGCGGCCGCGTGGGCTATCTGAGCGCCGCCGGGTTGACCGACTCCAGAGCGGATGTCCGGCCCTTCGGTCGCTTCCAGAGCTGCCAGGTTTGGTGGCCGCGGGATTCCCACAGCCCGACAGTCCTGTGGCAGACCGAGCGGTACATTTACGAGATCAACTTCGCCTCGCGGCAGGCCGAGCGGATTCCCGAAAACCCTCAAGGCACAATCGAATACGTGGCCATGAACCCAAGCTATCGTTTCCGACAGGCAGACAGCGAAACGATGGTGCGAACTCGTCCGTTGCTGCACTGCCGGACGAGCGACGAGGTACACCATCTGATCCTGAAGGATCCCGACCAGACCATCACGATCGCCACGCCGCCGGAATGGCAGCAATGGTATGTCAACCACTGTGAATTCGCGGCCACGAAGGAGAGCGTCTTCCTGCGCCGCACGTGGCTGGAGTATCCGGCGCCGGCGGCACGTGGGAATCCAGACTGGTGGACCGGATTTCGCCGGACACCCAAGAATCAATCGGTCGAATTGTATCGCGTTGACGAGACAGGCGGTCTCAATCTGGTGAATCGCTATAGCTGGACCTTGCCCGGCGATCCGGGCGCCATCCGATACGTGGAGTCTCGGTCCAACGTGAAACGGTTTGTGACCGCGTTCTCGCCGCCTCTGGCCGACCTTCTCTGGCTGCCCTTCCCGGCGGGTTTCTGGCAGAACTTGGCGCAGTACGACTTCGTGCGCGAGTTGATCCAGGTAGTCGAGGAGATGCGGCCGCACTACAGCGTCTGGAGCTGGCTGGTCACGGCGGCGATGCTGGCGCTGACATTCTGGCACGGGCGTCCCCGGCGTGCGTCGTGGGACCGGCTGGCCTTCTGGCTGGTGTTCGTCGCGCTGCTGAACTTGGCGGGCTTTCTGGTCTACTGGGCGCTGAACCACACGCCGACGATGGCCTGTCCGGCCTGCGGCAAACGCCGCGGCCTGAGCCGGACCGATTGCGTCCATTGCCGAGCCCCCCTGCCGACACCCGAACACGGCAAGCTCGACCTGATCTTCGGCGTGTGAACACCGCTGGCGGACCAACGACCCTCGCGAAGACCGCCCACTATGGGACCGTCTTCAACGCTTCTTCGACGGCCTGTTGCAGGTCCTCGCCATGCAGCCCCATGGCAAGGATCTCTCCTCGCGAACCGATCAGAACGGTCCAGGGCATAGGACGTCGGGTCGTAATGCGGTACTCCGTTTCTTCTCTGCCGGCCGCATTCAGCATACCATGGGGCCAGTCCAGTCCCGTCTCGTCGATGATCCTCTTGTCCACGAGCGGGTTGCCGGAGAACAGCAGGCTCACCTGAGCATACCGTGGGTTCTCGCCGAAACGCTGATAGAGATCCCTGAGGTCATACACGCCCGGCGAGACGGGATTCGTATAGCCCCAGGCGGCGAAGGCCACGAGGAGCACCTTGCCCCGGTAGTTCGCCAAGCGAATCCGGCCCGGGCCGAAGCTGGGTGCATCGAAATCCGGAGCCGCGTCCCCCACCATCAGATCGCCCGGCAGGACCGCCAGCGTACCGAGATCAAGCGGCGTATCCATCTCCGCGTCGCCGGCAAACGGCGGCACCACAACCTCGTGCCAGAGCCGCCCGACGATCTCATTGATTCGGGAACTGTCATGCACCGGCAAGAAGCGGATGACACCTTTCAGCGCATAGCCCCCCGGCTCAACGTTGTCCACATGAAACCCAGAGCGGCCGTCCATCTCGACGCGGAGGTTCCTGCTCGGCTGGTGGTACATCCGCCCGAGCCAGTCGGCGTAGGCCTTGCCCTCGGCAGTCTGGCCATAGCGTTCCATCCACGCCTCGATTTCGTCCGGGCTCATCTGCTCGTATCCCGGTGGTTTGGGGTACTTCTCGAACGGCACAGGCTCTCCGATCGCGGCAAGGTACAGATCGGGCCAGATGGGAACATCCGCCGGGATCGACAGGGCCAATTCGCCTTTCACGGTCCGGCTGGTCCCACCGAGGTACAGTTCGAGAGTCTGGCCAGGCAGAACCTCATAGATCTGATTGTACAGGCGGAATTCCCCTGGATGGACCCTCTCGAACACGAATCGACCCTGCTCATCCGTCGACGTCTCATTTGTGCAATGAGCAATACTTCCCAGGAACCGCTCCTGGCTGACCAACTGCAATCGCCTGTTCGCGCCCGGCCTCGTGCCGATGCGCAACTGGCCCTGCACGCGAGCCCACGGCGTCAGCATGATGATCCCGCTATCGACAAGCTCCTCATGAGCAACGACGCCTATGCCCTGTTCGCAGATCGCCACGAACAGGTCTTCCCGATCCTCCGGTTTGAACGCAAAGCGTCCCTCGCGGTCGGTCTTCGCGTAGGCGGGTTGCGTTCTGCCCATTATTTCGCCGTCCTGGATCAGTATGGTCTTGTGCCAGAAGACCTCGGCGCCCTCGACCGGCGCGGCGTTGGCGTCGAGCACGTAGCCGGAGGGACCCTGTCCCTTGGTCAGAGCGATGTCGATGGTGACCTCCGATTCGTTGGCGTCGACGAACGGTGATTCAACGGGCAGGTAGCCTTCGGCCTCAATGCGGACCGCGTAGGTGCCGGCGTCACCGGAGAAGGTGTAGCTGTATCGCCCGTCCGTGAACCACTTGACCCAGCCTTCCGACGTCTGCCATGTGGCACGGGTGCCACCGGGCCAACGGGCACCGGGGGTCAGCTTGAACCGATCGACTGTCCGCCCGGTCTCGCTGTCGGTGACCGAGCCTTGGATCGTCGTGGGCCGGGCCAGAACGAAGGTCTGCTCTCGATCATCGGCAACGACCTGTCGCTCGAATTCTCGATAGCCTGATTTGCTGATACGAATCGCGATCGCATCATGAGGTGGGTAATCCCAGACGAACATGCCGTTGGCGTCCGTGCGGCCCTGCCACTTGACCGTGCGCCAGCCATTCCAGTCTTCCGTGGTGAGGAAGGCATCCGCGATGGGTCTGCCCGCCGAGTCAACGACGCGGCCGATCAGGAGACTGGCCGGCTCCAGGACAAGGTCCACCGGCGCCAGGTCCTTCACCGAGGGCAGTTCCCTCCGCTGGGGCGCGAAGCCCGGGGCCTGGACGGTCAGCAGGAAGGACTGGTTCAGCGAACGCAGGTGTCGGAACTCGAAGTGGCCCGCTTCGTCAGTCTGCGTCCAATCGCGGGCGAAGTAGTCGCTGCCCGCCAGAAGCTCGGCGCCGGCGATGGGCTTGCCGGCCAGGTCCGTCACCCGACCGGTCACGGTGATGCCCTGCGCAAGCACCATGACCGCCTGTTCGGCACGGAGATCGTCGAGCTTCAGGTCCCCCGGCATTTCGAAGCCACCGTCGGCAAACTGAGGATGGTACACGTTGAACCACAGGCGATTGACCTCGCGCGGCACACCCCCTGCGCGCCAGCGTCCCTCGGCGTCTGTCGTCAATTCGATGCGCACGCTGACGCAGGGCCGATCGAACTGTTGCTCTTCGCCGATGTACGATTCGACTCTGGCGCCTTCGACGGGCCGGCCTTCCTCATCCTGGACGAGGCCTCCAATGACAATCCCCTTCTCAAGCGAGAACTCGATCGTCTTTGGGAGTCTCTCCCGGCTCAGGCCCTGAAGGGTTACGCCCTGGCAGACGTATCCTTCGTGGGGCGTGGCGATCCTCACCTGGTCGGGGATCGATTCACTCAGGTCGAAGACGAACACCCCGAGATCGTCGGCGGCGTGCGTCCCGCTCTCGCTGCCCATCCGGGCCTGGATGGTCGCCCGCGGGATCGGTCGGCCGGTGGCCTTCTCCGTCACGCGGACCACGATATGCATGCCGTCAGGCACGGCGACCCCGCCAACCGGCAACTGCGGCTGTGTCGTGGACAAGTCCTCGGTGTCCGTCTGGTTCTCTTCCGGAACTGCGATTCGGATCTGTTCGACACTCCGTTGGAACGGATTGTCGTCCGCAGGCCCCTGCCACTGGTCGGCCAGTCTCTGCAGGGCCGGCAGGGCCGACGCATCGCCGATCTGGGCCAGGTAGCCCGCGATGGCGATCCTGGTCGGCTCCAGTCCGGTGTCGAGCAGGTGCAGCAGTCCCGTCACGTCGGTCTGGGCGAAGAGTTCCCGGGCGGTGGCGAGTTCCCGGGCCAGTCGCTCTTGTTCTCGCTGGCCAATGGTCTCCGGGAAGGCCGGAGCATTTGGAATGTGGGGTTCTTCTGCGACGGTATGGCCTCTGCCTGCCGGCGCGACGGTCGATTCGCGGCCGGTCAGGTGGCGGACCAGCAGCAGGACGGCCAGTAGCAGCACCGCTGCGACCGCCAATTTCGTAATTCGACTCTGCATGATCGCTCTGCCAATATCCTGCCAGCGACGGACAGGGAATCCGCCTGTAGAGATTTCCAGGGCCGCGAACATATCCCGCAGCGTCCGCTCGTCGAAGGCCGACGAGGCATGGTCCTGCAATCCTGCGAGAAGCCGTTCTATCTGTTGCTCTGCCGGTCTCATCGTTCACACTCGCTATTCAGGAGCGACCGCAGCTTGTCGATTCCGTATCGATACCGTCCGCGCGCGGTGTTGGAGGAGATCCCTTGATGCCGCGCGATCTCCTCGAAGCTCAATCCCGCCTGGGCACGCAGCAGCAGGACCTCCCGTTGATCGAGGGGCACCCGCTCCAACGCCGCACGCAGCCGACCGGTCAACTCGGCGTCCGCCGCACGGATGTCCGGAGCGGCCATGTCGGCCGGGCCGGGATCGAAGCGGCCCGGATCGCGACGCCGTCGCATCTCAGCCCGGGCCAGGTCGCGCACTCGGTTGCACACACTGACGCTCAGGTAGCCCTTGAGGCTCGTCTTCACATGCAACTGCGGCAGGCCCCTGGCGAACGCCACGAAGACATCGTGCACGACGTCTTCCGCTGTGCTTCGGTCGCCACAGAGCCCCCGGGCTAGCGTCAGCAGATGGTCCCGGTGCGTCTCATAAATCCGGCGCAGGGAATCCCTGCACCCCCGGGCGGCCTTGTCCAACAGTACTCGTTCACTGCACATCGATCTTTCCGAACACGGCACTGGGCCGGATGGACCAACCACAAACTGAGACGTCCATGGTAGGGGTTCGGTATCGCCGTGCCAGAAGAATGTGGTCCCCTCGCCATAATCGGCACGGAATGACTTTCCGGCAGATCGCTTGCAGACGCTACGCCCGACACACGCCGTCGCGTCTGGCGCTTTGCCGCCGCCGACATGACAGATGGAGGCCAAAACCGCTCCAAATGCGCTTCTTTCCGATGGCCCCCTCTGGTACAATAGGCCCATGAACCTGGGGCGGCACAGCGACGTGAAAGCAACTGGAGGAGAATCCGATGGATGAGGCCAGTCTGGAAGGTGCGCTGAACGAGTTGGTCAAGCAGTTCGGCGAGAGCACCGATCCGAATCACAAGAAGTTGGCGGACCTTGCCAAGCAGGCCGAGGCCAATCGCAAGGAACTCCAGAAGAGCATCGACACGCTCCAGGAACTGCTGGACTACCTTCGCGTCTGCATCAAGTACCAGGCGTTCGATCTCGAAGCGACGCGTCGCGAGAACGCCTATCTGCGCAAGCTGCTCGAAGAGAGCAATCGCGACGACAAGTAGTCTGCATGGGGGCAGGCGGGCGGACCGGCCGGATTGATGGGGGCCCGGCTCGGCGGCTGTCCGCCGCAACCGCCAGGGGGGAGTTCTGGAAGCCTCCGGACACCGCCCTATCTCACAAATCCAACAAAGATGCCATTTTGCGTTCACGCGAAGGGAAAGTTTCTCGCCCATTTTGCCGATACCTACCCTGTCCAGGGGATTGGTCCTCTGGTCTGATGAACACGGCGGCCTCTGACGTCATATAACGTATGGCCGTGCAGTGTTCGGCTCGGCGAAAACGGACTCGCTCGCGGTGTGAACCTTTCTCGTATCCGCTGAGTTGACAGAACGCCTCAGCCATGGGATAACGTGGTACCGAACGGGGAATCTGGGGTGGTTCCGAGGCCGCAGAAACTGGATGAAAACGGACATTCTTTGGAGCGGGTTTAACGAATATGTTTGAGCGCTTTACAGATCGGGCGAGGAAAGTGATGGCCCTGGCCAATCAGGAGGCCCAGCGGTTCAATCACGAGTACATCGGGACCGAGCATATCCTCCTGGGCTTGGTCAAGGAAGGCAGCGGGGTCGGCGCGACGGTCCTGAAGAACCTCGACGTCGATATCAAGAAGCTGCGTCTCGAGGTGGAGAAGCTGGTCAAGAGCGGCCCGGACATGGTCACGATGGGCAAGCTGCCCCAGACACCACGAGCCAAGAAGGTCATCGAGTACGCGATCGAAGAAGCCCGGGCGCTCAACCACAATTACGTGGGGACCGAGCACATCCTTCTGGGCCTGCTTCGGGAAAGCGAGGGGATCGCGGCGCAGGTGATGATGAACCTCGGGCTCAAGCTTGAAGACGTCCGGCAGGAGGTGCTGAACCTCCTCGGCGCCGGGGTGGAAGACGCGCCGAACGACCTGGGTCTGAAGATGGGTCCGGCGGGCGCGGCCGGACGCAAGCTCAAGAGCAAGACCCCCGCGCTGGACAGTTTCGGTCGGGACCTCACGCAGCTTGCCGTCAACGGCGAACTCGACCCGGTCATCGGACGCAAGCGGGAGATCGAGCGGCTGATCCAGATCCTCTGTCGCCGCACCAAGAACAATCCCGTTCTGCTCGGCGAGGCCGGCGTGGGCAAGACCGCCATCGTCGAAGGGCTCAGCCAGCAGATCATCAACAAGCAGGTCCCCGAGATCCTCAAGGATAAAAGGATCGTCGTGCTCGACCTGGCGATGATGGTGGCCGGCACCAAGTATCGCGGCCAGTTCGAAGAACGCATCAAGGCCGTCATCAACGAGGTCCGTCGAGCCGCCAACGTCATCCTCTTTGTCGATGAGCTGCACACCCTTGTCGGCGCCGGCGGGGCCGAAGGCGCCATCGACGCATCCAACGTGCTCAAGCCCGCACTGGCCCGAGGCGAGGTCCAGTGCATCGGCGCCACTACGCTGGATGAATACCGCAAGTACATCGAAAAAGACGGCGCGCTCGAGCGCCGCTTCCAGACGATCATCGTCGAGCCGCCCTCGAAAGACGAGGCCCTCGAGATCCTTCGCGGCCTGCAGGACCGCTACGAGGCGCACCACAGGGTTCGTTTCACCGATGAGGCGCTGTTCCAGGCGATCGAGCTTTCGACCCGCTACATCACGGGCCGGTGCCTGCCGGACAAGGCCATCGACGTCGTCGATGAGGCAGGCGCCCGCGTGCGTCTGAAGAACATGACGCCGCCGCCGGACCTGACCGAAGTCGAGGAACGGATCGAGAAGCTCCAGCGTGAAAAGGACGAGGCCGTCCGCGCCGCCGACTACGAGCGGGCCGCCTCGCTGCGCGACGAGGCCCAGCAGCTTCTGGAAGAGAAGGCCCAGATCCACAAGAAGTGGTACGAGCAGAACAAAGACGCCACCGGCGCGGTCGATACCGAGATCATCGCCGAGGTCGTCAGCAACATGACGGGTGTGCCCCTGACCCGCCTGGAGAAGAAAGAGACGCAGCGTCTGCTGGAGCTCGAAGCCGAGCTGCACAAGACGGTGGTTTCGCAGCACGAGGCGATCATGACGGTCGCCAAGGCGGTGCGTCGCAGCCGCAGCGGCATGAAGGACCCGAACCGGCCGATGGGCTGCTTCATCTTCCTCGGGCCCAGCGGTGTCGGCAAGACGCTCCTGGCCCAGGCGCTGGCGGAGTTCCTGTTCAGCGATCGCAACTCGCTGATCCGGCTCGATATGAGCGAGTTCATGGAGAAGCACAACGTCAGCCGGCTCGTCGGCGCCCCTCCGGGATACGTCGGCTACGAGGAAGGCGGCCAGCTCACCGAGCGCATACGACGGCGGCCCTATTCCGTGCTGCTGCTCGACGAAATCGAGAAGGCGCACCCCGACGTGTACAACATGCTGCTCCAGATCATGGACGAAGGACGCCTGACCGACAGCTTCGGACGGAGCATCGACTTCAAGAACGTGATCCTGATCATGACGAGCAACATCGGCGCCGAGTTGATCAAGAACCAGGCCGGTTTCGGGTTCGGCAAGAAGACCCCGGAATCGAACTACGAAAAGATGAAGGACGTCCTGCACAAGGAGGTCGAGCGTCACTTCCGGCCGGAGTTCCTCAACCGCGTCGACGATATGATCGTCTTCAAGCCGCTGTCGCGGGAGGACCTGCAGACGATCGTCGAGTACGAACTGTCCAAGGTGTTCAAGCGGCTCACCGAGCACGGGCTGCACCTGGACCTGACGCCGCAGGCCAAGGAATTTCTGATCGAGAAAGGCTACAATCCGGAGTTTGGCGCCCGGCCGCTGCGACGGGCCATCGAGCACTACATTGAGGACCCGCTGTCCGAGGCGGTGCTGGCCGGACGGTTCAAGGGCAAGAACCTCATCAAGATCGACGTCCAGGACGAGGAACATCTGAACTTCGAGGGCGAACAGATGGACGAGCCCGAGAAGAACAAAAAGGAAGTGGTCGAATCGAAATAGCCCTACGTCCTCCGCAGGCAGTCAGAGGCCGTGCGCCGGTTTGTCCGATGCACGGCCTTTCTTCTTTCCGGATGCGACAGGGTTACTTGCCGACACAGGTCAGCTTGCTGGCGGTGCGGACGAACAGACGGCCGTCGGCGATGGCGATCGACGCCTGGACCGGCTTGTCCTTCATGTCGAAGCGATGGAGGACCTGGAATTCGTCTCCAGCAGCCAGGACGATGGCCTCGCTGTCCTCGTTGATGCAGTAGAGCTTGCCGTCGGCGGCCGTCAGCGAGGCGCGCCAGGGCCCGCCGCCCCCGATCCGCCCGTGCCATTGGATCCGGCCGGTCGTCGGATCGAGGCAGGTGACGACCTTGCCGTTTCGCGTCCCGTCGAGCACATAGAGCCGGCCCTGATAGAATAAGGGCGTCGGCACGTCGGGCGTCATCCGGTCGAACGTCCAAACGACGCGATCCTGCAAGAGGACGCCGTCGGCCCCCTCGGGGCGAATCGCGAAGAGGTCGTTGCCGCCTCGCGGCTGCACGCCGAAGACCATGCCGGCGCCCGTGACGACCGAGGGGATCAGCCGCCAGCGCGTGTCCCTCCGGCCCGTCGCGTAACAGTAGCGCCACAATTCCGCGCCCGTCTGCGGATCGTGGGCGGTGACGTAGTCGGCGCCGATCAGAACGATCTCGGTCCGGTCCCCGTTGCGGAATGGAATGGGCGTCGCATACGAATCGAGCGATTCGTCCTGGGCGTCGCTGGCGCGGACGTGACGCCACAGCGTTCTGCCGGTGGCCCCGTCGACGGCCAGCAGGAAGGAATCGAACGGCTCGCCTTCGCGCGGCTCGCGCCACGCCCGCTCGCGCCGCAGGACCGGGATGTACACCGCGCCCTCGAACGCCATCGGACTGGCGCCGTAGCCGAACTGGCAGGTGATGTTGCCGTACTCGGTCTCGATGTTCCGCGACCAGACGAGGTTGCCGTCGAAGTCGAGGGCCGCCAGGTCGCCCGAGCCGTAGAGGAAGAACGCGTGCCGTCCGTCCGTCGTCGGCGACGCCGTCGCCAGGTTGTTGCGGGGAAAGTCGCGGTCCGACCGGGCCACCGTCGTCGACCACCGTTGCCGGCCCGTTCGCGCGTCGAAACACAGGGCCAGCAGATCGTCGCCGCCCTTGACGGGCGAGCTGACGAAGACCTTGCCGTCCCAGATCACCGGGGTCGAGGCCGCCGGGCCCGGAAGCGGCGCGGTCCACAGGACATTCTCCGTATCGGTCCAGGACTGGGGCAGGTCGCGCTCGTCGGCCGAGCCATTGAAGTGCGGCCCACGCCAGTTGGGCCACTGGCCCGCCAAGCCGACCCGAAGACACAGAAGAACGACCGTCACACTGAGAATACCCCGTCTTGCGCTCGTCATGAACTCTTCTCCACCAAGGGTGTTCACCACCGACTCCTCTGCCGGCCCGCACGAAACGTGCCTGCCGAGGCATACGAATGCCAACCCCATTTGTGCCCCACCATAGCGGCAAACCGCCGGCGATTCAAAGCAAAAGGCCTGTCGCACCCGCTGCCGGCGAGGTCGTCGCAAGAATCTCGGCGTTTCTCGCGTGTTTTCGCGAAAACACCGTCACATCCGCCCGTCTCACTTCACTATATGGTAGAGAACCCTCAGTGAGAGGCCTTGACGTGGAGACCGAACGCGGACGATGCCAAGGAAAGGGAAGGCCGGCGAGCGCGGCAACATCGGTGGGGAGCAACTGCGTCGTGGGAATTTTCGCATTTTTCTCCGGTTCGCTGAAGAAAGACATCCACATCGGATCGTCGAGCTTCGCCTTCACTGTGGGTACGGGTGGGAGTGCATGGCATGGAGACCGAAGGCGAAAGATGCCAAGGCAGATGGGAGGCCATAGAGCATGACAACGGCCTCCATCGCAGCGAACGACTGCACCGCTTTGGGTGCGCGCAATTCACAATACGGAAAGGGTTTATCGCCGAATCGCCGTCCGCACCAGGAATCATCAATCATCCATCATCCATCATCAATCCCAACGCCTTCACGCTGATCGAGCTGCTGGTGGTCATCGCGGTGATCGCGCTGCTGCTGGCGCTATTGGTCCCGGCGTTGCGCGCCGCCCGCGAGCAGGCCCGCCGGGCCGTCTGCCTGAGCAACCTCCGCCAACTCACACTCGCCTGGCTGACCTACGCCCACGAAAACGACGACTGGCTGGCCAACGGTTGGGCCGGGGAGAGGGGAATCAGCGGGAGAGTGTATCACGGCTGGGTCGGGTCTGCCTTCAACTATCCCAGCTATACGCGGCAGGATGTGGTCGAAAACCCCAACAAGGGAAGCCTCTGGCCGTACTTGGCCGACATCGACTTCTATCGTTGCCCGCAACGGACCAGCCACTGGGTCACCTACGGCATCTGCTCGGCCGCCAACGGGTCCAACCTGTACGGCACGCTTCAGACCCACCAGACCTATATAGAGAACATCCTGTATCGCGGCGCGCCGAGCAACCGTGTCAGTCAGACCGTCCTGCGTCTGGGGCGCCTGTCCGACATCGTCAGTCCGGGGGCGGCGGAGCGGTTGGTCTTCTGCGATAGAGGCCAGATGGACGGAAGCGCTACCTTCATCGTGCCCTATTTCGAACCCAAGTGGCGATGGGGATTCCCTCCTCCGATCCAGCACGCGAACGGCGTAACGCTGTCTTTCGCCGACGGTCACGCCGAGTACTGGAAGTGGAGAGCCGAGACCGCGAGGATCCCACGCCAGCTTAAGGAAGTCGGACCGGGTTGGTTCGTCGAACAGATCGAATCTACTGCGAACTACCAACCGCAGACGGAAGACGGCCTCTATGATTTGCAGAGAACGCAACGGGCCGCCTGGGGCCGGCTGGGTTACTCAAACGAAGCGAGCGCAACGGAGAGCCCGCCGGACGCGCCCGGTCCGGCCGAAGGCCGTCGCTGAGAGGAATTGATCCCCATGGCCAATGACCCGACAAAACGCCGATCCACCCCAGGAATCAATCATCAATCATCAATAATCAATCCCAGGGCCTTCACCCTGATCGAGCTTCTGGTGGTCATCAGCATCATCGCGCTGCTGCTGGCCCTGCTGTTCCCGGCTCTGTCGCGGGCACGGAAGCAGGCGCGGGCCGCTGTCTGCCTGTCCAACCTCCGCCAGTGGGGAACGACCATTGCGCTGTATCTGGAGGATAACGACAACTGGCTGCCCGTCGATACCGGGATTCTCCCGGGCCTGTCGCTGCTGAGAGGGCTGCGGATTGACTATGAGAGGGACCCGAATACACACGGGCGCTACCACGCCATAGAAACCGAGCGAATCGCCTGCTGCCCCGCCGCCACCCGGACCACGGGGGACCGGGCTTACGCCGCCATGTCGAGCGGCACAACTACCCTGGAGGTCAACGGTGGCGGAACCTTCGCCGCCTGGGAGATCATCCTGCCGACCCCTTCCTTTCGAGGCAGCTACGGCTTGAACTACCACATGGTCACCGGTCAGCCCTTCACCTACCGCGCCACGATACGCTGGGGCCGGGATATCACCTCGCTCCGCAGCCGCCATGCCATGCCGTTCCTGCTGGACGCAGGCAAGCCCACCGGCAGCGTCGGCGACGGCGAGATGCCGCCACCGCCCGCCGTCGAGCCGAACGCCACATCGGGAAACATCATCATCAATCGACACAATGGAACCACCAACGCCCTCTTTCTCGACTGGTCGGTCCGTCCCGTGGGACTCAAGGAACTGTGGACGCTGAAATGGCACGCCGATTTCAACACCGCCGGACCGTGGACCAGAGCCGGGGGCGTCAAACCCGAGGACTGGCCGCTGTGGATGCGAAAGTACAAGGACTATTAGATCGTCGCTCGTATCTCGTGGGCGAGGCATGCCTCGCCCCTACCATTGGCCCGTAGGGGCGATCCGCCTATGGCGGACCGTCGCCCTGGCCCAGGATGGCAGAGGGCATCGAGGACTGAGACCATGAAGAACAGAGCCTTCACACTGATCGAGCTGCTGGTGGTCATCGCGGTGATCGCGCTGTTGATGGCGATCCTGATCCCGGCGCTGCACCGGGCCCGCAACCAGGCCCGCACCGTGGCCTGCCAGTCGAACCTCCGCCAGTGGGCGATGACCCTGGCGGCCTACACCCAGGCTTACGAGGGGCGTCTTCCCTCCCTCGCACGCGGTTACGGCGCTCTTTGGCTGTTGCGCGGGACGTTCATCGGCGCCATGGACCCCAATGCAGATCACGGAGCCCTTCACGGCTTCCACACGAGAGGCATCGCGTTATGCCCGATGGCGAGCCGGCCCCGACCGGACGATCCCAATAGTGGCGGGTTTGTCATATCCGTAACTACCCCCAGTATGTCGTGGCGCATAAGGGGAGCTAACGGGACGTCCACCGAGGCGTGGCAGATTCTCACGCCGGAGCCTCGCTTTGCGGGCAGTTACGGATACAACAGCGCCCTGTTGAGGGCGTTTCGCATCGAGCGCGATCCGCGGCCTGACCAGCCCCCCGAGTTGAACATCTTCTTGCTCCGAGACCACGCGAGCATTCCCGTGTTGCTCGATGCGAGGTGGCCATTGCCCGAGATAGACAGGGCCTATTCCACCGGCGCCCGCGGCTGGGGAAGCGGGGCCCCAGGCCTGAACGGTTTCCTCATGGACCGGCACGGCAGAGCGACTAACGGCATGTTCCTCGACTGGTCCGTCCGTGGCGTCGGCCTTAAGGAACTGTATACCCTCAAGTGGGCCTCCGACTTCGACCGGGCGAACCGCTGGACCAAAGCCGGCGGCGTCCAGCCTGAGGACTGGCCCAAATGGATGAGAGAATGCAAGGACTACTGACGCGTAACTCGTGAAGCGTGAAGTGTGAAGTGTGGAGCGATGGGATGCGAGAGGCTTTTCGGGCAGCGGAAGCTCGATGCCAAAGACAGTCTCCACGACTTGCCGCAGATCCAGTGAGCCGTCCGGGGCCGGCCAAGAAGAGGAACGGAGCGACCTCGGGGGTCGAACGGCGGGTTCATGGACTCGACGGACCTTGGTTCTCCAGGTGGATGCGGTATAGTTCGAAGAACGTCGGGGCGTCGAGCAACTCGATCTTGGGGTTGATCTGCTGGATCGCGTCATATGTCCGCACGTACCAGGTGGGCGTCTTGAGGATGTTGCGGAACCAGTGGAACGGTGCATGGCCCTCGGCGCGACGCTGGGCGATGCGCTGCACCACGTGGCGGGCGGCGTCGGCCGGATCGCCTTCGTTGACGTCGTGGTCGAACCGCAGGACGGGCATACCCTTGTGCAGCAGCGAAGCGGGCCCGCCGGAAGGCACGATGCCGTTGCCGCTGAACGAGGCATAGCAGTCCAGTCCCGCTTCGTTCAGCTCCGGCCCGTGCGCATAGATGATGAACCCCGTGACGCTCAGGCCCCATCGGTCGTAGAACGTCTTGCAGTGCCGCGCCCAGGCGTCCAGTCCGCAGGGCAGGCCCGAAACGCCGCGCGGCTCCTGGAGCATGCCCGGCTCGCAATAGCCCGCCCCGTTGTCGGCCGAGGCGAAGTAGTCGTTCGGCGTGGCGGTGCGACGCATGTAGTCCATCGCCATCGGCGCCCGCCGGTCCAGCACGGGACTGATGCACCACATCATCGGCACCTGGCCGCGCGCCGGGTCGTCCCAGATGTCCATCGTCCGCTGGTAGAGCCAGGCGGCGCAGTCGTAATCGCCGACGTAGAAGATCAGGAACTCGCGCCCGTCGAACTTGACCTGCCCGTCCGCGTCGAGGTACCCGCGCTCGGCGAGTTCCCGTCGCGTCACCCACTGCTGGGGGTATTCCGGCCGCATCGGGAAGTGCATGAAAAACGAGGCGTTGGCCATCGCGCCGTAACTGATCGCGTCGGCGTCCATGAAGCCGTTGTAGGCGCTGATGACCCGGCCGTATTCCCATTCCGTCGGCACCGGGTCGTGGCGTCCGCCCGCATCGCCGTGCGTGGTGTATTTGTGCGCCCAGGGGACGAAGCCGCCGATGTGGATCATATTCTCTTTGCCGCCGTGATGGTAGGCACTGAGCAACAGGGCCTTGAGCGTCTCCAGATCAGTCCCCAACTCCTGATCGGGATCGTCGACGGGCGTCTCGTCGACCCAGACGCCCAGATCGAAGAAGAAGGCCTTGCGGGCCACGAAGAAATCGTGGTTGGTCAGGCAGTGATGGTTCAACACGGCGTTTCGCGGCTTCTTCATCCAGTACTGATCGAGGTAATAGGCCCCGTAGGCGCCGTCGCACCGGTCGGCGTCGAGGTAGTTGTGCTTCATCCACAGATAGGCGTCACACTTGGCCGAGCCCGTCGACGGCAGGTCCGTGCCGGGTATCCGGCCGGCGCCGGTGAACAGGGACGTCCCATCCGGCCTGACCAGCCACCGCCGGACCGGCAGCGCCGGCTCGCCCTCGACGAGCAGGCGGTAGAGACTGCCCTCGCTGGGATCGTAGCGGACCGGCAGCAGGTCTTCGGCGCCGGCCACCGTCGAGGCGACGTTGCTGGTGGCCGCGACGTTCGGGTCGTAGACCACGACCCCGCGAACGTACGAGCGGAACTGCGCGATCAGGTCGGTGAGGGTCTCGATGTGCTGGATCGGCCGGCCGTGGAGCCATCCGCCCGGCTCGGACAGCTTCTCCAGCCAGAAATGGTCGATGTTCCGGTTGCGGTACCGCGAGTGGGCAAAACGGATGTAGAGCACCGGCTCGTGACGATTGACCAGCCCCTGCAAGGCGGCCACCGCGTGACAATGGTCCCACGCCATTTGCACCTGATCGGGCCTCGCCGCATCGATATCGAGGGTATACGTCAGGTCATAGAGCCGGATCGGTCCCGGCTCGGCGCCCCAGGCCGGCGCCACCAGAAGAAGCGATAAAACGATCCAACGAGACAGGAACATACCCCCAACCGGACCTTTCCCTGCGAATGACGGGCGACCTACACCTATGGCGGCCGCCCGGGGAAGATCGGGGTGACAGGATTCGAACGTATGTCCTGCTGCTCCCAAACCACTCCCCGTGAAACACCGCAATCACACACCCCAGAACCCGAAACGGCACTCACACGAATCACCAGACAACGTGCGAGCCATCACATACACGCAGAAACAGCCGCAAAAGCGCCGCAAAAGTGCAACGTCATCCAGTTTCTGTCGCGACAGCATATTGACGATGACATATCCCCTTCTACTGCACCTGTCGGCCGCAGTCAAGCACCTCCGACGGAGCGGCAGGGCAATCTCGTGTACGAGTCTGCTGGTTTGGGATTCCGTGTATCGACACGGCGGCCGGCCCATTCGCGTTGTCCCCATCGGCCTCTGGACTCTGAGACACACCATTCGATTCCCCCAGAAAGCCTCTTGCGGAGGCGGCCTTGATCAAGTCAACCACGGTGCAGACACCCAGCTTGCACATGATGTGGCGGCGGTGGACTTCGACGGTTCGCGGCGAACGGTGCAGCGAGGCGGCGATCTGACGGTTCGTTCTGCCTTGCACGATGTGCTCAAGCACAGTGGTTTCCATGCGCGTCAGCGGCGTCACCGAGTCGTCGGATTGGATGTCGATCTGATGGAGAAGCTGGCCCAATGCCGAGTTCAGCAGTTCGGGATCGACCGGCCTTTCGAGACAGTTGTCGGCACCGGCCCGCATGGCTTGGACGGTTGTGGGAATATCGCCACGATCGACGATGGCAAGGACGCAGCTCTGGGGGCGCTGGTGCGTCAGTTGCGCCAGCCACTGCAGTTCTTGTCCCGCATTTCCGTCAAGTTCCACCACGAGCAGCGCATTCTTCTTTTGCACTACGAGTTCGCAGCCGTCTCGCACCGAACCCAATGCGCGCATCGGGACACCGCGCCGAGTGGTAATCTGATCGAGCGTTTCACGGACCGATATCGATGTTCCGACGAAGACCACACACTTCTGTCGCATTTGTGTCATCCGAATCCTCTCGTATCGGCGCACTTGACGTCACCGCGCCACGTGACCGAGCCAGGACAGAGGGGCCGCGACCGTACCTGTGCCGCAGCCCCTCATCCAGGCAGCTTGTCATGGCATCGGAGTCGGCACGCACATCGGAACGAATGTGACTCGTCTCACATTGACCGTATAGGGCATGCACAGAACCGGTTCCTGCCCTTCATCCGGGAATCCATCACCATCGGTGTCCTGGTCGGGCGTATAGAAAGACTGGGTCGCGGTATTGACGGCGGTGTTGTCACCGACCAACTCTGATTCGTACGAGCAAACCTCGATGTAGACCAGTTCATCCTCCACTTCACCCGTCTTAATGCCATATCCGATCATCGTCCCCCGATTGGTTGTGGGGCCGGTCTTTTCCGAATACCCGACCATATTGGTCTGCTTGTTCGCTTCGGGGAACATTCCCCAAACCGTGGGGGAGCATTGAGAGTGCTCCATCACCACCGTATAGCGCAGGCCATGGATATCCCGTGCGGTTTGCAACGATGTGTGTATGATCGTGCTCCCCGAAGGCGACGGGGCGGCCACGATCCAGGCCCCGTCGAATCGCGGACCCGTGTCCGGCGGCCACGCCGCACCGTCCTCGCCGACGGCAAGGACGCTCCAGGCCGTTGTGAACAGGACCACAGCGAAAACCAGGGAACTCAGCACGACGACGTTCCTTCTTGTGACCATGGTGACACCTCCTTCTTCAAAACAGCTCTTGCGGATCGACATCCGCACACATGGCGGATGCCGTGAGAATCTGTCCAGCGGTTTCAGTTCCTCTGTTGCCGGGGCAGTATGACAGACCTCGCCCACGGCGACCTTTGTGCGCGCAGACCCTCTGCGTCACGACAATGCACTCGTGCTTTCAAAAGACTCTCTTCTTCATCGATCCCGGTCAGGGTGCCGTGGACACCGCTATGGACTGGGGCCGCTTGCAGACGGGGACCGTTCGCTGCTGCTACCTTGCCATGCTTCACGGATCGGGCGAGCCCGGGCGGCGGTCAACTCGGCGGCGGCGTGGTCGCCGGCGTCGCGCTGTTGCTGGACCAACGCCTCAAGCCGTTCGGCGCGAATCCGCAGCCAGTACTTGATGTACCCGGTCTGTGGGTGGTTCTCCCCGTGCGTCCGGCGGCTGGCCTCCACCAGCCCGACGATCAGCTCCTCGTGCTCGGCAAACCGCTCCTGGGCGTGATAGAGTCTGGCAAGCCTGAGCCCGAAGAGGATTGTGCCCGTGTGGTCCGGCCCGCCCAGTTTCATGGCAACTTCGAACGATCGGACCAGGAACGGCTCGGCCTCGTCGTAGCGCCCCTGGGCGAGGCAGGCCGCACCCAGATTGCTCATTGCCCAGGCGGTAACACTGTGTTCCTCGCCCACGATCCGCCGGGCGAGCTCCACCGTCCGGGCGGCCAACTCCGTCGCCGCATCAAGCTGCCCGTCGCCCTCCAAAGCCCAACTCAACACGTTGGCCAGGAACAGCGTGATCTCATGTTCGTCCGCCAATGCGCGACGACTGATTTCGTAACCCTCGCGGGCCAGAGAGATCGCCTCAGCGTGCCGCATGGTGGTCACGTATCCGGTCGCGAGAATACCTTTGGACCGCAGCAGAATTGGGTCGTCCTCAGTCAGGATAGAGCGGCCGGCCTCCAGTGCCTCGGCGGCCAGCGTCATGCCCTCTTCGAAACGGGCCTCGCACATGTACTGCCAGGCCAGATGGGCCATGGATTCCAGCGTGTCGTGATGTCTCTCACCCAAGATACGCCTTCGGGCGGCAAGCGTCTCGACAAGAAGCGGCTCGGCCTGCCCATACCGGCCCCAGTTGCAGAAGAGCATGCCGAGCCGATCCAGCGAAGCCAACGTGGCCGGGTGCTCTTGGCCCAGTCGTTCGCGCCGGATTTCCAGAACGCGTTCCAGATGCGGCTGTGCGGCCTCGTGGTCTCCCATCCTCGCGTACGTCGACCCCAGTGTCTGGCGGACCTGTGCCTCGACGAGCGGACTGCCGGAGAACTTGCCGTCCAGGTTTGTCGCGGCCGTTTCGAGAAGGTAGCGAACGGTCACCTCCTGGCCCTTGGCGCGTTCTGGATACACCGACGCGAGCAGGTCGTTGGTGAGAAATGCCGTGACGGCCTCGGTCTCGGCCCGCGCCCGTTCGGCCCGGAGGTACATCGCCATGCTCGAAACCAGGCCCCCCAGAAGGGCGATCCCCACGGCGACGAGAGAAACCGCGAGCATGGCATGCCGTCGGACGAACTTCTTCGTTCGGTACCAGGCGCGCGGCGGTCCGGCCAATACCGGCTCGTGCTCCAGATGCCGCCGGACGTCTTCGGCCAGGCCGCTGGCGGTCTCGTACCGCCGGGCGCGGTCCTTCTCCAAGGACTTCATCACGATCCAGTCCAGATCGCCACGAACGGCTTTGCGCAGCAGATCGGGCGTGGAGTTGCGGCACTTGGCGATGTCGGTCAGGGTCTTGCCGAGGGTGCTGAGTTTGGTGGAGGGCCTGGCGGGCTCCTGTTCCCGGATGACTCTCTGCATCTCGATGTAGCCGGCCTTGCGAAGCTCCTCTTCACTGAAGGGCGTGGTTCCGGTGAGCAGTTCATAAAGGAGGACGCCAAGAGAGTAGATATCGGTGCGAGTGTCGATGTCCAGGTCGCTCAGTTCCGCCTGCTCCGGACTCATGTAAGCGGGCGTGCCGATGATGTGGGCGTAGCGGGTGAAGAGGGTCTTCTCCGTCAGCTTCTGGTTGGTGGCCTTGGCGATCCCGAAGTCGATCACCTTGGGCACGGGCCTGCCGTCGTGGTGCGTGACCATGACGTTGGAGGGCTTCAGATCGCGATGGATAATGCCCTTCTGGTGGGCGTGCTGGACGGCGTTGCAGACAGCCAGGAACAGGCCCAGCCGGTCTTTGGTGCTGAGGCTGTTCTTATCGCAGTATTCGGTGATCGAGACGCCCTGGACGAGTTCCATGACAAAGTACGGCCGCCCGGTCTCGGTCGCTCCGGCGTCCAGCACCTTGGCGATACTCGGGTGGTCCATCATCGCCAGGGCCTGCCGTTCGGCCTCGAACCGGGCAATCACCTGCCGGGTGTCCATCCCCAGTTTGATGATCTTCAGGGCCACCTTCCGCCGGATGGTTCCTTCGCTATCGCTCAGGACGCCTGTGCTCGCAGGCCCGAACAGTGCGGACCGCGTGCTCGGCGCCTGCTCGGCCATGTACACCACCGCCATCCCCCCCTCGCCAATCCTCTCCAGCAGCTTGTACCGCCCGATGACCGTCCCGGGGCCCCCTGCCACCATGGGCTCGTCCGGGCCGACATCGGCATCGAACACGGGCACGTCCAGAAAGCTGGTCGAATCGTGATATTGCAGAAGGGCCTCCACGCCGGCCAACAGTCGTCGGTCGTCGCCGCAGGCCTCCAGAACATAAGCCTGCCGCTCACTACGGTCCTGACGTTGGATGGCGACCTTGAAGATCGTCTCTTCCGGATTCTCTTCGTACTGTACCATCGGACTCCCTGTGAAGCCGGCCTGCTATCAACGCGTAATCGAGCCCACGATGGGACGGAGATTTCTTGAAGAATCGCAAAAAAAGTCGCTTGGACTGCCAGGGGCGCCCGCTATCCGATCTCCCGCAGCAGCCAGGCGCGTGCGTAAGCCCAGTGGAGCTTGGCCGTTGTGGCGGAGACTCCCAGAACCTCGGCGGTCTGCTCGACGGTCAGACCCGCGAAATAGCGGAGCTTGACCACCTCGGCCTTGACGGGGTCGGTTTCAGCAAGCCTGGCCAGGGCCTCGTCCAGGGCGAGCAGATCGTCGGGCGAGCAGGCTTCGCGCAGACAGGCGATGGCATCGTCCACCTCGATCTTCTGACGGTCGCCTCCGCGTTTCTTGCTCTTTCGACGCCGTGCGCTGTCGATCAGGATTCGACGCATCGCCTCGGCAGCCGCTTTGAAGAAATGGCCACGGCTGGTCCACCCCGGGGCTTCATCTCCCACCAGCCGGATGTACGCCTCGTGGACCAAAGCCGTCGCCTGAAGGGTCCGGCCGGGAGGTTCATGGGAGAGTTTCTGCGCCGCCAGGAACCGCAGTTCTTCGTAGACCAGAGGCAAGAGTTCATCTGTAGCCTTAGCGTCCCCCCGTCCGATAGCGTTCAAGATGCGCGTGACGTCCGTCATGCCGGCTCCCCACCGTTTTAGGCCTCTGATAGGATGATTGTCGCCGAAGGACAGGCAAAAGGCAAGGGGTTTGCTGCCGCCAGGATATTGTGAATTCTCCCTTGAGCGGCTCCGCTTCTCCAGCCGGGGCTGGTCGATGAACGAAGTCTCTGGTTTCTGTTTCTCCTTCCAGCCTCGAGTGGTCTGTCTTGATTCCAATGCCCCGGGCACGGGAAGGCGATGCCGGGGCCGTCCGTGGAAGCCCCGTCCTCATCGGCATACCCAGGAGGCCCGTATCGGCCATGCGCAAGAAAGTCCTTGCATCGCCTGGGGGCCGCACAACAGAATGGCGTATAGATCGCCGATGGCATCGGCCGGTCGGCTCGGCACACAGACACGATCCGCCCATGCGTGATAGGGAGGCTGCCATGCCCCACGTGACTTGGCCACGGAGCGCGACGCTGGGAACACTGATCCTCGCGAGTACATGTCTCAGCATCGCCGCACAGATCCCGACGGATGCCTGGCCGCCGCGGCAGCTTTGTATCGAACGGCTGTGGATCGACCGCAGCGGCACCTGGAACGGGCAGCCGACCCCTACAATCTGTGCCCAGATCAAGGGACGCGGCCTGTTGAACGCGCCGCTCGACGTGACGCTCGAGTGGCGTGACGCGGCGCGCCATCCGGTGCGCGCTCTGGCCGATGCGCCGGCCGCATGGCGCGATGCTGCCGGCTACGTCCGCTTCACCGCCAGGGATCAGGTCCGCTTCGATCCCGCCTACTGGAACCCGGCGCGCTTTCTGATGCCCGAGGGAGTGCTCGACTTGCCGGCCGATCGGAGGCATGAACTGCTGGCCACACTGCGTGTGAGCTGCGACGGCCTGCGCGCCAGTATCGAGCAGCAGATTTCCTATCCGCCCGACGGCAGCGAGGCCGCATCCGGCGGTCTGCATCTGGTCGACTTTATCGCCGAGGCCCACCTGAGCGGCGGGCCGGAACGCAACATCGGCGGCATGGGCGACGACCCCCGGCGACCGAGCCGTTCACCGGTGCCGCGTATCCGCGTCTCAGCGACGATCGCACGCCCGCCGGCCGCCTCCGATGTGCGTGCGGAGTTGCGCCTCTTTCATCCCGACGGCCAGCCGGTACGGGCGGCATCCTCCGGCGGCCGCACCCCAGAGCCCGAGCCGTTTGCGCGCACCACAACACTCCAGTTCCAGGCGTCGCAAGCGAAAGAACTCATTCATCTTGAGGTCGGCTGCGACGAGATTCAGTTCCGCGCCGGGTTGGAGCACCCCCTGATCATCGAGCTGCGCGTGACAGACCCGTTCACTCTTCTGGCCTGTCAGCAGAGCTGCCGAATACAGCACTTCTCCAGCGGCCCGGTCCCTGAGACGCAAGAACGCCCCGACACGTACGGCCAGGTCGATCTGCTGGCGGATACGCCGTCCGCGACCGCCTCTGCGAGTGGCGATCGCGGCGACGGGCTGCTGACTGCAGCGGCAGCGGGCGCCGCAGACCGCATCCGTGCCCTGATGGAGCAGGGCGCCGACCCGATGTCGTGCGACAGCATCGGCCGGACCGCGCTGCATCTGGCCGCCGCGGCCGGACATATGGAAGCCGTCCGGGCGCTGTTGGCGTCGCCGCCGCCGTCGCAGGTCCCGGTTGAGGTCGATGTCACGAGTGGCCGCCCGCTCAGTCTGTTCAGCCCCGAACACAACTCTCAGCGAAGGGCGACCGGTGGTGATGTGGGTTCCGAGCCGTCGTCAGGCGCCGCTGCGGAGCGGCTGTCCTTCGATGCGTATCTGGCGCACCATCTGTTGCTGGAGGCCACCGATACCCAGAGCCGCACGCCGTTGCACCTGGCCGCCGCGGCGGGACAGGCGGAAACGATCCGGCTCTTGTGTGAACGCGGCGCCACGGTCGATGCGGCCGATGAGCGCGGCGCGACGCCGCTGCATCTGGCCGCGGTGTTCGGGCGCACGGACGCAGTCACCGCGTTGTTGGCCGGCGGCGCATACCCGAATCCGCGCACGTATCTGGGCTGCACGGCGCTCGATCTGGCGGCGGGAGAACCCACTCGACAGCTCCTGCAACAGGCATGTGAAAGACTCTCGCAGGACCCTGAAACGTCAGCCGTGCGCGAATGCGCGGCGGGGTTTCTTCGAGCGCTCACCGTGGGCGACGGTGGCCGGGTCGCACAGTTCGTGACTGCGGAACTTGCGGCGCAACTGCCGCCAGATCTGGAGACCACCCGCTTCGAGTTCCGCGTCGTCTCCGCAGAAGTCCACGGCGAGACGGGACGGGCCCGTGCCTGGCTCAGAGTCCCGGATATCGAGGCGAAGACGAACGAGTTCGTCGCCGACCTCCTGCTGCGGCGCGTGGACGGCCAGTGGCGGATCGCCCAGGTGCAGACGATGCCGTTCTTCCCATCGCTGGAGACCCTGGAGGACCGACCATGACCGCACGCGCTGTTGTCCATCGCCACCGAATCCAAGGTCGTCCGGGAATCGCGAACCGGTGCCAGATTGCCCTGCTGCTGCTTCTCGCCGGCGTTCTTCCCGCGACGGCCCAGGAACGCAGCCGGCAGAACGACGAGACGGCAGAGAAGATTGCCAATCTGCAAAGGGACCTCGCCGCCCTTGAGAACGAGTATTTCCAGCAGACGCAGGTCCTCGAAACGAACCGGAGGAATCTCGCGGAGCAGGAGCCGTTGGCTGCCGTCGGAAGCAACTGGGAAGCCGCCGCAAATCACTATCTGGAACAAATCCGAGCGAGGAAGCAGGCGTTTGAGGACGCCAGCGCGCGGTTGGACCAGATCCCGCCGGCAGATCAGTCCTGGTTGGATCATGTCTATCTTGGATTCATCAAAGCACCACAACGACGTATTCCGCGAGCGGTCAGCGGACTGTATGACAAGATCGCCGCGAGGTTTGATTGGCTGACATACCATCGCACCATTGAAGCGGAAATGCGTGCCGGCATCCAGCTTGCACACGAGCCGTACCGGCGCCGGTTCGAGGGCGTTGAGGACTTCGTCCGCCAGGCCCAGGCGGAGGTGCTCAAGTCCGAAACGGCCCGCGCCAACTGCGTCACCTGCCGCGAGAACATCGCCCGCGCCGAACATCGCCAGAGCGAGATCGACGATCAGCAGCGCCAACTCCGCGCGCAGATTCGCCAACTCCAGCAACAGCTCGCCGCCGTGCGCAACCAGGCCGTCGAGCCGCCCGCGCGCACCCCACCGGACCTGGCCGATCCGGAGATCGTCGATGCCATGTGCTCGCAACTGGAGGGCTCTCCCGGCAGCCGGGTCGCATTCTGGCGATTCTACGTGCGCCTGAACGTCCGAAACCATGTGCCCGTTCAACTTCGCCTGACCGAACTGATCCGTGAGCCATCGGCGCAGGATCCGGACCCCAAGCGCCGCTTCCCCACCCCACACAAGGCCTTCACCGTCAACCGCGGCGACACGTTCCAGCTCGGCGGCTGGGAGGACCCCACGACCGGGGTACCGATTCTCGAGCAGATGGCGTCCACCGGTATAGACGCCATCGGCAGCCTCGAGCGTATCCCGACACAGCTCGATCTCGGCCCCTACTACCTGACCGTCTGGGAGGACCAGGATTTCGAGGGCCGCTTCTCGGCTGTCTTCGAAGCCGTGCGAGGGTCGCCGGAACCCTGGCGCCGAATCGTCGAGTTCCGTCCGCCGCCGCCACCGACCTCCCAGGTGCACATGCGCATCGACGCCCCCGACGCGAACAATCGCCAAGGGCCGGCGGGCGCCCCCATGCCCAGCTTCGCCTGGCACGACCCGTACCACATCCGCATCATAGTCTATGTCCCCGATCTGACGCCCGGACTCTATCGCCTTCGCATCCAGGTGCGCGGCCAGCGCGACCGCTTCCTGTGGGCCCGGGCCAAGGAAGGCGAGCGACAAACCAGCTTCCACGGTTTCGTGCCGATGGGTGTGGGGCCCTATGACCTGACGCTGAGCGTGCCCGAGGCGCCGCAAGTGATCCCGGTGACAATCTCCGGCGCCCTCGAACCGGCTCGGGGCAGCACCGAGTCACTGGCCAGTTCCAGGAAACGCGTCCAGGAGGCCGAGGCCAAGCTTTCCGAGCCCGGACCGGGAGTGACACCGGAATTGCGGCGCTGGTGGTTGGGTGATGCGCAGGTGGCGCACGCCCAGAGGCTCAACCTGGCAGGGCGATTCGCCGAGGCGCTCGAGGTTGCCGAGCAGGCTATCGGGAACCTGCCGGAGTATCAGGTCGCAGCACAGCCCAGAGCTACGGGCCGCGAATATCAGGACGCCGCCTGGAAAGAGAAGGCCATTGCGCTTTATCACCTGCACCAACGGGACGCCTTCCGGCAGGTGATGCAGCACGTCGGCCAGGCCCAGTTGCGCATCGCAAGCGGGTTTCATCAACAGGGCAACGCGTCGATGGCCCACGACTACGAACGCCGTGCGGCCCTGTACTGTCATCTTCTGGCACACCGTCTCATGCTGCTCGGCGTGGACCTGGCGGAGGTGCGTCAGATCGTAGAACAGGGCAACCAACTCTACCAGCGGTCCGGCCTGAACCCGCCCACGCTGGTCTGGTATCCGGAGTAGTCGGCAGGCGGATGCCCGGCCGGACGCTGCTGCCCTTCAACAGGCCGGGAGAATTGGGCAGGGTTCGTACCCCGAGTCGCTCCGTGGAGCAGCCGGAGCCGGTACTGCAAGTGTAGTCGGGCCTGTAGCACGGATCTGACGGAGAAATCGAGGCAAATGGTCTGCCTGAAGCATATCGCTGATGAAGACCTGGAAGAATCGGGGTGATAGGATTCGAACCTACGGCCTCCTGCTCCCAAAGCAGGCGCTCTAGCCAAGCTGAGCTACACCCCGAACGCACCTGGAACCCGGTGGTTCGTATTATATAAAGAGGGCGGCCGGATGCAAGAGGGCCGTTGCGCGCACGTGAGAATTGCCGTTATCGGACCCGCACGGGTAGACCGCCCAGCAAAAAAAAGTTGCATAATCCTTTGTCTTGCGGTAAAATAAGCAGTCTAGGAAAGTTCATTTCGGGATTCCAAGTACGCCCCACCGTGCGTTCTTGTCGATGGAGATGGTGATTATGGCTGGCATGTTCTACTCGCTGAAGGAAACGGCCGAGAAGCTCGGGAAAACCGAAGACGAGGTCAAGCAGTTGGCCGAAGACGGTAAGCTCCGCGAGTTCCGCGACGGGTCCAACCTCCTTTTCAAGATTGAGGAGGTCAACGCCCTTCTGGAAGAGGCCCCCGACATGGACCTGGACCTGGGTCTGGAGCCGGAGGAGGCGGGCGCCAGCACGCAGGAGCTGCTCGGACTCGAACCCGTCGCCGAAGAGGCGGCCGACCAGGAGCCTTTGTTCGGACTGGAAGAGGAAGAGGCCCCCGCTCTGGAAGAGGTTTCCGACGTGGAGCTTTCGGCCGATGCCGACGCCACCAGTGCGCTGGACCTTTCCGCGGAACTGACCGAAGAGGAAGAGCCCGCCGAAGTGTCGGCCGAAGACGAGGACTTCATGATCGGCCTTGCCGATGAGGAAGAGTCGGTGGCCGGACTGAGCGATAAGGAGTCGGAGATCTCTCTGGCCCCTGAGTCCGGGATCCTCGACAGCGAAAGCGACATCACCGACATGGACACCGCCCTGACCGGTGAGGGTCTCAATGTCCTGGGCGAATCGGACGCCGACTACGACGTCACCGACGATTCGCTGGCCGAGACAGTCGGCCCGGCCGGTACGAGCACCGAGGCCTCGCTGGAAGAGATCGAGGACGATGTCAACCTCGACAGTTTCGGCAGCGGCTCGGGCCTGCTCGATCTGAGCCTTCAGGCCGACGACACGAGCCTCGGCGGTATTCTCGATGAGATCTACACCGCCGAAGGCGGGGAAGAGGGCGCAGCGGGCGAAGAGAGCGACATGGTTGGCGACATGGCCGCCGAGGCCGAGCACGCCGTCGCCGACGTCGAGATGGCCGCACCCGAGCCCATGGTCGCGGCGCCGGTGGCGATCACCCAGGCCTTCGTCGAGGTCCCGCCGGACACCCAGAGCAACATGCTCGGCATCCTTCTGTTCCTGCCCCTGGCCGCTCTGCTGTACGCCACGATCGTCGTCGTGGCCGCACACAGAGAGGTCATGCCCTCGATCCTCGAATCCATCCAGGGCGTGGTCTGGTACATCCTGGCCGGCGCGACGGTCGTTTCGATCCTCGTCACCGGCGCTTCCTTCGTCGTAGGCGGCGAGAAGCAGCCCAAGGCCGCCAAGGCGCCCAAGGCCAAGAAGGAAAAGAAGGCCAAGGACAAAAAGACCGCCAAAGAGAAACCCGCCAAGGCCGAGAAGCCCAAGAAGGAAAAGAAGCCCCTCTTCGGCAAGAAGAAGGGCTGATCCGGCACGCACGTCAACACCTCGGCGCCGTTCGCAAGACAGGCCGTTCCCGGCGGTCCTGCGGGACCCGCCAAAACGATGCGCGTACGAACCGCCGCGACAGCGGCTCGACGGCCGAGATCCCACCTTGAATTCCAATCCCAATGCCCCTATAATCACGCCACCCGGTGGAAGAAACGTCTTCCGCCGATGTCGCCGGGATTCCCCGTTGCCGCCATATCCGGTGGCGGACAGAAGCGACGGCGCGTGCGTGACGATGCGGCTGGCGACCCGCGCCGAGGGTTGTGACACGACCAGGCCACCGGCCTGAGATGGAGTTGTCGGGCATGGATGAATTCGTCAATACGATACGACTGGGCGATTGCATCGCAGGAATGGATCAGCTTGCCGCCGGCAGCGCCGATCTGGTCTTCGCGGACCCGCCGTTCAATATCGGTTACAGTTACGACGTGTACGAGGACTCCGTCGAGCACCAGCAGTACATCGACTGGTGCAGCCGGTGGATCCGAGCGGTTTACCGCGTGCTCAAGAGCGACGGAACGTTCTGGCTGGCCATCGGCGACGACTACGCCGCCGAGCTGAAACTCGAGAGCCAGAAGGCCGGGTTTCACTGCCGCAGTTGGGTGATCTGGTACTACACGTTCGGCGTCAACTGCGCCCACAAGTTCACACGGTCGCACACGCACCTGTTCCATTTCATCAAGGATCGCGAGCATTTCACGTTCCGCGACGACGATCTCGACAACCGCGTGCCCTCGGCCCGCGAGCTGGTCTACAACGACCAGCGGGCCAATCCGAAGGGCCGGCTGCCCGACGACACATGGATCATCCGCCCCGCCTCGATGGCCGGCGAAATGGTCGGCGACGACGGGACATGGGCGCCCGCATCGCTGGCGCCGCCGGCCGATACGGACCGGACCTATACGCTGCGGCCGCACGACATTGAACAGGCGTTCGACCCGACGGAGGACACGTGGTACTTTCCGCGCGTCGCCGGAACGTTCAAGGAACGCGCCGGCTTCCACGGCTGCCAGATGCCCGAACAACTGCTCGGTCGCATCATCCGGACGTGCTCGAATCCGGGCGAACTGGTGCTCGATCCGTTCTCGGGCAGCGCCACGACGCTGGCTGTGGCCAAGAAGCTGGGCCGGCGTTTCCTCGGATTCGACATCTCGAAGGACTACGTGCAGTACGGCCTCGACCGGCTGCGGGCGATCCGCGTCGGCGACCGGCTCGACGGCTCGCCCGAGCCGGTCAAGAGNNAAAGCGAACAGCGCTATGACCGGACGCAGCTCGAACTGACGCTGCAGGGCGTTGCGGAGGCCTTTCGACAGACACACGACGGGTTCAGCGCCGACCGCATCGTGACGGACCCGGATCTGAACGAGGCATTCGTGGCGGCCTGCACGACACGGGGCCTGGTCGGTGATGCACGGACGTGGAACACGCTGCTGTTCCGGCTGCGCAAGGCGGGCAAGCTGGCCGACATCGAGACCGTGCACCAGACAGACCTGGCCTGGGAAGACTGCGACCGGTACATCTTCGCCAGCGAAATCGCCTGGCAGAGCCTGCTGAACGACAAAACGGCCGGGAGCCTCGACGAGATCCTGTGCGACCCGGCCCTGGCGGCTGAATTCGACCGTCGTGCCGGGCAGTTCGCCCCCGGATACAAGCCGCTGGAATACCGCTGGGCGGCGCTGAAGCTGCGCAAAGAGGCCAAGTATGCGCGAAGCCGAGCGAGCGTGCTCGAATCGCTGCGGTCGCGGCCCCAATTCGGCGAGACCTGGTCGATGGACGATCTCAAGGCGGCGGCCCTGCCGGCCGGGCCCGGCCTGTATGTGCTCAGCCGGACCCCCACGCACAAGCTCTACGTCGGCGAGACGCTGGACCTGCGCCGTCGACTGACGCTGAAGCAATCCCAAGTCAAGGCGTGGCAAGCCGTCTCCGACTCGATCGCCGTGCAGGCACTGCCGATGGATTGCTCCACGGTGGGAAAGCTGACCTGGCAGAGCTGTTTCGTCAAGGAATACAGACCCCTTCTCAACTGCTTCGAACTTCGCTCGGCCTCGTGACATGTGACTTCTCGGGAGCCGGGCGATACGGCGATGAGGTGAACGATGGATCGAGATGCGAGTCTCTGTCGTGGCATCACACGGCGCAACGCCCTGCGGATGGCGGCCGCTTCGGGTTTCGCCGTGGCAATGGGCGGGTGTGCAGGGGAGACCGCCAAGACGAACGGTGCGGGGGGCGACCCCTATGCGACGCCCGCAAAACAGCGCAGCGCGTTCGTCTGGCCGGAGGGCAAGCGGGTGGCGCTGAGCCTGACCTTCGACGATGCCCGAGTCAGCCAGGCGCAGGTGGGCATTCCGCTGCTCGATCGCTACAGCGTCAAAGCGACGTTCTACGTGTCCCCCGCTCCATTCCAGGCCCACCTTCCGGCGTGGAAACAGGCGCTGGCCAACGGTCACGAGATCGGCAACCATTCCCTACATCATCCCTGCACCGGCAACTTCCCATTCGCCCGAGACAAGGCGCTGGAGGATTACACGCTGGCCCAGATGGAGCGCGAGTTGAAGGAAGCGAACCGGGTCATTGAGTCGACGTTGGGCGTGCGGCCGACCACCTTCGCCTATCCGTGCGGCCAGAAGTTCGTCGGGCGCGGGGCGCATCTGCAAAGCTACGTGCCGCTGGTGGCGCGGATGTTCCAGGCCGGTCGCGGCTGGATGGATGAGGCGGCCAATGATCCGGCCTTCTGCGACCCGGCCCAACTGCTCGGCATGGAACTGGACGGCCTCGACTTCCCGGCGGCAAAGAAACGTATCGACGATGCCATCACAAACGGCGCATGGCTGGTCTTCGCCGGCCACGAGATCGGCCCGGGCGGCCGGCAGACCACCCGCACCGACACGCTCGAAGCGATCTGCGAATACACCCGGGACCCGAACAACGGTATCTGGATCGACACCATCCAGAACATCGTCCGCTACGTGGCAGAGGCCCGCTGAGTCGTATCTCGCATATCAACCGGACGGGGAAATGAGACATGGAATCACAGGATGTACATGTGTTCGTGTTCGATGGTCTTTCGGACTGGGAGGCGGGGTACGCGGTGGCGGGGATCAACGGGCCGCAGTTCCAGAAACAGCCGGGGCGATATCGCATCCGCACTGTCGCGCCGCACGAGGGCTCCATGGTGACGATGGGCGGGATTCGGATTCAGCCCGATCTGACGCTCGACACGCTGCGGCCGGCCAACAGCGCAATGCTCATCCTGCCCGGCGGCGTCGCCTGGGACGAAGGCAGGCACTCTGAGGCGGTCGAGCGGGCGCGGGCGTTTCTCGATGCGGGCGTGCCGGTCGCGGCGATCTGCGGCGCGACGGCAGCTCTGGCGCGCGGCGGCCTGTTGGACGATCGCCGGCACACGAGCAACGCGCCGGAGTATTTGGCCGCAACGCGATACCGTGGCGCGGCGTTGTACGAGGAAGCCCCCGCCGTCACGGACCGCAATGTCGTCACGGCATCAGGCACGGCTCCCCTCGATTTCGCCCTGCACATCTTCCGCCTTCTCGATGTCTATACGCCCGCCGTGCTGGACGCATGGTACAATCTGTTCAAGACCGGCCGCACGGAGTACTTCGTCGCACTCATGCAGGCCGCCGGTGCACAGGAAGACTCAGCCACGACCTGAGTATAGAGAAGGGAGGATCGCATCATGCGGCACAGGCGTATGTCACATCTCACCCGATGTGTACGGGTTGTATGGTTGGCAGTACTACTGCCGATGGGCGTGGCTGCGGGGGCATCGCGTGCACAGGGTCGGATCCCGCTGACATTCGAGCCCCGCACGATCGAGACCCAGGCCGTACTGTGGTGGGCCCGCGCGCCGGGTGACGTCGACGGCGACGGTCTGCTGGACCTGCTCTTGCAGGACAACAACGGCCACGGCGGCGTGCTGTGCTGGTACCGGACACACGACAACGGGACGCGCTGGACCCGACATCGTATCGCCGAGAAAGCCCCCAACGGCGGTCCGTTTGCGGCCGGGGCGCTCGATGCCGCCGATATCAACAACAACGGACGCCTCGACGTGCTCGGCCTGTCCCATCCGGGTGAATGGAAGCAGGCGGACGCCCCGACGGAGATCTACTGGTATGAGAACCCGTCGCCCGGCGGCAACCCGGCCGCCGACGCCTGGACGCCCCACCGCATCGGCTCGGTGCCCGCCTTCGTTAAGGACCTCAGACTCACCGACTTCAATGGCGACGGCAAGGTCGATCTCGTGGCCATCACATTCGTGGGCAACCGATTCTATGTCTTCCGCCAGGATTCGCCGGCGGCCTGGACGAAGGTGCAGGATTTCGCCATCCCGAATCTCCACGAGGGGTTGGACGTGGGCGATATCACCGGCAACGGCCTGCCCGACGTCGCAACGAACGGCTACTGGGTCGAGAACCCCGGCGGCGACCTGACCGGCGTGTGGACCGTCCGCTCGATCGACGAGAAATGGCACAACCAGACCGGCGACTGGTCGCGCAACGCGACGAAGGTGTTCTGCCGCGACATCACCGGCGACGGCCGGGCCGAGGTCTTCCTCTCGCACTCCGAGCGGGCCGGCTATCCCGTCGCGTGGTACCACGCCGAGGACCCGCGTAAAGGCCCCTGGACCGAGCACGTCATCACCGACAAGCTCGTCGCAGTCCACACGCTGCAAGTCTTCGACCTCGACGGCGACGGACGCTACGATGTGCTCACCGGCATGAACAAGAGCCGGGCTCGGGCGCTGGGCGCGACGACGTTCCCCGCGATCGTCTTCCGCAATCGGGGCGACAACCTCGCGTGGGACGAGATCCTCCTGACCGACGACGGAATCTACAACGGCCAGGTCGGCGACCTCCAGGGCGACGGGCATCTGGACATCTTCCGCCTGCCCACCCACGACGCGACGGTCTTCGAGGTCCTCGTCAACACCTCGCCCCCATTGCAGAACCGCTGACCACCCTGTGGCAGACAGCCGGCCCGGCCCCCCTGCCCTCATCGCTGGCAGGTTTGCTTTGTTCGAGGGGTGTAATCTGGTAAGATGGGGAGGCATGCACGCTCGGTTGCCGTCAGGATGTGACGTCGCTTTGGATCCGACACCGAAGGAGCCCATCGATGAAACCACGGTCGATTCTCGTCTCGATACCCCTCTGGATGCTCTTGATCCTCTTTGTATGTGCAACTGTCCCTGACGTAGTGCTCGCACAGGACCCGCCAAAGAGCTGTCAGGAGACGACGGAGCGCGTTCTCAAGCCGTTTCTGGATCGCGTCGCGGCTGCCGAGGAGGCGGCGAAGCAGTACGAGGAGCAAAACGCCAAACAGATCGCCTCCATCGAAGAGCAGATCCGTCTGCGGCAGGAGGCGAAGAAGGTCTTCGACGACGCCCGGGCCAAAGAGGACGAGACCTTCGGCAACCGAATCCGCTGGGGCAACGAAGCCATCGCCGAGGCAACGGCCGACGCACAGAAGCGGATCGCCGAGCATCAGAGACAGGCGGCGGAGGCCACGGTCGCCGGCCGCGAGCGCGACGCCAGGATCCACTCGGAGGCCGCTACGAAGATCGCCGCCGATCTGGCCGCCGGGACATTCATTTGGTACAAGAATGAGTTGAACCGTCGCGACACCATCAAAGGCTGGCAGGAGTACGTCGCCAAGCAGACCCAGGATCGGGCCGAGCGCATGGCCGCCTACGCGGCAGGCGAGGTCCCTCAGTATATCCACACGTTGAACTGGCGCGCGACATGGAAGGATGTGGAGGCGAGCATCGCCAAACAGCAGGAGGATTTGGGCCAGGCGCAACGGCGCGCGTTCGCCTACTACCTCCCGGCGATCGGTGGCCGCTTGACGGGAGAGGGCATCGATTCGCACCTGGCCGAACGCCGGGACGAATTGGCCGACGCAAGGGCCCGCATCGCTGCCGGGACGTTTGTGGTGTATGTCCCGGCACTGGGGACGCGCATGGACCGCAACGGCGTGCAGAATCTCGTGGCCGAGGCCCGCGACCAGTACCGCAAGACGGTCAACGCCTGGTCGGCCAAGACATACAACAACTACAATCCCCTGAGCGGCTCGCGCACGACCAACGGGGCCATCGAGGAGACGATCGCGCAGAAGCGACAGGAACTGGCGGATTTCCAGTCCGCCGGCGACGACGCACGGGTCTATGCCGCCGGGGCCAGCCGGACAGGACGGGACATTCGTCAGCAGATCGCTGTGGCTCAGGCGCGGGGCGACAACAACGCCAATCAGCAATGGCATGAGATTCTGGCGGCGTGGCAGAAAGCTCGCGCCGAATGGATCGAACGCAAACAGGAGGAGATTCAACGGTGGGAGGCGATCCTGGCCAAACACGAAGAGGTCTACAAGGAAGACCTGAAGAGGCAGAAAGCCCACATCGACGGACGGTTGCAGGATGCGCTGGACCAGACGCCCTGCGGCGGGGCCGGTGGCGTGGTCGACCCGAATCGTGAGACCATCGACCGCCATCGTGGCCAACTCGACAAGCTCAGCGAATCGGAAGAAGAGAGGCAGCGCCGTCGCGACTGGTACGACGACAAGATCTACATCGAGCCCGACGGGACGGTGCACGGCGACGTGCGCGACGCCTGGGCCAACGCGATGCGGGACACGGCCATGACCCGGCCGAAGCCGCAGACGTTCGGCGAGTGGTTGCTCAGTCTCCAGAGCATTCTCGACTCGAAGGATTTTGCCGACTGGCTGTCGGCCTTTCGAGAGGCCAACCAGATGCGCGAGGCGACGAACACGATCGACGAGTTCATCAAGGCAATGCAATCGATCGACATCAACAGCATGAAGCGAGCCGATTTCTATAGCAAGCGGCGCGAGATTCGCCAGATGCTCGTGAAAATGTCCGAGGCCCTCGAAAACGGCATGCTCAGTCCGAGCCGGCTGCGGCAGTACATCGAGGCCCTACAGAAGTCCGGCAGCGACACGCGCCAGACGCGCGAGCAGATCAGGACGTTGCAGCGTCTGCTGGATACATCAAAGGATGCCAAGAACATGTGGCGCAGCAGCAGCGCAGCCTGGAACGTCGCACGCGAACTGGGCGACGATATGGTTCGATCGTATCATGCATTCGTCTCCGGCTCCGCCACCCAGGTCGCCCAGCGTCTGGACAACCACTTCGCGCAGATGAGCAAGCTCGACAGGGGATTGTTGTTGCTCAGCGTCGCGGCGGCCACCGCCGAGGCGGTCGATCGCATGAACCAGGGCGAGGCCGCCAGCGAGGCGATCGCACGGAGCAGCGTGAACTTCGTGATCGATCTGGCCATCGCTGGCATTCCCATCACCGCGGCGGCGGAGATGACCACCCAAATCCTGTTCAACTCCTACGCGTACGCCACCGGCGACGAGGCGGTGGCCCAGGCGGCGCTGAGCAATACGGCCAAATGGGCCGCCCAGCAGGCGCTGGACGACGTGGTCGATCGCGCCGTCTATCTGGGCGAGGCCTCGATCGCGCTGGAGCGGATCGTATTCAACGAGCCCGACGTCGGCGAGATCCTCGGCAACGTCAGCTTCGAGCGTCTGCGTCAATCGCTCAGCCGGGTCGAGGACCAGATCGATGCGCTGCCGCCGGACCACCCCGATGAGGCGCGACTGATGCGGATGCGCGAGACCTTCCGCATCCTGATTCGAGCCAAACAGCAGGAAGGCTGAGGGCCGTCTGCGCGCCACGCGGGAGATTCCGCACGCTGAAATCCGAAGCACGAAATCCGAAATCCGAAGCAAATCCAAAGCACGAATCTCGAATGACCGAGACGACTGGCACCGGTCCCCTGTTCGTTGGGGGTTTCTGATTTCTGTTATTCGTGCTTGTTTCGGGTTTCGATATTCACGCTTCGGATTTGGCCTGCTGAGAAAACCCGCACGGAAGTGAAGCCGCCCTTGCCGGCTCGGCAGGGACGAGGGCGCATGAAAAAAGGACGCCTCGGATCATCCGCAGGATAGGACCTCGGTCCACCGCAAGCGCCCCCCAGGTACGGTCCTGGTTGTGTATCTTTATAAACTATACGTCCGATTCGGGTGGCGTGCGGACGGACAAAGGACTACACCTGATAGGTAAATGGCTCGACCGACCCCGCCTCCGACTGCATTCCCCCGGAGGCTTCTGCCTACAGACGCCCAGTCCCGCGCGGAACGAGTGTCGCCCGGATGCAGGGGCAGGAATTTCCTTGCGGGCCGCACCTGTCCACCAGCCCGGCGTACCAAGGACCATCGAGACATGAGGTCTTGCGTATTGGCCTGATATCCATCGGGATATCGATTGAAAGGAGCGAACGATGAAAGGGAAAGTGAAACCCATTCCGGAAGAATACCGAACGATAACGCCGGTGCTGACGGTCCGTGACGCGGCGTGTGCGATCGAGTTCTACAAGAAGGCTTTCGGCGCCGAGGAACGTTTCCGCATGCCCACCCCCGACGGCCAACATGTGATGCATGCCGAACTGAAGATCGGGGATTCGCTGGTCATGCTGGGCGACGAGGCGCCCGGACAGGACTGCCGCTCGCCGCACGCGCTCGGCGGCACGCCCGTCGGCTTCTACGTGTACGTCGAGGACGTCGATCGCGCCTTCAAACGCGCCGTCGACGCCGGCGCCGAGGTCAGGATGCCGGTGGAAGACATGTTCTGGGGCGATCGGATCGGCACGGTGACCGACCCTGCCGGCCATCTCTGGACGCTCGCGACCCACGTCGAAGACGTCAGTCCCGAAGAGACCGCCAGACGCGGACGCGAATTCTGCGAGAAGATGATGCAAAGCGCCACGTCGCCGTAACCTCCGTTCGTAGTGTGCCCGTAAGGGCATAGGGAATAACGCCTCACGGCGTCACTACGAACGGGCGCCGGTAGGGGCGAGGCATGCCTCGCCCTTACGTTCGAACCCGGGAAATGGATGGAGCGCTTGTCAGGACGGTTTTCGGTTTTCCTGGCAGAACTTGCCCATGAGTTCCATGGCCTTGCCGGTCTTGTCGAGGGAGCCGTCGAGGTGGGCGAAGGCGTCGACCAGTTCGAGCAGGGCCGGATCGGGTTCGACGGTGCCGTACCTGTGGGCGGCGTTGACGATTCCGGCATCGAGACCGTACTCCATCGCCTTGGCGACGTAGGCCCGGCAGACGCCGATCTTGCGGCCGGGCAGGTCGCGCACCGAGTTGCTCACGCCCAGCGAGAAATGCGCCCCCTTGAACTTCGGGTCGCTCTTGATCTTCTTGATGGTCTCGAACGTGCGATAGGTGTAGCCCGGTACGCCCGGCTCCATCGGCATGTCGATCGCCAGCGGAAAGACGGTCGAGTCGAAGAAGATCTGCTCGGGCCGGAATCCGTACCGGCCCACCGCCTCGTCGAAGATCCGATGCGCCAGGGCGCAAAGCTCGTCGACCGAGTGCGACCCGCCGGGACCGGTGGGCTTGTCCTCGCTGACCAGCAGCGCGATGACCGAGAAATCGTACTGCCTCTTGAGAGGCAGGATGCGGTCCATCGTGTAGACCTTGACCGAGTTGATCAGCGGGGGTTTGACGGGCGAATGATGATTCGCCCCTGCCGCGTACCATTCCTTCAGGCCCGCTTCGAGCACGTCGTCGTTGCTGCTGTCGATGCAGATGGGCACGCCGTCGCCCCAGCGGCGCACCAGCCGGGTGAACTCGATCATCATCTCGACGGCGACCTGCGGATCGTCCTCGCCGAAGGCGTCGAGATTGACGGCGATGTAATCGGCGCCATCGGCGGCCTGGGATTCGATCAGCGCGCGGATGTAGTCGAGCTCCGGGCTGGGCTTGGTGTAGGCATCGGGCCCAAGGTCCTGCAACCGGCGCATGATCTGGCCGGTCTTCGGGATCGAGGCGTGGACGGATTCGCCGATCGAGATCAGAGCGTTCTTCATCGTGTGGTCCCTGCTGAACAGATAGTTGAGAATCGAGGAGGAGTGCTGCAATGCGGGATTGCGACGCGGGTTGATCGCGGCGCGCAGCCGTTCGCGTCCACCCTTCTCGGAGGCGGCGGCCTCGTAGATGCGATTGCCGACGCACACCTGCTGGAGATTGTTGCCGCAGTAGCCGTCCACGGTGGCGTCGCCGCACGGAGCGTTGTCGATGCCCTTCTCGCAGTCGCCCATCGAACAGACGCCGAAGTTCTCGGGCAGAAAGCAGTCGCCGCACTCCTCGCAGTCGAACAGTGTGTACTTGAACGCCTTCTCGTTGGCGTTGAACAGCTTGTAGACGAGGCCCTCGCCCTTATCGGCGCCGAGGAAGGCCATCGTCCCCTTGAAGGCACGGAATCCGGCGTGGTCGGGGTCGAGAAATGCGCGGTGCGAGAAGTCGAAGAAGCGTTTACCGAGCGTCGGTCGCGGCTGCGACAGCGGGACCGGCCTGCCGTGGTCGTCGTACAGATAGAATGCGTCCTTGGCGGGCCAGCAAAGGTTGTCTTTGAACCGCTCCCAGTCGGCGCCGATCTCGTCGGCTCGTTCGACGATCCGCGTGAACATCGCGAAATCGTGCACGCCTCCGATATCCACGCCGGCGGCGCCCATCGCCTTGTACATGGCCACCTGTTGGGCAGCCCGCTCGATGTGGTCGTCGAGTTTCTCGCGGTAGACCTTGGCGAGCAGCTCGTCGCTGACGAAGCAGCCGGGCAGCTTGATGTCGTGCATCAGGCGCGGCGCGGGCGTTATGGTGCTGAGCAGGTAGACGTTGCCGATCACCGGGACATCCAACATGGGCGAATGATTATTCGCCCCTACGCGAAGGTACGTGAATAGTTCGAAGCTCTTTCGCCAGTCCCAGCCGACCTGGGTAATGAGAAATGCGGCGCCGCAGCGGACCTTCTTCTCCATCTTGTAGTATTGCTGCATCTGCGTCGCTTCGCTGTACTTGAACGGCGAGACGGCCGCGCCGGCGATGAACTGATGCACGCCGGCCAAGTCGTCGGGCTTGGCGCCGAGATAGGCGTCGTGGTTCATCTTACGGATCAGGCGCAGCAGGCCGACCGATTCGAGATCGAACACCCCCTTGGCGGAGACGGGCTTGTCGCCCGTCAAGGCCAGCACGCTGCTGACGCCCGCCTTGCGGAAGCCGACCAGCGAGCTGACGATGGCGTCGGCATTGGCGTCCTTACAACTGATGTGCGGCACGACGTCGAGGCCGTCGAGCAGGTGATTCGCTTCGAGGACGTTGACAATGGCGAGCGGTTCGAGGTTGGCGACGCCGCCGGGGTTCTGGGGCAGCGCGATCGCGGCAAAATCGAAACCCTTGGGCAGGACCGCCCTGCCGCCCTTGGCCGCCGCCTGATACGCAGCGAGAAACCGCTCGATGGGCGCGAAACTGAACCCCGGCCCGCCGACCAGTTCCGCCAGCACGAGCAGGCTCGATCGCTGCCGCAACTTCTGTCCCAGACTCTTATGCTCCATTTCCGTCTCCGTTGGGTCCATGATCCATTGCCGTGCCGCATCCGAGACACGAACGGCGCAAGATACCAAATGCCTCGACGCATTTCCATTCTATTCACAGGTACGGAGCAATGGGCCGGAGCGATGTAGCGTGCGGCGAGGCGACGGGAAATTCACTGGTTCTCCCAGCCGCCCGGGGGCGGAACGTCGATCGGCCAGGCCAGGGTCAGGTTGCCGCCCGGCCCGAGACGGCTCTCGCCCGAGAACGGGCCCCGCCGACTGGCGCGAAGCTGATCGTCAACGGTGACCTTCTGTGTGTGGCCGTCGAGCATGACGACATAGGAATGTCCGGTGTTCAGATCGCCCTTGTGCGGGCGATGGCAGGTCGCAAAGGCATCGCCGGTGAAGCGCCTGTCCTGCCGGCTCAGCCCACCGCCGAGTTCAAAGCTCTCGCCGATACTCAGAGACGGCAGCTTGAGGGTCCCGTCCATGCCCGGCGGGTCTTGACCGCGGTAGTAGATGCCGCTGAGGTTGCAGGGCCCGGCCCACTGGGGCTGGAGGCCGATCGGCTGGCGTCCTTCGGTGTTGATCGCCCAGGAGTTCACCTCGCCGAAGGCAAAGACGTCGGATGGGCTGCGCGTCACCTGCGTCTGGCGGTGGACCGACCATTGTCGAATGGTCCGTCTGTCCACGGCGTCGCCGAGCTGTCCGCTCTCAGAGCGGCCGGTGCGAAGCATGTCCCTGCCGAGATAGGCATTCATGCCGTAGGTGTACTGGGGCACGATGTCGATGCTCGGGTCGTGGGCACAGAGGGGGCAGTAGTTGTGGCAGCCCCTTTCGATATTGGCGCGCACGCCGACCTTGCAGCGCACGATCCGTGGATCTCCAAGATACGGCCAGAATGTACCTCGGATCTCCGGGCGTTCGTGGCGCATCATCGGGCTTTCGAGTCCGATTCGCGCATCGTGCCAGCGACAGCAGGTGGGGTAAGGCCTGTAGGGCTCGTGGGGCGGCCAGAACGAGACGCGGGAGTGGAACAGGCCACCGGCACGCGGAAACAGGCCGTCGTGGTCGTTGGTGTAGGTCTGGAGCATGATGGCGAGCTGGCGCAGATTCGACTGGCAGACGGTTTCATCGCCTTGTTCGCGCACGCGCCGCAGCGCCGGCAGGCTCAGGGCCAGCAGAAGGCTGATGATCGCAACGACCACCAGAATCTCCACGAGTGTGAATGCCTTCTTCATGGCGCTTCGTCTTTCACGGCTGAGGCATCTGATAGAGCGGCGTTCGCCCTTGGGCGTCGGGCTTCAGCAGGTCGCGCAGGATCGCCTGACCCTCGGCGCTGGTGGCAGCGACCCAACGATCATCTTTGACCCGTTTGATGAGCCGCCCCTCGGCCCAGGCCTGGAAATCCGTCATGTCGTACGCGGCCGCCTTGGCCGCGACGGCAGGGTCGGGCCGTTCGAGAAGACCGATGAAGAGTTCCGATTCGCGCGGTTCGAGCACGTAGCTGTAAACGTGGGCCCGAAAGCCGGCGGGCCCTCCCTCGGGCAGCGGGCCGGAGGGAGCCGCAATCGGACCGCCCTGCTTGAAGCTGCCGGTGAACAGCCGGCCCGTGTTGGCGTCGTAGAACCAGGCCAGGCGACTCTGCACAACCGGCGCCGGACGCGCCGGCCACAGGACCCGAATCAGCATGAAGCCGAGCAGTGCCGCGCTCAGGCACGCCACGACGATCACCGCACAGGCATATCGGTCGATCCACTCCCGCAGGCCCCACCGCTCGAACGCACTCTGTACGCGCTCCAGGCGATGTCGCATCTCGTATTGCAGCAGGTCGGGGATTTTCAGCGCCATAGAACTCAGTCTCCGCTCTCGCCTTTGGAGGCGCTGCGACCCTCCAACGCATTGGGATCCGCGATGCGATGCACCGTCAGCGTCTCGATCATGTACTCAAGATCGGGGTTGTTGTCCGACCCCTCCTCGTGGTCGGCGATCCGGCCCTGGATCAGCTTGCGCGTGCGATCGTCCTTCCAGTGAATCCATTCGCCGTGTCCGTCGGCGAACGAAGCGTTGCACCCGTTGTGGTGCCGGTTCGTCAGGCCCTGCAATCCGGGCGGCCAGGACCACGGACGCCACACCCACCGGTCGTCGTCCCGCACCAGCGGCCAGAAACAATTCGAACCCCGGCGTTCCTTGTCGATGAAGACCATCTTCGCGCTGGAGCCGGAAACCTGGTGCAGACGGACAAAGGGGGTGACCCCATCGCGTCTGTCCCCCCCCATCGTATTCGAGAGGCCATAGGAATTGGACTGGTTGCCGTCATCGTCGGTCTTGCAGAGCAGAACGTCCTCCGACTGCAGATAGGCCTTGAGGTTCGATGTCCAGGTATTCGGCGTGCAGAGTCTGTCATCGTGGTCCGGTGCATACAGCAGCCAGGCCAGCATCAGTTGTCGCTGGTTGGCCAGGCAGTGAACCTGTTCGGCCTGCCGATGCGCCCGGGTCAGGGCAGGCAGCGACAGCGACATCAGAAGAGAGATGATCGCGACCACGACCAGCAACTCGACCAGGGTGAATCCCCCTCGACGAAACCGTCCCGTTTCCCGCCTTTTGCCTACCGTCCGCATGAATGACGACTCCGCCTCTCAACTCATGACAGAGACCCCCGGCCCGCATGGTCCGGTCGCACTTCGCTGCGTATCGCTATCGGTTCGATCATATATCCGTCGGCCCGAATGTCAATACAGAATCCCACGCCTCTCGGCATCGCGTCGGAGCACCGGCCGGCGTGGCCGAGGCCGGGACGCTGCAGGGCTGTCCACAGGGCATCGGATCGGGACCGAGACTTGCTATTTCACAGGCGGCCCGGTACGATAAGGTGACTCCGCATGCCCCACAGGATTGTCGGGAAAGGACAGGACTGGACAGAGTACATCGTTGGAAAACCGCATGAGAATGGCATAGACGAGACGGATTCCGATGGGCAAACAAGCAGAGGGCAAGGGGCAAACCGCCTTACAGGCCACCGATTGGGCGGCTCAGGCGCTTCGCGAACGCGTGAAGGAGTTGAGCTGTCTCTACCGTATCAGCCGGGTATCGGCGAGGTCTGTCGGATCACCGGACAAGGTGCTTCAGTGCATTGTCGAGTTGATTCCGCCGGCATGGCAGCACCCGGAAATCGCCGCGGCCCGGATCGTGCTGGACGGAAAACGGTATGAGACGTCCGGCTTCAAGGAGGGCCGGCGGCGACAGGCGGCCGAGGTAGTCGTGGAGGGCAAGTGCCGAGGCGTGGTCGAGGTCGTCTACACAGAGGAAAGGCCCTGTCCGGAGGATGGCCCCTTCCTGAAGGACGAGCGGAGCCTGCTGAACGCCATCGCCAGGCAGATCGCCGTCGTCGTCGAACACCAGCAGGCGGAGGAGGAGAGGGCCCGACTGCAGAACCAACTTATGCACGCAGACCGCCTGGCCACCATCGGGCAACTGGCGGCGGGCGTCGCGCACGAACTGAACGAGCCGCTCAGCAGCATTCTCGGTTTTGCCCAGTTGCTCCAGCGCAATGCGGCGCTGCCCGACGGCGGCCGAAAGGACCTCGAGAAGATCGTAACCGCCTCCCTGCACGCCCGAGAGATCATCAAGAAGCTGCTGCTGTTCGCCCGGCAGACGCCCACGTTCAAAGGGCCAGTGAATCTCAACCAGGTGATCGTGGGGGCCATCGACCTGTTCAAGCACCATTTCGAGAAAGAGGGCATCGAGCTGGCCTGCGCGCTGTGCCCGGAAATGCCCCTGCTGGCGGGTGATGCCGGCCAGTTGACCCAGGTGCTGGTCAATCTCGTCGTGAACGCCGTTCAGGCCATGCCGGACGGAGGTCGACTTCTCGTGCGGACGCAGGTGCGCGACGGTCACGTCGTCTGTATCGTGGAAGATACGGGAATGGGCATGACCGAGGAGGTCCAGAACCGACTGTTCCTGCCCTTCTTCACGACGAAAGAGGTGAATCAGGGAACCGGTCTGGGCCTGCCCGTGGTCCATGGGATCGTCACGGCGCATGGGGGGACGATTGAAGTGGCGAGCGCGCCGGGGGCCGGAACGACCTTCACCATTCGACTGCCCATCGAGCCGGCTCCATACTGGGAGGACAGGTCGGAATCATGAATTCGCCAGAGCGCCAAGAGACGATTCTCGTCGTCGACGATACCCTCAGCACGCTGGAAGTCCTTCAACGGAGCCTGACGGCCGAAGGGTATATGACCTACACCGCCCCCAACGCCGTCGATGCGCTGAGCTTTCTCGACGGGAACGCCATCGACCTGGTCATCACCGACCTGAAGATGCCCAAACTCAGTGGCATCGACTTGATCCGTCACATCCGTGAGAACTACAAGAACATCGCCGTGATGATGATCACCGGATACGCCACCGTGGAGAGCGCCGTCGAAGCCATCAAGAGTGGAGCGGAGGAATATGTATCGAAGCCCTTCACCGACGCGGAACTTTTCGCAGCGGTCCGTCGAGTGCTCGACAAGCTCAAACGCAGGCGCGAGGCCGCCAGACGGCCTGCGCCCAGGCCCGAGCGTGCGCACGGCCTCATCGGCGAATCGCAGGCGATGCAGAAGGTCTTCGCGGCGATCCGCAAGGCGTCTGCGACCTCGGCGACCGTTCTGATCACCGGAGAAAGCGGCAGCGGAAAAGAGTTGGTGGCGCGGGCAATTCACTATAGCAGCGCCCGGGCCTCGGCCCCGTTCGTGCCGGTCAACTGCGGCGGCATTCCGGAGAGCCTGCTGGAGAGCGAGCTGTTCGGATACGTCAGAGGGGCGTTCACCGGGGCCCACGAATCGCGGGCCGGGTTCTTCCAGACCGCCGACGGCGGGACGATCTTCCTCGACGAGATCGGCGAAACGAGCGTCGCCATGCAGGTCAAGCTGCTGCGAGTGCTCCAGGACAAAGAAGTGCGCATGGTGGGCGACTCGCGCGGGCGCAAGGTGGACGTGAGGATTATCGCCGCGACGAACAAGAACCTGCCGAGCCTCATTCAGAGCCGGGTGTTCCGCGAGGAACTGTACTACCGCATCAACGTCGTCGCCATCGAGGTGCCCCCCCTGCGGGCCCGGGTCGGCGACATTCCATTGCTGGTGCGCCACTTTGCCGAGAAATTCGCCTCGGAACTGCGCAAACCGGTCCCGCGTTTTTCCGAGCGGGCCATGGCGGCCCTGCAAGACTACGCATGGCCGGGCAACGCGCGGGAACTGGAGAACGCCATCCAGCGCATCGTCGTCATGAACGACGACGAGGTTATCGAGGTCCCGGACCTGCCCTCGTCTGCGCGATTCTCGGCCCAGCGTACGACCGTCGTGAACCGGACCCTGGCCGAGGTGGAGGCCGAGCACATCCGCAACGTCCTGGCCAGCACCGGCGGCAACAAGACGCGAGCGGCCCAGATCCTCGGGATCGATCGCAAGACCCTGCGCAAGAAGACCATCGAATACCATCTGGACCCGTGAGGACGGAATCCCGCTCCTATCGGGGCAGGTGCCTGGGACGTTCCCGTGCGACCGCAGACCGATGGGTCCTGTGGGGAGACTCTCCCCAGCGGCCCAATTCTCCCCGCCCCGTTCCCCCGATCCGGTACACGCATACTGGATACCTGCCTCTGGCAACCCGGAACACCGAATTTCGCAAGGCACTCCAAAATAAGCACTTAGCGGCAAACACCCGAAATAAATGCGGGATTATTCAGGTAATGGCACATTCATTGCTTATGCAACAGTTGTCCATGTCGGCAACGACTCGGAGCAGTTGCGTGGGTCATACCGGCAAGTGCAGAAAGAAAGGGAGGTTGACGCGATGGCGCTCGTAGAACAATCCCTGGGGCTCTGCTCGACGTGCAACGGCAAGTCTATATGCACTCGACGCAAAGGCATCAAACTGCCCGTCCTGTTCTGTGAAGAATTCGATGACGCGACGTCGCTCGAACTGGCGCACCCGCCGGTGTCGGTCATCGAGGAGGAAGAACCGAACCTCGACATCGCGATGGGACTGTGCTGCAACTGCAAGAATCGGGACGGCTGCACTCTGCAGGATTCGCCGGGCGGGGTGTGGCATTGTGAGGATTACTGCTGAGGCCATCTCGGCGTCCTCCGAGTGGACACGGCCCATCGACACGAGGTTCCAATGGATGACCGGACTGTGGAGACGATCGTCGCGGAGCACCATGGCTCCCTGGGGGGCATGCTGTCCATTCTCACCGCGATCCAGTCGGAGTATGGATATCTTCCGGAGGACGCCCTGCGGCGCATGGCCGCGGCGACCGGTGAGTCTCTGACCGACATCTATGCCGTCGTCACGTTCTACAAGGCCTTCAGCCTGAAACCCCGAGGCAAGCACCTCGTCTCGGTATGTCTCGGCACCGCATGTCACGTGCGCGGCGCTCCGAAGATCGCTGAGGAATTCATCGGCCAGCTCGGCATCGCCTCCGGAGAGACGACGCCCGACAAGGAGTTCACGCTCGAAACGGTGAACTGCCTGGGCGCCTGTGCCCTCGGACCGATCGTCGTGGTGGACGGGCGCTATTACTCGAACGTCAGAAAGAATCAGGTCGCGGAGATCCTGAAACGGACCCGTGAAGGTCTGGATCAGCCCCGCGAGAACCGTCGCTTTCCGCTGTCCGTCCGATGTCCGCACTGCCGACAGAGCCTCATGGACGCGGCACATCCCATCGACAACGTCCCGTCGATTCGACTGACGATGTCCTGGGACGGGGACAGTCAGCCCCTGTATCTGTCCTCCCTCCACGGCAGTCTCCGATCGGTCTGCGAGCGGGAGACTCCTGCGCATTCGATCACCGTCCTTGCCTGCCCGATGTGCGGGCAGGACCTGGTCGGGGACTCGCGCTGTTCGGAATGTGGAGCGGACATGGCCCGGATGACGATCGACAAGGGCGCCACTCTCATGGTCTGCACGCGCCGGGGTTGCGCTGGACGCAGACTGAACCTGGAGACCACGCCGGCCGAAGCGGATTGAGCGGCCGTATCAGGAATGATCCATGAAGACGCTGACCTGCTTCGATGACTTCAAGGCTCTGCACGACCGTCTGAGAGCGCAAGCCGATCCAAACACCACGACGATTGTCATCCCGGCGGGCACCTGCGGGATCGCCAGCGGCGCCGCCGAACTCATCCGCGAGGCCCAGCGTGCCATTCTGGCCAACGACCTGGCCGGCCGGGTCGCCCTGCGCGTCACGGGCTGTCACGGGTTCTGTCAGATGGAGCCATCGATCCTCGTGGAGCCCAGGCGAACGTTTTACCCCAAAGTCAATCCCGACGACGTGGAACGCATCGTTCGGGCGGCCGCCCTCGATGAGGTCATTGAGAGCCTGCTGCCGCCAGGCCCCATGGGTGGACCCTGCGTTGCCACACAGGATCAGATCGACTTCTTCGCCAGACAGGCCCGCGGGGTGTTGAGTGGAAATGAGAAGGTGGACCCCACCCGCATAGAGGACTACATCGCCCAGGGCGGCTACAGCGCGCTTGTCCAGGCGTTGTCCCGTTCCGACGCGGGGTGGGTTATCGAGCAGATCAAGATCTCCGGCCTGCGCGGCCGCGGCGGCGCCGGCTTCCCCACGGGCAAGAAGTGGGAACTGGCCCGAAACGCGCGCGCCGTCGGCGGTAAGAAGTTCGTCGTGTGCAACGCGGACGAGGGCGACCCGGGCGCCTACATGGACCGCAGTCTCCTGGAGGGCAACCCGCACGCGATCCTCGAGGGTTTGACCATTGCCGCCGTCGCCATCGGCGCCACGCACGGCGTCATCTACGTCCGCAGCGAGTATCCCCTGGCGATCAAACACGCGCAGATCGCGTTGCGCCAGGCGCGTGACATGGGCCTGCTGGGCGAGGACATTCTCGGGTCCGGCACTCGATTCGATATCGACATCGTGCAAGGGGCGGGCGCCTTCGTTTGCGGCGAGGAGACGGCCCTGATCCGCTCCATCGAAGGCCGCATGGGCGAGCCGCGACAGCGACCGCCGTATCCCATCGCCAAGGGCATCTTCGGCGCGCCGACCTGCATCAACAATGTCGAGACGCTGGCCAACATCCCGTTCATCATTCGCCACGGCGCCGACGCCTTTGCGGGAATCGGCGTTGAGGGCAACACGGGGACCAAGATCTTCTCTCTGGTGGGGAAGATCCGGAACACCGGACTCGTCGAGGTCCCTCTGGGCATGCCGCTCAAGGAGGTGGTCCACGAGATCGGCGGAGGTCCGGCCGGCAAAACTCGGATCAAGGCGGTGCAGACAGGCGGCCCCTCGGGCGGGTGCATCCCGGCGTCGCTGTTCGATCTGCCGATCAGCTACGACAGTCTGACCAAAGCGGGCTCGATCATGGGCTCCGGCGGCATGATCGTGATGGACGAGAACACCTGCATGGTGGATGTCGCCCGGTACTTCATGAACTTCCTCAAGGACGAATCCTGCGGCAAGTGTTTCACCTGCCGCAAAGGCACGCAGCGGATGTACGAGATTCTTGAGGACATCACACTTGGGAAAGGAACGCCCGAGCACATCGACCTGCTGGAGGAACTGGCTCTGGTCGTGAAGGACACGACGATGTGCGGGTTGGGCCAGTCCGCCTCCAACCCGGTGTTGAGCACGCTCAAGTACTTTCGCGAGGAATATCGCCGACACGTCGAAGAAAAACGATGCGATGCCTACGTCTGCAAGAATCTGGTCGGCGCGCCCTGCCAGGCCGCTTGCCCGGTCGATACGGAGCCGTGGCGCTATGTGGCGCTCATCGAGAAGGGACAGTACGACGAGGCCTACCGGATCATCCGCCAGGCCAATCCCTTCCCCGCCGTCAGCGCCCGCGTCTGCGACCGCAAGTGCGAGAGTCGCTGCAGTCTGGGCGTCGGCGGAGGGGAGTCCGTCGCCATTCGCGCCTTGAAGCGGTTCATCACCGACCGCGTGGACCCTGCGGTGTATCGGCCGGAGGTCCGCTCCACGAACGGACAGGCGAGGAAGATCGCGGTGGTCGGCGCCGGGCCGGCCGGTCTTGCCGCCGCACATGGTCTGTCGCTTCTCGGCCACAAGGTCACCGTCCTCGAGGCCGAGCAGGAATCCGGAGGGATGCTTGCCTGCTCGCTGCCCGCCTACCGGCTGCCGAGAGAGATCGTCCGCGCAGAAGTCGCAACGCTGATGAACGAGAACATCACCGTACGGCACGGCGTCGTCTTCGGCCAGGAGGTTACCCTCGAGGGGTTGTCTGCCGAGGGGTTCGACGCGGTGTTCCTGGCGATCGGCGCGCACGAGAGCTGGCGGCTCGACCTCAAGGGAGAGGACCTGGCGGGCGTGTATCCGTCCATGCAGTTCCTCAAGGCGTTCAACCTGCGAGGCGAGGAGCTGGCGAGCGGGCACGTCGGCATCATCGGCGGCGGCAATTCGGCGGTCGATGCCGCGAGGGTCGCTCTGCGTCAGAAAGACGTCACCAGCGTGACGCTGCTGTATCGACGCACGCGCGGCGAGATGCCCGCCTATGAAGAAGAGGTCGAGGCCGCACTGGAGGAAGGGGTGACGATCGAGACCCTGGTCTCTCCTGTGAAGATTCGCGTGCGCCAGGAGGAGATCGAGACGGCTCTTCGCGAAGGCGTGGAGCTGGAGACCCTGGTCTCTCCGATCCGGATCTGCTCGCGGGAGGGCCGTCTGGTGGGCATCGAGTGCATCCGCAACCGTCTCGGCGATCTGGATGCCAGCGGTCGGCGCCGCCCCGTCCCCGTTCCGGGAACCGAGTTCACGCTCCAGTTCGACACGCTGATCGTCGCGATCGGCGAGCGGCCGCAAAGCGCCCCTCTGGCCGCGATGGGTCTGGCGACCGACAAGTCCGGACGGGTCAAGGTCGATCCCAAGACACTGGCTACCTCGGTCGAGGGCGTTTTTGCCGGCGGCGATCTGGTGACCGGCCCGAACACGGTCATCGACGCCATCGCGGCCGGCAAGAAGGTGGCGGACGTGATCGACCGGTACCTGCGAGGCGAGCCGCTGGTGGAACCGGCCGAAGCGAAACTGCCGACCGTCTTTCTGGAGCCTGCGGACGTCGACGAGGAGGATCTCGAAAACACCACAAGAGCGGTGCCTCCGGTACTACCTGTCGAGAAACGAAAGAAGAACTTCCGCGAAATCGAGAAGCCCCTGTCCGCCGAACAGGCCCGAGCGGAGGCGCGACGGTGTCTCCGGTGCGATCTGGCCTTTACGCAGGAACGACAGCCGGTCTGCGGACAATCGGCCGCCGTCGGAGAAGAATACGCATGATCACCCTTACGATCAACGGATTGGATGTCTCCGTGGAGAAAGGGACAACCGTTCTCGAGGCGGCCCAGTTCCTCGGCTTTCCCATCCCTACACTCTGTCATATGGAGGGCCTGACGCCCTATGGGGCCTGTCGGCTCTGCGTCGTGGAGATCGGAGAAGGCCCCGGGGCGAAGCTCGTCTCCTCGTGCACCTATCCGGCCGAACCTGGACTGAAGGTGCGAACCGCTTCCTTGCGCGTGATGCGGGCGCGCAAGATGATCCTCGAGCTGTTGCTGGCCTCCTGTCCGCAATCGAAGGAGATTCAGGACCTGGCGTCGAAACACGAGATCACGCAGCAGCGGTTCCGACAGGAATACAGCGACTGCATTCTGTGCGGTCGATGCGTGCGCATGTGCGAAGAGCAGATGATGGCCAAAGCGATCGGCTTCCGGGGGCGCGGAGAGAAGCGGAGCATCGGCACGCCGTTCGACGTGCCGTCGGAGGTGTGTCGCCAATGCGGAGGGTGCATTTACGTCTGTCCGGCCTGTTCGCTGCGGTGCACGTATACGCAGCCGGAGAAGGCGATTTGCGGCGGGTGCGCCAACCTCAGTCCGCCCTGCCTGCAGAAAGACTCGTTCGACGACATGATGTGCTACATGGACCCATGCGTCGCCTGTGAGATCAAGAAACCATAGAGGAACCCAAGGAGGTACCCTGCGATGTCCCTTTCGAGAGTGAATTCGTCCGCCGCCACCCTTACGAAGAACCGAACCGAAGGCTCCGTGACGCCCACCTCCGGCATGTGTGTGACCTGCGTGGACGGCTGCATCGGCATGTGTGAGATCGGCAAGTCCGCCTATCGCGGCCACGAGGTGATCTATCCGCAGCCGTTCGGCGTGATCACGACCGCTTCGGAGAAGGTCTACCCGGTGGACTATTCGCACTTGAACATCATGGGCACGTGCGTCGGCGCCCACGGGATCGAGCCGGACAGCGACAAGGCGATCTTCCCCGCCGTGAATCTGGAAGTCCGGTTCGGCCACGACAAGGGCATCAAGTTCCGCTACCCCTGGCTGATCTCCGGCATCGGGTCCACCGACATCGCCAAGAACAACTGGGAAGGCCTGGCCATCGGATCGGCCCTGGCGGGAACGGGACTGACCATCGGAGAGAACGTCGCCGGCATGGACCCGCAGGCGGATATCCAGAACGGCCGGGTGCTCGACACCGTCGACCTCAAGAGGCGCGTGAAGCTGTACCGCGACCACCAGCGCCACGGCTACGGCGCGATCATCGTCCAGGCGAACGTCGAGGACACCCGTCTGGGCGTCCAGGAGTACGCGATCGGCGAACTCGGCGTCGAGTGCGTCGAGATGAAGTGGGGACAGGGCGCCAAGAACATCGGTGGCGAGGTCAAAATCAGAGACCTCAAGAAGGCGCAGCTCCTGCACGAGCGAGGGTACATCGTACTGCCGAACCCGACGAGCCCGGCGGTCATCGAGGCATTCCAGCACGGCAACTTCAAGGAGTTCGAGCGGCATTCGCGCGTCGGCATGGTGTCGGAGGAATCGTTCGCCCAGCGGGTCGAAGAGCTGCGCCGCGCCGGGGCCAAGTACATCTTCCTGAAGACCGGCGCCTATCGCCCGGCCGACCTGGCGCGGGCGCTGAGCTTCGCCTCCAAGTGCAAGCTCGATCTGCTCACTGTGGACGGCGCCTCGGGCGGGACCGGCATGAGCCCGTGGCGGATGATGAACGAGTGGGGCGTGCCGCCACTGCACCTGCATTCGCTGCTGTACCGGTATGCCAAACGACTGGCGGACCGCAACCGTCACCTGCCGGCAATCGCCGTCGGGGGCGGATTCACCTTCGAGGACCTGATTTTCAAGGGTCTGGCGTTGGGCGCCCCCTACGTCAAGCTGATCGGCATGGCCCGCGCCCCCGTGGCCGCGGCCATGGTGGGCAAGACCATCGGTCGGGCCATCGACGCCCATCAACTCCCGGTCTACGTCGAGCGGTTCGGCTCGACGAGAGACGAGATCTTCGTCACCGCCGCCGAGCTGCGCGAGGAACTGGGCAACGGAGACTTCGACGATATCCCCACAGGGGCCATCGGCCTGTACACATACTATGAACGACTGGCCCAGGGCCTGCGCCAACTGATGGCCGGCTGCCGGAAGTTCTCGCTGGAGTACATGTCCCGCGACGACCTCGCGGCACTGACGACCGAAGCGGCGGCGATCACCGATCTTCGCTACGTCATGGACGTGGATGAAGGGCGCGCCGAGGAGATTCTCGACAACTGACGCGGAACGTAGCCGGGCAGCCGAAGCGAACGCTATGACGACTCGGCGCGCCGCAACGGACCGATCCTGTCGGCGGTGCCGATGACGATGAGCCGGTCACCCTCGAGCAGCCGTTCGTTGGGCCCCGGCGAGGTGAGCCGTTCGTCGCCCCGGCGGATGCCGACGACGGTGACTCCGTAGCGCTGCCGAAATTCCAGTTCCGCCAGCGTCTTGCCCAGCCAGGCGGACCCGGCGTCGAGCGGGATGTCCGCAATCTCGAACCGTTCGAGCCGGCCGGCCGATTCGACGGCCTCCATCTGGTTGATGAGGCTTTCAGCCTGCTTGAGCACCCCCGGCGAGCCCATCAGAACGATGCGGTCGCCCGGATAGACGCGGAAATCCGGCGCCGGCTCGTAGTAGACGTGCCCGGCCCGACTGACGGCCAGGACCGAGACGCCCGTCAGCGAGCGCAAGGGGATATCCCGCAGCCGTTGCCCGGCGATGGCCGAGCCGGACCGCAGACGCACCTCTTGAAACGCCACGGGCCAGTCCACGTTCTGCGGCAGAAGGTCCATGGCGTCCGTCAACGCGTCCGCCGCCTGCTCGGCCGCGTCGCTGAACGGTCGAAGGATCACATGGGCACCGGCCTTCTCGTAGAGGATCGCCTCCCGCTGGTCGGCCGCCGTCAGCGCCACCTTGCCCTGATATCCGCTGCGCTGGAGCAGATGCAGCAGGGCCAGGCTCACATCCTTGGATCTCACTGTGCTGACTACCCAGCGCGCATGTCGCAAGGGCAGTTGCTCGAACAGTTCGGGGTCGGCCATGTCCCCGTAGAGCACCGACACCCCTCGGGCCTGCCACTTCTCCAGGGCTTGCGGATCGAAGTCAACACCCACGATGTGCATGCGCCGCTCCAGGAGTCGTTCGGCCAGACCGCTCCCATAGTTGCCCAACCCGACGAGAATGGCGTCGACGGATCCGGCTGGATCGAGCGTGTCGCCTGAGGCCTCGCGATAGGGATCTTTGCGCTCGAAGATCGTCAGCACCGGCGAGAGGAACTTGTACAGATGTTGGGAATAGAGAATCATGTACGTCGAAGCGCTGATGGTGATGACGCCCACGAGCGTGATCAGCCCCATCGTTTCGAGCGGGATATGGCCCAGGGCGACCCCCAGCGCGCCGACAATCAGCGAGAATTCGCTGATCTGGGCCACGGTCAGGCCGGCCAGAAAACTCGTGCGGCGCCGGTAGCCCATGACCCCCATGATCATCAGCACGATCAGGGGATTGCCGATGAGCACGAACGCCGACAGCCACAAAGACGGTCCGATCTGGGCCCCCACGGCCGACCACTCCAGGCGGGCGCCGAGGTCGATGAAGAAGAACAGCAGCAGAAAGTCACGCAGACTCACCAGCTTGGCGCTGATCAGATCGCGAAACTCGGTCGTCGCCAGAGAGATGCCGGCCAGAAAGGCGCCGATCTCCTTGCTGAAACCCAGGCTCTCGCTCGTGGCTCCGAGCAAGACCGCCCACGCGATGGCGAAGAGCACGAGCATTTCCTGCGACTGCGCCAGTTTCGCCAGCAGCCTGGGCAGAACGTAGCGCATCAGCAGGCCGACGCCGACCAGCAGTCCGACTCCCTTGAGGGCCATCGACAGCGTCGTGGTGATCGGCGACTGGCCCTGGGCCAGGCCCGAGCCGAACGTCGTCAGAGCCACAAGGGCCAGGATGGCGGCGATGTCCTGCACGATCAGAAACCCCACCGCAATCCGCCCGTGCAACGCGTCGATCTCCTTCTTGTCGGAGAGGAGCTTGACGATGATGATCGTACTGGAGAAGGTCAGGGCCACCGCGACGTAGACGGCGCTGATCAGGGACAGGCCCAACATCAAACCGATGACGAATCCGATCGCCGAGGTGAACAGGATCTGCCCCAGGCCGGTGGCCAGGGCAACCGATCCCGTGGTGCGGATCAGATTCAGATCCAGCCGCAAGCCAACGATGAACAGCAGCAGAGCGATGCCAATGTGCGCGAGCAACTCGATCTGCTCGTAGTTGCGAATCACCCCCAGACCCGCCGGACCCGCCAGAATCCCGCTCGCCAGGAACATAATGACCAGCGGCTGACGCAAACGCTGGCCGAGGATGCCGAGCACCGTCGCCAGACTCAGAATGATCGCGGTCTCGTAGAAGGTACTGCCGTACACCATGGAAAGCATCGCGCACCTGTCGATTCGTTTCATTGACATACGTCGCGCCGTCCCTGAGACTGTCCGGGACCATGGGCAACTGCATGCGAGCCTATCGTACCTGCGTCCGGAGGTTCTGGGAAGGGTCTGCCCCGCCAGCCCACCACGAGAAGGTGACGCCCGCAATTTTCCAACATTTTGCTTGAAGAAACGGGCTCTTTCCGAAGTCAATATACACAGAGACCAGAATGACGGTCGAAAGTGGATTTCGGGGGGCCGGGAGTGGCCGTACGTTGGACAGTCTATGCGAACAGGACACCGCTGTGGCATGGGGCTCGTACCGGAGCCCGCGCGAGGCGTTCGAGGCCGTCGTCCGGACGCATATGAAGGACGCCTACTTCATCGCGCTGGGGCTCGTCGGCAATCGCGAAGACGCACTGGAACTCTCACAAGAGGCGTTTTATAGGGCCTACAAGCATTTTGACCAGCTCAACGACCAGGAGCGATTCTTCCCGTGGTTCTACCAGATACTGCGGAACCTGTGTTTCAGCCACCTGCGCAAGCGCCGGCTGCGGCGGGCCGAGAGCCTCGACGAGCTGGACGGCGAGCCCCCTCAGTTCGGACCGGCCGATGCGTTCGATCCCGAGATGGTGGCCGAGAGAAACGAATCGAAGGACCGCGTCTGGCGTGCGATCAGCCGACTGGACGAAAAGCACCGTGAGGTGATCGTGTTGCGGCACTTCCGCCAGCTCTCGTACGACGAGATGGCGCGGGTGCTGTTCTGCAATCGGGGGACGGTGACCAGCCGCCTGTATTACGCCCGCAAACGCCTGAAAGAGATATTGGAGGGCTCGCCCGAGACGGACGACCGTCGCGACGACCGTCCGGATGGGCCCCGGAAAGGAGGTCAGAGGGTATGACCTGCCAGGACTACAAAGACTTCATGATGGGCTATCTGGACAACGAACTCGACGAGGCGCAGAAGCGGGCGTTCGAGTCGCACCTGTCCGGCTGTCCCGAGTGTCGCCGAGAGATCGAAGAATTCACAAGACTCAAACGGATCACCGACGACGTGACCCTGGTCGAGCCGGAGGACCGGCTCTGGCAGCAGTACTGGGGCCGACTGTACAACCGCATCGAGCGCGGGATCGGATGGATGGTGTTCTCCGTGGCCGGCATCCTGTTGCTGATCTACGGCGGGTTTTCGGCCATCGAGAGTGTCATCAGAGACCCAACGGTCGGCGTCCTGCTGAAAGTCGGACTGCTGGCCCTGCTGGCGGGTCTGGCGATCCTGTTCGTCTCCGTCGTGCGGGAGCGAATCTACTTCTGGAGCAGAGACCGCTACAAAGATGTAAGGAGATAGACCGATGCTTCTGGCAACGACGGAAACGATCTGCGGCAAGACCATCGTCCGGCACCTCGGCCTGGTGCGCGGCAACACGATTCGCGCCCGCAACATCGGGCGGGACATCATGGCCAAGCTGCGCAATGTGGTTGGCGGCGAGATCACCGACTATACGAAACTGATGGGGGAATCGCGCGAGCAGGCGATCGACCGGATGATCGAAGACGCGCAGGGTCTCGGCGCCAACGCCATCATCGGGATCCGATTCTCGACGTCGGAGGTCATGGACAGTGCCGCGGAGATCCTGGCCTACGGCACCGCCGTGGTGGTGCAATAGAGACGTGGCGCCCGCTTCGGCGAGCGGGCCTTTGGGAAAGGATGGGATATGGACTGGCTCAAGGAGTTCCTCAAACCCGAGTTGATCTGGTTCCTGGTGGGCCTGGTGCTGCTGGTGGCCGAGTTCATCGTGCCGGGTCTGATCATCGCCTTCTTCGCGGTGGGAGCCTGGGTCGTCGCGTTGGTCTGTCTGGTCACGCCGCTGTCGCTGAACGCCCAGTTGGGCCTGTTCATCATTTCGTCGGTCGTCTTGCTCGTGGGGGCGCGGCGCTGGGTCAAGGGCCTGTTCGGCGGGTTCGCCACCGACAGGCAGAACGCCAACGTCGACCTGAACGAGTATGTCGGGCAGCGGGCGATCGTCACGAGCGAAATCACGCCCAAGCTGGCCGGGCGGGTGGAATTCCACGGAACCCACTGGACCGCCCAGGCGGATGAGGAGATCGCCGTCGGTGCGGTCGTGGAGATCACACAGAAGAGCAGTGCAACGCTGAAGGTCAAGCCGGTATAGGCAGGATCGCCTCCGGCCGACGAACAAACATAAGATTCAACTCCCTGATGACAGGAGAACAATCATGCTGGCGCAATCCAACATCAGTCCGTTGACCGTGGTCCTGATCGGCGTATTGGTCTTTGCTGTGATCGTCTTCATCAAGACGATCCGCATCGTGCCGCAGAAGCAGGCCTTTATCGTCGAGCGTCTGGGAAAGTACGCCACGACGCTCGAAGCCGGCTTCCACGTGCTGTTGCCGTTCGTGGATCGTGTCTCGTACCGCCACACGCTGAAGGAGCAGGCGGTGGACGTACCGCCGCAGCAGTGCATCACCAAGGACAACATCGCGGTCGAGGTCGACGGCATTCTCTACATGCAGGTGGTCGATCCCAAGAAGGCATCGTACGGCATCGACAACTATCGCTTCGCCGCCACACAACTGGCCCAGACCACGATGCGCAGCGTCATGGGCAAGCTCGACCTCGATAAGACGTTCGAGGAGCGCGACGTGATCAACAGCGCCATCGTCGAAGCGGTGGACAAGGCCTCCGATCCGTGGGGCGTCAAGGTCACGCGGTACGAGGTCAAGAACATCATGCCGCCGCAGAGCATCAAGGACGCGATGGAAAAGCAGATGCGGGCCGAGCGAGAGAAACGCGCGACCATCGCCGAGTCCGAGGGCGACCGCCAGGCCAAGATCAACCGCGCCGAAGGCGACCGGCAGGAGATGATTGCACGGTCGGAGGGCGAGAAGCAGAAGCGCATCAACGAGGCGGAAGGCCGCGCCGTCGAGATTCAGCGCGTCGCCGAGGCCACGGCCGAGGGCATCCACAAGATCGCCGCCGCCATCAGCGACAAGGGCGGCGCCGACGCGGTCAACCTGCGGATCGCCGAGCAATACCTCGACGAGTTCGGCAAGCTGGCCAAGACGAACAACACCATGATTATCCCGTCGGATCTGGCGAATATCGCCGGCGTGATCAAGACGGCCACCTCGGTTCTGAAGACGCAGGCACCGGCCGAGAGTTGATGTGCCGTAAGGCAGCCGCTTGCGAAGAAAGGTGGCATAGTGAAAGAACGACAGTTGGATCCGGGGCACACGAGTGTACGCAACGCCCTGCGTGTCATAGGGCCGATGATCGCACTGATCGGTTTGGGCTTTGTCGTCGTGGGCATGGTGGGTTTCTTCCGCGCGTTCGGCAGCTTCGGACCGCCGCAGCACGCTTGGTGCCCGTTCGTGGGGATGCCGCTGTTGTTTGTCGGGATTGTGATGACCTCGTATGGCTACATGGGCAAGGTCATGCGTTACGGCGCCCAGGAAACCGCCCCGGTAGTCAAAGATACGTTCAACTACATGGCCGACGGCACGCAGCAGGGGATCAAGATGGTCGCGGGTGCCATTGGGCAGGGGCTCAAGGAAGGTGGACTCGGTCCGGGCGGCGCGGCAACGAAGATCCGCTGCCACAAGTGCAACGCACTCAATGATGCCGGCGCCCGATTCTGCGACCAGTGCGGGCAAGCGATGGAGAAAGCCAAACCCTGTCCGCAGTGCCGGGAAATGAACGACCCGGATGCGAAATTCTGTGACAACTGTGGATACAAGTACGGATAGGAGCAAATCAAATCGCAAACATCAAAATGCAGGAATGTTACCGTCATCCGCCGAAGGCGGATTCCGCAAGTTTGATTCTTGACCTTTGATACTTGATCTGGTTCGTCAGATCATCAAGAGGCTCACGGCCATGACGAGCATGCCCAGGACGATGCCGCCGATGACGAGGTGGCCGTGGCCGTAGCGGTGGGCGGTGGGCAGCAGCTCGTCGAGCGCGATGTAGATCATGATGCCCGCGACGAAGGCCAGGGTACCGGCCAGGACGGCCGGCGACAGGAACGGCATGAGCACGACGTAGCCGATGATCGCCCCGACCGGCTCGGAGGCGCCGGAGAGGAACGAATAGAGGAAAGCCTTCTTCCGGCTGCCGGTGGCGTAGAAGATCGGCACCGACACCGCGATCCCCTCGGGAATGTTGTGGATCGCAATGGCGATGGCGATGAAGGCGCCCAGCTTTACATCGCTGAGCGTCGCGGCGAATGTCGCCAGTCCCTCCGGAAAGTTGTGCACCCCGATGGCCAAGGCGGTGAATACGCCGGTGCGCATGAGCTTGTGGCTGCCGTGCGCGACCCTCGGCGTGTCCATATCGTCGAAGTTATGGGGGTTCTCCGGCTCGGGGATCAGCAGGTCGATCAGCGCCATGATGCCGATGCCGAGGAAGAACACCAGCAGCGCCCATTTTTCGCCCATCGTTTCCATCGCCTCGGGGAGCATCTCCATGAACGAGATGTAGATCATCACGCCGCCCGACAGACCCAGCGCGAAGGCGAGGTAGACGATCTTGGGCCGCTTGATGAAATAGGCAATGGCGCTGCCGATCCCCGTCGAGAGACCAGCCAGCAACGTCAAGCCCAGGGCAATGCCGACATTTTCCGAAGTCATGTGCCCAATATAGCGGCTGCCACTACCGTTTGGCAAACGCGTTCTCGCACGCCACGTACGATCCAAGGTTTGAGCGTTCCCTTGGGCCGTCGAGTCGGTTACAATGACTGGACGCAGCAATCGATGTGGAATCCTCGATGCCCTCTTGGTGGAGCCGCAACCATGACAAAGACCTCCATGACCTGCACCCTTTTGATCCTGATGGCCATTGCCACATTCACCGTCCGCAAGAGTGATGCTTCGGAAGTCGTGACCTTTCATGTCTCGCCGAACGGAGACGATTCGTGGTCCGGTCGGCTGGCCCAGCCCGATGCGGATCGCACGGATGGACCGCTGGCGACGCTGGCCGCCGCGTGCCGGGCCAGCCGCACCTTGGGGACCGAAGCGTCCCGTCGGATCGTCGTGCAGGCGGGTGAGTACTTCCTTGACAGGCCGGTCGTCCTGACCGAAAAGGACAGCGGACTTTCGATCGAGGCGACGACCGGAGCTGATGTGACGCTGTACGGCGGTCGCAAGGTCACCGGATGGCACAAGGATGGGCCGAACTTCTACGCCGCGACGCTGCCCGGTGTCAAGGAAGGTGAATGGGACTTCCGCGCCCTGATCGTCAACGGCCGTTACTGCCCCCGCGCCCGGCTGCCGAAGAAGGGACGTTTCGAGCATCGCAGCGTCTTCGACGTCCGCTGGATGAGCACGACCGGCGGCGGTTGGCAACGCAAGCCCACCGACGAGGAGCTGACCACCCTGAAATACCGACCCGAGGACCTGGGCCCGTGGCTCGACATTCGAAACGCCGAGATCACGGTCTACCACATGTGGGACGACTCGATGGTGGGCGTCGCGGCGATCGACACCCAGACGCATACGCTGACGTTCTCCAGTCCGACGGGGCATCCGGCCGGCGCGTTCGGCGTCAAGACCTACGTCGTCTGGAACGTTCGCGAAGGCTTGACCGAACCGGGACAGTGGTACCTCGACCGCACGGCGGGCAAGGTGGTCTACTGGCCCCTGCCGGGCGAGGACATGAGCGAGGCCAAGGTCGTCGCCCCGGTCGTCGAGTCGATCGTCCGCGTGCAAGGGAGCCGGGACAAGCCCGTCAGGAACGTCACGCTGCGCGGGCTGAGGCTGGCGGCAACCACCACACCCCTGGCAGCCGGCGGGTTCGGCGCCGGCCGGTTCGACGGCGCGCTGTCGGTCGCCAACGCCGAGAACTGCACATTCGGCGACCTCGAAGTCCTCCACGCCGGCGGACAGGGGATCAAGGCCGCAGGGAACGATTTGCGGATTCGCCGATGTCACGTGCATCACGTCGGCGCCTGCGGTATTCGGTTCAGCGGCGCACGCATCGAAGCTGTCGACAACCACGTCCATGACGTGGGTCTGACGTATCCCAGCGCGATCGCGCTGCAGGGCGGAGGCAGGGATTCGCTCGTCGCTCACAACCATGTGCACCACGCACCGTATTCGGCCGTCAACTACGGGGGCCAGAACACCCGCATCGAGGCCAATCGGATCCACGACGCCATGCTCGAACTCCACGACGGCGGCGGCATCTACTGCTTCGGGGGCAAGAACCTCATCCTGCGCGGCAACTACATCCACGACATCATCGACACGGGCGGCTACGGCGCCTCGGCCTACTACCTCGACGAACAGTCGGAGGGCTGCCTGGTCGAGGGCAATCTGTCCGTCAACGTCATGCGTCCAAGCCACAACCACATGGCCAAAGGCAACACGATCCGCAACAACGTCTTCATCAACGAAGGTGACCTGCGTCTGACCTGGCCCAGATCGTCCGACTATCGCTTCGAGAAGAACATCCTCTGGGCCAAAGGCAAGATCGTGTTCGACAACCGCGAGGGGATCACCACATTGGCGGGCAACGTCCTGCACAGCGACGCCGGCAAGGTCGAATGCAAAAAGCTCGACCAATACTCGCAAACGGGCGAATACTCGATGCAGGCGGACGCCGCCAACATCCTGGCCGACCCGAAGCTGACCGCCTATCGCGACGGCAAGGTCGAGATCGCCCCCGATTCGCCCGCGCGCGCCATGGGCATCGAGCCGATCGACGTCAGCGGCGCCGGACCCCGGCGATAAAATCGCCCTTCCCGCCACGCGGGTTTCCGTCTTGACCGAGCACAAAACCCTTTGCTATATGTAACATGGGCGTGCAGTACAGGAGTTGGATCATGGCAGAAGAAAATGGTCCCCGCTGGTCCGAAGGGGCGAAGCTCTCATCCGGCTATGGAGCCGAGGTGCAAGCCGGACCACAGACGGAAACCTCGCGGGATGCCCGGAACATGGCCATGCTGTGCCACCTTCTTGGCGTTGTCGGGTTCTTCGCTCCGCTGCTGATCTGGCTGATCGAACGGGACAAGCACCGCTTCGTCGACGAGCATGGGCGCCAGGCCATGAATTACCAGATCTCGCTTTTGATCTATGGCGTCGTCTGTTGGCTGCTGTGCCTGGTCTCGGTCAAGTTCGTCGTGCTGCTGTGGCTTCTGACCGTCATCCACCTTGTGCTGATCGTCGTGGGAACGGTCCAGGCCTCTCAAGGTCGCCTATGGCGTTATCCGATCGCCGTCCCGTTCCTGAAACACACGTAGGGTCGATCTGGAACGACGGCCTCTGAGAAGGCCCATCGCGGCCTCGGCGCGCCGCCGGAGCGTCTCCAGATGCTCGGGGCGAACCGCCCTGCCGTATCGCACGTTGGCGTATTCGACGTACCAATCCGATATCTCCGCCCAGTCTCGATCCCCATGTGCATCGCGATCGATGTCGCTCGAACCGGCGGCGCGGAGCCGTTCGGCAAAGGCATGAAGCGTTTCGGCCAACGACCGGCGGACACCGGCGGCTCTGAGTCTGCGGTCCATCCGAGCCAACAAGCCGTGCAGAGCCGCAATCGTTGGATCCGCTCGCCCTCGAGAGCCGGAGGAACGTCGGGAGCCACGGTGTCGCGACAGGGCCCACCAGAACGCCAGGACAGACAATACCACCAGCGCCAGCAGAGAGACGGTCCCGCCGCGAGACATCAACAGCCAGCCCAGAGCCCCCAGCAAACCGTATTCGTACAGGGCGTGGAGGAACTGCGCCAGTACGATGTTGATCCCCCCGCCGTCGGTGCGGGCCTGTTCCTCCGCAGCGGAAATCGCCTCGTCGCCCTGCGCCGTCGCCTCGACGGTCACCCAGCGACCCTGCTGCTCGTCCCAGGCCTCGACCCAGGCGTGGGCGTCCATGTTCCGGGCGACCCACATCTCCGTACGGGCATCCCGTTCGGTGACGAGGAACCCGACGACGTAGCGCGCCGGCACCCCGGCCAGACGCAGAAGGATCGCCGCACCGGAGGCGAAGTACTCGCAATAGCCCTTGGAGCCATCGAGCAGGAAGTAGCTCAACGCCTCCCGATCGAGCGGGATTTCCGGGTCGTAGGAATAGGTGTAGTTCGTCCGAAAGTGCCTGACGACAGCGTCGATCTTCTCGGCGGTGCTCTCGCAGCCGGCGAAGACCCGGGCCACAAGCCCGTCAATTCGCGGGTCGAGCGAAGACGGCACATCCAGTGCTCGGCGAAGCTGCACATCCTGCGGCGCCCTGTGCCGACCCGACGACAGATAGCTGACGCGATACTTGCGGCCGCTGGGCAGTCTCGGTGCGTAGATGACATCGTCGTCGTCGCGAAGAAGCAGCCGGAACGACGCCTCGACGTAAGACAATCCCAACGGCGCGAAGGCCGCATCGTCGAACTGGAACTCGTGCCGAATCGTCATGGACCTGGCATCCGCCGCATCGTCCTCGTTCAGGCGGAAGACATTCATCCGGGTCGCAAAATGCAGGCTGCCCTGTTGCGGGAAGATGGCCTCCTGATACGACAGATCGAGCCACTGCGACTGGCGGTAGACCTCGAAGACGCGCCCCCGCAAATAGCCGGGCGGCTCATCGCTCTCGATCATCAGCGCGGGCGTCGCGTCCTGCTCCTCCAGCACCAGAGCCAGACTCGACAGGCGGCCGCTGGTAGTGAAGGCGATCCTCGCGGCGTCCCCGGCCCCCAGATCCATGCTGATGACCTGCTTGCCGAACCAGGCCGGAAGATATTCGAGAAGCTCGACATGGCGATAGAGGGCCGAACTGACGGCCCATCCGACGTTGCCGGCGGCAACGAGGATCAGTCCGCAGGCGACCCATCGCGGCGAGGTGCGAGGCCGCAACCCCACGGGAGGCCCGACGGCCACCGGGACCGGCGCCGGGTCGGGACCACGCGTGGTCGCGGCATAGAGGATCACAAGAATGACTGAGAACAACTCCAACAGCCGGAAGACGATGAATCTGTCTTCCAACAGCAGAACCTGACCGGCACAGACCGTGTTGGCGACGTGGAAGAGCCCGAGCGAGGCCGGAAGCTGCCGAGGCGACCCGAGAAAGAGCATGAGGATCATCCCGGCCAGGAAGTACCGGGCGACGGTCTGCCAGGCAAGGCTCATCGCCTCCTCGTGAGCGACCCAGCCGTGCGGGCGGGTGTAGCTGTAGTGCAGGGCAAAGAAGATCGCCAGGACCAGCATGAGCAACGATGTGATGATGCGCTTCTCCGGCTTGAAATTCCACGTGAACCGCCGCGACAGGCCCAGCAGGCCCAACATGCCGAGGATAGCCGGGTAGGCAATATCCATCGACACCCAGGCGGTCATCGCCGAACTGGTCAGAACCATGACAACCGCAACCATCTTCTGCGGTCTCATAGGGGCCCCAGACGCCCGGCCAGGATCTCCTCGGGCGTTCCAACGGACATCACAATCGAGGAACCGCTCCTTACGGTCTCGCCCTTGGGCCGATCCGAGCCGGGGGTGACCACGGTGTACGCCGTACAGCGGCAGCGGGCCGCAACAGCCAGTTCCAGCAGATCAGAATACATGTCATCCCATCTCAAGAGAACGAACATCACCTGAGAGATACGACGAAAGCGATTCGCCAGTGCGTCGGCCATTCGATCCAAATCGTAGCGTTCGGCCGAGTCCACCGTCGCCAGGATCTCGTGGACCCGGTCGACGCGCATCGTCCTGGGCCAGGTCGCCAGATCGTGCAGCTCGGCCCCCACCAGCAGCCAGTCGATGAGGCAATGCCGCTGGATGGTGAAGGCAATGGACGCACAGAGAGAGATCGCCGCCTCCAGCTCGGGGATCTCCTGAGCTGCCGACCTGGCCCTTGCGGATTCGATTCGGGTGTCCAGCACGAGGCCAACGTGGCTGTCGCTGTCGTTGTGGTATTGCTTGGTGGCCGGAACCGACAGGCGGGCCCAGGCGCGGGTGTCGATGCGTCGCGGGGAGTCACCGGGGAGGAACGGACGGTTGCCGGCATATTCCGGGGATACCTCGGCCCGGCCGGCCGACCCGGACAGGCCGTACCGGCTTTCCGCCGCCAGGTGCGACAAACGCATTTGCAGTCGATAAAACACCGGCCGCACGGTGAGCGTCTGGCGGTCCTTCCGGACGCGACTGAAACGCAGAAGATTGAAGGGGAAGCTGGACTCGCAGATCGGCAAAGGGATCGGATGGCTGCCGCGCCGGCGGGCCCTCACCGTGGCGACCACCGGCGTCGATTGGCCCGGCCCAAGGCGAGCGATCGTCTCCGGGCCGCCGACCTGCTCGATCGTGGCCGGCAACCCCGCCAGACGCACGGACAGGTCGTATGCCGGGACGCGTGCCACATTCTCGATCGTGTAGCGAAACTGCGTCTCCTGACCGGCGACCACGTGATCGGGAAGGTGCGCCGTCACGTCGACTCGGGGCCGCAGAACGAAGCCGACGACCAGCACCGTCAGCATGACGACGACCAAGGCCGAGAGGACGCCGAACGCCGGAACGATCTGCGCGGCCAGGCCGAAGAAGATCGTCCCGAGCAGCAGCATCCGTCCGGGCTCGGTCGCAGCAAGACGCATCCTCCCACGGGTCGCGGCCATACCTGACACCTCACACGGGGACCTTGATCCGCCCGACGATCTCCGCAACGACCTGCTGGGCCGTCACGCCGCTGTGCTGCGTCTTGGCCGTCAGCAGGATGCGATGCGGCAGCACGTGCGGGATCACCCATGCCACGTCGTCGGGGATCACGAAATCCCGATCCAAAGCATACGCCCTGGCGCGGGCGGCCCGCGAGAGCATCAGGGTCCCGCGGGTGCTGACGCCCAGTTCGAGCCGGTTGTCGTGCCGCGTCGCATGCACGATCTCGACGATGTATTCGAGGATCGTATCATCGACGTGCACCTCGGCCACCTCCTCCTGGATCCGGCGGACCTGCTCCAGACTCAGCACCGGCTCAACGCTCTCGATCGGCTCGTGGTTCGCGTGCGACTTGAGAATATCGACCTCGACCTCGGCCGACGGGTAGCCGATCGCCAGACGGACCAGGAAGCGGTCCAACTGCGCCTCCGGCAGCGGATAGGTGCCGTGGAACTCGATGGGGTTCTCCGTAGCGATCACCATGAAGGGCTTGGCCAACGGCCGGCGCTGGCCCTCGATCGTTGTCTGGTTCTCGTTCATCGCCTCCAGCAGGGCCGACTGCGTTCGCGGCGAGGCCCGGTTGATCTCGTCGGCCAGCAGGATGTTGCAGAAGATCGGGCCCGGATCGAACCGAAAATCCCCGCTGACCGGGTTGTAGATGGACGAGCCGAGGATGTCGGCCGGCAACAGATCGGGCGTGAACTGAATCCGCCGGTAGGTCGCGTCGATGCTCTGGGCCAGGGCCTTGGCCAGCGTGGTCTTGCCCACGCCCGGCACGTCTTCGATCAGGACCGACCCGCCCGCCAGCAGCGCGACGATCATCACGTCGATGCTGTCGCTCTTGCCGAGGATGACACCCTGGAGGTTCCGCTTCAAGGGCGTCACCCGTGGATTCTCCATTCGCTCGGTCGCCAAATTGTGTCCCCCTAAGTGCAGTGAAGGTTCCCACGGTCATTGCGCCATGTTCATTGTACACGCCGGCCGCCGCCAGAACAAGCTCGCCTGCAATCCGAAAAGGGAGTTCTTGCAACCGGATGGATTCTGCCGTAGTATGGCCGGTGAGAAGGTGCGTATCCGTGCGCGTCTCGGCGAGGCCGAGGCCGCTGCCGACTTAACGGTGTGGGCTGCTGGGAGGTATTCTCATGAGATGGTGCAACATCTTCATGTCGCTCGTGGTCGCAGGAATCGTGCTGACAGCCCTGCTGGGCTGTGGTCCGTCGCCCGAAGAGAAGGTGACGGAGCTGTCGTACAGTGTGTTCTTCCCGCCGACGCACATTCAGTGCCAGACGGCCCAGACATGGGCCGACGAGATCGGCAGGCGCACGAACGGGCAGGTCAAAATCACCATCTATCCGGGCGGCACGCTGACCAATGCCCCGCAGTGTTATGAGGGCGTCGTCAGCGGCGTCTCCGACATCGGCATGAGCTGCTTCGCCTACACGCGCGGACGCTTCCCCCTGCTCGAAGGACTCGACCTGCCTCTGGGCTACCCCAACGGCATGGTGGCCACGAAGGTCGCGACGGAGATGACGCACAAGTACCAGCCCGCCGAGGTCGCCGACGTTCGCGTGCTGTACGTCCACGCACACGGGCCGGGCATCCTCGCCTCGCGCAAGCCGGTGCGCCGACTGGAGGACCTGGCCGATCTGAAGGTCCGCGCCACGGGCCTGTCGTCCAAGATCGTCCAGAGCCTGGGCGGCACCCCCATCGCGATGAGCCAGGGCGAGACCTATGAGGCCCTCCAGAAGGGCGTGGTCGACGCCACGTTCTGCCCGATCGAGACGCTCAAAGGCTGGAAGCAGGCCGAGGTCATCAACCACGTGACCGAAACGTCGGTCATCGGCTATACGACGGCCATGTTCGTCGTGATGAACAAGGACGCCTGGGACCGCCTCAGTCCCAACGTTCAGAAGATCTTCGCCGAGGTCAGTGAAGAATGGGTCGCCAAACACGGCCAGGCGTGGGACCAGGCCGATCAGGAAGGGGCGGCGTTCATTGAAGAACTCCGGCGCGAGGTGATCACGCTGGATGCGGCCGAGCAGCAGCGCTGGCAGGCGGCGGTCCAACCCGTCCTCGACGAGTACGTCAAGGCCGCGGCCGAAAAGGGCCTGCCCGGCCAGCAGTTCCTGGACGACCTGCGGGCGGCGATTGCGAAACATTCGGAAGCGACTGGACAGTAAATGGCGGAATCGGCGGGCTTCATGTCGCTTCTAACGGCCGTGTGGGCCGCCTGTGGCAAGGCGCTGCGTGTCATCGTCTATGCGATGGCGATCGTCTCCGGCCTCAGTGTGCTGGCGATCATGCTGGTCACATGCGCCGACGTGATCCTGCGCCTGCGGTGGATCAATCGCCCGTTCGTCGGCGCCTACGACATCGTCAAGATCCTCGGGGCGCTGAGCCTGGCGACGGCGCTGCCCTACACCACGGCGGTCAAGGGCCATGTGGCGATCGAGTACTTCTTCCACAAGCTCAACCGCCGTGGCCGGGTTGCGGTCGACAGTGTGATGCGGCTGCTGACGATGGCCCTGTTCGCCTTTCTCGCCTGGCGCAGCGTCCTTTATGGGCTCGATTTTCGCCGGACCGGGCAGGTCAGCCAGACGCTCCAGTTCCCGGTCTTCTGGGTCCTGTACGTCATCGGCTTGTGCTGTGCGATCGTCGTCCTGGTGGTCGGACACAGCCTCCTCCATCCGGACCGGGAGATGATCAAGCCATGACGCCGATCCAGATTGGCATTCTCGGTTGCCTTTGTCTGCTCGTCCTGCTGGCGGCCAGCCTGCCCGTGGCATTCGCGATGGCCGTCGTCGGGTTCGTCGGGTTCGCGGTAGTCCGCACCCCCCAGGCCGCGATGAGCATGATCACGATGGACCTGTACGACACGTTCAGCTCGTACGGCCTGACCGTGATCCCGCTGTTCGTACTGATGGGACAGGTGGCCTTCCACGCCGGGATCAGCCGGCGGCTGTTCAACGCCGCCTATCACTGGCTCGGCGCCCTGCCGGGCGGCCTGGCCATGGCCACGGTGGGCGCCTGCACCGCCTTCGGCGCGATCTGCGGGTCGGGCCCGGCCACCGCCGCGACGATGGCTTCGGTGGCCCTGCCCGAGATGAAGCGCTACAAGTACAGCATGGAACTCGGCTGCGGGGCCGTCGCCGCCGGCGGCAGCCTGGGCATGCTGATCCCGCCGAGTGTGGTCTTCATCGTCTATGCGATCATGACCGAACAATCGGTGGGCAAGCTGTTCATTGCGGGGATCGTCCCCGGCCTTTTGATCGCGTTGCTGTTCTGCCTGACGATCTACATAAGTTGCAGGCGGCGTCCGCATCTCGGCCCCGCCGCCCCGCCGACAAGCTGGGCCGCCAGGTTCGCCTCGCTGACGGGCGTCATCGAGACCCTGGTGCTCTTTATCGTGGTCATGGGCGGGATGTTCGCCGGGTTCTTCACCCCCACCGAGGCGGCGGCCATCGGGGCGGCCGGCACTCTGGTGATCGCCCTGGTCAAGAGGCAGTTGACCATCCGTAAGGTGATCCGTTCGCTTCAGGAGACCGTCCGCACCTCGTGCATGGTCATGATCATCGTCACCGGCGCCGTCATCTTCGGCCGATTTCTGGCGGTAACGCGGATCCCCTACGAGCTGGCCTCGTTCCTGGCGAATCTGCCTCTTCCCGGCTGGAGCGTCATGGGCCTGATCATTCTGTTCTACCTTCTGGCCGGCTGCTTCGTCGATGCCCTGGGCCTGATCCTCCTGACCATCCCCATCTTCTACCCTGTAGTCCTCCAGCTCGGCTACGATCCGATCTGGTTCGGCGTGATCATCGTGGTCGTCACCCAGATGGGCGTGATCAGCCCGCCGGTGGGCGTGTGCGTATATGTGGTCAGCGGCATCGCCCGCGACGTGCCCCTGCAGACGGTCTTTCGCGGGGCCCTGCCATTCCTGGCGGCCCTGATCGTCGCGGCGATCGTCCTGATCGCCTTCCCTCGACTGTGCCTGTTTCTGCCGGAGATGGTCAGATAGACAGAACGCCCCTGCACGGGCCGTTCGGGAGACATGTGGACAATGGACCCGCTCAACTCAGGTGAAACGACGTTCTCCCATATCCTCTTTTGCACCGACTTCTCGGAGAACGCGGATTTCGCCTTCTCCTTTGCGGTCGATGCCGCCAGCCGACGGCCCGGGTGCCGGCTCTACCTGCTGCATGTGATCCCCGAGTCCGAGGCCCAGTTCTGGAAGACGTATATCTACGAGGTGGACGACGTCGATGCCAAGGCCCGCCACGACGTCGACGAACGGATCGAGACGTATCGTTCGAAACTGCCCGAGCACATCGAGCTGAAGGTCGAGATCCGCATCGGCAAGGACCACCAGGAGATCCTCGCCTTCGCCCGCGAGCATCAGGTCGATCTGATCGTCATGGGACGCCAGGGACGCGGGGCGCTCCAGAAGGCCCTGTTCGGCAACGTCACCGAGAAGGTCGTCCGCAAGGCCGATTGCGCCGTCCTCGTCGTTCCGCTGAGCTATCGCGACAGACGACGGACGCCCTGAACGACACGGAGACCCTCCGAAGGCACCAAAAAAAGAGGTCCCCGTCCGAAGACAGGGACCTCGTCGATATCAGCCGGAGATTGTATCTTCCTGCGCCGGTCCGCCTCCGATGGACCAGCCAGCCGCTGTCAGTAGCCCAGACGGCCCCATGTGGCGGTCTGCAGCCTGTGCAGATCTTCGCGATCTTCTTCCGATTCCGGTGCGCGGTTGTTGCTCGAGTGCGCCTTCTGCTGGGCCTTGCCGTACTTGATCGTACCGGCGCCTCGCCACTTCCAGTACTCGACGTGGCCGTCCGCCATGGAGATGTTGACACCGTCTCCGTGTCGCACGGGGGCGTCGTCCCACCAGGTTTCCTGCACATAGTGCACGGCGTAGCTGTCGGGCGTCACCCATCCCTCGTCGATGAAGACCATGCGATACGCCGGACCGGGGCTGATGATCTCATCGACGCGCCGCAGCCACGTAACCGTCTTGCCCACGCGGGTCCCCACGCTTCCCGAGACGGTTCCCGTTCTCGATAGCCCGTTCACCGAATCCATCGCCGCATAGGTCAGCAATTCGCCCCGCGTGCCGGTCGGGCAGCGATAGGGGCCCGTGTCCCGGATGTAGGCGTACAGAGCGCCTTTCTTGATGCCGTCTCTCTGCAACTCCTCGTCCAGGATCATACCGGAGGAGTAGCTGTCGTGCCAGCACTTGCCCGCCCAGTAGGGCCCTTGTGACGCAACGGTACTGTCGATACCGGCCGCGCCGTTGACGATCTTGCCGCTGTTCTCATCGGCATACATCAGCCATGCGAGCGTCAACTGCTTGAGGTTGGCCATGCACGCCGCCCGCCGGCCCTGCTCCCGGGCGCGACTCAGTGTCGGCATCAGAATGGCCATCAATATCGCGATGATGGCGATGACCACCAGAAGCTCGATCAGTGTGAAACCCTTCGCTCTTTTATCCATCGTTCTGCTCCTACCCGTGTCGCTGATCTTATGTACGGCCCGACCACTTCGGCCACACGCCATGCGCTCTCACGTGCCGCGTATTGTGTCCCGTTCTGATTAGTAGTCCTTGTACTTGGCCATCCATTGAGGCCACGAACTCGGATCGACACCGCCGGCCAGCGTTCGCGGACCGTTGACGTTGTATGTCTGGTGCCACTTCAGCGTCCAGAGCTCCTTGAGACCGACCGGACGAACTGACCAATCGGCGAAGAGGATATTGACAAAGCCGTCGTGCCGGTCGACGCAAACGCGGTTCATCTCGTTGGTGCCCGGCGTATCGCCAGGGCCCGCGTCCGTCTCCGGGGGCTGATCGGTCTCCAGCGGCCAGAAATCCACCCACCAGCCACCTGCGAACACGGGCACGTCGCTGGCATTCTTGCTCGGCGGTCGGCCCCAGTGCCGCGGCCGGCCGAGCGCATCGGCGTCGGCGCGTCCCCAGGCGCTGGTCTTGGAGCCTCTGGCCTCGCGGACATTCAGAATCCAGCCGTTCAGACCGTAGCTGCCAATATCATCACCAACCTGCCAGGCAAGGTACGACCACCCACCAGCGGGGATTCCACCCGTCGGGCGAGGCTTGGTCGCCTGCGGGCACAGCCACATCTTGATGTCCTTGGAGTAGGGCCGCATCGTGATCCGCCAGAATGCACCGGAGCCCACGTCGGCGGTGCTGCCACGGACTTCGCCTGTGAAGAATTTTCCGTTGTTCTCCTCGCAATACAGGGCGAACGCCAGGCCCCACTGCTTCAGATTGGCCAGACAGGTGACCTTTCTCGCCTGCTTCCTCACGCGGCTCAAGGCAGGCATCAGCACACCCATCAGGATCGCGATGATCGCGATGACCACAAGAAGTTCGATCAGCGTAAAGCCCTTGCGTCTACTGCCCATGAACCTTTCCTTTTCTTTGGCCTCTCCAGGCGCTCCAAAACTGCCACCCCTGCTCTGCAACAGGACACGGCCTCCGCGAGTCAGACAAACCCATCCCCCGCGAGCAGCCACCCACCGCCGCAGAGCGCAGACATCCGCAAAAACTACACCCTTGATGCGCGGACACCCATGCCTGTTCCGTCTTTCTTCACCTCATCCGCGACCGAGACGCCGTCGGCAGCGCCCAAGTGAGAACCGCTCTGCCTCGACAGCAAAGCAAACACGCCGGACGCGGACCCAATATCACCAGAACACGTCAATTGTACCGCCAGATCGCGTTTGTGTCAAGAATCCAGAGCCCATTTATAGGACAAAGTCGTCTTTTCCGGCCCGGGCAGCCCCCCGATCCGCCCCGGAACCACCCGAAGGACCCAAGCCATCCGTCGCATTTGCCGCAGACTCCCCACAAGACCCAAATGAGCGTCCGACTTGCAGACATGGCCTACAAAACGCCCTTCTTCAGGATAATATTGGCGTAAAGGGCCTTTTCGCTGGTCGCGACCACGGCGTAGGCCTTCTTGGCCCGCTCGTAGAAGGCAAACCGCTCGACGAACTCGAAATCCGAGAATTTTTCTCCGCTGGCGACCACGATCTGGCGGTATTGCTCCCAGATCGTCGGGCGGGTCTTATCGCCCGGGACCACCGCCATCAGGGCTACCGGCCGCTCGACATAGATATCGAGCGGGAAGAACTTCAGGACCGCCTCCAACAGCGGCGGCACATCATGCCCGTCGCAGCGGAGCAGTCGTTGCGCGATGCCGGCGGCGGGAAAGTTGCCGTCGGCCAGCACGATCTCGTCGCCGTGGCCCATCTCCATCAGGACCTTCATCAACTCCGGACCGATCACCGGCGGGACGTTCTTGAGCATGGCATTCCTTTCTTCAATCGACGGGATTTGACGTTCGTTCGCGCGACCCGCCCGTGAAGTATAGAACACCATCCTCGGATTTCAAGTCATCAATAGTTGACAGTCCGCATTGATCGGTCTATGATACGGTCCCGTTGGCTATCTGGGTTGGGGCGTGTGGCCGCAACGGGGTCTTGTCTTTTCCAATATGAACAGCCACTTGGGCCAAATGACTGTTCACGCGTGCATGTTCGAGCGACGGTGAAAATCGTAGTCTGTATACCGGCGAGGTACGATTCGACCAGGTTCCCCGGGAAAGTTCTCGCCCAAGATACCGGCAAATATCTCGTCCAGCACACCTACGAGCGGGCCTGCAAGGCCGCCCTGCCTCAAAGAGTGCTCATCGCTGCCGACGACGAGCGAATCGTCGAGGCCGCCAGGGCCTTCGGCGCCGAGTGCGTGATGACCGACCCGGCCCACCAGAGCGGGACCGACCGCATCGCCGAGGCCGTCGCCGGTCTGGACGCCGACATCGTCGTCAACGTCCAGGGCGACGAGCCCGAAATCGACCCGGACCACATCGACCTCCTGGCCCGGCTCCTCGTCGAGAACCCCGACGTTCCCATGGCGACACTGGCATCGCCGCTACGGCAGGCCGAACAGGTGGCCGATCCCAACGTCGTCAAGGCCATCGTCGATACGCGAGGGCGGGCGATCTACTTCTCCCGCAGCGCGATCCCCTACGACCGAGACCGCAACGGCATCGGTCCGGCCGATCAGTATCTGCGGCACATCGGCATCTACGCCTACCGCCGAGACTTCCTGCTGCAATTGGCGACCTTGCCGCAGACGCCCCTGGAAAAGCTCGAAAAGCTCGAACAGCTCCGCGTCATCGAGAACGGCCACGCCATCCTCGTCGGCACGGTCGAGCACACCGCCGAAGGCATCGACACCCCCCAGCAATACGCCGCCTTCGTCCAACGATACCGCCAGCAGGACATGAACGACCCGACCCGTAACACCCCAGCATCCCAAGGACAGGATTCCAATGGCTGACAGCAAAGAGCTGCTGACGAAACTCAGTGACGCCTCGACGGAGAGCGAGTTCTTCTCGCCGATCCCGACGGGCTACAAGAAGGGCAAGACCAAGTACGTGTTCGTCATGGGCACGGTGATGAGCGGTCTGGGCAAGGGGATCTTCTCCTCGTGCCTGGCCAAGCTGCTCCAGGACAAAGGGCTGAAGGTCGCGCCGATCAAGCTGGAAGGCTACCTCAACATCGACTCGGGCACGCTGAACCCGTTCCGTCACGGCGAGGTTTTCGTCCTCGACGATGGGATGGAGACCGACATGGACCTGGGCACGTACGAGCGGATGCTGGATCTGGACCTGAGTCGGGCGAACTTCGCCACGAGCGGGCAGATTTTCAGCAGCGTGCTGAGCAAGGAACGTCACGGCGACTACCTCGGCCGGGATGTCCAGATGATCCCGCACGTCACCGGCGAGGTGAAGCTCAAGCTGCGACAGCTCGCCGCGGAGAGCAAGGCCGACGTCGTCTTCGTCGAGATCGGCGGCACCGTCGGCGACCTGGAGAACGCCTACTACCTCGAAGCAATGCGCGAGCTGGCCTATGAGGAGGGACCGCACAGCAGTTGCTTCGTCGCACTGACCTATATCCTGGAGCCGCCGGCCCTGGGCGAGCAGAAATCCAAGGCCGCTCAGCTCGGGATCAAGCAGGTGATGCAGCTCGGCATCCAGCCGGACATCATCGCGTGCCGGGCGACGAATCCGGTCAACGAGAAGGCCCGACAGAAGATCAGCATCTACAGCAACGTCCCGTTCGAGCGCGTCGTCAGCCTGCACGACTCGGCCAGCATCTACATGATCCCGTCAATGCTGCGCGAGCACGGGCTGGACTTCGAGGTGCTGCGCCTGCTCAAGATCGAGGACCGCATCAACCTGCGGCACGAGCGGAAGGCATGGGCCCGCTGGTGCGATTTCACCGACAAGATTGGCGCCGCCCGGTACAAGGCCACCATCGGCATCACGGGCAAGTACACCTCCGTCCGCGACAGCTACGCCTCGATCATCAACGCCCTGGAGCACGCGGGGATCGCCCTGGGCTGCGATGTAGGCATCGAGTGGATCGACACGACGGACATCACCGACAAGAACGCGGGCGAGCGTCTGGCGAGCGTGGACGGTATCATCGTGCCCGGCGGGTTCGGCTCGCGCGGCGCCGAGGGCAAGATCGCCTGCGTCCGCTACGCCCGCGAGAACGACCTGCCCTATCTGGGCCTGTGCTTGGGTTTCCAGATGGCGGTGATCGATTTCGCCCGCAACGTCTGCAAGCTCAAGGGCGCCGGCAGCACCGAGCTGGACCCGAAATGCGCCGAACCGGTCATCGACATTCTGCCCGAGCAGAAGAAGATCGAGGGCCTGGGCGGCAACATGCGCCTGGGCGGCCGCGACGTCGAAATCAAGCCCGACACGGTGGCCTGGAACCTCTTCGGTGGCAGGGATTCGGTCCGGATGCGGTTCCGCCATCGTTACGAGGTGGACCCGAAGTATATCGAGACGCTCGAAGCCGGCGGCCTGGTCTTCTCCGGCAAGGCGCCCGACCAGCCGATCATGCAGATCCTCGAACTGCCGGACCATCCGTTCTTCATGGGGACTCAGGCCCATCCGTGCCTGACGAGCCGCCCGCTGCGGCCCAGCCCGATGTTCGTCGGACTCGTCGCGGCCGCCACGAAACGCCGCCACGCACAGGTCGACCTGCCCGACTGCATCGAAGCCGTCAAACAGATCGCCGGTCTCGCCGAAGCCTGTTGACCGAAGAGCAAGCCGATCTCATATCAGAATACGAGCGCCATGACGCACTACGTACTCGGCGAATCCGCCCGGAGGCGGATTGTCCAATGCGGACGCGGGGAACAAATGGGCCTCCACGTCGGATCCCGCCTCTTCCATGACCAGCGCCATGGCCTCGGCGCGCTTCTGGATGTCCCAATGCTCGACCCCCTCGACGAACGCGGCCACGTCGATGTCGCTCCACGCGTCGGCCGCGCCTTCGACATGCGAGCCGAAGACATACGCGGCGCGAACCACACCCAGTCGCGCCAGTATCACCGTTGCCGCCAATGCTCGGCGTCCTATTTCAGCATCGAGAGTACCCACTGTACTGTCTGCTCCGTTTCGCCCATGCATAGCTCCCGTGTTTCACTGAATAGCGTAACGACGTAACGATAGCAGCACTGACTGGAGAAATCAATGGCGATATGGGAGACATCTCCCTGTCAAGGGGACCGATGAGACGCGGCAGATGCCAAGACTGCCGGAAGGGTCCACGGCGCCGCCGGGCTACACGGGTGGGTCGAATTTGTAGCCGATCTCGCGGAGGGTGTGGATGTAGACGGGGTTGTGGGGATCGGGCTCGATCTTGTTGCGCAGGGTGGTGACGAAGCGGTCGATCGTGCGCGGGCCGGAGATCGAATCGTAACCCCAGACGAGATTGAGAATCTCATCGCGGCTCAGCGCCCGCCCCGGCTTTCTGAGGAACAGCTCCAGCAGCTTGAACTCCTTGGGCGAAAGTTTGATCTCCTGCGACCCACGGGTCAGCTTGCGGGCAGCGATGTCCAGCGTACAGTCGCCGAACCGATAGACCTCCGGCTCGGCCGAGCGCGTCCGTCGCAGGAATGCCTCGACGCGGGCCAGCAGCTCCTTGATGCTGAACGGCTTGGTGACGTAGTCGTCGGCCCCGAGGTTCAAGCCCAGAACGATGTCGGATTCCTCGCCTTTGGCGGTAAGCATGATGATGGGCATCTCGAGCTTCTCCTTGCGGATCAGCCGGCAGACTTCGTAGCCGTTGATCTTCGGCAGCATCAGATCCAGCAGGACCAGATCGGGCCGGGCATCCAACGCCGCGTTCAGACCGGCCTCGCCGTCCTCAGCCGTCAGAACGCGATAGTTGTGAAACTCGAAGTTGTCCTTGAGACCCCGCAACATCGTGGGGTCGTCTTCCACAATCAGGATGGTTTCCATAGCAGATACGTCACACGTGACAGTTCGTCGTTTCTCCAGGCCCAATGCCCGTCAACACTCCGGCGTCAAATCGGTATCCCGCCCGGCCAACCGCTTGGATAAGAGGCGGATGCATTCGATCGGGTCCGATCTTGTCATTCAATGCCGCGACCGTCTTATCGATGTCTCTTGTGGAGATGAAGTGCGAGTATCCCCATACGCCCGTGCGGATCTCGTCCTTGCCCAGCGGGCAGCCCGCCTTTCTCAAAAACAGCCGCAGCATCCTGAACTGCCCCGGCGTCAGGGGAATGTCCCGGCCCTGCCGTTGGAACGTGGCGGCGCGCACATCGAGGCGGCAGTCGCCGAACTCGTAGACCGTCGGCTCGCACATCCTGCGACGTCGCATGAACGCGTTGGCCCGCGCCAGCAGCTCGCGAATGCTGAACGGCTTGCGGACGTAGTCGTCGGCGCCGACGTCGAGGCCCAGCACAACGTCGCTGTCACGGTCTTTGGCCGTCAGCATGATGATCGGCATGTCCAGGTCCTTTTCCCGGATGCCCGAGCAGACTTCATAGCCGTTGATTCCAGGCAGCATGATATCGAGAATAACCAGATCGGGCCGCTCCTTCAACGTCGTTTCCAGACCCTGAGGACCGTCGCACGCGGTGAGCACGTCGAAGCCGGTCATTCGGAAGTTGTCTTCGAGACCCCGCATCATCACGGGATCGTCTTCTACAATCAGTACCGTTGCCATTGGGATTCCCTTTCCACCCACGGCTCAGCCCTTCGCAGGCAGGGTGACGGTGAACGTGCTTCCGTGGCCCGGCCGGCTCTCGACGCGAATCGTTCCGCCGTGGGCGTCGATGATGAACCGGGCGATGCTCAGGCCCAGGCCACAGCCCTCGGCGCGGCGCGACAGCGTGCGGTCGGCCTGATAGAACCGCTTGAAGATTCGCTTGAGAGCCCGGCGCGGGATGCCCACACCGTGGTCCGAGACGGCGAAGCGAACCGAACCGTTCTCGCTCGTGACGCGCAGCACGATGTGCTTTTCGTCGCGCGAGTATTTGTAGGCGTTGTCCAGCAGGTTGACCAGGACCGTGACCATCGCATCGGGATCCGCCGTCACATCGGGAAGGTCTTCAGGAATCTCCGTCTCGAAGCGGCAGGAGGGTCTGTCGAACTTGGTGTGGACCGCCTCGGCGGCATTGTGCGCGATCACCGCCGGAGAGGTCGGGCGCATGCGGAACGCCTGCTTGTTGCGCTCCATCCGCGAGAAGGTCAGGAAGTTGTCGATCAGCCGGCTGAGTCGGCCGTTCTCCTTCGAGATCAGTTGCAGATAGTCCGTCACCTGCTGCGGGTCCCGATAGTGGCCCTCCAGCAGCGTATCGACGAGGACGCGCATCGAGGCCAGGGGCGTTTTGAGCTCGTGGGTCACGGTGGCGATGAAATCGTTCTTGAGCCGGTTGAGTTTGACCTGCTTGCCGATGGCCCGGGCGGCAACGGCGCCTGACAGAAGGATCAGCACGATCACGAGCGTGCCCGTCCAGGTATAGATCGCAATGCGTTCGCCGGCGGCCCGTTCGAGCACATCGCCTTCGCGGAAGAACAGCTCGATCCGCCAGTTGGGCAGGTGCGCGCCGATCGGTCCGGCGACAAACGGCTCGGTCCGAGGTTCGTCCGGTCCGACGATCAGCCGGCCGGCGTCGTCCGTGATGCGGCATTCGATGGCGTCCGTCTGAAAGCTGCCGATGAATTCCCCCAACGCCGCACGCACCGTCTGCCCCGAGAACAGGGCAAAGCAGACCGAACGCTCGGACCTGTGAAGAAGGCCGTAGACGTCGTTGTCCGCCGCTTCCAGCGGCTGCAATCGGTCCGGCTCCCATGCGTCCAAGTCGCTCGATGCCGCAAAGCGGTCGGCCAGCGCCAGAGATCGTGCCTCGAATTCGACCAGTCGTTCCAGCGGCACGCCGCCGATCCGCAGCCGGCGCGACTGGAGCTGCGGGCTTTGGCCGGCGATGTCCATTGCTTTGCGTGCCAGGAAGAGATTCTGATCGGCCGGCAGTGCCACACCCGCCGGGTTCGGCTGATAGAGCATGTCGAGGAGCCCCGAGAACGTCTCGTCGAGCAGCTCGCCGTATTGCCTCCGGTCGCGCGTCCAGCCGAGCAGGAGCAGCCGGGCGTTGGCGATCCGCGAAAGGACGCCGACGTCGGCGCCGTCGGCCAAGGGACTGAAGGCGACCTGCCGGCACACGCCGATGGCCTCAGCCGTCCGGTCGAGCCTGGCCAGACAGCGGGCCTGTCCGATCAGGGCGTCGAGCAAGCCGCGATCGTCCAAAGGTGGGGCCTTGCCAACCCATTCGGCCAGACGCCGACGATAGCCCGACGCCGACAGCGCGTGCTGCTCGTAGCGCTCGGCGGCCCCGGCATAGTCGCGATCGACGAATTCCAGTTGCCAGGCGTCAGCCAGAACATCGGACGGACCGCCTGTGCGGTCGGCCTCGGTCGAAAGGACGGGATACAGACGCCGGCCCGATGGATCGTACATCAACACCGCATCGCAGCCGCCCTGGGCGACGATCTCCGCCAGACGACGATACGGATGAGCCTCGTCGTCCTCGATCCGTCGGCAGCGCCGGGCCCAGTCGTCATCAGCCTCGCGCCGCGCCTTTTCGAGCTGGTCGGTATGGAACAGGACGAGCTTCTGGCGGATCACGAAGCGTTCGTTGTCGATTGCCTCGTTCATGAACCAGAGCAAACAGACGGTGGGCAGCACCACTGCCACCGCGAGCAGCGATACCACCCACCGATACTGGCCGGAATCCGCGTTGAGTTTCAGGCGTTTGGGCACAGGTGTCCTCGTTCATTCAGATCCGTCGTCATCGGCCCGCCAGCCTCGCAATCTCCCCGGCGTCGAGGCCATAATTGTAGAGGCGGACCTCATCGATCGTCCCGTTCCAAAAGCGATCCTGCATATCGGTGTTCGCCCCGATCTGAACGCGGACATCGTTCGTGTTGACAATACCTGTTGCTTCTTGTGACGCATCCAGGACGCCGTCGATATAGAGGGACATCCTCGCACCGTCGAAGACGCCGGCAACGTGATGCCACTGACCCGGCGTAATGGCCCGCGTCCCGAAGAGGCTGCCATAGTCATTGCCGCCTGGGATATCGAGACCCGTACAGGCAAATTCGAGCGTGTTGGCTTCATTGTTTCGCTGAATGCGCCATGCGTTGTCACCCTTGGTGACGATGGCCTGCCAGGGCCTTTCGAATTGGTTCACATTGATCCACGCGGCTACGGTGACGCCGCCCATGAAGTCGAAGGAGGATTCGTCGGCAACATCAAGGAAATCACCGTCGCCGCCGAGCGCGATTGCGCCGCCGATCTTGCCGCCGGTCGGCTGCCACGTCGGATCGCCCTGGACAGTCGCATGGCGACCGTTGCCGGAGCTGTCTGCCGCGGTCCTGCCGTCCTTCTCGTCGAGCTTCCACCAGGCGACCAGTCCGAGCGGCTGGGCGACGCCGAAGGCCCGGGTGTTCTGCCAGGCGTCGTCCTGCACGGCGTTCCAGGCGATCTTGGAGTTGCGGTCGCCGCCGCCGTCGTCGTCGTTGACCTGCACATCGAACCCGATGGTCGTGCCGGGCGACGGGGTCGCGCCCAGGGTGGCCCAGGGGAATCGGACCTCCAGGCGGTAGCCGGCGTCGGTCCCGGCGAAGGCGAACTCCACACCCTCGGTCTTTTCATGTTTCGACTCGCCCATGACCGGCGAGGTCCGGTGCCATTGGAAGTAGTACTGGTAGTCGTTGTCGCCATAGGCCCCCGATCGGCGGTTGTCGGCGCTGAGGAAGATCTCCACGCCGTCGTCGAGCCAGAACTCGGCCGAATCGCTGCGCAGGTCGTCGTCGGCAACCTCGACCAGGACGTAGAGATTGCCCTTGTCGTAGAGGGTCTTGAACCACGCCGAGCAATCGGCATCACCCGAGACCGGATCGTAGAAGCTACGCTCCAGCTTGTACGCCTGGGCCTTGGCCCACGCCTCGTCGATCTTGCCGTCGATGACCGGCGCGCGGTCGGTCGGCGCGATACCCGCCCAGAGCACAGGCTGCATATCGCTCCACTGGTCGTGTCGACCGTGGACCTGCGACATGCCGTCGGTGATCTGGGAGATCGGGCCGATGAGCTGCGGGATCGGCGGCAGATCGTCGATGCTCAGGCGGACGCCGAAACTGTTGGCCTCTTCGCTGGTCTGCAAGCGCACCGTGGTCTTGGCGCAGGCCTGGGCCAGTTGGGCGAGCGCTTCGCGGACCCGGTCCGCGACCGCGCCTTCCGGAAGCTCCATGTTCGCGGCCGCAAACTGAACCACGCCGGCCACGTTGACGGCTGCCAGCTTGTTCGTCGTGGCCGGCAGCGTCTCCAGGGCCCCTTGCAGCGGCCCGCCCTTGACCGCGCTGCCGGGCTGCTTCATCGCCGCGACGGACGCCTCGACGAGACTGGGATTCAGCGACAGGACCGTGGTCTTGCTCGCCTCGTCCATATACCCGAAGAACTTCTGGTAATTGGGCAGGGTGAAATCGAATCGCCCGCCGGCCGGCTGCGTCTCGTCGATGACCACGTTGATCGCACGCAATGCCGAGCTGAGGATCCGGTGGGTCTGCCCGGCATCGACGCTGGTGATGGCCAGGCCGAAGGACTTGACCTGAGGCGGAATGTCCTCGCTGAGCTGCTCAGTGGGCTTGCGGAACGGCACGGCGAACAGCGTGATCTGCTCGATGTTGTCGAACAGTTGAGGACCGATGTCCAGGCCCGTCGCATTCTTGAGCTGCTCACTGACCGCAGCGGCCTGCGGCGTGTTCGACCCGCCCAGGGCCACGCTGAACAGCGCGATCGCGTCCGACGGCAAGGCGTTCAGCGCGGCAATGCGCAGAGGGGGCGTGCGAATCAGGTTGTAGGCAAGGCAGTTGTGCCCTTCCTTGAGGTTCACGTTGGCGTCCAGGGCCAGACCCGTCGGGCGGATCGACAACGACGCGATCACGTCGTCGATGTTCTTGAAGTCGGCCATCCCGTCGGCCATGCGGAACTGCGCCGGCATCGCGTCGGCCGGGAGGATCTTCTGCAGGGCCTGGTAGGCCTCGTCGGCGTTGACCCAAACGGTCAGCACGTTGTCCTGCCGGGCCTTCTTGCTGATCTTTGCGAACGACTTGTTGCTGGAGGCCAGCGACGGCTCTTTGATCAGACCTTTATACTGCTTGACCGACCATTGAAGCAACTCGGCGCCCTTCGGGCTCGGGGTAGCCACGATGATCACGGTGTCGTCGTAGGCCGCGCCCCCGCCGGCCCCGAACGTCAGCGTGGTCATCCCCTCGATCGCCGGCGCCGAGCGGCCGACGAGGCCCAGCGCCATCTGAATGATCCCGCGCAGGGCGTCGCTCTTGCCGGGGTACAGCGCGACGATCGTCGGCGGGTTGCTCTGAGTGACTTCGGTGATGCCGATGCCCATGCTGCGAATCTTCTTGAACTCGGCCATCATGCTCGGGTTCAGAAGCGAGCTGATGATCTGCTGCGGCCCCATCGCGTCGCCGGACGCGCCGTGCCCGATCATGGCCAGCGGGTTCTCGAACGGCGTGTCCTTGAGCATGTTCAGGATGGTCTCGATCTGTTTGCCCGGACTGCCGATCTCGACGTAGGCCACGGTCCCGGGAGGCATCAGGGCCGCCGGATCGGCGTTGCCCAGTTCCTCCAGCAGAGGCCGGACCTTCTCGATGAGCTGAGTCTGGTCGCCGTAGTCGGCCGCCAGCTTGCTGAACGCCGCTCTGGCCTCCAGCTCGTCCTTTCGCTTCATGTGGCACATACCCAAGCGATACAGGGCCTGGGCCACCTGCTCGCGCGGCGCCGAGGCGTCGGCGACGATCTGCCGGTACACGCCGATGGCGGCGTCGAGATCGCCTTCGACCTCCTCGGCGTACAGGCCCTCGCGCAGCAGGACCGACGCCGACTTGGCCAGGGCAATCGCGGCGATGGCGCCGACGAGCACCAGCAACACGATGGTGAATGGCTTTCTCTTCATGGCTCCACTCCTTTCAGAAGAACCAAATTAGCAGTGACGGTTCGTTCGACACAAGCGTAATATGCCGCTGGTGCGTTACCGATTTGTTACCGGTGCGTCCTTTTTCGATGATTTTCCGTCTGATTCAGCAGAGCGCCCCTCACGCCTGATCTGGGTGGATTCGGGGTTGACCTTTTGCACGGGCGTTGCTACGATGGCGGCATGTTGACTGCGACACCATCAGGATTGAACCGCCCCTCCGAGGCGATCCGGCTCGGTTGCGGACTCACTCCACCCTGATCTGCGGCCGCTCCGATCCGCCTCTGGCGGACCCGTCGCCTGCCGACCATCCGAACAATGAGGATTTCCCTCCAAGGATCGCTTTCATGGACAATGCCGCTCTTGTGACAACCGACCGTCTCGGACGCGACCAGATCGCCCGACGGCGAACCTTCGCCATCGTCTCCCACCCGGACGCGGGCAAGACCACGCTGACCGAGAAGTTCCTGCTCTACGGCGGGGCGCTGCAACTGGCCGGCTCGGTCACCGCCAGGAAGAACCTCCGCGCCACCACCAGCGACTGGATGGAGCTGGAGAAGCAGCGCGGCATCTCGATCAGCTCGACCGTGCTCCAGTTCGACTATCGCGGCTACCGGATCAACCTGCTCGACACGCCGGGCCACAAGGACTTCTCCGAGGACACCTACCGCGTCCTGACGGCGGTCGATGCGGCGGTCATGGTCATCGACGCGGGCAAAGGCATTGAGAGCCAGACCCGAAAGCTCTTCGAGGTCTGCCGACGACGGGGCGTGCCGATCTTCACGTTCATGAACAAGCTCGACCGCCCGACGCTCGACCCGCTGACGCTGCTGGACGAACTGGAGAGCGTCCTGGGCATCGCGGCGTACCCGATGAACTGGCCGCTGGGAACCGGCGTCGGATTCAAAGGCGTCTGGGACCGGCGTACGCGGATGGCCCACCTCTACGAACGCACGGGCGGCGGGGCCTATCGGGCGCCCGTGCTGACGACGGGCCTGTCCGACCCGCTCGTGCGGGACCGCCTCAACGACGACGACGTCTATCGCACCACGTGCGAGGAGATCGAGATGCTCGAAGGCGCCGGCGCCGCCTTCGACCCGGCCGAGGTGCTCGCCGGACGGACCACGCCGGTGTACTTCGGAAGTGCGATCAACAACTTCGGCGTGCAGCTTCTGCTCGACGGGTTCCTCGAACATTCGGCCGCGCCCGGCCCGCGCATGACCCAGGCCGGACCGATCCCCCCGACGCATCGGCCGTTCTCCGGCTTCGTGTTCAAGATCCAGGCCAACATGGACCCCAGGCACCGCGACCGCATCGCCTTCGTCCGCGTGGTCTCCGGCAAGTTCGAACGCGATATGACCGTAACCCATGTGCGGACCGGCAAGACCGTGCGTCTGGCCAACGCCGCCAAGCTCTTCGGACGCGAGCGGGAGATCATCGAAGAGGCCTGGCCCGGCGACGTCGTCGGCATCGTCGGCAACGCCCATTTCGCCATCGGCGACACCCTGACCGAAGACCCCACCATCGTCTACGACGAGATCCCGCGCTTTGCCCCGGAGTGTTTTGCCTATTTGGAGAATCCGGTCACCTCCGACTTCAAGCGGTTCGCCAAAGGGCTGGCTCAGTTGCTCCAGGAAGGCGTGATCCAGTCGTTCGAGCTGGCCGAGGCCGGCCGCCGGGCGCCGCTGCTGGGGGCGGTCGGGCCACTTCAGTTCGAGATCGTCAAGTACCGGCTCGAAAGCGAGTACGGCGTCGCCTCCCAGGTCCGCAACGCCTCCTGGACGGTGACCCGCTGGCTCGATCCGGCGTCGTCGCGGGAGAACCTGCTGGTTCCCAGCGGGGCCTGCCTGGCCGCCGATGCCCAGGGCAACCCCGTGCTGCTGTGCGTCGACGACTGGCAAATGCGCTATTTCCAGGACCGCAACCGCCACGTGCAGGTCAGCGACCAGCCCTTCACTGCCGATCCCGACGTGCATCGGGACCGCGACTCCGCTGCGTTGTCCATCGGGTAGGCGAGGACCGCCATGGCACATACACTCGAAGAGCTGGACTATCGGAAGACTCCGCTGGGCGAACTGGTCCTGCGACGCCGGCGGTCGCCGTCCGTGGCGGACGACTGGGTCTACGAGGTCACGCTCGACCACGAGATGCTCATGTCCAGCACGGTCAACGTCAGCGAGCGGGCGCTGGTGACGCTTGCGTTCGAGGCGATGGATTCGCCGCCTCGCGACGTGCTCGTCGGCGGGCTGGGCCTGGGCTATACGGCCGCCGCCGCGCTGGAATCCCCGAGCATACGCCGGCTGGTCGTCGTCGAGCTACTGGCCCCCGTGATCGCATGGCATCGCAATCGCCTCGTGCCGATGGCCGAGACGCTGATCGACGATCCCCGATGCTCGCTCGTCGAGGACGACTTCTTCTCGCTGTGGACATCGCGGTCGGACCGACCGCAATACGACGCGATCCTTCTGGACATCGACCACTCGCCCGACGCTTTGCTCGACGCCCGACACGCGGGATTCTACAGCGTAGCCGGATTGCAGACTCTGGCTGAGAGCCTGCGGCCGGGCGGCGTCTTCGCCCTGTGGTCGGCATGGAAACCATCCGCCGAGTTCCTCGACGCAATGACCGCCGTGTTTGCCTCCGTGCAGAGCCACGAGGTCCCGTTCTTCAATCCGCACATCAACGAGCCCGACACGAACTGGGTGCTCGCTGCCATCCTGCCGGGGGAGCCCGCCCAGTGACAAAGCGTCTGGCCCACATCCCTTTCTCTCCGGCCAGATGCCCGGTCTTCTACGGCTGGCCCGTTGTGGCCGTCGGTGCGCTGGGTGTGCTGATGAGCGTGCCGGGCCAGACGATGGGCGTCTCGGTGTTCACCGATTCTCTGCTGACCGCCCTGGGCCTGACGCGCGGCCAGCTCAGTACGGCATACATGTGCGGCACGATCGGCAGCGCCTGTCTGATGCCCTACGTCGGGAGGCTCTACGACCGCCTCGGATCGCGCATCATGGCAGTCGTTGCCAGTGTGTCTCTGGCGATCGTGCTGGTGGTCCTGAGCCGATCCGACGCGGTGGCCGGCCACGTAGCGACGACCCTCGGGCTGGCCGCCCCCACGGCTGCCTACGCCGTGATCGCGTTGGCGTTCTTCGCACTGCGCTTCTGGGGCCAGGGCGTCCTGACGCTCACCTCGCACAATATGGTCGCCAAATGGTTCGACCGCCGGCGCGGGCTGGCCAGCGGCCTGTCGGGCATTCTCACGGCATTGGGTTTCTCCATCGCACCGCTGGCACTGGACAGCATGATCCGCCAGTTCGGCTGGCGCGGAGCCTGGGTGGTGATGGCCGCCGTCGTCGGCGGTCTGTTCGCCTTCGTTGCCTCGGCGCTCTATCGCGACAACCCCGAGGACTGCGGCCTTCGCCCGGACGGCGTGCCGCCGGCCGAGCCGGAAACCTCCGACGACGAAGACGCGGCCGAACCATGCTGGACGCTGGCCGAGGCCCGGCGGACGTGGGCGTTCTGGACCTTCTCGTTGAGCCTGGCCCTGTCGGCGCTCTACACGACCGGGCTGACGTTCCACGTGGTCTCGATCTTCGATGCCGCCGGCATGACGCGCACCCAGGCGGTGATGATCTTCCTTCCGATCTCGGTCGTGGCGGTATTGGCACGATTTGCCTCCGGCTGGCTCAGCGACCGCGTTGCCCTGCAATGGCTGCTGGCGGGCATGCTCGCGTCGATGGCCACGTCGATGGTCGGCCTGTCGCACCTGAAGCCCGGCTGGCCCGTGGCGATGATCGTCGCCGGCAACGGCCTCTCGACGGGGATCTTTGGACTGCTCTCGGCCGTCACCTGGGCCAACTTCTTCGGCCGCCGGCATCTCGGGGCCATCAGCGGACTGAACATGTCGATGATCGTCCTGCTCAGCGCGATCGGACCTGTCCTGTTCAGTACCTCACTGTCCCGCACCGGATCGTACCGCTTAGCCGCCCTGGTCTGCCTGCTGGCGACCGCCGTCCTGCTCGCCGCCGCCGTCTGTGCCCGCCACCCGGCAAAGAGCCCTGACTCCACGCGTCCATTCACTCGGTAATGTGGGACGCTGTCACTGGGACTTCCGTTGACTGCAGGAGCGGTTGATACCACGCCGGGCGGTCCGGCCGCTCGGACGAATCGAGCAGGTCGCGCCAGGCCTCGTCGGTGAGCCGATCGCTCATGGGATGCTTGAACTCATAGTAGCTCAGCACCGGTCCGGCCGCCAGGAAGACCGAACCGTCGGCCGCCGGGCACGCGACGATGATGATGTCCACCTTCCCGACGCCCTCTTCGAGCACCATGGCCTCGAAGCCCTCGGTGTGGACGTCGGCCACCAGCGTAGTCTTCAGTCCCGTGTTCTCCACGCCCGTCACCAGCGCCTCCAGCGAACTCGCCAGAGTCAGGATGTACGCGGCGTCGTCTTGCGACAGGGGCTGGTTCAGAAGCTGTTTCGAAGCGATCGCAGTCAGGCGCTCCAGCAGGTTCTCCAGGCCGGTCAGACGCGCGATGGCCGGCTCGCTGAGCACCTGCATGTCACTGAGCCCGGCTCGCGTCATGCGGGCCAGCGTCAGCAGCCGAGCGTAGAACTCCGGGACCGGCTCGACGTATCCCGGCGGCGTTTTGGGTTGGGCCGAACGACCGACGGTATAGCTCTGCTTGGCGTAGAGAATCGTGTCGTGCCGCAGTTCCGTCCACGAGGCCAGCGCCGCGTTGAGACTGCGCCGCCGCCACGCATCGGTCCGCATGAAGCTCGGATAGCCCTCGGGCAGATCGCCAAGCAGCGCCCGGAGGCTGTAGAGCCACGACCAGTAGAGATTGGCGTTCCAGTCGGCGGCGCTGAGGGCGTCGAACTCGTCCTTCAACTGCCCGAAACGGCGCCAGTAGTTCACGTAGTCCGTATCGCCTTCGTCGATCAGGATATGCAAAGCCTGTCGCGACCCCAACAGGGCCATGACGTCGAGCCCGCGCGGATAGCCCCGGACGCCGTCGATGGACACGGTGAAGGGCCAGTGGCCCGGATCGCCTGTGTACTCGCCGACCGATGGATAGACCAGGTTCTGGAACATGTAGGAGTCGGGAATGAACCGCTGGCCCATCAGCCGCATCCCTTTGGTCTTGTCCAGCACTTCGTTCAGCATCTCGTCGGTGATCGGCCCGTCCACGATGATATTGCCCGTGCCGCCGAAGATCCGGGGCGAAGGCAGCAACGCCAGTTGCGTCTTCAGCTCAAGATAGGTCGCCTCGTCGCTCAGGTCGGCCAGCCGCTGCATCCAATCGGCCCCCACCACCGCCTCCAGGGCCCCCATGTAGTCGTATGGCGTCAGGTCGTCGGCGATGCCGACATAGAACGCGGTGACGGTGTAGAGGCGGTCCCACAACTCCAGCGCCGTCCGCGCGCCGACCTCGCTGGACAGGGCCCGCACCAGCAGCACGGCCTGAAGCGTCTGAATCCGCGCATCGGCCGGGCTGATCAACGCCTCGCTCCGCGGGCCCCAGGGCTCCGAGCCCTTCAGAAGAAAGCTCATGCGCCCGTACCACATCATCGCCTTGAAGTAGCGTTCCAACGCTTCGCTGCGGGTGTAGTGGCCGCGCGGGACGTATTGGGAATAGTCTTCCTCGTAGATGAAGATGTCGCTGGCCGCGAAGCCCTGGTGCGCGTCGATCCGCGCCAGTTCGCCCGCCACCGCCCCGGCCACCATCTCCGCCACGGCGGTCTCGGGCGCCAGCAGCTTCTTCGCGACGCTGAGAAACGCGATATTGCGGCGGGCCGCCTCCTGCAACTCGCCCTCGAACTGGCCGTACAGGCCCTCCATCGTCGCCAGCATGGCCTCGGTCATCGCCTCGATATCGGGAATGAACTGGCTCTCTTCGGCGTTCTTCAGCGTCTCGCCGAACTGGATATGGTATAAGTGCAGGACGGTATCCGTCGTGACGAAGAGAGGGACGTTGGTAGAGTTGATGTGCCGACAGGCGTCGACTATATCGTCGTATGATTCGCTCCACCAGGTCGTCGTCTCGGCGGGCGTGACGGCAAAGCCGTTCCGGCTGATCAGGTCCGACATCGCCGTCACATTGGCCAGACGCATCATATCGTCGAAGTTGACGATCTGCCCGAGGTCCAGGGGCAGGGTATAGCCCGGCGCGTTCGGCTCGATCTCAACCTCATAGGGCTCGTAGTATCGCCCGAACCCGGAGTCCCCCGCCGCCGCCCACGTACCCATCAGGCATACGACGAGGATACACCGCCGCCATAGCGACGCCGCGACCCTGTAGCCTTTGCCCCACTGCTTTTTCCACGCGCTGGTCGCGCCCCCCGTCATTGAGATTTCCCGTCGTGTCATGTCCGTGTCCTCCTGTTGTGAATGATGGTATGATAACGAGCAAGGCACACGCTGTGCCTCGAACCACGGCTGTAGGAACCGTCCCGTCCGGTCGCTCGGCGCGCAAACGAGGGCCCCGGCGCGCAGCGTAGCAGCGGGCCGGACGATCAACCGAATGAAATCCCTGCTGGTGCTCTCCTAATGCTCGAACCGAATTCGCATTCGAAGGCAGGGCCGCTATGAAATGAGGTACAACAATTATGATGGCAGACGGAATATAAACGCGTTCCCTGGCCCGCCTTATTCTTCACATCCATTATAGCCGGCGCCGCGTCCTTTGCAACCCCTTTCCCGCAAAAAACAGGCCATTCCACCCGGCCCAACTCCGCCGCACCATGCCGCCTTACGCACTCTTCTGCTGCTGCGACGCATACCAGTCGATGAGCCGGCGGATCATCTTCTGATACGACGTATGGTGCTCCCGCGCCTTCTTCTTGAAGAAGTCCACGCTGGACTTGTTCAGAGAGATGGTGATCTTGACGTTTTCTTCCTTCAAGACCAACTCCTCCGGCCGAGGAAGGAAGTCCTTCGTCACAACCAGTTCGCCCAGCGGCTCATCCGTGTATCTCGTTCGTTTCCTCATACAGCTTTTTCCCTTTCCGCCAATAGCCGGCGCCGTCGCCCTATTTCCAGCGGAGGGCGTGGAGTTCTTCTTCGGTGCGGATGAACTGTACGGTGCCGTCGTTGAGCAGGACGCAGCCGCCTTTGGGGTCGTGGTTGTCAAACGTAAACAACTCCGGCCCGCCGTGCTGGTTCCACCCCGCCTTCGTCTCGAACAGCAGCACCACATCCGGCGCCGAATCTGCCCCGCAATTCGGATTCATCGCATAGTGACATGGACCTTCGCCGGCACCAGGACATTGATATGTCTTCACAGTATGTTCTGCAATCTGGAAGACGCGCAGCATAGCATCGCACCAGCTCTCTGAGGACGGATATGCCACCTGCTCCCGAGGAGATGTATCCTCAATAGCCAATCGCCCAATTTGGGGACAAAGACGTAGGCGATGCCAGAGCTTGCTGAGATTGGCGGCACATTCAACACGAAGCCGAATAGGCTCAACCCAGTCTACCGCCGATGTGATGGCTCTGACACTGCCAAGCGTCGAGAGAGACTGATAGCAGTGCCCTTCATTGGTCACAACGGCCATGTCACCATAGATGGTGAAAGATGTTATGCGCTCGTGTCCTTGGTAACAGACGACATGCGCCAGAGTGCTTCGTCCACCGAAGACACACCCGCTGCAGGTAATCCAGCCATTAGCCTTGCCGACTGCGTCGATCAACGCACCGATCGAGATGCGATCCTCAAGAAGAAGTACCTTCTGCATTTGCAGATGCTGTCGATCAGCGGAAGTCAAAATGCTCTGTTGGGTGGGATGAGGAAAGAGATACTCGAGCATGGAAGGTCGATAGTGAATCTCCGCTCTTGTACAATTCTCCAGGCCCTCCAGGCGGAAGCTCATGAATCCGACGTCTTCCACATAGGGCACGTGCAGGTTTTCAATGCTCACCTGCAGGAGTTGCTCTCCTTCAAACATCTGGTCCGTCCAAGGGACCGCGACCTGCTCGTTTCTATCCGGAACGATCTCGTTGAGTCTATTGAAGTATAGCAGATCGCCAAACCACCCAATGGTATCGGTCGGATAGCCCATATCGTCGACATGTTCCCTTTCAGGAGCCCTCGCAGCGTCCTCAAGCATGCGGGCGATCGTTGCCGGCAGATCCCCCGAGTGGTAACCGATCTCAATGCGGAGCCGCTTGAAGTACTTGATCGTCTCATCTCTCTTTCGTGCTGGCAAGATGATACGATGCGGGCGGACGGGCAGAGCAAACAATACAGTCTCCTCTCGGCTGACTCCCCTTGGTACGCGAACGAAGCGACCAAACACTTGTTCGCCAAACCCGGCTATCGGGACATCCAGGCGTCTGCGCACCAAGAGAGTCTCGCCATCGTCGCTCATAGCCACTTCAGAACTGAAGCGAGAAACGTTGGAGCCAAGACCCTGGCAGAGCCATGCCTCCCGATCCGAATCATTGCGGATCTGATAGCTCACCTCAAGAACCTTGTCGCTGACATCCAACTTGGTCAGGACGAACGTTAGTGGCAGCGATGGACTTTCACATTCGGTGCGACCATGTACTTCAGCGTCCATCGCAAGGCCGCCCAGGATACACATGGCCAGGGCAACGGTTCTGGCTCTATGGTCACAGGTCCTTCCTTCTCGTGATCTTGATGCCCCATTGCGACTCTCTCTGTCAGTCATCTGAACCCCTTTCGCTGTCTACGGGGTTCCAGGGGGCATACCCCGTTGTCCTGCGCGTTCCTGTTCTCGCTCTGCATCATTTGCCCATCTTGGCTCTACTCCCAGCGCAGGGCGTGGAGTTCTTCTTCGGTGCGGATGAATTTGACGGTGCCGTCGTGGAGCAGGACGCAGCCGCCACGGGGCTCGTGGTGGTCGAACCCAAACAGCTCCGGCCCGCCTCGTCGCGTCGTCGGTTCGTGTCTGTATCACGGCTTCCTCTCCGTTACGCCGTCGGCCTTATCGACGGCGGTCCTATTGTGGCAGCTCGTCCTCGTGGAGGCCGACAGCCAGAACAACCGCCTCGAACCGGCGGACCTGCAAATCGGGTTTGGCGCGATGGTAGTCCACCAGCTTGACCGGGGCGCGTCGGCCTTCGACCGGCTTGGCCGGGTCGTTGGCAACGTGCGTATACCCTTTCGGAACCAGCGGAGCGTAGTAGAGCAGCGAATAGACCCACTCGTTGGTGTTGTCGTAGCCCTGCAGTGCGATCAGCAGCCCCTTGCAGATCTGGTCGTTGTTGTTCTGGATGGTGAACTGGTCTCCCATCAGAATGCCGAAGCTGTAGATCGGCTGCGGATTGACGACGCGAAGCCTGGCCAATTCCTGCTGCACCGCTTCGAGCTTCATGCGGTCGACCTTGTCGAGTTCGAGCGGGGTGGCCAGGGCGATCTCCACGACCGAGCGGGTCCGCCGGTCCCACTTGCTTTCCCGGTCCCAGCGGAGGCTGAAGGTGTGCGTGCTGGTCTGGCCGGGCAGCAGCGGCAGAACCGGACCGCCCACATCGTCATTGTGAATCTCCTCCTCACCCATGAACCAGTGCACGCGCATGGTTCCGATCTGCACGGCCTGCCTGGCGGTGTTCTTGACGGTCACGAAGAACCGCATGGCCCCCGCTCGCACGGCCATGCCCGCCTTGTTGACCTCCGGCGGGCTGAAGATCCGCTCGACCTTTACCACGCTGATGCTCTTGGCCGCGTCCGTCATGGCGACCCCGCCCAGATCCACGGCGACCTCGCCGGCCTTCTCCAGCTTCTCCAGTGCATTCTTCACGACGATCCGGACGACCTCGTCGGGGTCTTCCCGCGCCGCCTTCAGGGCCTCCAGCGCAGGCCGGGCCTCGGCCCCCATCTGGCCCAGTTGCCTGGCGGCGCCGAGGCGGACCATGGCATCGGGATCGCGCAACTGCTCGATCAACTGGCGCACCTTCGGACTGCCCGACGACTGGATCTTCTCGATCGCATGGCGGACGACCCGCCGGACGTCTTCGTCTGCATCGTTCTGCGCCTGTTCCAGCGCGGGCAGTGCCACCGCCGCCCGGCCGCCCAACTCGCCCAGTCGTTTGGCGGCCTGCAAACGGGCCAGGGGGTCCGGGTTCTTCAAGGCCCCGATCAGCTCGGTCAACTCGGGATCGCTCTGGGCGGTGATCCGCTCCAGCGCCCGTGCAGCCACCGCGCGGACGTCTTGATCCTCGTCGTTCATCGCCTTCTGCAGGGCCTCCATGGCAGGCTGGGCCTTGGCCCCCATCTCGCCGAGCGACCGGGCGGCGCGCAGCCGGACCATCGCATCCTTGTCCTGCAACGCTTCGATGAGCTTCTGCACGTCCTCCGGGACCCCGCCCTGGGCCCACAGCCCGCTCGCAGACACCAACAAGACCATCATCGCTGCCGCACAACAACAAATCGTCCTGCCCGTCATGTCTCGTCACCTCCCGGTTCTTGCCGGCCGGATTGTAGGGGTTTCCGTCCGCATTGGCTTGCTCCCATGAGTTATGCCTCCATCATACCCTGCGACGGCAGGGGCGTTCAAGGGCCCGAGGACGTTTTTTCAGCTTGGTGAGACACCGGCCTTGCGGCGGCGTCAGATCGGTGGTATGACTGGAGACGGAAGACGCGTCTTGGGGGGCAAAAACGACATGGACACGACATGCAGGACAACGAGGCGGCTGCTGGCAATGGCGGTGTTGCTATGCGCCGGCGGCCCGGCGGCCGTTCTTGCGGCGGCCGCCCCACCGACCGCAAAGACGAGCCTGGCGACGCTGACGCGGGACACGCCCTTTGGCGAGGCCATCGACGCGCTGCGAAACGCGACCACACCCCCGCTGAATATCGTGGTACTCTGGCGGCAGATCGGCGACGGCGCGGACATCTATCGCGAGACGCCAATCGGATTCGACAGCATCCCGGGTCTTCGTCTGCGCCAGGTTCTGGAGATCCTGCTGTCGTCCGTTTCGGCCGGGGGCATCGCCCGGCTCGACTACGTCGTGGACGGCGGCGTGATCGTCGTCGCCACCTCCGACGCCCTGCCGAGGCGCCGAAGCGTGCCGCGCGTCTACGACGTCAGCGATCTGGTGGCCGCACCGTCGTACGCGCCCGCCCCCGGCATGATGCGCATGATGATGGGTGGCGGAATGATGGCAGGCTACGGACAGGGTCTCGGCGGCTACAACGCAGGAGCCGGACTGCCAGGCGTGGTGGGCTCCGTAGCAGGAAGCACCCGCTGAACCGCTACTCCAGCCTGCTCACCCCGTACGTCGGGCAGCCCGGCGGCGGTCGGCTTCCTTGAGCAGACGTTTGCGAATCCGGATCGATTTCGGACAGACTTCGACCAGTTCGTCCTGCTGGATGTACTCCAGACACACTTCCAGACTCATGATGCGAGGCGGACGCACACGAGCCGCATCGTCCTTCGACGACGTGCGGATGTTCGTGAGCTGCTTGGCCTTGGCGGCATTGACGGGGATGTCGTTGTCCTTGCAGTGCTCGCCGACGACCTGGCCCTCGTAGACCTCGTCGCCCGGCCGCACGAAGAAGGCCCCGCGATCGTACAGCGCGTCGAGCGCATACGCCGTGACGGTGCCGGTCTCCGTCGCGATCATCACGCCCGCCTGCCGCTGCGGGATCGACCCGCGCATCGGCTCGTACCGCTCGAACGTATGGTGCATCACCGCGCGGCCCTGGGTGGCCGTCAGGATGCGGGCGTTGAGGCCGAACAGCCCGCGCGACGGGATCATGAACTCCATGTGGACGTAGTCGCTGACGCCGCTCTTGGAGTCCATCTTCAGCATCTCGCTTCGCCGGTTGCCGATCAGGCTCATCACGGCGCTCTGGCATTCGGCGGGGCATTCGATCACCAGCCGCTCGATCGGCTCCTGCCGGAATCCGTTGACCATCTTGATGATGACCTCCGGCTTGCCCACGCAGACCTCGTAGCCCTCGCGCCGCATGTTCTCCAGCAGGATGCCGAGGTGCATCAGGCCGCGCCCCGAGACGATATAGGCATCGGCGTTCTCGCCCGGCTGGACCCGCAACGCCACGTTGGTCTGAAGCTCCTTGTACAGGCGGTCTCGCAGGTGCAGCGACGTAACGTACTTGCCTTCTCTTCCGGCGAACGGGCCGTTGTTGACGTGGAACGTCATACTCATCGTCGGCTCGTCGATCGCCACGATCGGCAGCGCGCTGGGCTCATCCGGGCAGGCGATCGTGTCGCCGATATCGACCGGGTCCAGGCCCGCCACGGCGCAGATGTCGCCGGCCTGGGCGACCAGCGACGGCTTCTTGCCCAGCCGTTCGAACTCGTACAACTGCACCACTTTCTGCTGCGTGTGGCGTCCGTCCTTGTCGATCACCGTCACCGGCTGGGCCTGCGTCAGCCGCCCGGCGAAGACCTTGCCGATCGCCACACGCCCGACGTAATCGGAATACTCCAGCGTGGTCACCAGCATTTGCAGCGGACGGTCGGGATCGACCTTCGGGGCTGGAACGGACCGGATGATGGCGTCGTAGACCGGCTTGAGATTGTCGTTGGGCTTGGCCAGATCGGTGGTCGCCCAGCCCTCCTTCGCCGAGGCGAACAGCACGGGAAAGTCCAGCGCCTCGCTGTCGGCGTCGAGATCGACGAACAAATCGAAGACCTCGTTGACCACGTCGTCGGGCCGCGCGTCGTGGCGGTCGGCCTTGTTGACCACAAGGATGGGTTTGAGCCCATGCTGGAGGGCCTTGCCCAACACGAACCGTGTCTGCGGCATGGGCCCCTCGAAGGCATCGACCACCAGCAGGACGCCGTCGGTCATCTTGAGGACGCGCTCGACCTCGCCGCCGAAATCGGCGTGGCCCGGCGTATCGACGATGTTGATCTTGTACACGCTGCCGTCGGCGTCAATGTACTGGATCGCACAGTTCTTGCTTAGAATGGTGATGCCGCGCTCCCGTTCGATCGGGTTGGAGTCCATGATCAGGCCGTACTCGCCCCCGGCCAGTTTGTCCAGTTCCCCCTCGCGGAACATCCCCGATTGATACAGGAGCTGATCCACCAGCGTCGTTTTTCCATGGTCCACGTGGGCGATGATCGCCACGTTACGAACCGTCTCAGCGTACATACACCGTAATCCTCAGATTCACAACTTGCCTGAAATCCGCTATTGGCCGCCGACTCGCGACCGAGCCGGCCCCACCCCCACAAGATAAGCCCTGTAGTATACCCCGATCTGAGTCCGAAAGCAATACCCCCCGTGCGAAAATTCGCCCCACCGCACCGGGTAGATTCTCCCCGGCGCAACTGGACCCGTTCGTAGTGGCGTCGTCAGACGCGATCATATGTCCTGACGGACACACTACGAACGGGCCAAACCCCCCTTGCAGAACTGGTGCATTCTCCCCAGCCGGACCGCGGCAGGTGGCGGTCCGGCCCTCCGCAACAAATGTGGCGTCCGCGCGGCCGGTCAGTTGACGACCACGCACCCCTGCAACAGAACCACCGCAACCACCCATCCCAGAACCAACAGCACCTTGCTCATACTCTTCCCTTCCGAACGAAACGAGATTGATCTTCCAACGAGTCGAATACCATAGCGGACCCCTGGGTCCCGGTCAATGCCTGCGGCGTTCCGCCTTTGGCCCTTGCGGCCCGCCCGATTCTGTGTCACCCTATTGAGGCTGGACACATCGAAGGAGTAACAGACTTGTCCGAGGCAGACGTCGACCTTGTTGAGACGGGAACGCGATGAGCACAGAACCGAATTGGCTGCGATGGGCGAAGCAACTGGCCGCGTTGGCGCAGAACGGCCTGACCTTCTCCGACAACCCGTACGACATCGAACGCTACGAGCACCTCCGCCAGATCGCCGCCGAGATGATGGCCCAAGGGTTCGATCTCGACAAGAAGAGCTTCCTCGATCTGTTCGCGCGCGAAGAAGGATACGCCACACCCAAGGTGGATGTGCGCGGCGCGGCCTTTCGCGACGGGAAGATCCTGCTCGTCCGCGAGGCGCTCGACGGCGGCTGGACCCTGCCCGGCGGCTGGGCCGACCCCTGCCAGAGCCCGTCGGAGGCGGTCGTCCGCGAGATCTTCGAGGAGTCGGGCTTCGAGGCCCGCGTCCGCAAGCTGGCCGCCGTCTACGACCGCAGCCGCCACCCCCACCTGCCCGCCATCCCCTTCCACATCTACAAGCTGTTCTTCCTCTGTGAGATCACCGGCGGCGCCGCAGCCGAAAGCCACGAGACCACCGGCGTCGCCTTCTTCGCCGAGAACGAGATCCCCCACAACCTGTCCATCTCGCGCACCCTCCCCTTCCAGATCGCCCGCATGTTCGACCACCTCCGCAACCCCGCCCTGCCCACCGACTGCGATTGATCGCGCAGTAGGGCGAGCGTCCCCGCTCGCCTTGTCCCGTTCGACTTTGCTCAGGGCAGGCCGTGCGGGGACGCACGACCTACACGGTGGGGTGCACTTCACGTTTGCAGGTAGATCTTCACGGGAGTGCTGCAATCGGCTTTGTCATTCCGACCGGAGCGCAGCGCAGTGGAGGAATCTGGCTGCGAATGGGACACTGCCTTATCCTCGGCCAGATTTCTCCGTGCGGGCTTCGCCCCATTCGACTTCGCTCAGAGCCTGCCCTGAACGCAGTTGAAGGGGCAAGCTCTTAGTCGAAATGACATCCGCCACGCTCTCAGAGATGACAAAACCCCCTTCCCGGCCTCGGCAGGAACCTACCTACAAACACGCCGTGCACGCTACACGGTGCGACGCGCTTGATTCGTGTGGGTGGCTGGGTACAATGCGGGGGCGTTGAGCGTATGTGTGGTATGCAACCTTTTGAGGACGGTCCTGCCATGAGAACACTTCCTGTCGTCGGTTTGTGTCTGATGCTGGCTGCCGTTGCGACGGCGAACGCCCCTCGGCCGGTGGTCGAGGTCGAAGAGGACGTGTACAGCTACAGGCCCGCCGACAACGGCGCCGGGCCGATGTGGTGCCACGGGTCCACCTGCCTGGTGCGGATCGGCGAGACGGTCTTTGCCAGCGGCCTGGAGACGCTCGCCGACGCCGAGCCGCTGAACAACTGCCGCTGGATGCTGTTCGCCCGCACGGACCGCGGCTGGAAGAAGGTCGGCTTCGACGAGTTCGGCCGGACCCGCGAGCCCTGCCCGCTGGCCGGCTTCGCGGACGGCCCGCTGTTCCTTTCGGCCAATCCGACGCTGGCCCCCGACGCGTACGCCGGACCCGCGCAGCCGAAGGTCCTCCGATTCGACGTCGGCGATCCGAGCCGGGCGCCGCAAACGCTGCGCCCCGTCTGGTCGGGCGGGCCGAAGTTCACCGAGCATTCCTATCGCAGCTTCGCCGCCGACGGACCCGGCCGCGAGCTGATTCTGATGCAGAATGTCGGCTATGCCCATGCCGAGTGGTCGTTCCTCGACCGCGATGGTCGATGGAGCGCGCAGGGCCGGCTCGTGTGGCCGTGGGGCGCCGAGTACAGCAAGCCGCAGCCGATCCGCATCTGCTATCCCAACGTCGCGCTGAAGGACCGGGCGGTGCACTTCTGCGGGGTCAGCGACATCATCGAGCCGAACGAAGCGTGGCGGGCGTACAAGAAGGAGCTGACCGGCCGCGAGTGGGACTACGACTTCCGCCGGCTGTTCTACACGTGGACGCCCGACGTGGCGAGCGAGCCGTTTCGGCCGTGGGTCGAGATCGCCGGCCGGGAGACCACCTGCGGCTGGGTCACGCCGGGCGACCTGTGGATCGCTCCCGACGGCGACGTCCACATCCTCTGGAGCGAGCGGGCCCTCGACGAGCGACTCCGCGACAGGTTCTTCCCCGACGCCCGACAGAGCCACACGCTGAACTACGCCGTCGTACGCGAAGGCGAGGTGCGAATGCGTCGCACGCTGCTGGCGGCCGAAGAGAACATCTCGAACGAGCGCCCCGGCCGAGGCCGCTTCCACGTCACGCCCGACGGGCGACTGTTCGTCTTCTTCTACGTCAGCGGCCACGATGCGACCGGCCGAAGCGTCTCGGAGAACCGCCTGCTGGAGATCGGACCGGACGCGACCGTCGGCCCCGCCGTCCGCGTGCCGTTGCAGAAGCCCTTCACCGAGTTCTTCACCGCCACCGTTCGCGCCGGCTCGCCCCCGTCCCGAACGCTGGAGCTGCTCGGGCCAAGGCACGGCGGCGGCCATACGATCAGCTACGCGCGAATCCGAATCGATTGATGCATCGCCCGCTCGAAGGGACGCCCATGGGCCTGTTTCTCGACATCTTCACCAAGGTGTTCTTCATCCTCTCGCCGTTCTTCTCGATCTCGATGTTCCTGCTGCTCTCGGGCGACATGGACCGGCGCACCCGCAACTACTGCGCCCTTCGCACCAGTGTGGCGATCCTGGTCATCTGCTTCACGGTCTACTTCTTCGGCAACCTGATCTTCAAGGTCCTCGGCATCACCGTCCCGGCCTTTCAGGTCGGTGCCGGCACCCTGCTGTTCCTCACGGCGATCAGCATGGTCTCGGGCAAGCGTTCGGAGATCGGGCCCGACCGCGACAGCGACTTTGCGGTCGTCCCGCTGGCGATCCCGATGATCGTCGGGCCCGGCACGATCGGCACGATCCTCGTGCTCGGCATGGAGATCGGCGAGATGGACGAGAAGCTCATCGCCGCCGCCGCCATCCTGCTGGCGGTGCTGATGATCTCGCTGTTTTTGTTCCTGGCCGTGCCCATCGGACGCCTGCTCGGCCAGAAGGGCCTGCACATGATGATGAAGCTCACCGGCCTGATCCTCACCGCCATCGCCGCCCAGATCATCTTCACCGGCGTCCGAACCCTCCTGAACATCCCGCCCCCCTGACCCAACCGTTTGTAGTGACGCCGTGAGGCGTTGATCCGCAAGGCCCTCGGCGGGGGTGGCAGCCCCACACGCACAATCCCGATGTCCATCGGGGAGAGACTGCCACCCATCCGTCGTGCGCCGATCCAATCCCACAGACACATGGCAACCGCATGCGGCACACACCCTGGGACGATTACACTCGGCCCGGAGGGGCATCGAGCGTCACCGGTCGCTTCGGGTACAAGCCAATGCGGCAGCACAATCGGGCTATCGGACTGAGGCTCTTCTTCCATCGCTCGATGGCGTTCCGCAACTGATCTGCCTGCGGATCCTCCTCCAACGCCAACCGGTCCATGACCGTCATGGCGGCATCTTTGAAGTTCATCATCAACATGGCCGTCGCGAAGTTGAGCTGGAATCGCAGCGGGGTATCGTCGGGCATGTTCATGTAGCCGCGAAATGTGATGTCACGGAGGATCGATACGGCATCGCTGAGTCTGCCCAGCCGCAGCAGGCACACGGCACGGGCATTCCTGACCTCAGGAGTCTCTTCTACATGATGGTCGAGAAGACGGAACGCCTCCTCAGGCCGGTTCTGATCGAGCAGATCACGAACGCGATCCACCTTGCTGTTCGTTGTCATAGCGGTTCTCCTCTGAATGTGGCCGAAAGCGCAGGCGGCGTCGGCGCACGGGTAGGGATCGTTATCTGCCGGGAACGGCGGACGATGGCAGGGTGTCGTTCGGCGCGCCGTCCGTCTTTGCCGCACGTGCCGAACCGCTTGGCGTGGGCTACACGATCAGAATGCAGAGAACCGAAAGCAGGGAATGACGTGGGACATGAGGAAACACCGACATGGCCGACCCGCTGCGACGCACGCACGAGCCGCCACTTTCGGACGGAATCGAGGGAGACGCACCGGTGGTTTGCACCGGTTCCGTCCAGCGTTCGAGCGGCAACGGCCCCTTGGGAGGCGCCAGATGCTCCAGGACGAGCGGATTTGACCGCCAGGGGTTCATCTCGCTCGGCCAATGGCACAGGGGCGCAGGGCCTGCTTCCAACCCTTCCGCTTCGCGAGGCGCGCCGAAGCTGTACGCCGGCGCACAAACCAGCAGACCCACGATCACCGGGATGACAATCAATCTGCCCATCTACAGTTGCCCCACATATGTATCAGCCATTCATTGTACCATCGCAAGGGTCTGTCATGTCAAGGCGAAATCTCACTGGGCCGCACCCGCACCGTGTGTGTGAAGATTCCCTGGCATGGGCATGGTCCCCTGTGGTGGCGTCGTCTGAGGCTCCATCGCGCGTCTGTAGTGACCCGCCTGCGGCGGGTTAGCCTGTTTGTCGTGACGGCGGGAGGCGTTACGTATGCTCTTACGGGCACACTACGAACGTGCGGCGACGAGCGCGAGCTTGCGGCGGAGGCGGTCGAGCAGGGTGGTGACGAAGCGGGTGTCCCAATGTCCGTCGGGATGCCTGCGAAGGGCGATCCGCTCGCTTTCGACGGCGCCCGACGGGCGGCGGAACGCCACCTCTGCGAAACCGTCGTCCCGCAGCGGGCCGACGGCGACGGCCCATTCGCTTTCGGCGGCGCGCGCGGCGGCCGTCGCCAATTGAGGAACCGCCTCGGCCACGGATGCATTCTTCGTCCAGTTCGCATCGTGGACGTCGAGCAGATGGTGCAATCGCTCCATCGTGGGCGCAACGTAGGCGCCGAGCACGACGTCGCCCGTGCCGTCGGCGCCGGTCAGAGCGGCCGCCACCATCCCGCCGCTGCCGACTTCCGCCAGTGCCAGCGTCGCGCTGCGCGCCCGCAGCAGGTTGAGGACGTGCCGCTCCAGCGACGTGTCGTCATCGGCATAGATCGACTCGCCGAAGATGCCGACGATCTTCTGCTTGAGATCATCAAGGCGCTGTTTCGCTTGCGGCGTGTCGTCGGGCAGCGTGAAGGTGAAATCGACGCGCCCGCCCTCGAAGTGCGAGCCGACGATGATGTCCGGGTCGAGCGTCATGCGCTCCTTGATCCGATGGTCGATCTCCGACTGACCCAGTCCAACAAAACGCAGCATCAGCGAGAGGCCCGGCAACCGCGTGCCGAACCGCCGGGCCAGATAGGGCACCAGTTCGCTGTGCACCATCGCCTGCAACTCGCCCGGCGGGCCCGGCAGCGCCACAATCGCGCCTTTGTCCGATTCGAACACCAGACCGACCGCCGTGCCGTTGGCGTTGTTCAGATACGACCCGCCCACCGGCGTCTGAATCTGGCGACGCAGGTTCGCGCGAAGCTGATCGGGCGGCACGCGGAAACGTCGCGCCATCGCCTCCAGCAGATCCGGGTGCTCGCGCAGCGGCGTGCCCGTGAACTCGCCGATCGCCTCGCGCGTCACGTCGTTGTCCGTCGGCCCCAGCCCGCCGGTGACGATCACCAGGGCCGCGCGGTCTGTGGCAAAACGAAGGGCCGCTCCGATATCCGCCCGCGTGTCGTCCACACACATCGAGCCGACGCAGTGCAGACCCAGGGGATACAGCGTCCGTGTGAGAAAGTGGGTATGCCCGTCGGCATAGGCGCCCGCCAGCAGCTCGCCCCCTGTGACGACGATCATATAACGAACCGTCTCGGCCGGTGCCTCGGAAGGCGAGACCTGGGCCCGCGCTGTGCCCGTCAGCCCCATCCACGCCGCCAGCATCGACATCACAAGTTGCCGAACCGTCTCGGTCCGCGTCATTTGGCGCCCCTTCCCTGTCACTTGCCTGCAACCTCGCTGTCGGCACGGGCAATCCCCCGAGCCACAGCATCCTGCTCGATATGGTCCATGAGCGCCGAGAAGTGCACGGCCGGATCGAGCCGCCCCGCCGCCTCGTCGTTCTCACCGAACACCACCGCAAGGATGCGACGTTCCTCCCACACCCTCGGCTCGATCTCCACTCGCACCGAGAACCCATGCCGGACCAAGCGATCGAGAATTGGAATGGCCAGGGGCCAGGGCTCGGGATCGTCGCAAACCGCCCCAGCCGGGGCCAGTCGCGGCGTCACGTGCCCATCGTCGAAGCCCACGTCGAAGTTCCGCTCGTGAATCACCGTGAAGAGCCCCTGCGAAGAGAACCATCGATCTCGCATCGCCTCGGTGATCTCCTCGGCCGCCTCGGCCGGCTGGGCCCCGAGGTCCGCCAGCCATCCATCGAGCAAGTCTGTCACCACCTCGTCGAACGGCCGGCTCTCGTCGCCGAGGGCGGCCACGGCGATGTGCGTGCCGAGCAGGTTCGAGTAGTTGTCTTCCCAGGAGAAGGCCGACGGGAACTCCGACTGCCAGACCTTGAACCGGTAGCCGAACCACGTGAGAATCTCGTGCCAGGTGAGCCCCGTCCAGGCGAGATACGCTCCGAGATCGCACGCGACCTCTCTGGCGATTCGCTCGCGCTGCCCGTCGTCGCGATCCGCCCAGTCTTCGGGAAACGTCAGATGGACGTGGTACAGAGACGGCTCGATCTGCTTGAACTGAAACGTGCTCCGCCCGGCTTCCAGGTGTTCGAGCATGACGGCGGCCAGGTACCCCGTCCAGTCGATGCCCTTGCGTACGTGGGCAATGTCGATATGCCCGGCCCGACAGGTGTACACAATCCCGCTGCGCTCCGCAGCGTCGAACCGATAGCTGTGCGGGCCCAGGTCGGACGGACCGAGGAACGTGACGCGGGGCGTGGCGCTGGCGTAGGAGCCCGGCCGATAGCTCGGCGGCACGCGGGCGTCCAGGCCGTTGAAGGCCCAACCGCCGGACGGCCCGATGTGGCGAAGCGGATTCTGACGCACCGCCGACCCGGCCAGCCGGACCGTCTGCCGACACCCGAACACGCCCGCCGAGAGCATCGACAACAGACAAACCCAAAACACACACAGACCACGAGACATCGGCACACGCCACCCATCAGTCAGTTCAACGGCGATTACCCCGCATATCGTACCCCGCGCCGCCGCCGATGGCAACAGATTCAAGCAGATGGGGGATTACGCTCGCTATCGTATGAGGCGTCCAGTCTCGTAGGCTGTGCCCCGCACACCAACCCGGCTACCCGGCGGATGTGAGTTCTTTGCCGTTTACCCACAGCTCGTATTCGCTCAAGTCGGCGTCGTCATTCCAGGAAATGCCGTACCCGCCGGGGTCCACCTTCACCGCTTTGAAGAGGGCCTCGTTCATGAGCGACTGAAACATGTCCAAGCCGAGCAGCGGGTTGCAGTCGTAGTCCTTCTCCACCCCATTGACGAACTTCACCCGCAGATGTCTGTTCGCCAAAGGCCGGACCGACTGAATCCTGGGAGCACTCATCATTCCACCTATTCCAACCCCGGCAGACGCGCGTACTCATTGGTCTGCCACATACGCAATAGTTCCTGCTGATACTGCGACGCCCACTCTCGTACGAGGCGCTGCGCTCGTGCCGGCAGGTCGCCTTCGGTCATCTCTAATGTCACGACGTCGAAAACGCCGTTGAACTCGGCATACACGGCGTGGAAATGCGGCTTGCCGTGTTCACTCTGGCTGAAGTACATCTTGATCAAAATGCCATAAAACCGTGCAATGACCGGCATTAACCTGACTCCAACATGGTACAGATACCAGTATAGCACCACAGATCAGAAGAGTCCATCAATTCCTGCCGCTGGACAGCCTTTCCGCACTGCCGGCTAAGACCCACCAAGTCTCGTGGAGTGTGCCCCGCACACCGATCCGGTATCGTTCGGATGCGGTGTGCATAGCACACCCTACCCGCCTTCCATGTTAGACTTTCACGCCTCCAGGAATCTCGCGTCCCGCTGTTCCGCGGGTAGTCTCGTAGGGTGTGCATCGCACACCGATCTTGTGGCGGTCCAGCGAAACGTCGTTCGCATTTGCCCAGCATCGAATTCTCGCCCGGATTCGACTGGAACAATAGCACGACGCGTCGGATGCGTCAAGGTCATCTTCCGGGGGACAGTGTTTCTGGCATGCCGCAGGTCGTGCGTCTCCGCACGACCCTCCCAAGCGAGCGGGGACGCTCGCCCTTTCTTGTGCGTCGCCTCCGTACCCACACAATGGTCAGGGCGAGGCATGCCTCGCCCCTACGACACTGATGGCAGACTCAAGGCATAGCCTTGTTTTGCGAGGATGCACGATCTACAATGGCCAGCGTCGGTCGAACAAGACAGGCAGCACAGGAGACAGGCATGGGGCACAGACCGTTTCTCACCATCGTGTGTATCGTTGCGGCGTTGGGCTTGCTGTTTGCGGGGTCCGCATCGGCCGAGTTTCGTGCGGCGATTGCAGTGCGTCGTGTGACGCCCGAGCCGCTGCTGCCCGTCTCCGGCGGGGNNGGACGGCACCCGCATGGCCATTTGCAGCACCGACTTCCTCGGCTTCCCCGGCGTGCTGTGCGAGAAGGTCCGCGTGCAGGTCGCGCGCGTGCCGGCCGCCAACATCCTGATCGGCGCCACGCACACGCACAGCGCCCCGGACTGCTACGGCTTTCCCGACCGGGAAGGCAAGACCTCGTGTGACCTGGCGTATCTCGACAGCGTCTGCGCGGCGTTGGCCGAGGCAATCGACGCCGCCGCAGCCGACCTCCGCCCGGCGGCGGCGAAGATCGCGACGGGAAACGCCCAGGGCAAGATCGCCTACAACTACTACGCCGAGAGGCTCTACGACCCGCGATGTCACGTCCTGCAGGTCGTGGACCGCGACCGCAAACCGATCGCCACGCTCGTCAACTACGCCTGCCATCCCGAAGTGCTCGGCGCCGACCAGGGCATCCTCAGCCCCGACTTCGTCGGCCCTTTGTACGAGCGGATCGAGGCGCGGGGCGGCGGTGTGGGCATCTTCATGAACTCGGCGCTCGGCGGCATGGTCACCGCCGACTGTCGCGGCCCCGACGGCAAGGACGTCCAGACGTGGGATGAGTGCGTTCGCATCGGCCACCTGCTGGCCGATGAAGCGCTGCGCATCGTGGCAGCCGCGGCGGTCCAGGAGGACCCGGCGCTGGTCTGCGAAAGCGCGACGATGCGCCTGCCGGTCGAGAACGACATGCTGCGGACCGTCGTGCAGCTTTCGCCTCTGGGCTTTGCGCTGGACGACGACGGGCACATCGCCACGCGGATCCACGTTGTGAACCTCGGCGACGCCCAGATGGCGACGATGCCGGGCGAGGCAATGCCCAATATCGGCTACTATCTCAAACGCAAGATGCACGGCCGGCACAACTTCCTCTTCGGCCTGACCAACGACGCCTTCGGCTACATCCTCACAAAGGAGGACTTCGACAGCTTCGACCGCTACAACTACATCACCCGCACCTGCCTCGGCGAGCGGACCGGCGAGATCCTCGTCAGGCGCCTCCTCGAACTGGCCGACGCCTGTCCTCGCCCGACCGCCGGGCGCTGAATGTCACAGGCGGCGTTGCGTTCGGTCAGACGGCGCCGAGGGCCATCAGGTTGCGGGCGGCTTCGTCCGACAGCGGTATCACCTTCTCGCCTCCGTGGATAATGATCTGGCAGGCCAGTTCGAAGAACTCGGCGTTCTGGATCGCGTGATCGAGGTCACGCGCGACCGTCACTTGCCCGTGATTGGCCATCAGCGCCAGGTTGTGATCCTGCATGACCGCGACGACGGCGTCGGCCAGTTCCTGCGAGCCGGGCGTCAGATACGGCACGCGCCCGATCGGGCCGATGTAGAATGGGATTTCCGGGATCACGAAGAAGTTGACGCCGCGCGATTCGCAGCAGGCCAGCGTCGTGGCGTGCGGCGACTGAAAGTGCAACACGACGTCGATCTCCGGCCGGGCGCGAAGGATGCCCGCGTGCAGGTTCACCTCCACCGTCGGCGGCCGGCCGTCGAGGCACGCGCCGTCGTCGATCCGACACAGCGCCACGTCGTCGGCAGTCAGCCGGCCCAGCCAGCTTCGCGTCGCCGTCACCAGCATCCGCCCGCCATCCACGCGCTGCGAGAGGTTCCCGCTGCTGCACCGCAGAAGCCCGCGCCGCTGGGCCTCGCGACAAGCCCCCACGAACCGCTCGATCACATCCTGCGAAATCCCTGTCACCATAGTCCCCTGCCGATCCTACCGCGAGAGGGTATGGCTTTCGGTGGGAAGCCTGCTCAACGTCAGTTCGCTCAGATCGAGCTTCTTGCTGGCATTGTCGATGTCGATGCCCACAAGATTGCCGTCTGCATCGTAATCAAGGACGACCCCTTCGGAGACCTCTCGACTCTCGGTGCTCGAGTGATCCACCAGATCGATATACAACGAATCCGTCTCCGGATAATAGCTCATCTTCATTTCTTGAATCTCCTGTCGGGAAACGCGTTGTGGATTGTAACGCCGGAGCCGACCCGATTCAACGCTCTTCGCCCGTGTTTCCGCGCCAGATCCCGTCCACAGGGCTTGGGGATGGCAGGCGATGGACCGCCTGACAGCTCAGTTCACCATCCGCAAATGCCCACGGACCGTGAGGTGTCTGACGAGATACGAGATACGAGCGACGCGGAGAGGGGCGCGGGGGCGCCCCTCTCCGATGCATCAGGCGGGTTATGTCTTGGGGCACTCGGCTTCGACGGCCGTTCGGGCGGCGTCGATGGCGACGATGCCGTTGGCCTGGCCGTTGCGGGTGCCGTTGGCGGTCTTGGCGCGGGCGGCCTGGAGTCCGAGGCGGTCCTCGGCGGCCTTGAGGATCGCTTCGAGCATCTCAGAGTAGGAGATGCCGGCGATCTTGGACATCTTGGCCATGTGTCCGTCCCAGCACCAGCCGGGATTGGGGTTGACTTCGAGCAGCTTCGGTGTGCCCTGGGCGTCGAGCCGCCAGTCGAAGCGGCAGTAGTCACGGCATTCGAGCCGCTCGAACAGCTTCAGGCAGCACTCGACGACGAGCTTCTCGGTCTCCTCGGGCAGTTGGGCAGGGATCGACTTGATCTGCCAGTACGGCGAGTCCGGCTGCCACTTGGCCTCGTAGCCGCACAGTCGCGGCAGCTCGGGCGGCAGCATCGAGTAGTCCTCCTCGATGATCGGCAGCACCGTATACGACTCCGGCGGATTGCCGATGATCCCCACGGTGAAGTCCTTGCCCGTCAGGAACTCCTCGACGAGAATCGGCTTCTCATAGCCGAACTTCTCGCGAATCTCCGTGATCGCGTTGACCAGCTCCTCGACGGTGTTGCTGACGCTGCGCTGCGTGATGCCGAAACTGGAATCGCCGAAGTTCGGCTTGCAGATCACCGGGAAGGCGAACGACAGCTCGAACGTGCTGTCCTCGGGCTTGATGAAGAAGCCCTCGGGCACCGGAACCTGCATCTCCTTGGCCACGCCGCGAACCAGCGACTTGTCGTAGCAGAACGCCAGGCACTGCGGCCCGCCCCCGGTGTACGGGATGCCCAGCACCTCCAGCAGGCTCGGCACGTGCAGCTCTTTGCGCGGGTCGTTGCCGTACCCTTCGTCGCACAGATTGAAAATGAAATCCGTCTTGCCGATCAGCTTTCGCAGGTCGTCGATCAGGGTGTCGTGGTTGCTCAGGTACGTGTAGCGATAGGCGTCCAGCTCGCGCAGGGCGTTCTTGAGCTGGTCGATCGTGTAGAAATCGTCGTCGTCGAAGACGCACAGCGGCTTGAGCGGGTCCGGCTTGGCCGGGTCGCCGAACAGAACGGTGACGTTCTTGAAGTCTTTCTTGCGCTTGCGGGGCGTCCATTCCTTCCGCACGGACCCGGTGACCATGATGCGCTTCTCCATCATGCCCAGGTCCTGGTTGCGCTGGGAATCGCCGGAGATCTGCCCGTGGACGATCACGTCGCTGAAGCCCGCCCGCGTCAGCAATTCCTGGATGCCCTTGCGGCTGTAGAGCCGCTCGGCGTAGAACTGGTCGGCCACTACGCCCTTCTCCACGTGGGTGACCACTTCGCGCGAGATCAGACGCTGCTTGTCCAGCGACAGCGACCGCTCGCGGCAGACGAAATAGTGCTTGTCGATCCATTCCCAACTGCGGGGCTGGAACTTGCGCCGCAGGTACTCGCCGTCGGCGACGTCGATCAGCAGGCGGCCCCACGGCTTGAGCACGCGCCGCACCTCTTTCAGCACGCGCATGTCGTCTTCGATCGTCTCGAAATAGCCGAAGCTGTTGCCCAGGATCGTCACCACGTCGAACGTGTCGGTGGCGTAAGGCAGTTTGCGAGCATCACCCTCCTTGAACCGGACATTCAGGCCTTCCTTCTTGGCCTGCGTCCGGGCCCTCTGAATCAGATAGTGCGAGCGGTCAAGCCCCTCGACGTTGGCGAAGCCGCGACGGGCCAGTTCGAGCACGTCCGGACCCTGGCCGCAGCAGACGTCGAGCAGACGCTGGTCCTTCTGGAGCTTGAGGATCTCGCAGAACGCGTCCACTTCCTTGGCGGTCACGCCAAGATCGTCCACCACGTCGCCGTCGGTCTTGAGATAGGTCGAGTTGAAGATCTGCCGCCACCACTCGCTGTTGACGTGCTCCTCGAGGTTGGGGACCGGCCCGAGGGACTTGGTCCCGCCGGAAGTCGCTTTGCCCTTGTCGGGCGGTTTTGGATTCGCGGATCCAGGTTTTGCGTCCATCGTTTGTTCGTTCCTTTACAGGTCGTCTGCCTCATGCAGAAGGTTTGGGACGGTTGGGTGCATTCGCGAGACTCTGCCGGCACCCTTCGGCAAACGGGAGGTGATTCCTTCAATCAAAATAGCAACAACCCCCGACCGGCGGAATATGCTACGGCGCGTTTTCTACCCCCAACGAAAAAAAATGTTCAGCCCCCCGGAAGAAGAAATGCCCGCACCCCTCCTGGCCGACCCCGTACGGTGGGCCACGCCCACCATTTCATTCGCCGGGCACGACCAGCGAGTTGAGAAGTCCGCGTCGCCTTCGGGCAACTGCCAGATGCAGTGCAAGTGCTCCGGCAGCAGGACGATGGCGGTCGTCTCGAACGGCCGCTCGGCCCGGACCAAGGCCATCGCGCGGCGCAGGCATCGGCGGGCCCAGGCATCACAGAACAGACGCCGACGCTCCGCGGTCACCACTGTAAAGAAGAACATGCCTCCCGGAAAGAATCGCCGACGGTAATTCGGCATCATCAGCCCTCGCCATTCCGTAGGGTGGGCCACGCCCACCTTTTCGTCCATCGCCGTGCGTCAGGATCGGTGTGCGAGGCACACCCTACCATTCCACGCGCCTCCGTAGGGTGGGCCACGCCCACCATCCCATCCATCGCCGCGCGCCAGGGTCGGTGTGCGGGGCACACCCTACGGCTTCAGCGGTGGATCGTTGAGAAGCAGCGAATCGCGTGGATCGGCCGGCTGGCTGTCGTATGGCGTCGGCGCCCGCCCGCGGGCCTTGTCGTCGCCGTCCCAGGCGGTGTAGATGTTGTCGTTCTCGATGTCGCGGAAAGGTCGGCGCATGAACTCCACGTGCGAATCGAGAAACAGAACGTTCTGGCCGTCTCGCCCGTGCGCCTTGGCGTTGCCGAGCCCCATCTCATCACCGACGGCGGCAGACCCCACAACCGGTCGGAATGCAGCGAAGTCGTCGGCCTTCCACTTCGGCCCATCGATCCACGGATTGTGATCGGCGGCCACAGTCATGCCAGGTTCCGCGTACGTCGTCAGGGCATAGGGGCCATAGGGTTGATGATAGGCATAGCTGCAGTGCCTGGCTGGGTTCGGGCCGAAGTCCCAGACGTCCGTCAGTCTCTTGCCGTCGATGCGGTACTTCGTCGGATCGAACTCCCTGCCCCCCCTGTCCTTGCTGCAAACGAAGGACTTCGCGGGAACCTCGATGTACCGAACGAGCAGGTACAGGCTCGAACTGATCGTCGCCTGCCCGCCGGCGCCGTTGGGATCGAGGCCGAAGGCATCGGCTCGCTGGCCGGCGCTCCAACTGGCCAATCCCGGCCCCCACACCGTGCCCCGTCCCCCTGCAACGGGCAGCTTGTCATCGTAATCGTTGACATAGATCCACATCGCCTTGCCGATCCCCGCCAGATTCACGCCGCAGACCATTTTTCTGGCGGAACTCCTCCTCAGCGGGACAGCAGGCGCATAGGTCATCAGGAGGACCATTGCCAACGGAGCGCCCGTGCCGATCACGGCAAAACCGCGTCCCGTTCGACGGCCACCACTTCCACTGATTTCGACCAGGCCGACGATCCCCAGGATGAACGCAAGGGGGGTGCCAAAGAGGGTCACCAGGGCCGCGGATTTGACGAAGTCCGAGTCGGGATTCAGAATGTATCGATCCGTCTCCGCAATCACAGCCGGCACGAAACAAAGCCAGGCCAGCGCCGCCAGGACGGCAGAAGCGACAGCCGCACCGCTGAGTTTGATCTGCACGGTCGGCGGCGGGCACTGGGACACGGGGCACGGTTGGCCGCACGAAACGCACTCAGTTGTTCCGTCTATGTTCTCGCTACCGCACGTCGGACATCGCATGAGCACTCTCCCACATCCCGCGATTCGCGTCTTCCCGGCCGAGGCCGGATGTGACTGCAAAGCAACCAGGACCAATGCTACCGGCGACTGTCCCTGTCGTCAAGCAGGTCGGGGCGGTGTTGGCGGGTGCGTTCGAGGGACTGGTCGCGGCGCCACTGGGCGATCTTGCCGTGGTCGCCGGACAGCAGGATGTCGGGGACCTTCATGCCGCGAAAGGTCTCGGGACGGGTGTAGTGGGGGTATTCGAGCAGGCCGTCGCTGAACGAGTCGTCTCTGGCGGAGTCCTCGTCGCCGAGGGCGCCGGGCAAGAGGCGGACGACCGCGTCGATGACGACCATCGCGGCTAACTCGCCGCCGTTGAGGACGTAGTCGCCGATGGAGATCTGCTCGGCGCCGAGTCCGATGCGGATGCGCTCGTCGAAGCCCTCATAGCGTCCGGCGATGAGGATCAGCCGGTCCTGGGCACTGAGTTCGGCGGCCTTGGCCTGCTTGAAGGGCACGCCCTGTGGCGTCAGCAGAATGACCCGGCCGGACTGGGGACTGAGCGATTGGACGTGCTCGAAACAGTCGAAGACGGGGCCCGGCATCATGACCATGCCGGGGCCCCCGCCATACGGTTTGTCATCGACCTTGCGATACTCGCCGATCGCAAAGTCGCGGATGTTCGTCAAAACGATCTCGACGAGCCCCTGCTCCTGTGCCCGCCGGAGGATCCCGTGGCCCAGCGGAGAGGCGAACATCTCCGGAAAGAGCGTGAGGACGTCGATTCGCATCGCGCCTCGCCGCTACTCGGCAGCGCCTTCGCCTGCTTCGGCAGCCTTGGCCGCTTCGGCCTCCGCTTTGGCCTTGGCCTCGGCTTCCGCCTTGGCTTTGGCTTCCGCTTCCGCCTTGGCTTTGGCCTCGGCTTCGGCCTTGGCCTTTGCCTTGGCGGCTTCGGCCTCGGCTTTGGCCTTCTCTTCGGCTTCCTTGGCCTTCTTCTCGGCTACGATCCGCTCGGTGGCGGTGAACAGCTTGCCCTGCTTGCGGGCGATGCCCCTGGCCTTGGCCCGTCGGGTGGCCTTCTCCTCGGCGTATTTCGTCTTGATCCCCTGGCGCAGCAGCACCTCGGCGACGGTATCGGTGGGCGTCGCGCCCTGGCCGAGCCAGAACTCGACGCGTTCGCGGTCCAGGACGATCTGCTTGGCGGCGTCCTTTTCGAGCGGGTCGTAGTGCCCAAGCTTCTCGAGGATTCGCCCGTCGCGCGGCGCGCGGGACTCCATCGCGTTGATGCGGAAAAACGGCCTGTGCCGGCGACCCATGCGGGTCATTCTGATGCGTACTGCCATACTGTTCCTTTCGCTGATAGCGTATGTCAAATTTCCGCGAGCGGCCCTGTGCCGGTCACGAAACGCGTTTACAGGTCAGGCTGTATCCGTTGATAAAGATGGCGAAGTTCGCCGGATCGACCTTGGCGTCCTCGGCGATTCGTTCCACCTGTTCGTCCGAGAGTTTCTCGGCGTTGTGCTTCTCGGCGGCCGTCATGATCGCCACCGCCCGACGAAGCTCCGTCAGCTCCGCAGCCGTCGGGGCTGCCAGCATCGCCAGCTCGCTGGTGCCCTCCATGTCCTGGAACTGGCCGCGAAACCTCTTACCATACTCATTTTCGCAGAATCGAGCAACCTCTTCGAGGTATTCTTCGAGAGATATTTTCACGTTCGGGACGAAATTCGGCTCTTTTTCGGCCATTGGCTCGGTCCGCGTCGCTACCGCTGCTTCTTGATTTTTCCCCGTCGTTTGATGACGCGTTTGCGTTTGGATCGCTGCTTGATCTTGCGTCCGCCGGTCATCTGGGCGCTCATGGCCTCCATGTTGAACCCGCCGGAGAAGAGCGCTTTGAGCCCGCCGAAGCTGCCGCCGCTGACCGCCTTCATCATGTCGCGGCTGCGTTTGAAGGTCTTGACCAGACTGGAGACGTCGTTCGGCTGGGTCCCGCTGCCGGCGGCGATGCGACGTCGCCGCGGCGGGTCGATCAGGTCCGGATCGCGACGCTCCTTCGGCGTCATCGAGTGGACGATCGCCTCCATCTGCTTGAGCTCGCTGCCGTCGAAATCAACGTCCTTGAGCTGGCCGCCGAGGCCCGGCATGAGTTTGAGCATGTCCTTGAGGCCGCCCATCTTCTTGACGGCCTGCATCTGCTTGAGGAAGTCGTCGAAGCCGAAGCTTCCCTTGGCCATCTTCTTCTGGAATTTGATGGCCTCTTCGGCGTCGAATTGCTCCTGGGCCTTCTCCACGAGGGTGACGACGTCGCCCATGCCGAGGATGCGGCTGGCCATGCGGTCGGGGTGGAACTCTTCGAGCTTGTCGAGCTTCTCGCCGACGCCGATGAACTTGATGGGCTTGCCGGTGACCGCCTTGACGCTCAGCGCCGCGCCGCCTCGGGCGTCGCCGTCGAGCTTGGTGAGGATCACGCCGTCGAGTTCGAGGCGGTCGTTGAACTCCTTGGCGCTGTTGACGGCGTCCTGGCCGGTCATCGAGTCGCAGACCAGATAGATCTGGTGCGGCGTGATGGCCTTGGCCACGTTGGCCACCTCGGTCATCATCTCTTCGTCGATGTGCAGCCGGCCGGCGGTGTCGACGATGACCACGTCGTTGCCGCTCTCTTTGGCGTGCTTGACGGCGTTCCGCGCGACCTTGACGGCGTCTTTGATCTGCTCGCTGTAGACGGGGATGCCCGTCTGCTCGCCGAGGACCTTGAGCTGCTCGATGGCCGCCGGACGCTGGAGGTCGTCGGCCACCATCAGAGGACGGCGGCCCTTCGCGACGAGATAGTTGCCGAGCTTGGCGGCCGTGGTCGTCTTGCCGCAGCCCTGAAGGCCCGCCAGCAGGATGATCGTCGGGCCCGGCGAGACGAAGTAGATCCGCGTATCGACCGGACCCATCAGCCGCGTCAGCTCGTCGTTGACGATCTTGATCATCACCTGCCCGGGGTGCAGGCTCTTGATGACCTCGGCGCCCAGGGCCGCCTCGCGAACGTCCTTGCAGAACTGCTTGACGATATTGTAGTTGACGTCGGCCTCCAGCAGGGCCTTGCGAACGTCCCGCATGGCGTCGGAGATGTTGGACTCGGTGATGCGGCCGCGTCCCGACAGCGACTTGAAGACCGAATTGAATTTTTCCGTCAATGACTCGAACACGGGATTTCCCCTGAATGTCAAAACCGGCCCGCCCGGTCCGCATCCCATCCCTTCCCATCCGGCCCGGTCGGCAATCGTCTCATGCTACGGCCTGGCAGGCCCCTTTGCAAGGCCAAAATGCCCCCGCTGCGCCGTGAGGGTGTCTGGGCAAGCTCCCTGGCAGGGCTTGGAGATGGTATGTGGTCGCCGCGAAAGACGTCAGCCGGCCCAGTTCGGGTCGGTCTTGCTGAGCTTGTTCTGGAAGTACATCCCGACGAGCATGGGGGCCAGCAGCAGCACGGGAAGGAACCACTGGTTCGTATGGACGAACGACTCGAACTGCGCGCCCTTGCCTTCGACCATGTATCGGTAGATGATCGCCAGGACCCCGACGACCATCAACGTGCTGCCGCCAAGGCTGGTGAAGAGGATCACGGCGATCTTGAAGACGATGAACGAGATCATGCCGCCGGCGATCAGGCCCACCAGGCCGCCGGCCCAGACGTATTCTTCGGGCAGTCCGGCCGCCAGCCAGACGCCGGCCGTCAGGACGCCCCCGGAGATCGCCCCCAGGATCGTCACGCCCCACCGCATGAACGGCACCGACAGCACCGCGAAGAAGATCGAGCAGATCAACGACAGCCAGATCACGTCGCCGCCGATGAGCCGCCGATTGGCCCAGACGCCCAGGGCCAGGCCGAGGAGGCCGAAACAGATCGTCACGAGGATGCGGAACACCCGCCAGCCGTAGAACAGGCAGACCGAGCCGAATGAAATGAACGTCAACGCCTCGACCAGGCCGAGCGAACTGATGTACCGCCACATCATATCGAACGGCACCAACTGCCCCCCCTCGGCAGCCTGTCCCGCCGCCGCGATCAGTACAACCCACACCACGGTACCCATACTCTACTCCCACTCACCGGCGGCAGCGCCACACTGGCCCAGATCTGTCGTTGGGCCCTCCTTCGGGCCTCATCGTCGGCATTTTATCGGTCTGGATTGACCGGGCCAAGCCCTCTGTGCCGGACGAGCGGCATCGGTCTTGACGCATACAGTATCCTTATCGGCGTGTGACGGCGGATTTCGTTAGGACTTGCCCTCCTGACCAGGCCGCCGGAGACCTCGCCCTCCCGGCGATCGAAAGGAATGCGGATGAGAGGAGTCGAACCTCCACGGGCCTAAGCCCACAGGCACCTGAAGCCTGCGCGTCTGCCAATTCCGCCACATCCGCGAATCGGAAACGGAATTATGCTCCAAAAGGTTGCATTCGTCAAGCCTTCTGCGATAGAAATTTGGGAAAAGGGGCCACGATGCGTGCGTCATTCGAGCCGGCCGAGCCGAGAACCCCAAGCCGGGCCGACGCGTAAGGCAACCGGGCAAGGCGGCTCGATCCGAAGGAGGTCGCGTCATGAATACCGAGGTCAGCATTTGTCAGGTGGAACCCCAACTGGTGGTCGGCATGCGTAAGCGCGGCACGTACGCCGAGATCGGGCCGATGATCGTCACCGTATGGCGTTTCGCCGCCGGAAGCGGCGCCCACATCGTCGGACGGCCCACCTTCATCTGCCATGAGACGCCCAAGGAAGCGATGAAGGCCAACGAGCAGAGCAACGCCGACGTCGAGGTGGTCGTCCCCGTCGCCAAGAAGGTCACCGGCACCGACCGCGTCACCTGTTACGAGCTGCCCGGCGGGCAGATGGCCAGGATCATCCACAAAGGTCCCTATGAGACGTGTGCGGCGACCTACAAGAAGCTCTTCGCCTGGATCGCGGGCAACCACAAGAAGGTGACCGGGCCGACGCGTGAAGTCTACCTCAACGACCCCCGCAAAGTCTCCGCCGACGAGCTTCTCACCGAGATCTACGCCCCGGTGACGTGAAACCGGCCGCTTGGGCCTTTCCTGCCGCTGCCCCGAGCACAGCCAAATGGGGAGGTCGAAAGGGCTGCCCAGGAATCACGTACGTTCGATTCGAGGCCAGATTTCTCCGCTCCGCTTCGCTCCGGTCGAAATGACACCGGGCGCGCATGCTTCGCTCCGGTCGAAATGACAATAGAGGGATAGTTCGCTCCGGCCGAAATGACCAAGCTATGATCGAGCCGTCCCTTTTTGGCAGCGTACATGTGGTGTGGTTTGTCATCCCGAGCGGAGCCCCGCCCTTGTTTGTCATCCCGAGCGGAGCGCAGCGCCGTCGAGGGAATCGGGCCATAGGTCGGTGCGGGCCTTGGCCTTGGCAGCGGGCGCCTCGGTGTGACCTGTCCCTTTGTCTGCCTTCAGGGCGCGGAGCCTGTCGAGGGGATCGGGCCATAGACCGGCGGTGCTTGTGGTCCATGACCCCAAATGCAAAGCCCCCTGCTGTAACAGGGGGCTCGTGCTTCAACTTCGAGGTGTGTGCGTCGGATCGCACGTCACGGCAGCTCGGACTTGAACGTGTAGCTGCCGGCACCGATTTCGAACATCGCATTGTCGCCGTCGGTGCCGACGAACAGCACGCCCGGCGCGTCCATCGCGGCGCGTCGGCCTTCGGTAATCCCGGCCGCATCGGCAGTGGGGATGTACACGGTGGCCGTCGTGTTGGCGGGGATCGTCACATCGAGCGTGAACTGGCGGACGGAATTGCGCCCGGCAATCAGCGGATGGCGCGCCAGGTCCCACCCGCCACGATCCGTCGTCTTGCGAACGCTCCAGGAGGTGGCGATCGGGCCGCGAATGGAATCGTAACTTGCTTTGGCCCAGGAGAGCCGCCCTTCAGGCCGCGGGCGGATGATGATGTGCTTGTAGGCCGGGCCGTCCGTATCGATCCCGCCGATGGTCTTGAACATCCACTCGGCCACGGCGCCGAACGAGTAGTGGGCGAACGAATTCATGCCGGGGTCCTGGAAGCCCTTCTCCGGCGTCCAGCCGTCCCAACGTTCCCAGATGCTCGTGGCCCCGTGCTGGATCGAGAAGCCCCACGACGGGAACGTCGCGTTGTGGAACAGGGCATAGGCCACGTTGGTCTGGCCGAAACGCGTCAACGTCGCCATCAGGTCCTTGGTCCCCACGAACCCGGTGGACAGGTGCCAGTTGCGGGCGCGGATGTCGCCGACCAGATGCTCGACGGCCATCGCCTGCTTCTCCTCGCTCAAGAGATCGAAGGCCAACGCCAGCACATAGACGGTCTGCGTGTCGCCTTTGATCCGCCCGTCGGCGCCGACGTACGCATCGTTGAACGCCCGCTTGATGGCGTCGAACAGTTCGCGGTACTTCGTCGCGTCCTCGCGCTTACCGAGCACCTCAGCGGCCTGGGCCACGAGCCGGGTGCTGTTGGCGAAATACGCGGTGGCCAGCACGTCCTTGGGCGTGTCGGCCTCGATGCTGAGCCAGTCGCCGTAGCCCTGGGCCGGGCGCAGGAGGTTTGTCGTGGTGCCACGGCAATAGTCGACCCACCCGGCCATCGCGTCGTAGTGCCGGCTCAGGACGCGCTTGTCCCCGTATACCTGATAGATCGTCCAGGGGCAGATCACGCCGGCGTCGCCCCAGGCAGCGGTGCCGCCGCCCTCGGCCACCAGGCGAGGCGCCACGTCGGGAAAGGCGCCGTTGGGAAGGCGCGCGTCTTCGAGGTCCACGAGCCACTTGGTGAAGAAGGCGGCCACGTCGGTGTTGTAGGTGGCGGTCCGGACGTAGATCTGGGCGTCGCCGGTCCAGCCGAGCCGCTCGTCCCGCTGCGGACAGTCGGTCGGGATCTCGATGAAATTGGCCCGCTGCGTCTGGCAGATGTTGCGATAGAGCGTGTTGGCGGTCGGGTCGGAGCACTCGAAGCGTCCGACCACCGGGGTATCGGAGGTCAGCTCGATGCCCGTGACATCGCCCAGTCGAGGCCGGCCCGGATAGCCGGTCACCTCGACGTACTGGAACCCGTGGAAGGTAAACTCGGGCTGCCACGTCTCTTTGCCCAGGCCTTTGCAGATGTAGGTATCGGTCGCGCGGGCGCCGCGCAGATTGGTGGTGTAGATCGTGCCGTCGGGATTGAGACGCTCGGCGAAGCGCAGGACCACCTTCTGCCCCGGCTCGGCGCCGTTGACCTGCAACCGGGCGAAGCCGGCGAAATTCGTCCCCATGTCGAACACGAAGGCGTCCGGCGTCGGCTCGGTCATCGCAACGGGTTTGATCTCTTTGAACCGGCGGACCGGAACGCCCGGATAGGCTTCGAGCTTTGCCTCGATGCGGCCGGTGACGTCGACGCCGGACCATTGTGACTCGTCGAGGTCGGCCTCGCTCCAGGCGGCGACCTCATTACGGGCGTCGTACGTCTCGCCCATCAGGAAATCGGCTTCGAGGACCGGCCCGGTCGTCGCCTTCCAGCTCCCGTCGGTCGTCACGACCCTCGTGGTCCCGTCGGTGTACTCGACGACCAGTTGCGCCGCGAAACGCGGATCGGTCCCGTAGTGGTCGCGGACGTGATACCATCCGATGTACCCGCTGTACCAGCCGTCGGCCAGCATGGCCCCGATCGCGTTGAAGCCCTTCTGGAGCTGTTTGGTGACATCATAGGTATTGTAGTAGACGCGGATGCGATAGTCGGTCCATCCGGGCGTGAAATAGCCGTCGCCGATCCTTCGGCCGTTGAGGTAAAGGCGGTAATCGCCGAGGGCCGAGGCGTACACCGTCGCCCGTTGGACGGGCTTATCCAGAACGAAGCGGGTCCGCAGCAGTTGGACGGGCGGCAGGAACAATTGGGCCGCGTCGAGCGAGATCTCGCCCCAGGGCCCGGCGCCGTAAGCGGCGGCCACTGCAGCGCGTTCCCAGTCGCCGGCATCGAACTGCGGCATCATCCAGTCGGTCGGGGCCGACGGGGCCGTCCGCCAGGAATCGTCCGAGACGATGACCGTCGCACTTCCATCGACAAACCGCAGATTCAGCACGGCCAGAACACCGGCGGGATTGGCGGCGTCGCCCTGGTTGGCCGCATCGACCGCCAGCACGTTCCTGCCGGCCACGAGACTGTCCTTGATATCGACGACGCGGGCCTCTTTGAAGTTGCCGCCGTCGTGGACGGGCCGGCCGTTGACGTAGAGTTTGAACCAGTTGTCGGCGGTCACCGCGCAGGCGGCTGAGGCGATCTGGCGCCCTTCGGGAACGGTGAACTCCTTGCGGAACAGCCGATGGCCCACGGGCACGGCGCCCGTCGCGTCGCCCTCGGGATACCAGATCCACGAGGCCTTCGACAGGTCCACTTTCTCGGCCTCCGTCTTGCGCTGCCGGCATGCATCGAACCCGACCCACTGGGCCTTCCACAGCGATTGATCGAGCAGGCCCATCGACCAGGACGCCGTCCGGGACCACGTCGATAGCGCGTCGTCCTTGTCCCAGACGCACACCGTCCAGAAGCACGGCATCTGTGAGGTCAGCGGCTTGCCTTCGTAGACGACGTGGGTCGTCCGGTCCGACATCACCTTGCCGCTGTCCCAGAGGTCGCCGACCTTCTTGTCGATCAGTTCGCGGCTGCTGGCCACCAGGACTCGATACGCCGTCTGGCGCTGGCCTCGCTGGTTCGATCGTACCGTCCAGCTCAATCGCGGCGCGGCCACGTCGATGCCGAGCGGATCGACGAGATACTCACATCGCAGATCGTCGGGCGTCAGGCCGCCGCCCCGCGAGAAGAGCCGGCCCCCGAGCACGCTGCCCTCGGCCGCAGCGCTCGGTGACAGAACCGCCGCCGTCAGTAGAATGATCGTCCATGTCCTCATTCCCGTTCACCTCCCAAATGATATGCTGGCATGACCTGTCCCGCCCGCCACGGCTTCGACCGTCCGTGCGTGTGGTGCTTCGATTCGCCGCAGGTCTTCGGTGGATCAATCGATCTCGTTCCTGGCGGTGCCCTGCTCGGCGGTGTTCATTCCCCCGTAGACGAATCGCATCCGTCCGACGTTCGGAATCCACCGCAGCGAGACCAGCGTGTGCAGTACGCGCGCGCCCATGTTTCGATCGGCGTTGCGCAGCAGCAGGTCCTTCACAGGCCGGGGCCAGGGAAACTCGAAACCGCTGGGCCAATAGACGAACAGGGCCTTGCCGACGAGGTAATAGCGCGGCACGACGCCGGCTCGCGGCGGCTCCATCCCCCGGCTGGCCATCGTCGGCGGCCCCCACCAGCGGCCGTCTTCGCTGTTGGGGCTGTTGTCGCCGAGCACAAAAAACTCGTCCGCATCCAGCGTGAACGGAACCTCGTCCGTCGCACGGGGGATGCGCCCCCCTTCCGACTGGCTCAGATAGTGGATGTCGCGGAAGATCGCCACGTGCGAGAGCGCCAGTTTGCCGGCGCCGAAGATCCGCACGCCCGGCGAGTCGATCCGGCTGCGGTCCAATGCATCGGGCGAGCGGCCGAGATCCACGGTCAGCAAGTTCCCGTCGAACTCGAAAAGCAGCCGGTGGTCCACATTGGCGAACTTGAACAGGGCCAATGCACCGGAGGCCGGCGTCCGGGCCGGGGCGCGGGCCAGCACGGTCTCTTCGTCGCCGTCGAGGCGCGACAGGACCATCTCGCCGCTCAGGTCCAGCCAGGCCCGGTAGTCGACGCCGTACTTGCTCAGCGTCGCACCGATGCGGCCTTCGTCGCTCTGCGGCTCGACATAGAACCGCACCATCAGATCGCTGCACTCGGGCATGCGCGGGTACGTGCGGACGTCGTTGTAGGCGTAGGCGACCTTGAAATCGTTGGCCGAGCGGCCCCCGTAGGTCATCGTCTCGATCCGATCGGCCCGACCGTCCAGAACCAGGGCGGTGGGGTTCGTCTCGCTCACGGCCCAGGCCGAGGCGTCCAGGTCGAACGGGGGCTGCCAGCGATAGCCATTGAATGCGCCTCGCTGGTTCGGATTGATCGGCCGGTAGTCGTTGTCGTAGACCGGCATCCACAACTCGCGCTGCACCGACGGCGGCTTGCGGGCGATCAGCCCGTCGATGTAGATGTCCCCGTCGATGATCTCGATCCGCTCGTTCGGCAGGCCGATCAGACGCTTGATGTAGTTCTCCGCGGGGTTGATCGGGTTTTTGAAGACCACGACGTCCCACCGTTTGGGCTCGACGAACTGATAGAGGCACTTGAGCACCAGGATCCGGTCGCCGTTGGAGACCGGATTGCCGTTGCTGGCGGGCACCAGGTATCCGCAACTGGGGCAGCGCGTCTGCTGAACGTCCACCGGCCCCAGCGGGATCGTGTCGTCCCGCATCCGGTAGGCGCTCGGGATGAAGCCGTACTGGTAGCCGTATCCACACTCCGGGCAGCGCAATTGGAAATGGGCGCCCATCAGCGTGTCGGCCATGCTGCCGGTCGGGATGCGGAAGGCCTCCATGATAAAGGCGCGAAAGACGAAGGCCAGAATGAACGCGGTGATCAACCATTCGAAGGTGTTGGCGATCTCGCCGGCGCGGTCCTTTCGCTTGTGAGCGGGCCTCTTGTCGGGGGCTTTGGGGGGGTTGCTTTCAGCCATTCACGGTCGTCCTGTTCGTTCGTCAATACGATATCGCCCCGCCACGCGGCGGCGACCGAGACTCCCTGCGTCCGGTCCGGCGATTCCGAAGGCCGGCTCTCGACGCGCAACGGGTCGCCCCGACGGGCCGCAACCGGACAAAAAACGCATTATGACCCCAAACCTCCGCCCGGTCAACCGTCCTGTCGGCCTTCTTGAGGCGACGCGTATCCGCGTCCGCCACAGCCCGCCTCGCCATCTGCCAACGCCGCAGGCCGACCACGCTGCAGCCGGCCGCCATACAAACCACGCAGACCGGCTCGCAACCGGCCCGGCGAGCGGAATTTTTTGGTCAAAAGCACTTGTTGCATAGAAGTCTTTACTGTATAGTAGGTTGCAGACGCTTGTCCTTTCCGTGTCGGCGGTGGCAGATTCGCTCCTGGGTGGGCACATTCTGTCGGCGCAACTGGCAGGGAGGGTCTTCGTCGGCCATAAGGGTTCCGAATGCCTTCGATGCGATGCTGGACAATATGGTGCGGCGCGTTGTTGCAGTGTACGGCGGGGGAACCCTATGCGGTTTCTGTTCTGAAGCGATCTTTCCTTCAAGAGAGGTAATGTATGGCGACAGTAACCAAGAAAGAACTCATCGACCGCATCGCCGAACGCACACAGGCCAAGAGGGTGTCGGTAAAACGGATCGTTCAGACCTTCCTTGACGAGATTGTAAGGGAGTTGTGTCAGGATAACCGCTTGGAATTCAGGGATTTCGGTGTCTTCGAGACGCGGACGCGGGCATCGAGGGTCGCGCAGAACCCCAAGACGCTCGAACGCGTGGAGGTGCCGTCGAAGCGCACCGTCAAATTCAAGATGGGCCGGCTCATGAGGGAGAATCTCAGTCGTTCCAGCCCCGAATCGGCCGACGCCAAGCCGAGGTTGTGAGAGTCGCCCTCGCACATCCCACGGACCCGGCCGGCGCCGCAGAACGCCACAAGCACAGACGAATCGCACCAAACGTCTTCCCAAAGGAGACTTGTATGCAGGAAGGGACGGTCAAATGGTTCAACCCACGGAAGGGGTATGGATTCATCGGGACGTCCGACGGGCGGGACGTCTTCGTGCATTATTCGAGCATCACCGCGGAGGGATTCAAAACGCTGGAAGAGGGAGATGCCGTTAGCTTTGACATCGTCGAGGGAGAGAAAGGCCCCCGCGCCGCCAACGTCAAGCCGACCCCCCGCGCCCAGTAGTCCCGCGCCGGGGCCGCCTGCCCTCGAAGCCGCCGGCGCTTCGCCATCCCGCAAGAATCCTCTTGACGCTGTTTTTATCGGTGCCTCTTGCATTGCTCACCGATTCGATGTATGATCGGTTGTAGTTGTTGCGGAAGGGCATCGTAATGTCTTATGAGAGCCAATCCGGTTTGAATTGCAGCGTCCTGGTGCTCAACAAGCACTACATGGCGATCCGTATCATCGGCGTCAAGCGGGCCTTCTCTCTGCTGTGCCGCGACCTGGCCGAGGTCGTCTCGCTCGAAGAGGGTTCCTATGCCAACTACGATTTCGCCAGTTGGTGCGAGGTCAGCCAGTTCCGACGTCGCTTCGAGCCGAACGGCCACGACTGGATCTCCACCGTCAATTTCTATATCGCCGTGCCGAGGATCATCCGCCTGCTGTTCTACGACCGCCTTCCTCGAAAGGACGTCAAGTTCAACCGGCGCAATATCTTCGCCCGCGACCGCAACCGCTGCCAGTATTGCGGCAGACATTTCCCCACCAGCGAACTGTCCCTCGATCACGTCGTGCCGCGCAGTCTGGGCGGCAAGGCCACCTGGGAGAACATCGTCTGCGCCTGCACGCGATGCAACGTCAAGAAAGGCGGACGCACCCCCAAGCAGGCCGGCATGGACCTCTTCCGCCAGCCCGTCAAGCCCAAGGACAACGGCCTGCTCCACGTCCACCTCGGACACGACCGCTACCGATCCTGGAAGCAGTTCCTCGACCACGCCTACTGGTCCGTCGAACTGAAGTAGCCCCTCCACGGTCACCAGAGCATGGCAGAGACATGAATCGCAGACTTGCTTTGTCGGCGGGGTTCTGCGACAATCGCCGGCCTATGATGTCACGATGGGTCAGGAATCTGCTGTGCGTGTGTGTCTCGGCGCTGTCGCTTCCGGGCGGGGCGGCCGAATTGGACGAGGCCGCGCCGAGCTGGGTCGAGTCGGCCAAGGCCGATCTGCGGATCTTCCCCGACCGGCTCAAGGCCGACGCGAAGGCCACGTTCGTACACCCGGACAACCTGGCCCTGCTCGCCTGGGCGGGACTGGCCAGTGTGGCGATGCACAACGGCAACGCCGACGACGACGTCGCGGACCACTTCGACCGACACGAGGGATTCGGCAACTTCGGCGGCGAGACCCTCAAGGTGGTCGGCTCGCCTGCGTTCCACCTTCCCGCCGCAGCGCTCTGGTACGTCGTCAGCGCCGACAAGCAGAACGAAGTCAGCAAACAGCGGGCCGTCACGATGCTCTCGGCCCTGACGATCAACGGCGTCGTCACCGGCGCGCTCAAGGCCGTCCGCAACAACGACCAGCCCGACGGCGAGATCTGGGCCTGGCCCAGCGGCCATACGTCCAGCTCGTTCACCGTCGCCTCGGTCCTGCACGAGTTCTACGGCCTGAAGGTCGCTCTGCCCGCCTACCTCGGCGCCGGCGTCGTCGCCTGGCGTATGATGGACCAGGGCGACCACTGGGCCAGCGACGTCGTTTTCGGCGCCTGCCTGGGCTGGGTCGTCGGCCACACCGTCGCCCGCCGCCACGAGGGGCCGCAGATCGCGGGATTCGACGTATTGCCCTACTACGGTAACCACGAGGACCCCGCGGTCGGAATCAACCTTCTGCGTCAGTTCTGAGCCTGCCGCCCGCTGAAACCCGACGGCGCTATGAGCCCCCGCCGTTGGCTTCCCAGATGTCTCGCTTGACCACCCAGACCCCCGGCTGGAATCGGCCACAACTTGACTTGCGCAGAGGCCACTCGTCTTGTCGGCACGCGTTACACAAATCTCGCAGGACCGCAATCCAGCGGAAAGTCATCAAGCGACCGGACAAACACCCGCCTTACTTAGACTTCTTTCTGTCCGGGGCCTGGGTCAAGGCCGACGCGCCTACGGATCGTACCGTTTTGCTCTTTGATGTCCGGAGAAGTTTGCTGGCCTTAGAGGCCACATTCTTTGACGTCTTTTCGTTCTTTCCCATTGCCGTATGTCCTTTTAGGGAATGGCGAGAACACTCACCGACAGGCCAGAAACGCCTGAACCATCCTTGGCGGTTGCCGAAGCATATACTTGAGCGGTCAAAAATTCAAGTCGCATCCAGAAAACCCCGATGGTATACTATGGAGATGAAAGAGCGTCCGAAGAGCAAGAAACTCGACTTGAACCAACTCGAGGCCATAGTCGATCATGCCTCCGGGGAAAGGGAATTATTGGCTAAGGCCATCAAGGAAGGGAAGAACCCCGCAGCGGTTTTGTTAGGCAGGCTTGGCGGTCTGAAAGGCGGAAAAGCTCGGGCCGCCGCGCTATCTGCCGAGAGACGAATCGAGATCGGCAAGCAAGCTGTTCAGACGCGGTGGCGTAAAATCGAGGAGGAAAGAGACGCCTAACTTCGAAGGGGAGACAGTGTCTGACATACTGGCCCAAGACGCGAATGCCCTAGTTCAAGGACAGTTGGACGCCGCACTTGGACGTTTGGAGGACCGACTGAAGGCTGACGTTCTTGCCTATTCAGGCCGTATTGCCTATGGCACCGATGACATCATCCGTAATGCCATAGAGTGCCGGAAGATGCAGAAGCACAGCAAGTCGTCATTGGCGTTCTTCCTGGGGACCGAAGGCGGGTATCTCCAAGTGGCTCAGCGAATAGCTACTGCTTTGCGGCACCACTACCGCCGGGTGCATTTCTATGTCCCAGATGCAGCCATGTCTGCTGGGACGGTATTGGTGATGTCGGGCGACTCGATAAACATGGACTACTACTCGGTACTTGGCCCGATCGACCCTCAGTTGCCCAAGCCAGATGGAACAGGCTATCGCCCAGCGGTTGGTTACCTGAAGAAGTTCCGCGATTTGATGGAAAAGGCAACGAAGGGAGAGCTAACCACCGCAGAAATGGCCTATCTGTGTGCCAAATTCGACCCCGCAGAACTGTACGATTATGAACATGCGATAAAACATTCAGTATTTCTTCTGGAGCAATGGCTTGCCAAGTACAAGTTTCGCAATTGGAAGGTCACAAAAACTAAGAAGCTCAAAGTCACCCCAGCCATGCGGAGTAAGCGTGCGGCAGAAATAGCCGAGAAATTGAACGATGCCGATGAATGGCACTCTCACGGCCACGGTATCTCAATGGAAGTGCTCAGGCGCAAGTTGAAACTGGAGATAGAGGACTTTGGAAAGGACGCGGAACTGTCGAGGCTGATACGGAACTACTGGAGCCTGATGATTGATTTCATGCGCAAGTTAGGAACCAGAGGCGTGATTCACGTAAAGGGGCAGCACAAGCAGATTGTCTGGTGATCCTATGAAACGTCAGAACATAGACATTGAGAGCCTGGGAAAGAACAACCCGATGGTTGACACCGGGAAACTGTGCAAGAGCCTCCAGGCTATTGGCAAATTGAAAGCCTGTGGGGTCAGTTTTGGGCCAAACTACAGCCTTGGCTCACCATACGCGACGCCAATGCCCAAGCACACCAAGAAGACAGAAGGATCCCAGGCTGCATTCCGCCTGAGGAATCACCAACCATAGGAAGCTCTGAACCCGCAGCTACCCTGCGGCAATATACATCATCCCGCGCAGCTTCTGTCGCGTTCGACAAACATCAAGCTTGGTATGGGGAGATTGAGGGATCGCGTGCCGAGCCTGACGCCCGGCCGCGCTATGAGCCCCCGCCGTTGGCTTCCCAGATGTCTCGCTTGACCACCCAGACCCCCGGCTGATAGGGCTTGACCTGCGCGTGCTCCGGAACCCAGAGTTTCTCCTTGCGCCAGCTCTCCACATGGCCGTCGTAAAAGGCCAGATTGGCCGAATGGTTGTGCCGGTACATCGTCGGGCCGCCGCAACCGACCTGCTTGTACTCGTTGACGCTGCCGTCCTGGCCCAGCACGTCCCACCCGGCGATGTAATTGGCGCCGCTCCACTTGCTCCACCAGTCGTGTCCCTCGTTGAAGTGGAGCTTCTCGGCCGGGTGCGGGATCGTGGACATCTTGTACCCCAAGACCGCCATATCCATCGTCGCCGTCCACGAGGGCTGCCCGACGGAGGGAAACCAGTCTTCGATATTGAAGCCGTAGCTGACCAGCGTCCCGGTCGTGCTGCCCTGCTCGACGTCGTAGGCATGCTCCCATACCTTCTGCCGGTCGCTCGGACACTTGTACTTCTTCGGGGTCTGCACGATGGACTGATCGGGGAAGTCCTCGGCCCCTTTATAGCCGATGTACGTGCGGAAAACGGGGTTCCCCGTCCAGAGAACCGTTCCCCGGTCGTTGAAGACGCGGCACGGGACCCCCCAGTCGTCGTTGTTGGCGGCGTACAGGCCGTTGGCCAGGGCCAGACTGTGCAGATTGCTCGCGCAGACCATCTTGCGTCCCTGGTCGCGGGCCAGATTCAGCGCGGGCATGAGAATGGCCATCAGAACGGCAATGACGGCAATCACGACGAGCAATTCGATCAACGTAAACGCATGTCGTTTCATGGTCCGGCTCCGTCTGATGCGTCGGGGGCACGGTCCACAGGAAGGCCGCCCAAGGCCGTCCCGACGACCGTCGGCATGCGACCGGTCCATGCCCGTCGCCTCCATCATACCGCTTTGCCCCCGCCACGATCAAGGGCCATGCCCGGCCCCTCGGCACTTCAACTTGTCGCAGCACCGGCCCGGTGTTATCCCCCCCGTAGGGGCGATCCGCCTCTGGCGGACATCGCCCCACCATAGGCCCTTACGAGCCCACTACGAACAGCCTCATCCGACGCCCGATAACAATGAAGGCCTCATCGCTATCGGCGGCGGTCGCCGCCGCAAAGCACATAAGCCCATTCTATTTGGGCGATTTAGGAAAAATGACTTGACCTTTTGGGGGCCTGGGCGTAAAATTATAGTACGCAGTAGTCGTATGGGACGTGGGTTGGAGTTACTGAACTCTTGCACGAATGAGGCTCTCCCAACTGCCCTGAGAAACATGGCCCAACGTCCGATAGCATGGGGTGTCGGAGATCTGCAAGAACGTACTGATTGGTGAAAGGAGCCTGTCTTGAGTACGCTTACGAAGGTTCTGATTGTCCTGCTGACAGTCTTTTCCATCTTCCTGTGCGGCATCGTGGTGACCTACGTCGCCAATGCGACCAATCAGAAGGAACGGGCCGACAAGCTGGACCGAGACTGGCGAGCCGCCCGTACGGCGCGTGAGGCCGCGCAGAACGATCTGGCCGCCGCCAAGGACCAGGCCGACCAGATGCGACGGGACATCGAAGCCCAGATGAGCGGGCTGAAGGTGACCATCTCCGATCTCGAGGCCAAGCTCGCAAGCGTCCAGCGGGAGAACACCCAGATGGCCCAGCGGGTCCGGGACATGGGCGCGTCGGTCCAGCAGGCCAACGAACTGCAATCCAGTCAGATGCAGTTGGCGCAGGTGGCCCAGCAGCAGGTGGCCGCTCTCGAAGCCGATCGGACGCGTCTGAGCAAGGAACTGGCGGAGACCGACCACGCACTGATGGAGAAGATGGCCATCGTCGCGCAGTTGGAGGAGAAGACCCGTCAGTTGATCGAGGCCAACCAGGACCTTGAGATGCGTCTGAGCCAGTATCTGCGGCAGTACGGCAAGGCTGCGGCAACACCGGCCCCCGTGACGCAGCGGACCGGGCTCGTCCAGCCGGCCGCCCCGGTCGCCAGGGACATCAACCTGAACGCGCGCGTCACCGCCGTGGACATCCGAAACGCCCTGGCCGAGCTGTCGATCGGTTCGGCCGCCGGCGTCCGCCCGGATATGCGGTTCCATGTCACCCGAGACCAGCAGTTCGTCTGTGACGTTCGCATCCTCGAAGTCGGGCCCGATCAGTCGGTCGGCATTCTCGAGAGGATCCAGGTGCCGCCTCGCATCGGGGACGCCGCCGCAACCAATCTGTGACGTGAATCCATCGCGACCGGACCGCCCGTCGGCCCGGTCGCCTCGAAGCCGGGAGGTTGACCCCACATGAGTCCGATGCCCCAACGCTCCGCCAAGATCGCCGTGCCCAGCAATCTCTACACGGCCATTCTGGCCGTCGCCTTCGGCGCGGTGCTGGCGACCGCCGCCTTCGTGGCCATCCAGTGCTACAGCCAGTACGGCACGATTTTTGGCATGCCCTGACAGAATCCTCTTGACGATCTCGCCTACGGCCCGCGACAATATCCAATGGCCAACTGAGAAAGGAGTCGCCTCGTGCTATTGGATTCGATCCTCGGGATGTTCAGCATGGATATGGGTATCGACCTCGGTACCTGTTCGACCCTGGTGTGCGTCCGGGACAAGGGCATCGTCCTGAACGAGCCATCCGTGGTCGCGGTCCGCAAAGGGACCAATATCGTCCTGAACGACGGGGAAGCGGTGGGCCTGGTGGCCCGCGAGATGCTCGGAAAGACCCCCGGCTCGATCAGCGCGATCCGTCCGCTCAAGGATGGGGTCATCAGCGACTTCGAAGTCACGGAGGCGATGCTGAGCTATTTCATCCGCAAAGTGCACGGGCGGGGCGGCCTGGTCCGTCCGCGCGTGGTCATCGCGGTCCCCAGCGGCATCACCGCCGTCGAGCGCCGCGCCGTGGTCGACAGCGCCGAGCGCGCCGGCGCCCGCAAGGTGTATCTGGTCGATGAGCCGATGGCCGCCGGGATCGGGGCGGGCCTTCCCATCACCGAGCCGACCGCCTCGATGATCGTCGATATCGGCGGCGGAACCACCGAGGTGGCCATCATGAGCCTGGCCGACATCGCGACCGCCGAGTCAATCCGTATCGGCGGGGACGACATGGACGAGGCGGTGATCAATCATCTCAAGAAGACGTACAACCTCCTGATCGGCGAGGCGAGGGCCGAGAAGGTCAAGATCGCCATCGGTTCGGCGGCCCCGCTTGACGAGGAGTTGACGATGGAGATTGCCGGACGCGACACCATCAGCGGCCTGCCCCGGAAAATCGTCATCACCAGTGAGGAGATTCGCGAGGCGCTGAAGGACCCCATCACCGCGATCATCGATGCGGTCACGACGACGCTGGAGAAGGCCGAGCCGGAACTCGCGGCCGACCTGATCGAGAACGGCATTCACATCTGCGGCGGGGGCTCCTGCCTGCGAGGGCTGGACATCGTCCTGAACAATGCCACAGGCCTGAAGGTCCACACCGTCGAGGACCCGCTCAGTTGCGTGGCCCGGGGCACAAGCGTCTATCTCGAGAACCTGGAGATCTGGAAAGACACAATGGACCACAGCGAACGCGGGTGGGAATGACGGCGTAGTGCTATGGGCCGGCCTGTGCGTCGTCCGTGGCGCCGGGCGGTTTGTGCCGTGTCCATTGAGCCGATCGTTATGACAGGCAAGTGGGTCAAGACATCCAAGCGAATGACGTTTACCTATTGCGTGCTCGGGGGGCTGATCTTTCTGTTCAGCCCGGCCTCCGTGACGGGCAGGCTCCAGTTGGCCTATGCGCGGCTGTTCAGTTGGCCGCTGTCGGTCGGGCGGCAGGTGACCGTCGCGTCGCGCACGGCCCCGATGAACGAACCCGGACGCACGACCGACACCCATCGGCAGTTGCAGGACAAACTGGCCAAGCTCCAGGCCCAGCACCACAAGCTGCGAAACCATCTGGCCAACCGCGAGGCGCAGTTGGACGAGGCGCAGCGGAAGATCGACGAGCTGGCCCGCCTTCGGAATGTCCCGGAATGGAACCGCATGAGTTTTCAGCAGGCCGGCGTCATCTCTCTCACCGGGCAGGCCCAGAGCGAGCTGATGGTCGATCGGGGCCAGGAGGACGGCCTGGCCGTCGGACAGTACGTGCTGGGCGACCTGAGCGTGATCGGGGTCGTCTCGGCCGTCTCGGCCCAGACAGCGCGGATCAAACTGATCACCGACCCGACGTCGCGGCTTCCCGTCCGCGTGGACGAGCTGGATGCGCGAGGCGTTATGGTGGGCCGCGGCTCGGGCATGGCGGAAATCTCCCAGGTCCCCGCCGGGCGGCAGGCCCGCCCCGGCGACCGCGTCTACGCCCTGAACACGCCGGGCTTCCCAAGCATCCCGATCGTCGCGGCCGAGGTGGTCGATTCCCGACGAGACCCCGACAACCCGATGCTGTGGAGCATCCGCGTGCGGACCGTCTGCGACATCGCCAACCTGACCAGCGTGGCCGTCATCGTCTCCGAAAGGTGATGGCGTTCGAGCCTAACAACACGACCGCCGCAGCGACCGGCCGGAGGTGTGACTGAATGCGTTGGCTCCGGTTTGCCGTGCTCGTTCTCGTCGCCGCCATCCTGCAAACGACGTTCGTGGACATGATCTGGATCCTCAACGCCAACATCAAACCCGACCTGCTGCTGATCCTGCTGGTGTTCTTCGCCGTCCGCTGCGACCCGACCGAAGCCGTGATCGCCTCGTTCGCCATCGGTCTCGCCGCCGACCTGGCCAGCCCGACCGCCGGCTTCATGGGCCCGCGCATCATCAGCTTCGGCGTCTTCGGGACCCTGCTCAACGACCTGCACAACGTCATCGCGATCCAGCGACTGCCCTTCCAGGCGGCCGCCATCTTCGCCATGGGCATCCTCACCGCCGTCGCCAGCCACCTGCTGGCCTATCTGCGGGCCGAGCCGGCCGCGTTCAGCATCGCCCGCCAGTGCTTCTGGCAGCCGGCCCTCTCGGGCGTCATCGGGCCTTTCGTATTCCTGCCGGTGGGCTGGTGGATGCACATGAACCGATCGAGGCGCAGGCGTCGCCAACATTAGGTCGGATCGAATCGCCATGTACGACAAACGCGTCAAGATATTCATCGGAATGAGCCTGTCGTTGCTGCTGATCGGCCTGCTGCGGCTGATGCAGATGCAGTTGCTGGCCGACTCCTCGCTCCAGGACGAGATCGCCGCCCTCAAGCGCCAGCGCGGCCGCTCCCGCCAGCTCAACACCCTTCGCGGCCGGATCCTCGACCGAAAAGGACGCGTCCTCGCCACCGACAGCCCCCAGTTCCAGATCGCCGTCGATTACCGCCTCACCCGATTCCACGACGACCGCGTCGTCGAGGCGATGGAGCTGCTGGCCCGCGACCGGGCCAATCCCTCGGTCCTGTACGACCTGCAGAAGGAGGTCGAGATCAAACGCGCGGACCTCCAGCGAATCATCAACGATTGCAGCGCCTTCGGCGCCGATCCCGGCACGATCGAAGGGCGAATCCGGAGCCTCAATGAAGCCAAGTGGAACCTCCGGACGTTCATCGCCTGGGTCCGCGGCGGGCCCGACCCCAATCTCGTGGCCCGCTACGACGGCCGAATCAACAGCATCCCCCAGTCCGAGGCCGAGGCCGACTTCGCGCATCGCTACCCCGACCGGGCCGAGCGGCTGCGGCGGATCGCCCGCGTCGACGACCTCGCCGGCATGTACGACAGCGAGCCGTTGCTCGAACTGGAGACCGAAGACGACATCTTCGCCGCCCAGATCGAGTTCATGGACATCAACGACGTGAGCATCGTCCCCAAGGGCCAGCGGCAGTACCCCTATGGCTCGACCGCCGCCCAGACCATCGGCTGGGTCGGCCCGGCCGAAGCCGACCACTACACCGAACTGCTCAAGCACGACCGCCTCGCCAGCTACCGCGAAGGCGAAGTCTGTGGGCGACGCCCCGGCGTCGAGTACGTCTGCGAGGCCATCCTGCGAGGCCGACGCGGAGAGCTGGTCTACGACATCGACCGCAAACTCATCCGCCAGAGCGAGACCGTCTTCGGCCAGGACATCCAACTGACGCTCGACATCGAGCTCCAGCGACGGATCGAGAACTACCTGACCGACCGGACCCTCAATGCCAACTATCTCGCCCCCTCGGCGGTCGTGGTGATCCAGGTCCGCACCGGCGACATCCTCGCGCTCGTCTCGACCCCCACATACGATCTCAATCGCGTCCGCTACGAGTATGGCGCCCTGATCGGCGATCCGAACCACCCCCTGTGGAACCGAGCGATCAGCCAGCAATACCCCCCCGGCTCGTCCGTCAAACCTCTGATCCTGATCGCCGGACTCCAGGAGAAGGTCGTCACCGCCAACGAGATCATCCACTGCCCGTCAGCGGTCCCGCCCCAGGGCTGGCCCCGCTGCTGGATCTTCCGGGACCACGGCATCGGTCACGACGTTCGCTGGGACAACAACGGCCGCAATGCGATCAAGGGTAGCTGCAATATCTACTTCTCCCACGTCGCCGACCGCATCGACCGAACCGTGCTCCAGCAGTGGCTCTACCGGTTCGGCTACGGACGCCGCGTCGCGCTGAACTACCCCCCCACGCCCTCGGATGAAATCGAGCCACGACAACTGATCCAGGCCCAGGGCCAGATCAGTTGGCAACGGCCCACGACAACGATCGCCTCACTCGACGAACTGCCGCCGTTGCGCGATGTGGACAAGCGCCTCTTCGGCATCGGACAGGGCAACCTCTGGGCCAGCCCCCTCCAGGTCGCCAACTCCTTTGCCACGCTCGCTCGCGGCGGACTGGCTCGACCCGCCCGTCTGTTCGTCAAACCCGAGGCGCCCGTCCCACCCGAGCAGACCGACGATCTGCACATCGCGCCCGAGACCCTCCAGGTCATCTACGACGGCATGGACGCCGTCGTCAACGAAACCGGAGGAACCGGACGCGATGCCTTCCGACCCAGCGGACTGGCCGCCCAGGGCGTCAAGGTCCTCGGCAAGACCGGATCGACCGAAAGGCCCTATCACGCCTGGTTCGCCGGATTCGCCGAAGACAACGAAGGCGCCAAGATCGCCTTCGCCGTCATCATCGAAGGCGGCCAGCACGGCTCCCGCGACGCCGCACCCGTCGCTCGCGACGTCATCCAGTTCTGCGTCGACGCCGGCTACGTCGGCACCCCCGCCGACATGCCCATCCCCACCCGCCCCGCTGCCGCAAACCGATAGTGTCAAGACCAGCGCCACTCCGGGTGGCAGCCTCAAACGTGCCAGCGTTTGGGGATGGGGAAGTTGGCCACCGAGGCGATGGCAGATGGGCGCCCTGGACGAGAACCATCCCCAAGCCCTGCGGGCTTGAGGCTGCCACACAAAGGCCAGGATGCTCTCGCATACGCTACCGTCAGACCCAACAGCTCTCACGGGCGGCCGGTGCGGGCGAGGGTCTCTGTGGCGGCGGGTCTTTGGGGGCCTTCGAGGTAGGTCAGGGTCCGTTCGATGATCGCGGCGGCGACGGGGGCCGCGATGGTGCCGCCGGTGTAGCCTTTGCGCAAGGCGTAGTTGGGTCGGCGGACGGAGACGAGCACGACGACTCGCGGGTCCTCGGCGGGCGCGCCGCCCATGAACGACGCGACGTAGGCCCGCTCCTCATAGCCGCGACCGTCGCTGCGGGCCAGTTGCGCGGTGCCGGTCTTTCCGAAGACCTGCCACCGTTCGAGCTGGGCCTTCTTGCCCGTGCCGTCGTTGACCACGGCGGTCATGGCGTCCTGAACGATCCACTTGGCGACCTGGGGCTTGATGACGTAGCCGACGCGCAAGGCCGGTGGTCGGGTATCGACGACCGAGCCGTCCGGCTTGACGACCGCCTTGATCACGTGCGGACGCACCAGACGCCCGCCGTTGGCCAGCATGCACAACGCCCGCACGAGCTGGATAGCGGTGACCGAAATCTCCTGGCCGAACGGGATGCGGGTAACGCTGTAGCCGGTCCATTCCGACGGCGGACGGAGCAGGCCCTCGCCCTCGCCCGGCAGGTCGATCCCGATCCGTTTGCCGAACCCGAACAGCGTCAGCCCTTCGTACAACCGCTCGGCGCCCATCCGCTGGCCGAGCTTGGCCATGCCGATGTTGCTCGAATGCTGGAGGATCTCGCGAAGGGTCAGGTCGCCGAAGCCTTGGCGATACTCTCCGATCCTCCCGAAGCCCCGGCCGCGGTAGTTGCCGTGCTCGCAGAAGATCGTTTCGTGCGTGTTGACCACCCCGGTGTCCAGCGCGATCGCGGCGCTGAACGGCTTGATGATGCTGCCCGGCTCGTACTGGTCGGTCAGAACCCGGTTAAGGAAGTAGTTCGGATCGGTGCGGCTGATGTCCTCCGGGGCGAAGTCCGGAAGCGAGACCATCGCCAGGATCGCCCCCGAGCGGGGATCGGCCACGATCGCCATTGCCGCCTCGGCCTCGAACGCCTTGTACTGCTTGATCAGCTCTTCCCGGACGAACTGCTGGATCGTGCTGTCGATCGTCAGGATGACGCTGTCGCCGTTGGTGGGCATGCCGTTGTCGCCGCTGCGCTGCCCGACGGCAAACGACAGGGGCCGCCGCTGTACGTCGACGAAGAACACGTGCCGGGCCCCCTCCCCGCGCAGCTCCGCGTCAAATTCGTATTCGATGCCCCCGAGCCCGCGGTTGTCGCTGCTGGTATAGCCGGCCACATGGCTCGTCAGCCGGCCCATCGGGTAGTGCCGCTGCCAGCCATACTGAACCCCCACCCCGTGGATCAGTCGCGCCGCCTCCGCCGTCTCCGAATCGACTCCCGTCGTGATCGGCGCATATCGAAACGCCCCTCGATCGGTGATCATTTTGCAGATCTCATGCGCCGGCAAATCGAGGATCGGCGCCAGGGCGTTGGCCGTCTCCTTCGGGTTGTCGATGATCTTGGGATCGACGAAGACCGTGCGAATCTGGTTGCTGGCCGCCAGTACCCGGCCGCGACAGTCCAGGATCGCCCCGCGCTGCGGCTCCAGCGGCAGATAAGCGCACTGCTGACGAAGGCTCAACTGGGCATAGTGGTCCGCCGAGGCGCACTGAAGGTGGTAGCAGCGCCAGATCAGACCCAGAAAACCCAGCACCACCAGCGAGCCGAACACCGTGATGGCGATCCGCTCACGCCGCACATCGGCGCTCTCAGTGGTGGTGGGACCCGAATTCTCTACCTGCCCCGTTCGCATCGCCTTCGACCTTACTGCCTCATACATGCCATTGTTATCGGTCCCGTCGGCCCTGCAGGACCTGTAGACCTACGGACCCAATCGCTGTGAGACCGAAGCGGGATTCGTCAGCACCTCGACCTGAAGCTGCTTGCGCCACAACTCCTGCTGGAGACGGCGCTGTTCGACCGTGCAGGTCCGAAGCGTGTAGAATGCACGACGGTTGGCGCCGCGCATGTGGACGGCCACGATCAGCGTGGCCGCGAAGAAGAGGATGACAAAGGCAAAACACAATCGAGAGGCCATAGACTCCCCGCCGTGACAAGCCCCCTCGGCCAGGGGCGCCGCCGGACCGTTACTTCGGGGGCAGCTTCAACTGCATTCCGATCACGAGAGTGGCGTCCTTGCTCTTGAGCGTGTCCGTATTGAGCTTGACGATCTCCTCCCATCGCGCGCCGCTGCCGAGCTGGCCGGCGGCGATCTTCCAGAGGCTGTCGCCGTCCTGAACGACGTAGACGGTCCCGGCGGGCTTGGGGGCCTGGACCTCGGCCACGTTCCGCTTGCCGATCTGCTCGACCTTCTCGAACAGGGCCTCCGACAGCTTGGCGTCGTCCGTCTTGGCGCTCTCGGTCTTCGGCAGGGGCGGAATGACCAGCTTCTGGCCGACGACGATCTCGTCGGGCGACTTGAGCTTATCGCGATTGGCTTCGAAGATGCGATTGATGTTGACCAATCGGTTGCCCTCCTCGGGACCGTAGGCCTTCTTGGCGACGGTCGCCAGGACGTCGCCGTCCTGGACCACGTAGATCTTCGGGGCCACCGCGGCCGTCGACTTCTCGGTCGATGTCGTGCCGGACGCCGGCGTTGGCGTGCTCGTCCGTGTCGTTGCCGTCTCGGCCGGCCTGGTCTGGGCCCCCTGGGGCCTGGGAACCTCGATCGACGGGGCCGGCTGCGTCGTTTCCTGCGCCGGGACCGTCTCGATCAGGCCCTTGACCACCTCCTGAATCTTGACCGACATGCCTCCGACCAGATCGTCGAGCGTGTATACCCGTCGAACGTCCCCGCCGTCGGCCCCGGCCGCGAGAGTACCGCCGGCCACAGTCGGCTCGGGCTCGGCCGTCGTCGGGGCGGCCACGAGGCCCTGACCCTCTTCATCCAGAAGGTCCCGCCAATCCATCCGCTCCTGGGCGATGCGGGCATGGTCGGCGACGCCGAAATTCTCGTTCTGAATGTTCATCATCGGGGTCGCCTCCGCCCGCGAACGGTCCCCGAAATTCGGCAGCCCGTTGATGATGAAGGCGATGACAAAGATGAACACCAGTCCCAGGAGCAAGCCGATCTTCGCATCTGACGTCATGGTTGCACTCCGTTTCTCTCTTTTCCAGTCGTTCCCCGACGAACGAGTCCTTCGATATCCACGAGGATGTGCCCGGCACACCCACCCTTCACTTCAAACTTCACACTTCACACTTGAACCTCTCCCCCACCCCTCTGTGCAATCCTCAGCTTCGCGCTTCGCGCCCGCCGATTCGCCGCAATCTCCTGCGCGTCGGCGACGATGGGTTTCTTGGTCAGCAGGCGGTACACACCGGCCTGCTGGTTCCGTTTGAAATCCCATTTGACCCGCCCGTCTTCGAGGCTGTGAAAGCTGATGACGGCCAGCCGGCCGCCCGGTTTCAGCAGTCGCGGCGCGGAGGCCAGCAGCCGATCCAGGTTCTCCAGCTCCCGATTGACCGCGATCCGCAGCGCCTGAAATGTCCGCGTGGCCGGGTGCTTTCTCGGCCGATGCTTGCCACCAGGTGTTCTCAGGGCGCTGCAAACGATTTCCACCAATTGACCTGTCGTGGTGATCCGTTCCTGTTGTCGCCGCCGAACGATGGTCCTGGCGATACGTCGGGAAGCCCGGTCCTGGCCGTATTCGAAGATCAAATCGGCCAGAGACTTCTCGTCGTATCCGTTCACTATATCGGCAGCCGTCGTCGTTAAGCTTTCGTCAATTCTCATATCCAGCGGCATATCCTCGGCTCGAAAACTCAGGCCCATTTCGTCGTCGGCCAGTTGAGCCGAGTTGAAGCCGAGGTCCGCCAGGAGGAAATCCACCTTTTCGATTCCCAATTCGACAAGACGCTCGGCGGTCTCGGCGAAATTGGATTGGAGCAGGACGACCTTGCAGGCCAGGGCCTTCAGTCGCTCGCCGGCCCGTTGAAGCGACCGCGGATCGACGTCCAGGCCCACGAGCGTCCCTTCGGGGCCCAGAGTCGCACCGAACAGAAGACTATGACCTCCGTGTCCAACGGTCGCATCGACCATCACCCCATCCTGAGGTAAGTCTATCTGTTCGGCCAATGGTCCGGCGAGGACCGGAACATGTTCGATATCCGCACGATCCACCCCTGGTCCGTACGCCTCTCAGCCCACCGATACCGGCTCGACGCGCCGTTTGAGCTTCTGGACGTGAGGGGAGAATTCGATGGCGGAAAAAAGCCCTCCCTGGCTCCTGAGCCGTCCCAGGCGCTCGGTCAGCACCGACAGCGACGCGTGCGTCTGCTCGTCGATGGGTCGCTGGCCGGCCAATGTCCTGGCCACTACTTGGCAATGGCTTCCGTTCATCCGTGTCTATTGCCTCCTGCGTCGCGCTAAAGCTCCTTGTGTTGTTTCTGGAGTACGAACTGCCGGGCCTGGGTCATCTGCTTCTGGTACTGGCCCATGTGGTCCGACAGGTACTGTTCCCAATCTTCGCTGTTCCACAACTCGATATGGTCCCTGACGCCGACCAGCGTGATGTCGTCCTTGAGGCCTGCCCGCTTGCGCAGTTTGTCGCTCAGCAGGATGCGGCCCTGGGCGTCCAGCTCGATTTTGCTGGCCAGGGCGAAGCTGATCCGCTCGAAGGCGACCGCCTCGTCGGGGGCCGTCGCCCCCGGGGCCACCGACAGCACGATCTGCTCGAAATACCGCTCCGGGTACAGGCACAATACGCCGTTGGCGCCGAGTACGAGATAGAAGTTGCTGCCATGCGCGTCGGCGTCGATCTGATTCCGCAGCTTGTTGCTGACGAGCACTCTTCCTTTGCCGTCGACAACGTGCTGGTATTCGCCTGTTAGTAACAGCATGACAACTGCTCCACTCGATAGTCAGTACCTGGGAAATGGTACCACTTCTTCCCACTCAGTCAATCTCCAAAACCACTTTCTGTCGTTTTTTTTGCGGGACCGATCGCCAGACTGTCACAACGTAATAGCTTAAGTGCTTCTTGGAAATGGGCTTATGGAATTGCCGCCACCAGGTCGTCCGATAATTGCTCTGTCCCGGATGACCGATGAGCCTTCGGGGAACCCCATGGGAAAATCTGGCCCCCCGCCCCACGATGTGGGACCTCACCACCCCCACCGACCGCCGGCCATGTCACGCGTGACACCCGGCTCGACGATGACGGCGATCGAGACGAATCCCACAATGAGCATGTGACTTCTGCTGCAAGGATGAAAGAACCGAAGCGACCGCGAGGATGAACCGATCCGCCGATACACAACCACCGCACGACGCCACAGTGACGCAATGCAGACGCCCCGCCCCGCCGCAGGCGAGCCGTTCGCTCCGCAACAACCAGGACGCCCAGACCGCACCAATGCCCCCCCCTCGACCGGAAAAGCGGGTGGCGGGAATCGAACCCGCGTGGCCAGCTTGGAAGGCTGGAGCTTTACCCCTAAGCTACACCCGCGAAGAGGGCATGTTGATCGCCGGGAGCCGATCTCGTATAATCGGCCACTTATCGTACGAGACCGAGGTTAAATGGTAAAGGCCAAAATGTCAAACAAAACGACAATCCGCGAGCGTGCGACGGCGGCCAAGACGGCCTCGATCCGTCTGGCCGCGATCAAGAGCGAGGCCAAGAACGCCGCCCTGACCGAAATCGCCAAGGCCCTGACCCAGCGCCGCAGCGACATCGTCGCCGCCAACCAGCGCGACCTGGCCGAGGCCGAGCGCAGCCGCCTCGCCCCCCCGCTGCTCAAGCGGCTCAAGTTCGACGAGGCCAAACTCGCCGACGTCTGCGCCGGCATCCACAGCCTGATCAAACTCGACGACCCCGTCGGCCGGACGCTGGCCGCCACCGAACTCGACGCCGGCCTCGAACTCTACAAAGTCAGTTGCCCCATCGGCGTCATCGGCGTCGTCTTCGAGTCCCGCCCCGACGCCCTCGTCCAGATCTCCACCCTCTGCCTCAAGAGCGGCAACGCCGTCCTGCTCAAAGGCGGCAGCGAAGCGGCTCACACCAACCGCATCCTCGCCGAGACCATCGCCGCCGCAGGCGACGCCGCCGGCCTGCCCTCCGGCTGGATCGCCCTGCTCGAAACCCGCCAGGACGTCGCCGACATGCTCGAACTCGACGACCACATCGACCTGATCGTCCCACGCGGCAGCAACGAATTCGTCCGCCACATCATGACCCACACCAACATCCCCGTCCTCGGCCACGCCGACGGCATCTGCCACGTCTACATCGACGCCGACGCCGACCCCGAGATGGCCGTCGCCATCGCCGTCGATTCCAAGTGCCAATACGTCGCCGTCTGCAACGCCGCCGAGACGCTCCTGGTCGACGCCGCGATCGCCGAGACCCTCCTGCCCGCCCTCCAGGGCGCATTGGAGGCCAGGGGCGTGCGCCTTCGCGGCTGCCCCCGAACCCGAGCCGCAATCGTCTGCGAGCCCGCCACCGACGACGACTGGGCCGCCGAGTACCTCGACCTGGTCCTGGCGATCAAGGTCGTCGACGGCCTCGACGCCGCCATCGACCACATCAACCGTTTTGGCTCCGGCCACACCGACGCCATCGTCACCGCCGACAAGGACAAGGCCGAACGATTCATGGCTCTCGTCGACTCGGCCAACGTCTTCTGGAATTGCTCGACCCGCTTCTCCGACGGCTACCGCTACGGCCTCGGCGCCGAAGTCGGAATCAGCACCAACAAAATCCACGCCCGCGGCCCCGTCGGCCTCGAAGGCCTCGTCATCTACAAGTGGAAACTCTACGGCAAAGGCCAGATCGTCGCCGAATATACGGGCGAAGATGCAAGGAAATTCACCCACAAAAAGCTGCGATAGGCACGGGTTCAATGATGCACGAATCGTTCGCATGAGTGGAGCAGATCGCTCTGGGAACTCAATGATGGGCACTGAGAGGCTCTGTGCCGAGCCATCCCTTGTGCCTTAGTACTTGCCATGCGATTCGAATGTGATCAGGCTTGAGCATTCTCTTGCGTTCGTTCCACCCATACGTTCGCGATAGGACTTCGTCCTGAGTCTGAGCGTCTTCCCGGGTCGCCACCCAATGCACGGTGGACAGCAACTCCATACCGTATGGCGTTTCAAAACCTTCGATCAAGTTGCCCACACGCCCCAGCCTCTCGCGAGTCGCTTCGTGCTTCTTGAGGTAGTCCTCCGCAAGATGACTAGCCTCCGGCTTGAGTTCAATCTTGCGATCCGGCTTGTCCTCAGCATCGCCATAACCGGTTATGAAGTGTCCTTCGATCCGGCTCAGAACGTGTCTGAGGTTTTTTGCACAGGGGCCGTACACTGCCTTGGCATAGTCCAATCGCAAGGGTTCCCCCGTCTCCTGGAGGAAGTACATCAGCTTGTGCACTTCGAGCAGGCTCACTGATGTGTCCATCAGGCCGCCTAGGTAGCGACGCATCAGCCCCAGCAGAGCCGCACGCCCCGGCGTCATGCGCGGTGTCTCCGTATGGTCCACCATGGCCTCCGGCTCGGGTGCTCCCTTCGGTTCGTAGACCTCCACACGAACTTCGGGCAACGCATCAAAAGCGTCTTCGATCATCGGCCGGACAACATCCCAATCGAGACCGCCCAACCCGCAACCAAGAGGCGGGATAGCTACCGAACGAATCCCCCGAATCCGAATCTCCCGTACCAAGGCTATAAGCCCGGCTCGAATGTCCTCCAACTTGCTCTTGCCCTTCCAATGACGCTTGGTCGGGAAGTTGATGACGTAACGTGGTGGTTCCAAACGCCCCAGGTCGTACAGGAATATCTGGCCGGGATGCAGTTGCTTCCGATCGCATAGGCGCTCATAGGCCTTGTAGTTCTCGGGAAACGCTTTACGGAACTGCAAGGCAATACCGCGCCCCATAACGCCCACACAGTTAACTGTGTTCACCAGGGCCTCCGTATGCGCCCTCAGGATGTCGCCTTGCGTTAACTCAATCATATCTGCATCTCCAACGCCCTTCAATAATACCAGTCTCTGTGGACGCTGACGAGTGGTTTGTGCTCTGTTCCTGCAAGGATACGACTGACGCCAGCCGAGGATTGCTGGCCAATGACGCCCACCATCTCCACCAACCCCCATGGAAACGAATCCAGCATCAGAAACTCCGCCTGCTTGCCCTCGTGGATCGCAGGGTCCCGCCAGTCCGTCGCGGCAACCGCATCCCAGTTTATCTCGTCCAGAGCAGCGAGGTCGCTGTAAAAGGACGCGTAATAGGCACCCGCATTACGGTCGCTGAACGCCCAATACCGCCCGTTCTCGTCCGCCCATTTCACGGCCCGCTTCAGATCGGCCTGCAGATGGATAATGGGCTGCTGACCACCCCGATAATCGATGTCAGGGTGATTCCCCTTGTGCAGAATATAGAGCATGATCGATCTTGGGCAGAAGTAGAACGGAACGTACCATCCGACTTTGGTTCCCGGATGACAGCTAACCTCTATTTCTTGCAGGCGACGCTCTCTGATCCGCGACATTCCCACAACGGTGCACTGCTGGTCTTCCTCCAGGCATCGTGCTTCCGACCACAGACAACCACGTTCCAGGACGCTGGGCAGGTTATCTATGTGGGTGATATGGTAAATCTTCGGCCTAGTAGGAACAGAGGTCACACGCACCATCTCCCACGCAACTGCACGACACAACAACACCTGACGCAGGCACATATGGACAGATGAACTACCATCTGTCATGTGTAACCTGCGAGCAGTCATTGTGCGCGATTTTGTGGGTTGTCACCAGAGAAAACGTGCGGCGTCTCACCGCTCCGATAACCGCCAACTGACTATTGAGCCCCACCGGGCCGACGCTTCACGAGAAACGAGGTTCGAGATATGAGCAACGAGATGCGCGGCCTCCGGCCTGCTGCCCCCCCTCGCACCCTTTGCCCCTTCACACCCTTCCAACCTTCGCCCCGGCCTCCGGCCCACCCATCCCCGCTTCTACCGTTCTCCGCTCGCCCTGAAAAAAGTACCGGACCCAATCCTGTTCGGCCCGAGAATTGCTGTGTCTTGATGGAGCAGGATTCGAGGCG
>LVBB01000079.1 GCA_001603075.1 Phycisphaerales bacterium Planc_01 | reverse complement strand
TTCCGCGTTCGGGTGCCCCTGAGGTACTGGCAGAATCCCTCCAGGAAATCACCAATGGGCGTCTCCGAAGGCATGACCAGTGTCCCGGTACCCAGTTTATACTCAATCTGCGACCTTCTCGCCTGGGCGACCCGTTCATGGGTGGTATTGAGCGACTGTTGGACCGGTATGCCTTTGAGATGAAATTTCACCCACCACGTCTTGCCCCGTTTGTAGATGCTAGCCATGGATCGACCCCTTTCCGACCTTGCGGCCGAGAAGGCATCGGATCCTGCCCCCTGCGTTGCAGCGACGGCTACAATTTGGCTACATTCGCGTCCAAACAGCCGCGCATAAAAAAAGCAGGAACCGACGCAAGTGCCTGTTCCTGCTAGACTTATCCATAATAGCGGGGGGAGGATTCGAACCTCCGACCTCCGGGTTATGGGCCCGACGAGCTACCAGACTGCTCTACCCCGCGGTCAAATTCATCACAAATACGTACAGATCAACCCTTGGTTCAGCCGATCCATACGAGCCAAGAGATTAGCACAAATCAACGGGAAGATCAAGCACAAGATCGGTTCATATCAGACTTTTGCGAATCTTTTCTGCGATCTCCGCAATCCGGCCTTCCCTGTACTTGTAGGCCGGCCACCGCTCGAACACGCCGTCACCCGTCCTCCGCGGTATGATGTGAAAATGCAGATGGTCAACAACCTGGCCGGCCGCCCGGCCGTTGTTGCACAACACGTTGTAGCCATCCGCATCCATGGCAGCTACAATCGCCCCCGCGATCCGTCCGAGACGCCGCCACACCTCCGCAAGGATCTCCGGATCCGATTCGTGGACCATGGCACAGTGTGCTTTCGGAATCACCAGCGCATGCCCATCGCTCACCGGACCGATATCGAGGAAGGCCAGTACGGCCGGATCCTCGTAGACCTTGACTACCGGAATCTCTCCGGCGACCATCCTGCAGAAGACGCAATCATCCATGCTCGCTCCATCCTGCACGCGGTACCGCCGGATTACTGCTTGTCCTCGGCACCTTCCGGCGACTTGGTCGCCTCGGCCTCTGTTGACTCCGCTCGGGCCTGGGCGTCGCTTGCAGAAGCAGCTTTGGCCGTCTTCCGGGCTTTGGCCGGCGCGGCGAGCTTCTTGCCCTTGCCTCTCTTCGTCGCGGCCTTGCGCTCTTTCTTGATCGGTTCATCCTGCCCCAGGAGCTGGAGCAGAACGAGTTCCCCATTGTCGCCCAAGCGTCGCAACGACAGACGGATGATCCTCGTGTAGCCGCCCGGCCGCTCGAGGTAACGTGGGCCAAGCTCGCTGAACAGCTTGCCGACCACCGTCCCCTTCTTCGTGGACTTTCCGTCTTCGATATCGACGATACCGCGGTTGCCGAGCAAGGCGATGGCACGGCGACGATGCTCGAGCTTGCCCTTCTTGGCCAACGTGATCAGCTTCTCCACGAACGGCTTGATCTCCTTGGCTTTCTCGATCGTGGTCGAGATCGTTTCATGCTCGATCAGCGACTGAGCCAGATTCCGGCGCAACGCCAGACGATGCTCGCTCGTCCTGCCTAACCGACGTCCTGCAACTCGATGACGCATATGCCAACGTTCCTCTTCTCGATAGTGTCAGACCGCTCTCGTGGACCGGCCCGGAGGTCTATTGTCCTCCGTCCTTCAATCCCAGCGACAAACCGATGTCGGCGAGTTTTCGTTTGATTTCGCGGAGCGACGTTTTTCCGAAACTGCGAATCTTCAGCAGGTCCGCCTCGTTCATCGCCACCAATTCCCGCACGGTCTCGATCTTGGCCGACTCCAGACAGTTGCTGGCTCGAACCGAAAGTTCCAATTCCTGGATCGGCGTATTGAGCTTGGCCTCCAACTCCTCATCGACGGCCACCTCCGGTTCCTCGGGCGCCATCTCGCCCGCGACCGTCTCCTCGCCCACCTCGAAGTACTGAACGAACGGATTGATGTGCTTGCGGAGGATCTTGGCCGCTTCCACCAGCGCCATTTCCGGCGCCACGGTGCCGTTCGTCCAGATCTCCATGATGAGACGGTCGTAGTTCGTCCGCTGGCCGACGCGGGTATTCTCCGTCGTGTACCGGACACGCGTCACGGGGGAATACACCGCATCCAGATGAATCAGGCCGATCTCCTGATCGAACCGGTCGGCATCGGCGATTCGTTCCGAGACCGGCACATAGCCGCGCCCGTTCTCGACCACCATTTCCAGTTCGAAGTGGATGTTTTCCGTCAGCGTGGCCAGCACCGTGTCCTTGCTGAACACCTCGATCGCCGGGTCGGCCACGATGTCCGCCGCCGTGACGACGCCCACCTTGTCGGCCGAGACCTTCATCGTCTTCGGCCCGTCCCCCTGCAAACGGATGACCAGACTTTTGACGTTCAGCACGATGTCCGTGGCATCCTCCATCACACCGGCGACGGAGGTGAACTCATGATCCACTCCACTGATCTTGATCGAGGTGACCGCACTGCCTTCGAGCGACGAGAGCAACACGCGCCTCAGGCTGTTCCCGACGGTCGTACCGAACCCCCGCTCGAACGGCTCAATGAAGAACCGCCCGTACTTGTCCGTCGAGATGACGCTGTCCTTTTCAACACGAGTCGGCAATTCTAACCCACGCCATGTCACTCGCATATGTAGGCCTCCGATCTAAACTTTCGTCCGTACACTGCACAGCACCATGCAGAACCGAATCCCGAGTTCCGGGCCACCCCATTCCGCATCTTCCACCTCCGAGCCTATCGCGAACAGATTTCGACGACCAGTTGTTCTTCGACAGGGATCTGCACGTCTTCCCTGCTCGGCAGGGCCACGATGGTAGCCGCCGGTTTCTCGCGGTCCAACTGCAACCACGTCTGGGTCGTGAAGTTCGGATTGCTCTCGAGTTGCTGTTTCACTTCTTTGCGGCTTCTGTCAGAGTCCTTCACCTCGATCCGATCCCCCACCTTGGTCGTGTAATCACTCACGTCCACTTTCCGTCCGTTGACGTAGATGTGACCATGGGCGATCAGTTGTCGAGCCCCCTTGCGAGACGGCGCAAAATTCAGTTTGTACACGACGTTGTCCAACCGTCGTTCCAGCAGTTGCAGCAGATTCTCCCCGGTGTTGCCCTTGAGGCGTTCGGCCTCGTGGAAGTATCGCATGAACTGCTGCTCATAGAGCCCGTAATACCTCTTGACCTTCTGCTTCTCCCGAAGGCGGACCCCGTATTCGCTCAACCGTGCCCGGCGCCACCCGTGCATGCCCGGCGCCAGATTCCGCTGTCGGCGTTCGACCTGGCACTTGGCGGTTTCACACTTGAGCCCCTTGAGGAACAGCTTCATCCCCTCGCGGCGACACTGCTTGCACGATGGACCGAGATAACGTCCCATATCAATCAATCTCCTGTAGAGTCTTCTGGAGCCTCAGCCTATACCCTTCTGCGTTTCGGCGGTCGACACCCGTTGTGCGGCAGCGGCGTGACGTCTTCGATCGATGCGATCCGAAGACCGGCGCCCTGGAGCGCGGAAATCGCCGACTCGCGACCGGACCCCGGCCCCTTGACCTTGATCTCGACCTCGCGCACCCCGTTTCGCATGGCGGTGCTCGCACACCGCTGCGCCGCCTGCTGCGCCGCAAAGGGCGTGCTCTTGCGCGACCCCTTGAACCCGACGCATCCGGCCGAACCGGTGCAGATCGTGTCGCCGTCCATATCGGTGACCGTGATCAGCGTATTGTTGAACGTCGCCTTGATATGGATGATCGCCCGAACGACGTTCTTCCGAACCTTTCGTTTTCCGCTCTTTGCCATCTGGATCTCTTACCGATAAACTCTGCTTTGCTTGTTCCGGCCCCAACGACCCCTCGTCCCTGGACGGCACGGTCGCCCTGCGTCAGCGCTTTTCCTTGACGCCCTTCTTGCCCGCCACGGTCTTCCGAGGGCCCTTGCGCGTCCTTGCATTGCTCTGCGTACACTGGCCTCGCACGGGCAACCCGCGCCGATGCCGAATCCCGCGATAGCAGGCAATGTCCCGCAGCCGGGCGATGTTCTGCGCCACCTGCCGGCGAAGCTGTCCCCCGACGACGTAGTTGCGGTCGATGATCTGCGTGATCCGACTCAACTCGTCTTCGCTGAGCTTGTTCGCCTTGGTCATCACCTCGATCCGGGCCTCTTTCAGAATCAACTCGGACGTATGCCGGCCGATTCCCGGGATGTACGTCAGAGACACCCAGATCGTCTTGTTGTCCGGAATATCGATACCCACTATACGCGGCATATTGGCTCCCTTTTAGCATCCATCTGCAATCGACGCGGGTCGGTCCGCCTGCGCTGCTCCAGCGGCTTCTCAGCCCTGACGCTGCTTGTGGCGGGGATTCGAACAGATGACCCGAACCACCCCGCGACGACGGACGATCTTGCAATTCTCACAAATGCGTTTTACCGAGCTTCTTACCTTCATCTTCCGTTCCACGCTTTCCGACGGCTCTCGTACCCTGCGGTCCGCCGACCGGCGACCACACACTTAGTGCCGCAGTACGATCCGCCCTCGATTGAGGTCGTACGGCGACATCTCCACGGTCACCATGTCTCCCGGCAGGATCCGAATGAAGTTCATTCGCATCTTGCCCGAGACGTGGGCCAGAATCTTGTGACCGCCCTCCAACTCGACCTTGAACATCGCGTTCGGTAGAGCTTCGATCACTTTGGCCTGCAACCGTATCGCGTCTTTCTTCGCCATCTACATCTCTATCTTCGTCGGGGCGGACGCCGCCCCTTTTCTCGTGTGCCGGACCACCGCTACACTCTTGCCGTCAGGACGTCACATCCGCCCTTGACGATCGCAATCGTGTGCTCGAAATGGGCCGAGCACTTACCGTCTTTCGTCACCACCGTCCACCCGTTGGCCAACGTGCGGACGTGGTAGCTGCCCGCATTGACCATCGGTTCGACCGCCAGCACCATTCCCTCGGTCAGGAAGATGTCGTCCGCCAGCAGCTCGCGACTCACGAAGTTCGGGACCTTCGGTTCTTCGTGCATCTTCGTCCCGATGCCGTGCCCCACGAAATCCCGGACGATGGAGAACCCGGCGTCCTCGACGTATTGCTGCATCTTCCGAGCGATCTGGCTCCAGCGGACCCCAGGCCGGGCTTCCGCAATCGCGACGTCCAGCATCCCTTTCGTCGCGTCCATGAGCCTTCGCTTCTCCGGCGAGACCTCGCCGATCGCCACCGTCGTGGCCGAATCACCGCAGTAGCCGCCCAGCCTGACGCCGAAGTCAACGCTCAACAGATCGCCCGCCCGAAGGACGGTCGTCTCGCAAGGGATCCCATGGACCACCTCGTCGTTGACCGACGCACAGATCGCTCCGGGAAACGGCTGTCGCGCCTGCGGACTCCGCACGCCCTTGAACAGGGCCTCGGCTCGGGCCTCGGCAACCATTTCCAGCGCCACGCGGTCCAATTGGGCCGTCGTGACACCCGGCTCTGCCATCTCCTGTAGTTTTGAAAGAACGCCGGCGACAACCGCACCCGCCCGGCGCATCAACTCAATCTCTCTGCGGCTCCGAAGCGTTACAGCCATCGATCCAGCTTCATATTTCCCGGGCCGAGACCTTCCGTCGTTCCGGCGTCGGCCTATTTCATTGCATCCAATACTTCAAACAGCACGGCCGCCACGGCGTCGGCATCGCCATCCGCCGGCACGTCACGGACGTCCCTTTGGGCCTTGTAGTACTCCACCACGGGCTCGGTCTGCTCGTAATACGTAGCGAGCCGGTTCTTCACCACCTCGGCCGTATCGTCGGGCCGCTGAACGAGAGCCGCGCCGTCATGGTCGCACACGCCGGCCTGCCTGGGCGGCATGTTCTTGACATGATAAACCGCGCCGCACTTCGGGCAACTCCGCCGACCCGTGATCCGATCGACGACGATCTCGTCGTCGACCTGAAGATTGACCACCACATCGATGCCGCTGTTGCCCTTCGCCAGCGAACGATCCAGCGCCTCGGCCTGATAGACCGTGCGTGGAAAGCCGTCGAGGACGAACCCGCTCTGCGGTGCCGCCTTGACGGCCTTGCTCATCATCTCGACGATCAGATCGTCGGGCACCAGAGTCCCGGCGTCCATATAGCTCTGCGCCTTCTTGCCCAGATCGGTTCCCTCGGCGCGCTCGCGCCGGAGAATGTCCCCGCTGGACAGATGCAGCAGGCCATACCGGCCGACGATCTTCTTGCAGTGCGTTCCTTTGCCCGCGCCCGGGGCTCCCAACAGGACCACTCTCATGCATACGCCCCTTTAATCCTGCCCGACGAGCTGAACCCGTCGTAGCTCCGCATGAGCAGATTGGCCTCGATCTTCTGGACGAGGTCCAGCGACACACTGACGACGATCAGCAGACCCGTTCCACCGATGAACGTGGTGATCGTCCAGTCGATGTTCAGGAAGTACGTCAGGAACGTCGGCACCACCGCGATCACGGCCAGGAACGCCGCACCGAAGTACGTGATCCGCGTCATCACCGTCTCCAGGTACTCGGCCGTACGCCGCCCCGGCCGCAGCCCAGGGATGAAACTCCCGGAATCGCGAAGGTTCTTCGCCATCTCGCGGGGCTGGAACTGCACCGTCACCCAGAAGTAGGCGAACAGGAAGATCAGCAACATGTACAGAACGTTGTACGTGTAGGCGTCGCCCCGCAGCGCCCCCAGGATCGTTTGCAGGACCATGGATCGCGGATAGAACTGCGCGATCTGCTGCACGATGATCGGAGGGAACATCATAAAGCTCGACGCGAAGATGATCGGCATCACACCGCCGTGATTGACCCGCAGCGGCAGGTAATGTCGCTGTCCGCCGTACATCCGACGGCCGCGCATCTGCTTGGCCTGCTGGATCGGAATCCGCCTCTGCCCTTGCGTGATCAGGATCGCTCCGGCAACGACGAAGACGAACGAGGCGATCAGGAACAGGATCCGGGCCGGCCCGATCGATCCCGTCGGGGCGCCCAGCGTGAAATCCACCTGCTGGCCCAGCCGCATGATCGCCCACGGCATCTGCGCGATGATCCCCGCCATGATGATCAGACTGATCCCGTTGCCGATGCCGTACTCGTCGATCTGCTCGCCCAGCCACATCAGGAACACGGTCCCGGCCGTCATGCCGATGATGCCCATGATATAGGCCTGGACCTGCATGCCCGGATAGGTGTACCCGCCGAGCATCTTCATATACATCACCGCCTGAACGACGCAAATCAACACCGTCAGATACCGCGTGTACTCCTGGATCTTCTTGTGCCCGGTCTGCCCCTCCTGGCGGAGCTTCTTGAGTGCCGGGACCACCTCGCCCAGCAGCATCAGAATGATCGAGGCCGTGATATAGGGCATAATGCCCAGTCCGAACAGGCTGCTTCGGCTGAGCGTACCGCCCGTGAACATCTGCAAGTACTCCGCCGCCCGACCCAGTGGACTCTCCGTGTCCCTGCCCGTCTCGAAGACGGCGGCGATCCGACCGTGGTCGAACCCCGGGTTCGGGATGTGGAAGCCCACGCGATAGATGATCAGCAGCGCGATCGTGAACAGGATCTTGTTCCTCAGATCCCGTATCCGAAAGATATTGACAATCGTTCCGATCACTTACCTGTTCTCCGCTGTCCGCTTCGGACCTTTCGCCGCCGCCCCGTGCGCCCGTCCTCAGGCGCGCTTGCGTCGGACACTCTTGTTTTCCTTGCCGCCGACTCTCGTCGCCGTACCGCCGCAGCCGACGATCTTCTGCTCGGCCGTCTTGCTGAACTTATGGGCCGCCACGAGCAGCCGTTTCGTCAGTTCGCCGTCCCCGAGGATCTTGACCTTGCTCTGGACATCGTCGACCAGGCCGGCCCGCAAGAGCTGCTCGACGCCGATCTGCGCGCCATCCTCAAAGCCTTCCAACTGCGAAACGTTGACGATTTCGAATCGACTGGCAAACTGCTTATTGTTAAACCCGCGCTTCGGCACCCGTCGGAACAAGGGCATCTGCCCGCCTTCATAGAGCGACAATCTTCCCGCTCCAGCCCGGCTGTGGCTGCCTTTGTGCCCGCGGCCGGCGGTCTTCCCTGAGCCCGCGCCGCGCCCGCGTCCCACGCGCTTGCGTCCTTGGTGTTTGCCTACGACAGAAGTTATCTCATGACTCAACATTTAGATCACCCAATTGGTCATCGTGGCCGCTACGAAATGCTGACACCCCGTAACGCTTCAATCGTTTCTCTGTTGCGCAGCCTCAGCAATCCGTTGAGCGTGGCTTTCACCACATTCTTGGCCGCCGTGCTTCCGTACACCTTCGTCAACACATCGTGGACCCCCGCAAACTCGAGCACCGCTCGGGCGCTCGAGCCGGCGATGACGCCCGTACCCGGACTGGCCGGGACCAGGACGATCTTCGTCGCCCCAAACCGGCCGATCACTTGGTGCGGAATCGTCCGCTCCACCAGCGGCACGCTGTGCATCGACTTCTTCGCGTCTTTCATCCCCTTCTCTACCGCCAAGGGCACCTCGTTGGCCTTCCCGTAGCCAACACCTACGTTCCCGGCCCGGTCGCCGACGACCACCAGGGCCGCGAAGCTGAAGCGCCGCCCGCCCTTGACCACCTTGGCACAGCGATAGATCTTGACCACCGTATCTTCCAACGGCTTCTCTTCATGCTCGGGTTTTCTCACCGGTTCTGCAGCCAATGTCGTCTCCCAGTTTCCAAGCGCCCTTGTCAAAAGGCCAAGCCGGCCTTTCTGGCCGCATCGGCCAAGGACTTCACACGCCCATGGTACCTGTAACGGTTGCGATCGAAACACACGCACTTGATGCCCATGTCCAGGGCCTTCTTCGCCAGCGCCTCACCGATGGTCTCGGCCGCCTTGCGATTCGACCCCCCTGCCAACTGGTCGCGCAGGGTCTTGGACTGGCTGCTCGTCGCCACCAGCGTCACGCCGCCCACGTCATCGATGATCTGCGCGTAAATATGGCGGTTCGACCGGAAAATCGACAGTCGCGGCCGCTCGGGGGTTCCGCAGACCTTCCTTCGCACGTGTCGCTTGCGACGCAGCGCCGCCTTCTTGTGTTGTTCACTCTTCATAAAGCCGACTTCTCACTTATGCCCCGCCTGAGGCGAACGCCTTACCCATCTTGCGCTGGACATGCTCGTCCGCGTAACGGATGCCCTTGCCTTTGTATGGCTCCGGGGGCCGAACCCGCCGGATATTCGCCGCAAACTGACCCAGAACGCACTTGTCCATCCCGCTCAGCGAGAACTTCGCGGGAATGTCGTTGCCTCGCGTCGCGGCCACGTCGATCTTCACGCTGATCCCTTTCGGGATCGCCAACTCCACCGGATGGCAGAAACCGATCTGAAGAACCAGCTTGCCCCCCTGGTCCTTGATGCTGTAGCCGGTTCCGTAGATTTCCATCCTGCGCTCGAACCCTTTGCTCACACCGGCAACCATGTTGGCCAGCAACGCCCGCATCGTGCCATGGAGCTGCTTGCCCTTGCGGTCATCCGGCTTCGGGTTGACCACGTCGATCCGGCTCGCCGAATCGTCCACGGTCACCGTGATGTTCGGGTGACAGTCCATCTCAAGCGTACCCAAGGGCCCGGTCACCTTGACCAGCCGGCCTTTTTGTTCGACCTTCACGCCCTTGGGGATCTCAACCGGTTTCTTTCCAATCCGACTCATCTTAGCTTACCGTACACAGGACCTCGCCACCGACCTTGTTCGCGCGGCAGCCCCGGTCGCTGATAACCCCTTTGCTTGTGGAAACGACCGCAATGCCCATGCCCCCGAGGACCGTGGGCAGATCGTCGACGCCCACGTACACCCGGCAGCCCGGCTTGCTCGTTCTCGTTATATCGCTGATCACCGGGTCGCCCTGCTGATCGTATTTGAGGAAGACCCTCAGGGTGCCCTGTTTGCCGTCCTCGATCCGATCGAAGCCCTCGATGTAGCCCTCGCTCTTCAGGACTGCCGCGATGCCTTCGCAGATCTTCGACGCCTTCACATCAACCTGCGCTCTCCGCACGCGCGTCGCGTTGCGAATTCGCGTCAACATGTCGGCTATTGGGTCGCTCAAACTCATAGTTCAGTATCCTGCATGCTCCGGGCTCTACCGCACCGGCCAAACCCTACCAACTGGCTTTCTTGACGCCCGGGATCTTGCCTTCGTTCGCCAACGTTCGAAAACAGATGCGACAGACCTTGAACTTCCGGTACACGGCCTTCGACCGGCCGCACAGCTCGCATCGCGTGTACTGCCGGACCCGGAATTTCTGTTTCTTCTTGACCTTCAGTTCCAACGCTTTCGTCGACATTCAACGCGCTCCACTCTGTCCTTTGCCCCGGCCTTCTCAGCTCGCCGGCTTGGCTTCCGTCTGCCCCCGGAACGGCATCCCGAACAGGGACAACAGCTTGCGTGCCTCCTCGTCCGTCTTGGCCGTGGTCACAAAGCAGACGTTCATCCCCTGCTGGGCTTCCACCTTCGCCGGGTTGATCTCCGGAAACACGCTCTGTTCGCCCAACCCCATCGAATAATTGCCCCGTCCGTCAAACCCATTCGGATTCAGACCTCGAAAATCCCGAACCCGCGGGATCGCCAGGTTGATCAGGCGATCCATGAACTCGTACATACGAACGCCCCGCAGCGTGACCTTCACGCCGGTCTCCTGTCCTTCCCGGACTTTGAAGTTCGAGACGCTCTTCTTCGCCTTGCACACCGCCGGCGACTGGCCCGTGATCATCGCCAGATCCTTCTTGCCCATCTCCAGGAACTTCTTGTCCTGGCAGGCCTTGCCGATGCCCATCGAGACCACCACCTTGACCATCTTGGGCACCGCCATCACGTTCGTGTAGCTGAACTCCCTGGTCAACTCGGGAACGATCTTCGATTTGTACAGATCTCGTAAACGCGCCATGGTTCTCTACCTGTCGCACCCCGGACCGTCTGCTCGACGCCGCCGGGACGCGCGATTGTCATTTCGCCTTTCGAACCGTTCCGATCTCCGTGCCGTCGGTGGCCACCCGTTTCTTGGCCCCCCCCTGGCTCTCGTACCGGACCCGACTGCCCTTGCCCGACTTCGGATTCAACGGCAGCACGTTGCTGATGTGGATCGGCTGCTCGATGCTGATTCGGCCGCCCTGCGGATTCCGCCGCGACGGCCGCACGTGCCGCTTCGCCACGTTCTGCCCCTGCACCACCACCGCCTGCTTGTCCGGATACACGTGCAGCACCCGCCCGGTGGCACCCTTGTGGTCCCCCGCGATGATCTGCACCATGTCGCCCCGTTTTACGTGTAAGGCCATGTCTTCTTCTGCCTCGTGTCCTGTTCCCGAAAGCGTTCCAGCAAGGAGCTAAACCACCTCACTCGCCAACGAGATGATCTTCATGTAGTTCTTCTCTCGAAGCTCGCGCGCCACCGCCCCGAAGATTCTCGTACCGATGGGGTTGCCGTCGTTATCGATCATCACGGCGGCGTTGCTGTCGAATCGAACGTAGCTGCCGTCCGGCCTGCGCACCGGGCTCTTCGTCCGAATGATCACACACTTGTGGACCTTCTTGTCGTCCAACTGGCACGTGGGCAACGACTTCTTGATGGCCACACAGACCACATCGCCCACCCGCGCCACCGGCCGCGTGTACTTGCCCCGCGCTCCGCCCTTGCCGAGCACCTTGATACACAGCGCGGTCTTCACGCCGGAGTTGTCGGCCACGTCCAACATGGTTTCTTGCTGAATCATCGTCTTCGGATCTCAAATTCGGTATTAGACCGCCACTGCCTTCTGGATCACGCGCAACACGCGCCAACTCTTCGTCTTGCTCAGCGGCCGGCACTCCGCGATCTCCACCAGATCGCCCACGCCACAGCCGTTCTGCTCGTCGTGCACGGCCAGCTTCGTCCGCCGCCGCACGTACTTGCCGTACTTCGGGTGCTTCACCTTGTACTCCATCGTCACCCGAATGCTCTTGATGCCGCTCTTGCTGGTGACCACGCCCGTCAGCGTTCTCGGTTCTTTCTGCGTTTCCATAGGGACCATATCCAACCCGTGCCTGCGATCGTGTCCGTTACTTCTTGCGCTCACGCAACAGCGTCTTGATGCGTGCCACGTCGCGACGCGTATTGATGATTGCTTTCGAGTTCTCCAGCTTCTCCGTCACCGACTGCGACCGCAGGTCGAAGAGGCGCCTCTGGAGGTCTTCCATCGTGCTCTGGAGCTCGTCCTGGTTCATCTCTCTCAACTGCTTGGCCTTCACGTGATATCCTCTCTCAGACCGTATGCCTGCGTCGCACGAACCGACACCGGATGGGCATCTTGTGCGCCACCCTCGCCAGGGCCTCCCGGGCCACGTCTTCACCCACGCCGCCGATCTCGAAGCACACCTGGCCTGGCCGAACCCTGGCCACCCAGAACTCCGGTTCGCCCTTGCCCTTACCCATTCGGGTTTCCAGCGGCTTCGAGCTGACCGGCTTGTGCGGGAAGATCCGAATATAGACCTTGCCTTCGCGATGAAGGAAGTGCGTCGCCGCGACGCGTCCGGCCTCGATGTGCTTGGCCGTGATCCAACTCGTTTCGAGCACCTGAAGACCATAATCGCCGAACGCAACGTAGTTGCACCGCGTGGCGTTGCCCTTCATCTTGCCACGCTGGCTCTTGCGGTACTTGACTCGTTTCGGCATCATCGCCATGACTTACGACCCTTTACTACTCAATGCCGCCCATGCACCCGGACGGACCGCGTCTACTCTCTCGGTGCGGACCCTGCCTCGGCGCCGCCGTCACTGCCTGCCTCGGCGGCTTCGCCCCGGGGCCCTTCCGACCTGGGACCGCCTCCCGATCGCATCGGCCTGCGTCGCGGCGGACGCCGCCGCACCAGTTCCTTCTCCTCCCCGAACTTCCCTTTGTAGATCCACACCTTGATGCCGATCGCCCCGTACGTCGTCCGGGCCGTGCCCAGAGCGTAGTCCACGTCCGCGTCCAGCGTGTGCAGCGGGATGCTCCCCATCTTCTGCGTCTCGGTCCGGGCCATTTCCGAACCCGCCAGACGCCCGGAGCACATGATCTTCACCCCTCGCGCCCCGGCGTTCATCGCGCCTTCGCAGTACTGCTTCATCGTGCGCCGGAACGACGCCCGTTTGCCCAACTGCTCGGCAATCCCCTGGGCCACCAGCGCCGCATTCAGGTCGGGCTCCTTGATCTCGACCACGTTGACCGTGACCTTGCGGCCGATGAACGTCTCAAGCTCCTCACGGACCTTATCGACCTCGCCCCCGCGCGGCCCGATGACCACGCCGGGCCGGCCGCTGTGCATCGTCACGTTCACTTCATTCCGCGTCCGCACGATCTCGACCCGCGCCACCGCCCCCTTCGGCATCCGCTGGTTGAACCGCCGATCCACGAACTCTCGAATCTTCTGATCCTCGACCAGGCAGTCCCCGTAGCTCGCTTTCGGCGCGAACCACGTGCTCTGCCATCCGAGGGTGACTCCCGTTCTGAAACCAATTGGCGATGTCTTCTGGCCCATAGTCCGCTCGGTATCTTCCCTACATTCTCCTGCCTACGCCTGCGTCACGGTCACGTGAATATGGCAGGCCCTCTTGCGAATCGGGTGCGCCCGACCGCGGTCCTTCGGGATCCATCGCTTGGTCCCCAGCCGAACCCCGGCATCGTCGACGCGCGCCTCGCTGACGTACAACTGCTCGACGTCCGCCTGCTGCTCGTCGGCATCCGCCACCGCCGCTTTGAGCACCTTGTCGACCATCGGTGCGCCGCGTTTGCGGGTGAACTTCAGGATGTCCATTGCATCCTGCACGCTGCGCCCGACGATCAACTGCGTTACCAGCCGCACCTTCCGCGCCGACATCGGAGCGTACTGATACGACGACCGCCAGTCCGCGATCTCGACCGGCTCGACGTCCAGCGCCTCCGCCAGCCGGCGGATGTCTTCCGTCCGAGGCCTCGGCTTGAACAGGCCCCTCTGCCAGTTCCGCACCGCCGCCGCCGCCGCCTTGTCGTCGAACCCGCCCCGCGCGATACTCTTGCCCAGGTCGTCGGCGGTCATCCGCTGCTGCTGGCACACTTCTCTAAGTTTCGTTGCGCTAATCATACCTTCGGTTCCGTACCCGGTGGGTCAACGTCTCGCCCACACGCACGTCCTATTTGATCTTCTTACTCGAATGGCCCTTGAACGTCCGCGTGAGCGAAAACTCCCCGAGCTTATGCCCGACCATATCTTCCGTCACGAACACTTTGTGGAACAGCTTGCCGTTGTGGACCATGAAGGTAAACCCGACGAACTCCGGGACGATCGTACACCGACGCGCCCAGGTCTTGATCGGATTGCGACTGCCCTCGCTGATCTGCCGGTTCACCTTGGCAAACAGCTTCTCGTCAACAAACGGTCCCTTTTTGAGCGATCTACTCATCTTGGCTCTCTTCATGGCCCGGGGCCCGCTGCGACCAAGCCGCCGCATTCCCCGAGGCACCAGTCATCCTTACAGCGTCAACTGTCCTTGCCGCGTGTTCTTGCGCCGTCGAATAATGCGATTGTTGCTCGTCTTGCGCGGGTTCCGCGTTTTGCCGCCCTTGGCCAGCTTGCCCTTGGGCGAACACGGGTGCCGCCCGCCGTTCGACCGGCCTTCGCCGCCGCCCATCGGGTGCGCCACCGGGTTCATCGCCTTGCCGCGAACGTGAGGCCGACGGCCCATGTGCCGCTTGCGACCGGCCTTGCCGATGCGCACGTTCTGATGCTCGGCATTGCTGAGCCGGCCGATCGTCGCCCGGCACTCTTTGCGAACCATACGCATCTCGCCGCTCGGCAGAACCAGCGTCACCCAGTCGCCATCTTTGGCGACAATCCGTGCCGCGTTTCCGGCGCCGCGAACCAGCTTGCCCCCCTGGCCCGCCGTCATCTCGACGTTGTGGACCTCGAGGCTCGCCGGGATCGCCGCCAGAGGCATCGCGTTCCCCGGCTTCGGCTCGCACACCGGGCCGCTCTCGATCACATCGCCGACCTTCACGCCCATCGGGGACAGGATGTACCGCTTCTCTCCGTCCTCGTACTGGAGCAGCGAGATGAAGCAACTGCGATTCGGGTCGTACTCGACCGTCGCAACCGTCGCCGCAACCCCGTCCTTGTTGCGCTTGAAATCGATCATGCGGTAGATCCGCCGCGCGCCCCCGCCACGAAACCGTGTCGTGGTGACCCCGTGGTGGTTGCGCCCGCCGCGTTTCTTGATCCGCTTGCACAACGTCTTTTCCGGCCGATTCGTCGTCAGTTCCGCATAGTCGTTCACGGAGCTGTTCCGCCGCCCGGCGCTGGTTGGTCTATAAATCCGAATGCCCATAACGCACTCTCTCTCTACCGTGCCACCTTAGAACAGATCGATGTGGTAGTCCGGCTGCAAGTATACGACGGCCTTCTTCCAGCTCGACGTCATGCCGATCGTCCGCCCGCGCCGCCTCTGCTTGCCCTTGCGGTTGGCCGTTCGCACCTTGTCCACCTTGACCCCGTAGATCTTCTCGACGGCGTTCTTGACTTGCGTCTTGTTCGCCTTCCGATTGACCTCGAAGGAATACGCGCCCTTCACATTGGCGAAGTGCATCCCCTGTTCCGTAACCAGGGGCCGGACTATCACGTTGAAATCATCCATCACAAGACCGCATTCTCAAAATCGCCGACCCGCCTTGCGGATCGGCCTGTCTGTACGCTTACCCGTCAGCTCTCGCTGTCGGCATCTCGATTCAGGAACGCCACCAGGGCATCCTTCGTGAACAGCATTCTCTGGTGCGTGCAAATGTCGCCCGCATTCAGGTCGGCCACAGGAAGCACGTCCACCTTCTGAACGTTCCGGACCGACTTGTACAGGTTCTGGTCGTACTCCTTGACCGCCACCAGGCAACTGCGATCGATCTTCAGGCTCTTCAGGACGCCGGCAAACTCTTTGGTCTTCGGCTTGTCGAATCCCAGCCCGTCCACCACCACCACCTGGTTCTTGCGGAGTTTCGCCAGAACCGCGGAATCCCGCGCCAGCCGTCGCTGCTTGCGCGGCATCGCCTGACGGAAATCCCTCGGGACCTTGGCAAACGTCATGCCGCCGCCGACGCGCTTGCCCGTCCGACGATTGCCCACGCGAGCGTTGCCGGTGCCCTTCTGACGGAAGAGCTTCTTGTCCGAACCGGCGACCTCGCTGCGGCCCTTCGTCTTGACGGTTCCCTGCCGCTGATTCGCATGGTACATCACGATCGCCTGCTTGAGCAACGCGTACCGCACCGCCCCGCCCAGCACCTTCTCATCGACGCTGAACTTCTCGACCTCTTGGCCACTGCGGTTGTAGACACTCAATTCAATCATCGCTGGTACACTTCTCTATTTCTGGGGCCTCTTTGCAGTTTGCACGATGCAGTAGCCACCGGCCGGACCCGGAACCGCACCTTTGACGATCAACAGGTTCTTTTCCTCGTCGATCGCCACCAGGCTGTGATTCTTGGTCGTGATGCGCCGATGGCCCATATGCCCGGCCATCCGCTTGCCCTTCTTCGGGTGGCCGCCGGTACCGGCGTTGCTCGAAAAGCTCGAGATCGACCCCGGAGCCCGGTGTTTGCGCTCGGTGCCGTGCGAGGCCGGGAAGCCACCGAACCCATGGCGTTTCATCACGCCGGCAAACCCCTTGCCCTTGCTGGTGCCGACCACATCGACATATTTCGTTTCGTTGAACAGCGCCACCGTCAACGCGTCGCCCGCGTGATACTCCGCCTCGGGCTTGCCGTCGAATCGCCACTCCCGGACGAACCGCTTCGGGGTCGTGCCGGCCTTCTCGGTGTGGCCGACCTGCGGCTGCTTCCGCCGCGACGCCTTGACGTCATCGAACCCGACCTGGATGGCGTCATATCCATCCGTCTCGGCAGTCTTGACCTGCGTGATCGTGCACGGACCGGCCTCGATCACCGTCACCGGGATCAGCCGACCCGATTCGTCGTACACACGGGTCATCCCCACCTTTTTCCCTAACAGCATGGCCATGGTCTTACGTTCCTTGCTCTACGCCTTGATCTTCACGAACACACCCGCGGGGACCACCAACCGGTTCAGCACCTCGGCCGTCCTCGCGTTCGCCTCGTGGATGTCGATCAGCCGCTTGTGCGTCCGCAACTCGAACTGCTCGCGCGACTTCTTGTCGATGTGCGGACTGCGCAACACCGTGTACCGCTCGATCCGCGTCGGAAGCGGGACCGGGCCGCTGACACGGGCGTTCGTCCGACGAGCATGCTCTACGATCTCTCGGGCCGAGGCGTCCAGCGCACGATGGTCGTACGCCTCCATCCGAATCCGTATTCTCTCTGTTTCGGCAGCCATATTACTCCTCTGGACCACCCGACCACCGCATCTTGCCAGCGAACAACTCGCTCTGCGCGGCTGCGACGATCGCCACGGGCACCCACATCGTTATCCAAACCTACACGCCGACCCCCCGGAACAGAAGACACTCCTGCCCCGGCCTGATGCAACGCGCTTGGTCACTGGCAGAAAAGGCTTCGACCCACGGTCGGGGCTGCTCATCGGCGCCCTGCCGAAAGCCGAACTTGGCCTTCCTTAAGGGGTAGAGGCTTGGGCCCACGTCAGGACCCATACAAAGCGCTTGTCGGCTTTGCCAAACCCCGGTACCACAGAAAACCCATTGAGCCATCCCTGATGGCAATCACAGATATGCCACAGCGTAACTACGTATCGCACCGTCGTCCTGACGATGCTCGCTACAGCCGAAAAACGATAAACTTATCATGAAGCCCACGCGGCGTCAACAGCCCTGTGGGGAAATATCGGAAAAAACGCAATTTTTTTCTCGTCCGGACCATTAGAAGAGGATCGCCTTGGCCACCTGCTCGGGAACCTTCTCGTAGCAGAGCGGCTCCATCGTGAAATTGCCCCGTCCAGCCGTGAGACTGCGAATGTCGCTCGAGTAGCCAAACAACTCCACCAGCGGAACGTTGGCGTCTACAACACGCATGTCTCCGTGAACGCGACAATCTGTGATCAGCCCCCTCTTGGCCAGCAGATCGGCCTGCACAACCCCGAAAGCAGACTCGGGAACGATGGCCTGGACGCGCATCACCGGTTCCAGCAACACGGGCCCGGCCTCTTTCATCGCCCTCTCCAGAGCCATCGCCGCGGCCTGCTCGAAGGCCAGCTCCGACGAATCCACCGCATGAAACGAGCCGCCCACGAGCGTCGCCCGCAACCCCACGACCGGGTAACCGGCCAGGACACCATTGCCGACTCCCTCGCGGACGCCCTGCTCGACGGACGAGACATACTCCCGAGGGACCTCCTCCGGCGAGGCATCGGACGCGAATTGGATATCGGTCAGGTACCGACCATCCTGCGAAACCAAGGGCTCGACCGCCAGCACCACGTGCCCATATTGGCCGCGTCCGCCGCTCTGGTGGATGAACTTCGCCTCGGCCCGAGCCTGCTGGGTGATGGCCTCCTTGTAGGCGACGCGGGGCTTGCCCACCCGAACATCGACCTTCTTCTCACGGGTCAGCTTGTGCTGGAGCACCTCCAGGTGAAGCTCTCCCATGCCACTGATCACGGTCTGGCCCGTGTCCGGATCGATCTTGTAACCGAACGTGGGGTCTTCGCGTCGCAGCGACTCGAGCGCCGTGGCCAGCTTGGCCCGTTCGGCCGCCGTTCGCGGCTCGATCGACATCGTGATGACCGTCTGCGGAAACGTGATGCTCGGCAGCATCACCGGCTTCTTCGAATCACAGATCGTATCGCCCGTCAGCGTCTGCCGCAGCCCGACGACCGCAACGATATCCCCCGCCGAAGCCGCCTCCAGGATCTTCCGCTCGCTGGCGTGCATCTCGAAGACGCGCGTGATGTTCTCCTTCACGCTGCGGTTGACGTTCAGCACGCGGGTCCCCGATTTCAGCGTCCCCTGGTAAATCCTCAGGAAGCTCAGATCGCCGTGCGCGTCGCTGGTGATCTTGAACGCCAGCGCCACCAGCGGTGCCTTCGGATCGCACTTGACGGGGATCTCCTGTGACTCATCCCCGTCCTTGTGTCCTATAATAGCGGGCTTCTCAATAGGGGAAGGCAGGTACGCGACAACACCGTCGAGCAGCCGCTGAACCCCGATGTACTTCAAAGCCGAACCCACGAAGACAGGATGGAGCTTGCCGGCCAGGGTGCCCTTGCGAATGGCCCGCTGAATGGTCTCGGGCACAACGGCCTCATCGTTCACAAAGGCGTCCATCAGCGCGTCATTGTGCTCGGCCGCCAGCTCGATCATGCGGGCCCGATATCGCTTGGCCTGCTCGGCGTATTCGGCGGGAATCTCCGTCTCGTGGAAGCTGGCGCCCATCTTGTCGGCCTCATAAAAGACCGCTTGCATGGAGACGAGATCGATGATGCCGGCGAATGAATCGCCGGCGCCCATGGGGATCTGGACCGGGACCGGGTTGGCCAGCAGTTTCTCGTGAATGCTCCGGACGCTCATCTCGAAGTCGGCGCCCACCTTGTCCATTTTGTTGACGAAGCACAGGCACGGCAGGCCATACTTCTGCCCTTGGCGCCACACGGTCTCGCTTTGGGCCTGGACGCCCTCGCTGCCATCGAAAACGGCAACGGCCCCATCGAGCACGCGGAGCGACCTCTCGACCTCCGCGGTGAAGTCGATGTGGCCCGGCGTGTCGATCAGATTGATCTCGGCTCCCTTCCACGGACACTTCGTCGCCGCCGAGGTGATGGTGATCCCGCGCTTCTGCTCCTCCTCCATATAGTCCATGACCGCCGTACCTTCATGGACTTCGCCCATTTTATAGGTCTTTCCGGCGTAATAGAGAATCCGCTCGCTCACCGTCGTCTTGCCGGCGTCGATGTGCGCCATGATCCCTATATTGCGTGTATTCGCCAGATCACCCATACGAATCGCCGCTGCCCCTCACGCGGCCCAGTTCCACCCGATGCACACAAAAAAAAAGCCACGGCTCATGGGAAACCCGCCGTGGCGTTGTCCTTCAACCATCCTACCAGGCAAAGTGGGCAAACGCCTTATTCGCCTCCGCCATACGGTGAACGTTCTCGCGCGTCGTCATCGCGCCGCCCTGCTTGTTGTAGGCATCCAGAAGCTCGCCCGCCAGACGCTGGCACATGGGCTTGCCCTTCTTGCCTCGTGCCGACGCCAGAATCCACCGAAACGCCAGCGACTGCTGCCGCCTCGGATTGACCTGCATCGGAACCTGGTAGCTCGCACCACCGACCCGCTTGCTGCGGACCTCCAGGAGCGGCTTGACGTTGTTGATCGCGGTCTCGAAGATCTCCACCGGGGGCACGTCCTTGAGCTTGCCGCCGACGATCTCCATCGCGTCGTAGAAAATCTGCTGCGCCGTACTCTTCTTTCCGTCCAACATCATGCAGTTGACGAACTTCGAGACCAGCTTGCTGTTGAACTTCGGGTCCGGCTTCAACTGGACGCTGGAAGCGGTAAACTTCTTGGCCATAACGGTTCCTGTCGCTTCAAATGCCTGCTATAAGGTTCCCAGTGCTATTTCGCCTTCTTGGCCCCGTACTTGCTGCGACCCTGCCGACGCCCATTGACGCCGGAGCAGTCCAGCACGCCGCGGATGATATGGTAGCGGACACCGGGCAGGTCGCGAACGCGGCCGCCGCGAATCATCACCGTGCTGTGCTCCTGAAGGTTGTGGTCGATCCCGGGGATATAGGCCGTCACTTCCTTGCCGTTGGTCAGCCGCACACGCGCGACCTTCCGCAATGCCGAGTTCGGCTTCTTCGGCGTCTGCGTCCTGACGATCAGACACACGCCCCGCTTCTGGGGCGAACCGCTGATATCCGAGACGCGTTTCTTCCCTTTGGACTTCGCTCTTGGTTTTCTCACTAACTGATTGATCGTCGGCATAACCCAAATCTCGATTTAGAACCGTTCTTGCCTAATCAATGCCAAGGATTTCCTTGACCCGCGATTCGGCCTTGGCTTCAGCTTCCTTCTCTTCCCGGACTCCTGCCAGTTCCTTCGGCACCGGGGCCTCGACCAGATGCTTGACTCTCATTTCCAGATGCGGCTTGAAGGCCGTCCCGGCCGGAATCAGGTGGCCGAGAATCACGTTCTCCTTCAACCCGTGCAATTCGTCAACTTTACCAGCCAGCGCCGCCTCCGTCAACACTTTTGTTGTTTCCTGGAAACTCGCCGCCGCAATGAAGCTGTCCGACCACAACGACGCCTTCGTGATGCCCAGAAGCAGGGTCTTGGCGGTGGCCGGCTTGGGCTTGCGTCCCTTGGCCGGCGTGCCGCCGAGAACCTCGATCTTCTCGTTGGCCTTGGCCAGGTCCTTTTTGTCGAGAACCTGACCCTCTTCCAGCTCGGTCACGTCGCCCTTGTCGGCAATCCGAAGGCTGTTGCTCAGACGCTCGTTCTCCTTGCGGAAGACGAACTTGTCCGTCACTTCGCCCGGCAGGAACGTGCTGTCGCCGACCGAGTCGATCTCGACCTTGCGCATCATCTGCGAGACGATGATTTCCACGTGCTTGTCATTGATGTTGACGTTTTGCGAGCGGTACACGTTCTGGATTTCGCCGATGATGTACCTTTGGAGGGCTTCCTCGCCCTTGATCCGCAGGATATCGTGCGGCACCAGCGGGCCGTCGGTCAACGCATCGCCGGCCTCGACCAGGTCGCCGGTGTGCACATTCAGATGTCGATCGCGCGGCACGTGATGCTCTTTTTCCATGTGCTCGCTGCGCACGATGATGGTCATCTTGCCTTTGCGTTTGTCGCTGCGCAGCTCGACGCGTCCGCTGATCTCGGCCATGGCCGCCGGGTCCTTGGGCTTGCGGGCCTCGAAAACCTCGGTAACACGCGGCAGACCGCCGGTGATGTCCTGCGTTCCGCCCGTGGCTCGCGGCTGGTGGGCCAGCAACTGTCCGGCCTGGACCTCCTGGCCCTCGGTCACCTCGATCCGCGCCCCGGCCGGCAGGTAGTGGACGTCCAGGATCTTGCCCTTGGAATCCTCGATGATGATCTGCGGGTGCTTGTCGCCCTTGTGTTCGATGACCACCGGGCGCTCCAGCACCTTCACGTCGGCGTCCTTGGACTTGAGCTTCGACGTCCGGACGCGCATCTCCTCGGTCTGAACCGTCTCGCCCTCGATGATATCGACGAACCGGATGAACCCGGGCACCTCCGCCAGAATCGGCGTCCGGTGCGGGTCCCACTGGAACAGCGTCGCGCCGGCCTTGACCTTCTCGCCATCCTGAACGAGGATGATGCCGCCGTAGGGAACCTTGAACTTGTCCAGTTCGCGTTCCTTCTGGTCCAGCAGGGCGATCTCCCCGTTGCGTTTGAGGGCCACGATGACTTCCGTACCGTCGTCGCGCTTGAGCGAGACGGCGTTGATGTCGCGGTATTGGACCGTGGCGGCGTGCGTGGCCTTCTGCTCACGTTCGAGGATGGCGCGCGAAGCGACACCACCGGTGTGGAAGGTTCTCAGCGTCAACTGGGTGCCCGGCTCGCCGATGGACTGGGCGGCGATGATCCCGACGGCCGCGCCTTCCTCGACCAGTTGCCCCGTGCTCATATCCCAGCCGTAGCACTTCGCACAGACACCGAACGGACTGTCGCACGTCAGTGGGCTTCGCACCCGAATCGCATCGAGACCGAGCGCCTCGATCTTGGCGGCGATCTCCGGCGTGATGACCTCATTCTCGCGAACGATCATCTCGTCGGTGATCGGGTTGCGGATGTTGTCACGCGCCGTTCGGCCGACCACCAGTTGCGACAGCGGAACGTCGACCTGGTCGCCCCGGCTCAACGTGCTCTTGCTGATTCCCTGCAACGTCTGGCAGTCGCGCTCGATCACGATCACGTTCTGCGCCACGTCGATCAGCTTGCGGGTCAAATACCCCGAGTTGGCCGTCTTCAAGGCGGTATCCGCCAGACCCTTGCGGGCGCCGTGCGTCGAGCTGAAGTACTCCAGAACGGTCAGCCCTTCGCGGAAGTTCGACTTGATCGGGGTCTCGATGATCTCGCCGCTCGGCTTGGCCATCAACGCACGCATGCCCGCCAACTGCTGAATCTGGTCGATGCTGCCTCGGGCGCCCGAATCCGACATGAGGTAGATCGGATTCAGATAGGGCGTCCCGTCGTCCTTCCTGTCCTCGCGCAGGCCGCGGATCATTTCGTTCGTCACGGCCACACGCGCGTTGGTCCACGCATCGATGACCTGATTGTATCGCTCGCGCTCGGTCAGAACGCCTTCGCTGTAGTTCTTGAGGATCTTGGCGACGCGCTTCTCCGTTTCGCTGATGATCTCCGCCTTCTTGGCTGGGATCTTCATGTCCGTCAGACCGAAGCTCAGACCCGCCAGGGTCGCCTGCCGGAATCCGACATCCTTGATGCGGTCGAGCAGGCCTACCGTCTCACGGTTGCCCGCGAACTCGAAGCAGTCGCTGATCACCTGGCTGAGCTTCTTCTGCGACATGGTCAGGTTATAGAACGGCATCTGCTCGACCAGGATATCGTTGAAGAGGCAGCGGCCGACGGTCGTCTCGATCACGCGCGGCTTGAACCCGCCGCCCGGCAACTCCTCGGCGATCTGAATCTCTCCGGACTTCTCCCGCACCATCTTTCGAGCGATGCGGACACGGATCTTGTCGTGCAGCCCGATCTTGCCGGTGTCGTAGGCCATCATGGCTTCGAACGGATCGCGGAACACCGGGACCCGGACCGGCGGCGCCGCAGGCGACCCGGCCGGACTCAACTCGTCCAGCGATACCGTCAGATAGTAATTGCCCATGACCATGTCCTGCGACGGGCCCACCATCGGCGAGCCATTGGCCGGAGAGAAGATGTTCCCCGTCGTCATCATCAGGATGTGCACCTCCGCCTGCGCCTCGACGCTCAACGGAAGGTGGACGGCCATCTGGTCGCCGTCGAAGTCGGCGTTGAACCCCTTGCAGGCCAACGGATGCAGCATGATCGCGTTGCCCTCGACCAGCACCGGCTCGAACGCCTGGACACCCATCCGGTGCAGCGTCGGAGCGCGGTTCAGCAGGACGGGGTGCTGTCGGATGACCTCTTCGAGGATATCCCAGACCTGATCGTCGCGGCGTTCGATCATCCTCTTGGCGCTCTTGATCGTGTCGGCGAAACCGTGCTGTTTGAGCTTGCGGATGATGAACGGCTGGTACAGCTCCAAAGCGATCTTCTTGGGCAGGCCGCACTGGTAGAGCTTCAGACTCGGCCCGACGACGATGACCGAACGCGCCGAGTAGTCGACGCGTTTGCCCAGCAGATTCTCCCGGAAACGCCCCTGCTTGCCCTTGATCATGTCCGTCAGCGACTTCAGCGGCCGGTTGTTGCTGCCCAGGACCGGCCGGCGGCACCGACCGTTGTCGAGCAGGGAATCGACGGCCTGCTGGAGCATCCGCTTCTCGTTGCGGATGATGACCTCCGGCGCGTTGAGATCGATGAGCTTCTTGAGGCGGTTGTTTCGGTTGATGATACGACGATACAGATCGTTCAGATCGCTCGTGGCGAAGTTGTCGCGTTCGAGAAGGACCAGGGGCCTCAGGTCGGGCGGAATCACGGGAATGGCATCGAGAACCATCCATTCCGGCTTGTTGCTGCTCGTACGGATCTCGTTGATCGTCTTGAGCCGCTTCGTCAGGTCCTTGATCTTCTGCTTGCTGTTCGTCTTGGCAACCGCCTTGCGAAGGTGCGCGCTCACGGCCTCCAGATCGAGCGACTCGAGAAGCACCTTGATCGCTTCGGCCCCCATCGAGGCCTTGAACGAATTGCCGTACTTGCTCAGGGCCTCACGGTATTCCTCTTCGCTGAGCAACTGGGCGGCCTTCAGAGGCGTCTGGCCCGGGTCCGTAACGACGTAGTCCTGGAAATAAACGATCTTCTCGAGGTCCGAACTCTTCGTGCCCAGGATGGTGCCCAGCCGGTTCGGGATCGATTTGAAGAACCAGATATGAACCACCGGCGCCGCCAGATTGATATGGCCCATGCGCTTGCGACGGACCCGGCTGTGCGTCACCTTCACGCCGCAACGGTCACAGATGATGCCCTTGAACTTCGTGCCCTTGTACTTGCCGCACGCGCACTCCCAGTCGCGCTCCGGGCCAAAGATCCGTTCGCAGAACAGACCGTCCTTCTCCGGGCGATACGTCCGATAGTTGATCGTCTCCGGCTTGCGAACCTCGCCAAAAGACCAGCTGCGAATATCGTTCGGACTGGCCAGCGAGATCTTCACCGAACCGTAATCATTGATCCGATCGTAGATGTTGCCTAACATCGAACGCCCCTTATCATGTCAGAAACCGGCATGCCACCCCTACAGCGCCGTCCGTCCAAGACGTTTCTTCTCGAGCTGGATATTCAGCCCCAGCCCCCGGATTTCGTTGCACAACACATCGAAGGACAGGGGGGTACCCGCCTCCAGCGTGTTCTGGCCTTTGACCATCGACTCGTAGATCTTCGTTCGACCTTCCACGTCGTCGCTCTTGACGGTGAGCATCTCCTGGAGGGTGTAGGCGGCGCCGTACCCTTCCAGCGCCCAGACTTCCATTTCGCCGAAGCGCTGTCCGCCGGTGCGTGCCTTGCCGCCCAGCGGCTGCTGGGTGATGAGGCTGTACGGCCCGGTGGCCCTGGCGTGAATCTTGTCGTCGACGAGGTGATGCAGTTTCATCATGTAGATGTAGCCGATGGTCGCCGTCTGATCGAACGGCTCGCCCGTGCGCCCGTCGTACAACTGGGCCTTGAGCGTCTTCGGAACGTTGATGAACAGCTCGTCGGGCGCCGGCGCCTCGCCGCGTTCGTCCAGCGCCGCCCGGCGGCTGGCCATCAACTGATTGGCTTCCTCCGTAAGCACCTGAATATCGTCCTCGTCGGCCCCGTCGAACACCGGTGTCACGGCGCTGAAGCCGAGGATCTTGCCGACCAGCCCGAGATGCGTCTCGAGGATCTGACCGACGTTCATACGACTCGGCACACCCAGCGGGTTGAGCAGGATGTCCAGCGGTGTGCCGTCTTCCAGAAACGGCATATCTTCTTCCGGCATGATCTTGGCAATCACGCCCTTGTTCCCGTGGCGTCCGGCCATCTTGTCGCCGATCGACAGCGTCCGCTTGATCGCCACGTACACCTTCGCCATCTGGAGCACGCCGCTGGGCAGTTCGTCCCCGTGCTTGAGACGCTCGATCCGTCGGGCCTTCTCTTCCTCTTCCGCCGTGATCTTGACCCAGAACTTGTTCACCACCTTCTGCACGTCGTCGCGTAGCGATGCCGGACGAACCCACTTGATGTCGAAGTTCTCGATCTGCTCAAAAATGACCTCGTCATCCTCGCTGACGCCGACCTTCTGCTTCGTGGACGGATCGATGAGGTTGACCTCAAATTTCTGGTGAATGGCGTCGATCATCTGCCGGAAGATCCCGCACTCCCGGGCCTTCGTATCGATCTCCAGACGCTTGACCTCCTCGGCCAGGACCTTCTTCTGGTCCTCCCCACCGGCCCCGCGCCGTGTGAACAGCTCCGTCTTGATGACGACCCCTTCGTATCCGCTCGGCAGCTCCAGCGAATCGTTCTTCACGTCCTCGCCGGCCCGTCCGAAGATCGCGTGCAGCAGCTTTTCCTCGGGCGTCAGCTCGACCTTGCTCTTGGGAACCACCTTGCCGACGAGAATGTCGCCGGGGCAGACACGCGTGCCTTCTCGTACGATGCCGTGCTCGTCAAGGTTGCGCAGGGCCTTCTCGCTGACGTTGGGAATATCCCGCGTGAACTCTTCCTTGCCCAGCCGGGTCTCCCGAACCTCCGTCGTGAACTCATCGATATGGATGCTCGTGAAGCTGTCGTTCTTGCACAGCTTCTCACTGACGATGATCGCGTCCTCGAAGTTGAAGCCGTCGAACGAGACGAATCCGACGAGGATGTTCTTGCCGAGAGCCAGAATGCCCCGGGCGGTGCCTCCGCCGTCGGCGATCACCTGGCCGGCCTGGACCTCCTGGCCCAACTGAACGATCGGCGTCTGGTTCAGGCACGTCCGCTCGTTGAGCCCGACGAACTTCTCCAGCTTGTACTCGTCCGTATGGTTGATCACCACGTGCGTGGCGTCCACGGCCGTGACCGTGCCCGCATTCGCCGTCCGCACCACCATGCTCGAGTACTTGCCGACGACTTCCTCCATGCCCGTGCCCACAAGGGGCGCTTCGGTCTTCAGCAGCGGCACCGCCTGCCGCTGCATGTTCGAGCCCATCAGAGCCCGGTTGGCGTCGTCGTGCTCGAGGAACGGAATCAAGGACGCCGAGACGCCCACGATCTGCTTGGGCGAGACGTCGACGTAATCGACCTCGTCGCGATGCGTCTGGGCCAGCTCTCCGGCCTTGCGGGCGAGCACCAGTTCCTCTTCGATCTTCTGGGTCTGGAAATCGACCGTGCTCGGCGGCGCGAACACCGCCCGCATTTCTTCATCAGCGCGGAGGTACGCGACCTCGCCGGTCAGCTTGCCGCCCTTGACCTTGCGGTACGGCGACAACAGAAAGCCGTAATCGTCGATGGTCGTGAAGATCGACAGTGACGAGATCAGGCCGATGTTGGTGCCTTCCGGCGTCTCAATCGGACAGATCCGTCCGTAGTGACTGATATGAACGTCGCGCACTTCGAATCCGGCGCGCCGGCGGTTCAGACCGCCCGGCCCCAGCGCCGAGAGCCGTCGCTCGTGCGTCAACTGGCTCAGCGCGTTGGTCTGATCGACCACCTGGCTCAGTTCGCCCCGGCCGAAGAAGTAGTTGATGCTGCTGGCGACGCTCTTGGAGTTGATCAGATCCGCCACGCGAGGCGCCTCTTCGGCGTCACGCTTGATGCTCATCCGTTCCTGCGCCGTCCGACGCAGCTTCAGAAGGCCTTTGCGAATCTCATCGGCCGCCAGCTCGTCGATCGTCCGCAAACGACGGTTGCCCAGATGATCGATATCGTCCACCTCGCCCTCGTTGTTGCGCAGGGCGAGCATGTACCGCATCGTGTTGATGAAGTCCTCCGGCCGCAGCGTCATCTCGTCCTCGGCGACCGACTGAGCGAACTTGCGGTTGAGCCGGAACCGGCCCACCTTGCCCAGGCGGTAACGGTTGGCGTCGAAAAACTTCTCCGCGAAGAACGTCTTGGCCTTTTCCTGATTGGGCGGATTGCCGGGCCGCAGGCGGACATAAAACTTCAGCAGCGCCTGCTCGTGGCTCTCGCAGTCGTCCTCCGCCAGCGTGTTGAGCACGATGGCGTCGCGCACCTGCTCGATCACCTCGATCTTCTTGATGTTGCCCTGCTGGATAACGGAGACCTTGTCGCTGATCTGCGCTCCGGCCTCGACGATGATCTCGCCCGTCTCGGTGTCGACGATCGGCCCGACCGCCCACATCTCCGGCGCCAGCTTGTTGGCCGCGACGGACTTCGTCGGGTAGAACAGCCGAATGATGTCCTCGGTCGCCCCCAATTCCGGACTGATCGCCCGCAGGAAGACCGTCGCCGGGATCTTGCTCGACTGATCGATCTTGACGACCAGAATGTCCTTCTGCGTCACGCTGATCTCGATCCAGCTCCCGCGCTCCGGAATGATCCGGCCGCCGTGCAGCACCCGGTCGCCCTCTTTGCTCTCGATCAGGAAGTCCACGCCCGGACTGCGGTGCAACTGATTGACGATGACCCGGACGGCCCCGTTGACGATGAACTCGCCACCGCCGATCATCACCGGCATCTCGCCGAGGTAGATCGCCTGCTCGGTCAGGTCCGCGCCGCTCTCGGACCGAAGTCGGCAGTGAATCTTCAGCGGGTAGGCGTAGGTCAGGCGCAGTTGCCGACACTCCAGAGGGGTGTAGTGCGGCTTCTCGAGCTCGTACGACAGATATTCCAGGGTCATCTTCTTGTCGTAACTCTCGATCGGAAAGATCTCCCGGAACAGCGCTTCCAGGCCCAGATCCTCTCGCTTGGCAGGCGGCACGTCCTTCTGCAGGAAACGATCGTAACTGCTCCGCTGGACCGCGACGAGATCGGGGATCTCCACGGCGTCCTGGACTCTGCCGAAATTGCGAATGGTTCGCGCAACCATTGAAGGCTCCTACCCCTTGTAGCTGTCCGACTCGCACGGGCCGGGCAATACCCGGCCCCCGCAACACCCCTGATTCTCAAACCAACAGATACGTCGGGACTATTTGATCTCGATTTCCGCGCCGGCCTCTTCGAGCTGCTTCTTGGCCGCCTCGGCGTCTTCCTTGCTCACGCCTTCCTTCACCGGCTTCGGCACGCCGTCCACCAGCTCCTTGGCTTCCTTCAGACCCAGCCCGGTCAAGGCGCGGACCTCTTTGATGACCTGGATCTTCTTGTCGCCGAAGCCCTTGAGGATCACGTCGAAGCTGGTCTTCTCTTCGGCCTGTTCGCCGCCGCCAGCGCCCGGCATCGGACCGGCCATCATCACGGCACCGCCGGCCGCCGGCTCGATCCCATACTCTTCCTTCAGACAGTCCGCCAATTCCTTGGCTTGCAGCAGGCTCAGGGCCACGATCTTGTCGGCGATCTCTTTGATCCCGGCGCCCCACTGCCTGGATGCCTTTGTCTCCTGTGTCGTCTCGTTGACTTGCTCTTCAGCCATGTGTACAGACTCCTATAGGTCCAACGCCCGATGGTAGCCGGGACTCCACCGTCCCGTTTAACCCTTGCGGGGCAACCGTCCAGGCCGTTAGTGATTCCATATGACAGATTGAAGCGATAGACCCGGCGACGCCTCAGGCCGCCTGTTTTTCCGCTTTCTCGATGATGGATTTGAGACAGCCCGCGATCACACCGGCCGGTCCCATGACCGCCCCGGCCACTCTCGCACCTGGAGACGTGATGCACGACGAGATCCGCCCCTGAAGCTCGGCTCGCGTCGGCATCTGAGACAGTTGCACCGCGCCGGATGCATCCAGCGCCATCCCATCCAGAAACGCCCCGCTGATCTCGACCGGCGCCAGCTTCTTGGACCAGTCCACCATCTCCTTGGCCACGTCCACCACACTGTCGCCGCCATAGACGATGGCCGTCGGGCCGCTGAACAGGCTCGCCGCCGCATCCATCGCATGGCCGCGCAAGGCACGCCGGAACAGTGCGTTCCGAACCACGAGCAAACGAATGCCCTTCTCCTTCAGCGCCCCGCGCATCACGTTGTTGTCGACACCCCCAACGCCCTTGACCCTGACCACGACGAAATCCCGGATTCCATCGCCGACGATCTTCTGTTCCAGTTGCGCCTGGAGAAGTTCTTTCACGTACTTGCTCATTTCGTCTCCCGTCTATCCACGATCCCAAACCGTCGCGCCGATGTCCGTTACACGCTTACCATCACACCCGGACTCATCGTCGCCGCCAGGCAGGCTTTCTTGATATAGGTTCCCTTGGCCGAACTCGGCTTGATCTTCTTGATATGCGAGACAAATGCCTCGATGTTCTCAACCAGCTTCTTCTTGTCGAAGCTCTGCTTGCCCACGACCGCGTGCACGTTCCCGCCCGCATCATTGCGGAACTCGATCTTGCCGGCCGTGAACTCGGCCACGGCGGTCACCACATCGTCGGTCACCGTGCCGTTCTTCGGCGAGGGCATCTTGCCCTGCGGACCGAGGATGCGCCCGAGCTTGCCGGCCTTGCCCATCACCTTGGGCGAAGCGACCGCCACGTCGAAGTCCAGCCATCCGTCGGTGATCTTCTGAATCAACTCGTCCGTGCCCGCTTCGATCGCGCCGGCCTTCTTGGCCGCCTCCACATCTGCGTCGCTACAGAACGCAATCACCCGCTTCTGCTTGCCCACGCCGTGCGGCAGTGACAGCGAGCCCCGGATCAACTGGTCCGCCTGCTTCGGATCGATCCCGAGGTGCAACACGCATTCCACCGTCTGATCGAACTTCACCGACGTGAACGACTTGATCCGGTCCACCGCGGCATCCAGGCTGAGCGCTTCCTTGCCGACCTGCTGCGACTCTTTCTTGTATCGTTTGCTTTTGGCCTTCATATCAACGCCGCCCAAATCCTAATCAGTCTTCGATGTCAATTCCCATGCTGCGCGCCGTGCCGCGAATCATCTTGTCGGCCTGCTCGAGATCGTAGGCATTCAGATCGTTGAACTTCGTCTCGGCAATCTTGCGCACCTGCGCCGCGGTTACCGTCCCGACCTTCTCTCGGTTCGGGACCCCGCTGCCCTTGGCGACCTCCGCCGCCTGCTTGAGCAGCACGGCCGCCGGCGGGCTCTTCACCTCGAACGAGAACGTCTTGTCGCCATACACCGTAATGACCACGGGCACGGTCATCCCGTTCAGCTCGCGCGTGCGATCGTTGAACTGCGAGACGAACTGCCCGATGTTCACCCCATGCTGCCCGAGAGCCGGACCGATCGGAGGCGCCGGGGTCGCCTTGCCGCCCGGGGCCTGCAACTTGATCTTCGTAACGACTTCTTTTGCCATCTCACACCCTTGCGCTATCGTGCGATCGCCCCGCAGCACTCGCTACGAGGCCCTGTGACTGACTTGACTTCACACCTTTTCGATCTGCCAGTACTCGATGTCGAGCGGCGTGCTCCGACCGAAGATCGTCACGATCACCTTGACGATCCCCCGTTCGGCATCGATCGAATCCACCGTGCCCTCGAAGTTCTCAAAGGCGCCCTCGCGAATCTTGATATGGTCGCCCTTCTGAAACTCCACCTTGATGCTCGGGGCCTCCTCGGGCTTGTCCGCGTCGAGGAGCATCTTCGCGACGTCCGTGTCCCGCATCGGCGTCGGCATCCCTTCGGTCCCGATGAAGTCACCGACGCCGCCGGTGCCCTTGATCATGAACCAGGCCCCCTCCGGGACGCGGCCGTCCTCCGTGGGCTCCATCTCCATGAACACATAGCCGGGGTAGAGCTTGCGCTTATGAACGGTCTGCTTGCCCGCGCGGATCCGCTTGATCTGCTCGGTCGGCACCTCGATGCGTCCAATGATCTCGCCGAGGCCCTCCTGCGCGGTCTTGCGCTCGAGCGCCTCTTTGACCTGCATCTCTTTGTTTGCCGCGACTCGTAAGACGTACCAATGCATCCTGATGCCTTTGGCTTGCCGCTCTGGAAGCGGTCTACACTCGTTGGGCTGCCGCGCCCGGCTCATTGCACCGCTTCAACATCCGGCGTCGAAGCGAGCGCACTCAACTACTGCTTGTTACCCTTCGCTTGCTACCCGGCCGGTCATCCGTTACCAGCAGGCCAACCACTCCGGCGCACATCCCCTCGCACGCCGGCCCCCCCGCTAACTGAGGAGGTACCCAAAGAACATCTGGAACACCAGATCCGTGGCCCCCAGAAGCACCGCCATGAACACCACCACGACGATCACAACGATCGTCGAAACCGCCACCTCTCGACGACTCGACCAGTTGACCTTCTTCAGCTCGCCTTCGGCCGCGATCAGAAAATCCGCCACCGACGGCTTGTTCATCAGCCAATAGACCAGCACGGCCAAGGCGGCGAAAACGATCACCGGCGTCAGGTACACCACCCACGGATTCAGGTCCGTGGCCCCCAGTTTCTGGTAGAGCCGCCAGCAACCGAAGCCCATGATCGCCGCGGCGGAGAAGCCGCTGCAAAGCCGCGTGTACTTGCCCTGTCCCGACTTGTATATCTGCGTCAACATGAGCCGCCTATCCTGCCAACTTTTCCACCGGATGCGCCGTCGTTCGCCGCATTCCAATACGGACCAGGCCAGAAGGGAATCGAACCCCCAACCTTCGGTTTTGGAGACCGACGCTCTGCCAATTGAGCTACTGGCCTATTCCACACAGAGACGTCCCTGCGGCTACTTCCGCCTGAGCTTGTGAACCGTGTGCTTGCGCTCGCGTTTGCAGAACTTCTTCAACTCCAGCTTCGGGGCGCCTTCGGCGACGCTGACGTTCGTCCTGTAATTGCGCTGACTGCACTCGGTGCATTCCAGCCAGACGTTTTCTCTCTTGCTCTTCTTCGCCATGCCACTCTATTCCATCCGGATGCCCCGGCCGCCGGACGAACAGGTCTCTGTCCGCACGGCCGCGGCCCCGTTTCATGGTCTCGTTGCCCCGGCGGCCACTGACCGCACCCCCGGAGACACCCAGACGTTCTTCATCACACCTATTCGAGGATCTTCGTAACGACACCGGCGCCGACCGTTCGGCCGCCTTCGCGAATCGCGAAACGCAGCCCATCTTCCATGGCGATCGGCGAGATGATCTCGACGTCCATGGTGATGTTGTCGCCGGGCATGCACATTTCGGCGCTCTTGCCTTCCTCGCTGAGCAGCCCGTGGATCTGCCCGGTCACGTCGGTGGTGCGGAAGTAGAACTGGGGCTTGTAGCCCGGGAAGAACGGGGTGTGCCGTCCGCCTTCGCCCTGCGTCAGAACGTACACTTCCGCGTGGAACTTGGTATGCGGGGTGATGCTGCCGGGCGCGGCGATGACCTGCCCTCTCTGCAGCTCTTTCTTCTCGACGCCGCGGAGCAGAATACCCACGTTGTCGCCCGCCTGCCCTTCGTCCAGCGTCTTGTTGAACATCTCGACACCGGTGACGACCGTCTTGCGGATTTCCTTGGCCATCCCGACGAGCTCGACCTCTTCGCCGACGCGAACGTGCCCGCGCTCGATACGGCCCGTGCCGACCGTGCCACGGCCCTTGATGCTGAAGACGTCCTCAATCGGCATCAGGAACGGCTTGTCCACGTCGCGCTGCGGCAACGGGAAATAGGCGTCAACGGCCGCCATCAGCTCGTCAATGCACTTGCAGGCCTCGTCGCCCTTGCCCTCGGCCTCCATCGCCTTCAGGGCCGAGCCGCGGATAATCGGCAGATCGTCGCCCGGGAAGTCGTACTTGCTCAGAAGCTCGCGGATCTCCAACTCGACCAGTTCGAGCAGTTCCGGATCGTCGACCTGGTCGACCTTGTTCATGAAGACCACAATGCTCGGCACGTTCACCTGACGGGCCAGAAGGATGTGCTCGCGGGTCTGCGGCATCGGGCCGTCGCTGGCCGCGACCACCAGGATTGCACCGTCCATCTGGGCGGCGCCGGTGATCATATTCTTGATGTAGTCGGCGTGGCCGGGGCAGTCCACATGCGCGTAGTGGCGGTTATCCGTCTCGTACTCGACGTGGGCCGTGTTGATCGTGATGCCGCGCTCCTTCTCTTCCGGCGCGTTGTCGATTTCGTCGTACTTCTTGACGTTCCCTTTGCCGCTCTTCACTGCCAAGCGCATCGTAATCGCAGCGGTCAACGTGGTCTTCCCATGGTCGATGTGACCGATCGTCCCGATATTGATGTGGGGTTTGGTCCGCTCAAACACTGCCTTAGCCATCTTAACTTAAACCTCCAATGTGCCTGGTTAGCGGTTATTCGCTCAGCTCTTTGCCTTCTTTATCGTTCGCGTCAAACGAGCCTGGGGCCGGCGATCCACAGCCAGCCCATCTATTCTTATCGTTCTATCACCATCTGCAAGCCCTTCGGGCCTGCCATACCTGCATGGAGCTGCTGATGGGACTTGGACCCATGACCTCGTCCTTACCAAGGACGCGCTCTACCAACTGAGCTACAGCAGCATTGCACTCAACGAACGGTCCCATCCGGACCACCATAAGCCGACACGCATAGCGGTGGCAGAGCGATGTCTTGGGGTCGAGAGATAACGTCCCCACAAACGGTTTTCCCCGTGTCTAAAGACAAGACCCTGGCCCTAGTCCGGCACTTGTTGGCTATAAATCGATGAATATAAGGGACCGGCGGTGCGAGTGCAAACAGAAAAACGTGAAAAAAAGGAAAAAACCTCGCTCGGATCGATCGAAGCGACCGCTTCACCCCATCAAAGAGGCTATGCGAGTTCCGCCACGAACCTAATTGCTCACCTTCTCCAAATCTTCAGGCTTTCTGGCGTTGGCAAACGCTTCCCACTCGAGCAATTGCTTGCGCCAGCCCTTGCGGGCCTCTGGCTGCTCGACCTTGATCTGGCGAAGCCGCGTCAGCACGGCGTTCGGATCGGCCGTGGCGGGCGGCGCCTTCAGAAAGGCACCGAGCGACTTTGCCACAGGCCCGTCTGCGACAAGGTCATGCACCGACAGTAGCTTCTCGACAAGCCCGCCCACCAGGTCGGCCGCCGGATTGGCGGCCTCGAGGCACCTGTCGAGCAACCCAGCCATCAGGGCCGACCGCTCCGGGCCGTCCTTCGCCGCCTCCCACATCGCGTTGGCCAACTCAAGGGCCCGGGCCGTGTCCCCGGAGGACGCATAAAGACAGAAAAGCCTCGTCCGGGCCTCACGCACCTTCTCGGGCTTGTTTTCACCCTGCGCCTTCTGTTCGAGCAGAACCAACAGCGAGCCCCTCCGCTCGACGGACCACTTTGCCGGGTCCGCCTCCGCTGCGTCTACCCACTGGCCCACAAGGTCGGCAGCAGAACGCCGGAGAATCTTGAGTACTGCCTGCCACGCAGGTTCTCCCTCGCCCTCCGCCGCGAGCCTCTTCGACAGCCAATCCAGGTCTTCCTGTCCCCCAACCTCGCCGGCCAGGTCGATCACCTTCAGGCGAACCGCCGTGCCGGAATCGTCCACAAGACCCGACCGAGCCCTTCGCATGGCCGTGGCCTTGTCGATATTCACCAGCCCGTCCAACGCGGCCTGCCGCACGGTCTCCAACTCGTCGCCCAACGCCTGCTCGAAAACCGGACCGAATAGCTTAGCTGCCTGAACCCTGCATTTGCTCCGCTCGGCGCACAAACGCGCCATCGCGCCAAGGAGCTCGGCTCGCAGGCCATGATTGGCTTCCGGCCGCACCTGCCCGTACCGGCTCGCCAGTGCCTTCAGATATACCTCGATCTCCTCAGGCTTAAGCCCATCCTGCTCCAGCAGCCTCCAGATCACGTCGGCGCCGCTTCGCGTCTTGTCCGCATCGGGTACATTGAGGAACCTGACAGCCAGGTCCAGGGTCCGCCTCCTGACCTCATCAGGGACCTTCACGCCCGAGGTGGGCAGCGATGCATAGTAGCACACGTTCCCAAGAGCAACGAACAGACCGTGCCTGACCTCCGGGTCTTCCTCCACCTGGAGCTGGTCCAGAAGCTGCGTGGTCGAATTCAACTCCCACGTCAGCGACAGCAGACTCGCCGTCTTCAGGCGAACCCGCTTGTCACGGTGCGAAATCAGCCCCAGCAGTATGTTCTCCACCTGCTCGGAGAGCTTGCTCTTGCCTGTCCCCTTGCGCATTTCCTCCAGCTTGCCCAGCGCCCACAGTTTGACTCCGGGCTCGACCGAGTTCAACTGCTGAGCAAGGAAGTCGCTCCGCGTCTTCTCATCGGGCTGAACATCGTAGAGCCTCCCGAGGAGCACCATATGGCGCTGCTCCCATGCGGCGACGGAGGCCGTCAGCTCGCGGACCCGGTTTTCTCTACTGATAAGCCAGTTCCGCATGATCTCGGGATTCTTCAGGAGCGCCTCGGGACCCCGACGCTGAAGCGCCTCGCTGAGAGCACCGACCTCATTCGAGTCGGTCGGGACCGCCACACCCAGCGTCGCCAGTGCCTTCCTCGACTCCTCGTCGACCCCCGGCACCGGGCTGCCGAGCAGACCGATCAACTTGAAAACCGCCCTCTCGTCAGGCTGGTACTTCAAGGCCCGGACCGCGTTCAGGCGGGCTGTCTGGGGGGTGTTGGCGTCGGAGATCAGTGTCTCGAGCCGTCGCTGAATGCTCTCGTATGTGAATATCAACAGGGCCTGAGCGGCCAGTTCGGCGCGCAGAGGATCGTTTTCAGTGCTGAGAAGGGCCATCAGAGGCTCGACGAACTCCTCCTTGCCAGCGATCTGCCGCCTGTTGTCGCGTGCCGCGACGATGGCTCGGCAGACGGCCGCCCGGGCGGCGGGGTTGTTCGGATCGCGAAGGACATCGAGCACGTCCCTGCGCGCCTCACGACTTTCGCTCAGCAGCAGCAAGGTCGCGGCATCCATCCGCGTTCGCTCGTCCTTGCCTTCAAGGAGAATGCTCTTGTTGAGCTTGACCTGCTTGTCGATTTCTGCCTGCCCGGCCTCCTGCGGCGACACCGGTGCTGCCTCCTGAGCCCAGAGGCATTGGAAGGATCCGATCGCCAGGAGTAGCAAGAGCGTGCCGCGCCGCCGAGCGTTCATTGGAGAAACCTTTAGAAGACGCTTGCCTATTCTATCATCCGCTATATTAGCCCTGATAATCGACCTGAGTCAACTCCATAAAATGCGAATTTCACCATTTTCCGAAACAAGAACGAAGACTCCGGCGACCCACCGCGTCCGCTGTCTTACCCTTGCACCCAGCCTCATGGCCTTGGGTGAAATTGCCTGTGAATCTGTCGTAATCGCTCATGGTCGACGTGCGTGTAGATTTGCGTGGTTCCCACGTCCACATGCCCGAGCATCTCCTGCACACTTCGTAAATCGGCCCCACCGCTGAGCAGGTGTGTCGCAAAACAATGGCGCAGCGTGTGGACCGTCAGATTGCGGGGCATCCCTGCTCGTATCGCGTACTTCTTGACCAGTCTCCATATTTCAATACGCGTCAGTGGCCTTCCTGTTCGCGAAAGCAACAGGTGCATACCACTGTGCGACCTGGCTAACTTGGGTCGAAGGACCGCCAGATACTCCCGTGTCGCTGCAATTGCCGTCTTGCCGACTGGAATCACACGTTCCTTGTTCCCCTTTCCCAGACATCGCAAATATCCGACATCAAAGTTAAGGTCGGAAATCGAAAGGCCCGCCAGTTCGCTTGCGCGGACGCCGGTGGCGTAGAGGAGTTCGAGCATCGCACGGTCGCGAAGGTAGAACGGTTCGTTCGGGCTCGGAGCCCCCAGCAACCTGGCCACCTGTTGCTTGTTGCAGACTACGGGCAATCGATACCAGGTCTTGGGTGTTTCGAGCACATCGGTCCCGTCATCGTCGATCAGGCCGGTCAGCTTGGCAAACCTCAGCAGCATGCGGATCGCAACCAGGGCGCGCTTCACGGTGTTCTCGCCCTTCGGGCCGCGAGCCTGCTCGTGGACATACCCCTGGACGACTCTGGGCTTTAGACTTGCGACCGTGTCGACCCCGTGCACCTGGCAATATTGCAGGAACCCCCTGAGGTCGCGCCCGTATGCGAGGATAGTGTTCTCCGAAAGACCCGCCTCGACAACGAGGTAATCGAGGAATTCGATGACCGTCCGGCCCAAGGGCAGCGAACGGAGTTCTGCGGTAATCGATTGCCTTTGGACCGACGACATCGTAACGACACACTCCCGTTGTCAGACTGGGTTTCATCAGCCATATCGGCGCAGAAAGAACCCCGGCTTTAGCACGTCGGCAGGCAAAGCAGACAGAATCGTTGGATTTGCCGAATCGCCGCCGGATCGACAGGCCGTGATGCGATGCGTTAGAGATTCTGATGGTTGTCGCTCGATCGCGCTTGAGCCGAGCCGAGCCCGAACGTATAATCGCCGTTTGCTTTCAACCTGGACGCAAGGATTCAAATGACCGGACCCGCGAAACTCAGTCTCTTTTTGGCGCTGCTCGCTGCCGTGCTGGCAGCCGGTTGCGCCCGCCAGCAGCTCCGCTCGGAGCCCGCACAAGCCGTTGCAATCGCTGATGTTACGACGGACCAGGCAATCGAGGCGGCCGAAACCACCTTGCGGCGGATGCACTTCGTCGTGGACAAGGCCGACGCCAAAGCGGGTGTCGTCCGGACGCTGCCGCTGACCGGCGGGCAATTCTTCGAGTTCTGGCGATCGGACAACGTCGGCGCCGCCAGCACCCTGGAGGCCAATCTCCAGACGTTGCGCAGGTCGGTCCGGGTGGATTTGTTCGAGGCGGACGGCCAGGTCACCATTCAGTGCACCACGCGTGTACAGAGGCTGAGCCTGCCCGAAAACGAGGTGGCAAGCGTCTCCCAGACCTATCGAATCCACTCAAAGAGCAAGTCGGCGACGCAACGGATCGATCTGCATCCCTCCCAGAGAGAGGCGATGCAGTGGATCGAGCTGGGCGAAGACCCGGGGCTTGCCGCCGAAATACTCAGAAGAATCGTACGAGACATCGAGCAGTCCAGGAAAGACCAGACGACATGAGGATCCTTGTTTGCGGCGGCGCCGGGTATATCGGCAGCAACATGACCGCTCTGCTGGCCGCCGAGGGCCACGAGCCGGTAGTATTCGACAACCTCAGCAAGGGGCACCGGGCGGCCGTCCGCAACGTGGAGATCGTTCGTGGCGATCTGGCGGACTACGATCTGCTCGTCGAGACGCTGAGGAGCCGGCGCATCGACGCGGTGATGCACTTCGCCGCCTGGATCGAGGTGGGCGAATCCGTCCTTGAGCCGCTGAGGTACTATCGAAACAACACGTCGAACACGCAGAATCTGCTTTCGGCGATGGAGGCGGCCGGGGTCGGGCGGTTCGTCTTCAGCAGCACGGCGGCCGTCTACGGTATGCCGCAGACGGTTCCAATCACTGAAGAGATGCCCAAAGCCCCGATCAACCCGTACGGGGAGAGCAAGTGGGCTGTCGAGAGGATGTGTCATTATCAGAGCGAAGCGGGCCGGCTGCGCTATGTGGCCCTGAGGTACTTCAATGCCTGTGGGGCCGGCAACAACGGCCTGTGCGGCGAGGACCACAGGCCCGAATCACACCTGATCCCGCTGACCGTCCAGGCCGCGATGGGCAAGCGCCCCGACATCCGGATATACGGAACTGACTACGAAACCCCCGATGGGACCTGTATCCGCGACTATATCCATGTCGATGATCTGTGCAGGGCCCATCTGTTGGCGTTGGGCAAGCTGGACGAACGGCCTGAACAGGTCTATAACCTCGGCAACGGCCAGGGGTATTCAGTTCGAGAGGTGATCGAGACAGTCCGGCGCGTCTCGGGCAGGGATTTCAAGGTCGTCGAGGCCGACCGCCGACCGGGCGACCCGGCGGTGCTGACCAGCGATGCGAGCAAGGCCAGACAAGAACTGGGCTGGACCTGTCAGAAGCCTGCCCTGGAGACGATGGTGGCGACCGCCTGGCAGTGGCACAGCGAACACCCGAATGGATATTCCGACTGACCAGACCAATGGAGCAAACCAAGACAGAAGGAGACCGGACGGTGGATGAGATCAAAGGCAAGATCGAATCATTCCTCAGAAAGCACGGCATGTTCCACGCCGATATCAGTATTGAAAAGACCTGTGACTCGTTCCTGGATGAGATGGCCAAGGGCCTGGCCAGCATCGGCAGTTCGCTGGCCATGCTGCCGACCTATATCGAGACCGAGCGCAAGCTGCCCCGGAACAAGCCGGTGATCGTCATGGACGCCGGCGGGACCAACTTCCGCGTCGCGACGGTCTGCTTCAAGGACCAGGGCGATCCCGAGATCGCGGATTTCCGGGTCTTCCCCATGCCCGGCATCAAGAAAGAGGTCAGCCGGGAGCACTTCTTCGGCACGATGGCCGGCTACGTCGCGGACATCATCGACAAGAGCAAGTGCGTGGGGTTCTGCTTCTCCTACCCGATCGAGATGTCACCCAACAAGGACGGACGCGTCCTGTATTTCTCCAAGGAGATCAAGGCCCCGGAGGTCGTTGGCAAGATGATCGGCGAAGGGCTCAACGCCGCCATCGTCGAGTCCACCAGTTCCGACGCCAAGCAGATGGTGCTGCTCAACGACACCGTCGCGACGCTGCTGGCCGGCCGGGGCACCTCCGACGGCCGCAACTACGACAGCTACATCGGATTCATCCTCGGCACGGGGACCAACACCGCCTATGTCGAGCACAATGTCAACATCACCAAGGCCAAGGGCCTCGACGTCGCCAAGAGCCAGATTGTCAACGTCGAGTCGGGCGGGTTTGGCAAGGCCCCTCGCGGCGGCATCGACGAGCAGTTCAACGCCGCCAGCGCGAATCCGGGGATCAATACCTTCGAGAAGATGATCTCGGGCGCCTATCTCGGACCGCTGTGCTTTGCGACGATCCGCCAGGGGGCCGAGGAAGGCCTGTTCGGCAAGGCTGCCGCCGGCAAGTTGCTGGCGATCAAAGAAGCGACGACCAAGGATGTCAGTGAGTTTCTCAGTCGCCCGGAGAGTGCCGACAACGTGCTGGGCAGAGCGCTGGCCGGCGCCGGGCAGGACGTCTCGGCGGTGTACTATCTGGTCGATGCGCTCATCGAGCGGGCGGCCAAGCTGACCGCCGCCAATCTCTCCTCGGCCGCCATCAAGTGCGGCAAGGGACAGGACCCCTGCCGGCCCGTCTGTATCGTCGCCGAGGGCACAACGTTTTACCACCTCAAAGGCCTGCGCCCGAAAGTGGAATACTATCTCAAGCAATATCTCGTGGACCAGAAGAACATCTATTATGAAATCGTCAGCGTCGAGAACGCCACGCTGATCGGAGCGGCCATCGCGGGCCTGACCAACTGAGACCAATGCAAGAAGACAAACCTGTAGTGTTGACACCGGTGGAGGCCGCCGCCGTCCGGGCCTCGTCCTTCGACGTACTGTATCATCCGACGGAGAAGATCCCCACAATCGTGGTCGAGAACTTCCCCGCACTGGGCAAGCTGGCGGCGATGCGATTCATCGAATGGGTGCAGAACCATCCCGGCGGGGTCATCAGCCTGCCCACGGGCAAGACGCCTGAACACTTCATCCGCTGGGTGCAGCGGCTGCTGACGGACTGGGACAAGCCCGAGACCCGCAAGATCCTCGAAGGGGCGGGTGTCGATCCGGGCAAGAAGCCCGACATGGCAAGCCTGCACTTCGTGCAGATCGACGACTTCTATCCGCTGGACTCGGCCCAGCACAACAGCTTCTACCACTACGTGAAGAAGTTCTACCTCGAGGGCTTCGGTCTCGATCCGGCCAAGGCCCTGCTGATCGATTCGGCGGCGATCGGCCTGCGCCCGGACGAAACGCTCGCCAGCGTCTGGCTGGACAAGCATGTGGATCTGACGCTGCGGTATCGCCACGCGCGGACCAACCTGGAGCGCCGGCAGAAGACACTGCTCGAAGACGTCGATCAATGGTGCATGGAATACGAACGCCGCATCCGCAAGCTCGGCGGAATCGGCTTCTTCCTCGGCGGCATCGGGCCCGACGGCCACATCGGATTCAATATCAAGGGCTCCGACCACAATTCGACGACGCGTCTGTGTACGACCAACTACGAGACACAGGCCGCCGCCGCCACCGATCTGGGCGGAATCGAAATCGCCCGCCAGTGCCTGGTCATCACGATCGGCCTGCGGACCATCACGCGAAATCCCGACTGCACGGCGATCGTCATCGCCGCCGGACAGGCCAAGGCGGCTTTGGCGGCTGAGGCCATTCAGGCGCCGAACCACATCAACATCCCCGCAAGCTGTCTCCAGCACTTGCCCAACGCGCGGTTCTACATCACGCGTGGGGCGGCGGCCGGTCTGACCGAGCGACGGATCGTCTCGCTGCGCCAATCCGAGGCCGTCAGCGACGACGACGTGGAAAAGACCCTCATCGAGCTGGCCGTGCAGTGCAACAAGCGACTGCTCGACCTGACCGAAGACGACGCCCGGGCCCATTCGCTTGCCGCTCTGGTTCTGCAACGCCGCAGCGAGACGTTGCCTGAACTGGCAAAGGCCGTCCACGATCGCCTGATCGGTAAGATCGAGGCAGGAGTCAGTATCTACAAGGAGAAGTGCTTCCTGCACACCGAGCCACATCACGACGACATCATGCTCGGCTACTTCGCACAGGTCGTTCGCCATTTCCGCCGCGTGACCAACCGGCACCATTTCATGACGCTGACCAGCGGCTTCACCGCCGTGACCAATGAGTTCATGCGGGCGCAGATCGCCAACCTCCGGCAGTTCCTGGAGGCGGGCACGTTCGCCGAGTTGATCGAGCAGGGCTACTTCGCCCAGAACAACATGATCGACCGCAACCGCGACGTGTGGCAGTACCTCGACGGCGTCGCCGGCCGCGACGATCACGAGAAGGCCGAGGGCAACGCCCGCCGGATGCTGCGCAACCTGATCGAGCTGTTCGACGGGGACTTCCTCAACCACATCGACCGGTACACCCGCGAGATTGAAGAGTACTTCGCCACGACGTACCCCGGCAAGAAAGACCCCGAGCCCATCCAGAAGCTCAAGGGCATGTGCCGCGAATGGGAGGCGGAGTGTCTCTGGGGCTACTACGGCTGGCAGTGCGAGGATGTGCGCCATCTGCGACTGAGCTTCTACACCGGTGACGTCTTCACCAAAGACCCGTCGATGGACCATGACGTCCCGCCGATCGTCGCGGAGTTGGAACGCATCGACCCCGACATCATCACGGTCGCCTTCGACCCGGAGGCGAGCGGCCCCGATACGCATTACAAGGTCATGCAGGCGCTGGCCGAGGCGATCCGGATCTATCTGAAGAAACGCCCCAAGCCCGACCTGAAGATCTGGGGCTATCGCAACGTCTGGTTCCGCTTCGATCCGTCGGAGGCCAACGTCCTGGTGCCCATCTCCCTGGCCATGTTCGCCACGACGCACGACGCCTTCATGAACGCGTTCATCACACAGAAGGACGCGTCGTTCCCGAGCTATGAATACGACGGGCCTTTCTCGCTGCTGGCCCAGCGCGTCCAGGTCGAGCAATACCGCAAGATCAAGACCTGCCTGGGGCGCGAGTGGTTCCATAACCACTCCAGCGCAATGATCCGCGCGGCGCGCGGCATGGTCTTCTTGCGGGAGATGTCGCCCGGCGAGTTCTTCCAGTCCTGCCGCGAACTGCGTCAGTCTGTCGAAGCCCGCTGACACGATGGTGGCGTACCCCGGGACCGACGGCAAGGTCGAGCGATTCAGGATGGAACAACGGGAGTGCAAGGCCATGTCAGAGTCGATGTCGTTGTGGGGTTGTCTTCTCGTACTGACGTGCATCGGCGTCGCATGGGCCGAGCCTTTCGATCCGGGCGCGTCGGACTACACCGGCCGCCGGGGCACGACGATCTACGTCTCGTCGCAAGGCGATGATTCAAACGGCCGTACCTGGGCCACAGCGTTTCGCACGATCCAGACGGGCCTTCTGGCGGTCCCCGACGACAAGGGCGGCCATCGAATCGTTGTCGCGCCCGGGACCTATGCGGAAGCCAATCTCTATCCGTCCTTCAAGGGGGCGCAGGGCTCCTACAACTTGCTGATCGGCGACACCGAGGGCGCGTACGGCTCCGGGCAAACCGGCCGCGTCGTCATCGACTCGGGCGCTCCGGCCGTCGTCGTCCGCACCAATCCGAACGCCCCCACAGGCAATCCCACGTGGATGACATTGGACCAGGGCGATCCCGCCGCCGAATGGGGACTCAAAAGCGTCGACTGGTGGGGACCGTGGAAGTGTGCGCCGGAGTTCAGCGGCATTGTCTGGGACCGCTGGATCTTTCGTAACCTCTACGTCACCGGCTCGGAAGGCGGCATGGGAGTGGACATCACCAACGCGAAGGGGTCGGAGTTTTCCATCGTCGTGGACCGCTGCGTAGGGATCGGCCGCTTCGCCGGGGCCGCGGTCATGGCGCACAAGCCTCGCGCCGGTGAGCCCGTCGTGTTCCGTAACAGCTACTTCGCCAACCTCGACTGGTGGGGTGACGCGGGCGCCGTCTACGTTCGAGGGGAAGACAGCTCGATGCCCGAGGTGCCCCACGCAACCTTTGAAAGCTGCACCCTCGTGGGGCCCGACAACGCGCTGCAGGCGGGCTATCCCGGCGTCGATGAACTCTACACACGGGTCCGCTTCAAGGACTGCAAACTGATCGTGCTGAACTTCTCGCAGCCGCACGGCACCCCGTCCACCGGCGTGATCTGCTGCGGCTGCAAGAAGGCCGAGCAACTTCATGTCGACTTCGAAGACTGCACGCTCATGGGATACCAGGTCTTCGGCGCGACCGAAGCCCAGGGCCGCAGGCTCAACGGCAACGTCTCCTACACCATCAAGGGCAAGGTCAGCGCCTACGTGCAATACCGCCAGCCGGTCCCTCAGGGCATGGAGAGACTGCGCTACTGGCCCGTGGAGACGTTCGACGATCTGATCCCGGACCGATGGGGTCCCGCGGGCGACAGGACCCCGCGTCCTGTGCTCGTGAAGGTTCCCACCAACTTCGGCGCCGCGATGGAGAATACCCCCTTCGTCTACAAGGGCACGCCCTACCTCGCGCTCAACCATCGCAACGACGCCAAGGACCGGGTCGGTGACTACGCCAGCGAAGAGAACATGCACCTCTACATCCAGGACCTCAACACCGGCGCCCGAGTGGCTCGCTTCGGCGCAGGGCATTCCTTCGTTTCGGCCTTGGTCGACGGCGACATCCTTCGCATCTTCGCCAGCCAGGGGACCAACGACGACTGGTTCAAGAGCATCTACCAGTTCACCACCACCGACATGCAGCAGTGGGACCGCACGCTTGCGATCCCGCTCGAAGGCGACGAACACCTGTTCAACTGCTCCGTGACGCGGGGCGAAGAAGACTACGTGATGGCTTACGAGTCCAACCAGCCGGTCGCGTTCTGCTTCAAGTTCGCCCGTTCGCACGATCTGGATTCGTGGGAGAAGGTCCCCGGCCTGATCTTCACCGGGGTTAGCAACGAGTATTCCGCCTGTCCTGTGCTGCGGTATTTCGCGCCCTATTACTACGTGATCTATCTCCACGCCGCTGTCCCGGGCCACAACGGGTGGGTCCCCTTCATGGCCAGATCAAGAGACCTGATCGCCTGGGACCTCTCGCCCTTCAATCCGATCATGGAAGCCGGAGCCGGCGAGGGAATCAACAACTCCGATATCGACCTGTTCGAGTTCGACGGACGAACCTACATCTACTACGCCACCGGCGACCAGGCCACTTGGGGAACGGTTCGCATCGCAATGTACGACGGGCCCATGCACAAGTTCTATGAGAGCCACTTCCCCGAAGGAACCCCGACGGTCAGAGTCTCAACGCAACGTTAGACCGTCGGCCCTACCTCGAGGAAGAATGGATCGCTGCGCACAGAGGCCACCCGCGTGCAGCCTCTCCGTTGCCCGAACGGCCAACCGGCATCAGCCCCGCCAACAAGGCGAACGCCAAGCGATCAGGCCATGTCCCTTGCCCCCAACACGGAGCAGGCTCGTAGTGCATGACACCGGTTGCGTGAAAGTTCCTGAACCCGGTGTAGTAAAAAGGCCCCGATCGCATGATCGGGGCCTTGAGTCAGACTATGTGTCCGTCACCGGCGATCAGCAGGGAGTGACACTCTGCGCCTCGGGGCCCTTGCGACCCTGGGCGGCAACATACTCCACGGACTGACCTTCGGCGAGCGTCTTGAATCCACTGCCGTTGATGTTGGAGTGGTGGACAAACAGATCCTCGCTGCCGTCGTCAGGAACGATGAATCCGAAGCCCTTTTGATCGTTGAACCATTTCACTGTACCTTTTGCCACAATGTTCTCCTTGGGTCCGGAGAGACCCACAACGCACGTTCCCTCTGTTTTTTCGTAAGGAGCAGACTTCGAGGGGGAAAGTATACGCCTTGACTGAGCGTGCACTCTACCGGAAGAAGCGACAAACTGTCAACAAAATAAATCCCAAAACGAGGAAAAAGGCTCAAGTTTCCAGGCCGACATCGATCGGTGCTCACTGCGGTGCCGCGCTCTCCGGCGGCTGGCGCCGGCGATGAACGTACTGCTCGATCAGACGCAGGACCTCATTGTGCTGCGGCGTTTCCTCTTCGTTCAGCGCCTGCGTCGCCCGGGCCAGGCGATCCGGCTCCGTCTCGTGCAGCCGACGCAACAGGGCCAGGGTCTCGCGCCGCAGTGGCGGAATATGAAGGTCCATCATCAGGGCCGCCTCGGCGCCCCGGCCGTAAACCCGTTCGAGGGATGGCCGCTTGGCAAAGGTCTGGAGAAACGCCTTTGCGATGACGATGGCCTCCTGGATGTTGACCAGCCGCGTCTGGACCCGCTGATTCAATTCGGCCAGGTCGGTGACACCGAGCATGTGCCAAAGGTGCTCCAGTGTTCGACAGGGCAACATCCGAGTCCCGGTGATCTGCGGCAGCGCTCTTCTCTCGGCGCTGAGGAAGACGACCAGCATTCTCTGCGCCTCCTCCCTGGAAGGCAACTGCTGCTGTCGCCGCACCAGCTCGAACTGCCAGGAGCATCCCTGGTTCGGCAGCCTGGCGCCCTGCGCCATCGCCACCAGATTGACCGCCTCCTTTGCGGCGGCCTTCTGAACGGCCGGCAGGGTCTCCTCGTTCAGGACCTCGGGGACTTCCGGCTTCGGTCCGTCCTCCGCCACCGTCGAATCCTCCTGCACGGATGACGTCGGCGCCGGTGCCGCCAGAGGCCGTCCTTCCTTCAGGTCCCGCATGAACAGCAGGAAGCTGTCAATCGTCTCCTGGTTCTCGCCTCGTTCGTGCAGACCGCCCAGCAGCTTCTTCCATGCCTTGTAGCGCTTCTCATCCTGAAAGTACTCGCGGGCATCGACCGCCAGACTGGAAGGGACTCCGGCACTGACGCTGTCCTCGGTCATCGTCTTGATGCCCTTCAGAACAGTGTACATGTAGTCCTTGTATCGCTGGGCGTGGCCCTCCTGAAACCCGCGCAATCGACTCAAGGCTACCCGCACGTTGTCGAGCATCAGATCGTTGACGGTCAGAACATACGCGGGCACCTGCTCGGCGTGACTGAACTGGGCCACCTCGGCCATGCCGGCCAGGAGGCCGCCTTCGAGCGCTTCCTCCTGCGGCTCCGGCTCGGCGACCGCGGTCTCTTCCTGAATCCTCTTGAGCAATTCATCCACGCCCCGGACCGCCCGCTTGAGCAGTCGGTCCTGCGAGCCGTAGTAGAATCGAAG
>LVBB01000078.1 GCA_001603075.1 Phycisphaerales bacterium Planc_01 | reverse complement strand
GGCCTGGCGCTGGTCAGCAACAACGCCGGGGCCAGCCCCACGGCGGCCGAGTTCTCCAACGTCGCGACCACCGGCAACGTGACCGGGCAATGGCAGACCGCCGACATCGGCGGCGGGCAACGGACGAGCAACGATCCGCAGCCGCTGTACGTAAGAATCGCCGACAGCACCGGCCAGAGCAGGACCGTGACTCACGAAAGCCTTGAGGCGGTGCTGAGCCTGGCGTGGCAGCCCTGGCAGATTCCGTTCGGCGATCTGAGCGGCGTCAATCTGGCCCGCGTCCGCGAGATGACCATCGGCATCGGCAATCGCACCAGCCCGACCGCCGGCGGCACCGGGACCATCTATATCGACGACATCGGCTTCGGCCGCCCTGCCGCCGCCGAGTAACATCCGGACCCATGTCGCGGCAGGACGTCTCTGCCGCCCTCAGGACCGTATCCGGGGGCCTGACCCGATACCCATCGGGCCAGGCCCCTGGCATTTAACCCTGCCACCGTTCGTCAAGATCGCACAAATCCTGTTGAATCCCGGCCCCGGATGTGCTATAAACGAGCGTGGCCGGGGGCGTTGGTTCGAGAAATTGTCGGTATGGGAGCGATATCGGCACGGCCGGCGCCGTCAAATGCTGAGGAACGGGTACGGGTGCGCACTCGGAGGCTTTGAGTGATGTGTGGTTCTTCAGGCATGCAACGAAAGGGGGCGGTTTACCCGTCTGCACTCCCACGACCAGATCCCCACAACCGCCGCAGCCCCATGCCACGCCTGGTTCGGAAAGGAGGTGGAGCCAACAGCCCAGAGTCGCCCTGAGTGAGTGAAGAGACTGAAATCATGGCGTTGTATCTCTCGCGCGTACAGGCACGGTCGGAGGCCGCGGCACAGCGCGAGGAGAAACGCGGGTCCGGACGTGTAGCCGGAAGCAATCATGTCATTTGTCTGCGTCACTTGTGAGAAGGAGGACGATTATGTGTACGAAACAACTGGTTGTACTGGCACTCTGTGCCTTCGTCGTCAGCCTGACGGTCGGTCCGGCGGCCCAGGCCGGCGATCCGGCGCTGATCGCATGGTGGAAGCTGAACGATGGGGCCGGCGCCGTCGCGCTGGACTCATCCGACTACGGAAACCATGGAACGGTGATGAATCCCAATGCGGGCCTGGGAGCCGGAGGCTCGGTCTGGGTCGACGACCCCGATCGCGGCATGGTCATCAGTTTCAACGGAGCCGACGGCAGCGGCGCCTACGTCACCACCGGCGTGACCATCCCGGCGCTGACCATGGACAATGGGTTCACCTGGACCTTCTGGGCCAAACAGCCCGCCGCTCAGGCGACGAACAACGACGTGATCCTGGGCAATCGCTACGGCGGGACGGCATCCCCGCTGCAGTTCTGCAAGTTCACGCCCACCCGGTTTGAGAACTACAACGACGACGGTTCTTACGTCAACGGCATCAACTACACCTCCATCCCCGCCGACGTCTGGATTCATCATGCCGTGGTCAAGGACGGCGCGGAGCTGACCTACTATCGCGATGGCGTCGTGATGCTCACCAATACGATGACCAAGACGAATGATCCCAATCCCTTCTACATGGGCGGCGATGGCTTCAGTGGCGCGCAGGAGAACTGGCAGGGCTACCTCAGCGACGTGCGGCTTTACACACGCGCACTGACGGCGAAAGAGATCCTGGACGTCATGGCGGGCAAGGGGCCGACCTCGGAGTTCGCCACCGAGCCGGTCCCCGAGCACGAGGCCGTCGACATCCCGCGCGACGTGGTTCTGAGCTGGAAGGCGGGCGAGTTTGCCGCAACACACGACGTCTACTTCGGAACGGTGTCGCAAGATGTCGAGGCGGCCAGCCGGGCCAATCCGATGGGCGTGCTTCTGAGCCAGGGACAGAGTCCGAACACGTTCGACCCGCCGGGAATCCTCTCGCTGGGTCAGACCTACTACTGGCGCGTGGACGAAGTCAACGCCGCCCCCGACAACACAATCTACAAAGGAGAAGTCTGGAGCTTCACAGCCGAGCCTCTCGCGTATCCCATCGCCAACGTCGTTGCCACCAGCAACGCCGAATCCCCGGCAGCGCCTCCTGAGAAGACCGTCGATGGCTCCGGCATGAATGCCGACGATCAGCACTCCGTCGAAAGCACCGACATGTGGCTGACCTATCCGCCCGACGAGGAGCCTCTCTACATCCAGTTCGAGTTCGACCGCATCTACAAGCTCCACGAAATGCTCGTCTGGAACTACAACAGCCAGTTCGAGACGATTCTCGGCTTCGGGCTCAAAGGGGTGACGGTGCAGTACTCCGAGGACGGAATGGACTGGACGGTCCTGGGCGACTTCGAACTGACCCGCGGAACCGGCAGGGCCACATATACGGCGAACACAGTCGTGGACCTTGGCGGCGCTGCCGCCAGATACGTCCGTCTGGTCGTCAACAGCGGATGGGGCACGATGGGGCAATACGGCCTCAGTGAAGTGCGGTTCCTGTACATCCCCGTCCAGGCCAGAGAGCCTCAGCCCGCCGACGGCGCAACGGAGATCGCTCCGGAGACCGCGTTGCGTTGGCGTGCCGGCCGCGAGGCGGTCTCACACGAGGTATACCTGGGCACGGACGCCGAAACTATGGCTCTGGTCGGCACGACGGATGCCCCGACGTTTACGCCGGGCAATCTTGCATTCGGGGGCACCTACTACTGGCAAGTCGTCGAGATCAACGAGGCCGAGGAGGTCGCCGCATGGGCCGGCGACGTCTGGAGCTTCGCCACGATGCAATACGCCCTGATCGACGGGTTCGAGACCTACACCGACGACATCGACGCCGGCGAAGCGATCTTCGACACCTGGCTCGACGGCTGGGTCAACAACACCGGCTCGACGGTCGGCCATCTCCAGACTCCGTTCGCCGAGCGAACGATCGTCCACAGCGGCCGTCAGGCCATGCCGCTGTTCTACGACAACACGGACTCCCCATTCTATTCCGAGGCCGAGCGAAGGTTTGCCTCGCCACAGGACTGGACCAAACACGGCGTTCAGGCGTTGACTCTGTACTTCCGCGGCGACCCGGACAATTCGGCCGCGCAGATGTACGTGAAGCTTAACGGCTCCAAGATTCTGTATGACGGCGATGCCGACGATCTCCGACAGACCTCCTGGCGGCCGTGGACGATCGACCTGGCCGACTTCGGCGTGAACCTCCGCAGTGTCACTGAGTTGATCATTGGCCTCGAACGCCGTGGGGCCACGGGGGGCACGGGCGTGCTGTACGTCGACGACATCAAGCTGGACCCGACGACTGCTGCGGCAGGTCGATTCTCTGTCAGGCCATGGTCCGGCGATAGCGACTCCGGCATAAGCAGCAACAAGACCTACACGCACACCGGCAAGTTCACCGGCGAAGGCGTGGACGGAGAACCCATCCTCGCGGGCAACGGTGTCCAGTTCGAGCGCGATAGGGACGGTTCAGGAACCAACTGGACCTTGACCGGCCCGGCGACGAACGTGTTCGACACGACAAACCCCGTCAACGTCACCGGTGACGGCGCCGCTCTGGTCCGAGGCTTCGTCTACGGCGACCAGGACAACAACCATCCCGTTCTGACGTTGACCGGCCTGGAGCCGGGCACGACATACGTTGCGACCTTCTATGCGGTCGGGTACGGCGACGCGGGAGGGCGCTTCGTGGACGTCACCCCCGGCGACAATCCGCACAATCCGACGCGGATCGATCAGAACGGTGCTGGCTCAGGCAATGGGCTGCTCATCCAGTACACGTATACTGCCGTCGGCACGGAAATGAGCTTCGTGTTCGATGCTCTCGTGACGGGAGATTCCTGGCACCATTACGCGTTCTCAAACGAAGTCGCAAGCTCGAATTAGGCGTCTGATGCGCACCACAGACGTACGTTTGTTGGGGGCCTATGCCGACGCAATCGGCATGGGCCCCCAACCCAAGCGGGCGGTCTTCTGATTCCGACGGCGGGTCTATCCGCAACGCGCAGGGGCAGACTCTTCTTTACGCGCTGTTGCTGCGTCTTCGGCGGCGCTGCTTCTGCTTGCGAATCTTCTCAGCCGCCAGGGCCGCCGGGCTACGGGCGCCCAGGGTTCGCTCCTCCATCAATTCACAGAGCCGCTTGCGCGCGTGGTATCGATTCAGCGGCTGCGACCGCTCCTTCTGCATCTTCACCTCCAGCCCGCTGGGCACGTGCTTGAGGACGACGCAACTGGAGGTCTTGTTGACCTTCTGCCCGCCGGGGCCGGAGGAACGAACGAACTTTTCTTCAAAGTCCTCTTCTCGCAACCCGAGCGCCGCCATGCGGGCCTCCAGTTCCGCCTGCTTTCTGTCGGTCACGCCGAAATTCATCTTCGCACCTGCCCGGCGTCGATCTCGATTGCTGCGTCGTTAAGTCCCTCGGCGCGGGCGGTCACACGCACCGTGCCTGGCTCGCGAGCGGCCTGAAGGATGGCCAGCCCCCTGCCACGGTAGGCTTTGTGGACGTTGTCCTTGGGGTCGTCGAGGCTATTGAGATCGCCGTTCTCGATCCCGATGATTCGGCCGGAGCCGTTCACGTCGAAGGTGATCTCGTGTTCCGCATCGGGCACACGCACGCCCTGCTCATCGACCACCGAGAATTCGACGTGATAGACATCCCTTCCATCGGCCGACAGATGCGTCATATCGGGCGAGAGAGTGATTCGCGCGGCCGGCCCGGCCGTCTTCAGCACGAATTCGCAGACGTCTCGCCCACCATTTCGCCCTATCGCTTTGAGAACACCCGCTTTGAAGGGAACCTCCCAGGTCAATACGCCTTCGCGGGCTTCGGAAAGCCGTTTTGTTCCCAGCGTTTCGCCGTCGAGAGTCAGCACAACCTCCTCGCAATTCGTGTAGCCACTGACGGTGACACGAGCATCTTCGGGCCAGTTCCAGTGCTCGGCCCCGCCCATGCCCGGCCCGCGTCGGGCGCCCCGGGTCGATGCACAGATGTAAACCATCGGCTCGTCGCACCAGAGGCTCTGGCGGAACCAACCGATGGGCTTCTTGAATCCACACATGTCGAGCAGACCTGCGCCATTGGCGCGATTGGGCCAGCGGCGGGCCTCGCCGAGATAGTCGATCCCCGTCCAGAGGAACTGTCCGGCCACGTAGTCGTTGTCGCGCACGGCCGCCCAGGCGCCGTAACTGTCGCCGTTCTCACTGCCGAAGATGAATCGGTCTGGATAGGTCCTGTGGTCCGCCTCGTAGTGCTGCTCCTGGTAGTTGTAGCCCACCACGTCGAGCAGTTGGGCCAGACCGACCGCGTTGGACATGGGGATGCTCGCCAGGGCCGCCGTCACGGGACGCGTGTCGTCCCACCTCTTGACCGCTTCAATGAGAGGCCTGGCATGCTTGACGAGATCCTCGGCGGGCGGATGATCGGGCCGATAGTTGTTGCCCAGCGCCGGATGGGAGAAGGGATCGTTCGGATAGTCGATCTCGTTGCCGATGCTCCACATGATGACGCATGGATGATTGCGGTCCCGGCGGACGAGATCTTCCATGTCCCGCACCGACCACTCGGCGAAGGCCTCCCCGTAGCCGAACTTGCTGGGCTGTCCCGCATTCCAGCCTTCGACCCACTTGTTCTTGGGTGGCGTGAATTCGTCGAACATCTCGTTCTTGACGAGCAGGCCAAGCCGGTCGCACAAGTCGAGCAGTTCCGGCGCCGGCGGATTATGGCTGGTGCGAATCGCGTTGGCGCCCAGGTCCTTCATCAGGCGCAGCCGACGTTCGAGCACCTCGTCCGGCACGGCCGCGCCGAGACAGCCCGCATCGTGGTGCAGACAGACGCCCTTGAGCTTCATCGCCCTGCCGTTCAGGAAGAACCCGCTGTCGGGGTTGAACGCGATCGTGCGGATGCCGAACGGCGTGGCCACCTCCTGCACTATCTCGTCGCCCGCCTTCAACACACTGCGCAGGGTGTACAGATTGGGTGACTCGGTCGACCACAACTGCGGGTCCGCAATCCTGATCTGTGAACCGAGAGTCTGCTCGGCGTTTGCGTTCAGGATGCCGGACAACGTCAGGGCGGCAGCGACCTTGCCATCCGGCGCAACGACGCTCGATTCGAGCGAGAAGGTCCTGGCCTCGCCGTGATCGTTCCGCACCACCGTCTCGATGCGAATTGTGGCCGAATCGTTCTTCACCTCGGGTGTCGTGACGTACACACCCCACAGACCGACGTGGAGCTTGTCGGTGACATGAAGGCGCACGTGGCGATAGATGCCCGAGCCGGTATACCAGCGTGAGTCGGCGAACTTGGTGTGGTCGACGCGAACGGCGACAACGTTCTCCCGCTGGCCGAATCGAACGTGGCGTGTCAGATCGTAGTGGAAGCTGGAATAGCCGCAGGGCCGCCGGCCGACGAAGTGCCCGTTGATCCAGGCCTCGGAATTGTGGTACACGCCGTCGAATTCGATGACCACGCGCTTGCCGCGATCTGCGGCATCGAGCGTGAAATGCTTGCGATACCACCCGATCCCGCCCGGTGCGTAGCCGTTGCCGCTACCGTACTCGGCGAGGAACGGCCCTTCGGCGCTCCAATCGTGAGGTACATCGAGCGTCTGCCAGGCCGAATCGTCGAACGCCGGCATCATCGCCGTCGCGAAGTCTCCCCGGCTGAAGCACCAGTCGAAGTCGAAATCCACCACCTCAGCGGAGGCAATTCCTGCCAGGAAGAGCAATGTTGCGGCCAGGAACCCGGTGGCCCGTCGTGATTGTTTCATTTGAATGTCCCTTTGTGCGATTCGCTTTCTTTCGACTGCTACGATGTGCGTCTCGTAACGACGGGTTTGCGGTGCCACCACGTCGCCAGGATGGAGCCGGAGACGTTCATCCACGGTCCGAAGATCGCCGGCGCCAGGGCCGCCGGAGCGCTGCGGAGCACGTTCATCGCCAGACCCGAGGCCATGCCTCCGTTTTGCATGCCGACCTCGAAGGCGACGGTCCGGCAGGCGCTCTCGTCGAGACGCGCGGCGCGTGCGAACCAGTAGCCCAGCACATAGCCGACGAAGTTCAGCAGGACAGCCGCACCGATGAGATAGAGCCCCACGCTCATCAGCTTCTCGGCCGAGCGGGCGGTGATGATCGCGATGATCAGGACGATCCCGGCCATCGAGACCACCGGCAGCGCCTTATCCATCCAGTTCTGCGGACCTCGCAGCCAGACGCCGATGACCAGTTTGGCCAGCGCGACGACGCCGATCAGCAGGGCCCCGACAATGAAGCCGTCCTTCTTGAGGACTGCCGTACCGTAGGTCAGAACGCTGGTCGGCGCGAAGGCTGCGATGCAGATGCCCAGCAGGACACAGCCAATCCCCACGGCTGCGAGGATGCTCCCCTTCGCGAAAGCCTTCTGACGCCCGTACAGAATACGATTGGCGATCAGGCCTGCAACGATCGGAACGATGATCATGTTGACGATCTCGAACATCATCTTCATGAACTCGATCTCGATGAACTGGCCCGCCAGTCTGGCCATCAGGAACGGCGTCATGATCGGCGAGACCAGCGTCGAGCAGGCCGTCATGGTCACCGAGAGCGCCACGTTGCCGCCGGCAAGATAGGTCATAAGGTTCGAGGCGACGCCGCCGGGACAGGAGCCGATCAGGACCACGCCGGCCGCCACCTCCGGCTCGAAGCCAAACGCCTTGGCGATGACCAGGCCCGTGATCGGCATGATCGAGAACTGCAGGACGAAGCCGACGAAGACCGGCCAGGGCATCCTCGCCACCCGGCCGAAATCGGCCACGCTCAGAGTCGTTCCCATGCCGAACATGATGATCTGAATCAAGGGAACGATCAGAATGCCCAGATCGAACCCGTACCAGCTCATGAAGGCCACGGGATATGCCATCGACGCGGTCACAAACGCAAAGACCCATAGGGTGAAGACAAAGCTCTTCAATACGGGATGACTCATGCAGTACAGGGCCAGGGAGGCGAACGTCACGATCAGCGCAGGTCCGGAAAAGGCCCGATGCCCCATCAGAAACGTCACGATCGTGACAAGCAAAGCGATCGCAAACACGATCCAGAAGTGTCTCAACACGGAACGTCCCATGCGCAGCGTTCTCCCCTGACTGGTCGTTTGTCGTCAGCTCCACAACCGGTCGTTCGAACGATCCTGGTTCCATTCTTCGGTGGGCGCGAACAACTCCTGCCCGCGCTCCAAATGCTCTTTGATGACGTCGAGATTCACCTCGATGCCCAGGCCGGGACCCTCCGGGACACGGGCGAACCCATCGGTATGGAACGGCTTATCGACACCGGTGACCAGGTCTTCCCACCAATCGACATCGACGGAATGATGCTCCAGGGCAATGAAGTTCTCCGTCGCCGCGGCACAGTGCAGATTCGCCATGAAGCACACGGGCGTCCCGGCAAAGTGCAAAGCCATCGCGATGCCGCTCTGCTCGGCGTAGTCGCCGATCTTCTTGGTCTCGAGAATACCGCCGGCGGTCGCCAGGTCGGGGTGCACCATATCGACGGCCCGCTCGTCGATGAGCTTCTTGAACCCGCCGTCGAGCGTGTAAATGTCCTCGCCCGTCAGCAACGGCACGTCGATGGCGTTCTTGATCTCCTTGAGCATGTCGGTGTATTCCCATGGGACCATGTCTTCGAGCCAGGCGAGGGTATAGGGCTGCAAGGCCCTGCCCAGCTTGATGCAACTGTTGACGCCGATGTGTCCGAAGTGGTCCGACGCGACGGGGATCGTCCCGCCGACGACCTCGCGGACCTCGGCGAAGCGTTCGGCTATCAGCGCCGCCCCCTTGTCGGAGAGTTGGATGGCGGTGAAGGGGTGCTTGCCCCGCCAGTTGGTCTCCCGCGTCGGATAGCTCAGCGCGCCGGGGACGTTGCGGATGGTCTGGATGCCGCAATCGTACTTGAGAAATGTGAATCCCTGCTCGATCCGTTTCTTCAGGCCGGTCACCTGGCCGTCGGGCGTGTCGGCATACAGCCGAATCCGGTCGCGGTATCGCCCGCCCAGCATCTGATAGACGGGCACGCCATATGCCTTGCCCGCCAGGTCCCACAGGGCCATCTCCACGCCGGAGACCCCGCCGCCCTGCCGACCGTGGTGGCCGAATTGCCGGATCTTCTTGAACAGCCGCTCGACGTCGCAGGGGTTTTCTCGCAGCAAACGTGCTTTGAGCATCAGCGCATAGCGTTCGCTGGCCCCGTCGCGGACTTCGCCGTAACCCGAGATACCCTGGTTCGTATCGATGCGGATCAGCGGGCAGCGCATCGGCGCCCGCGTCACCACCGCGACCCGAAGGTCGGTGATGCGAAGTTCCGACGGACTGGAACTGCGTCGGACATTTTGTGTGGCGCAGGCGATCTGCTCCTCGATCGGGGCGCCGATCATGCCCGCCAGGGTCAAACCACCAAAGCCCACCCCTACCGTCTTCAGCAGAGAACGTCTCGAGTAGGCCATCGGGACTTGTCGTTCGTGCTCTCGGTGCTTCATCGGTTACCTTTCCTCGTGCGAGTGAAAATCCGTTCGGTCAGCTACCAGTTTCGCGCCTTGGGATCGAGCATCTCCTCAATCACCTGCCTGGGCACAGGCAGTTCGTTGATGTTCTTCTTCAGCCAGCCTCGGAAGTCCTCTCGAATCTCCGGCGTCCACCGGCTGTCGATCTGTCCCGGCGTGTACTTGCCTTCCCGCAGACGCTGATGCCCGAACATATCCCGCAGCGTGATGGCCTCCGACTCGACGACGACCTTCTCGGCCAGATGGGCGGGGACAAAGACAATCCCCTCGCGTTTGGCCAGCACGACGTCGCCGGGGCAGGCCACGGCCCGGCCGATGCGGATCGGGACGTTGATCGCGCTGAGCATCACCTCTTTCAGAAAGCTCGGATCGGCGCCCTTGTGCCAGACGTTGAACCCTTCGACCTCCTCGATGCCTTCCAGGTCGCGAACCCCGGCGTCGAAGATCACGCCGTTGCCGCTGTTGGCATAGATCGCGTTGGCGAGATTGTCGCCGATCAAGGTGCCGTCGACGACCTTGCCGAACCCGTCGGCGACATATACGTCGCCTTTCTGGAGCATGTCGATCGGCCACGAATTGGAGTTGCCCAGGCGGCCCTCGGCGTGTCCGTGGTCCATGATCGCCTTGTTGAAGTCCGGCTGCGTCGGCATGTACTGAGCGGTCAGCACGCGGCCGACGATCGCCTCATCGGGCCGCAGAATCTGCCAGCCCAGCGCCGTCTCGTAGCAGTTGCGATACCCGGCGTTGGTGACGATGCTCCAGGCCATTGTGATCGGCACGTTGCGCATGCGTTTGAGGAGTTCGTCCGAGACCTTCGGCCGGCCGTCGGCCATGCGCGGCCCGGTCCATTTCGGTGTGCATTGCAGCACACGGAGGGGACACGAGATCGCCGGCGGCTCGATCCCCCCATCGGCCGCCTGAATGCGAATGTTCCGCCAGCGCACCTCGTAGGGGCCTTCTTCGTTCCCGATGCCGTGCACCTGCAGACCGATCACGCCGCGAGAGGTCATGCTGTCCCGCAGATCGACGCAGGGGATATCGTTGACCCACGTCCGAATCCGATCGCCCTGGCACTCGATGCGCATCTTGTTCCATTGGCCGTCTTTGAACGCCTTGCTCGCGACGGGATCGGACCTCGTGCTCGCCAGCATGAATGCCCGGCGGGCCTCGTCGTAGATGCTGCCCGAGGAGCCGGCCTTCTCGGTGGCGATCTCGACCTGATAGCCATAGACGCGGTCGGTCGGGATCACGACAGACTGAGGCGCCCCGTCGCGACCGGCGAACACGAAAGCCATCTCCGCCGGCGCGATCTGGCTGCGGACCTGAACGCCCGAATTCAACCTCGGGTCCACCTTGACTTCGAACTCCAGGACAAAGTCGCCGTACTGCCGGTCGGTGCAGAGGAATGTATTCGGACTGCCCTTGACCGTCGTGCCGACGAGTTCGTCACCCTCGACGTGGTACCTGGCGAAGCCGCTATGGACCGACCAGCCGTCCAGCGTCTTGCCGTCGAACAGCGGGACCCATTGATCCCGATCCTGGCTCCGAGCCGGACCTGCGTCCACCGCAGCGAGCAACAGCACGATCACCGCTGCAAACACCCATCTGTGATTCATACGGCACTCCTTTCACCTGTTGATGTCACGCAATACGGCTTCTTGGGCAAATACCTCCAGGTCTTCGAGCACGTGTCATGGCACGTCATCGGTAGCCTTCCTGCGTAAGCCGGATCACCGCATCGACATTGTTCCGGTCGATGATCGCCGCTCCGGCGTCGATATCCGATGGCTGGAGCTGATAGCGGCAGTAGAGGGCGAGTTGCACGACGGGATAGAAGCCCTGGATGTAGGGCTGTTGGTCCACGGTGCAGCGAATCACGCCGGCTCGGACCAAACGCAGGGTCGTGTCGGACAGGTCGAACCCGGCCGACCAATACTCTTGGCCGACGAAGTACTTCTCCAGAGCCAGGCCCGCCGCCTCCGTGTCGGACTGGCCCGTCCCCAACACGATGCGGATGTCACCATGTTGGCGCAGCGCCTCGGCGATTCGCTCGGCGCCTCGGGCCGAATCGTTGCCCGTGACGATCACCGTCCACCGGACGCCCTTGGCTCTGAGCACGTCCTGCAAGCCGCGCAGCCGGTCTTCCAGCGCCGAAACTCCTTCATCGTGCATCGTCATCAGAACGTGCGTATTCTCCGGGATTTCCGGCAGCAACTCGCAGGCCAGAGACCGCCCTGCTTCGTAGAGCCGCTGGTTGACGCTGGCCAGCCTGGCGTTGGGCGAGGCGTGGTCGTCCACATTGAAGGCGACGACCGGGATGCCTCGATCGATGGCCTCCTGGACCACTTCGTCGAAGGCCTCCGGGTCGATGATATTGAGGGCGATTCCATCGTAGCCGTCCCGGATGGCCTGGCGGACCATCTCCACCTGGGCCAGCATATCGACGCCTTCGGTGCCGAGGAAATCGGCCTGCGCCCCCATCATCTCCGAGGCGTCGCGCATGCCCTTCTTCACCGGCTCGAAGAACTTCGCATCGACCGCGCAGGTGATGAACGCCAGCCGCAGCGGCTTCTCCTCCGCGATACGGCTCGACCGATCCATGCCGCAACCGACAACCATCATCGTGACAATCGACACTGCAAGGAGCCGCATGGCGTCACCTCTCAAGAACCGATGGGTTCGCTATCGGAAGACGATGTACAAGACAATCATCGTCAGCGCCAGCAGCACGCTGAGGAACTTGTAGTTGCCCAGGCCCGGCCAGCCTTTTTCGCGCAACGGCTCCAGAGGAGACTTCCAGACCAAAGCCATCCTCGCCTCCGTCGATTCGTCCGGGAAGGCGAGCGAAAGGACGATCATCACCACGGCACACAGGCAGGCGAGGAGGAAGCTGATCACCATGAAATTCAGAAATCCGAAGCTCGGGTGGGCCTCCTTGAACGCCGACAGCGTCTTGGTGAAGTCCAGCAGGAACACGACGAAGCCGACGGCCGAGCCTGTCACCAGCGTGACGAACGACGCCTTCGACGAGGCCTTTTTCCAGAACACCCCGGCAACGAACACGACGGTGATCGGCGGCGCCAGATAGCTGATCGCCGCGTTGATGCCCTGGAAGACGGTGGGGAAACGGCCGCACAAAGGCGACCAGAGCACCGCCAGGACCATTGCGACAAACGTCACGATCCGGCCGATCCGCACGAGCTTGCGTTCCGACGTGCCGGGCGCCCAGCGTTTGTACAGGTCGTAGGAGAACAACGTGGCCGTCGAATTCAATGCGCCCGAGACGGTGCTCATCAGCGCCGCCATCAGTGCCGCCGCGACGACCCCGCGCAGGCCAACCGGCAGCAACGTGCCGATCATGTGCGAGTACGTCAGTGCGGCGTTGGGTTGGCCTTTCGCATCGAGCGGCAGGGCCGGGATCGCGCCTTTTTGCACCAGGGCCAGACAGACCAGACCCGGCAGCACGAAGATGAACACGGGCAGGATCTTGATGAAGCCGGCGAACAGCGGACCCGTCCGCGCGTGGTTCTCGTCCCGGGCGCCGAGGACGCGCTGGACGATGGTCTGATCGGTGCACCAATACCAGATCCCGATGATCGGATAGCCCAGGAACACCGAATACCAGGGCAGGCCGGAGGCGTCGCCGGCCGGACGCAGCACGGTGAACATCACCGGGTCCACCTGCTCGGTCAGACCGCTCCAGCCGCCGACCTTGACCAGACTGATCGCCGTCAGGACAACCGCACCGGCCAGCAGGATGATCGTCTGGACCGACTCGGTGAGCACGACCGCCATCAGTCCGCCGACCATCGTGTACAGGCCGGTGATCGCCGCGATAAGGACGATACTCCACATCTTCGGTATCCCGAAGAGGCCCTCCAGAACGGTCGCCCCCGCATACAGCGAAAATCCGATGTGGATGAAGATCGCCGAGACGATCGACAGGACGGCGAGCCAATCCCGGCTGGCCCGACTATAGCGCCTCTCCAGAAAATCGGGCAGCGTCGCGACACCCGAGCGGATGTAGAACGGCGCGAAGAACAACGCCAAAGCAATCAGGGTAAACGGCGCCATCCACTCGAAATTGCCATAGGCCAGGCCGTTCGTATACCCTTCCTCGGCGAGACTGACCAGATGAACCGTCGAGATGTTGGTGGCGAACAGCGCCAGGCCGATGACGGGCCAGCGCAGCGTCTTGCCTGCGAGGAAGTACTCCTCCGCCTTGTCGCGGGCGCGCCGGCGCAGACCCGCCCAGCATCCCAGAGCAAGGATCCCCACGATGTAGGCGACGATGATCGCGGTATCAGGCAGGCCGATCTGCACGAAGCTCTCCTTACAGAAGAATCCTTTCACATAGCGCCACGGTAGGGGCGAATAGTTATTCGCCCCTACGGGTTAACGTCCGTCCCAGTTGGCGGTCTGTCCGCGAACCAAATCCAACTCCGTGGTGACCTGCCCATAGCGAAGCCGGCAGGGTCTGCCCGCAAAAGAACGAATGGTCGAGGAGACGAGCCGGCCTTCCTTCCACTCGATATCCACCTCGAAGCCGCCGCGCGCGCGGAGTCCACTGACCTTCCCGGTCGGCCAGGCCTTCGGCAACGCAGGAAGCAGTTCGATGCGGTCCGTGTGGCTTTGCAGGAGCATCTCGGCGATCCCGGCGGTAGCGCCGAAGTTGCCGTCGATCTGGAACGGTGGATGCGCGTCGAACAGGTTCGGGTACACTCCCCCGCCGTCCTGATAATCGGTGCCCTTGAACGCTACGGGCGTCAGGAGATTGCGCAGCAGGATATACGCATGGTCGCCGTCGAGCAGACGGGCCCAGAAGTTGATCTTCCAGGCACGGCTCCAGCCGGTGCCGCCGTCGCCACGGGCGTTCAGCGAGACCGCCGCCGCTTGCGCCAATTCCGGCGTGGTACGCGGGGCGATCTGGCGGCCCGGGTGCAGACCGAACAGGTGGGAGACATGTCGATGCTGGTTCTTCGGGTCGTCCCGGTCGGTCATCCACTCCTGCAACTGGCCCCATTTGCCGATGCGCGGGCCGAGCAGCTTGTCCCGCAGTTCGGCCAGACGATCGCGGAACTGGCGGTCGGTCCCCAGTTCGTCGGCCGCCTCGATCGTGTTGGTGAACAGGTCCCAGACGAGCATCTGATCGTAGGTGACGCCGGGTTCCTCCGGACCCTGCTCCGGCGACCAGCCGTCGGGAGTCACCAACTGGCCGTCGGGCAGCGCCACGAGCCGGTCCTCCCAGAAGTGGCACACCTCCTTGAGAATGGGATAGGCCACGTCGCGAAGATACGTCTTGTCCTGCCCGAAGGCATAGTGCTCCCAGAGATGTTGGCAGTACCAGGCGCTTCCCGGCGGGTTCCATCGCCAGCTCGAACCGCCGTAGATGTTGTTCTCCGTCTGGACCGTCCAGCCACGTTCACACTTGTAGTATTCCTGCGTCGCCCGCTTGCGGACCTCGCGCAGGCTATCGACGTAATCGATGAAGGCCGTGTGACACTCGGCCAGATTGGTCGGCTCGGCGGGCCAGTAGTTCATCTGGACGTTGATGTTCGAGTGATAGTCGCAGCGCCAGGGCGGGTTGTTGCTGTGGTTCCACAGGCCCTGGAGATTGGCCGGCAGGCTGCCCGGTCTCGACGAGGCAATCAGCAGATAGCGACCGTACTGGAAGAACAGTTCTTCGAGATCGGGATCGCGGTTCCTGTCGCGATGATAGGCGAGGATTCGCTGGTCGGTAGTCAAAGCCAGCGTTTCATTTGAAGAAGCGCCCAGGTCCAGGCGAACGCGGTTGAACAGGGTCTCGTAGTCTTCGACGTGGGCCTTTCGCATCTCGCCATACGCCTTGCCGGCCGCTCGTTCGATCGTGCGGACGAGCCGCTCGTGGGGATGCGGCCCGCGCCAGCCTCGTTCCGAACGGTTCACGTAGTTGGT
>LVBB01000077.1 GCA_001603075.1 Phycisphaerales bacterium Planc_01 | reverse complement strand
TGGAAATACAGACAGCGCTTTCCAATATGTACACTGCGCGCTATGACTCCGGACACCTGCCCCAAAAAGCGTTTTCCAGCAGCGGCCCAAGCTCCGCCGCCGTGAACGGACGAGGATTGTAATATTTGTTCCGCGTCGCCAAGTCCGCGGCTTTTTCCAGATCTTCGACGCGCATCCCCAGATCCTTCAGGGCGTTTTTCGCGCCGATCCCGGACAACATCTCGTACGCTCGTCCGGCGGCATCTTTCGGAGAGGACGTTCCGAAACCTCTCGCGATCTTCCGCATCGCGGCCTCGGCGTACTCTCCGTTGAAGGCCAGTACGTGCGGGAGCACGATCGCATGCGTCTCCGCATGCGGAAGGTCGAAAGAGCCGCCGAGCGTATGGCAGAGCTTGTGGTGGAGGCCCATCGTCGTCATGGCGAGCACCATGCCCCCCATCCATGCGCCGCGCAGCACGCATTCAATGGCCTCTGACTTATACGGTCCAGTGAGCGAGGATGTGAGATTGTCGACGATCAGTCGGATTCCTTCCTCCGCGAAAAGATCGGAGACAGGATTCGCATTCTCCGCATACAGAGCCTCGACGCAGTGCGCCAATGCATTCATCGCGCTGACGCCGGCCACGGAAGCGGGAAGCGAGGCATATAACTCAGGGTCGTAGAGTACGACTTTCGGAAGTGCTCTGTCGTCCCGCCCGGTCGTTTTCACGCCGCCTTCCGTTATTCCCCATATCGGTGTCATCTCCGAACCTGCGTACGTCGTGGGAACGGCGATGATAGGGAGGCCGCTCCGAAGCGCGAGCGCTTTCGCCAAGCCGATGGAGGATCCTCCCCCGACCGCCACCAGACAGTCGAAGGAGCGCCCTTCCATGAAGGCAAGGGCTTCTTCGACGCTCTCCGCAGGCACGTGCATCCGCGCTCCGTCAAAAAGCCCGTATTTCAAGGGGGAAAGAGCGCTCCCGATCTTCTCCCCCGACCTCATGGAAGGCGTGGACAGAACTAAAGGAGCGGCGCACCCGAGCCTCTCGATCTCATCCTTGAGCCGGGAAAAAACACCACTTCCAAAAAGCACGCGTTTTTCCGGCATCGTGAACAGGAAATCCATACCCCTACTCCGCCAAGACTCCCAGATTCTCAGAGACAACGAACTCGGCCGCCGTTACTTCCTTCAGCTCATCCAAAGTGATCTCCGGCGCTATCTCCTCAAGGACCATCTTCCCCTCCTTGAAACGAAAGAGGGCGTACTCGGTCACGACAACGTCGACCTCGCCGTACCCGGTGATCGGAAGCGCGCACTTTTCGACGAGCTTCGGCTGCCCTTTCTTGTTCGTGTGCGGCATGGCGATGTAGACTTTTTTCGCCCCGGCGACCAGGTCCATAGCGCCGCCGACGCCGAGCTGCTTGCCGTTCGGGATGATCCAGTTGGCCACGTTTCCCTCCTGATCGACTTCGAAGGCGCCGATCACCGTCGCGTCGATGTGGCCGCCCCGGATCATGCCGAAAGAGGTAGCGCTATCGAAGTAGGCGCAGCCGGAAGTTTCCGTCACCTTGACGCGGCCGGCGTTGATCAGGAGGGGATCCTCCTTGCCGGGTTCCGCGGCGGGACCGACGCCGAGCATGCCGTTTTCGGCCTGCAGAAAGACGTTGTCGCTTTTGACATAATCAGCGACCATCGTCGGGGTGCCGACGCCCAGGTTCACGAACAGATTCTTTTCCGCGCTCATTTCCATGAACTCGCGGGCGATTCTCTTGACTATGCGAATTTTCGCGCTCTCTTCATCCATCTGAAACATCTCTTCTACCCCCTCCGCACCAGAACGTCCACAAAGATATGGGGCGTCGCGATGCACTCAGGATCGAACGTCCCCGCCGGAACGATCTCGCCGACCTCCGCGATGACAAGCTCCGCCGCCATGGCCATCAGAGGATTGAAGTTCCGGGCCGTCTTGTGATAAACGAGGTTGCCGAGCGTATCCGACTTCGCCGCGCTGATAAGCGCCACGTCGGCTTTGATGGCTTCCTGAAGAATATACTTTCTGCCGTTGAACTCCCGTTCGTCCTTTCCCTTCGAGAGTTCCGTTCCCGCCGCGGTCGGGGTGTAAAAAGCCGCCACGCCTACCCCCGCGGCGCGGATTCCCTCCGCGAACGACCCCTGCGGAACGAGTTCGACGTCGATCTTTCCCGCGTTGAAGGCCTCCGCCACTTCCGGGTTCCAGTTGTAGTAGTTGCCGATAAGTTTCTTCACCATACCGGCGGTGAGCAGAGCGCCGAGACCGATGCCCGGCGAGCCGAGGTCGTTGCTGATGATGGTGAGGTCCTTGATCGGCTGCTTGGAGAGGGCCGCTACGAGCTGCTTCGGGTCTCCGGAATTGCCGAAGCCGCTGACCAGAATGCGGTCGCCGCTCTTGATCAAAGACATGGCCTCTTCGATCGTCTTCAGTTTTTTCGAGGTGATCGGGTTCTCCATGGTCTTCTCCTCGCCTCCCGTATTCAAACTTTTTCCACGACGACGGCCAATCCCTGGCCTCCCGCTATGCAGATGGCCGCCAAACCGTACCGTTCGTTTCGCCGCGCCATTTCGTGGAGCAACGTCACCACGATGCGCGCCCCGGAACAGCCGAGGGGATGTCCGAGAGCGATGGCCCCGCCGTTGACATTCAGGCGTTCCTCATCGACTCCGAGCTCCTTGACGCATGCCAGCGTCTGCGCGGCAAAAGCCTCGTTGATCTCGACAAGCCCCATGTCGGCCAAAGATAATCCGGTTTTTTCAAGAACCTTGCGCGTCGCCGGTACCGGGCCTATCCCCATATAACGAGGATCCACCCCTGCGGATGCGGCGGCCACGATGCGCGCCATCGGTTCGAGATTGTATTTTTTTACAGCATCCTCCGAAGCGACGAGCAACGCCGCGGCGCCGTCGTTCCTTCCGGAACTATTGCCCGCCGTCACCGTACCGTCAGGGATCTTGAATGCGGGTTTCAATTTCGCGAGTTTTTCCGGGGATGTGTCTCTTCTGGGGAATTCGTCGACCTCGAAAACAACGGGGTCGCCCTTCTTCTGCGGGATCTTCACCGGGACGATTTCGTTTTTGAAGCGCCCCTCGTCGATAGCGCCGATGGCGTTCATTTGGCTCCTGTACGCGAAACGATCCTGCTCCTCCCGGGAGATCGCATACCTTTCGGCGAGATTCTCGGCCGTCATGCCCATGATCAGGCTTCCGTACGTCTCCTCGGGTTGGGATTTCGGCTGGCTCTCCGTGTTGGGATCGAGTAGAACTGCGTTGCCGACGCCGTATCCATAACGGGCGTTGCGAAGATAATACTGCGCGCCGCTCATGCTCTCCACCCCGCCCGCGACAACGAGACCGGCTTCGTCGCAGCGGATCTGGAAGAACGCATTGATCAAAGCCTGCATGCCGGAGCCGCACTGCCTGTGGACAGTATATGCGGACAAAGCTTCAGGGAGCCCCGCTTTCAGCGATGCGACCCGGGCCACGTTCGGGCAGTCCGCAGACTGCTTCGTTTGCCCCATGATCACCTCGGAGAGAAATTCTCCCGAGACGCCGCAGCGCGCTATGGACTCTTCGATCACCGCGACGAGCAGGTCTTCGGGAAGAACGCTCTTGAGCGATCCCCCGAGATTTCCCGTTGCGGTGCGCACCGCCGAGACGATATAGGCTTCGTTCACAGTAAAACAACCTCCCTTTCGTACCATGTAAAACGCATTGTACATGGCCTCAAGGGAGAATTGTTTATTTTTTGAGACGAATTAAGAGTGGTTTTTTTGTAGGATTATACAAAAGGAAGTTCGCTATACCTCGGAAAGACGCTCTCCGCGCCCTCTCGACAGACCAATCAGCACGACGAGCCCCGAGAGCGCGAGCCCCGGAAAGAGCGGGTCCAGACCGCCGCCGACGACTGCGCCCCCCGCGACGCCGAGCAGCCCGCCGATTCCCGCGGCGAAGCTCCACGCCGGAGAGAGCCGTCCCGGCCGGAGCACCGCGGCGAGCATCAGGCAGAAGATGCCGGAGGCCTTGACGCCCATCCCGAGGTAAGCCCATTGGAGGATCATCGAGTTCCGCGAGGCGCAGGCGACCGTTCCGGCCGCCGCGACCACGGCGAGCACGATGACGCGGCTGGCGAGCAGGATTCTCACATCGTCGAAGTGCGCCGCAACCTTCATCTTGAGGAAGATATCTCTCGTGAGGTTCGTCGCGACGCCGAGCGAGACGCCAACGGCCGTCCCGAGGACGGTGATCATGATCCCCGACCAGAGCAGGCCGCCCAGAACGGGGTGGAAGGCGGTCTGAATGAAGAACGGAAGCGCTTGCGACGCTTCGACGGTTACTCCGGAAGCCCGCATGGCGAGCCCTATCCACGTTCCGAGAAAACCCATCGGCGGGATGACGAAGGCCGCCCAGAGACACCCTCTTTTCGCCGTCGCGTCGGACGATGCGGCGTAGACTCCCTGGATGTAGATCTGCCCGCAGAGCACGCCGCACAGCAGCGAGGCGAACGAGCCGAGGTCCTTCCCCGCCCCTCTGGAGAGAATGTTGAAGAAGGGTTCGGACGGAAGCGCCGCAATGATCGCCCCCGGGGACCATCCTTGGAAGAGCACCACGCCCGCGCACAGGAGCATCACCAGATAGAGGAAGACGATCTTCGCTTCGCCGAGCCTGCTGAAGCTCTTGATGCCGCCGCCGAAGACGAACGCGAGGATCAGCGCTCCGGTGAGCAGCGCCGCGACGCCGATCGAGACGGGGAAGACGGAACGCATCAGCGCCACGCCGGAGAGAAACTGCGCGATGACCGAGAGGAACGAGCCCGAGGTCGTGGAAACGGCCACCAGGAGCGCCGTCCGTTTGCCGAAGTGCCGCCCGAGGTACTGCGGCAGCGTGATCAGCTCCACCGAGCGGAGCGGCGTCACGAACCAGAGCCCCATCAGGAGGCACGCGGCCCCGCTGCCGAGGGTGAACCAGAGCGCCGAAAGCCCCCACTGGTACGCCATCTGCACCGTACCGACCGTGGCGGCCCCGCCGACGAGCGAGCCCAGGATGACACCCGAGACGCCGCGCACACCCGCTTTTCTGTTGGCGACGGCGTAATCGGAGGATGAAGAGACGCCTCTGGAGGAGAACAGACCGGAAATGAAGAAGACAATGAGCACAAGACCTGCGGAGAGCATAAACACGAAGAACACCTTCTCGATTGTTTTTGGAGGAAGCCGCTCAAGCGTATGACCGAGGCGGATTTCCCTCGCAAAGATAGTACCACAGAAACGGAGGAACGGCGGGGCTACGGGAAATGATGCAACACGGTACGGGGCCGTTCGCATCGCTTCCCAAAAGCGCTTTTAACGAACTCTTCTTCCGCCGCTTCGAGCAGAGCGCGCATCGACCAGGTTTTCTTCCGCTGCTTCAGGAGCGCATTCTTAGAAAATCGACTCCCCTTTGGGCAATTGCCGACATGCGTGGTACGATGTTCTCCGTGTACGGGAACATCGCCCGGCAGGAAAGAACCACACGCCGCGGAAGGAGGGGGCATGGTGAACGAAGAGACGACAGCGCGCATGACTGCGGAGCCGCTCCGCCTGCTCTACGAGGATGAACGGTTCGTCGCCGTGCACAAGCCGGAGGGGCTGCTGGTGCACCGTTCGCCGCTCGATCGGCATGAGACGCGGTTCGCGCTCCAGGAGGCGCGGGAGCTGACGGGGAGGTATCTCTATCCGCTTCACAGGCTCGACCGCCCGACGTCCGGGGTACTTCTCTTCGCCGCGGACCGAGAGGCGGCGAAGGAGGGGTTCGCTCTTTTCCGCAACGGGCTCGTCGAGAAGACCTACCTCGCGGTCGTGCGCGGATGGATTCCAGAGGCCGGCGTCGTCGACCATCCGCTTGCGGACGACCTGGGAGGGCTCCGCGGAGCGGCCGCGCAGCCGCCGAGGGTTCGCGAGGCCGTGACGGAGTTCCGCCGGCTCGCCGCGTTCGAGACGCCCTTCGCGGTGTCGAAGCATCCGACGACGCGCTACTCGCTGGCGGAGGCGCAGCCGCTCACGGGAAGGCGGCGGCAGATACGGCGCCACTTCAAGCACATCTTCCATCCGCTCGTCGGGGACACCACCTACGGCGAAGGCCGTCACAACCGCTTCTTCCGCGAGCAGTTCGGCTGTTCGCGCCTGCTGCTCGCCGCCGTCCGGCTCGCCCTCCCGCACCCCTTCACAGGGGAGCGTCTCGACATCTTCCGCCCTCCGGAGGAGAGCTTTCTCGCCGCTCTGCGGGCGCTGGGCGGCGAAGAGGCCGCCGTTCCGGCCTGCACGCCCGGCTTCCGGCGAGGATAAAACCTGGATTCCCGATTATTCATAACGAGGGAGCCTGAAAAATCTCCATAAACCCAGCAATAATCGTTCTTTGACAATATATCGCTTGACGAGCGCCTCGTTATGATATAGGATATACATAACGAGGTGATGAAACCATGGCAAGCATCGTCTTTCAAAAAGATACTCGTTCCGGAATCACCTATGCG
>LVBB01000076.1 GCA_001603075.1 Phycisphaerales bacterium Planc_01 | reverse complement strand
CCCCCGCCGTAACAGTGTTGCCTTGTCACAGTTCAAATCCCTGGGGCTGTACCCCAGTGTCGAGGCCCCGGCCTTCCACGTCAACGGTCTTTACCAGCATGGTGGCCACGTCGCGGCGGCCGCGTGGCTGACGATGCCGTCCAGCGCGCCAACGGTCTGGTACACCCTCGACGGCAGCGACCCGCGTACGCCCGGCTCGACCGGCAGCAAAGGAAGAGAGTTGGTGCTGGTGCCCGAGGCGGCGCCCAAACAGGTGTTTGTTCCGACCTTGGACATCGGCAGTGCGTGGCGGACGGATGTGAGTTTCGACGATTCCGGCTGGATCGCGGGAGCCGGCGGCGTCGGCTACGAACGCAGTACGGGCTACGAGTCGTTCATCGGGATCGACGTGGGCGGTGCGATGTATGGCAGAAACTCAAGCTGCTATATCCGCGTTCCGTTCGAGATCACGCCGGAAGGATTGCAGTACGCCGGCGGTCTGACGCTCAAAGTGCGCTACGACGACGGCTTCATCGCCTACCTCAACGGCGTCGAAGTCCAGCGCGTTATGTTCGAGGGCACGCCCGCATGGAATTCGGAGGCGACGGCCAATCATTCCGATCTCGACGCCGTCGAGTTCGAGACGTTCGATCTTACCGGTCAGATCAGCCGGCTTCAGATCGGCCGCAACCTTCTGGCGATCCACGCCCTCAACGCGGGCGCCACCAGTTCGGACTTCCTGATCTCGATCGAGTTGGTCTCGTCCGAAGGAGGCGGGAACGTGCCGAGCGGCATCTCGCCGACCGCCGTGCAGTATTCAGGCCCCGTCCGGCTCGACGCCAGCGCCCGGGTTCGTGCCAGGGCCCGCAGCGGTGCCGCCTGGAGCGCCCTCAATGAGGCGGTCTATGCCATCGGCCCGGTGGCCGAGAGTCTGCGGATCAGCGAGATCATGTACCATCCGCCGAACACGGGCCATCCCGACGATCCCAACGCCGAATACATCGAATTGGTCAACGTTGGCAGTCAGACGATCAATCTCAACCTGGTCCGGTTTACCAACGGGATTGATCTGACCTTCGGCGATGTCACGCTGGCTCCGTGGGAGTACGCTGTGGTTGTCAAGGATATCGCCGTCTTCGAGGCGACCTATGGGGACGACGTCCGCATCATCGGGCAGTATGAAGGCCGCCTGGACAATGCGGGTGAGCGGATCGAGTTGCAGGATGCGGCCGGGCAGACCATTCTGCGATTTCGATACAAAGACGGGTGGTACGACCAGACCGACGGGGGCGGCTACTCCCTGACGGTGATCGATCCGGCGACTGCCGATTCGGCGGCGCTCGACAAGAAGTCCGCCTGGCGTGCCAGTGTCGAAGTCGGCGGCTCTCCCGGCTACGATGACTGAGCAGAAATTCGAAACACGAAGTACGAAATCCGAAACAAGCCCGAAATCTGTAAACTCAAATGAACGAAACGCGGACGCTGTGCCGAATGCCGTTTCGGATTTGCAGTTTGGCGCCCTCGAATTTGTTTCGTATTTCGAGTTTCGGATTTCGGATTTGACGCGACAGCGTCGTCACTTCTTCGGATAGGCGTAATAGAATGTCTCAGCGCGGGAGAAAGCTTCGACGTGGCCGTCGAGAAATGCGCAGTTGCCGCGTCCACGAAGCTTGTCGCTCGTCGGGGCATTGTGGAAGCCCGCAATGACGTCGTAGAACGGCCCGACCCCCTCGGGTCCCGGGATCACCTGACGCAGGTCGCCTCCCGTCTGACTGAGCCAGCTCTTGATCATCGAGTCGCTGCCGGGGATCATGAACGTGTCGTTAAGCCCGGAGGCATTGTAGGCCGTATCCACCCGTGCGCTCTCCTCCGTGAAGGAGAACGTCGTCGCCGGATGCTTGACCTCCGTGTCCTTGAGCACGCGCGTTGCCGCGACATCTCCGCTGGCACTGCCCAGGTAGGCGTTCATCGTGTAGTTGTACCAGGGCTCATAGTTCCTGATGCTTGCCCCGCTGGCCATGAAGAATTGGTCGTCACTGTGGCGAACCGCCAGGGTCTTGAAGGTCGGGCAAATGAATGCTCGAGCATCCCCAAGGTACTTCGCCATCATCCCTCCGCATTCAGGGTGGCTTTTCAGCTCGACATCGCCGTTGCACCAGCGCAGGTGCAGATGGTCCGACAGATAGGCTTCTCCCGGGAAGGCAGTGAGTTTCGAGAAGTAGCACATCTCCGGCAGGCAGAACTTCCGGTCGTGGTCGTCGAGGTACATCGCCATCGCGATCGTGTAGTTCTTCAAGTTGCCCTTGCAGGCGGCGCCCTGAGCCAGCTCGCGGGCCTTGCCCAGCGCCGGCATCAGGATCCCCATCAACACGGCGATGACGGCGATGACGACCAGCAGTTCGATCAGTGTGAACGCATTCGACTTCCGCATGACATGGTCCTCCACGTTCTCGGGAAGTGCTTACCCAGACCCATCGTCTCTTCACATGCTCCCTGTCCGGGCGAACCGGGCAAGGTACATCCGGCAGATCGCCGCATCGCGTTGCATCACCTCATCCACAATTCTATCGGCAGAAGGCGCCCCCTGCAAGACATATCGCTTTCTGCCGGCGCGCGCTCGCCTATGGGGTAGGGATCAGGCGGACCAGGGCCACGCCGTGGCGGGTTACGGTGGTCGTGAAGCGGCCGTCGTATGTGCCGAGGTCCTTCTGCCGCCAGAGGTCTCTCACGACGCGCTTGCCCGCCAGGCCCAACAGCGACCAATCGACGCTCATCTCGCGGGGCAGCTCAGCCAGGTTGAACACGCCCACCGCCAGCGAACCGTCGGCCATCGGCTTGGCCAGGATCAGGGTCTCGTCATCCTGCACGAGCGGCTTGGCCTGGATGCCCAGCGGATCCTGATCGACGTCGATGACCTCGGCATTGCACAGTACGTTGAGGGTGAATTCGTCGAGATAGCGCATGTCGCCCGAGTAGAAAAGCGGGGCGGCCATCAGGCACCACATCGACATGTAGCTGTACTGCTCGCTCGGTGTCAGCGTGGTGGGCTTAGGCGGCTCATCGTGATGATGGGCGTTGCCGATGCGGCCGATCAGGATGTAGTCCGGGTCGTTCCACTGGCCGGGTTTGGCGTACTCGTGGTGTCGGGCGTTGCTCAGGCCGATGTGGTAGAAGCCGGGCAGCAGACCGCCTTGTTCGAGACCCAGGTCGCCCGTGGTGCGCCAGCAGTGGCCGCCGACCTCGCCGCCCCAGGTCCATACGTCGCCCATCCCGTACTGGCACAGGTTCAGGAGGATGTCGCGGTCGAGGCTCTTGAGGATATCGCCCATGAGTTGATACGGCCGCTTCATGTGTTCGAGGTCTGTGCCGCCGGCAACCGCGCTGTAGGAGCACCAGTCGTGCTTGAGGAAGTCGAAGCCCCATTCGGCGAACTTCTCCGCGTCGATCCGCTCGTGCTCGTAGCTGGCGACGTACCCGGCGCAGGTCCACGGCCCGGGTCCGGTGTAGAGCCCGGCCTTGAGGCCCTGTCTGTGGATGTGATCGACCATGCCCTTGATGTCGGGGAACTTGGCGTTGGGCAGAATCGCGCCGTCGGCGTCGCGGTAGGGTTCATCGCCGCGCTTCTTCATCCAGCAGTCGTCGATATTGACGTAGCTGTATCCGTAATCCGCCATGCCGGAGCTGACCATGACGTCGGCGGCGTTTCGCATGTGCTCTTCGGTGACGTGGTAGTAGTGGATGTACCAACTGTTCCAGCCCATCGGCGGGGTCAGGGCCAGTGTATCGCCGACGATGACGGCGAACGTGCGCCGGTCGCTGCCGTGGGCGTTCTTCGCTTCGAGCGTTACGACATACTCGCCTCGTTGGGCCGGTGCGGCGCCGGTGATGATGCCCGTGCTCTTGTCGAGGTGCAGTGTATCGGGCAAGTTGGCGGCGTTGAACGCGATCGGTCGCGTGCCGGTGCAGGGGATGCGATAGAGGAACGGATGTCCAGGCCGACAGCCGTAGACCTTCGGCCCGTTGATCTTAGGGGCCGGGCCCGGCTTGGGCGTCAACAGGACCTTCTCTTCGGCCGGCGGCTCCGGTGCATCCACGGCCTCAGGCTTCCGCCCGCCGACTGTGAACTCGGCTTGGGCCCAGTTGGCGTGGTCGTAGTCGACGCCGTCACCGCCGGAGCCGACCAGAAGGATCATCTGCCGGACGCCGACCAGAGAGNNCATCAGACCGCTGTCGAACAGCACTTTGCCGTCACCGAAGACCCGGAAGCGGACCGACCCGCGCGGACCTGTCGCATCATCGACCCCGACGTAGGCGGTGAAACGCTCGGTCTTGCCGTCCAGGGCGATGTGCAGAATCGACTCGGCGTGCGTCGCGACGCCGGTGGCAAACGTGCGTCCGCCAATCGACAGCGTCCGGGCCGTAATGCTCCGGTTGACCTGCGGCTTGCCCCAACCCGTGGACATCTTCGTCAGGTCCAATTCGCCCAGCGGCACGATCGCCGCCGAGGCGCTCACTGCGCCCAGGCAGATCAGAGAACAAGCAAGAACCCATCGCTGTTTCGTATTCGAACGCATGGTCACCTCCCGTTGTCCAGGACCGGATTCTCGGCGGCCGCATTCAACCGCCTCCGGGCATCCTACCACGCCGGGACCGATCCATCAATCCACCGCTGCTCGCGACGCACCGCGATCGGGCCGTATCCTGGCGCTTTTGCCGCCGGGGTCTTGGCCGGATTGGCCGCCCGGGGCATTGAAACATGGCGCCCGATTGGGTACTATGGGGTCTATGGAGTGTGCGAGCCCTGTTTCGGAGGTCAGTGGGTAATGTCGGGCAAAGGCGTGCGGTGGTATTCGGCATCATTTCGGCATGCCATGCCGGCTCTGTCGGCCATGTGCCCGCGGCAGCCCGTTCGGTCCATCGGTCTTCTCCAACATGGAAAGGGTGTCAGATGAGCAGTCTCAAGTGGTCCATCATAGTTCTCGTGCTGGTGTGCCTGTGCTCGAGCGCATCGGCGGGCGTTCTGTATTTTGAGGATTTCGAGTCCTTCGATGTGGGCGTTGTTCTCCATGAAAGGGCGGGCTGGGAAGGTTGGTACGGCGACGCCGGTGCTGCGGCGCGCGTGTCCGACAAGTACGCCTTCAGCGGGACCAGGTCGGTTGAGGTCAGCGGCAGCACCGATGCCGTTCAGGTCCTCGACATCACGGAAGGCAAGTGGGTGCTCACCGCCATGCAGTACATTCCGTCGGGGACCAGCGGGATCACCCGGTTCCATATGCAGAATGCGTATCGCGACGGGGATATCGGCAGGTCCATACAGTGGTTCTTCTCGTTGAGTGACGGCGTCATCGGCGATGACTACGACGCCGGGGCATCGGCGAGAATCGTCTATGACCGGTGGATCGAGCTGAAGCTGATCATCGATCTCGACAACGATTTCGTGGAGCAGTACTACGACGGCGAGCTGATCTCCGCGCGGGCATGGGTGTTCAGCGGGACATCGCGGATTCAGAGTATCGATCTGTATGGCAACGGCGCCTCTGCGGTGTACTACGACGACATCAGGATTCAGGACTATCTGTCAAGCCTGGTGATGGCGCACGATCCCCGTCCTGAGAGCGAGGCCATGGACGTGCCGCGTGACGTCGTGCTCGGCTGGGTGGCGGGCCGGCTGGCGGATACGCACGATGTGTATTTCGGCACGAATGCCGAAGACGTGGCCGGCGCCGACCGAGCCAATCCACGGGATGTCCTGGTCGGGCAAGGCCATGGTGAGCCCCGCTTCGATCCGGAGGGTCTGCTCGATTACGGTCAGACCTATTACTGGCGTGTCGATGAGGTCAACGCTGCTCCCGATTTCGCGATTTATAGAGGCGAGGTCTGGAGCTTCACTGTCGAGCCGTTCGCCTATCCGATCGGTGGAATCATTGCCACGAGCAATGCTCCGTCCGAAGAGCGAGCCGGACCTCAGAATACGGTCAACGGTTCCGGCCTCGATGCCGACGACCAGCACTCGCTTGCCAGTGGCGACATGTGGCTGTGTCGGCCGGCCGAGGGCCAGACGCCCTGGATTCAATGGGAATTCGATCGCCTCTACAAACTTCATCAGATGCTGGTCTGGAACTACAACGAGCAGTTCGAGCTGGTCCTGGGTTTCGGGCTCAAGGACGTCACCGTCGAGTACTCTCCGGACGGCGTCGATTGGATCGTGCTGGGCGACGTCCAGTTGAACCAGGGCATCGCCAAGGCCACCTACACGGCCAATACGACGATCGATTTCGAGGGCGCAGCCGCCCGGTTCGTTCGCCTGACCGTCCACAGCGGCTGGGGCCAGATGGGCCAGTATGGCCTGAGCGAGGTGCGCTTTCTGCACATCCCCGCCTACGCGAGAGAGCCTCAGCCGGCCGACGGGGAATCTGAAGTCGGCATCGATTCGGCTCTACGCTGGCGTGCCGGACGAGATGCTGTTCTCCACGAGGTCTACTTCGGCACGCACCCGGACGAACTGTCGTTGATCGGCAGCCCCGCCCAACCGGTCTTCGCGCCGGAGGGGCTTGCTTTTGGCACAGCATACTACTGGAGGGTGGACGAGACCGCCGATGATCTGTGGGCCGGCGACCCCTGGAGTTTCACGACGCAGGATTATGCGTTGATCGATGGCTTCGAGAGCTACACCGACGACATCGATGCCGGCCAGGCCATCTTCGATACATGGTTGGATG
>LVBB01000075.1 GCA_001603075.1 Phycisphaerales bacterium Planc_01 | reverse complement strand
CATCGACCCGCCTCTGCTCGTCGAACGCGGCGGCAATAGCGGCCTGCCCGGCCTTCTCACTCGACGCGATCGCAACGGCCCGGGAGAACGTCCCCATGACCACCTTGAACCCGCTGTCAACCTGGACCGTCTCCGACGGCTGCAGGCCGACGTACAACGCGGCTCCAAGCAGCAGACACATGACCGCAACAGCAATTGGACGACCGGCGTTTCTCATAGTACCCTCACGATTCTTTCGGCGGGAAGCGCCCCGCTGCGACTGTCAAAGACCTGCAAAGCCGCGTATAATAACCGTATGACAGACAGAAAGATAGAGATACTGACCGACCGCGTCGAGCGTGAGTTTCTCCCCTTCGTGCGCCGGCCGGCTCGCTATATCGGCGGTGAGGTCAACCAGATCCGCAAGGACCTCGACCGGTGCGAATTGACCGTCGCGTTGTGCTTTCCCGACGTGTACGAAGTGGCCATGTCCAATACGGGCCTGGCCTTGATGTATCACGTCCTCAACAGCCTCGATGGCGTGGCGGCCGAGCGCGTCTTCGCCCCGTGGGTGGACGCCGAGGCGATCCTGCGAGAGAAGAGCCTGCCGCTGTTCAGTCTCGAGTCCAAGGCGTCACTGGCAAGCTTCGACGTGATCGGCTTCGGTCTGACCAACGAGCTGTGCTACACCAACGTGCTGAACATGCTCGACCTGGCCGGCCTGCCGATCCGAAGCGAGCAGCGTACCCAGGACGATCCGCTGATCATCGCCGGCGGCGGCATGGCCAACTGCTGCGAACCCGTTGCCGACTTCATCGACCTGTTCGTTCTGGGCGAGGCCGAGGAAGCCATCGTCGAGTTAACGAACCTCATCATCGCCGCCAAGAAGGACGGCAGAGGCAAGGACGAGGTCCTGTTGGAGGCCGCCCGGCGATTCGTTTGGGCCTACGTCCCCGGCTTCTACGAATTTGCGTACGACGATACTCATATCGCGGCCTTTGAAGCTCGGCGAGAGGGGTTGCCGACTCGCTTCAGCAATGCGGTCGTCAACGATTTCGAGAACGCCCCCGTCTCGACACGACCGATCGTACCGTTTGCCGAGGCGGTTCACGAGCGGGTGAGCATCGAGATCATGCGGGGCTGCCCGGGCCGATGCCGATTCTGCCAGGCGAGTTTCTGCCGGCGACCGATCCGCAGCCGAAGCGTCGAGAAGGCCTTCGACCTGGCCCGGGCCTCGCAGGAAACGACGGGATTCGACACGGTGAGCCTGCTGAGCCTCTCGAGCGCCGACTATCCGCATCTTGAAGAACTGGTCGCCCGACTGAAAGGACACTTCGAGGACAAGCGCGTGGGGCTTTCGGTCCCGAGCCTTCGCGTCGATCAGCAGCTTCACATGCTGCCGAAGTACTTCACCAGCGTGCGAAAGAGCGGACTGACCATTGCGGTGGAAGCGGCTGGCGAGCACCTCCGGCAAATCGTCAACAAGCCGCTGAAGGACGACGATCTGTTCGCCGCCGTCGAAGCGGCATATCGATCCGGCTGGCAGAAGTTGAAGCTCTATTTCATGGTCGGTCTCCCCGGCGAGACGCTCGACGACGTCAGGGCCATCGTCGATCTGTCCGACAGACTGGCGAGACTCCGCAAAGGCATCGACCATCGGACCGCTCAACTGAACATCACCATCAGTTGGTTCGTGCCCAAGCCGCACACCCCTCTCGGCTGGTTTGCTCAGAAACCAAGAGACTACTTCGAGCAGGCGAGAGGACTGATTCTCGACGAGAAGCAGCGGCGTCGCGCGAACTACCTGCGATTCAAGTTTCACGACATCCGCCGCAGCCTTCTCGAATCGGCCATCGGCCGGGGCGACCGGCGTTGCGGCCAAGTCATCGAGGCCGCCTGGCGCGACGGCGCACGCTTCGACCTCTGGGACGAATGTTTCGAATACGAGCGATGGCAGACCGCCTTCGCGTCCGCCGGTATGGACATCGAAGCGACCGCACAGAAGGCGTTCGATCCCGACCAGATTCTGCCCTGGGAGCACCTGGGAGGGCCTGACAAGAAGTACCTTCTGACGCACTACCGCGAAACGCTCGACCTGCTTTGAACGCACATCGGGCTCGGGCGCCCGCGAGGCCTTGGGCCCCCGCGTGTGCGTCCGGAAACATCGTACGGCCCGACCTGTCGGACTCCTGTACATCTGCGCAGTTCGCGCCAAACACAATCACCGAACCCGGCGAGTCCAGGCCGGCCCATCCACCATCCACGCAACCACAAGCCCATATTCAACAAAGAGTTATAACAACACGACCCCCTGGCAAGCTGGAGAGACGCCTTGCGCTCTGCCTTGCCGCGCCCCCTGCCCGATCCAGTTGAACCGGGCTCTCAGCACATACACAGTGAAACGATGGGACGAATGAGCCGATGAATCGGTAAGCAGCAACAAGGGACGGGATTTGCAGCCCCCCATGTTGACGAAGCAAAGATACGACGTGCCCTGCCCGATGCGCACCGCGGGCGGTGGGAAGTTTCGATGAACCGATTGAGGCAGACTCGTGCAGGACATTAGAAGATATCCGTGGCACCACCAGGACCCACAGTGGGACGTTGTCCCGCACGCCGAGACAATGGCAAGACACATTCGCGTCGGCAATGACGACACCGGAGGGAGATAGACATGCGGAACTGCAAACCGATTCTGCTCGTGGAAGACGACACCATCGACGCCATGACGGTCAAGAGGGCGTTCAAAGAACTCAAGGTGAGCAATCCCTTGGCGCACGCTCTGAACGGAGAGGAGGCCCTGCTGCATTTGAGGCACGGCGAGAACGAGAACCCATGTGTGATCCTTCTCGATCTGAATATGCCGAAGATGAACGGCGTCGAATTCCTCCAGGTCATCAAGGACGATCCGGCTCTCAAGAAAATCCCGGTCGTGGTCCTGACGACGTCGAACGAAGAACGTGACATCATCGAGAGCTTCAAGCTGGGCGTGGCCGGCTACATCGTCAAACCGGTCGACTACCGCAAATTCGTCGAGGCGATCCGAACGATTGACCTCTACTGGACGTTGAGCGAACTGCCCGACGGCCATGTCGAATCGCAGACGCAACGCTGCGAAAGCGCGTCCGCCGCAGAGCGCTGAGGCAGACTCCGCTCCTGGGCTCCGCGTCTGAGGTGTCACTCGATCCGCCGCGTGCATGAGCAGTCGCCGCACGTTCACCTGCGACGATTGTTTGGATCCGCTCACTCGGCATTCATCCGCTCGATGGTTGCGGCCGTTCGGTCGGGTGTCCAATCCACGGGGCGCTCGCCTTCAAGGTGGGCTTCCATCTGCTCGACGCTGGGCGTGGGGGTGGAGACGCCATCGACGGGGACATCCACCTTGGCGGTCCAGCAGATGGCGTTGAGTAAGAGCTTGCGGAAGTCGTTCTGGGCATAAACCCAATGGGTGTGGCCGCCGGTGCAGCCGAAGCCACGGCCACCATCCGGACGCTCGTATGCCCACGCCACATGTTCCGGCATACCGACCCGGCTGCGGACGGTCGGGTTGCCGCTGTGCGGGCCGTCCGGCCCCTTGCGCGTGTCGTCCGGCGGAACCGCCGTGAGGATCGGTGTCACACCTTTCATCCCGTCGCGGAACCGCATGTGGTAGTACCACTCGTCCGTCACCGCAAACGGCTTGACGCCCCGTGTGATCGGGTGCTCGGGCAGAGCCTTGAACTGGGCCAGCCAGAAGGGGTTGACCGACCAGTACTGCTCGTAGTGGCCGCCGATCCAGTCGAGCAGGTACTTGCCATAGAGATCGCCGGGATCCAGCGCGTAGTGAATGAAGACGATCCCCGTGCCCTTGCGTGCGATGGCGTCGAGGGCCTTCCAGTTGGCCATGCCACCGATCAGGCTGTTGCCGTCACAGGCGACGACAATCGCGGCGGCGTCTTGCAGCGTGCGGACGTCCTTGGGCCATCCGCCCTCGACCACAACCGCGCTGACCGCCGGTGTATTCTCGTTGAGGATGCGCGCCAGAAGCTTGCAGTCGGCGGTGTAGGCGTGTCCGCTCCAGCCGTGACTCTGCTGGCCGGGCAGAAAGATGATCTTCTTCTTGGCCATATCGCCCGCAAGTGCGCGCGAGCCAAAGGCGCTGCACAACAGCAGGCTCGCAACAACCAATACACGTCGCATCCGATTGCCCTCCAAGGCGCCACCGCCAATTCCACTGGGGAAATCCTACCGCCTAGCGACGATGGCGAGACTGGACTGGAACTCATAATGGCCCGGCGTCAGCTCGATCGTCGCGCAGCCGCTCTCGGTGCGCAGGTGTTTGAGGCCCTTGGCCGCCGTTAATTGGCCGCCGCTTTCGAGGATCGTCTTGTCGTTCGCCGTCGGAAGATAGAGCGTCGCGGTCGTGTTGGGCGGAACCGTGACATAGAGGGTTAACACGCGGTCGTCGTCGATCCGCCAACGGCTCTCGATCCGCCCGTAGAGGCAATTGTGATGCGCCTCGACCCATTTCATTGTCGGATCGTCGATCACCCCGGGCTTGACGATGAAATGCTTGAAACCCGGACGGTCCGGATCGCCTTTGATGCCGGCCAGACCCTCGATGAACCACGTCCCGACGTATAGGTACGAGCTGTGGCACAGCGAGTTGTCCATCCTCCACGACTCGGCGATGGCCGTGAGGCCGTTGCGGCGCATCAGGCCCCAGCTCGGATAGGTATCCTTGTTGACCATCGGGAAGATCAGGTCCTGACGGTCGGCGCCGAGCAGCGTCTTGAACAGGAACGCCCCGGCGGTAATGCCCGCGTGGATGTGGCCCTTGCGCACGATCAGGATCTCCCGTTCCAGTCGGTCCCAGATCGCCGGTCGCAGCGCCTTCGGAGGCAGGTCCACCAGCAGCGCAATCGCCAGATAGCCCTGGAAACCGTTGACGTAGCTGTTCTCTTCGGGCTCATAGAATCTGGCGTGCACCGCGCGGCGCACCGCGTCGGCCCGCGCGCGATACTTCGCGGCGGCATCCTTCTCGCCGAGGACGTCGGCGATCTTCGCGGCTGTCTGGAGATTGAAGATCCAGTAGCAGTTGTTATAGAACAGCGTTTCGATTGTGTCGCCGTTGACACCCTCGGCGCCGGGCCAGAGCCAGTCGCCCAGGAAATCCCACTCGCCGCCCCACCGCACGAGCATGTCATCCTTGGCCTTGGTTTCGAGGAAGGCCAGCCAGCGCTGCATCGTCGGGAAGTTCACCTTGAGGACGCGCGTATCGCCGTAGCGTTCGTAAATCTCCCACGGCAGCGTGACGCAGAACCCGCTCCAGCCGGGCCCGCCGCCGCCCCAGTACGTCGGCGCCGTGTACGGCAGATTGCCGCTCTCGATGGTGTCCCGCGTCTCGGCCTTGTCACCGCCGGTGCCCCAGGCGCTCTCGCCGCCCTGCACGTCGCGCCAGTCCTGCGTCCACTTCGTATAGAACGCCCCCAAACCGAAGTGGTTCAGTCCGCACTCGGTCGTCGCATGGCCGTCGCCGCCGTAGCCCATGCGTTCGCGGTGGGCGCAGTCCACCACATAGCCGCCCAGGCTCAGGTCCTCGAAGGTCAGCAGCGTCGCATCGTGAACCCAGTTCAGCAGTTCGTTCGAGCACTCGAAGCTTGACGCCCGCGCATAGTCCGTACGAACCAGGTGCGCGCGAATGTCGTCGAGCCGGGGTTTGTACTTGAGCCCCTCGATCGTCACCCACTGGCCGGTGAAATAGTTGAAGCGATTGCCGAACGTGCCCCGGCCCGATGGGCCGATGATATACTTGCTGTGGAGCCGGTGCGTCATCTCGGCCTTGGACTGCTCGGAGAACTTCATCTCGATCGTCTGGCCCGGCTCGCCCCGCACATCCATCTCGAAGAAGCCGGTCACATTCACGCCGAGGTCCACACGGTAAACACCGGGACGGGTCTCGCTGATGGCGACGGGGCGAATCTCACGGACGCGACGGTTGGGCTCGACCATCTCGGCCGACAGTTTCAGCGAAGGCGAGTAGACGGTCGCCGGCTTCCACGCCGAACCGTCGAAGTCGGCGTCGCACCAGCGGGGTGTCTCCTTGCGGGCGTCGTACAGCTCGCCTCCGAAGTGCATGAAATCCCATACGCCCAGCAGCGTGTTGGGGCTGGGGTGTGTCCGCCAACTGTCGTCGGTGGCGATTTGTATCGCCTTGCCGCCGGGCAATTTGATCTCGGCCTGGGCCAGCACGATCGGCGTCTGCGGCTTGTCGGGCGTCTTGTACTGCGGGAAAATCGACCACGAAACCCCCAGCCACAGCCCGATGACGTTTTGCCCTTCCTTGAGATGCTCGGCAATCTCATAGGTCACGTAGCGCGCCCGCTTGCGGTGGTTGGCCACGCTCGGGGCCAGCACCGTGTCGCCGACCTTTTCGCCGTTGACATATAGCTCGTGATAGCCGACCGAAGCGACGTAGACGGCCGCCTGCTGGGGCTTTGCGCTCAGCGTGAAGGTCTTTCGCAGCCAGGGGTCGGGCACGTCGTTGTCCGGCGGAGGCCAGCCCTGCCGGCGCTCGAAGACCTTGTCCGTGCCGATCCATCGCGCCGACCAATCGGTTTCGTTCAGCAAGCCCATCGTCCAGCGGGCCGATTCGCTCCAAGGGGAGACGACGCCGCCCTCGTCCTTGACGCGCACCTTCCAGTAGCATTGCATGCGCGACTGCAGTGGCCCGCCCCGGTAGACCACGTGCACCGACTGTTCGGAGGCCACCATGCCGGAATCCCACAGATCGCCCTGGTCTCGATCGAGCAGGTCCTTCGTGGAGGCCACGAGAACGTGATAGGCGCTCTGTCGCTGCCCTCGCGCGATCGAGTCGGTTGCCACCAGTTGCCAGCTCAATCGTGGCTCCGTCACGTCGATGCCCAGCGGGTCGCTGAGGTACTCGCATCGTAATGTGGTCGGCATCACCGCGCATGGCCCACGGGCCGACGACGGGGTCGTCTGCGTCAGCAGAACGCAGAGAACAAGCGAGAGAGCGGAGCACATGGATGTCTTCATATCGGCCTCCTGAGCAATCCCAGTTCAACGAATGCGCGTGACACGGGCGGATGCAACCCAACCGCATTATCGGCGTGCTGATTATATCGCGGTCGACCACACCGCACCATGCAAAAGCAGGAGACGACAAGGCGGTCTGCCCAACGGCCTGATGACAGCCCAACCGATCAGGAACGATCGGGGCGTTCGGCCTCCGGCGGGACGGACGTCCTGGGCTTGACGGAAGTGATGGCAGCGATCAGGCCGGTCGCCACCCACACGCCGCTGGCGACAGTAATCACGGCGGCGGCGATCACGACAACGATGAGGACCGTTCCCATGGCCTACGCTCCCTTCTCGCGACTGAGGACATGGCCGATGAAGTAGGCCAGGACGGCCGCCCCAAGCGCCGGGAGAATGGCAGGAACCCTGGTCGGCCCGCTCACCGCCAGTTGGGACAGCCCGGCCACAAGCGCCCCGACCACCATGGACAGGATGCCCGCCAGCGGTCGCGGCTTCTTCAGCCACAGACCCAGGACCAGGACCGGAAGGATCGCCGGCGCCCAGATCGTGTAGCAGACCAACAGGCCGTCGATGATCGTGGGCACGGCGGCGGCGGCCACGGCGGCGGCCACGGCGATCACGACCGTAGCCGTACGCCCCACGTCCAGGGCCTTTCCGTTGGCAATGCGATGAATCGGGCGAACGATGTCCTGTGTGAAGACCACCGCCCCGGCGTTCAACAGCGAATCCAGACTGGACATGATGACCGAGATCGAAACCACCAGCAGCAGCATGTACCCTTCCGTGGGCATGATCGCCTTGACCATATTCAGCAGGACATGGTCCTCATCCGTCCCGGCCGGGACGATCCCCCGCGCCGCGACGCCCAGTGAGATCATCACCGCGAACCACACCACGCTGAACAGGCCTCCCAGCACGAACGCATGCTTCGAAACACGCGTCGTGCGCGACGCCAGGGCGCGATTGGCATAGGGAGGAATCAGCGTTTCGCCCAGCAGAAACGCCGTGACCAGGCCGATGATCTGAAACGGCGTCATGGAGGCGAACCCATCCTGCGTCGCCACCGAGGCCCGTTCGGCGAAACCGGCGACTCCCCCTTCCAGGTGGAAGCCCAGCGCCAGCAGGAGCACGACGGGCAACAGAATGGCGAAGGCGGTGAACTGAAAGGCATCGGTGACCACGCTCGCCCGGAGGCCGCCGGACGTGGTGTACAACGTGGTGATCCCGACGATGAGCACCACGCCCGACCAGACCGGAAGGCCGAAGACGTCCTTGAACACGACGCCGCCGGCCTTGGCCATCACGGCCGCATAGCCGGTGCAAAGGCCCACCGAGATCACGCCCGCCAGAACGTGACAACGCCGATCGTACTTCTGCCCGATGGCGTCGCCGAGCGTGTGACAGTCGTTCAGGGCCCGCAGGCGTGGCGCGACGAGGACCCCGACGAGCACGTTCTGAAGAGAATAGGCCAGACCGATGCCGAAGAACAAGAACCCGCTCTGGAACCCCCTGCCGACGAATCCGATGGAGAACCCCGGACCGACGTAGGTCGCACAGAGGCTCCCAAAGACCAAAGCCAGAGGCAAGGCCCGGCGGGCCAGTGAGAACTCCGCATACTCGCGGGCGGCGCGGGCGCGCACGGCAACAAACGTGAGAACCACCACGTAGCTGGCCACGAGCGTCACCGAGACCACCGTATGCACCGTTCCGTTCCCTACTGTGCGTGTCCGCTCCCGCTCGGCGTGCAAAAGCGGGTGGGCGACCGCAGGCTCAGAGTCTACTCACGCCCTTCTTCGTCGAACATCTCCTCTTCGAGTTCGCTGATCACGGCGTTCAAATCCGATTCGGTACGAATCCACCCGACCTCCGGATCGACCAGGAACGAGCCGTACCACTGAATCAGGTTCTTGGCGAAGTCGGCGTCCTTGCAGTAGATGCCGAACGAGATCTCCCCGGCGTGCGAGCCGGCTCTGCGCGGAATCTGCGGAAACGCCAGCAACACGGCCTCGCGGCTCAGCATGAACTCAATGTCGGAGACCTTGCTGCTGTAGATCCGCAGCCGGCCCGACTCGATCGCGTCGGGATACTTGCGAAACAGATGCCGGGCGGCGTTGGAGAACCCGGGAACGCTGAGGTTCATCGCACGGTGCACCCGGACATCGGGATACTCTTCGATGATCGTATAGAGCTGACTGAGATAATCGTCCATCGGCTGCCGCTCGCCCTCGAACAGCATACAGGTCCACAACTCGCCCTGGCCGGTGGCGTCCAACTGGTCCTCGCACATCTTCTTGGCGGCGTTGTAGGTCTCGCGCCGGCTTCCAAGGACCTTGAGCTGCCGCTGCATCAGCACTTCGGCCCAGACCGGCATGTCCTTGGGCAGCGCATCGGGCGGGCAGACGCCGAGGCGCGTCATGAGGCGAAGGAACTGCTTGTGCTCGGAACCGTAGAACCGCCGACCGACGACGCTGCCGACGTTGCCGTTGCATTCCAGACCGTAACGCTTGTGATAGCCGAACGACAGACGATGCACCTGGTAGCCCCGTTCGGTGAGCTTGGCCTCCAGTTGGTCGATCAGAGCGACCGCCTGTTTCTCCGGCGCCTTATCCACCGACAGATGGACGTTGGGACACAGCACGATGGGCCGCTCGCCCAGCATGCCGACCAGGGCGCCGAATTCCTCGGCGGCCTGTTCCACCTCTTCGCGGCCATCGTACCGCTCGACGCAGACAAAGATCACCAGCACGTTCTCGAACTCCGCCCGGCCCTGTGGGGGAGAAATCGTGGAAGGATCGATGCGGTTGCTCGGTTTCTTGTCCTCGAAGTAGCACGAGGAACACTGATAGCTGTCGATGATCATACGCTACGTCAATTCCATTCCGGATCGGCTACAGGTTCACCCGGTTACGGCTGGGGCTTCGCGTTGACGCGCTCGCTCTCTTCTGCCGCGAGACGATGGCCGCGTCAACGCGCGAGATAAAAAGGCCCACGTCCGGTGTCACCACCTTGTCGCCGAACCCCGCGCTGTTCATCAGCCGCACCATCTCCGTCGCCTCCCAGAAGTCGTCCGACTCCCGGATGGCCCGGGCCTCCTCCCGCGTCAGCGATTTCAGAAAGGCGGGCAGACACCCGTCCCGTAGCGCCACGCCGTAGTCGGCCAGCAATTCCTGGATCTCTCGATTCAAATTCGCCATCGGTTGCCTGCTCCCAAGAGAAGACGCTCAGTCCTCTTCATCTGAATAATCCTTCATCATTCTCCTCAGCTTCAGGATCGTCCGGAACTCCAGCATCTTGACGGCCCCCACCGTCGTCTTGAGCTGGTTGGCGATCGCCCGGTTCGACATCCCCTGCATCCACATCTCGATGGCCTTGCGTTCGCGGGCCTTGAGCTTGCCGAGCATCCGATGCAACAGTTGCCTGAGTTCCGCCTGTTCCGTAATGTCGTGCAGCCCCATTTCCGGCGCGACCAGGTTCTCCAGGTCCGCCTGAGACAGCGCCAGATTCCGATTCATCCGTCGGTACACCTCGCGGAGCCGCTTGCGCATGTAGTAGAGATACACGGTCCGCAGCAGGTGGGCATCGTTGGCGATGTCACGCAAGTGGTCCGGGTTTTCCCATATGTCGGCATAGACATCCTCGAGCACATCTTCGCATTCGACCTCGTTGCCGAGGTAACGATACAAGTGCCGAATGAAGATGTTGAATGTCGCCCTCACAAAGGGCTCCATCGCCCGGCGACGAGACTCGGCGTCAGGACTCGTCAGCCCCTTCAAAGCGTTACGCAGCCGCTTATCCATATCCGGTTTTTCGTTCTCCGATTCGCGGTATTGGCCGCCTGACAACCTCCGCAGAGGCGACAAGGCGCGGGGCCCCATGCCCCGGAAACCCGCATTCTATCGTGGGTATTCGAGAAACTCAACCGGCAAGCGGCCGCGTTGCCCCCCGGTTTCCATTTCTTTCATCCGGTCGCGTTCGATCGCCCGGCGTATCGTTGGAAGGACGCTCCAGGCTCTTCCATCCGGCGTCCCCGTCCTTCGGGCCGCTCGTCAGGTCCCCGTCGAGATGGGACTGAAGCCACGCCTCAGCCAGGATCGCCACATCGGTGAAATCCACACGGCAATCGCCGTTGACGTCTCCCGTCGGCGGCGACGGACAGTCCGCGACCTCCGGCCCATCCAGAACGGTCGCATAGACGTTCCACGGCCCCCTCCGGTTGTCCTGCCAGACGACCGTGGTGCCGCTGACGGCCGGGCGGATCTGGTCGCCGGGGTGGTCGGTGATGCGAAACGTCCGGCGTGTCACCAGATTGTAGCCATAGATGTCCCAATGGCCGTTTCGATTGTCCTGCCAGACGACCAGATGCCGGTCGATGTCCGGGTGACGCTGGTCGCCCTCGGTCGAAACGACGACGAACTCGCCAATCTGGTTCTGGTCCGAGATGCGAGCGCCGAAGATGTCCCAGTCGCCGTAGAAGTCATCCTCCCAGACGACCGTATCACCGCTGACGATCGCATTCTGCTGATCGCCTTCGAGCAGCACGACCGCAAATTCGGCCGGCCGGTCGCGCATCAGGATGTCGGAGGCCACGATGTCGTCGTCGCCGAAGTAGCTGTCTTGCCAGACCACGGTGGTCCGCCAGATCGACGGCCGCTGCTGATCGCCCTCGTACGCCGCGATCAGAAATTCGCGAGGCTGTTCCGGGTCGGTCACATCGGCGCCGAACAGGTTGTAGTCGCTGCCGTTCGTATCCTGCCAGACCACGATGTTGCCGTAGACGGCGGGCCTTTCCTCGTCGTTGGCCGGGATGTCCGAGACCACGTAGCCGATCGGAGCATCGAAGTCGCTCACGTCCGCCATGCGAATGTCCCAGTCGGCCGAATCACCCCAGACCACCTGGTCCTGCCAGACCACGCGGCGCCCGTAGACCGCCGGATGGGTCTGGTCGTTCGCGTCGCCGATCACCGCGACGGAAAGATCGTCGAGATCGTTGATATCCACCACGTAGACGTCGGAATCGCCGAACTGCGAAACGAACTCCTGCCAGACCACGACCGTTCCATCGATGTCGGGGTTCTCCTGATCGTCCGGGCCCGGAAGGACAGGCCATTGGACCCAGCGGCCGGCTCGGACAGTCGGTGCGCCCAGACTGCCGAGCAGCAGACAAATCGCCAGCATTCTACATCGCCTGCGGGGCATTGCTGTCCTCTTTGTTAGCCGGGCTCTGTGGGAGATTCCCATCGGGAGAGATCATCTGACCGCTATGGGTGTTGGCGTCGTCGTCCCTGGCCTTCATCCGATCGAGCACGCCGGCCTTCGACGCCCCCGCAGCCGGCTCGGCCACTGGTGTGGCAACATCGGCGGTTGATCCCGTATCGGGACTGTCGATTCCCGCCGCCTCCTGCTTGTCCAGCACACTCAGAAGCACCTTGGCGGCCTGGGCGTTTCGAATGTCCTTGCTGGCCTGCTCCAGCGCCCCGCGTGCGTACGGCATCTCGCCGACGCCCAGAAGGTGGTAGCCCAGCAGAAGCTGGAGGTCCGCGTCGAAGCCATAGGCATCGACCTTGTCCAGCAGCTTCTCGATCTGAGCGAACAGGGTATCGTCTTCCGCATAGAGTCCGCGCGGATAGAACACCCCTTCCTTCTCCGGCGAAGCGCTGCTCAGTGCCGCGCGCAGCGCCTCGGCCGCCTCGGAATACCGCCCGGCGGCAAACAGCGCCTGACTGTAGGCGAATGGCAGAATCACATCGCTGGGCGCCATCTCCATCGCCGAGGCGAAGGCTTGGGCGGCTTCGGCATAGTTGCCGGCTTCAAAGCTGGTGACGCCCGTTTCGAATCGGCTGTCGACCACCGTCGCAGCGGCCGGCTCGGTCACCTGCTGCTCGCGAATCCTCTGCTGGACTCTGGCGTAGGTCTCGGCGTCGATGCCATAGGGCAGGCCGCCCGAACTGGTCTGGGCCGGCGCGGTCGAATCGACGCCGTCGGCGGTGTAGTAGTTGTACGTATAGTAGTTGTAGGTATCGCCCTGAACCTCGCGCGCGATGGGGTAATAGCCCATCCAGGAGTACGGATGGTAGCCATACCAGTGGTATCGCACGTAATCGTAATCCCAGGGCCACCAGCCGCCGAGGCTGACGAAAACGTACTTGCGGTGATAGTATGGATAGACCCAACTGAACGTGCGATACGGTCCCCACGTGTAGTAGATCGGATAGTAGTATCGCGGCCAGATGATTCGATGGCACAGCCGATCGTACGGATCGCGGTAGACGTGTACGTGACGAGGGGCGTGACGCACCAGGTCGGGACGGTCGCGATAGACGATACGAGGCCGGACCGTGTGCTCGCGATGAATGCCGCCGAGATCGCGTTGAACCACCCTTGCCGGTCGCGACCCGATGGAGCGCTGCAAACGCGGCTCTAAGGTCGTCTGTGTGCGCAGCTCCGGGCCGGCCGTGCGAACCCGCTCGGACCGATCGATCCCCCCGTCGGTTCGCACCCGGACCGAGTCGGTCCTTCGTTCGCCGATACGGTCGCGCGTGGCATCGCGAATGCGATCGATGCCCTCACTGCCCGCGGATGGACGGGTCGTGATGGTGCCGCTGGAGACATCCGGCGAGGTGCGACTGAGTTCGCGACTTCTCTCGACGACGCTCGACCGGCTGCTCGGACGCGTTGAATCTCTCGTCGGCGCCGACTGAATTGAAGGCGTGGGACTGGCCGTCCCGGTGCGCGGCGTTTCGGCCGGCGACGGCGTGGACCTCCGTTCGAAAACCGATCGATCCCGCACCGTCGAACTGGTCGGCGGCCTTGTCTGACCGGCCGGCGGTGTCGTCGGCGTGGCCGTACGCGTGTTCATCCGCTCGATATCCTGCTTGCCGATTCGGCTTCCGAGGCTGTTGGCCCGATCCGGGCTCAGCGTAGGAGATCGGCTCAAAGTCGAATCCTGTGTTTGGAGGTTGACCGAGCTGTCAACGCGGGGCGAACGGTCCAGGCTCGGCGTGGTCGGCGTACTCGGCGAGGTTGCCTGGACCGAGGGAGACGATCGCCATGCGGTCGTCGGAGTCCGAACGCTTGAGCGGGTCAAGGGGTTCGGAGAAGGCGAGACCGAGGTGGTCGGGGCCGGCGAATTCGACGGACTCGGCCTGCTGATCGACGGCTGCCTCTGAATTGTCGAATCGCTTCGCGAGGGAGCCGAGAACGACCGGCTGGGCGTCGAGGGCACGGCGGGTGCGGACCGACTGATGCTGGGCGGTGTGCTGGGCGTCGGGTTTGGGCTCGAAGAGAAGCTGCCGCGTGTCCCAAGTGCACTGTTCCTGTTGATCTGGATGTTCGGTTGCGAGGGGCTGCTGATTCGCGGACTGACCGACCGGCTCGGGGTCGTCGCGGAAGGCCGCGACATGAAACCCCGATTGCTTTGCGAAGGCAGCGTTTGCTGCGGCATCGATCGAGAAATCGATGGAGCGGACTGCCTCGGCGCCGGACTGGTGGCCTGGCGACCGCTGTCGCTCGAACCCCGCGTCGTCCGCTGGGCCTCGGCCGCCGAGGCAAACAACAAGGCCGCAACCACAGCAACGGCCCCCACTGCCGCCACAGAACTGGATTTTTCTTTCGTCGAGAACATCATTGATCTCCTTTCCCCCGGCGATTGGACGCCCCCCTCCGAGAAACTTCCCTGCCGCATCGCCGTCGGTAGCTTGCACGCTTTGCGAGATCGCATCACTCGTGCTCATCAGATGCCTCAGGATAGAACTGAGACACCATAACATCAACATGAAAAAGAACTTAAGGTCTACGACCGGCCGATGGTCCCGTTCGACCGTCCCAACTGCTGATTGGCACAACCGTCACGTTCATGACCCAACACTCCTGTCGAGACCCTCTTTCACTATACGAGATAGGCCCCGGGATGGCCCCAAGTCACATAAAAAAACGCCCCATTCTCAGATTTCCAGCACATTTTACGCGCATGAGCTGTGGGCTCGACCGGCCCGGAACGGGCATACCGCATTGGGGCTGACGGGGATGAGAAGAGGGACCAAAAAGAAACGGCCGGAGGATTCGATGTCCTCCGGCCGGATGTGCCTGTGAAGTCTGTGCCGCCCGCTACGCCGACTTGTGGTCCAGGAACCCTTCGAGCTTCCGCGCCCGGACCGGGTGCTGCAGCTTACGAATCGCCTTGGCCTCCACCTGACGAACCCGCTCGCGGGTCACCTTGAAGATGCGCCCGACCTCTTCGAGCGTGTAGGTGTAGCCGTCGCCGATGCCGTAACGCAATTTGATGATTTCGCGCTCGCGATACGACAGGGTCTTCAGGACCATGTCGATGCGTTCTTTGAGCATCTCCTGCGTCGCGGAGGCCACCGGCGAATCGATGTCGTCGTCCTCGATGAAATCGCCGAAGTATGAGTCCTCGCTGTCACCGATCGGCCGGTCCAGACTGATGGGGTGCTTCGAGATGTTCAGGACCCGGCGGGTTTCCTGAACGGTCATACTGACCTCGTTGGCGATCTCCTCGATGGTCGGCTCGCGACCCAGTTCCTGATGCAGGACCTTGGACGCGCTGCGGATCCGGCTCATCGTCTCGATCATGTGGACCGGGATACGGATCGTCCGGGCGTGGTCGGCGATGGCCCGCGTAATCGCCTGGCGAATCCACCAGGTCGCATACGTGCTGAATTTGTACCCGCGGCGGTATTCGTACTTGTCCACCGCCCGCATCAGGCCGGTGTTGCCTTCCTGGATCAGGTCGAGGAAGCTCAGACCACGATTGCGGTATTTCTTCGCGATCGAGACGACCAACCGAAGGTTGGCGCTCGAAAGCGTGCGCTTGGCCTCCTCGTACTGCGTGAAGACGCGTTCCATGGCTCGGAGCTTCTTCTCCAGCAGGTCCGGCGTCTCCAGGACCAGTTCCTGAAGGCCCGCCAGCTCCTGTCGGGCCGCCTCGATGTCATCGGCCGTCATGATATCGTTGACGCCCGTGGCGATCATCGTCTCGAGCTGACGCATCTTCTCGCACATGCCGTGAAGCTTCACCTTCATCGGCTGAATTCGACTGGTGCGAAGGCTCAACTCCTCCAGAAGGGTCGCGATCTTGCGCCGATTCCGACGCAGATGCTTGGCATCCGCCTTGTGGTCCTCACTGTCCGGATTGCCGCCGATCTTCTTGAACAGCGTCTGGTTGATGTCGAGCAGCTCGGTCACCGTCTTGAGGTTCGTGACCATCCGTTTGCGGATCACCCCTTTGACCGTCAGGGGAGTCGTCCCTGTCTTGATCGTCCGATCGAACGACATCGAACCATCGTAGACCTGCTGAAACAGCTCCACGGCGTTGCGAGCGCAGTAGTCGCACTGAAGCATTTTCCGACGGAAGGCCATGCGGGCGATCTCGATCTTACGGGCCAGCGAGATCTCGTCCTTGCGTGTCAGCAGCGGGATCTGCCCCATCTGGGTCAGATACATCCGTATGGGATCGTCGATCCGGCGGGAACTCTCCGCCTCGACGAGTTCCTTCTCCAGGCTCTCGTCTTCTTCCTGGGAGTCTTCCTCCTCGCCGGGCGCCTCCTCCGGCAACTCGGCGTCCTCCTCGAACTCCTCGCCGCCCTTGTTGGCCTCGTGGGCCTCGACGTCGCTCTCGTCGATGAGGCGGACCCCCATCTCGTCCAGCGTCCCGAGAATCCGTTCGAGGCGACTCGGACTGACGGCGTCGTCGGGAAGCGAGTCGTTCATTTCCTCGTAGGTGAGGTACCCCCGCTTCTTGCCCTTGGCGATGAGCATCTTGATCAGTTGCTCGGTGTCCTGCGCCTTTGGCTCTTCTATCGGCGGCGTGTCGGTCGTTTCACTGACTTGCGTCTGGTTCATAACTGCTGCCTTCTTGGACTTCTTCACTTTCTTCGCCACAATACCGACTCCACTAAAGCCAAAGTGCCAACACTCCGAATCATCCCCCTTGTCCGATCACCTCGTCGATGCCGCGGTCCCGGGAGCCGAATTCTGCTCTGCTACGGCCACGTCCATATCCCAGTTCGCACCAGCGGTCTTTTCCGGACCCGGCCTGTCACGAGATCCCCAGGCTGTGTCGATTCTCCTGCGAACGGGCCTCGGCCGCATCCATGACGGCGCCGACCCTCTTTTTCTCCGGATCGATCCCGATGGTCTGAAAACCTTTTCTCTGTCGCCTCAATACGTTCACCGCGTCGGCCAGTCGAGCGACGTAATTGCCCTTCTGCTCCCCGGCTGTCTGCAACGCGACCATCCGTTCGGCCAGCGAGACCGACTCGATCCGCGCCAGCAACGACGAAAAACCGAAATCACTGTCCGACCGCAATGCGTCCAATAACACCACCGCCACCTGTTGCAGAGCCGGGACACTGAACAGAGACTCGGACAGCTCGTTCCGACAGCGGCGAAAGAGCCCGGGCTCGTTGAGCAACACCTCCAGCACCTCCCGCTGGGCCGCGGCATGCACCCCCTCGCCCCAGTCCGTCGGTTCGTCACCGCCACGACGGCCTTCATCGGACTGGGTCGTCCTGGCGACCCGCCCCATCCGCCGGCTCAGGTCCGCGTTGATCTCCCGAGGGGTCAGCCCGATGATTTTCGACAACTTGTTGACGATCAACCCGCTGTCGAGCACGGGAATGTTGTTCGCCGCCAGTCCCGTCGCCACCGCCTGGAGGAACTCGTTCAGGACCGTCCGTCGATTGGCCAGAGAATCATCGCCCTCGAAAGCCCTCTGCAGGCGATCCCACTTGAACTGGAGAACATCGGTGGCCCCTTCGACGATCCGATCGAACGCCTCTTTGCCGGCCACCAGGAGAAAATCGCACGGGTCCTTGCCTTCCGGAACGAACCCGAGCTTGATGTCCAGCCGCTGCGACAGGCACACCTCCAGGGCCCGATTGGCCGCCTCCATCCCCGCCACGTCGCTGTCGTAGACCAGCACGACCCGCTTGGCATAGCGGCGAAGGATGCGCCCGTGCCCTGTCGTGAAACTCGTGCCCAATGTCGCGACCACGTTGGCGCAGCCGAACTGGTGGGCCATGATGACATCGGTATAGCCTTCAACCACCACAGCCGTGCCGGTTTCGACAATCCGGTGGCGCGCCCGGTCGAGGCCGTACAGCGTATTGCTCTTGTCGAACAGCGGCGTGGCCGGCGAATTGATGTACTTGGCCCCCACGTCGCCCAGCGTGCGGCCGCCAAACCCGATGCAGCGTCCCGTCGCGTCCATGATAGGGAACATCAGGCGATGGACGAACTTGTCCTGGCCGGTCCCTGTCGTCAGGCCGCCCTGCTGAAGCAGTGCCGTCGGAATCTTCTGCCCGGCCGCCGCCTTGGACAACGCATCGGCACCGTTCGGGGCCGCACCGAGGTTCCACTGGTCGATGCTCTCGGGCGAAATCCTCCGCGACGCCAGATAGTCTCGCGCCACCTGCCCTCGCTCCGGATCGTCGAGGCTCTGTTTGAAAAACTTCATCGCCCAGGCGTTCAGCCGGGCCAGCATGTTCGGATCGATATCCGAACCCGAATCTCGCCGAGACGGCGCCGCGGACCGGCGAGACTCCAGCGCAATGCCCGCACGCTCGGCCAAACGCTCCACCGCCTGAGGAAACGACAGGTTCTCGCGCATCTGAACGAACTTCAGCACGTCGCCGCCGGCGCCGCAGGCAAAGCACTTGAAGATCTGCTTCGACGGACTGACGGACATGCTCGGCCGGTGGTCTTCGTGGAATGGGCACAACCCAACCATCTCCCGACCTTTACGCTTGAGATTGACGTGTTCGGCCACCACGTCGACAATATCGTTTGCCTGTTGCACGCGGCTGACTACCGCATGGTCGAATATCCCTGCCATGGGCGCTTACGCACATCCTTCCAGAAAAGACGCTCTCTATGGAAATCCTCCACCGCGTCGAGGCCACCGGTAGAGATAAGGGCCGGCCTCGATGGCTCCTGAGGCGTGGCTACTAAATATAGCCCCGACCCGGCCAAAAGTCAAATGGAGGGCACGAAACGGCCATTTCTATACTGAGAAACGCCATTCCAAAGCACTTTAGACACCTGGCCATACAAGACAGAAGTCCGATATACAGTCGTCTTCGACAGCGCAGGCCAAGCCTCCCAGCCCATGCCAATACCCCAGAGCTACAGCACTCTACAAGGGCAGGCGGAAGAATCGGACGGCAGTCTGCGTGCTCTGTGCGGCAAATTCGTCGATCGATAACCCCTTGAGCTCCGCCAGAAACCGGGCGGTGTGCACCATCAGAGCCGGCTCGTTCGGTTTGCGACTGCGGACGGGCTCGGGCGACATATATGGGCAGTCCGTCTCAACCATCAGCCGGCCCATAGGCACCGCTGCCGCGGCCTCGCGGGCGGTCTGGGCGTTCTTGAAGGTGACCACACCGGTGAAAGAGACATAGTATCCCCTGTCCAGAAGCTGCCTGGCCTGTTCGGCCGACCCGCCGAAGCAGTGAAAGACCACGCCCTTGAGCCCGTCGCCGTGGCGGTCGAGAATCTCAAGCGTCTCCTCGAACGCATTGCGGGAATGGACGATCACCGGCAGAGCCAGTTCCTTCGCCATCTCCAGATGGGCGACGAAGACCCGCTTCTGGTCCGGCTGCTTCGAGAAGTTGTAGTGGAAGTCCAGACCCGTTTCGCCGATGGCCATGACCCTGTCGCCCCGGGCAATCTCCTTCAACTCGGCCATTGCCGCACCGTCGGCGTCCTTGGCGTCATGCGGATGAATCCCCACCGAAGCGTACAGGTTCTCGTGCCGGCCGGCCAGCTCAACCGCCTTTCGGCTGTCCGCCAGGCTCGTCCCGACTGTGATCCAGGCGGTCACCCCCGCCTGCCGGCTCCGCTCCAACACCCCCGGCACATCATCCGCCAGCGGCTCAAACGTCAAATGACAATGCGTGTCGATCAAGTTCATCTGATTCAGTCTCTCCCTGACGCCGGCAACACAGCCGCCAAACCATTGTCTTCACCGAAGGTATCTCGGTTCAACTGCCACCAGTGCTTCCAATACCGGATGTACTCATGCTCGTTGCGCTCGTAGTCCGCAAGACGTTGCTCCAACGGTTTTTCCGTGACCGATTCCGACGTGCCGGAGGTCCTCTCCAGACCATAGAAGGTCCGGCGATCCCACGCATTCGAGAAGTTGCCGTTGACACACTGATCCAAGGCCGCCACAGCGGTCTGGCGGATGTGAAGCCCAGGGTCATCCAGCAATTTGATCATCTCCGGCACGCTGGCCCTCTCGTAGCGTATCCACAGAACGTTCGCGACAGCCTCGCGCATCTCCGCGCTGTGCCTAACCGGATCGGTCCGCAAAACCATCCGACAGAACTCCGCATACGGGAATCCCGGCACGCCGCGATACAGATCGGGTCGAATGCCGGCACGCTCAATCTTCGTCCCGTCTTCAATGCGCCTGGTCGCTCGGCGTGTGGTTGCGTCCATCGTCTCAAGAAGACGCCTCTGAAGCGCAGGGACCGAGAAACCACGGACGCCGAATTCCGCCGTCGATTGAGAGGCAGTGAACCTGTTCGGATCGGCCTGCATCAGCTCCATGGCCTGGTCCAGCCCCGGCGGGTCGCCAAGGCCAAAGCTTGACACGACCGCGACGCTGCGGACCACTAAGTCGTTGTCGCCACGCGCTTTGCGAATGGCATCGCGACCCACTCTTAGACCGTGGGCAATCCGTCGGGATCGGTCAGGATCGTCCCCACCGGGAAACGGGCCAAGTTGCTTCATGAGAGCGTCGCCAACGTATCCCAACTCCTCCGCCGCCTGGAGACGAATCTGCCTGTCGTCGGCGGACAGGCCTGCCAGGAACTCAGCCAGGAGTCTCAGGACGCCTTCATCGCCCAGATCGTACGCCACCGGGTCAGGCACGACTCGCGCTTTGCCCCGATTATAATGAAGACAGTAGCCCGTTTCTCCATTCTTGAGGAAGACGAGGCAGTCCTCGCCGGGTCTCAGTTCCGTGAATTGACCAATGCCCCACTGGAACCGGTCGGCCGGCAACGGCACATCGAACTCAAACCGAATCGTGTCCGAGCACTGCCCCGTAACAACGGAGACCACCTTGGCAGTAGCCTGCTTCCGCATGACGGGCGGCGCCCCCAGGGACTGCTGACAGGGGACAAGACCCAAATCCTGAACAGCAACCACGTGCACTTTGCAGACCAGATCGGCGTTGGCCTGCATCTGAAGCGGCGAGTTCAGATGCCAGTTGTTCGTGCCGGCGGGATACGCCAAGACCGCCCTGCTGCCGACATGGAGGACTGCTGCTACACACAGAAATGCAGAAGTGCTGTGCAAAAGCGTCCGATTCATGGTACACCTCCCATGGCGGGATCAGGATACTACCCGGCCTACACCCATCTCGACCCGGCTTTCACCAGCAGGCCATCTGCGGCATCCGCTCCTGCGCATTGTACTGGCGCACGGCTCGAATGCCTACCCACCTATGGCACAAAGGCCGCCTCGTAGTGGCGGATTTCGGGGGGGCCGCAAACGCCTACGACAATCGCTATGACGTCGAAACGGAAGATCCGGTCCTGGATATCGTGGCGGGCGAGGAAGAAACGGGCGGCCCGTCCGATTCGCCGCCTCTTAGGCGCCGTGATGACCGCCTCGGTGGGAACAAACCGCTCACGGGCGCGGGTCTTGACCTCGACAAAAGCGATGACACCTTCGGGATCGACCATGACCAAGTCGAGTTCCCCGGTCCGGCAGGAGAAATTGCGCGCGAGCGTCTTGAACCCTTTGCGTTTCAGAAACCGCTCGCCGCACTTCTCGCCCCACCGGCCGAGCCTGGCCCGGTCGGCCAGCAACCTGCGTCGATTGAACAGCAACACGTCAGAAGCCCCCGGATTCCCAGGTCTCGCTGTAGGCGTCTACAAGGCGACCGTCCGTCACCAAGAAAAAAGGCCGCAAATCATTGCGGCCTCCATGTTGCCCATCGTTGCACCGATAGCCCGCATCACGGGCCACGGTGGCTACTTCGAAACGGTGTGCTTGCTGTGGCGCTGGGCCAGTTTGACCGACTTGCCGGTGCGGCCTCGCAGGTAGAACAGCTTGGCCCGGCGAGCCTTGCCGCTGCGAATCGCCCGGATGTCCAGCACGTTCGGTGAATGCAGCGGGAACTTCCGCTCGACGCCTTCGTTGTTCACGATCCGCCGGACCGTGAAGGTCTCGTTGACGCCTCGCCCTTCCCGAGCGATGACCGTACCGGTGAAAATCTGGGTGCGCACCTTGTCGCCCTCTTTGATCCGGCAATGAACGTCCACCGTATCGCCGATCTCGAAGTGCGGAACCGCATTCTTGAGGCTCTTGCTTTCAACATGATCGAGTATTTCTGTCTTCACCGAACAGTCTCCTTGAGAAGATCGTTTACCGGCCCTGCGTGAAAACCCGTAGTATATGGACCTGTTCCGCCCAAGGCAAGCTTTTTTTCGTGCGGTTGGCAGAGATATTGAGCCCATCCGCCAGGACGCCGGCTGCTCTCACGGCTGGCGAACGCCACCCCCAGGGCCGGCTCAACCGGCCCTGGGACCCCTCAATTCGATGCCCCCGCCCGGCCGATCAGACGAAGCCCTGCTGAAGCATCGCGTCGGCGATCTTGACGAACGCCGCCGTGTTCGCCCCGCGGACATAGTCTACAACGCCGTTGGGATTGGTGCCGTACTGGACGCAATTCTCGTGGATGGAGCACATGATGCCGCGAAGCTGCTCGTCCACCGCTTCCCGCGACCGCTTCATACACCCGGCGTTCTGGTTCATTTCCAGGCCGGAGACGGCCACGCCGCCGGCGTTGGCGGCCTTGCCGGGCCCGTAGAGGATGCCGGCATTCTGGAACACATCGACCGCCGCCGGCGTCGACGGCATATTCGCCCCTTCACTGACGCACCGGCAGCCGTTGGCCACGAGTTGCCTGGCGTCGCTTTCGTCCACCTCGTTCTGAGTCGCGCTGGGGAAGGCCATATCGCACGGGACGGACCAAGGCCGCTTTCCGGGAAGGTACTCGGCCTTCGGATGCTTCTGGACGTACTCCTGGATGCGACCGCGACGGACGTTCTTCAGTTCCATGACCCATGCCAGCTTCTCGTCGTCGATCCCGTCGCGGTCCACGATCGTCCCACTGGAATCGGACAACGTCAGGACCTTCGCGCCCAGAGCGTTGAGCTTCTCGACCGTGTACTGGGCCACATTGCCGGCCCCGGAGACCGTGGCCGTCTTGCCGGCAATCCCCTCCTTGCGCGTTGCCAGCATCTGCTCGGCGAAGTAGACCGCCCCATACCCGGTGGCCTCCGGCCGCAGTTTGGACCCGCCCCAGTTCAGGCTCTTGCCCGTCAACGACCCGTGGAAGCAGCCCGTCAGCTTGCGATACTGGCCGAACAGGTATCCGATCTCGCGGCCACCGACACCGATATCGCCGGCGGGAACGTCGATGTCCGGACCGATGTAGCGGAACAAGGCCGTCATGAAGGCCTGGCAGAAACGCATGATCTCGCCGTCCGAGCGGCCTTTTGGATCGAAGTCCGAACCGCCCTTGGCGCCGCCGAGCGCCAGGGTCGTCAGGCTGTTCTTGAAGATCTGCTCGAACGCCAGAAACTTCAGAACGCCCAGATTGACCGACGGGTGAAAACGCAGTCCCCCTTTATAGGGGCCGACCAGATTGCTCATGCGGACGCGGTAGCCTCGGTTGATGTGGACCCGGCCGTTATCGTCGGCCCACACCACGCGGAACATGATCACCGTATCGGGAATCGCAAGCCGCTCCAGGACGCGGGCCTCGCGATAGGCGGGGTTCGCCTGGATCACCGGCATGACGGATTCGGCGACTTCATGTACGGCCTGATGAAACTCCACCTCCCCCGGCGACTGAGCCACGACGCCCGTCATGAACTCCTCGACCGCCGCTTGCACGGCCGAGCCGTCTGGAACACGCTGCGAAGCTGACATTGACATGGTTTCTCCTCGTTCACTATCGACCCAGGGCCCACGGCCTTCACGCGGCTGAGGCACCTACCTGTGTCGTCGTTGTCTATGTTGTCTGTGCGCCGATCATCGCTGCTTCGTACAAATCCGCTGGACCGAATCCAGGTAGTGTTTGAGCAACCAGAGCTTTTCGAGAAACTCCGTCCATCCACAGGACGGAACGAACCCATCTTGGGCCTGTGGGCGAACCGCCCCGCTGCTGGTCGTCAGCGGCTTGAACTCCGCCCAGATGTCCGTCCAGACATCGCTGGCCTCCTGGTTGACCGACGCCGCGACCTTCAGCAGGTGCTCCAACTCCACCAGAGGGGTGACGGGCACACCGTCTGGCCACATGCTTACAGGTCTCCTCGGCCGAGGTTCTCCCTCCTTCCGCTCTGGCCTCATACTCGCCCTCACAATCGCAGCCGATCTCCAAGTCACAGGCCCGGCCTCGCTGCCGCGGGCCAACGTGAACCTGTTCTCGCGTGAGTGTAGCAGGCCCGCAACCGCAGCATCGAGTTCATAAAATGTGCACGGAACAGCCATAATACATACCGCATATGATACCCATATTTCACCTACGCTACACCCATATAGATGTGTACCACAGAGCCCCACCAGAGTCGCCTCCGCCGAAAATGCAGATATAAGACCTTGTACAATAAGCGTTTATGCGCAACGCAGTCAGAGAAGCGGACTGTCTTGACAGAAGTGACCTCATCGGCGATGATGGATGGACTCGTACGGACCTGGAATTCAATGGGTATTTAATGGGCATCGAGAGATGGCAAAACAACCCACCGAGGCGGAACTCAAGGCACAAATTGTGGCGCTACGACAGCGCGTGGCGCAGTTGGAGAAGGCGGCTTCCGGAGGGACACAATCCGAGCTGGAACTGGCGCTGCGCGAGCGTGTCAAGGAACTGGACTGTCTGTACACCATCGCCACGCTGCGGGAGACCCACCTGTATTCGGCCGACCAGTTCCTCCACGGCGTCACCGAGTGCCTGCCGCGCAGTTGGCAGTTTCCCGAGCACGCCTGCGCCCGGATCATCCATGACGGCAAACACTACGTCACCCAGAAGTTCGAGCAAACCAAGTGGCGGATGGCCTCCGACGTCTTCGTCGACGGTCGCGTGGCCGGCGTCGTGGAGGTTTTCTACCGCGAAGTCGTCCCCACCGGCGCCGACGGGCCTTTCCTGAAGGAGGAATACGCATTGATCGGCGCGGTGGCCGAGCGGGTCGGCAGCATGCTCACGCACATGAAAACCCAGGCAGACCTGCGCGCCGCCCACCGGGCTATCCAGACGGAGCACCAGGCCCTCCAGGAAGCCAATATCGCCCTGCGCGCGGTGCTGAGCCGGCTCGAGGAGGACAAGCGGGAGATTCGGGCCTCGATCCTGGGGAACATCCAGAAAATCATCATGCCCATCGTATTCGAATTGGAGCTGGAGGTCACGGGGCGACAGCGTTCCTACGTGACCCTTCTGCGTCAGAACCTCCACGAGATCGCCTCTCCCTTTCTGACACAAATCTGCCGCAGCCACATGCAGTTGACGCCCGTTGAGATCGCCATCAGCACGATGGTCCGCAACGGCCTGTCGACCAAAGAAATCGCCCACCTGCGTTGCATCTCTCCGGCGACGGTCCGGCGGCATCGCGAGAACATCCGGCGTAAACTCAACCTGAAGAACCACAAGATCAACCTTGCCACCTATCTCCAGGCCTCGTTTGCCGATGATACCGTCGGCGAACCCGTCGTCGGCTCGCACCCGTCGCCGCCGGGCCTGTGATCGGACGGACGGACTCTGGACCGACTGCCCCGGAAACTCGCTGAGGATCGTTTGAATTCCGGCGGCGACTTTGGTATCCTCAGAGCGCTGGCAACAAGAGTCGTGGACGCCGAGATACGGCGAAGCGGTCCTCCACTTCGATGCTTTTTGGGAGATGTTGCATGAGCGGTCTCTTTGGCGTCGTCTCGGAAGGCAACTGTTCCGAGACCCTCTTCTACGGCACCGACTACCATTCGCACCTGGGCACCGAGTTCGGGGGCATGGCCGTTCTGGGCAACGAGTTCACCCGTCGCATCCACGATCTGAGCCAGAGCCAGTTCAAATCAAAGTTCTTCGACGACTTCCGCCAGATCGTCGGCAAGAAGGGCATCGGCGTCATCAGCGCCTCGGAGGAACAGCCCATCTACCTCAACTCGCGGTTCGGACCGTTCTGCCTGGCCACCGCCGGCATGGTGGAAAACGCCGAGGACCTGGCCGCCCGACTCCTGCGCAAGGGCATCTCGTTTTCGGAGGTCGGCCGCAAGGGGGTCAACACCACCGAGCTGATCGGCAAGCTGATCAACCAGGGGACCGACCTGATCGACGGCATCGAGAGGATGTTCAACGTCATCGAAGGGTCATGCTCCCTTCTGCTGCTGAACCGAGCGGGCATCTATGTCGCCAGAGACCGCTTCGGCTACACCCCTTTCGTGGTGGGCCGAGGTCCGGGCTCCTGGGCGGTGACCAGCGAATCGAGCGCGTTCCCCAATCTCGGGTTCGAAACCGTCCAGTATGTCGAGCCGGGCGAGATCCTGCTGATCAACGAGGACGGGATCGTCCAGAGAAGGCTCGGCCGCAGGCGTCCTTCACAAACATGCGCCTTTCTGTGGATCTACACGGGTTTCCCGGCCTCCAACTACGATGGGATCAACGTCGAGATCGTCCGAGAGCGCAGCGGTCGCCTTCTGGCCAAACGAGACGGTGACATCGACGTCGACATGGTCTGCGGTGTCCCCGACTCGGGTCTCGCCCACGGGCTGGGGTACGCGATGGAGTCGGGCAAGCCGTTCCGGCGTCCCCTGGTCAAGTACACACCGGGGTACGGACGCAGCTACACGCCCCCTTCGCAGAAGACGCGCGACCTGATCGCCAAGATGAAACTGATCCCCATCCGAGAGGTCATCGAGGGCTGCAGCATCGTCCTTTGCGAGGATTCGATCGTCCGAGGGACACAACTGAAGAACTTCGCCATCAAGAAGCTCTGGGACTGCGGCGCCCGCGAGGTGCATATCCGGGCGGCGTGTCCGCCTCTGATGTTCCCGTGCCGCTTCAATCTCTCGACCCGCTCGATCGATGAGCTGGCCGCCCGCAAGGCCATCCGCCGGATCGAAGGTCACAACATCGTGGACGTCTCGCCGTATATCGATCCCGCTTCGCCCAAATACGAACAGATGGTCGAGATGATCCGCCAGGACCTCGGAGTCACCACGCTGCGCTATCAGACAGTGGACGACATGGTCGAGGCCATCGGCAAGCCGAAACATCAACTCTGCCTGTACTGCTGGACCGGCCAGTGCCCCAAGTCCGCCTGCCAGCGAACGGCCATCGACATCGTCGAAATGAAGAAGCGATCCAGCAAGAGCAGGGGCATCGAAGATCCAGTCCAGCAAGAGCTCTGGTAGAGCATCCATTGCCTTGCCCAGTGACATCACCATGGCATCTGCAACAACCGTGGAGATCGCATATGAAACGGATCGAGAGCACGAGACGTCAGTTCCTCCAGGCCGTCGGTGCGACCGCTGCGGCATTGGGCCTTCCGTCAGTCCATGCCGCCGACGCACCGAAGACGATCGTCATCGACCCGAAGCCGCGCTTCGCGCTGTCGCCGTATCTGTACATGCAGTTCATGGAGCCGCTGGGGACAACTGACGGCTCGGTGGCCGCCGCATGGGATTTCGGCCGCGATTGCTGGCGGGAGGACGTGATCGACGTGACGCGTCGGTTGGCGCCTTCCATGATGCGCTGGGGCGGCTGCTTCAGTTCCTACTATCGCTGGAAGGAGGCGGTGGGCCCGCGCGGCAAGCGAATCCCTATGCTCAATATGTGCTGGGGCGGCATCGACACGAACCAGGTCGGCACGGTGGAGTTCGTGGACTTCTGCCGGCAGGTGGAAGCCGAGCCGTTGATGTGCGTGAATTTCGAATCGGACGGTCGTGCGTACTGGCAGAAGGACCCCAAGGGCGGCATCCGTATGGCCGGGCCGGAGGAGGCAGCGGAGTGGGTGCGATACTGCAACGACCCCGACGACCGCCTGCGACGCTCGCACGGAATCGTCAGGCCGTGTCCCATCCGCATGTGGCAGATCGGCAACGAGACCTCGTACGACCGCAACGGCTACGACTGCGAGACCACCGCCAAACGGACCATCGCGTTCGCCAAGGCGATGCGACAGGCCGACCCCAACCTGACCCTGATCGGCTGGGGCGACAGCGGCTGGGCCAAACGGATGCTCGACATCGCCGGCGAGCACCTTCAGTACATCGCCTTTCACCACATGTTCAACCCCGATCAGGGCCAGGCCGATTCCCCGCTGCGCGACACGGAATACCGCAAAGACCCGGCCCGGACGTGGGAACACCTGATGAACGCCTACAAGGCGCACGAGGCAAGAATTCGGTGGATGCGCGAGCAGGTGGGCGACGACGCGACGCCGCTGGCGATGACGGAATGTCACTTTGCTCTGCCGGGGCGCAATCGGTGCGAGGTCCTGTCGAGCTGGGCCGCCGGCGTTTCGAACGCCCGCCTGCTGAACGTCCACGAGCGTCACGGCGACCGGCTCAAGATCGCCACGCTGGCCGACTTCTGCGGGACCCGCTGGCAGGTCAACGCGGTCATGATCCCGGTGCCGGGCGGCCAGTCGTTCATGATGCCGGTCGCGCGGGTGATGAGTCTGTACCGTCACCATAGCGGCGAGGAGGCGGTCGATGTCATGCGGACGCCGGACGGGCTCGACATCACCGCCAGCCGGCGAGCCGACAAGCTGTTCCTGCACGTGGTCAACACGAACCGCCGGCAGGCGGTCTCGACGCAGATCGCAATTGCCGAGATGCAGATCGCCTCGGGGCGGGTCTTCGAGCTGACCGGCGAGCCGGAGCACGAGATCATCCGGGCCGAACCCAACGGCGTGACCCTGTCGGAGAAGACGCTGCCGCAGGACGGACGCTGGAGCTTCCCGGCGGCATCCGTTTCGGCGGTGGAGCTGGACGTTCGGACCGCTTAACGGGAGAGCCTGATCGATGACAGCGATACACAACACACGACGTGACTTCCTCAAGATGGTGGGCCTGGGCCTGGCCGTGCCGACCTCGCTGAGAACATACGCAGCGGAGCCACAGAGCGAAGAATACGTCACGAGCGATTTCTTCCTCCGTCGCGAGGAGCTGACATTGAGATTCCATCACAGCGGCGCCAAACGCCGTCTGTCATTCGCGCATTTTGAAGGCACGCCGCAGGAGTGGAAGAAGGCCTGCCGCAACAAACTGGCCGAACTGCTCGGGTTCTCGAAGCCAGCGCCGTGCCAGGCGAAGCTTGTCCGCTCGACGGAGCATCAGGGCGTACGCATTGAGGCGTGGGTGATGCAGGTCGATGAGAACCTCTCGATTCCGGCCTACCTGCTCTCTCGCCATGCGCCGGCAAGAAGCGACGGAGCGGTCATGGCAATTCACGGCCACGGCGCCGTCGAGCCGTGCGTCGGCATGCACGACGACTACCACCATCAGTTCGCCCTGCGCCTGGCCCAGGCAGGCCATCTCGTGCTGTGCCCGGCGCTACGCGGCTTCGGCCCGCTCGGCGACATGGCCTTCGGCGACGACCGCACCTGCCTGGACTACTGGCGGTCCGAGCGGGGCCGGCAGTTCACCCTGATCTCCGATGCGTTCCTCTACGGCAAGACGGTGATCGGCCAGACCATCGAGGACCTGCTGCGTTGGGAGATGTGGCTGGTCGAGCACTGCGGCGTGCGGAGGATCGACGTTGCCGGCATCTCCTACGGCGGCGACGTGGCGATGACGTATCCGGTCTTCAGCGAGCGGGTCGGCACGATCTACGCCAGCGGGACGATGGGGTCGTTCGAGGGGATCTTCTCGCGCTGCTACAATGCGCCGGCGCACGGCATTCCGGCCATCCTGAACTGGATGGACCGCAGCGACATCGCCGGCCTGAACGCGCCGCGCCCGATCCGGCTGCACTACGGCGAGTTGGACACGCCGGGGCCGGGCAATAACTCGGCCTCCTACAACGAGACCGTGCAACCGGCTTTGGCCGAGCTGCGCGCGATCTACAAGGCCTTCGGCGCCGAGTCGCAGGTCAGCCTGCACGTGACGCCCGATTCCTGGCACGAGATGGACATCGACGACCTGAAGCAGTTTCTCGCGAGCTGACGATCCGTCTTAAGGTTCGTGTCGCGGCTCGACGCCCAGCAGGTGCCGCACAAAGAAGTCCATGCGCCGCCGGCTCGCATAGGGCGTCTCGCCGACGCCGTGACCGCCGCCGGGGACGATCAGCAGATCGAAGTCCTTGTCCGCCTTGATCAGGGCGTTGACCACCTGCATGGTGGACGCCGGGTCCACGTTGCGATCCAATTCGCCCACCGTCAGCAGCAGCTTGCCCTCCAACCGGTGGGCCTGCGTGACATTCGACTGCTCCTCATAGTGCGGGCCGAGCGGCCAGCCCATCCACAGCTCGTTCCACCAGATCTTGTCGATGCGGTTGTCGTGGCAGCCGCAATCGGCGACGCCGACCTTGTAGAAGTCGCCATGCGCCAGCAGACCGCGAAGCGCGCTCTGGCCCCCCGCCGAGCCGCCATAGATGCCGACCCGCGTCAGGTCCATGTACGGATACTTGGCGGCCGCCGCCTCCATCCAAAGAATCCGATCGGGAAAGCCCGAGTCGCCCAGGTTCTTCCAGCAGATATCGTGGAAGGCCTTGGAGCGATTCGACGTTCCCATGCCATCGGTCTGCACGACGATGAATCCCAGTTCCGCGATGGCGTATTGCCGCGTGTGCAGTCCGAACGATTTCGGCACGAAGGACCCCTGCGGGCCGGCGTAGATCTGCTCGATCACCGGATACGTGCGGCCGGCGTCGAACGTGATCGGCCGGATGATGATCCCGTAGATGTCCGTCTCGCCGTCGCGGGCCTTGGCGACGAACCGCTCGGGCGGTCGCCACCCGGTCGCCAGCAGCGCCTCGGCATCGGCCCGTTCCAGCTCGCAGATCAGACGGCCGTCCTCAGCGCTGCGAAGCTCCGTCACCGGCGGCAGATCGACGCGCGACCACTGGTCGAGGAAGAAGCGCCGGTCGGGCGAGAACGTCACATCGTGCGTCCCGTCCCCTTCGGTCAGTACGACCAGGCCCGTGCCGTCGAGATTGACCCGGCAGAAGTGAATGTAATACGGGTCCTGCTCGGGACGCACGCCGCCGGCGCGGAACCAGACCTGTCGCCTGGCCTCGTCGACGCGATCGACGCTCCGCACCACCCACGGGCCCTTGGTGATCTGGTTCTTCACCCGGCCGGTGGCGGCGTCGTAGAGGTAGAGATGGTTCCAGCCGTCGCGTTCGGACATCCAGACGATCTCGTTCGCATCGTCGATGTAGTGGCTGAACTGCTTGCCGGCATAGTCGATGAACGTCTCGCTCGTCTCGTCCACGATGGCGCGAGGCTGGCCCGTCGCCGCATCCACGCTGACGATGCGCAGCACCTGATGGCCGCGCTGGTTGTAGAGGAACGTGAAGCGGCGCGAATCGGGCGACCAGCGGACCTCCGAGACGCTCCACGGATTGGCGAACAGCTCATCGGCAATCGTGATGGGACGCTTGTTCTCGACGTCGAACAGGTGCGGCTTGGAGATCGCGACCTGATCGCCCGGCTTGAGATACGACATCTCATGGAGCTTGGGCTGCAACTGGTCCTGAGGCGACGACTCAATCAGGTAGACCTTGCGGTCGTCGCCCTTCTTCGTCCGCAGGACGACCAGCCGGGCCGAATCACCCGACCAGAAGAAGCGATCGGCATAGGCGTCTTCTTCGCTGCCGTCGTCGGTCAGCATCGTTTCCTCTTCGGTCTCGACGTGGCGGACGCCGACGTTGTGGTCACGGATGAACGCGGACCACTTGCCGTCGGGCGACTGCGCGCCGGGCCTGACTCGCCTCGGCTCATTGCGATCTTCGCGGCTTCCTGTCGTCTCGGCGTCGATCACGGCGTCGCCGGCCGCCTCGGTCGCGACGAAGACCGCCACGGTCCCGCCTTCGGCATTCGCCACCAGCCAGGCGTGCCCGGCGAACGTGTGCTGGCGATGCTGCTCGCCCGGGCGGACGGTGGCGTAGCGCTGTCGCCTGCCTTCGGAATCAATCCAGAAGATATCGACGTCGGTCTCCGTCCGATTGATGAATGTGATGGACGTCTCCTCGCCCGTGGTCCGGCTGGGCCTCGGCCGCGAGAAGGCCCGCAGCGAGGCGTTGGCCGGCTCGTCCCTCGGCGAGGACTCGACCTCGTAGCTGCTCAGGTCGCACCGCCACCACTTGCCGTCGTGGCTGAACGCCAGCTCGGCCCCGGAGGGATCGTAGATCAGCCGGTCGATGGCCAGCTCGTCGGCGAGCAGGTCCTTGCCCGTCGCCTTGGCCAGGCCGGCCGCAAGACGGTCGTGGTCGAACGCGGGCTGCCGCGAGCCCGCCTCGGCATCGACGAGAACGTATTGGCGTTTGCCGTCGGCCAGGTCGTTGCGATACCAGAAACGCGTGTTGCCCTCCAGCCAGTGGGGCGTAACGCGGTCCTTGAAGACCTTGTTGGCCGTGGTCTCGCGCAGCTTCATCGCCCGCTCGTAGTCGGCCCGCGTCCCCTGCGCACGGCCGTCGGCGGCGAGGCCCAGAAGACAGAACAGTACGACGTTCAAAACACAGGTCCTGCGGTCCCGTCGATCGTTCATACAATGCACCCTTATCTCGGAAATTATGACGAGTTTCTGTCACACGTCCGCTATCGTATCACTTCGGCGTCCCAGGGACAACCGTCCCGAAATCCGTGGGATTGGGGTTAACATCCGAGCGGCCCGAGCGTCTTTAATGGGAGTGGCATGTCCGCGTCGGGCCTGAAACGGGAGTCCATCGGCACCGAATGCAGTTTCGCTGTACAACCTGCGGCCGCAAGCTGACGGCCGACGATGCCCAGGCGGGCCGAGAGGCCCGATGCCCGCAGTGCAAGGGTGTGGTGACTATCCCGAAGATCTCGGCGCACAATGCCGATCTGCTCGACCTGACGGGCCCGGTGGCCCCCGCGCCGGCGATGGAAGCCGACCCAAGCGACGCCGCCTATTCTCAGCTCAGCAGCGCGTTCGGGGGGCGTCTGGCCAAACCCGAAGAGGTCCCCGAACGAAAGCTGCCCTGGTTCATCGACATCTTCCTCTATCCGCTCAATCGGGCGGGCCTGATGACACTTTCGGTCTGCGTGGGCGTGCCCCTGGTGCTGCAGGCAGTCACGAAGTTCCTCGGCATCCTGACCCTGGCGTTCAGGCCGGCGATCGTGTTCTGGGTGCTGCTGCTGGTGTTGTTCTGGGGGTCGATGGGGGTGTTCCTGCTGTACATGAACTGGTACGTCTGCGAGTGCATTCGCGACAGCGCGCGAGGCCAGATTCGGGCGGCCGACACGATCTACATGACGCCCGGCGTCTTCGAGATCGTCGGCAATGGCCTGCTTCTGGCCGCCGCTGTGGTGGCGACGGGCGGTCCGGCGATCATCTACTACAACCAGACCCGGCGAGCCGATGCGGTCTTCTGGGGCCTGTGCGGCGCGGGCGGCTTCCTGCTGCCGATGGCCCTGCTGGGCGTGGCGATGTACGAAGACGTGCGCGGCCTCAACCCGATCCGCCTAGTCGGCTCGGCCCTCAAGACGCTGCCTCAGTACATGATCCGAGTGCCCTTCTGCTACCTGCTGTGCGCGCTGATTCCGGCGGCGATTTACGGCATCCTCACATCCTGGATCGCAGGCCACCTGCTGATGCTGGCGGCCTACTACGTCTGGCTGGTGCTCGCCCACCAATTGGGCCGCTTCTTCTACAAGAACGACGAGACCCTCAACTGGGACGTCTGAGCCAGGTCAAGGGTTCTTCGGAACAACCGGATCGTTGACGAGCAGTGAATCGGTCGGCCCGGCGGGAACGCTGCCGAACTGCGCAGGCAGACCTCGGACCTTGTCGGCCCCGTCCCAGGCCGTGTAGATGTTGTCGTCGTCCACAGCATAGAAAGCTCGCCTGGCGAATTCGACGTGACTGTCGAGAAACAGGACGTTCTGGCCGTCTCCACGATGGGCACGGGCATTGCCTTGCAGCGCCGCCTGCATCGTCCCGCCAAACGGAGCGATATCGGGCGAGAACAAAGCGAAGTTCCCGCCCTTGCCGAACGGCGAATCCATCCACGGATTCCGCTCCGCCGCGATCGCCATGCCAGGATTACCGTCCGTGGTCAGCCTGTGCGAACCATAGACCTGCTGATAGGCATAGCTGACATGTCTGAGGGGATCGGGCCCAAAGTCCCACGCGTCGATGAGGGCGAAGTCCTGCGGCAGACCACGCAATACGGCCAATTCAAATCGCGTGACCTTCACTTCTCCCGTGCACACGAACGATGGCGGCAGCGCCTCCGCATACTTGACCAGGAGATACAGACTCGCGCTGATACTCGCCTGGCCCCCGGTCCCGGATGGATCAAGACCGTAGGCCGCATAGCGATTCGGGGCTTTCCAGTCGGGAATTCGCGCCGCCCACGCGCTGTGACGTCCACCCGCCTGAGGGAGTTGATCCTCGTAGTCATTGGCGTAGATTAACATCGCCTTGCCGATGCCTGCCAGATTCGTCCCACACGTCATGCGAAAGGCGCGACTTCGCGGGACAGCCGGAAGTACCAGAACCAGAAAGAGAAGGGCCTGGACTGCCGGCGCGCCAACACCAATCCAGGCGAAGGCTCGCCCGGTCAATCGTCCACCGCTCATGGCAATTCGAGCGGCACTGATCAGACCGAGGATCGCCGAGAGAAGAGAGACGCTCAAGAGAATCCACCCGTAAGAATAGGGTGTGAAAAGCGACGGCGGCCCACCCTTCTTAAACGTCCAGAGATACCCTGGAAGCAGCAAGACGCCCAACAGCGCCAATCCTGCGGCTGCCCCAGCCATGGCACTGAGTCTGACCCCGCCGCAGCCCTTCTCGATGCCGGCTCGCTGAGCCGGCCGCTGCGAATTGAACTCGCTCATGATCCGCTTCTCCGCAAATCTGCCCAATGGTCGCACTGTCATTGCCTCGTCGCCAATCACTTGTAGCAGATGATGACATCGTCGTCAAGGGGCTGTCCCGAGATACCTGGATCGTCGGCGCAGATCACGCGACTCGGATAATCTTGCAGGGCACACGGAGACACCGGGCTTGGGCACGTCCGTCCCTGACTGGCCCGAGAATCAACGGTTCTCGCTGAGCGATTTGACGTCGGCGTGGGCGCCGCTGACGAGGATCGTGTCGCCGGCGCGGAGGCGGTACTCGCCGTTGGGCGTGACGAAACGGTTCGGGCGGCCGTCGCGATGCTCGCAGACGAGGAAGATGGCGACGCGGTATCGCGACCACAGTTGCAGCTCGCCGAGCCTGCGGCCGGCCATCCACCGGGGGACGTCGATCTCGGTGACGATCGCATCGCCGCCGAGATGAAGCGTCTGAGACGTGTCGTGGGCCGCGATGCGGGCGCCCAACTCCAGGGCGATGCCCCGGCTGGCCACCTCCTGGTTGTAGCGGCGCATCACGTCGGTCAGGACCACCGAGCCGACCAGATGATCGGCGTCGTCGACCACGGGCAGGCAATCGAGTTCCGTCTCGGCGAAGCGGTCCACCACCGCGTCAAGGAACTGCGTCCGGCGGACGGGGACAACCGGCTGCTTGAAATCCATGATGTCGTAGGCGTAGCGAAGCTCCTCCGGGTCGCCGAGAACGTACTTGAGGTCCTGAACGCAGACCACCCCCGTCAGACGGCCCTGATCGTCCACCGTGAAGATCGCGTTGCCGCGTACCTCCAGCGACAGGCGGATCAGCGCGTCGAGCGACGCCGTCTCCGAGATCGACGCCTCATCGTGACGCAGGACGTCCTCGACCACAATCGCTCGCAGGATGTTGAGGTCTTCGCCGTGATGGGCCTGAATGCCCACTCGCCGCAGCTTCTCGGTGTAGATAGACTCGGCGCTGAGCTTGCGCGAGACGAACGTCGCCATGACCACGGTGAACATCAGCGGCAGCAGGATGCTGTAGGCGTCGGTCAGTTCGACCAGAATGACGATCGCCGACAGCGGCGCGAGCGTACAGGCGCCGTTGACCGCGCCCATTCCGACCAAGGCATAGGCGATGGGCGGCGCGGTAATGGTGGGAAAAAGCAGGTGGACAAGGTGGCCGAACGAACCGCCCAGCATCACACCGATAAACAGCGACGGCGCGAACACGCCGCCGGAACCGCCCGAGCCGATGCTGACGGCGGTGGCGACAATCTTGAGCCCAACGAGGATGAGCATCACGTCGAAGGCCAGGCGGCCCTCGAAGAGCGCACGGATCCCTTCGTAGCCGACGCCCATGATGTGCGGATAGAAGATGGCGGCTCCTCCAACGAGGAGCCCCCCGAACGCAGGGCGAATCCACGCGGCGATTTTCGTGCGTTCGAACAGATCGTTGGCCACGTAGATGCTGCGCGAGAAGAGGAAGCCGACGAGCCCCGCAAGAACGCCGAGAACCAGATACATCGCAAATTCCCAGAGCGAGACCATCTGGAAGGTCGGCAAGATCGTTCCCAGAATCGCCCCGTTGAACTGGCGGGACACGGCCGTCGCTGCCACAGCCGACACCAGGATCGGAGTGAACGCGGTGAGACCGAAATCCGCGACGATCAGTTCCAGCGCGAAGAGGGTCCCCGCCATGGGGGCGTTGAAGGTGGCCCCGATGCCGGCGGAGACGCCGCAGCCGACGAGGGTCTTGAGCTGGATAGGAGACAGGCGAAGCACCTGGCCGACGGTCGAGGCGATGGCCGCTCCGATTTGTACGATCGGGCCTTCCCGCCCGACCGACCCGCCGCTGGCGATGCTGATCGCCGAGGCGAGCGACTTGACGATCACCACAATCGGTCGGATCACACTGTTGCGCGTGATGACGGCGGCCATCACCTCGGCGACGCCGTCCCCGCGCGCCTCGCGGGCCAGGAAATAGACCAGCGGACCGACGATCGCGCCGCCGACGGCCGGCAGCAACAGCCTGCGATACCAGACCATGGCCCCCAGCGAGTCGGCCGACATGTCGGTCGTCGCCCAAAACAGAGACTGAAAGAGAAGGATCAGCTTCTTGAAAAACAGCGCCCCAAACCCGCCGAGGATGCCCACCACAACGGCCAGCAGAAGCATCTCGGTGGCGGGCGTCAGTCTCAGACGCCGCAGGACCCATTGTCTTCGATTCCGGATTCTTGGCATGGCAATCCGCTCGTGCGGTGGGCGTTCTCCGTCAGGATCGGGCCGACATGCGGTTCGAACGAGGGTTGAAAGGCCGCTCCGGCCGGTCATTGGGCCGGTCGGCCGAGGCAAACGACTCGAAACGTCCGAAGATCATCTTGCCCGCCGAGGTCTGCAGCGAACTGGTCACGCTGATCTGCACGTCCCGCCCGATCTTGTTGCGTCCGCCCTCGACGACGATCATCGTGCCGTCGTCGAGATAACCGATGCCCTGATCGGCCTCCTCGCCCGGCTTGACGATCTTGACCTGCATCGTCTCGCCCGGCAGGGCCACGACCTTCAGCGAGTTGGCCAGATCGTTGATATTGACCACATCGACGCCGCGCACCTGGGCGACCTTCGTCAGATTGTAGTCGGTGGTGACCAGTCGCCCGTTGTGGGCCTTGGAAAAGACCATCAGCTTCTGATCGACGCCCTTGGCCTCTTCGGTCTCGGCGATGGCGGTTTCGTCGATCTCGACCTCGATGACCTGACTGGACTGCATCTTCTTGAGCACGTCCAGGCCGCGACGGCCGCGGTTGCGCTTGAGCTTGTCCGACGAATCGGCGATGAGCTGCAATTCGTTGAGCACGAACCGGGGCACAATGATCGGCGCGTCGAACAGGCGGCTCTCGGACAGATCGTAGATCCGCCCGTCGACGATGGCGGAGGTGTCGAGAATCAGCGGCCGGGCCCCCTTGGTCTGCTTGGCGAATTCCACGTAGGGCACGACGAAGCGAAAATCGTCCTTGGTGCGCATGACGATGCTGATCGTGAAGTAGCAGATACCGATGCCGAGCATCCACTTGATGGCAACCTTGGCCGGCTCGACCATCGGGATGCGATAGGATTCCCCGATCATGTCCACGGCGCTGGCCAGGGCGCCGCTGATGAGCATCCCGACCAGCAGTCCGAAGAACACGCCGGCCAGGGCACTGAGTTTGCGTTTCGGCGTCAGAACATCGAGCAACAGGAAGAAGATGGCCAGACCCATGCCGCTGATCACCACGGCCCACCAGCTCGCCGAGTTCTCCGTCGTGCTCAGCTCGATCGAGCTGGCGTTGACCACCAGCACCGAGACCACAATGATGATGAATACCCCACGAAACAGCCAGAGCAGCATCGCGATGACCTTTCAAGGATCGTCCGTCTATTCCATTGCCAATCGCTTCATTATACCCGTCGGCTATCGCAGCGGCAACCACCCCGCGCCGCGATGCGCGCCGGCGCATGGCAAAGGGCCCTCCACAACACCCGGAGGGCCCTTCGAAATCACACAGCGCGATACGTCAAAGCACGCTTTCCGTTTCTTTGAGGCAGCAGGCTCCTACCCCTCGTCGCTCCCCTGAGGCTTCGTCGCTTCCGGCGCGGCCGGCTTGGCCGGGCGAAGCGTGATGCCCAGCGTATCCCCGCCGGAAGGATAGGAGCTTTCCGGGGTCGCTCTTGCCTGAGGCTGGGGCTTGGTCGGTGCGGCAGCATGCTCTTCGGCGGCCCACTGCACCCTTCGCAGACTCAGCCCGATCTTGCGCGCTTCCGGATCGACCTTGAGAATCTTGACCTCGACCTCGTCGTCGGGCTTGACCACATCCTGCGGCTTGTCGATCTTGTGATCGGCCAGCTCGGAGATGTGCAGCAGACCTTCGAGGTCCGGTTCGAGCTCGACGAAGGCGCCGAAATTGGTGAGCTTGGCGATCTTGCCCTTGATGATGTGGCCGGGGATGTACTTCTCGGGGATGGCCCGAATCCACGGGTCCTCGGTCATCTGCTTGATGCCCAGCGAGATCCGTTGCTTGGCCTCGTTAACTTCGAGGACCACGCACTTGACCTCCTGGCCCTTCTCCAGCGCCTCGCTGGGGTGCCCGAACTTGCGGGTCCAGCTCAGGTCGGAGATGTGGACCATGCCGTCGATGCCCGGCTCGATCTCGACGAAGGCGCCGAAGTTCGTCATGCTGCGGACGTTGGCGGTCACGACGGTGCCCGGCGGGTACTTGCGGGCCGCCAGTTCCCACGGGTTCTGCTCGGTCTGCTTGATGCCCAGCGAGATCTCCTGCTTCTCCTTGTTGACGTTCAGGACGACAACGTCGATCTCGTCGCCGAGATTGACCATCTCGCTCGGGTGCGACAGACGTCGCGTCCAGCTCATCTCGCTGATGTGCACGAGGCCTTCGATGCCGTCTTCGAGGCGAACGAAGACGCCGTAGTTCATCACGTTGACGACCTTGCCCTTGACCTTGACGCCGACGGGGTACTTCGCCTCGACGTTCTCCCACGGGCTGGCGCTCTTCTGCTTGAGACCCAGGGAGATCTTCTCGTTGTCCTTGTCCACACCGATGACGACGCACTCGATCTCCTGGTCCAGATCGACCACCTCGGACGGGTGAGAGATGCGGCCCCAGCTCAGGTCGGAGATGTGCAGCAGGCCGTCCAGACCGCCGAGATCGACAAACACGCCGAAGTCCGCGATGTTCTTGACGACGCCCTTGCGAAGCTGACCGACCTCGATCTCGTTGAGGATCTTCTCTTTGCTGGCGCGGCGCTCTTCCTCGATGAGCTTGCGTCGGGAGACCACGATGTTGCGGTTCTCCACGTCGATCTTGAGGATCTTGCACTCGACGTCCTTGCCGATGAACCGGCTGATGTCGCCCGGCTTGCGGATGTCCACCTGCGAGGCCGGCAGGAACACCGGGACCCCGATGTCCACGAGCAGGCCGCCCTTGATCCGGCGGATGACCTTGCCGCTGACGACGTCCCCTTCCTGCTTCGTGTTGATGATGTGTTCCCACCCACGAATCGTGTCGGCCTTGCGCTTGCTCAGCAGGATCAGCCCGCCGTCGGAGTCGGTGTCTTCAAGCAGCACCTCGATCTCCCGGCCCGGCGCAATCTCGTCGGGGCTGCCGAACTCACCGGCATCGACCACACCTTCGCTCTTGAGGCCCACCTCGACGATCACGTCGTTGCCGATCTGCGAGACGATGGTGCCCTTCAGAATGGTTCCGGGCAGACGCGAGTCCACCTTCTTCTGGAGCATCTGTTCGAGATATTGGTTCTCGCCGTCTCCAAACATCTCGCCGATCTGCTCGTCCAGTTTCGCGTCCGACAATCCCAGCTTGTTGACAATGTTTCGATCTACCATAGATTCCAATTCCCCTGTGGAGTCTTTCCATGCGACCGACCGACGCCCCACATACACACCGGCCTGCCTCAATGCCACGTTGCATCAATCCAAGTTGATATGGAAGCTCCCTCTGCTCACGCAGCAGAGGGCATGTATCCCCTCACGGCGATCCGACGGCCCATTCACCGTTCCTCGCCGAATCGTTCCAGGTGCCTGACAAACTCTTCAATGACCCAGTTCGGCGTCGAGGCCCCGGCCGTAACGCCGGCAACGGCCTTGCCGAAAAGTACTTTTTTATCAAGTTCGTCCCAGTTCTGCAAGTGAAACGTCGCTTCATTGTGCTTTTTGCACAGGTCGGCCAGCCGACGGGTGTTGGCGCTGTGCAGCCCGCCCAGGACGAACATGACATCCACCTGCTGGCATAGCTCGATGGCGGATTCCTGCCGCTTGATCGCCTCCTTGCACAGGGTGTTGATCACCTTCAACTCGCTGAAGCTGCGGCGGGCGATGGCGTCCAGCATCCGCCCCAAGTGCTCGGGGCTCTGCGTCGTCTGGCAGACGATGCCCAGCCGGCCGTTCCTGGGCAGCTTGTCCAGGTCGTCCTCATCGGCGACCACGACCACGTCGCCGACGCACCCGACGACACCCTGGACCTCCGGATGGTTCTCCTCGCCGATAATCACTACCTCGTATCCCTCGGATTCGAGCTGTTTGACGATCTGCTGAAGGCGTTTGACCAGAACACAGGTCGCATCGACGATGTGAAACCCCCGGTCCTTGAGCCGGTTCAGCTCGCTCGGTGCGACCCCGTGCGAGCGGATCAGGACGGTTCCCGAGTCCATCTGATCGACCGCATCGACCGTGTGCAGGCCGGCGGCCCGCAGCCGTTCCACCTCGTCCTTGTTGTGAATTATCGGACCGAGGCAGTAAACCGACCGGCCGGCCCCCGCCTGCTGAAGCGTCTCTTCGGCCATGCTGATCGCGTTGCGAACCCCGGGACAGAAACCACACTTGGCCGCTACCAGTACCTTCATGTCAGATCCATGCCGCCTTCCGCCAATCCCTGGCAAACGGAAAAACGGGCGCAAGCGAGCCCCTCGGACCCACTGCCCATCCTACGCATTCCATGTCCGGGGGTGCGCCCCCGTCACCGGAGCCGGCTACTCCACGGGCGCGATCCAGAGGTTACGGTACTCGATGACCGCACCCTCGCTCTGGAGGCAGATCTTGCCGCCGCGTTCGGAGCACTCGGTCGCGACGTTCTGAAGCACGCCGTTGACCAGCACGACCACCCAGTCGTCTTTGCAGATGATGTCGTAGGCGTTCCACTGGCCCGGCTCCTTCTCGCTGCTGTCGCGCAACTTGATGGTACGCCGGCCCTGGACGCGGGAACCGCCCCTGGCATGCTGGGCGGTTTCGACGCCTCCGATCACCCAGAAATCCCCGGCGCTGCCCGCCTGGAGCTGGCATTCGAGGCTCTTGGGCCAGACATTATCGGGACCGCTCATATGCACCAGGACGCCGTTGTTGCCCGGCTTGGCGGGCCATCGCCATTCGACGTGCAGGTGGTAGTCGGCATATGGCGTCTCCGTCCGCATGTACCCGGCCGGCCGGCCTTCGCAGCGCAACACGCCCTTGTCGATCGACCACGTCTTGGCAACGTCGGCGTTCGCATCGGGCAGAAACAGCTTCCAGCCCGTGTAATCCACCCCATTCCACAGGACAACCTTCTCCTTCGGTACGGTTGGGGCGGCCGTCTGGGCCACTGCCGCTTGCCCGGTCGCCAAGGTGATCAACAGTGCCGCGACGACAGCCGGCCGCTTGCTCGTTGAATGTGCCATTTCTGAACTCCTTCTCTCGGATGCCATTGGTCTCTCCTGGCGGCGGTCATATCAACCGGGTCTTGCCCGGGACGGCCACCTCCGGCATCGCCAGATCGCCGAATGCGTAGGCCGGCGGGGTCAGATCCAGCTTCGAAGCGTTCATCACCCAATCCCACTTCAGGGCCCGACCCGTGTAAGCGCTCATCCGGCCCATGATCGCAGTCATCGTGCTTTCGGCGATCCGTCGGCCCTCGTTCAGCCGCTTGCCCTCACGAATGGCGGCAATCTGGTCGGCATGCTGGGTCAGGCAGGGATCATACTCGTCCCAGCCGATCGTCGCGGTATGAGCGCCCTGGAAGACGGCCCGCCCGAAATCCAGCCGAGCCGAGCCTTTGGTTCCGACGACGTGCCCGTAGTGCGGATTGGCGATGCCGTCCTGCTGGGCGCCTTTGTATGAAACGCTCACGCCGTTCGGGTAGTCGTACTCCACCGCAAAATGGTCGTAGGAGTCGCCGTATTCTGGCTCGGTCCGCTGCTGCCGGCCCCCCAAAGCAAAGCACTGGACCGGAGGTCCGCCCATCGCCCAGTTGATGATATCGAGATCGTGAACGTGCATCTCGACGATGAAATCGCCGCTGAGCCAGGTCATAAACAGCCAGCGACGCAGTTGCCATTCCATGTCCGACCAACCGGGATCACGCTGCTGAGGACCCCAGCCTCGCATGGCCCCACCCAGCCGAAAGCACTGACCGCTCTGGATCGTACCCAGCGCACCGTCGTGAATCCGCTTCATGGCCTCGACGAGGTGCGAGATCCGTCGCATCTGCGTGCCGGCCACGATCGTCAGGCCCTTCTGGTCTGCCAGGTCCGACGAGGCGATCACCGAGCGGACCCCGACGGGATCGACCGCCACAGGTTTCTCCACGAACACGTGTTTGCCGGCCTCGACGGCCGCCTTCAGCATGATCGGACGGAACTGGGGCGGCGTCGTCAGGATGACCATGTCCACATCCGTCGCCAGGACCTTCTTGTAGGCGTCCCAACCCCCGAAGCACATCTCCTCCGTAACCTTCACCTTCGCCCGGATCTGATTCGGGTCCTCGCCTTCCTTGGGCTCTCGGGTCAACCAGGCCCGGCAGCTATTGACCCGGTCTTTGAACACGTCGCCCATCGCAATCAGTTCGATGTTCTCAGCCGCCGTCAGGCACATGGACGTGTCGTGCATGCCTCGTCCGCCGCAGCCGATCAGACCGAGACGCACCTTGTCGCTGCCGGCGGCGAACGCACGCGGGCTCAGGCCCGACAGGGTTGCCACCGAAAACGCCCCAGCCGCAGCGCCCTTCACAAAGTCCCGTCTCGACAATCGCTCGTGCTTGCTCCGATTCTCCATCTCAATACCCCAATCTGGTCGGTTGTTCGACCGTTGCTTCAGCGATTCTGTACTGCGGCGAAATCCCACAGGACCGGTTTCATGCAGGAACTCGATCACACCAGCGGCGTCTGGCCCGGAACGGCGACCTTCGGCTCCGGCAGATCGATCCAGTCGTACTTCGGCGGCCGCAGGTCCTCCTTCGAGGCCTTCATCGCCCAGTCCCACTTCAGGGCCCGACCGCTGTAGGCGCTCATGCGTCCCATGATGGCGTTCATCGTGCTCTCGGCCACCTGCTTGCCTTCATTGATCGGGGAGCCTTTGCGAATGCTCTCGATGAGGTCGGCCATCTCCTGGACGTAATGATCGGGATCGGGGCCCTCATAGGTGAAGGGCTTCTCGCCGACGATCACGCCGCGATCGACGTCGGCATAGCCCTTCGTGCCGACCACACGTTCGGCAATCCGGCTGGTCGTGCCATTGATCTGGCGGCACTGACTGGCCACCCGAACCCCCTTGGCATACTCATATTCGACCGCGAAATGGTCGTAGATGTTGCCCAGGTTGCGCACCTCCCGACCGCCCATGCCCATGCACTGCTCGGGATGAGCGTCGAGCGCCCAGTTGATCACATCGAGGTTGTGCACGTGCTGTTCGACGATGTGATCGCCGCTGGTCCAGGTGAACCAAGGCCAACTGCGGCACTGCCACTCCATATCCGACAGATTGCCTTTGTCCCACCATTGCCAGTATCCGAGCATGTCCCCGCCGTTCCAGTAGGCCTGGGCCGCAACGATCTCGCCGATCTGTCCGTTGTGGATGCGACGGATGGTCTCCTGGTACTTCTTGCTGTGCCGCCGCTGCGTGCCGGCCACCACACTAAGCCGCTTCTGCCGCGCCAGTTCGGCTGTGGCGATGACGGACCGGATGCCTACGGGGTCCACGCCCCCCGGCTTCTCCATGAACACATGCTTGCCGGCCTCGACGGCCGCCTGGAAGTGCTCGGCCCGCCAATGGGGCGGCGCCGTCAGGAGCACCATGTCCAGATCGGACTGCACGACGCGCCGGTGCGCATCGAAACCGACGAACTGCCTGTCGGGCCCGACCTTCACCGCCGCCGGCACCTCCTCCTTGAGCTTCGCCAACGACTGTTGCAGATGGTCTTTGAACAGGTCGCCCATCGCGACGATCTCCACGCCCGGCGAGCTGCGTACGCAACTGATCAGGTCCCGCGTTCCCTGGCCGCCGCAGCCGATCAGACCGACGCGGACGGTGTCAGACCCGGCCGCATAGGCCCGGCTCGCCAGGCCCAGACCCGCCAGCGACGCGGCCGAGGCCCTGATGAAGTCGCGACGGGTGACACCACAGAGATTTGCTTTCTTGTTCATCGATGCCCCTTCGAAAGTGGTTGGTTCTCCAACATCAATTCACCCGTTAGGCGGCAAAGGCGCCTGCGGTTGTCACCTGACAGCCGCCGTTTCGCCGACAGTCATTTCACCAACGGTTCAATCGCAATCTTGCGGAACTCCACCCCACTATGGTATTGCAGGCCGATATAGCCCCGCTCTCGGGTCAGGCCCGGATGATCGCCATACAAATAGGGATAGTACGTCGTGTCCGTATCGACCACCTTCCGCCCGTTGAGGGCCACCTTGACACGGGACCCGCGGCATGCCACCACCATCGACTGCCATTGACCCGCCCGACCGCCCATCCGCTCGGAGGGCGCCTGCACGCCGTAGATACTGCCACTGACCTGGTCCGCGCGCAGCGCACTCCCGTCGCGGGTTGCGTCATCAAGGATCTGGATTTCCATTCCCGCATACGTCGGGTCGCCTCGCAACGGCGCGCGAACGAAAACGCCGCTGTCGGCCCCGGGCGCGATTCGAAACTCCAGTGACAGCTCGAAATCGTCGTATTGGTCCACCGTCGCCAGCCAACGGGGCCCGGCCACATCGGACGATGACGCTCGACCGGCGAGCACGCCGTCTTCCAGCTGCCAATCACCGCGCTCGCCACCGATCTGCTGCCAGCCCACCACACCCGTCGCCAGCAGATCGGCTCCTCGCGACTCACAACAGAGCCGCATCGGCGCGCACGACCCCGCCGTCAACGCCACGGAAAACAGGACAACCGGCAGACTCGCCTTGACTTTGCCAGACATATCACACCTCCCGACCGGACCATGGACTTGCCCCCTCGCATTCGGTTGAAATCGCTCATGCTGTCCTCGCATTTCGATACGCGCCTCAGAAGAAGCAATCGGCTCCAGTTCACTTGGGCCAGCGTACCGAGCCCGCCGACGACCGTCAAGCCCATTTCGCCGCTCCGCCACCGCAGTGTCTGCTTGACGCAAACGCCGCCCAGCGATACGATTGGATCGTCTCGCAAGGCTACAACGCACGAGAGAAGAGGTCCATGCCATATCAAGAGGCAGCACAAGAGCGATCGGGTTCGGGCGGCCGCGCCGGCACGTGGGGTGAGCCCGACGTCCGTCGGGACGCATTTCGCCGGCTTGTGGCATGGTTCGTGTTGTGGGCGGGCCTGATTCTCTCGTCCGCGCAGGCTCCGGCGTCACCGCAGCAGCAAGATGCCGATCCGAATGCGGCGGCAGCCACCGGCGAACCCGAGTCGGAACAGCCCCCCATCGCCTACTATGGGTACCGAATCATCAAGACCTATCCGCATGACACGCGCAATTTCACTCAGGGTCTGGTCTACGAGGACGGCTATCTCTACGAGGGGACCGGCCTCTACAAGCAGTCGGCCCTGATCAAACGCGACCTCGAGAACGACCGGATCGTCAAGAGACTCCGCCTGCCCGACCAGTACTTCGGCGAAGGGATCGCCCTCTTCGGCGAGAAGATCATTCAGTTGACGTGGAAGTCGCAGGTCGCATTCATCTACGACAAGACGACGTTCCGCGAGTTAGGTCAGTTCACGTACAATGGCCAGGGCTGGGGCCTGACCAGCGATGGGACGCGCCTGATCCTCAGCGACGGCACCGCCGTGCTGCGCTTCTTCGATCCGAACACGTACGCCGAGACCAGCCGAATCCGGGTCCACCACAACGGACGGCCGCTGCGACAGATCAACGAACTTGAATACATCGACGGGAAGATCTACGCCAACGTCCTTCCGACCGACTACATCGCGATCATCTGCCCGGAGACCGGGCGCGTCACCGGCTGGATCGACCTGACCGGCCTCTACATCCCCCCGCAATACAGCCCCTCCAACATCGTCCTCAACGGCATCGCCTATATCGCCGAGACGGGGCGTCTGCTCGTCACCGGAAAGTGCTGGCCCAAGGTCTACGAGATCGAACTGGTCCCGCAGACCGCCGACCCGTAGCCGTTCCTTCGTCCGTCAAGCGATCGGAAGTGGACGCCGAGAGTTCGCAGGCGTTCGAGATGGCGACGCAGCCGGCCGACGAACGGCGCGTAATCCTTCGCCTCCCTGGCGGACCAGCCGACCTCCGCCAGCGCCGCGGCGCGCGGATAGGCCATGTAATTCAAATGCTCGGGCGTGGCGATGAACTCGCCCCACAACTGACCCTGCACGCCCAGCACGTGATGGACCTTGTCGGCCTCGATAGCCGCAGGGATCGGATCGTAGGAGTAGACCCTCGCCAGCGGCAGGTCCCCGCCGATCGCCAAAGGCTCCGACTCGGCCGGCCCCTGATAGTAGTCGAAGTACGTGTGCGACGTCGGGGCCATCACGACGTCGTGCCCGGCGTTGGCGGCCGCGATGCCCCCCTGCTCGCCTCGCCAGCTCATGACCGTGGCCCCGGGGGCCAGACCGCCCTGGAGGATCTCATCCCAGCCGACCAGCCGTCGGCCATGACGCGACAGAAATACGTCCATCTGCTTGATGAACCAACTGTGCAGCTCATGGGCGTCCTTCAGTTGCAGTCGCTTCATCTGCGCCTGCATCTCGGGGTCGTTGGTCCAGAGGTCGATGTTGGCCTCATCGCCGCCGATGTGGATATGCTTGCTCGGAAACAGCTCCATGATCTCCGTCAGCACCTCCTGGAAGAACGCGACCGTCTCCGGGCGGGGCGCGATCAGGCCGCTGGTTTTGCGCCATCGCTGCTCGATCGGCAATGGGACAAGGCGCCCGGGTGCAATGCCCAGTTCGGGGTAGGCCACAATCGCCCCTCCGGTGTGGAACGGCATCTCGATCTCCGGCACGACCGTGATGTGACGCTCCGCCGCGTACCGAACGATCTGACGCATGTCGTCCTGCGTGTAGAAACCGAAACAGCGCGGGCCGGTCCCGTCGCGGTGGCGGAGGTTCCAGTCCATCTTCGAACCGATCTCGGTCAGCTTCGGGTACTTCCTGATCTCGATCCGCCAGCCCTCGTTGTCCGTCAGATGGATCTGCAAGCGGTTGAACTTGTGCAGCGCCATCACATCAATGAAACGGAGCAAATCACCCTTGGCGATGAAGTGGCGGGCCGGATCGACCAGCAGGCCCCGCCAGGCAAAACGCGGATGGTCGGTGACGTTCACACAGGGCACATCCCATACTACCTCCTCTGCGTTCGTGCGGCCGAAGACCGCCGCAGGCAGAAGCTGCCGCAAGGTCTGGATGCCGTAGAACAGCCCCGCCGGCTGCGCCGCAACGATCGCGATTCGCTCGGGCGTCACGCCCAACTCATACCCTTCGGCGCCGAGCGACGAGAGGCTCTCGTCCAGTCTCATCTCGATCGCCCTCTCGCCCGGCCGCAACGACGCCGTCAGCTCCAGAGAGAATCCCATCGCCGGCGCCAGAGCCTCGACCAGCTTCTTCGCTTCAGCCGCCGCAGCCCCCTGCGCCAGGATACGTGTCGATGGCGTGACGTGAAAGACCCCTTCCAGTCGTTCGGCCAAGACCGGTCGCGGAATCACGTCGATCCCGTCACCATCCATCTCACCTGCGACAGAGGCCCTCGACACAGGAACCAGGATCACAAACACTCCAAGCATCGTTGCGATTCGCCGCATCGAACACCCCTTTCAAAGACCATCGTCCCCCGTATCGAACCATACCGCCCCCGGTCCGGCGTCGCAATCGCAAACTGCCCCGCCTTGCGAGCACAGCGCCTCTTCTACGCGACCAGACCCGAATGGCCGGCAACAACGCGCCAAACCCGGTCGGGTGAAAGAGCCCAGACTCGGGTGAACCGAAAATCGCCTTGCGATGGGACGCCGGCGTAACAGCCCGACAGATGCACCCGCACCGAAACGATCGCGACATCGCCGTAGATGCGAATGTGCCGCTCGGAGGGCGTCAGCTCGTGCACTTCCACCGTGGCCGACCGGTGCGCGGCAAGATCGTCCTCCTTTCCGATCACGCCTCCAAGGTGGTTCGTGAAGATCAGTTCCGGGGCCAGTAACGCATCCAGCTCGCCCACATCGGAGCCCAGCATGGCCACACGGAGCCGTTCCTCCGCTTCGACGATCTGCATTTCAACCGTATTGTCCATTACAGCTCCTATTGGCTTGTTGTTGGCAAGAGTGGCGATCTTGTAAGCGAGGCCGTCGATCCTGTCAAGCGCGCCGGCCTCAGCGGGCGATGCGTTGACTTCGGCGCGTGCAGGCTGTAGATTGGCGTCACGACGGCGCCGGGTCTTGCACGACCCGAGCCGATCGGGTCTGCCTCTGCCGTATCGCGGCAAAGACCACGCAAACGGCCCGAACGCGAAGGGCAACAGTACGGAATCCGACTATGTGGTGGCAGGGATCATACTGGCAGGAACTGAAGACGCTCTTCATGGAACACCCGCTGTTCCTCGTGGGCATTCTGCTGATCATCGGCTACTTTCTCGGCAAGCTCTTCCGTCGGCTGACCATGCCGGAGATCTCCGGCTTCATCTTCGCCGGCCTGATTGTCAATTCCTTCACGACCGGCCTGGTCGCGCACGAACTGACCGCGTCGCTGAACATCGTAACGGAAACGGCCATCGGCCTGCTGGCGCTGAGCGTGGGCGCCGAGTTCTCGGCCCGCAAGATGCGCCGGATCGGACGCAACGTGCTGCGGATCACGTTCATTGGGCTGATCGTAACCTTCGTGGTCGTGCTGGTCAGTTGCCTGGCCCTGAGTCGGTTCCTGCCCGAACTGCCGATCGGATATCCCTATGCGATTCTGCTGGCGGTGATGGCCTGCGCGACGGCGCCGGCGGTGATCATCGCCGAGATCCATCACCTGCGGGCGCATGGGCGGTTCGTCGATTACCTCTTCGGCGTCGTGGCGCTGGGCGATGCGGTGGCGGTCGTGGTCTTCGGCCTGGCCTTCACGGTGGTGACCAACATCTTGAACGTGGAGGCCGCAACGTCGTACACACTCATCTCGTCGCTGCGGGAGATCGCTCTGTCGGTCCTGGCCGGAGCGATCGGCGGCCTGATCCTGCACCTGCTGTCCCGTCACATCCAGAACCCGGGAGAACACCTGGTCGCCACGATCGGCGTTCTGTTCATCATGACCGGCTTCGCCATCGTGCTGCACCTTTCCCCGCTGCTGGCGAACATGGTGATGGGCGCGGTCCTGATCAACCTGTCTTCCGGAAACCATCGACTGTTCCGTCAGATCGAGCCGCTGACCCCGCCCATCTATGCGTTGTTCTTCGTCATCGCGGGCATCGAAATGAACCCTGGAATCTTCCTCCAGCGGACCGTGCTGATCGCGGGCCTGTTCTACATCGTTGTGCGGGCGGCGGGAAAATATGCAGGCACCTACGCCGGCACACTCGCCTGCGGCCTGGCGCCGCCCGTCCGCCGCAATCTCGGATTGTGCATGTTCTCACAGGGTGGCATCGCGCTGGGCTTCGTCCTGTTGATCCAGTCGTCGCCGCTGGCCTCGGGATTGGCGGAGGGCGATCCCCTCTACGGGGTTTTCCCGGAACTGGTCAACATCGTCCTGGCATCCATCTTTGTCAACGAGGTCGCCTCGCCGTTCCTGCTGCGCCACGCCATTCTCCGGGGCAACGAAATGGAGACGGAATGAACATCGCCGACTACATCGAGAGAGACCTCATCCGCGTCGATTTCCGGGCGCGCAACAAGGCGCAGGCCCTGACGAAGATCGCGGCCCTGGCCGCCAAGGCGCCCCAGCTCCAGGGAGTCCCCGAAGAGCAGATCCACCAGTTGCTGGCCGAGCGCGAGGCGGCGGTCTCGACGGGGATCGGCAACGGCGTGGCGATTCCGCACGCCCGCCTGGACGCCCTCAAGGATTTCGTCGTGCTCGTGCTGATGGCCCCCGACGGCGTCGACTACGACGCGATCGACCGCCGGCGGGTGCAGATATTCTTCGTCGTGCTGGCCCCGTCCGACAAGGTCGCCGAACACCTCAAGGTGCTGGCGGGACTGGCCCGGATGCTCAGCCAGACCACCTTCCGCAAAGAGGCGCTCAAGACCCGCACGCCCGAGATTCTCTACGAGGTGCTGGTCCGCCATCTCAGCGGAGAGACCGCCCCGGCCCAGGGCGACCAGCAGAAGCGCCGCCTGCTGCTGATCGTGCTCTACTACGATCAACTGCTCAACGACGTGCTGGAGTATCTGATCGACGTGAACGTCGATGGCGCGACGATCCTCCGCTCCGAGGGCATGGGCGCCTATATCTCGAACCTGCCCCTGTTCGCCAGCTTCCTGAGTTTCATGCGCGAGGACGTGAAGATCAGTCATACGATCCTGACGCTGATTCCGGAACAGGACGAGGCCAGGATCGTCCGCGGGATCGAGTCCATCACCGGCGACCTCGACAAGACCCGCGGCGCCATGGTCATGACACTCGACGTCGCCTTCTACAAAGGCACCATGGACATGCTGTAACGAGCACCGCAACGGCTGCGCGATGGGAGGTATTCTGATGAACCGGAGAGAGTTTCTGCTGCGTTCGGGTCTGTCGTGTCTGGGGCTCGGGGCCCTGGCGGGTTGCACATCGACCGCCGCCGGGCGCAAAACGGCACGACGCCCCAACATCATCTATCTGCTCGCCGACCAGTTGCGGTATCAGTCGTGTGGGTACGCCGGCGACGCCAAAGCGTATACGCCGCGTCTCGATCGGCTGGCGGCAGAGGGGATGGACTTCCGCCAGGCGGTCTCGCACATGCCCGTCTGCTCGGCGTATCGCGCGTCGCTGTTCACCGGCAAACACACCACCGGCACGGGCATGGTGATCAACGAGCTGCGAATGAACCCCAACCAGCGGTGTCTGGGCCACGTGCTGACCGACGCCGGCTATGAGACCGGGTACATCGGCAAGTGGCACCTCTACGCCAATCAGCTTGGCAACCACTTCGATCCGGCCAACTCGTTCATCCCGCGCGGGCCCCACCGCCTCGGCTTCGACGGCCACTGGGCCGCCTACAACTTCCACCACGAGTACTTCGGCAGCTACTATCACACCGAGTCGCCCGAGAAGATCTTCTGCGGCGAAGGCGTCTACGAGCCGGATGCGCAGACGGACATGGCGATCGAGTTCCTCTCGAAGAAGGCCGGTGACGACAACCCGTTCTTCCTGATGGTCTCGTACGGGACGCCGCACGACCCGTGGGTCAAGAGCAATGTGCCCGCGAGGTTCTACGACATGTTCAAGGACGTGACGTTCGAGATGCCGTCCAACTATTCCAGCGAGATGGACCCGTATGGCGACGGCTGGTCCAACATCGAGAAGAGCCCCGAGTTGATCGACGAGTGGATGCGGAACTACTACGCGATGACGGCCAACCTCGACTGGAACGTCGGCCGTATTCTCGACGCGATCGATAAGGGCGGCCTTACCGAAGAGACCCTGATCGTCTTCACCAGCGACCACGGTGAGATGTTCGGCGGGCACGGCCGGATGAAGAAGAACATCTTCTACGAAGAGGCGGTCCGCGTGCCGTTCCTGATGCGATGGAAGGGCCGCATTCCCGCCGGCAGCGTCTCGGACACGTGCCTCAATACGCCTGACATCATGCCCACCCTGCTGGGCCTGGCGGGGCTCGGCTCGCGCATCCCGCAGAGCGTCGAGGGCATGGAACTGAGTCACGTGGCCCAAGGCCAATCCGGCCCGGAGCCCGAGGCGGCCTTCCTTATGAACACCGGCGCCTGCGCCATCTGGGCCGACGGCCACGAGTGGCGCGCCCTGCGCGACAAGCGCTTCACCTACGCCGTCTTTCGCGGCGAAGGCCCCAGAAGGCTGCCCCGCAAGGAGATGCTCTTCGACCACGTCGCCGACCCGCACCAGATGAAGGACCTGACCGGAGACCCGGCCCACAACGCCACCCTCCAGAAATACAGAGACGTGCTCCAGGCGAAAATGGCCCAGCTCAACGACACCTTCCCCGCCTCGACGTGGTACCGCGACCACTGGACCGACGGCGACCGTCTCATCACCGCCAGCGCTCAGGGGCTCTTCCCATCCGCGTGAGGATAGCCCCACATGCGTGCAGCGAGACTGTCCCGCAGACAGGCCGGGACACCAAGCGGGAAGACTATTCGATGTTCCGATGGGAGTCCGGCGGCGATTCGCTGGTGTAGTCGTAGGGTTGCTTGCCTTGTTTGAGGCGGCAGTCGTGCTGCATTTGGCGGAGGGTCTGGGTGAGCCAGTCGGCGAGTTGCTCGTTGGTCATCCTGCGAATCTCCTCCGGTGGCAGAGGCTCGCCGAACCAGACAAAGATCGGGCCCGGCGAAAAGAGCGTGCGGTGGCGGGGCCAGCATTCGAACGCGCCATCGACCAGGGCCGGCACGACCGGCGCCTGCGAGCGGCGGCAGAGCAGGCCGAAGCCTGGCTTGAACGCGGTGATCTTACCGTCGCTGCTGCGGGTGCCTTCGGGATAGAGACAGACGCCGTGACCTTCCTTGAGCTGCGCGAGCACCAGCTTGATCGCGCCGATGTCGGCCTTGTCCCGAGACACCGGAATGGCGTTGGTCGAACGGATCAGGCCGCCGAACAGTCGCGAGCGAAAGAGCGAATCGCGGGCCATGAACAGCAGACGACGCTTGGCGCCGATGCCCATGAAGACCGGATCGAGGAAGCTCTGGTGGTTGCCGGCGATGATAAAAGGGCCTTCAGTGGGGATGCGGTTGCGGCCGTACACGCGGTAGCGGAAGAACAGCAGCGTGAACACCTGGCACAGAAACCGCGCCACGAAGTACCACTTGACTTTGATCGTTTCTTTCAGCATAGATGCAGCATGGGCTAAAAGCCCATCCTACGGGTCGATTCGATTCAGCAGTTGCTCCACGACTTCCTCGACGGTCAGGCGGGTCGTATCGACGCAGATCGCATCGGCCGCCGGCCTGAGCGGTCCGACCGCACGACTCTCGTCGCTGCGGTCGCGCGATTCGATCGTGCGACGAAGCTCGTCGAGGTCCGTCTCGACGCCCTGGGCGTCGAGCTCAGCCTTGCGCCGACGGGCCCGCTCCATCGCATCGGCGACGAGATAGAACTTCACATCGGCGTCGGGAAACGCCACCGTCCCCTGGTCGCGGCCCTCGGTGACCACGCGACCGAAACGCCGGGCGAACTTCCTCTGCATCTCGACGAGCCTGGCGCGCATCGGAGGCGAGGCGGCGACGTGGCGAACGTTGGCGGTCAGGTCCGGGTCCCGAATCCTATCGGTGACATCGACCCCATCGACGAAGACCCGCATCGCGTTGTCGTCGGCCTCGAACGCGAAGGCGTGCCTCTCGACCACGCCGACCAACTGCGTCTCGTCGCTCCAATCGACGGCGTCCTGCATCGCCGCGAAGGTGACGGCACGGTACATCGCGCCGGTGTCGAGAAACGTGGCGCCGATCCGGCGGGCGACCCGTCGGGCGACCGTGCTCTTGCCGCTGGCAGCCGGACCGTCGATTGTCACCACAAACAGCGCCATCGTCCCCTCGTTATCGGTTGCCGTCGCCGCATGGGTCGCACTCGCGGCACCCTTCCGTTCGCCGGGGCGGGCCGACCTTGACGGCGATCAGACTCGTGTCGTCCACCTGACGGGCCAGTCCGGCAAACCGGCGGCGATGGGCCAGCACGTTGCGAACCACATGGTCGGCCGGACAATCCGTGAATTGTCTGGCCGCCTCGACCATCCGGTCGCGACCCCAGAGCACGCTGTTGAAATCCATGGCGTCAACCAGGCCGTCGGTATAGAACAACAGGCAGTCGCCGTCTTCGAGCTGGACCGTCTCGATCTCGTATTTCGCCTGCGGGTCCACACCGAGGACCAGCCCGCCCTTGGCCAGGTCCTCCACCTGTCCATTGCGTATCAGCGCGGTCGGCTCGTGCCCGCAGCTACAGTACGTCATCGTCTTCTCGACCGCGTCGATCGTCGCATAGAACAGCGTGATGAACTCCCCTTCGCGGCACTCGATGCACGCCATCTTGTTGAAATTCTCGATCGCGTTCTTCGTGCGGATGGCCGTCTTGAGACCGCTGTTCAGATCGCCGGCGACCGGTCCCATGTCCTTGAGCACCTCTCGGAATCCCTCGGTATAGGCCTGGACCGCGCCGCGGAACCAGCTCATCATGATCGCCGCAGGAACACCCTTGCCGATGACGTCGGCGATGGTGATCACGATTCGCCCGTCGCTGAGAGGCAGGAAATCGTAGAAGTCGCCGCCCACGTCAAAACAGGGGATATAGGTGGCCGCAATGTCCAATCCGGTGATTCTCGGGGCCTTCTCGGGGATCATGCGGCGCTGGATCAGGCCAGCCAGGCGCATCTGCTCGGCCATCCGCTGGCCGGCAATCGCCTCGCCATAAAGCTTGGCATTGGTGATCGCCACCGCACACTGGGATGCGACGGCCCGAGCAACGATCGTATCGTCGCCTTTGAACCCCCTCGGCCGAGGGCTGTAGAGACGCAGCACGCCGATGGGGTGGTTGCGGAACTGCATGGCCACCGTCAACTGGCTGACCAATCCTTCCTTCTGGGTGGCTTCCTTGTATTGGATGCGGCTGTCGTCCCGCATGTCGTCGATGACGACCGCCTGCCCGGCAAAGGCGGCCCGGATGACCTCGTCGTCCTTCGTCACGGGGCCCTTGTTGCGGTATTCCTCGCTCAGTCCGTAGGTGCTGCGCATCCTCAGATCGTTGGTCTCGTCGTCCACCAGCCGGATCGAACAGGCCCTGGCGCCGACAATCTTGACCGCCGCCTCGGCCAGCCGGTCGAGCACCTCCTGGAGCGAGAACTCCCCCGCGACCAGCGTGCTGAGCTGATAGACCTGCTCGTTTCGTTCAATATCTCTCTTGGTTCTACCCATATGTTGCCAATTCCGCCCTTTCAGCGGGGGCATTATAAGCGACATCCGGCCTCGCGGGAATGCCAAACTGCGCCGGGACGCAAAAGGGTCTCTTCAGACGCCGGAGCATCCTGTCGCGATTGCGGTTGGGCCAGTCGCCGCCGGAGCGTCTCAGAACGGCCCGACGAGGGTCACGGTATCTCCAACCGGCGGCGGCGTAAACGGTCTGTACCGACGCTTGTCCCAGTCCCACCAGAGCCATTTCAAAGACAAATCGTCCAACGGGACCGCGAACTCGAAGGCCACTTCCTGCGGCAGCCCCGCCTCATCGACGGCCAGGACCTCGGCGGTCATACGATCCAGACCGATGCGATCGCCCACGTTCAGGGGATGCCCGGGACCGCGAAAATAACTGAGGTAGCGGAAGAAGTACACGAAATCCGCCCGGGCGCCTTGCCGCTGACAATCGAAGAGGCCCTGTGAGACGGATCGGACGATCAACACATTCGCCGATGGGCGGGCCACCTCCACCTCGTCGAAGCCGGGGGCCAACAGACGAAAGCCCCTCGGCAGGGTCTGTTCCTCATACGCCCTGACATACGGCTCATATAGAAACGAGGCAGGGTTCGGAGCGTTGACCACGACCAAATCCTGCTGCTCGACGCCCGTCAAGGGGCCCAGGTCCATCGTTCTGGCCACCCGCTCCTGCATCCGGTCGGCCACGCGGGGGGCCATCACCCGCCCGACCGCCGCCAGCGGCAGGTGCACCACCACAAACACCGCGCACAAGTTGCGGGCCGACCCCCGCAGCCACGCGGGCCTGGCATAGACCGCCTGGACTCGCGTCACGCGGCCGCAGTCGTCCCATGTGTCCGCGAACCAGCCGGCGATGAACTCCGAAATCAGGCCAAATGCCCCGATCGCCATGAACAGCAGCGACCGACTCATCGGCAGCGTCGCGCAGAACGGGACCGCCGCGAAGACCATCCCGACAAGCCAGAACCGGCTGCGCCGGTGCGACTGAAGGAAGCGCCACAACAGCAGCGGGATCAGGACCGTCAGGACACTCAGCACGAGCCAGAGCGCGATCCTGCTCGTCGGGGGCAGAAAGCTGTACAGCTCCGGCGGAACAGTCGTCCACTGACCGGCCAGAAGGAAGGGAGCACGCTGCAGACAGGCGAGCACATACCCCACGGGTTCACGCACCGGGTCGAAATAGAACCCCCCGCCTGAGGCTCCGTATCCCAGAACGTTGTAGACCAGACGCCACAGGACGACCACCGCGACGGCCGGCGTCAAGGCGAGCACCCGGCTCCTCCACCGCCCGGCCATCAGCACTGCCTCATAGGCGAACAGGTAAGCGACGGTCGCGATGCCCGCCTCGGCCGACAGCACCGAAAGCAACAGGCAAAGAGGCGCCAGAATCGCCCCCGGCCGCCACCGGTCCCGCCGCCAGCGGTCATGGACCACGACCGCCATGATCCCGAAGAACAGGCAGATCAAGAGGTTGCGGTTCGCCAGCCACATCGTGGGGAAGAAGCTGCCGTCCTCCAGAAGGAACAACAGGGCCGCCAGGCCCGCAACCGGCGCGGCGTCGATGAACCTGCGGTACAGAGCCGCAACGAGCCAGACGACCGCCGCAAACCATAGGATACTGTGCACATGCATCAGGCTCGGAGAATTGGGGAAGAGCCGGTGGTCCAGCCAATGCGTCAGGGCAGCGACGGGTCGGAAGAACGCCACACGATAGCCTTCGTAGGTCCACCAGGGCAGGGCGCCGTAGGCCCTCAGCGCATTGAGGTTTCGCTGGGGATCGACCGCGATGTAGAGGTCGGTGAGAACCGACCCCAGGGCCGTCGAACGATCAAGAGCGAGCCCGTTGGCTGTCAGACGCTCGACAAAGGGCGAAGGTCCGCCGGCGATCGCCCGCTGCATGTAGTCGTCGTTCAGCAACCCCGTACCGACCGCCGGCAGCGAAACGAGGATCGCCGCGACGGCCAGAACCGCGGGCAGATATCGCGATCCGAGCCGGCGCGCAACAAAGGTCAACACTGTGGCCCGAACGGCCCTGCTCGCCGACGACATGGCGGCACCGATACGGCTATCCTGGCCCGATACATCACAGCGTTCCATCAGAGACAAACCCAGTTCCACATAGCAGTCGATGATCCCCCCTGCGCCGACGCCCCCCTGCCTGATCTCTTGAGGACGGATCAAACAACCATTACAATGGCGTCGTACGGGGGATATCCGGCACAGGATAGCGGCAGAAAGGCATTAGTCAACACCAAACGAGCTTGGACGAATGGACCAGATCGCCAGACACATCATCTTCAGGGGGCGCGTGCAGGGCGTGGGCTTCCGCTATACGACGTACCGGATCGCCGGAGGGTACAACGTCGCCGGATTCGTCCGCAACCTGCCCGACGGGACGGTGGAGATGCTCGCCCAGGGCCCTGCCGACGAGGTGGACCGCTGCATCCGGGAGGTGCAGGACTCGTTCGCCGGCTATATCCGAGAGGCCCGGATCGAGCAGATCCCATGCAATCCCCGATACAGCGACTTCGGGATCGTCCACTGAAACCGCCAGGACGTTTCAGACCTTGGCCAGCAGGACGACGTAGTTCTTGCCGTAGACCTGGGCGCACTTCGGGCACGTCGTATAGAAGAAATACAGCTTCTCCAGCGTCTTCTTCTTCGACGCGACGGTATCCTTCATCTGGGCCACCCACTTGCGGACGTCCTTGTACGGTCCTTCGAAGACCCGCGACAGGAACATCCCTGAGATTCGCGCCATCTCGGCGCCGGGCACGTCCTTGCTGACGGCGATGTAGATGTCGGCGCCCCAGAGCGAGTTCTCATCCGACAACATCAACGGCTGCGACTCCAGCGCGCCGGCCGCCTGGATCCGCTCCATGTTGCGGACCATCACCTTTCCGAAGTTCAGCGGAATATGCAGGAAGCTGCGGACACGGTCCTTCACGAACAGCCTGTTGTCGAGCACCACTTCCTTGTCGTCCCACGGCCCCGGATCGAATCGCGGGCAGCACCCCGTCTCCGCCTGCTCGTAGAGCTTTTCCATGACGATCGCCCCTTCAAAAACATCATCCTTTTTCTCCACACGGTGCAACGTGCCTCCATGCTAATGTGGATTGCGATTCTCATCAAGGCCGTCTCTGCCGAAGTCAGGAAAAGGCAGGCAGCCGGCCATCCGATCCGATATAGTAGGTCGGTACAGGACCCACGTGAGAAGGCGCCAGGAAGGAACATAACCGGTGTCAAGACAACGCAAGAAGAGCAGATCAAGCGCAAACCCAGGGCCCGCGAGGCCGGGGCCGAAAGCCGAGCCACAGCCCCCTGCCCCCGCGCCGACCGGCGGCCATTTGTGGATGTTCCGGCTCGTCGCCGCCGTCGGCATACCGGTACTGTTGCTGCTGGCAGTGGAGTTGGGCCTGCGTCTGATCGGTTATGGATACCGGCCGAGCGCCATCGTCGAAGTCAAGATAGACGGCCAGACGTACGCCTGCGACAACAGCCGATTCAGTTGGCGGTTCTTCCCGCGACACCTGGCCAGAGAGGCCAGCCCGTACATCGTCCCCAAGGCCAAGCCGGACAACACGTGCCGCATCTTCGTCCTGGGCGCCTCGGCGGCGATGGGCGTGCCCGAACCGGCCTTCAGCTTTGGCCGGATGCTGCACGTCATGCTGGCGGACCGCTACCCCGGCGTACAGTTCGAGGTCGTCAACACGGCGATGGCAGCCATCAACTCCCATTGCGTCCTGCCCATTGCCCGTGATTGCGCCCGCTACGAGCCCGACGTGTTCGTGGTCTATCTCGGCAACAACGAGGTCACCGGACCCTACGGGGCCGGCAGCGTATTCGCCCCTCTGGCCGGCAACCTGTCCATCATTCGCACCGCGATCGCCGTCAAAGGCACGCGGCTCGGCCAGTCGATGACCGACCTGCTGGCGGCGATTGGGGCCCGCGACGGCACGCCCCAGATGTGGCGGGGGCTCGAGATGTTTGTCGACAAGCACGTGCGGGCCGACGACGCGGGGTTGCAGGCCGTCTACTCCCACTTCGCCAGCAATCTTCGGGACATCGTCCGGACCGGCCGGACTGCGGGTGCCCAGGTGGTTCTCTGCACGATGGCAGGCAACCTCAAGGACAATCCGCCATTTGGCTCGCAGCACCGGCGCGACCTCAGCGCCGCCGACGCCGAACGCTGGGACAAGACCTATCAGGAAGGCATCGCCCACGAAGACGCTGGCCATTACATCGAGGCAGTCGACGCCTATCTGGCGGCGGTGGAGATCGACGGCACTTACGCCGACCTCCAATTCCGACTGGGACGATGCTATTGGCGGATGAACGAATACGAGAAGGCACTCGAACGTTACGTCAATGCCAGACAGACCGACACGCTTCGCTTCCGCGCCGACAACCGGATCAACGAGATCGTCCGTGACACCGCCGCCGACCACCGCGATGGCGTGCATCTGGTCGATGCCGCCCGGATCTTCGAGCAAAACAGCCCACACCAGGCACCGGGCGATGAACTGTTCTACGAGCACGTTCACATGAACTTCGCCGGCAACTACCTGCTGGCCCGATCCGTCCTCGACGCGGTCGAGCAGTCCCTGCCCGACCGCGTCCGAAAGGCGAGAGCCGACGACAGAGATCCGCTGACCGAGGACCACTGCGCGCAGCGTCTGGCCTACACCGACGTGGATCGCTACAAGATCGCCGACAAGGTCCTCCGTGATTTCCTGAAGCGGCCGCCCTTCAGCAACCGGCTCTATTACGCCGAGCACATCGAGCGGATCGAGCGCGAGGTGGCGGCGATGAGGGCCGGCGTGACGCCGCAGGCGATGGCGCAAGCCGCCGAACAACACCAGCGGGCCGTGGAGAACAATCCCGACGACTGGCTTCTGCGCTGGCGGTACGGCCAGTTCCTTGCCGAGCACATGAGGGACCACCGCGGCGCGGCCGAGCAGTTCAATTGGGTGCGAGACCATCTGCCGCATTCCTGGTTGGCCCACCAAAGCCTCGCAACGGTTCTGGCGGCGCTGGGCAACGCGGACGAGGCCGTCCGCCTCTACGAGCGGGCCCTGCAACTCCAGCCGACCTCCGGCCGGACCCACTACTTCCTCGGCGAACAGTGGCACAGCAGAGGCAAGACCGACAAGGCCAGGAAACACTACCTCGAAGCAGTCCGATGGGAACCCGACTGCGTGCCGGCGTACAACAGCCTTGCCCGAATCCTGGCGGAGGAAGGTAGAATGGACAAGGCAACGGACATCTGCCGGCGGGGACTTGTCTTTGCCCCCGACAGCGCCGTCCTCTATTGCACTCTGGGCACGCTGCTCGCCCGCCAGGGACAGCGGGCCGAGGCGATCGAAGCGTTCCAGACCGCGCTGCGGCTCGATCCCGATTCCACGCCGGCCCGCGATTCTTTGAGAATCCTCCTGGGCCGACCCAACTGAACCGGCACAATGATAGACGACACATGACCTACCCGGTAGCCGAGGAGCATCGATCATGCGTAAGAACGCGATGCAGAACCATGCAGCAATCGTCGCTATAGCCCTCGTTCTCGCAGGCGGGGCGCAGGCGATTGCGGAACCGAACACAAATTGTCCGTATTTCGCGATTCAGGTCGTGGATCGCCAAACCGGTCGCGGCGTACCGCTGGTCGAGCTGAAGACCACCAACAGCATCCGCTACTACACCGACAGCAACGGCATCGTCGCGTTTCTCGAACCCGGCCTGATGGATCGCGAGGTCTTCTTCTTCGTGTCGAGCCACGGCTATACCTTCCCCAAAGACGGCTTCGGATCGCAAGGCACGCGACTGAAGACCACGCCCGGTACAACCGCGACGATTCAGGTCCACCGCGTCAACATCGCCGAGCGGCTCTACCGTGTCACCGGTCAGGGCATCTATCGCGACAGCGTCCTGGTCGGCCGGTCCGTCCCTTTGAAGAATCCCGTCCTCAACGGCCAGGTCGTTGGACAGGACTCGGTGTTCACCTGCCTCTATCGCGGGCAGATCTTCTGGATGTGGGGCGACACGGCCAAGCCATCGTATCCGCTGGGCAACTTCGCCATGAGCGGCGCCGTCTCGGATCTGCCGGAACGCGGCGGCCTGGACCCGGCTCTCGGCGTCGATCAGAACTATTTCGTCGACGAGAGCGGGTTCAGCCGAAAGATGGCGCCGCTGCAGGAGGGTGGCTTGATCTGGCTCGACGGATTGCTCACAGTGCCGGACCGCCAGGGCCGCGAGCGGATGGTCGCCAAATTCACACGCCTGCAGAGCCTCGACAAGGTGCTCGAACGCGGCCTGATGGTCTTCAACGACGCGACGCAGTCCTTCGAGCCGCTGGTTCGGCCGGGACTGGAGTTCCTGCCCTACCGAAACACGGGCCATGCCTTTCCCGTCGAAGTGGACGGCCAGTCCTATTATTACTTCACGTCGCCCTCGCCGATGGCCCCTCGCCTGCGCGTCCGGGCAGCATGGGAGGATGTGATCGACGCCAACCGCTATGAGGTGCTCACCGCCCTGCTGCCTGTGGCCTCCGACGAGACCAAAGCCCGCTGGGTTCCATTTGGCGAGGTGTTGACCTCTCTGGACGGGGACAAGACAGCCGCGATCGAAGCCCTTGAAGCCGAGGCAAAGGACGTGCGCGTCTACGAGGCCGAATCCGGCAAGGCCGTCACGCCACACAACGGGACGGTGCACTACAACGCCTATCGCAAGCGATGGATCGGCATCTTCGGCCAGCAGTTCGGCGATTCATCCTATCTGGGCGAGATCTGGTATGCCGAGGCCGACGCACCCGTCGGGCCCTGGGTCCACGCCCGCAAGATCGTCACGCACGACAAGTACTCGTTCTACAACCCCAAGCACCACCCGCTCTTCGACCAGGACGGCGGGCGAACGATCTACTTCGAGGGCACCTACACCTGGACCTTCTCCGGCTCGGAAGAAGCCGCCACGCCCCGCTACGACTACAACCAGATCATGTATCGCCTGGACCTTGACGATCCGAGATTGGTACTGCCCGGTCGGGATCGTTGAGAGGGGTCTATTTCAAATCGCGATGCGTCACCGCGCCGAGCAATCGCCTCAAGGCCTCGTTCTCCATGTCGCGGCCGTCGATGCGGGTGTCGTTCCAACTGACGATCAGGTCGAGACTCGGCAGGACGACCATCGCGCGCTTGCCGCCGTGGCCGAAGCAGCCGTAGGCATCGATGGGCGCATCGGGCCAGTGCCGCCGGCCCTCGCGGTCGATCCCGTTGATCCACCACAGCCAGCTATAGCTGCCCATGTGGTCGGTCTGGTTGTCGGGAATCTGCCGTGAGCCGATGGACCGCTGCCCAGGGATCATCTCGGCGGCCTTCTCGCCCGCCCTCGGGATCGAGTTGGGCACCGGGCTCGTCACCGCCATTTGCGTCAGATCGGGACGCAGAAGCTGCACGTCGTTCCACCTGCCGCCGCGCAGGTACAGCAATCCGAACCGGGCGAAATCGCGGGGCGAAATCGCCGCGCGTCCCGGCCGGTCGTCGGGTCCGAACGCCACAAAGCTCGGATCGTCCTGGCAACCGATCCGGTCGGTCAGTTGCGCGTGCAGCACTTCGTCGTCGACGGTCTCGTGCGTCGCGCCGCAGACCTTGACAAACAGCGTGTCGAACAGCAGCGCCATCTGCCAGTCGTTGTAGGCGTACGCTGTGCCAGGCTCTTCGGCCAGGCCGTAGCACGAGATCTGATTCGCCATGTGACGCCACGTGATCCGCGCATCCTTATGGTCCAGGTCCGCGTTGATCTCCCTGAGCCTCGGCTCCCACTCGCTCACCGCCTGATCGACGCTCCGAATCCTGCCCTCGGCGACCGCCTTGAGCAGGAAGTGCGTGTAGATCGGCTTGGCCGCCGACGCGACATCCATCCGTCGCGACACATCGCCCCACGTGTAGACCATATACCCATGCCGCACCACACACCCGAAACCGCCCGCATAGTCGCTCAGCACCGTGAGCTTCTCCGCGTCGAGCCCAACGTCCCCCGCCGTCCTTGTCGACCATTCCAGGCCCGGATACACCGCCGCCGCGACTGCGACACCACTGATGTACAACACCAGCATCGAACTGGCCAACTTCTTGCTCATATCATTCCTCTACCAAGCGGTATGAAATCCGAAGCACGAAATCCGAAATCCGAAACAAATCCGAATGATTCAACCTCGAATTCTCCAAACGGGCCTCGATGTGAGGCCTCTGTTTCGGTCATTGCGGTTTCGTGCTTTGGGTCTGTTTCGTGTTTCGAGATTCGGATTTCGTATTTGCGGCCGGCGTAGCCGGACCGCTCAGTTCTCCTTGAGCACCACGTCGTCGTACTCGATCTCGAAGCGCAGCTTGTGCCTGGCCTCCTCGGCCGCCAGCGAGCGGAACAACTCCGCCAGTTCGCCCGTGCCGGCCGCCCCGGCCAGGTCCAGATAGAGCCTGTACGCGGCCTTCTCCTTCTTCATCGCCAGGATCAGCGCCTCAGCGTACGTCATGTCACTTTGCGGCGGCGACTCGACCAGATAATCCGCCAGACCCAGGCTCTGCACCCGCTCGTTCATCGCACCGACCGACCGCGCCCCACGTTTGACCGCCTCCAGCCTGGCCTTATGCCCCAGCTCCTCAGCCGCAAACTCCTCGAACACCTGTTTCATCGCCGGCACATCCATCTTCTCCGCCAGCTCCAGATAGAACGCATGCGCCTCGACCTCGTTGCCGATCGCAAAATCCAGCGCCGCCTCAACACTCTCAAATCGCTCAGCCATCTCGTCCCCCGATTTGTCTTCGAGTCTTCTGTCACGGAAGCACACCGCCGCCGAGCACGCTATCGATTCTACCAGGGACCGCCCCATGACAGAAGGTCGAAACCCCTGACGAAACGCGGATCGAACTGAGTTGGTCCCCTGCGCCCGATTCGAGAGCGTTCGCGATGTGGTGGAATCCAAACGCAGAAGGGTGTTGCCCGCGGGAGGCAATTGGTTTAGGGTGGTCGGAGTCCCGACCTGCATGGGGGTCGGAGCAGCTTCCAGGGTCAAGGAAAGGCGAAAACTTGTAGGGTGTGCACCGCACACCTTCACCCTCGCCAGGCAATCGAATCGGTGTGCGATGCACACCCTACGAATCAATGAAAGGGTCAGGGCATGGGCGAACGAAACAGCAGATGGATCGGGTGCGGCGCTCTGGGCTGCACGATGTTGGCAATACTCGGCGCGGCGGCGTTCGGCCAGGGCAACGGCGTCAAAGAGGTCTCGTATACGATTGATCCGGGGCGGGTGCTGAACCGGATCGACGAGAAGGTATACGGGCACTTCTTCGAGCACATCTACCACTCGGCAAACGGCGGGCTGTGGGGCGAGCTGGTGTGGAACCGCAGCTTCGAGGAGAACACGGCGGGCCGCTGGTCGATCGAGGACGGGCAACTCATCCAAAGCGGCTCCGGCACGGACCTGCGACTCGTGTTCGGGGACCGGGCCTGGACCGACTACGAATACACGCTCGAGGCTCAGAAGACCGGCGGGGCGGAGGGCTTTCTCATCCTGTTCCGCGCCGCGAGCGACCAGGACTATTACTGGTACAACATCGGGGGCTGGGGCAACGTGCGTCACCAGTTGGAGAAGGGCGCCGCTGGCGGACGGCGCAGTGTGGGCCGGTCCGTGAATGGGCAGATCGAGAAGGGCAAGTGGTACCCGATCCGCGTGCGCTGCGAGGGCAACCGCTATCAGATCTGGCTCGACGGTGAGCGGGTGCTCGATTATACCGACGAATCCGCCTCGGGCGGACCCCACCTGGCCGGCCAGGTGGGCATCAGCACGTGGTCCACGCAGGCGAGGTTCCGCAACGTCAAGGTCGCCACGCTCGACGGCAAGACGTTGTACGAGGGTCTGCCCTCGCTCGGTGAAAATACCTTCGGCGCCAAGCACTGGAGCGTCTTCGGCGCCGGCAAGGCCGGCATCGAGTCCGACGATCCCTTCAACAGCAACTTCTGCGTGCAGATCGACGCCTCGGCAGGCCAGACAGGTCTGTCGCAGGACCAGTTCAACATCCGCAAGGACGAGGTCTACGCCGGCTCGCTCTGGGCCCGTGGTCGGGCATCCGGCCTGACCGTGCGGCTTGTCAACAGTGGCGATTCAATCTTTGCCCAGCAGAAGCTCGGCGCACCGGGAAGCGATTGGCAAGAGTTGAAATTCGAGTTGCATCCGAAGGTCTCCGACGCCAACGCGACGTTCCAGGTCGTGGTGCCCGCCGGCGGCAACGTCTGGCTCGACCAGGTGAGTCTGATGCCGCGATCGTGGCAGGCGGCCGGAGGCTTCCGGCCCGATCTGCTACAGGCCGTCGCCGAGATTCGCGCGCCGATCATCCGCTGGCCGGGCGGCTGCTTCGCTTCGCCCTATCGCTGGAAGGACGGCATCGGCCCGCAACACAAGCGTCGCGTGACGCCGCGCGAGATGTGGGACGATCTGGACATCAACAGCCTGGGCACGGACGAATTCATCGCGCTGTGCCGCAAGGTGGGCGCCGAGCCGCTGCTCGTCGTCAATATCGGCACGCCGCAATGGAACGACGACGCCGACACCTACGACTTCCTCCAGGACGCGCTCGACTGGATCGAATACTGCAACGGCCCGGCAACGTCCAAATGGGGCAAGGTCCGCGCCGCCAACGGCCACCCCGAGCCGTACAACGTCAGGTATTGGGAGATCGACAACGAGACGTGGGGCATGGGCATCGATAATTACATCGCGGCGGTCAAGCGGTTCGCCCCGGCGATGCGCAAGGCCGATCCGACGATCGAACTGGCCGCCTGCGGCAGCGGCGGCTTCGACCTGACCTGGAACCGGCGGATGATCGAAGGCTGCGGCGAGTTGTTCGAGTACCTGAGCATCCATCACTACGAGGACCCCGACCGCTTCGCCGACGGGCCGTACAACTACGAGCGATTCATCCGACAGACGGGCGAGATCATCGCCAAGAGCAGCAATCCGAAGATGAAGATCTACTGCTCCGAGTGGAACGCCCAGAGCACTGACTGGCGTACCGGCCTGTATGCCGGCGGTATGCTCAACGGCTTCGAGCGGTGCGGCGACATCTACGAGATCGGCGGGCCCGCCCTGTTCCTGCGCCACGTCTCGGCCACCGCCTGGGACAACGCGTTCATCAACTTCGACCAGTCCTCGTGGTTTGCCGCGCCGAACTATGTCGTGATGCAACTGTGGCGCGATCACTACGCACCAAGCCGCATCGCGATCACACCGGAGTCGCAGACGCTCAACACCGTCGCGACCAGATCGCAGGACGGCAAGACGTTGTACGTCAAGACCGTCAACGCGGGCGATGCGCCCGTTGCGGTCTCGTTGAAGCTGGCCGACGGCTCGACTCCGGTCGCCGCGACGATGCAGATGGTCGCGCCAGGCTCGCTCCGGTCCCGCAACACACTGGAGCGCCCACAGGCGGTCCGCGCCGAGTCCGGCGACGTGCGCATCGAGAACGGTGCAATGCGTCTGACCATGCCTGCCCTCTCGGCGGCGGTCGTCACCATCGAACTGTAGGACACAAACGCCACCCGGCCCTGCCCCGCGCAGGGCCGGGATGCCCCATATCGGCGCCCCCAGTGGTGTAGGATGGGCTTTAGCCCATGCCGGTCAGAATCCGCATGGGCTAAAGCCCATCCTACGAGCTGCGGTTTTGCATTGGCCGAAAGGTTCTGTGCACCTCTATAATCGCGATGGGCCGCAGAGCCGTGTGCGATGGAACAGGTATGATGCAGGAGTGACTTCGTGACGACGGAGAGAATGACGCGCAGGAGCTTGCTGTGCGGCGCGATTGCCGGCGCAGCAGGCGGTGTGATAGCAGGTCATGCGATGGCTGACAACGCTTCGACGACACCACGTCCGAAACGATGGAAGACGGCGGTGGGGCTGAACGGGTTCGAGTCGGTGCGGTCGTACGGCTACCGGATGGACCTTCAGGAGGTACTGGAGTTCGTGCGTGTCTGCGGGTTTGACGGCGTCGAACTGGTGGACTGGCCGCAGCCCTATCCGCAGACAGAGGAAGAGGCCCGCGCAGTCAAACGCATGTACGACCGGCTGGGCCTGGAGATCGTGACGCTCCAGGGTCGCGGCCTGGACGGCGACTGCGGTTCATCCGACGCGGCCAGCCGAAGCCGCTACCTGACCCACCTCAAGCATCAGGTCGATCTGCTGCACGGCTGGGGATGCCAGTTCATCGCGCTCTGGTCCGGCGGGCCGGTCGGGCCGGGCAGCGAGGAATTCTGCAAGTGGACCGCCGACACCTGGGCGAAACTCACCGAGTACGCCTGGCAGTACGGCATGTACGTCACGACCGAGCCCGAGCCGGTCATGGCGACACACACGTTCGAGCTGCTCCACAAACTCGTCGATTGGATCGATTCGCCCCACTTCTACGTCACGTTCGACCCGAGCCACAGCACGGTCATGGGCAACGGCGATCCGATGAACTTCCTTAGAGAGTTTCGAGGTCGCGTCGGCCACGTCCACTTCACCGACACAGACGGCACCTGTCGCCCCGAGGGCGGGACATCGAAGCATCTGACGCTCGGCGACGGCAAGCTCGACCTCCTGGCGCTGCTGCGCGAACTGAGGGACCAGGGCTACGACAAATGGATCATGCTGGACCTGTGGCTGCTGCCCGACATCTATCGCGGCGCTTATGTGGGCAAGAAGCGGCTCGACGCCATGCTCGATACACTCTTCGGAGCATGAATCTTCGCCAAGCGGTATACCACTGATGCGGCGTCAGTCGTGGGCCGTCTGCGTCGGCCACTTCGCACGCCAGGCAGCGTAATCGGAGGCCAGCGACTGGCCCCAGCGGCCGTACCATGCGTATCCGTTTCGCCGTTCGGCCTCGATCTCCGTCATGCTGTACTTCTTGACGCCGTCGCGTCCGGAGAAGATCGGGCGGTTCGTCCCGATCTCATAGAAGCGCGCCCATAGAGGCGGCGCGTCGGGGTCATCGACGATGACCCGATTGCCATCGACCGTGGTCAACCGAACGCCCGTCAGCTTGATGGATTCGAACCACGCGACGCCGGCCGCGACAGCCTCGGCAACCTCAGGACTCGGATCGTCCAGGCTCATCAGGAACTGCAGGATGCCAACGCTTTCGGCGCCGCTGAGAGAGACCAGTTCGTAGGTTCGAGCCGGACGCGGGCGGTAATCGACCTCGTCATGCTGGGCGCACCAGGCGGTTCGCTTCCCATCGACAACGATCTGGCATGCGAGAACACACTGGACACCGCGATCCACGGCGGCCTGGGCCACTTCGCGCCGAGTTGCATCGACGAACCCATAATCCGCCGACGTCGCTACTTCACGCAGGAAGATCATCAAACGAATCATCGTCCCGTCGTTGAACGTGATGTGCCGCGGGTACCCTCTGCCGGGCGGATAGTACTGCGGCCAGCCACCGGTGGGATACTGCGCTTCGAGGATGTGGTCGAGCCCCTTGACGAATGCTCGCTCATACCGCTTCTCGCCCGTCGCGCGGAAGGCCCTGGCTACCAATCGCAGCTCATCCACCGTTGCGCCGTTGTCGAAGGTGCCCCGCAAGTCGCTTGGCGAGCCGGAAAAGGCATGGGACATCGTATCCGTGTTCTTGGGCCAACTGCCCTGTGGCGATTGCCAGGAGAGGACGTTATCCACAATGCGGGTGCCCTCCTCACTGCGATACCACTGCTCCGGCCCGTCGCGATAGTCGCGCCGGGACAGCCGAGTCAGTGCAGGCACAAGAGGGCTGCCGCCGAGCTGGGGCGGATAGAAATAGCCCATCGCCTGCATCGCCACGTCCATGCGATACAGGTGGTCCTGCATCAGGCAGACCCTCCGGCTCGTCGCCGGGACCGTGGTCGTGTAGATGCGAATGACGCCGTCGGTGACGGTGATGACCTCTTCGCGCCAGTCGCCGAGCACATCGGCGATGGCGATGGGCTGGCCCTGAATCTCGCCGACCTGCGGGCCCTTGTATCGCAGAATCCCGAATGTGCCGCCGCGATAGCTGAACGGCACGCGGACCTTCGTCGGGCCGTCGAGCCAGTAGAACGTCCGCGGGCCGTGGCGCCCGAGGTCTTCGTTGCGCGCCAGCAGCTTGCCTTGGGCGCTGTAGAGCCAGCAGGTCACGCCGTCCCGTTCCATCCCGTAGATTTCCATACCGGGACTGTCCGGGTCGATGTCAGCCACCATGCCCCAGTCGTGAATGTGCGTGGTGGGATGGTCGCAGCCCCAGAGAATCCGGCCCGTGCGCGGATCGGCCAGGCAGATGCCGTTACGCGGCTGGGCGGTCTCGAAGCCGTAGGCGATCTCCAACCCCGGACGGGCCGTGTCGATATCGGCGAGGTAGAACCAGTCGGGGTGTCCCATGTCCATCCGCCACAGACACGTGCCGTCGTTGTCGATGGCCGCCGAGCCGATGATCACCTCGTCCTTGCCGTCGCCGTCGAGATCGAACGCCTTGAGCGTATGGCCCCCCTGCCCGCGCAAGGGCGGCTCTTCATCCTCCCCGGACCACGACCAGACCTCGCGCAGCTTCCTGTCGATCAGATTGTAGGCGTCGATCCGCATCGTGGTGTACGTGCCGCGCAGGACCAGCAGGCTGGGCCGCTTGCCGTCGAGATAGGCCACGCCGATCTGGTTGCGATTGACGCGGTTGCCCTGGTCGTCGCCCCAGTCGCGCGGGTCGCCCCGCGCGATCCAATCGACCTTGTCGATCTCTTCGCCCGTCACGCCGTCGAGGATCGAACAGTACTCCGGCCCTTCCAGCACGAAGCCGCCGGGGCTGAGGAACGCCTCTTCGGGCCTCGCCGCATAGGGAGCGGTCTTCAGCGCGACCTCCGCCCTGCCGTCGCCGTCGAAATCGTAGGCCACCATCGGCGAAAACCAGATGCCCAGGTTGATGTTCCATCCGAGATCGTATCGCCACATAAACCGGCCGGTCCGGCCGTGGTAGGCCTCGATCTTGTACGTGTCCGGGCTGCGGCGTTGCCGGCCGGGATCGAGCGACCACGCCGGCTGCTTGATCACGTAATCGTACACGCCGTCCCCGTCGAGATCGGCGATGGCCACCTTGTTCGCGCCGTAGTTGCCTTGCAGTGGGATCGCCAGATATCCCGCCGCCTCCGCCTTAACGGCATCGGATCGCTCCGTCGCTTCACCGGCCCTGGCCTCGACAGCGTAGTGCCATCGCTTGCCATCGGCGCTGGCGTCAACGAAGTTGCAGGAGTCCGTGATGGGCTTGTCGTTCAGTCGTTCGTATGCGCCCTTGGCCTCGGCGGATCGCAGCACGTCGAAGCCAACGCCGGGCGGGTCGGAGGCCAGCAGACGCCAGCCGATATAGACGTGGCCTTCGGACGTGGCCACCGCGACGACGCCGCGATCCAGCCGCTCCAACGAAAGAGCGGCGTTGCCAGACGATATCGCGAGAAACACACCGATCGCAGCGACCACCTTCATGGGTGCCTCCGATTCGCAATCTCCATCAAGGCAAAGACGCCACTCGCGGCCAGCCGTCCTCCCACACCATCGTCGAGATTTGCAGATGGCTGCGCCCTGTCGTAGCGTCGTAGGCGTGGAACACGAGATAATCGACGCCGCCCTCCCGCAGCACAGCCTGATGGCCCGCGCCGCGCCAGGCCCCCTCCGTGGCCTCGATAACGAGTGTCCCGCCTCCCTCCATCATGGGCGTGCCGTCCCTGTCCACGTAGGGCCCCGTGATGTCGCGAGAGCGCCCGACCCGAACGTTGTACGTGCTCTTGGCGCCGCGACAGCAGAAGTCGAAGGATACGAACAGAGACCAATACTCGCCGTGTCGGATGAGGAACGGCGCCTCGATCGCACCCACAACCGGCGGCGTCTGATGCGCGCCGGACCGGGGCCGGCTCGCCAGCGAATACAGCGTGGTATCTTCCTTCGAGAGCATGCCCGTCGCGGGGTCGATCCGCCTCATCTTGATCCCACCCCAGAAGCTGCCCCAGTTCAACCAGACGCGCCCGTTGTCGTCGATCGCGATATTGCCGTCGATGGCGTTCCAGTCGTCGGCGCCCTCGGTCGAGCGGACGACCATGCCCCGATCGACCCACTTGTACCTTGGGCTGTTCGGGTCGAGCGTCTCGTTGACGGTCAGACCGATGGCCGAGCTGTTCTTGCCGAAGGTCGAGATGGAGTAATACAGGTGATACTTGCCATTGAAGAACGAGATGTCCGGCGCCCAGATCCCGCGCGTGCCCGGAATCTCCTTCGGCGCCCATTCGGGCAGTTCCTCGAACACGTGGCCGATCACGCGCCAGTGTCGCAGGTCCTTCGAGGCGTGGATCGGGACAAACCCGCGCCCGCGGCGGCCGCCGGTGGCGAAGACGTAATACGTATCGCCCTCTTTGATGATGACCGGATCGTGCACGCCGGTATCGCCGCTGAGCCGGAGCATCTCCGGCTCGGCAGCGCCGCAGAACGAGACCCCGACAAACAACCCGACGAACACCGCAGCGCCCATCAGCGCATGGTTCTTCGCGTCTTTCATCGCCTGTCCTTCCGTCTCAACGGCCATCCCAGCGGAAGATTCCGCCCTTCTGGATCGGCGCCTCACGGATCACGTCGCCATAGCGCAGGCGGCACGCGTTGCCCAGCCGCGACCGGATCGTCGCGGCAACGAGCTTGCCGTCGGCCCATTCGATGTCCACGTCGAACCCGCCCTTGGCTCGCAGGCCCCGGACGGAGCCGGTGGAAAAGGCCTTCGGCAGCGCGGGCAGCAGTTCGATCTCCGCCGTCATCGCAGAGCCGGAGAAACGCGCGCGGGTCTGCAAGAGCATCTCGGCAATGCCGCTGGCGCCGCCGAAGTTGCCGTCGATCTGGAACGGCGGGTGGGCGTCAAACATGTTCGGATAGGTCCGCTCGGGCCCAAGCAGCAGCTTGAGAATCTGATAGGTGTGCTCGGCGTCCTGAAGCCTCGCCCAGAGATTGATCCGCCAGCCGATGCCCCAGCCGGTGGCGTTGTCGCCGCGAATCTCCAGCGACCGGCGGACGGCGGCCGCCAGTTCCGGCGTGTCGTGCACGTTGATCTGATCGCTCGGATGCAGGCCGTACAGATGCGAGACGTGGCGGTGATGGATGTCGCCGGCCTCCATGTCCCAGTCTTCCAGCCATTCCTGGAGCTGGCCTTCCTTGCCGATCTGGTCCGGGGCCAGACGTGCCCGCGTCGCTTCGAGCCTGCCCCGGAACTCTTCATCCACACCCAGAATCGTGGCGGCATGGATGCAACTGGCGAACAAATCGCGGAGGATCTGGTTGTCCATCGTCGGCCCGGCGCAGATCGACACGCCGTACTTGTGCCCGTTCTCGGGCGAGAGGGATGGACACGTCACCAGCCACTTGTGCGTGGGTTCTTCCACGAGCGTGTCGAGGAAGAACTGGGCCGCGCCCTTGAGCGCGGGATACACCCTCGCCAGGAACGCCCGGTCGCCGCCGTACTCGTAGTGCTCCCAGAGGTGCTTGCACAACCACGCCCCGCCCGTCGGCCAGAAGCCCCAGAACGGCCCGTCGATCGGGCCCGAAGCCCGCCACAGGTCGGTGTTGTGGTGGCAGACCCAGCCGCTTGCGCCCCAGTTGACGCGGGCGGTCCTCGCGCCTGTCTCGGTCAGGTCCATCACCATCGCCACCAGCGGCTCGACACACTCGGCCAGGGCGGTCGGCTCGGCGGGCCAATAGTTCATCTCGGTGTTGATGTTGATCGTGTATTTGCTGCTCCATGGCGGACTCATGCTGTCGTTCCAGATGCCCTGAAGGTTGGCCGGCTGGGTGCCGGGACGAGAGCTGGAGATCAGCAGGTAACGGCCGAACTGGAAATAGAGCGCCGCCAAGTGCGGATCGTGGTTCGTCATGGAATTCCGGATTCGCTCGTCGGTCGGCAGACTCGCCACGTCGCTGACACCAAGATCCAACGCGACGCGACGGAAGAGCCGCCGATGCTCGGCGACGTGGTCGGCCCGCAAGGCATCGAACGATTTGGCGCTCGCGGCCGCGATGGCGGCTTTGGCCGGCGTCTCCGGATCGCCGCTGACGTCCTTGAAGCTCTTGTAGCTGGTGGCCGCGGCCACCAGCAGCGTCGCCGCATCCGCGTTGATCACGGTGAGGCGATCCTCCTCCGATTTGACAGCACCGCCGGAAGTGAGAACGCGGACGCGCGACTGGAACTTCAGCGCCCCGTCGATGCCTTGCGATGCGCCGTTGACGCCGCGCATCACCAGCGTATCGGAGTTCTCGGCCTCGATCGTAGCCCGCTGCGGCGTCTTCATCCCGGCGGTGAACGAGACCCGGCCGGGCTGGCTCGCCGTGATGCGAACGACGATCACCTGGTCCACGGGACTGGAGAAGACCTCGCGTTTGAACGTCACGTCATCGACGGTATAGGTCACGCTCGCCACGGCCTCGTCGAGATTCAGGTCCCGGCGATAGTTCGTCACCTTCTCGGCGCTCGGAAACGCCAGAAGCAAATCGCCCACGACCTGATACGGCATCTGCCCCAGCGGTCTGGACATCATCTGCTTGCCGATGAGGGCATCGGCCTCGCGGTACTTGCCCGCGAAGATCAGCCGCCGGGCTTCGGGCAACGCCTCCAACGCCTCCGGACGGGCCGGATCGTACGGCCCGCCGGCCCAGAGCGTGTCCTCGTTGAGCTGGATGCGTTCGCGGTCGATCCCGCCGAAGACCATCGCACCCAGCCGACCGTTTCCGACCGCCAACGCCTCGACCCACTCGACCGCCGGCTGACGGTACCACAGACTCAGCGGCTCCTTTGGCGCCGACACCTGTCCGGCAATTGTGCCCCAGAACCTCGTGCTGCTGTTGAGCCCCTCGACCTCCAGCGCGACCCGGCCGGCGACAGGCTCGATCTTGCGACCGGGCTCGGCGGCAAAGACCCACTCCCCGACGACGCCTCGCAGTGACGCGGGTTCCGCCTGGTTCGCCCGCGACGCAATCTCGTCGGCAGTCAGCACCCGCCGATAGACCGCCGCGCGTTGAATCCGCCCGACAAAGCGATTGTCCCCGCGCGGGTCGCAGCCGATCCGAAGCAGTATCCCCGTCGTCGTCATGGCGACGAACGCCCCGCCGTCGGTGCTGGCGACCTCTTGGCCGTTCAGGTAGAGCTTCATGATCTTCTTCGACGCGCTGTACACGCCGACCACGTGCGACCAGCGGTCGGCCGGCAGCTTGGCGTCGTACGTGCAGGCCCCCCTGGCGTTCACGAAACGCAGCGAATTGCCCGGGAAGGTATCGAGCATGTATCCATCGGAGGTTCCGGGCATGGACTTGTCGAGGATGCGTCCGCCTCCCTGCCCCATCCGGTCGGCCCGGACCCACGCCTCCAGCGTCACTTCGTCCGTCAGGTCCAGCGACCTCTGACTCTGCGCCTCATAAATGGGCGACTTGCCGTCCAGCCGCATGCCCTCCGACGCACCGACCCCAATCGAAGCGACGGGCATCAGACCGATCATGATTGCGATCCACTTGACGGGGTGCCATCCTCTATGCGATTGCATGTTCACCTCCAATACATCCTGCGATTGCCTGATTGCGTCGCCGGTACGACCTCATGGGCGCCGATTCCCAGGCCCCACGACAATTGTACCGGGAACGGCCGGCCGACTCGACCCTCTTCTGAGGAACTTTCGCCGGCCCCCCGCCCTGAGGAGCCTGGGGGGGATCCTCGTCGGCGCTACGCTGTCCGAATCGACGGCGGCGCACTTGGCAACGCTCGGTTTCGGCTAAGCGGACGGCTCTTCGGTCCGGGCATGTCCGAAGCCGAGCCACTGTGTCAGGCGGGTGAGCATCACATAGAGCGACGGGACGACCACCAGCGTCAGGATTGTCGCGAAGGCCAGACCGAAGATGACGACGACCGCCATATTGCGCCACCACTGAGCCGACTCGCTCTTGGTGGCCCAACTGAAGGTGTGGAAGTCATACGAAACGCCGACCGCCATGGGGATCAGGCCGATGATCGTGGTCGCCGCCGTCAACAGCACCGGCCGCAAGCGGGTCACGCCCGCCTTCGACGCCGCCGCGATCAGGTCCATCCCCTCGCGCTGCAACTGCTGCGTGTACGCCAGCAGCACGATCGCGTTGTTGACCACGACGCCGGCCAGGCTGATGATGCCGATCCCCGTCATGATGATGCCGAAGGGAAGCCCACAGACCAGCAGGCCGACCAGCGCCCCGATCAGCGACAGCGCTACGGTCGTCATGATGATGAACGGCACCATGAGCGAATTGAACTGAACCACGAGGACCATGACGACCAGAAGCAGCGCGATCACGAACGCCTTCGACAGGAACGCCTGCGCCTTGTCCTGCTCCTCCTTCTCGCCCGCATAGCGAAGTTCGTAGCCCAGCGGCACATCGAGCGACGCAAGCTGCTTCTGCACGTCGGCCAGAACCGCCGAACCCAGACGGCCCTCGGCGTCGGCGGTCAGGGTGATGACGCGTTTCTGATCGACCCGATTGATCGTGCCGAACCCGCCCCGATAGGTGAAACTGCCCAGCGAACTGAGCGCCACGGCCTCTCCGGTGGGATTGGGAATCCGCAGGCGATACAAGTCGTCGACCCGTGTCCGGTCCGCCAGCGGCAGGCGCACCGTGATGTCGTATTCCTCGTTGTACTCGCGATAGGTCCCGACCTTGCTGCCGAAGACCGCCATCTTGAGGAAGTTGCCCACGGTGGCGGTGTTGACGCCGAGCAGCATGGCGACGCGACGGTCCACCGTGAAGGCCAGCTCCGGACGTGCCGCCTCGAAGTCGCTGCGAAGGTTCACAACATTGGGCACCGTGGCGATCCGGCGCCGGGCCTCCTCGCTGATCCGCTCCAGCGTCTTGAAGTCCTCGCCGACGATCCGGACAGTGACGGGCGCTCCCGTCGGCGGTCCCCCTTCCTCCTTCTCGATCTTGATCTCGGCGCCGGCGATATCGGCGATCGCCTCACGGACCTCCGCAATCACGTCGTTGGACGGCCGCTGGCGCTCGACGAAATCGTGGAACACCAGGGTGATGCCGGCCAGATGAGAGCCGCCGGCGCTGGCGATGAGGCCCATATTGGCCCCGCCCGCCGATCCGACATTTGTGATGACGTGTTTGAGCCAGGGCCGATACGGCACGAGCCGCTCTTCGATCACCCGAGCGAGCCGATCGGTCTCGTGGATGTTGGTCCCCTGCGGCGCGCGGATGTCGATGACGGCGCGCTCGGGGTCCTCCGACGGGAAGAACTCCGTCCCCTTGCCGATCTTGGCGTACAGAATCCCCAGGCCGACCAGCAGACAGAACGCCAGGAACAAGGTCAGGCCCGGATTGTACAGCCCCGCCTCCTGAACGCGACGGTAACTGCCGATGAACCAATGGTCCTTCTGGCGTGGCTTGGGCGCCCGGCCCGCCCAGACCGAGCAGATCACCGGGTTGAACACCAGACCGACGAACAGCGAGGCCAACAGGCCGAGGGTCAGCGTGATCGGCAGATACTTCATGAAGTCGCCCATGACGCCCGGCCAGAACATCATCGGCAAGAACGCGCAGACGGTGGTGAACGTCGAGGTCGTCACCGGCCAGGCCACCTCGCGGGCTCCGAGGATCGCGGCATCCATCCGGCTGTACCCGAGCTGCAGGTGCCGGTAGATGTTCTCCACGATCACGATCGCGTTGTCCACCAGCATGCCCAGGACCAGAATCAGACTGAACAGCACGATCATGTTCAGCGTGTGCCCCAGCGTCTGGATCAGGAAGAAGGTGATCAGCATGCTCAACGGGATGATCATCGCCACGATCGTGCTGGGACGCCACCCGAGAAACAGCAGCAGCACCACCGTCACCAGGATCAGGGCCGAGGCGATGTTGTTCTCGAGGTCGGCCACCATGCTGCGGATCATCTTGGACATGTCGTAGGTGATGTCGAACTTCACCGCCGACGGCACGCGTTTCTGTGCCTCGGCGATCACCGCCTTGATGTACTGACTGATCTGCACCGCGTTGGCGCCCACGCGTTTGCTGATGCTCAGGGTGATGGTGTCGGCCCCATCGAGGCGGGAGAAACTGGTGCGGTCCTTGAACGTATACCGCACCGAAGCGACGTCGGCCAGATAGATCGGCTTGCCGTCGCGCACGGTCAGCATCAGATGGTCCACCTCTTCCGGCGTCACGAACTCGGCGGGAATGCGGACGTTGAACTTCGTGCCGCTCGTTTCGAGACCTCCGGCCGAGATGTTGACGTTCTCCGAGGGGATCAACGCCAGAATCTCGGGAATGGTCAGGTTGTACTGGGCGAGGCGGTCCGGATTGAACTCCAGGCGGATCTCCCGCTCCAGGTCGCCGGCCATCTCCACCTTGAGTACGCCCGGCGTCGCTTCCAGCGCGTCCTGCACCTGATCGGCGATCGCCTTGAGCTGCACGGGAGAGACGTCGCCCGACACGCTGATCAACATGATCGGAAGCTCGGCGAAGTTGATCTCCTTGATGATCGGCTCTTCCGCATCCTGAGGCAGTTCGCCTTTCGCCAGATCCACCCGGTCGCGCACGCGTTGCAGCGCCACCTCGCTCGGCACGTCCGGGGCGAATTCCACACTGATCAGCGACATGCCCTCGGCGCTGCTGGAGGTGATCTCCTCGACGCCCCGAACCCCGTTGAGTTCCTTCTCGATCTTCATCGTGATGGACGTCTCGATGTCTTCGGGCGAAACCCCTTCGTAGACCGTCGTCACCATGACATAGGGAATCGGGATGTCCGGCGCCGCCTCGCGGGGCAGCGACACATAGCTCGTAGCGCCCATGAGGATGATGATCAGGCCCAGAACGACCACAGTGGTCCGGTTGCGAATCGCAGCATCGGTGAGGAACATGGCGTCTACTTCTTCTCCGACTCGATCTTGACGTTCTGGCCGGGAGCCAGGAAGCGGTGTCCGGCGACGATCAGCTTGTCGTCGGGCCTCAAGCCGCTGACGATCTGGATCTGTTCGCCCTTGATGACGCCGAGTTGGACGTCGCGACGGCGGGCCTGCGAATCCTCGACCACATAGACGGCGTAACCGTCTTCGAGCGGAATGACCGCCAGCAGCGGGACCAGGATGGCCTCGTTCAACACACGGCGCGACAGGCGGACGCGGACGATCTGCCCGCTCCGCAGCAGGCCCTGGCGATTGTCCAGCGTGATTTCGACCGGCGTGGAACGTGTCTGGCGGTTCGCCAACTGGCTGATGTAGGTGATCTTGCCCATCACCGACTTCTCACAGCCTCTGACCTCGGCGAGAATCTGGGCATCGCGCCCAACAGAGAAGAACCCGATGTCCTTCTCGGGGATGTCCACGACGACCTTGACGGTGTCGATCTCCACGATTTCGGCCACAGCGGTGCCGGGCGAAACGTATTCGCCTTCCTCGACGAGCAGGTCGTTGAGCACTCCGTGAACCGGCGAAAGGATGCGAGTCCGGTCCAGCCGGGCGCGGGCCTCTTCGAACGCCGCCTTGCTGGCCGCCAGTTGCGTCACGGCGTTGTCCAGGTCCTGCTGTGGCGCCGCATCGTCCTTCACCAGCGACATCATTCGTTCGTATTCGATCTGATCGCGTTTGTATCTCGCCTCGGCGGTCGCGAACTGCGGTCGGATCAGGTCCGTCTTGAGCTGGACGAGCAGATCGCCCTTCTGCACCGCGTCGCCCTCTTTCGGGGGGATACGCTCGATGGCTGCTGCCTCCTCGGCAGAGACGGCCACGACCCGATTGGGCTCGACCACAGCCGGCAGCACGAATGTGTCGGCCAACTCGGCCTCCGGAACGATCGTCACCACGGAGACGTTGACAGGCGGTGCCTCGGTGGGCGGGACCTCCCTGCTGGGTTGCGGCATCATGGCGATGGCCACGACCGCCCCTGCCGCAACCAGGGCGATGACCGTTTTGGTCGCGATACGCCGAAACCGGCCGGGACTCGTTCGGGCCGTCCGGCCCTTCTGCGATTGATTGCTCATGATTCTACCCGTCTTTCGACAACTCACCGAAGGCGACCCACGCCATAGGCCGCATGAGAAGCTCGCCACTATAACCCCGCACACCGCCGCCCGCAAGGACCACACACCCAAGGTCCTCCGCCGGTCTGCCACACCCCTAAACTCTTGAAGGCAGAGATTTTATCTTCACATGTCCTTCATGCGTCCATTGCTGCGTCTGTTCGGCCGACCATGATACACTACTATCACAGTCGCAGGAGAGGCACCGTTGGTTTCCGAAACATTCGCTTAATACGACAGCTTAAAACATGTGTTTAGCAAGTCAAGCTCACCTGACCTGAATTCTGACAAAAATAAACGCATCCTGCGCCCGTTTGCCTGGGCCCCCAAGTGTCGCTTGACCGTCGCGGCCGACGACGATACCATGCCCCGAACGATGCCATGCCGGATAGATGCCGTCACGGCGTCCCGTCAAATGCAGAGCAGTCAGAAGGAGTGGTCGCGTGCCCCAGGAAGAGCAGGTGCTGGTTGTCGAACGGAGGGTCTTGGACGAGCTGGGGGCTTTTCACGGCTTGAATTTCGACATCGAACGGTATCTCGACGCCCTTTTCGCCCAAGGCCGGCCGCGATTCATCGACCGACCCAAGGCGGAGAAAGACCCCTCCTACAAACAGATCATCCCCTACGTCATCCTGACCTGCGGGGACAAATGCCTCAGCTACGTCCGGGGCAAGCGGGCCGGGGAGACCCGGCTCGTCGGGAACCGCTCCATCGGCATCGGAGGCCACATCAACCCCGTCGATCAAACCCTGTTCAGCGTGGATTTCCGTAACACGTACGCCGAAGCCGTCGAACGCGAGGTGGATGAGGAGATCAGCGTCGAGGCCAATCATACCGACCACGTGGTCGCCCTGCTCAACGACGACTCCAACGAGGTCGGCCAGGTCCATCTGGGCGTGGTCCACTGCTGGGTCCTCGACGCGCCGAATGTGACGAAGCGGGAGCAGATGATCACGCAGATGGACTTCATGACCATCGAACAGTTGCAGGCCGTCCGCGACACGATGGAGACCTGGTCGCAATTGTGCCTCGACGGCTTGGGGCAGATGATGCACCACATCGAATCCCGAATCTGAGCCCGCAGACCAAGAGCCCACCCATTCTTTCGAAAGGATAGAACATGGCCAAACTGATGAATTGCATGTTGCTCGTGGCGGTTCTGCTGACGACCGGCGCCGGGGCCCAGGAATGGAAGCTGGTCTGGTCGGATGAGTTCAACGTCGATGGGATGGCCGACCCGAACAAGTGGGACTACGAAGAAGGCTATATCCGCAACAGGGAGCTGCAATACTACACGAAGGCCCGGCCGGAGAATGCCCGCGTCGAGGACGGCTGCCTCGTTATCGAGACGCGCAAGGACAACTTCGAAGGCCGTCCCATCACCTCGGCCAGCCTGCACACGCGATGGAAGGCCTCGTGGTGTTACGGCCGGATCGAGGTCCGCGCCAAGCTGCCCACCGGCAAGGGCATGTGGCCTGCCATCTGGATGCTCGGCGTCAATCGCGAGATCGGCTGGCCGGCCTGCGGCGAGATCGACATCATGGAAAACGTTGGGTTCGATCCGCTGACGATCCACGCCAACGTCCACACCAAGGCCTACAATCACGTCCTCGGCACGCAGAAGGGCAATCGCATCCAGGCGGAAGACCCATCAAAGAACTTCCATGTCTACGCCATCGAATGGTTCGAGGACCGCATCGACTTCTACTTCAACAAGACCAAGTACTTCACATTCCGCAACGAGGGGACGGGCAACGACGTCTGGCCGTTCGACAAGCCGCACTACCTGATCCTCAACGCCGCCTACGGTGGTTCCTGGGGCGCCGCGCAAGGCACCGACGACAGCATCCTGCCGCAGAAGTACTACATCGACTACGTCCGCATCTACCAGAGCAAGTGACGTCCGCCGCATCGATTCGACCGAAGGGAGAACGCATCGCATGAAGACCCTCCAACACATCGGGCTGCTCCTGACAGCCCTCCTTCTGTCCACAGGTTGTGCATCGAAAATGGAAATCATCGCGCATCGCGGGGCCTCGTATCTGGCCCCGGAAAATACCGTCGCCTCGGCGAAACTGGCCTGGGAAAAGAACGCCGACGCCGTCGAGGTGGACGTCTATCTCAGTGCCGATGAGCAGGTTGTGGTCATCCACGACCGCACGACCAAGCGAACCGCCGGCGAGGAACTGGACGTCGCGACCAGCACCGCCGAACAACTGCGCCGCCTGGACGTCGGGAGTTTCAAGAACGAGGCCTATGCGGGCGAACGCATCCCCGTACTCGAAGAGATCATCGCGACTGTGCCTGCAGGCAAGCGGCTCTTCGTCGAGATCAAGTGCGGCCCGGAGGTGCTGCCGGCGCTGGAGCGGATCATCGCAGAAAGCGGCAAGCGCTCGCAGATCGTCATCATTGGATTCGGCCTGGAGACCGTGACGGCGTCCAAGCGGCTCATGCCGGACCTGCCCACCTATTGGCTGGTTGGGACGAAGAAGGACGAGCAGACCGAGCAGTGGATTCCGCACAGCGGGACCCTCGCCGATCAGGCGGCGGCCGCCGGCCTGGACGGTTTGAACGTCCACTGGGCCGGCGTCACAGAGGAATTCGCACGAAGCGTCCGAAAGGCCGGGCTGGGCCTGTACGTCTGGACGGTCAACGACTCGGCCGAAGCGGCCCGTCTCGCCAAGATCGGCATCGACGGCATCACAACCGACCGCCCCGGCTGGCTCCGCAGCGAACTGGCCGCCGCCAAGCGTCTGTTCTGATCGGTTCGGATCCCGTCGATGACGGTCAGGCCGTCAGGCCGGTCAGGTCGACTTCGAGCCTTCGGTTCTCTCGGATCAGTTCGTCCAGTGTGAGTCTGGTCCGACGGCGCGCCGCCTCGCGGCCCAGGATCGTCGCCAGCGTCGCGTTGACACTCGGTTCGACCGTCGGATTGTCGCAGACACCGCCGGTGACGCACTTGTGGAATGCGTCGATGTTCCGGATCGCACCGTTGGGATAGAGTTCCACCACATCGCCGCCTCGCCAGCCGGCGCGATTGCCGAGGATGCGGACCCGCGTGGTGTAGCCGGTCTCCAGGTAGCCGTCGCGACCTTGGGCAAGACAGTCGGAGCGAAACTCGAATCGGTTTTTCAGGTGCTCGCCCCGATGGTTCAGGATGAGCCCGTCGGCGAACTCGTACGTAATCGAATAGACGTCGTGCGAGTCGCCGTGCGGATCGGCCCGGCCGATGCGAGAGGCCCCCATCGCGCTGACCGGCATCTGTCCGGCGATCCACAGCGCCACGTCGATCGCATGTATTCCCGCATTGACCAGATAGCTGCCGCCCAGCGCCTCGTCGTTGACCCAGATCAACTGTTGCAGCCGGCTCTCGATCGTCGCGGTCTTGGGCGGATCGCTGAAACTCTCATCGTTGTACTCCGAACTGAGCATCGCAACGGGGCCGATGGCCCCCTCGCGCACGCGATGGACGCCTTCGATGAAGAACGGATCCGTCCGCGTCTGGAAATCGACGAGGAAGACCTGCTTGTTGGCCGTCGCCTCCTTCGCCATCTGCGAAATCTTCAGGCAGCCGGGGACGTCGCAGCCCAAAGGCTTGGCGATATAGACGTGCCGACCCGCCTGGACCGCCGCCTCGACATGCTCCGGGAAGCAATACGGCGGCGTCTCCAGGAAGACCGCGTCAACCCCACTGGCGACGAGCTTCTCACACGCCGACAGACCGGAGAAGCGTCTGGCTTCAGGCACACCAAACCGCTCGCCCGCCGCTCTCGCCACCGGCTCGAAGTAATCGGCGACCGCCCAGAGCTCATAGCCTCCGTGCTTGATGAGCATATCCGCGATCATCGCGCCCCGTTGACCGACGCCAACGATGCCGGCTTTGATGCGACGGTTGGCGGCCGTCCCGCGAACGATGCTCGGCCCCACCAGCGAAAAGGAAAATGCCGCCGCACCGGCGCCGGCGATAAAATCACGACGACGCAAGCCCGCCTTTGATCCATTCACTGCCTGTGACATGGTGCAACCTCCATCATCGAACGCAACCTTCCGGGTTACCCTGTGACACCGAGCCGGGCAACACACGCCTTGATCTCTTCGAAACGCTCCTCAGCGAGCAGCTTGCCGTAATTGCGCATAGCTGTGCCGACGTTGCTCCAGGCAGCCCAGATGGGCCCTTTACCCCTCGGGGCGGCAAGCTGTCTGGCAACCAGGGTCGCCTCGGCGTCGACGAAACGGTCGAGTGTCTTGTAGTCCCACGTCGGCATTCTTCGGGCCAGCGTGGCCAGCCTTGAGACAATCGTCTCGGTCAGCACACGCCCATCCTCGGCTGACGCCTGCGTCTTGGGGTCGCGCCCGTACACCCCCCGATGCGGCGGATCGCCGAGCCGCGACAGCCGGACCGTATCGGGGTACAGGTGCATCATCAGCGAGGTTTCGCCCCACGCCGCGTGATCGCCGGTGTAGTCCGCGTCCAACGCCAGCATGTACTCCGGCGTGCCCAACACGGGAATCGCCAGGGTCCGGCTCATGCGGACGGCCGTCTCGCGAACGACGATCTGCTGGGCCGCGCCGTAGTGGCCGGTAAGGATGATGATCGCGCGAAATCCGTCGCGGGCCATCTCCCGGCAAAGCTGTTCGAGCCAGGGACGAAGCAGCCTGCTGAACACGTCGTCCTCGGGGTCCATGATGAAGGTGTGCGGCTCGTTCAGACCGCCGACGCCGCCGTAGAGCGCCGGCGCCACCAGTCCCCCGCCGGTCTGAGCCGCCCCGACACACAGGGCATGGGCCTTGACCGCATCAACGCCCACCACATTGTGCAACCCGTGCCATTCGATCGTCCCCAGCGGCTGGAAGATCGTCGCGCACGCCGCCCGCGCTTCTTCGAGTTCCTTCGGACGGAGGAACTCCAGCCGCACCTCTTTCGTCGCGGTTGTATCTGAGACGTCCGTTTCAGTCGCATGCGCGACAGAGCCGAGCAGTATGCCGGCCGCACCGGCATGAAGCAATTCGCGCCGCCTGAGCCTTCGACTCATAGCCTGTCTCCTTCACTTCCGATCGCCACAGAGGTTGCCGAGGCATCGACACCCTGATGCTTCAGAGAAGTCTACCCAGATACCTACTGCGTGCCAAGGTGGTGGTTTTTGGCGTTGACTTTCGACGGCATTGCCCCGACGATAGCCGCACGAATCGAAATCGTGGTTGTTTACAGGAGAATAGGAATGTCGGAGCAGGCACTGACCGTTCTGGCCCGGGTCAAGGCCAGGGCAGAGAAGCTGCAACAGGTCGAGGGAACGTTGGCCGGGCTGATCGGTCCGACGAGACAGGAACCCGGCTGCATCAGTTACACGCTGCACCAGTCGAACGATGACCCATGCGTGTTCGTGTTCGTCGAGATCTGGAGAAGCCAGGCCGACCTGGACGAGCACCTCCAGAAGCCCTATCTGCAAGCGTTCATCGCGGAGGCGGGCGAGCTGCTGGCCGAGCCGCTTGACGTGACGCTGTGGCACGAGGTCCAGCCGTAGCAGCCGACATCGGCATGGGGGACTGGCATGGAATACTCGGTTGGACAAACCGGTCGCGTGATCGCCGCAAGACTGTTCGAAGGCGAGGACCTGTACGAATCCATCGAGCAGATCGCGGCGAAGGAACAGATTCGCTGTGCGGCCGTGCTGATTACCGGGGGCTTTCGCAAGGCCGACGTCGTCGTCGGACCCAAACAGGAACAGCCGAAGATCGAGCCTGATTTTCGCACGTTCACCGGTCCGGGCGAGGCGTTCGGCGTCGGGACGATCTACTGCGACGACAAGGGCCCGAAGCTGCACCTCCACGCGGCGATGGGCCGGGGCGGGCAGAACCTCGTCGGCTGCCCGCGAGGTGGCGCGAAGACCTTCCTGATCCTGGAGGTGACGATCGTCGAGATCGTGGGGATCGAGGCGGGCCGCAAGCTCGATCCCGCCACGGGTTGGAATCTGCTGCGGGTGGGATGAGCGGACACGAAGTCCGCTACAGCGATAGAACGAACAGGACAACAGGAAGGAACCTGAAGGTGGACCAGTCAGCCCCAATTCCCGATCACATCGATGGACTGCCGAACCTGTGCGGGTCCGAGGAGCGAATCGCCGAGACGATGAGCCGCAGCGGACCGTTCTATCTGCCCGAGAGCGGAATCGACTTCGACCGTATCCAAAGCGCGTTCGCCATCGCGCTGCACATGCACCAGCCGCTGATCCCGGCCGGCGGCGACGACCTCCGGACGGCACGGGTCATCAGCAACCTCGAAGACATGATGAACCATCCGAACGTTGGGGACAACCACAACGCCCCCGTCTTCCGCTCGTGCTACGAGCGTATGGGCCGGTTCATCCCGCAACTCGTCTCCGAGGGCAAGCAGCCTCGCGTCATGCTCGACTACTCGGGCTGCCTTCTTCATGGGCTGATCCGGATGGGCGCCACCGACGTGATTGACAGCCTTCGCCAGATCACATGCGATCGGGCCTATCGCCACTGCGTCGAATGGCTCGGGTCCGCTTGGGGCCACGCCGTGGCGCCCTCGACCCCCGTGCAGGACTTCCGGCTCCACGTCCGCGCCTGGCAGCACTTCTTCGCCGCCCTGTTCGGGTTCGACGCACTGGCCCGCGTTCGCGGCTTCAGCCCGGCCGAGATGGCGCTGCCCAATCATCCCGACGTCTGCTACGAGTTCGTCAGGACGCTCAAGGACTGCGGCTTTCGCTGGGTCATGGTCCAGGAGCACACGGTCGAGCGGATCGAAGACGGCGGGCCGCTGCACATGCCCCACATGCCGCACCGACTTGTGGCCAGGAATTCCAGGGGACAGACGCTCAGCATCACCGCGATCATCAAGACCCAGGGCAGCGACACCAAGCTCGTCGGCCAGATGCAGCCCTACTACGAGGCCAGGGGCCTGGGCCGACGCGAACTGGCGGGCAAATCGATCCCGCCGCTGGTGACGCAGATCGCCGACGGCGAGAACGGTGGCGTGATGATGAACGAGTTCCCGCCCAAGTTTTTCAACGTGATGGCTGAGGCCTCGGACAGCGCGACCATCCCGGCCAACGTGACGGAGTACCTGGAGTATCTCGACCGCATCGGCATCGGCGAGGCGGACTTTCCCGCGATCCAGCCGATCCTGCAGAAGCGCCTCTGGGACCGATTCAGCGACGGAGCCGGGCCGGAGGCGCTCGATAAGGTCATCGCCGACCTCCGCAAAGAGGATGACCGTTTCCACATGGAAGGCGGAAGCTGGACCGGCAACATCTCATGGGTTCGCGGCTACGAGCACGTGCTCGGGCCCATGCAGAATGCCAGCGCCCTGTTCGCCGAAAAGGCGCTCGCGCCAGGCGTCCCGACGACCGAGACGCGATACCGCAACGCCCTCTACCACCTGCTGACCACGCAGACGAGTTGCTTTCGCTACTGGGGCGAGGGCACCTGGACCGACTACGGCCGCGAGCTGTGCCGCCGGACGGCCGAAATCCTCAACGCCGACTTCTGATCCCCGCTCTCTTCCTGGGTACGAAGAAAAACGCTCGCCGCCGGACACGATTCAAGACGTCGTCCGCAGCACGAGCAACTCGGGCCCGTCAGACATCATCCGGCTCGGACTCCTCCTCCGGCTCCTCAAGTTCCTCCTCCTCTTCTTCTTCGTCGTCGATTTGAGGGACCGGCCGGCCCAGCCGCTCGTACGTGGCCTCCACAGCCTCGACAAATGCGTCCGGGCTCATGGCCTCGACGTGCCCGTCCAGGAACAACACGGTAATCCTGTCGTCGCAGAATTCGGGATTCTCATAGACCAGAACGTTGGCGGGCGACATCGTCGTCGTCTGGCCCGCGATGTAGATGTAGCTCGGACCGTCGAAATCGTCCGGCTTTCGGGGCGACTCAAGAATGCTCGGACTGGCCAGATAGGACTCGATGTCCTCCAACGCATCGGCAAAGCGGCCGTCGTGGTCCTGAGCGTACATGAACAGGGCCAAGCCCATCTGCTTCAAATCGTTCATGGAGCTGACTCGCCTGGCCGTCTGGCGGGACCGGGCCAGGGCCGGCATGAGGACTGCGGCTCCCACGGCCCCGCTGGCTGCACCCCGGAGACTAACTTCGAGCCCCGTGCCGCGATAGTGTGAGTAGAACCCATCGGGGCGGACGTAGCTGTATTCGCACGCCGGCTGCATGTCCTTAATGATGGAGCCGAGGTTCGGCAGCATCACGGGCAGCCTGATGCCCGCCTTCATCGCCCCCATCGTCGCCAGGGGCCAGACCTGCTGGAGCTGCATCATCATCTGTGTGAACTGCGCCTGCGAATCGACATAGGTCAGGCCCAGCAGGTCCTTGGGCAGGCCGCCAGTCGCCTTCTTGTAGCTGTCGCTCTCGGCCAGCGACGGCTTTCCATCGCCCTTCGACGCGACCCGCTGGATGCCCATCGTGCACAGCGCCGTGTTCGAGCCAATCACGATCTGGTCCCCCACGACCGACCACGTCGGCATCACCTGCGCGAAGGCCAACGCCGGACTGGCCCAGACGTGAATCGTACGGCCGTCTTCATCGGTCTGTGAGCCAACCTGGAGCATGCCCTCGGCCTTCTCGCTGATGAAGGTCCCCAGCGTCGTCATGGTCTTCTCAAACAGTGCCGAGTCGCTGAGCTTGAGCATTGCGACCGCACCGCCCATCGGCGCCTCAGGCATCCTTCCGGCCGGCAGCGAGTAGAACACCACCGGACCGGCCAGGCTCTTGAGCAGGCCGTCGCGGAGGCGAATGCCCACCTCGGACTCCAATTCCGCCAGACCCTCCTGGACCTCCGGATAGCCCTCGTCGGGCGAGACGGCCTTGAGCGTCTTCATCACCGTGTCAAATATGTGTCCGAGGTCGAGGTTCATGATCGTGGCGTTGACCGCCATCGCGTCCACCGTGCCTAACAGCGAGGCATCGACCGGTTTGAACGCCGCGAACAGACCGGTCCTCGGCTCGGGCAGCTCGGCGAACGAATCGGCGATCAGGTCGCCGCCTGAGAACCCGACCCGCGCCACGACCGCGCCCAGTCTGCTGACGCCAAGTTCGTCGAGGGCGACCTTGACGGGAATCAGGTCGTCCTGGCCGCCTTCCCGCAACGCGAAGCTCTGGACGATCTGCCAGATCCTCTGAAAGTCGTAGTACGCCACCAGGGCGTCGCCGTGGCCGGCGACCTTCTTGAGATGGTCGGTCGCGGCTGAACGGGGATTCGCCAGGTACTTCGCCGCCACCCCTTGCGCATCGTTGATGCTGACGATCAGATAGTTGCCCACCCAGCCCCAGTACAAAGGGACCTCGTCGCTGTCCTTGGGCCCGCGCATCGTCAAGGCGCCGACCTCGACCTCGCCGATCTCCTCCTCGCCGATCATGCCCTCGATTCGCGTCACCGCCGCCGCCAGCTCGGACTTGCGGTCCCCCGCGTCGAGGATGGCGAACAGGCACGCCGGCGGGCCTTCGGCCGTCTCGGCTCGCGCGACGCCGATGACGATGGGCCGCTTCAGGAGCAACTGACCGTATTCGATCGCCATGGTGGCCATCTGGGGCACTTCCGGATGGTCCTCCCCTCGCGTAACCATAGCCATCAGCTCGGTCCTGATCTGCGTGACGAAGCGCGTGACCTGCGGATCGTTACCGATCCGGCCGAGGATGCTCTTGGCGCATTCGTCCTTCAACGCGTCGCCGCCGCTGGTGGCAACGAAGTACACTGTGTCGTCGGGAAGCACACGGGTCAACTCTTCGACCGCTGATCCCGCCGCGGTCTCCATGTGAACGAACCCCGCCGCAACCAGTAGCGACAGGCAAATCCATAAGGTCTTTGGTAGCCTGATCATCGCAATCTCCCTTCAAAAAGGCCTGCCTGTGTCGTGCAACTTCTCGTCAACGTTCCGACCGGGCATAGCGAACGACCAGGCACGGACCGGGCAGCAACACCTCGATCCCATGGTGGTCGGTGTCGCTGAACAGCGTCAGCGTATTCGCTCCCGGCTTCAGATGCGCCGGATTGACCTCGACGTCCGTGTGAACCACATCGTGGTTGGCGCGGCCCGAAGTAATCGCATAGGGATGGCCGTTGATCTTGAATGGCTCGGCCACCGTACCCTCGCCCCCGTCCCAGGTCTTCACAATCAGCCTCGCCGATTCGAGGGCCGACAGATCATCGGGAAGCTCGATGGTGGCCTTGCGGACCTGCGACGCCCGCGACCAGAACGGCACCGGCAGATCGCGGCACGTGTACATCTGCACGCGCGGCCGTCCCTCTGCAAATACGAGTCCATCCAAGACGGGCGTCCAGCAAAACAGATCGCCCTTCAAACGGACCAACGCCCGCAGTGCCATCGGTCTGTCCTGATCGGGGACCATCCGCGTATCCCACGAGACCGCAAACGGCACGGAAGCCGCCCTGCCGATGTGGCCGGCGTACTTGCGGTCATGGGTGTAGCCATGCCAGTCGTTCGTCTGTCCGTCGCCATCGTCGTCGAAGCCATGATAGCGTCCGAAATACTCGACCGACTCGATCTGGTCTTCGAATCGCTTTGGATATGCCAGCGTGACGGCAACCTCGTCGCCGAGGACCTTGTCCCCGGACGACAGCAGGACGCGTGCCGAGAACCCTTCGAGCCCACGTGCCGCCAGATCGGGATGGTCCGGCTTCAGGTAGCAGCGAATCGCGGCTTCATCCACGATGAAGTGTCCCCAGAAGGTCTCGCCTCGGTCGCAGGCGAACTGGACCGCGTTGCGTCCGGTCACCAGCTCCGCGACCTCCAGGCGGACGAGCGGATACGTATAGGCGCAGTGGCCTGCCTCGCAACCGTCGTCGGCAATGGCGTACGGCTGCTTGCCGTTGACGAGAAATCGCTTGTTGGCCGTCTTGGGGTGGCCGCCCCAGACTTCGAGATAGAGATCGACGCCCTGCAGGGCGAACAGGTCTTCCGGCACGTCGATCAGGGTCAGGCCGTTGGCTCGGGCCTCCGACCTTCTGCCGTACTCGGGGTGCAGGCTCAGCTCGGCGTCGTTGACCCGCAGCATCCGGCCGGACGAATTGCTGACCGCCGCATCGAATTCGGCCCAGTGCTCCCGGAAGAACACGCCCGTCTCGGCCCAGCGATCGTCAGACACGGAAGGCTGGAACGACGTACCCGCAGCCATAGCCGACAGAATGGCAAGAACAACACAAATCCAGCGAAAGCCGGCCATTACGACACTCCTATCACTCCCACGGGACCATCTCTTCGCACGACGCCTCACATCGGATACGGCTGACGATTATACGTCGAGCGTAGCCCGGACACAATCCCACGCAGGCACTGCGGCCCTGCTACGTGAACAGACGCTCAGCACGCCCAAAGAATCACCGAATCACAGGACCGAAACACAGAACGGCAGAAAAGCCCTCCCCTCAAGCCTCGATGACCACGCCCTCCCGCCGGGCAACCGTCGCGGCAACCCACTGTGGTTGCCCTGATTTGTCACACCCAACACGCGGTCGCCTCCCACTTGGACACCCACTCAGCGGTCAGCGGCTTCATACAAGACTCTCCCTTGCGTCAAGACCTCCTGCATGAACGTGTCGCCCAGTTCGATTCGCTCACGAACCTTCTCGGGCGTTCGTACGAGCAGATCGACCGGAAAGCCCGGACGTAACTTCATCTGAATCGCCACCGATGTATCGACACTTCGCCCGCTGAAGGGGCCGATGACGAGCAGATCGACGTCGGAATCACGCGCCGGCGTACCCCGCGCATAGGAGCCGAAGAGAATCACCTTCTCAGCCCCGAACTCGCGCCCAATGCTGCGACCGAACTCCTCGATTCTGTTCACCGCCACCATAGATCACTCCGGAGCATCGCCAAACAAGCCGTCGCCTTCGTCTTGCGGCACAAGCGGTTCAAGCACTTCGATCAACCGAGGAATGTCCTTTTCGACAACATCCCAGACCCGGCGGGGCAGGATTCCGAAGTACTCGTGCACAAGCCGATTCCGCACCCCTGGCGAACTCCAAGGTCTTCCTGGCCGCGAGCAGCATGTCGAGGACATAGGCATCATCCCGCCACATACACCGTCTCCGCCGTACTGAGGATGTGACGTCGCCGTATGTAGTTGCCGCTGCGCCGCACTTCTTCGCGATCGACCAAGTCGGCCTTGCGGCCGAGAATCTCGGAAAGCTCGAGTTCCATGGAGACGATCTCCCGCAGGCCCAGGTCGACACCCCGGTCAAAATCGACGAGCACGTCCACGTCGCTGTCGGGCCCGAAATCATCGCGCAGCACCGACCCGAACAGCGACAGACGCCCGATGCGATGCCGGCGACAAAACGCCTCAATCTCTTCCTGCGGAACGCCGATCTTCAATCCCATTGCACGCACTCTCCAACGCGCCAAGCTGTTCGCTGACAAACCACCCGATCGAGCCCGGCGACGAAACAACTCCAGCCCTGCTACCAGTATACCGCCAGTCAGCCGAACGATGCAACACGCCGGCAGATACCCTCACAAACCCGCCCAGTCGCACCGATATGACTCCGGCACCTCCTCCAGACCCGAAAACACGTCCTTTTCCGGAAAGGCGGCTCGCGCCAATGCGGCCAATCGTTTGTCCTGCGTAATGACGGCATCAGCCCGACTCAACAACAACACGTATTCCATGTCTTGATAGTCATGTTCAGCCCGCTGTTGTGCAGGGTCGCCCCCTACCGAACGCATGTAATGGTACTCCTGCACCAATGCTAAGGTTAAGCGCACATGATGCCATGCCATCCAATCAGGTGACGAACAGAACCGTGACTTGTCGCTTATCCGGTCCTCGCGTATTTGGCGTAGCGCCATGTCATGAATATCGAATGTGTCGATGATCTTAAGGATCTGGGTCAACCGGAGACCTGTATCGCCAGGCAGACTCCTCATCAGATTGGCGTCAACATCGCCCCTGAAAACGTGGCTCTGCCTGATAATTTGGCTGAATTCCAGAAATTCACGGCACGCAATATCACCTCGAGTCTGAAGTACCTTCTCTGTCCTCCGTGATCGCAGAGTGTGCCCCAGACTGATCTTCTGACTGCAGATTCTGTCGGTCATTTCTGCATCCGCAAGAAGCGCAGGGTACGGACAACAGTCCGCGCGTTCCTTGGACATGAATGAGCGACTGCTGGCGCAGTAACATGCCCCAGACAAAAACAGTGCTTCACACCTACCAAGGAGCTTCGTCGGGTCTTGCTTTGTAGCTGTCGCGCATTCATACAATAGCGTGTCAGAAAGAAGCAAAAGGTGGCTCTTGGCAAAGGCGCAAAGAGTGTCGACACCTGTTCCAACGAGGATGTCTTTGTCGATGACGATCTGTTTCGGTTTGCGGGTCATCGCAGGCTGTCCAGGACGACCCGGCGCATGAGGGCGGGATCGGCGGACTGGGTGGTGAAGAGGTGGAACTGGGCGAGGGCCTGGTTGACAAACATGGCGATGCCGTCGATGGTTCTGGCGCCGGCGGCTTTGGCGTGCTTGAGCAGCAGGGTTTCGGCGGGGTTGTAGACGGTGTCGAAGACGGCCATGCCGGACTTGAGCAACTCCGGTGGAACGGGCGTTGTATCGACCTTCGGGTGCATCCCGATGCTGGTGCAGTTGACGAGGAGCCGAGCGTCGAGATGCGAGAACGCATCGAGGCCGGCACAGACGCAACCGAAATCGGCGGCCAGTTGCTCGGCTCGCTCGACGGTGCGGTTGTAGATCGTGACCTTCGCGCCGGCATCGGTCAGCCCTGCGACGATGGCCCGTGCAACGCCCCCTGCTCCCACGACCGCAACCGGCATGCAGCGGAATCCCTCGCGAGAGATGCCCATGCCGTCGGCGATGGCGTCGAGCGCCCCGGCATAGTCGGTGTTGTAGGCACCAAGTCGCTCGTCGCTTGTCGCTTGTCGCTCGATGACGAGGGTATTGGCAGCGCCGATCTGCGCGGCCAGGGGCTCGATGAAGCCGCCTTTCTGCCGCACATAGTCGAGGGCGCTGTGCTTGTGCGGGATCGTGACGCTGAAACCGCGAAAGCCCAGCCAGGGCCGCGACAGGACGTTATCGAGAAAGCCGAACAGCCCCTCGCGGCCGCCCTGGACCAGCAGCGGCAGATAGACGCCGTTGATTCCCTTGTCTGCCAGGCAGGCGTTGTGGATCGCCGGACTGAGCGAATGGCCCACCGGGTCGGCGATCACGCCGAACAGCTCGGTCTCGCGGTCCATCGAATCGTGATGGTAGAGCCCTTTGAACGCGTCGAGCGTCACCTGCCCCGGCGCGGTGCCGCTGGCCTCGTCGAGACTGGCAAACGTAACGAGCCCCCCCAGCTCTTTCGCGAGCACCCGGCTGATCAGGCCGGCCTGGCCCATGCACAGCACGATGCAGTCGCCGTCGACCTCGTGCAGCAGATCGAACGCCACGAAGCAGTCGTTGATGTGATTCGCCGTGCAGACCAGCTTGGGCACGGCCGCCGGGCACGCCTGCACGATGTCATGGTGTCGCCGCTTGATGTCATCGAACGGACCGGCGAAATCATGGGTCGAGAGAATCAGCCGACCCTTTGCTTGCGCCAGGGCGGACTCGATTCGCTGGCGGAACGCAAGTCTTTGGAAATTGACGAACTCAACATCGATGAATCCGGCCCCTTCGCCCAACGCCATCGCCAGAATCTCGATCCGCAGCGATTCGGGGTAGTCGATCGCCCCGCCTTCGCGCGCGTCTCGACACGTTACGATCAAGGGGACGGCCTCGCCGGCCAGAGCCTGCGTCTGCCGCAGGACCTGCTTCGCCAGGTCCGCCGTAAGCCCTTCCAGGTAGTCCATCCGCAGTTCGAGCATCTCCGCGCCGCCGGCTGCGGCCCGGCGGACCTGCTCTGCGGCCTGGGCCGCGTTCTTCGCCGATATGGGGACCGCCAAGTACGTCATAGTGGCTCCACCATATACCAGCCGCACCCGTGCCAGGCAAGGTCCAAGTCCGGATTCACGGCAGGTTACGCTTGATCTCGGACGGCCGATGCGGTAGGATGTGGGCTCGTCGGATAGTATGCAGGAGAGGAGGATCCTGATTCACGAATGAGCTTCGAGTACAGAGTCTGACCATGCACGAACTGGAAGTCAAGGTCCCGGCCGCCCAGCCGGCCAGCTACAAAGTCGCCATCGGCGCGGGCCTGCTGCCAAGCCTGTGGCCGCAGATCAAGGCCGCGTTCGGCCACCGCCGGCCGTTCGTCGTCACCGACGCCAACGTGGTCGCCGCCGGCCACCTCGACACCCTGCTCGCTGGCCGACCCGTGCCCTGCTTCGTCATCGACCCGCCCGGTGAGGGCTCCAAAAACATCACCACCGCCGTGGCCATCGTCGAGGCGATGGAGAAGGCCTACCTCGGACGCGACACGCTCGTCGTCGCCCTCGGCGGCGGCACCGTGGGCGACGTGGCCGGCTTCGCGGCGGCCATCTTCAAACGCGGCGTGCCCGTCGTCCAGGTCCCGACGACGACGCTGGCCCAGGCCGACTCGGCTATCGGCGGCAAGACCGGCGTCGATTCCAGCGTCAGCAAGAACGCCTTCGGGGCCTTCTGGCACCCGGCGGCCGTGTATATCGACGTCGCCGTCGTGCAGACGCTCGACGAGCGGCAATACCGATCCGGCCTGGTCGAATCCGTCAAGCACGCCATGATCGCCGACGCAGACTACTTCGAGTTCATCGAGCAACAGATGGACGCTCTCCTCGCTCGCGGGATGGACGTCCTCGAAACGCTCGCACGATTCAATTGCACGATCAAGGGCCGCGTCGTCGAGGCCGACCCCGACGAGCGGAACCTGCGTCGGATGCTCAACTACGGCCACACGATCGGACACGCCGTCGAATCGGCCGGCAACTACCGGTTGCTGCACGGCGAGGCCATCGCCATCGGCATCGTCGCCGCCGGCCGCATTGAGATCGAGATGGGCCTGACCGAGCCCGGCCGCCTCGAACGCGTCACCGCACTGCTCGAACAACTCGACGTCCCAACGAAGCTGCCCGCCGATCTGGACAACGGGCAACTGATCGACCTGCTCAAGCATGACAAGAAGGCCGTCAGTCAATGGCCGCGATTCGTCCTGCTCGACCGCCTCGGCCACGTCCACTGCCCGGCCGGCCAATACGCCGTGGACGTCGACCGCGCGATCGTCGAGAAGGTGCTGAACGCAATGGCGAACGATCGCTGACCACTCCCGACCCCACCGCCGCCACCGACCTCCAGGCCAGCAGCGTCGTCCGGACCTCCGCCTTGTCGGACAGGCCTGAGGACCCCGACGAGACGCCCAAACCCCTCGCGTCACTCCGGCGCGAAGTCTTCCGGGAAGTTCAGGTAGGCGTAGGAGCCGTGCAGTTCGTACGCCTTGCGGTCGCGGGCCTTGGCCGCCTCGACCTCGTCGTCGTGGAGCCCCAGGTAGAAGTACTTCGCTCGGTACCGAATCCCCGCCTGCCATTTGTTTCGGTTGCGGAACACGCCGATAAACTGCGACGCCCCGCCGCACGGCCCCCGGTTGGCCTGGTTTTGGTGGTGCGTGCAGATGCGCAGGTTGCACCGCCGGTTGTTCAGACCGTTGCCGTCGATGTGGTCCACGATGGCGCCCTTGCGCGGCCGCAGAATCATGCGGTGCATGTACCAGTCCTTTCGCTTCGTGCGGCACCTCGCATAGATGATGCGGCCGTGCGGACTGGCGTACCACCGATACTTGCTCAGCTCTTCATAGTCGGCGGCGTCGACGGTGGCGAACAGGCCGTTGCCCAGCGGGATACGCCGGACCTCGTCGTCGGGCGCGTCCGACGCCCGCCGACGACGCCGCTCGCCCGGCGCAGCGCGGGGCGNNGCAGCACCTCGCACAGCTCGCCCGCGCTGCGCGGATGGTTCGTGCACAGCAGCAGCCGGGCCACGCCCAGCCACTTGTCCAGAAGCTGCCGCGATCTCGGCAGCGGACACGAATGCGCGCACAACTGGCAGCGGCCGCCGAACAGGATCGCGTACACCGACTTCCAGCGCTTGCCCCGATACTGCTCCGGCCAGATCTTGCTGTCCGGCGGAGGGACCCGCTTGACCCAGTACCGCCAGTCCCGCTGTGCCTTCGCCTTGCCCTGCCGGGGCTTCTGGGGGCTTCCTCTCTTCTTCATCATCGGCCCTTTCCATGCTCTACGTCTTCGCCGGCCCGTGGCCCATGCCCCACAACCGGCCGCCACGTGGCCAGGGATATGATAATTTGCCCATATTCAGGCGTCAATACGAAAGCCAACAAATTCTCTCAGTTGCCTTCCCAGTAAACCATTGCCCGCCACGCTTCACGGCAAAGACGCCCCAGCAGGCCGTCTTTTCTTCCCTTCCCGCCCCCGTCGCCCTACAATAGACGCGTGCATGTGGATGGTTGGGGTTGACCGATGCCAATGAGGAGCGCCGGTATTCTGCTGCATCGCTGGAACGCAGGCAGACATGAGGTCCTGCTCGTTCACCCGGGCGGACCGTTCTGGCAGAACAAGGACAACGGAGTCTGGTCGATCCCGAAAGGACTGATCGACGACGATGAAGACCCGCTGACCGCCGCGAGACGGGAGTTCCGCGAGGAAACAGGCTTTTCGATGGACGGCGAAGCCCTGCCTCTGACGCCGTGCAGACAATCCGGCAAGAAAGTCGTGTACGCATGGGCCGTGGAGGGCAGCATCGACCCGTCCGAGATCACCAGCAACACGTTCTCCATGGAATGGCCGCCCCACTCCGGCCGGACACAGGAGTTCCCCGAAGTGGACCGCGCGGCCTGGTTCACCTTCGCCGACGCTCAGGAAAAGATACTCAAAGGCCAGCTTCCGCTCATCATCGAATTGGCAGACCTCCTGCGGGTCCGATGACACGAACGGCCCCTGCCCCCCGTGCGACGCTTCACGGGGCCTTTCCTTCGCGAGATACGAACAAAGCCTGCCTCGAGCACAGCCGAGAGGAGATACCAGATACGCCTTTTCCCTTGTCCTGCCCCCATTCTTCGCCGACAATGCCCCCAACGAGCACCGGGCGCAGAACCGCCCCGGCGGACATCGAGGACCAAGAGACGTGCGAAAATGAGAACCCGCGAGAATGCAGCGGGAGCATGCGAAGATGACGCAACCGTCCCCCCGTAGGGGCAGGCCCCCGTGCCTGCCCGAATGAAATCAGGCAACGATATCTGCGAATAGGGCAACCACGCCGGGCTGCCCCTACAAACGGCCTGCACGGGAAACGTGCCCACCCTCAGGTTGACGGCAGCTTGATCGACACATGCCGATGTGTTACACTTTGTGTAGAAAGGAGATGGCGATGGCAACGAATCTGGCATTGGACGACAAGTTGATTGAGGAGGCGCAGGCGGCCGGCGGGCACGCGACGAAGAAAGCCGCCGTGACATCGGCCCTGCGGGAATACGTGGCCCGGCGCAAGCAGCTTGGCGTCCTGAAGCTCGCGGGCAAGATCGAGTTCGATCGCTCGTACGACTATAAGAAGGCCCGCCAACGGTGATGGTGCTGGTCGACACCTGCGTCTGGTCGAAGGTGCTCCGGCGGAAATCGCCCGACAGAGACCTCACCGCTCTGCTGACGGACCTGATCGCCGACGGCAGAGTGGCCATCATCGGTCCGATCCGCCAGGAACTGCTCTCCGGCGTGCCCGACCCCGCCCAGTTCCGAAAGCTCCGAGACGCCCTGTCCGCCTTCGAGGACATCCCCCTGACCACCGCCCATTTCGTCCGGGCCGCCGAGTTCAGCAATCGCTGCCGCAAGAAGGGCCTCCAAGGCTCGACCACCGACCTGCTGATCTGCGCAGTGGCCGCCGCCGAGCAATTGCACATCCTCACCACCGGCGCCGACTTCCTCCGCTACGCCAAACACCTGCCCATCCGCCTCGTCGGCACAGCCCCATAGCCGCAGCGCCCTGGATGTTACTGCCGCTCGTCATTGATTCCGAAACCGAGGTCTGCACCCCAATCCCAAGCCGGCAAGGCCCGCCGATTTCCGTATGCCGTCCCCGGATTCCGTGGAGTGGCTGCGGACAGGCCAAGCCCCTGGGGGCGGAATAGCGGCCCCAATGTTGCTGCAGCACGAGAAAGAAATCCGAAAAGAGACAGGCGCAACGCGGGGGGAGCTCGTATAATGGCGGCGTACGGCTCGGTAGCATAGCCGGGCGAGGTCAAAATGGGGAATCTCAGACAAAGGGAGATCCATGAAAGCCCGCCACATAGGAAGGCGACAATTCATACAGTACGCCAGTGCCGGTGTCGCTCTGGCGGGCTCGTCCAACAAAGCAACGTGGGGAGCCGACGCGACTGCGGTGCCTCAATCCAAGGGCGTTGCTGACAGCATCACTTCACAGACAGACGTGCTGGTTGTTGGCGGCGGAACGGCGGGAACGATCGCGGCTCTTCAGTCCGCCAGAGCGGGGGCGAGAACTCTGGTCATTGAGCGGGGCTCCCAGCTGGGTGGGACCATGACAACAGGCGGGGTCTCATTTCCGGGTCTATTCGATGCCTGGGGCAAGCAGGTCATTGCGGGCATTGGCTGGGAATTGGTCAAAGAAAGCGTGGAACTGGACGGCGGCAGGTTGCCCGATTTCTCGAAAGTACCGAATCACCACTGGATGAACCAAGTGCACGTCAATCCGTTTCTCTACCCGATTCTGGCCGAAGAGAAGTGCGAGCAGGCAGGGGTTGAGATCGCCTACTACGAGTTCCCACAGTCCATCGCCAGAACGACCGATGGCTGGCAGGTCGAGTGTGCCGGTTTCGGAACCCGGCGCCGTGTTTTCTGCAAGCAGATCATTGACTGTACGGGTGGTGCACAGGTGGTCGGCATGCTGAATCTCCCGCGATTTCGGGAAGAGGAAACACAGCCCGGCTCCATGCTGTTTCTGTTGGGCCAAGCCAACAATCCCGGGCGCGGTCACGGTGCGCCGCTCTCTCCGCTCGGTATTCAGCATTACGTTCATGGAGCCGATTCGTCGAACTCCCGCACGGTCACGGCCGCGAACCTCAGCGGTCGCAGGAACGTGCTTGCAATCATCCGCCAGGAGAAACAGCGATTGATGCATTTGCAGCCCGAAACGAGCTTCCGCGAAAGCTATCGCATCCACGGCGAAACCGTTATCACGGTCGATGACTATGTCTCGGGCCGGCTCTTTGAAGATGCCGTATGTTACGCGTTCTATCCTGTGGACTTACACACGAGAAGAGGTGTGAGACCCCAACCGTTGACTCGCGGCACGGTGCCGACGGTCCCGCTCAGCGCGCTGGCGCCGAAAGGAAGTCGCGATATCCTTGTGGCAGGCAGGTGTGTCTCCAGCGATCGTTCGGCAAACTCAGGCCTGCGGGTGCAGGCGTCCTGTATGGCGATGGGACAGGCCGCAGGCGCCGCTGCCGCGCTGGCCGCAGAGAAGAACATAACCCCTCTCAAGCTGCCGCTGAAGGATATACGGGAAATCCTCACCAAACATGGAGCGATCGTCCCCACAGCATAAAGGAACGATGACGAAGCACTGCACGGCGACGCAGTAAGCCGCGCGCGAACGCTGACTTGGGCTGACCTGCCCATCCGTCTCGTCGGCACCAACACCCCCTGACCGCCGACCCCTGGCCCCTGTCCTTTCCCGCCTTCAAACTGCAAACCTGAAACTCAAAACTCCCCCCTCCCCGTCGCCGGATAACGCCCGCCCCCAACAAGAATACCGGGGCTGCCTCCGGCGCGTCTGAGGCTGGGCCGGCGCAGCCCCCCGGAAAAAGTACCGCACCCCTTTAATTCCCTCCTTCGCCAACCCCCGGTCCGACACGACGCACGGCCTGCGATTGGCCGCGACCGGCGAGAGGCCGCCCGCCGCCGCGTCAGCCAGCGGCGAGCAGCAGCCATAAGCGCAGGCCGCGATGGTCCCGAAATGCCCCCAAAATAGGTGACTGTCCCTCGGAGCTCCTCGGAGTTCCTCGGAGTTCCCCATCGGATTCCGAGGCAAGCTGTATTCTGAGGGTTGACCCCAAGCTAGCCTCGAAGAAAGTACGCCGGATCTTGACTCGTCCGACTATCCATGAATAGAGTATGATTAGCGAATCGCGGCCTCAAGGCACAACCGCAGTTCGGAAATCCAATGATGAAACAATAGGGGCCCAGTCCCGTTCACTCTGCTGTAGATTATTCTCGATGGACTCACGTTCGAGGGCAGGCCGAGGGAGGCAGACAATACGCGCAACTTAGAGTAGGTGGCCGGCAATGAATGGACGACCGCGTTTCTTGTCCATCTAATCTGGTCAGTGATGGTAATCGCACTCAATGCGTTGGCGACCGTTGCATAGTTGGCGATCCCAAGCAATTGTGCCGCACGTATACACTGATCCGGTATGTGCCAATCCGGCTCCCATGTGGGTCCCATCTTCCGTCGCGGGGACCAGTTGTCCCTAAGCCACGGAATTGGCTGTGCCTTCAGGGGGAGCCGGGCAGCAGGAGGAAGTCGAATGCCTGATAAGGTCTTGAAGCGTGTGTCAGCGGAACAGATGATAAGCTGTCGGCAGTGAGATGCCCAGAGGTCATGCAACCTAATGACGGCATAGACCGAACACGCGTGAAACACGGAGTAGTCGTTCTTCTCCGCTGAGGCTGCGAACGGTAGGAGCCTCGCAACCTCATCCGCACACGCGATGAATCGGCGCACGATATGGTAAAGGTTCATGTTGGTGATTATTCGCCCAGCATGTCTACAAAATACAGAAATCGCACCTTTCTGCTGGCAATTCGTTGCGTTGATGACGCAGATGCCTCCATAAAGCGCTTGCACCCTTTCGGGGGATTGTCTTGACCAACAGCTCTTTCAAGTCTGCCAATTTCAGCTATTATCTTGTCCCTTGACGCCAACTGCCGACGGGGTGGCAGGGTATCTATCTGGCCCGAAGGAATGCCAAATCTGTGGTGCAGAAGAGCCGCCGTAATCATAAGCAACTGATAGTGCTTGCGCAGTGAGCCTGCGAGGAGCTCAGGGGCCGTGTTGTCAATGAAGTCAAAAGCAAAAGACAGTTTCTTCTGAATGTCCTTATGCGTGGCATCGCTGAATGTATCGTCGTCTTGTTCCTTGTAGAGCTTGCGAAGCCGAGGCGCGCCACCGTCTGTTACACCTTGCAGCACAAGGCCGAAGAGTTCAGCAACGAGTTCGTCGTCGGACATGCGGAATCGTTGCTTCGTCGTGAATATGTTGTGTCTCTCCAAGAACGGCCGGTAGAGTTCAGCAGCTTTTCGCACAGCATACTTGAAGTCTGTCTGAAACTCTGCATGTCGCTTCTCTGCAGCATTCAACGTGACCGTATACGAATTCAGACGTGCAAACACGTCAATGACATCATCATCACTGGCGTTTAGCAGTTGGTCCATGGTGAGGATGTACCCGAGGAACGCCTCTTTGTGTTCGTCATCAAGATCGCCGTAAGTCAGACCACGAAACTCCTCAGAACGCTTTGACAAACGGAACTTATTATCAGCAAATTCGACTATGGACCGAATCCGCTGTTGTCCATCGACTATCTCACGAATACTGGTCTGTGTCTTTGGATCGAGGATAGTCCGTATGAACATCTTTGGTATGGGAAGCTCATGCAAGATTGTGTCTATCAGGAACGTCTTGGCCTGAGGCGTCCAAACGCTGTACCTTTGAAATGTCTCATTGATTACGAGTTCCTTCTTTCTGTACCATTGAATGATATCCGCTATCTGAAGCGTTAGAGGTTTCGACTTAGCCATCGCATGTCCTTTCTGGCAGCAGCGCATAGAAGCAGTTCATGTTCTCCGTTTCACCTATATACAAAGACTCATAGACGCCAGACTCCCGTCTCTTGGCGGCAAGGCTCTGCGCCGGATGTTGTCCTGCCTTCACCCGGACCAAAGTGCTCTCGGTTGTGCATTTCACACCGTTACCCAGCACATCCCTCACGCTGCCGTGGGACGCCATTCCGGGCACCATGCGTATTCAACGGCATCGGTGCTTTCCACCTATACTCTATCTCCTGCACTGGCGTCCTGCGATTGTCTGCGACCTTCGGCCACCATGGTAGTCCGGCCGGACGGGGCAAGGACGAATGCTCGCGTTTCGAACGCGGCTATCGCCAGGACTCCGCTGCGCTGCGTCTTGAGGCTGCTACCCGCCGCGCCGGTTGGTGTCGGCGAAGGTGGGTCAGCCAGCCAGGGCGAACTTGACCACGGGGACAGTGCGCTGCGTGGCGATGCTGCGACGATGGCGTTTGATGCGCTCGATTTCGTGCAGCGTCTCGGCGGTCAGGTAGCTCTGGCCGCAATCGGGACAACTGACGACCGGGACATTCTCGATGACCAGCAGTCCAGCGCCCTTGCCGTAACTGCGGGTGATATGGCGCAGTTTCGCCCCCTTCTTTCCGCAATAGTCGCAAATCATCATGTGGCTCAATCCCAATAGACAGTAATGAAGATGAGCTTCTTTGTCCGGCCGATTCTCGCGACCACGGCCGCACGGTCGCCACTGAGGGTCTCGCCCCGGACGACATGCTTCGGCTCACCCGTCGTGGCGTCCTTCTGCCGCTCGACGATGGTACCCGTCAGCACCACGCTCTCGATATCGAAGATGGTCAGATCATCATTGTCCATCTCTTCTTCGGCGTGGATCGTCACGATGTACTGCCGGGTCCGGATTCGGTCCCGCATCTGATTCAATATGCGGCCAAACACATCCTGCTCCTGCACCGAAGACCCACACTCAGTATACCCGAGTCTGGGCCAGATTACCACGGGCAATTGTGGCCAGCCAGTCAATTCGCGATTTCCGGTGACACCATACGCATTTGGGGGCGTCAGTGCGGATGTCGCGGGTGCTTTGGGCCGATCCTGTGTCTGGCGCACTGGCATCCTGCGATTGTCTGCGACCTTCGGCCACGATGGTAGCCCGTCCGGCTGGACAGGGCAAGGGCAAAGGCTCGGTCCTCGAATGCCGCCATCCCCAGGACTCCGTTGCGCTGCGTCTTGAGGCCGCCAACGGCAGGCGACGTTTGGCGGTCGTTCGTTACGCGGCGGTCTTGATGGTGACGCGGACGCCGGCTCGCGTGGCCAGGGTGATGAGCATTTCGAGACTGAACTTCTCCCACTTGCCCCTGACCAGGTCGGAGACGCGGGACTGACTGACGCCCAGAAGCTTGGCCGCCTTGGCCTGCGTCAGCCTGCGGGTCTTGATGATCTTGCGCAGTTGTGCCATCAGATCGGCACGCATCTGAAGGATCGCGGCTTCCTCAGGCGAGAAGCCCAGGTCCGCAAACGTGTTGCCGGACGAATCAATGACAGGTTCGCTCATCGTGTACCCCCAATCTGCCTATACCTGCGACGGGCCAACTCGATATCATGGTGGCTCGTCTTTCGCCTCTTCTTCTGAAATGCATGAAGCACATAGACGGTATCATACCTTTGGACGACATAGATGACGCGCCACTCACCCAAGACGTGGATGCGGATCTCCTTAACGCCGGAGCCGACCGGACGCATCGGCCTCCAATCGCTTGGCTCCAGTCCATTTTGAACGGCGCGGAGCTCGAAGCCGGCACTGCGACGGGCCTCGCCGGGAAAACCCCGCAGGTCGTCCAGGCTCGACCCCACAAATCTCAACGACTTCGCCATAGGCTTCACATTATATAACTTCTTATATATAGATCAAGGGCAAAATCGAGCGCGGAGACAGGCAATCTCAAGCACGAAGCCCTGTTTCGCACGGGATGGGGTGATGTCGGTGCCGCCGGATTCGCCTGGGTCTTGCGGGAAGCTGGGGGGCGATGGAGTTCCAAGTGTGAAGGTTGAAGTTTGAAGTGTGAAGGCTTCGGGGTCGGGATTTTCTGGCAATGGTTTGCTTGCGTCTGTCCTTGACACTTGAAACTTCATACTTCAAACCTGTCCGGCCTGCGGCCCTGATGCGTCGTCAGGGAAAAACCTCGATTGGTGGGGATTGCGGGCGGTGGCGGTCGGGCGTATGATTCGCGGCATGGAACCGTGGCGTCGGGTCATGTCGATTGTGGGGCTTTCGGGCCTGCCGAGGGCCTGGCAGGTGGGGATCTACGGGCTAGCCGGAGTGGCGGTCGGGCTGGCGCTGCTGCTGGTCCGCGTAGCCAATGCGACGTCATATCTGTCCGACAGCCCGCTTACGTGCATCAACTGTCACGTGATGACCGACGCGTACGCCAGTTGGCAGCGCGGCAGCCACGGGCGGGTAGCCGCGTGCGTCGATTGCCACGTGCCCCATCACAACGTCGCGGCCAAGTACGCCTACAAGGCCCGCGACGGGATGAAGCACTCGTACGTTTTCACGCTGCGAAAGGAGCCGCAGGTGCTGGAGTTGTCGGCGCCGGCGGTGCCGGTCGTCCAGAGCAACTGCGTCCGCTGCCACAGCGACCAGTTGGCGATGGTCCGGCTGGCGGCGTCGGACGAGCGGCGATGCTGGGATTGCCATGAGAACATCCACGGCTCGGTCCGCAGCCTCTCGACGAGCCCGCCGATGCTGCGGCCGGCGTTGCCCGATGCGGGACTCGATTGGATCAGGAAAGGAGGCCAGTAATGGCGTCAGGGTCTTCCCAAGACAAGTCGAAGCTCTTTACGACCAGTGCCGGACCGCTGCCGCTGTGGGCGGGTGCGGCGGTCCTCGTCTCGGCGGCCGGGGCGGTGCTCGTGATCGGGTTGCTGGCGGTCTCGATCATGGAGCGGCGGTGGGAGGCCCAGCGCCCCACGATGGTGGCCACGCCGATCGCCGAGTGGGAGCCGGACAACGCCGTCTGGGGGCAGAGCTATCCGCGGCAGTACGAGTCGTATCTGCGGACCCGCATCACCGACACGAAGACGAAGTTCGGCGGGGCCGACCCGCGCGACTATCTCGAAGAGGACCCGTATCAGGTGATCCTGTTCGCCGGCTATGGGTTCAGCAAGGAGTACCTGCAGGCGCGGGGGCACTACCACGCCGCACACGACGTTCGCGAGTCCGCGCGGATCGCCACGCCGTTCCAGGCCGGCACCTGCTGGAGTTGCAAGAGCACGGACGTGCCCCGGCTGATGAATCGAATGGGCGTCAAGGAGTTCTACGCCGCCAATTTCCACGACCTGGCCGACGAGGTCAAGCACCCCATCGGTTGCCAGGACTGCCACGACCCCGAGACGCTCCGGCTTCGCATCACCCGTCCGGCCCTCCGCGAGGCCTTCGCCGCAATGGGCCGTGACATCGACGAGGCAACCCATCAGGAGATGCGCTCCCTGACGTGCACGCAATGCCATGCGGAGTACTATTTCAAGACGGATGAGTCGGCGGGGCTGAAGAACTACCTGGTGTTTCCCTGGGCGAAGGGGACGACGGCCGACGAGATGCTGGCCTATTACGACGCCATCGATTTCGCCGATTACGTGCATCCGATTTCCGGTGTGCGGGTCGTCAAGGCCCAGCATCCGGACTACGAGGTGTACCTGACCGGCGTGCACTCGTTTCGCAACGTGGCGTGCGCGGATTGTCACATGCCCTACCGCACCGAAGGCGGCGTCAAGTTCACCGACCATCACGTCCAGAGCCCCCTGCTGAACATCGCCAACAGTTGTGCGGTCTGTCACCGCTGGAGCGAAGAAGATGTGCGCACGCGCGTCGAGGGCATGCAGGCCAAGGTCAGTGACGCCATGGTACAGGCCGAAGAGGCGCTGGTACACGCGCACTTCGACGTGGCGGCGGCGAAACAGGCGGGGGCAAGCGACGACGACCTGAAGGCGGCACGATCACTGATTCGCGGCGCACAGTTCCGCTGGGACTACGTCTCGGCGACGAACGGCATGGGGTTCCATTCGCCGCAGGAGTCGATGCGGCTTCTCGGCGAGGCGGCCAATCAGGCCCAGCAGGCCCGCGTGGATGCGGCCCGCCTGCTGGGGCGCCTCGGTGTAACGGCGGCGCCGCGTTACCCCGATGTCTCGACGCGTCAGAAGGCATGGGACGTCGCGCAGTCCTTCGTCGACGCCGACGGCGTCAGGTTGCTGCCCTGAGCACCGCGTCGCCCGTGACCGCCGGGTAGACACAAGACCTTCTGTTGGGGCCGAGAATATCGTGACGATGGATCGTCCAATCCGGTCGCCGGGACCACGCCCGAAGAAAATCTTGCCTTTTTTCGATTTTCCCTTTGCACGAGCGAACAAGTAGGACTATATTCATCCTATATAAAGCGACAGGCCATTGTGGGCCTGCGCGACGCGTACCGAGTCAGGTGGGAACGAATGGACATACTGAGGCGCAATACCGATTACGCACTGCGGCTGGCGGTGAATCTGGCCGGGCGATATGGGGATGGATCGGTGTCCACCAGGGCGTTGTCGGACGAAGAGGACGTCTCGTACCAACTGGCGTGCAAACTGATGCAACAGCTTCATAAGAAAGGACTTGTGGAGAGCGACATGGGGCCCAAAGGAGGCTTTCGGCTGGCTCGGCGGCCGCAGGATGTGCCGATCCGCGATGTGATTGCCGCGATCCAGGGCCCGTTGCGGCTGAATCGCTGTCTGCTCGGCGACGGCGCCTGCGAAAGGCAGGACGGCTGCCCGATCCGGGCCCGGATCGGCCGGCTCCAGGAGCAGATGGACGAATATCTCGGCGCGGTGACGCTGGCCGAACTGGCCCGGAATCGACCGACGCAACGCAAGACCACACAACGCCGTGGGAGAAGCCAATGACCGAACGAGCGAAACAAACGACGCTGCTGGACGCCTGCGTGGGCCAGGCCCAATCGCTGGCGGCCCTGGCGGGCTATGCCGACGACTCGATCGTCAGCAAGACGATTCTCGACAAGGCCAGCGGCACGATCACCCTGTTCGCCTTCGACCAGGGCCAGAAGCTCAGCGAGCACACCTCGCCCTACGATGCCGTTGTCCAGGTGGTCGAGGGGCGAGCCCATCTGGTGATCGGCGGCCAGGCGAAGGACGTCGCCGCCGGCGAGCTGATCGTCATGCCCGCCAACGTGCCGCACTCAGTGACGGCCGTCGAACGGTTCAAGATGCTGCTGATTATGATTCGTTAGAACGCAACCGTAAGGAGATGGCGAAAGTATGAAGACGCTCGAAGCCAAGACCGCCCCGGCAACACCGAACCCGCATAACGTCCGGGTGAGCAAGCTGTACGATACCGAGCACGCCCAGGTGATGCACATCACGTTGAATCCGGGCGAATCGCTCAAGAAGCACATTACTCCCGTGGACGTGTTTTTCTATGTCCTCGAGGGCCGGGGCGTGGTCGAGATCGGCGACGAGCGGCGCGAAGTCGGACCGGATACACTCATCGACAGTCCGGCGAAGATTCCCCACACCTGGTCCAACGAGAGCGACGGGGTCTTCCGCGTGCTGGTCGTCAAGACCCCGCGGCCGGCGCAAACCACGAGGTTGCTGTGACGGCGGGGCAACGACAAGGATACGAACGGACGCAACGCGAGCCGAACATCGAAAAGAAGAATTCACACACAAAGGAGACCTATTATGTTTTGTTATCAGTGCGAACAGACGGCCAAGGGAACAGGATGCACGACGACGGGGGCGTGCGGCAAGGATCCGGAGACGGCGGGGCTTCAGGATTTGTTGATCTACGCGACCAAGGACATCTCGCGGTATGCGTACCGCGCTCATCAGATGGGTGTGCGCGACCGGGCGGTCGATGTGTTCGTAGTCAAGGCGCTGTTCAGCACGGTGACGAACGTGAACTTCGACCTGCGCTGGTTCGGCACGTTCCTTCAGGAGGCGGCGATCATCAAGGCCAAGGCGCAGTCGCTCTACGAGCAGGCCGCGAGGAAAGCCGGCAAGCCGGCCGAGACCTTCTCCTGCCCGGTCCGCTGGTGGGAGAACACCGACGACCTTCAGGGCCTGCTCGCCAAGGCCCAGGACGTGTCGATCACCAAGTGGATCGACAAGCTCGGCGGCACGCCGGCCGGCCTGCAGGAACTGATCGTCTACGGCCTTAAGGGCGCCGCCGCCTACGTCGATCACGCCGAAATTCTCGGCAAGGAGGACGCGAAGCTCTACGCCGACTTCCACGAGATGCTCGACTACCTGACCACCGGTCCGGCCGACGTCAACGACCTGCTCGGCAAGGCCCTCAAGACCGGCGAGATCAACCTCCGCGCGATGGAGTTGCTCGACGCCGCCAACACGGGCGTCTACGGCCACCCCGAGCCGACGCAGGTGCGCGTCACGCCGGTCAAGGGCAAGTGCATCCTGGTCTCCGGCCACGACCTGAGAGACCTCGACGAATTGCTCAGGCAGACCGAGGGCAAGGGGATCAACGTCTACACGCACGGCGAGATGTTGCCGTGCAACGCGTATCCGGGCCTGAAGAAGTACAAGCACCTAGCGGGCAACTACGGCGGCGCCTGGCAGAACCAGCGGGCCGAGTTCGACGCGTTCCCCGGCCCGATCGTGATGACGACGAACTGCATCATGAAGCCCAAGGACAGCTACAAGGACCGCGTCTTCACGCTCGGCCTGGTCGGCTGGCCCGGCGTCAAGCACATCGACGACCGCCACTTCGCACCGGTCATCGCCTCGGCCCTGGCGCAGCCCGGCTTTGCCGCTGATGAGCCGGCCCAGTACATCACCGTCGGCTTCGGACGTAACGCTGTGATGAACGCCGCCGGCAAGGTGATCGACCTGGTCAAGGCGGGCAAGATCCGCCACTTCTACCTGATTGGCGGCTGCGACGGGGCCAAGCCCGGCCGCAACTACTACACCGAGTTCGCCGAACAGGTCCCCGACGATTGCGTGATCCTGACGCTGGCGTGCGGCAAGTACCGTTTCAACAAGCTCGAATTCGGCGACATCGACGGCATTCCGCGACTGCTCGACATCGGGCAGTGCAACGACGCCTATTCGGCGGTGCAGATCGCGGTCGCGCTGGCGGGCGCGTTCAACTGCGGCGTCAACGACCTGCCGCTGTCGCTGGTCCTCTCATGGTTCGAGCAGAAGGCGGTGGCGATCCTGCTGACCCTGCTGCACCTGGGCGTCAAAGACATCCGTCTTGGACCGAGCCTGCCGGCCTTCGTCACGCCGGATGTACTCAATGTGCTCGTCGAGAAGTTCGACATCAAGCCGATCGGCAACGTGAAAGACGATATCGCCGCCACGCTCGCCACCTGAGCGCAGCGGGAATCCCATACGGTGAAGGAGAAGCCCTTGTGATTCCTTTGTCATCCTGAGCGGAGCGCAGCGCAGTCGAAGGATCTGGCCATGGACGAGGAATGCTGCCTGTTCGTGGCCGTACCCCCGCCGCTGGGCATGACGACAGACGGCGGCAACTCCAAGCCCGTAGGAATTGAGGTGTATCATGGCAGTACGGAACATCGTAAAGATCGATGAGGAAAAGTGCGACGGCTGCGGTCAGTGCGTCACCGCCTGCGCCGAAGGCGCGATCAAGATCGTCAACGGCAAGGCCAAACTGGTCAGCGAAACCTACTGCGACGGACTGGGGGCGTGCCTGGGGCACTGCCCCCAGGACGCCATCACCATCGAGCAGCGGGAGGCGCCTGAGTTCGACGAAGAGGCGACCAAGGCCTATCTGGCGCGGGAGAGCAAGCCCGAGCCGGCGTTCGCCTGTCCGGGCCTGGCGATGCACCAGTTCGACGCCGCTGCGAAGCGCGAGCCGGCCGATGACGGCGAGGCCCCGGCGGTCCCGTCGCAACTGGGGCACTGGCCCATCCAGTTGAAGCTGGTGGCGCGGACGGCGCCGTATTTCGCCGACGCGGACCTGCTGCTGGCTGCCGATTGCGTGCCGTTCGCGATGGGCGATTTCCACCAGCGGTTCCTCAAAGGCCGCAGCGTGGCGATGGGCTGTCCCAAGCTCGACGACGCGCCGTTCTACATCGAGAAGCTGGCGGACATCCTCGGCGCCAATACGATTCGCTCGCTGACCGTGGTGCACATGGAGGTGCCGTGCTGCTCCGGCCTGACGCGCGTGGCCCGCGAGGCGATCGCGCGGAGCGGCCGACTGAGCAGCTTCGAGGATGTCACCGTGTCGCTTCGAGGCGACGTGATTCGAAGCGAGATCGTCGAAGTTGAGAACGGAGTGGTGAGCCGTGCTTGACGTACTGCGTCAGATTGCGGTGGATTTCTGGTCGGTCTTCGCGGAGATGTCGCCGTACCTGCTGTTCGGCTTCTTCGTGGCGGGCCTGCTGTCGATGCTGGTCTCGCGGAAGATGGTCGAGCGGCATCTGGGCGGGCCGGGCATGCTGCCGCTGTTCAAGGCGGCGATCTTCGGCGTGCCGCTGCCGTTGTGCTCGTGCGGCGTGATCCCTGTTTCGATGTCGCTGCACAAACAGGGCGCCAGCAAGGGAGCGACGATCTCGTTCCTGCTGTCCACGCCGCAGACGGGGGTGGACAGCATTCTCGTGACATACAGCCTGCTGGGCCCGGTCTTCGCGATCTTCCGGCCGCTCGTGGCGCTGGTGACGGGCGTCGTCGGTGGGTTGCTCGTCAATCTCTTCGGGCGGGACGCTGGCGTCTCCGTTCAACCGGACGACCCGCCCGGCAATGGCGTGCCGAATCCCACGTGGAAGAAGAAGTTTCTCGACGGGATGGACTACGCCTTCGTCACGCTGCCGCGTGATATCGGCAAGCCTCTGCTCCTGGGCCTGGCCATCGCGGCGATCATCTCGGCGCTGACGCCCGACGATTTCTTTGCCGAAAAGCTCGGACGCGGACTGCCCGCCATGCTTGTGATGATGGCGGTGGGCATCCCGATCTACGTCTGCGCCTCGGCGTCGGTGCCGGTGGCGGCGGCGCTGATCCTCAAGGGCCTCAGCCCCGGCGCGGCCCTGGTGTTCCTGATGACGGGTCCGGCCACCAACGCCGCCGGCCTGACCACGATCTGGAACGTGATGGGCCGACGCACCGCCCTGCTTTATCTGGCCACCGTCGCCGGCTGCGCCCTCGGCGCCGGCCTGCTGCTCGACGCCCTCGTCTACAACGCCGCTGTCGAGGTGGTCACCCACGCCCACCAGATGCTCCCGCCAGCCGTCGAGCATCTCGCCGCCTTCGCTCTTCTGGCCCTGCTTGCCTACGCCTTCGCCGGCCGCCTGCGCCGGCGCAAGACCGGCTGATTCGGGCCGATTGCCCTTTCACACTTCGTTTTCGGTGTTGCGCGGGCGGCCGGCGATGGCACTAAAGGTACAGAGAGCGTCGCTGCGGCCCTGTTTTGATCCCGAAGGGCGCCGAGGATATGCTATAATAGCGGTACGCACAATAAGGAAAGGATCGCACCGTGAAGAGAGCCAATCTGATCCGGACGGGTATCGGGTTCCTCCTCGTCCTGTTGACCTTTGCGTCAGCCCTTGCGGCCGCCGCCGACAACTGGCAGCGCCAAGACGTGGACTGGCAGGCCGGCACCGGCCGCCGGATCAAGGGCATCCACTATCCTGAGGATCGCCCAGTGCCCGTGCAGTCGCCGCGTCCGACACGAACGAAGCGTTCGGACCGCCGGGACGCCACCTTCTACGCGGCCCCCTCCCGGTCCGCCACCGCGGTCCTGGCCAACGAGATGCTCGTCGAATCGCCCCCCGTCGACGGGTTTGTGCCCTGGATCGCCGTCTCGGTCACCACGCGACGCAAGGCCGAACTCGAGTTTGAGGCCGACGTGGAGACCTCGGTCAGAGGCAGTTACCCCAGCGGCGTGAACCCGCAGACCGATTACATTATCGGACTGTTCGACACCGGGGCCAGCGCCCATGTCATGGGCTATGCGGACGGAAGGCGAGCGGGCGTCTATCCCGGCCTGCTGACGGCAAACCAGACGATCATCAGCGGTGTTACCGGCTCGGTGGTCGCCTCGGTGACTCAGCCGCTGGCCGTCTTCATCGACGGTCTGGGCGCGATCGACCCGCAGACCCTGTTGCTCGACTCCTCGACCATGATGGGCGAGAGCAACGTGGCAATCATGGTTGGGCAGAATCCGGGCACCTTCCCCGATCTGCCGACGGCCATTGGCACGCCGATGAGCGTCTACTACACCACGGTGATCCGCAACGACCGGATGCTGACCGTCGAACGGAACGGCGAGACGTTCACCGCGCCGGACATCCGGCTCTACGAAACCGGCGATACGCAGGCTCCCCGCTTCACGAACGTGATCCCGCTCGAATTGCGTCCGCTCGGCGGGATCAGCGTGCAGTATATTCCGACCCTCGACCTGGGCCTGGGCGGCCTAGGCGGTCTGGACCTTGACGACATTTTGGGCGGCGGCGGGTTTGCGACGGACTTCCCGCCCGCCAGTCCGTCGGTGATCATCGGGAATTCGTCGCAGAGTCTGTTCTTCGTTCACAGCGTCGATTTGTACGATGGGGCCCGAAGCGCCCTCGACAAGGGCCGGTTCATGCTCGACACCGGCGCCCAGGTCACCGTGGTCGGGTCTCGGATTGCCGCCCGTCTGCAACTCGACCCGTCGCAGCCGGAGTTCGAGGTCGAGATCCAGGGCGTCACCGGCGACATCACCATGGCGCCGGGCTATTACATCGACGCCATCGATATCCCGGCGCTGGGCCAGTGGTTTCAGGCCCGTCAGGTGCCCGTGGTCCTGCTGGACATCTCCTCGCCGGAAGGCGGCACGCTCGACGGGATCATCGGCATGAACCTGTTCGTCGATTTCAACCTGATCGTGCGGGGAGGCGGCCTGTTCCTCGACGACGATCCCGCATTGGAGCTGGAGCGAGTCGCACCGAATTCCGAACTGAACGCCGAGTAGGGCGCGTTCTCAACACACGCGTGAATTCCGATCCTCATCGGAACGCCCTGCGCCAGCGTCTCGCCCCGCATCGGCGGCCCGGCAGCACCGATGCCGCAGAGCGCCCACATCCCCTATATCGAGGACCGAGAGCGCGAGGCCGCCAAAATCCTTTTGACGATGCCCGGATCGCGTCCTATACTGCTGCGTTTACTATTTCCCTGGGCACAAGCCATTGATCGGAGCGGCTTATGAATAGCACCAAAATCGTCGCCGAAGGAATCACATTCGATGATGTCCTGCTGATCCCGGCCAAGAGCGACTTCGTGCCGAGCCAGGCCGATACGAGCACCACGCTGAGCCGGAACGTTCGGATCAATATCCCCATCGTCTCGGCGGCAATGGACACCGTTACCGAGTCGGCCCTGGCCATCGCGCTGGCCCAGGAAGGCGGCGTCGGGATCATCCACAAGAACCTCAGCATCGAGGCCCAGAAGCGGGAGGTCGCCAAGGTCAAGCGATCCGAGCACGGCGTGATCGGCGACCCGGTTACGCTCTCGCCCAATGACCCCGTTCGGCGGGCTCAGGAGCTGATGCAGGAGCAGAACGTCAGCGGCATTCCGATCGTCGAGGGCAAGAGGCTGGTCGGCATCCTGACGCGACGGGACCTGAAGTTTCTGCCCGACTACGATGCCAAGATCAGCACGGTGATGACCAAAACCAACCTCGTCACGGGTCCCGCCGACACCAAGCTCGAACAGGCCAAGGAGATCCTCCAGGAGCGCAAGGTCGAGAAGCTGCTGCTGGTCAACGACAGAGGCGAGCTGGCCGGCCTGATCACGATGCGCGACATCGACCGCGTCCAGCAGTACCCCCGGGCCGCCCGCGACCATCGCGGTCGCCTGCGTGTCGGGGCCGCCGTCAGCGTTCACGATTACGACCGCGTCGAGGCGCTGATCGCCGCCGACGTCGATATCATCTGCGTCGACACCGCACATGGCCACTCGCAAAATGTTGTCGATACCGTCAGGAAGATCAAGTCGCGCCATAAGATCGACGTGATCGCCGGCAACATCGCCACGGGCGACGCGGCGCGCGAGCTGATCGACGCGGGCGCCGACGCCGTCAAGGTCGGGATCGGGCCCGGCGCCATCTGCACCACCCGCATCATCTCGGGCGTGGGCGTGCCACAGGTCACGGCCATCATGGACGTCGCCGAGGTCGCCAACAAGCTGGGCGTCCCGGTGATCGCCGACGGCGGCATCAAGCAGTCCGGCGACATCACCAAGAGCATTGCGGCCGGAGCATCGAGTGTCATGATCGGCTCTCTGTTCGCAGGCCTCAAAGAAAGCCCGGGCCAACTGGTGATCTACAAGGGCCGGCAGTTCAAGGAATACCGCGGCATGGGCTCGCTCGGTGCGATGGTCAAGGGCTCGGCCGAGCGCTACGGCCAAAGCAGCCAGACCGAGGTCAGCAAGCTCGTCCCCGAAGGCGTCGAAGGGCGCGTGCCCTATCGCGGCATGCTCAGCGAGTTCGTCTACCAGCTCGTCGGCGGTCTGCGGGCGGGCATGGGCTACTGCGGCACGCCCAACATCGAGACGCTGATGGCCAAGGGGCGCTTCGTCCGCGTCAGCGCCGCCTCGGTCGGCGAATCGCATCCGCACGATATCCAGATCACCAAGGAAGCCCCCAACTACTCGGGCCACATGCCCAGCGACGACTAATGCCTGAAATACGAAGCACGAATCTCGAAACTCGAAACAAATTCAAATGACTCCAATTCAGAAACCTGAAATGGCGTTGTCGGCCCGATTGTGTTTCGGTCCTTCGCTTGCTGGGATTTCGTGCTTGTTTCGCAATTCGATATTCGAATTTCGGATTTTCCTATGACACGCGAAATGATTGCCATCCTGGATTTCGGCAGCCAGTACGGTCAACTGATCGCCCGCCGCGTCCGGGAGCACAACGTCTACTCCCGCATCTGTCGGGCCGACACCTCGGCCGCCGAACTGGCCCAGATGCCGCTCAAGGGCATCATCCTCTCCGGCGGGCCCGCCAGCGTCTATGCACCCGGCGCGCCGAGATGCGACGAGAAGATCTTCGACCTCGACGTGCCGATTCTGGGCATCTGCTACGGCATGCAGCTCGGCGGCCAGATCCTCGGCGCCGAGATCACCCGCGCCGTCAGCCGTGAGTACGGCCGGGCCACCCTTCGCACGATCGATCGGAGCGACCTGCTCGCCAACCTGCCCGAAGAAACCCTCGTCTGGGCCAGTCACGGCGATCAGGTCACAAAACTGGGCCGGAACTTCGAGACGCTGGGCGAGACGAGAACCTGCCCCTACGCCGCCGTGCGACACACCGAAAAGCAGTTCTACGGTGTCCAGTTCCATCCGGAGGTCAGCCACACACCCAAGGGCGACATCATCCTGAAGAACTTCCTCTACAGCATCTGCGGCTGCGCCGGCGACTGGAAGATGAGCGATTTCGTCGGCGAGACCATCGACAGCGTCCGCCGGCAGGTCGGCGACGCGACCGTTATCTGCGGCCTCAGCGGCGGCGTCGATTCCTCCGTCGTCGCCTCGCTGATCCACAAAGCCATCGGCGACCAGCTCGTCTGCATCCTCGTCGACAACGGCCTGCTGCGAAGAAACGAACGCCAGACCATCGTCGCGACGTTCCGCGACCATTTCCACATCGACCTGCGCGTCGTCGACTGGTCGCAGCAGTTCCTCAAGGCCCTCGAAGGCGTGACCGAGCCGCAGCAGAAACGAAAGATCATCGGCGCTGAGTTCATCGCCGCCTTCAAATCGGAGGCCGCCAAAATCCCCAACGCCCGGTTCCTGGCCCAAGGCACGCTGTATCCCGACGTGATCGAGTCGGGCTCCAAGGACGGCAATCCGGCGGCAAATATCAAGCTGCACCACAACGTCGGTGGCCTGCCCGCCGAGTTGGGCTTTGAACTGGTCGAGCCGCTGCGCGACCTGTTCAAGGACGAGGTTCGCCTGGTGGGCGAGCACCTGGGCCTGCCCGAAGACATGGTCTGGCGTCACCCGTTCCCCGGTCCCGGCCTGGGCGTGCGCATCGTCGGCGAGGTCACGCCGGAGCGGCTCGAAGTGCTCCGCGCCGCCGACGAGATCCTCATCGACGAGATCAAGGCCGCCGGACTGTATCGGCAGATCTCCCAGGCCCTGGCGGTCCTGGTGCCGGTCTCCACCGTCGGTGTGATGGGCGACGAGCGCAGCTACGAAAGCGTGATCGCCCTGCGCGCCGTCGAGACGACCGACTTCATGACCGCCGACTTCTCGCACATCCCCTACGACGTCCTCGGCCTGATCTCCACCCGCATCATCAACGAGGTCCGCGGCGTCAACCGCGTCGTCTACGACGTCTCCAGCAAGCCCCCCGCCACGATCGAGTGGGAATGATTCGATTGCGGATTGGCAATTGCTGATTGTGGATTGTCCTTCTGCCGGTCGCGCCTCTCCGCGCACAACATCATGTGGACGAGCGAGGACACTTGTTCTACGAAGCAATGCCAAATCCATCCGCCTCCGCCCTGCCGCCTGCCGCCTGCGGCCCGATCTTCCCCCTTGCCCTGCGGCGCCATCCCGGCTACAATACCGCCATGAGTGTGAGACTCCGAGACGAGTGCGCTGTTTGGAACACGCGAGAACGCGCGGGCAGCGATGGGACGTTCAATCCTATCCTGGCATGAGGTGTGCGTATGGACTGGTACTGGATTCTCCCGACGATCCTTCTTCTCGCTGCTGCCTCCAGAAGCTCCAGCACATGGTCACCCTTTCAGTCGGAGCAGGTCAAGGAGATCTGTGCCCATATGACCCGAGACGAACGCCGTGCCACCGCCTGGAGAGGTGCGGCGTGCGGCCTGCTGATCGCTCTCGTCTTTGGGATGACGGCCGTCCTTCTTGGAATGGTGATCTGCCGGTCCGCCCTGGTTGTTGTCACGCTCTGGCTTCTGACATTCCCCTTGGCCGCTCTGGTGTCTCGCAAGAAGTGGTGGCCGCAGGTGGTCCGATCGCACCAGCGTTTCCTCGCCTCCACCGAATGGGCCCAAAGCCAGGGGATCAAGCCAGAAGAGATCCAATTGTACACATGGCAGAAATGACGCATGAATGCGAACAAGCGGTTGCGCCTTCGTGAGGTGACCGATGAACGTGACTGAGTTCCCCCATCCACTCGCCGCCGGTTGACCCGCCGGACCGCTCCGTCAGCACCGACCCCGTTCTGTTCCGGGTCGCCCGCAAGGTGCGCGGCGTCAATCGCATCGTCTACGACATCTCCAGCAAGCCCCCTGCCACGATCGAGTGGGAATGGTGACGCGTCGTGTGTGATGCGGACCGCGTTCCCGCAGGTCGTCCGCCCCCGCACGACTCCCTGTAGACGAGCGAGAGCCCGTCCTGAGCCAAGTCCGATGGGACGCTCGTCGTACAAACATCCACCAGCCCCTCCGGTCATGCGTGTGAAGATCTCCTGGCATGACGGGTGGCATCCTCAGATACAGCAGCGTTTGGGGATGGTGGATTGGGCTGTCATGTCCGTTCGGCCCGGCTGCCTATGTCGGCCATCCCCAATCCGCCTGTGGCGGATGAGACTGAAGGTACAAAGAGACGCAATTCTTTCGTAGAGTTACGGTACGTTTGCTGGACAGAACCGTGTAACCCTAATCGAAAGGAATTGCGTCATGGTCAGCCATTGTATTGGAGCGGACGTGCATAGCAACAATGTAGAACTGAGCGTCGAATGCCAAGGGCGGATCATTCAGCGGCACTCGCTGCCAACCAGCATCCGGGCGATTCGGGAAGTGCTCGATCGGATTGCGAGCCCCAAGCACCTGACGTTCGAGGAGGGGCCGCTCGCCGGCTGGTTGTATCGCAACCTCAAGGATCACGTCGATACGCTGGTGGTCTGCGACCCGCGACGGAATCGGTTGATCGCCTCCGACGGCGACAAGGACGACCGGATCGATGCGGCCAAGCTGGCGGCCCTGCTGCGTGGCGGATATCTGCGGGCCGTGTATCACACGGACGACGCCGAGCGATTGTCTCTCAAACGGTGGGTCGCGTTGTACCACGACCGGGTTCAGGCGGCCACGCGTTCGATCAACAAGCTTCGGGGCCGCGCGCGGCTCTGTGGGGAACGAATCCCGCGGTTTGCCGTGCACGACGTGGCGGTCCGCCGCACCTGGCTGGCCGGTCTGGATCGGGATCTGGCCGATCAACTGCGTCTGCTGTGGCGCAGCTATGATAGCTGCCGTACCGACGTTCGCATCGCCATGCGTCAGATGCGGCGTCGCGCGCGTCGCTTCCCGATCATCGGCTATTGGAGCGTTTTGCCGGGCATCGGTCCGATCCGTTCGGCAACGCTGTTTGCCTATCTGGATACACCCTGGCGATTTCAGAAGAAGACGCAGTTGTGGAAGTATTGCGGCGTGGGCCTGCAGCGAACCAGCAGCGGCAAGGACCGGCGGGGTCGGGATCGTCCGGCCCGCCTGGCGTTGGTCTGGATGGTCAACCGGCACCTGAAGAACGCCGTTATGGGAATGGCGACCTCGGCGATTCGCAGCCGGGACAACATATTTCGTGATGCCTACGAAGAAAGGATTCGTCATGGCGCCTTAGCCAGCAACGCCCGGCACGCTGTCGCCCGCAAGATGCTGGCGGTGGTCTGGGGCATGGGGAAGAGTCAACGTCCGTTCGACGCGAGTGTGTGTTGACGGCGGCCGGCTCCGTCGAAAGCGCAGGTGGACTTCTTGCGTCGGTCAGGTTCCCGTGTGGCGATGGACAGGCCGGCAGGGCCACCCTGTCGGTGAAGTTCCTGAGGCGGAATGACCGGCCGATGCTTGGCTATGCCACAATGATCTGCAGGGACGGCCGAACGGTCAGTTCACGACAGGTGCATGGCAACGATGATTGCCTCAACAAGAGATCCAGATCATCTGGCGCGGTGCTCGACGGGCCTCCGGTTCGAGGGTCGATTGTTTTGTCCTTGCCTTGGCCGCCCCCTTTGGGGTGAGGGCGGCCCACGCGGAAGAAATAATCTGCGGTAGCGGTCGAACGGAAAACGAAAGAATTGCTCTCGATTCAAACTTGCTGGAGCAAACGGAGTATTTGCAGCTTGACATCGAGCTCTTTATAGGTGCCACCCTCGGCTCTCTGTACCCTACAAGGCCCTGACATAAAATCTGCCCAGACACCTTGAAAAGCACGCGATGGGAGGCAATAATCGGTTCCCGGCGGCGACAATAAGGTCATACCGGCTTTACAGAAACATCCAGTGGGAGAAGATCGCATGGCCAGGATCAGTCTTGTCAGCACACTTGTGCTCGTAACGCTCTTCGTCGGCTGCTGCGTCAACGTGGGCAACGACTACCGGGCCAAGGCCCAGCGAACCGAAGACCTGACGGTCCCGGCGGCAGATCTGGCCGCACTGGACGTCCGCACGAACGTGGGAACCATCACCCTGGACAGCGCCGACGTCGGGGAGGTGCGAATCACCGCGGAGATTACCGTCAAGGCCAAGACGGTAGAGGAGGCCGAGGCCCTCGTCGAACAGGTGCGAATCGTGGCCGAGCCATCCGGGCGGACTCTCATCGTCAAGGCCGAGAAGCCCTCGAACTTCGGCCGCAATCAGCTCGCGGTGGACTTCCATATCACGGCCCGGCCCCACTTGGCCCTCGACTGCACCACCAACGTCGGCGATATCCGAATCGCGGGGTTCATCGACCGCGTCGCCGCCAGGACGGACGTCGGCACCATCCGCTGCGCCGACCTGCGTGGCGACGCCGACCTTCGCACCAACGTGGGCGACATCCAGGCCACCTATACGGCGGACGCTCCGGCGGCGATTGCCGTCAGCGCCGCCACCAACGTGGGCAATATCGACTTCGCCGGACCGGATCGCATGTCGGCGCGCCTCGGGGCGAGCGTCAACGTCGGCTCCATCGACACGGAACGCCCCCTGACCGTCACCGGGCCCATCAAGAAGTCCATCAAGGCCACCATCGGCGACGCCGAAGGCAACATCACACTCCGCACCAACGTCGGCTCCATCCGCATCCGCTGAGCCGTCGGCCTCTCAAGAAGTGCAGAACGCCATCAGAAAGCCTGCGGCGGCGATGCAGAGGGCGGCGGGGAGCACCTTCAGGATGATCCGCAGTAGGGACGTCTGGAAGTAGCTGGCGGACAGGGCCAGGCACAGGTGGATCGGGCTGATCGCCAGGCCGAACTGCAGGCCCGCGAAGGCGAGGGTTTCCAGGCCCAGATTGACCTGTCCATCTCGCACGATGTAGGCCATCAGGAACGGATAGGTGATCGCGACCGTCCCTGTCGTCACGCCGGTGCTGGCGGCCACGAGGAACGGCAACAGGAAGACGATCAACGCCACCGGCATATGGAGTTGGGCGAAGAAGTCCACCACGCTGCCGACCGCCCCGCCGGCCTCGAGGTTCAGCTTGAACCAGAGCGCTCCGAACAGCAGCAGGACCATGTCGGGCTCCTTAGCCGCCTTGAAGATGCCAGGCCAGCGTCGGACATCCACCCGATGCAACAGGAGCAGACCGAGGATCGCCAGAAGGATCGCGACCGCAGGCGGTACGTGCAGACCGATGTACAGAACCGCCGTGAGGGCAATCGGCCAAAATGCGTGCACGAAGTCCTTCGTGTGCGAGCCGAGGCCGGCCTTCGATTCGCTCTGTTCGCGTCGCCGGGGCGGAATACCCACCAGCAGCAGGAACACCACGCCGGCGGCAATCCCGGTGACGGTCAGGACCATGTGGTAGCCGACCAGCCTGCCGGCCGAGACGCCCAGCATGCTCTGAATCAGCGGAATCGCCGGAAACAGCGGCCAGATGGGCTCCCACTGATGGCGAAAGAAGAAGTTGATCGCCGCCAGCCGGCTGCGCTCGACGCCGATCTTATCGCCCGCCTCGCGCACCATCGGCGCCGAGAGCATGATGCCTCCCGGCGTCGGCAGCATCCCCATCATCAGCGGGACAACGGCCAGCGCCACCCGGCGGCTGCGGAACAACCCCTGCATGGCCGGCGCCAGACGCGACGAGAGCCCGATCTGCCCCATCGCCTCGCCCACGACGTTGACCAGCAACAGCAGCGACGTCAGCGACACGAACAGATACGGCGTCGTCTGCGTCAGTGCACGGTTCCGCCATTCGGCCGCCAGTTGCGCCCCCATGGCCTGCGGCGTCACCCCGAGCAAGACGGCCAGCACACCGGCCGCCACCACCAGCGACAGCCCGATCTTGATCTTCAGCCGCAGCAATGCGACCAGGACCAGCAACGAGACGACAATGGCCCCCAGCGCGTACATATCAGTTCGATGGCACTCCGGAAAAGCTCTGAGGCGACAAACGAGTCACCCCCGAGAGACCGAGCGATTCTAACCGGTCGCTACGCCTTCGCAAAGACCGCCGCATAGCGGGCGCCGCCGTCGCCGTTGTCCGATAGGGCCGCGCAGGCCGTGTCGAGAAGGTCTCTTTGAAGCGGGCACGACAGATCGGCGGCGCTGACGACCGAAAGAAAACGCTGCTTCCTTTCGGCAAAGTCTCCCCCCGCCCGGAGGACTTCGTAGACCTCATACAGCGCCGTGATGTAGACGGCGGCAAGGCGGACGGCCTCTTCGTAGTGGTCCATGTAGCCGGACTCCTGGACGTATTCCCGGTACATCTTCGAGTCGGGCCCATGCTTCTCGTAGTCCTCGGCCGCTTTCTTGTACGGGCCGACCATCTTGCACGTCCGCAGGACCAGCAGCAGGTTGTCCACGGAGTTCTCGATCGACTCTTCGGAAGGAAATGCCCCGTACGTCTCGACGAACCCGCGCTGGAGGAAATAGCGGAACCACTCCTCCGTGTTTCGCGTTGTGGTGCATCTCGGGATGCAATCGACCCACTTGTTGAAGTCCTGCGCGAAGAAATCGTATTTATCCCTGGCCCGACCTCTTCGCTTCTGACGCTCGGCGCGATAGACCTCCTCGTAGAGGAAGTAATCCTGAAAGACCTCGCACTCACGATGCTTCTTACGGTTCTTGCCGTCGCGGTAATAGGGCCTGGCGATCCGATTGACAAGGGGGTGGATGATCTGATCGGCGGCGATGTGGGTCAGATGTCCCGCGATATATGCCAGCTTGCGCATGTCATCGTCATCGAGCACGACGTCGTCGCCGTCCCATACCACGTCACTGAACAGCACGGCGCACAGATTCAGTGGGAACTCATTGGGTCTACAGGAGTGCAAATGGTAGGACCATGGCGTGACACCCGTCGCCTGCACGAATCCGTCCAACAACATGTCTTTGGCCGATTGGGCCATGTTGGCATAATAGTAGAGGTCCGGCCCGATGCTGCCGAGGTTCATGTAGGCCTGATAGAGCCCGTCCTTGTCATCGAGCATCCGGGCGAATGCGGCCAAGCCCTCCATGTCGTTCTGCTCGAGCCGTTGCAGCGCCTTGTGGGCGATCACCATGTGGGCTATGCTTGCCGGCATTCTGTTCTCCTTTCATGTCACAGGCCGATCCTATCGCTGACGCGATAGTAGTCGAAATCCGCAAATCCGCCTGCCGTCTCGGTCGCGAAGTTGAACAAGCCGAAGCGGTAGCCCATGAAGTGAGGCAGCGTGTAGGCCATCTGCAGGACCGAACCGATCCGCGTCCACGTCTTGCCGTCCAGGCTGTAGTAGAAGTACGCCTTGTCCGTGCGGTCCCGGAAGTCGCAGTCGATCCGGAGGTGCACGGTCTGCTGGGGAAGAGGAATGCTCTGGACCTCCTCGGGCGTGTTGGATTGGGCGCTGACCATCACGATCGACTTGCTGTCGCCCTGCACTTTGACACCGACAAAGCCGTATTGTTTCTGCAGGGCGATCAGGCCGGCGTAGTCACCGTCTTTCATGTTGCCCACTTCGATTTTCGTGGTCGCGGAACTGACCGGGCCGAAGGTCCGCTGGGTCAGCATGTTGCGGGCCTGGAGTACATCGCTGTCCACTCGTCCGGTGGTCAAACGCAGGTAGCCGCTCCGCTCGCCGATCGACCAGTAGCGGTTGTCGGGGTTGTGGTTCCACTGCCAGGCCAGCGGCAGCGGTTCCCCGGACTTTCGATTGAATTCGTCCGAGGCCACGAGGTTCCCAAGTCCCTGGTCGCTCACGTCGATATCGAGCGTCGTGGGCGCTTTGCCATCGACACCCAGCACCGGCCAGCCGTCCTCCCACTTGACCGGCACGAGCCAGGGACTGCGGCCGACCGCGCCGTTGTCCTGGAACAGAAGCGCATACCAGCGGCCGTCCGGGGTGTCGATCAGACAGCCCTGGGCCACCCCCTGGTCCTGCAGGATCAGCTTGCTCTCATAGGGACCGGTGATCTTGTCGGCCCGGTGGAGGATCTGCGTGCGCACGCCATCACGTGGCCAGGTGATGTTCATCACATAGTACCTGCCGTCGATCTTGCGCACCTGCGACCCCTCGGCCTGCAGACGGATATGGGGACCGGCCACGGCACTGGCGTTGGGGATCACGACCTCGTTGAAGCCGCCTTTCTTGATGCCCGACAAATCCGGTTCCAACTCTGTAAGTCGAAGGTTGCCGACGCCATAGAGCATATAGACCCGGCCGTCGTCATCGAAGAACAAGGAGTGATCGTGCAGGGAGGGCGCGAACGCTGTCTCCTTCCACGGCCCCTTCTCGATGTCTGCGGTCGTGTAGATATGCGTTCGGCCGCTCGTGGCGGAAAAGGTGGATGCATAGAAGGTCCCGTTGTGGTATCGCAGGCATGGCGCCCAGGACCCCCGGCCATAGGCGTTTCTGCCGTTTTCCAGCCGGAGGGCCTCGTTGTCGGCCAGGGTGTTGTAGGCATAACCGACCAGTTCCCAGTTGACCAGGTTTTTCGACTTCATGATGGGCAAGCCGGGGCTCATGTGCATGGTGGTGCTGGCCATGTAATAAGTGTCGCCGACGCGAATGGCCGTGACGTCCGGGACATCGGCCCAGAGGACGGGGTTCCACGCCGATTCGGCGCGCCCCTGCCCGGCGAGAAGAAGAGTGACACAGGTCAATACGAGCACGTGCAACGGATGCATCTTCATGACATCATCTCCATGAGGCTATCGATGGATACGAAAAACGGTCAACGAATGGGCCGGTGCAGTATAAGCGAAACTCGGTCTGATCGTCTCGGTTGAACTGGCCGGCTTGACAACCGGAGGCTCTCCATCCCTGTTCACGGCGTCGGCATCGGGGCCGGTCAGTACCGTCTTGACGGCCTTCATCGCGACGTCGGACGCGAATCCCGCCAGCCGAATGGCGATTGCCACAGGTTCCCCGTCGCCGTTGACGATCTTGACGATCAAGTCGCCGCTCTCCGAGTCGATCACGGAGGAGGCGGCCAGCTTCTTCGCATTGCCTGCCTCGAACGTCGTCTCGAGGTAGCGATCGCCGCTGTTCTGGCCGAAGAGCTGTTGCACGTAGTAGTTGGGTGTGAGGAATACCTCGGTGCCGGTGAAGTAGATCAGGTCGGGATGCCATTGCGTGTGACCCCGCCGGGCGAGCAACGGAGCGTAGGAGGTGAAATGAACGATATCGCCGTTGCGCTCGAAGCTCGTCAAGCCGGCGGCCTCGGCCAGCGCGGAGCGCAGCGTGTTGCGGCGCCGGTCGCGATCGTGGGCGGCGTATTCGCCGACGTACACCTTGGCGCTGTTGCGATCGTACCGGTCATAGCGATCCAGGTTGTCCCAGAACCACTGTGGACTGACATAGTAGTGTTCGTCCACCATCTCCAGCTTCAATTCCTTGGCAAACGCCCAGCCGTTGTCAAAATCCTCGCCGCCCGCAAAAGGACCGGAGGTGCCGATCACGACGATTTCGGGATGCTTCTCCGTGATCGCCTCATAGATCATCTGGAAGCGTTCCTTGAAGACGGGTGTAATGGCCTCTTCGTTGCCGACACCGAGATACTTCAGGCCAAACGGTTCCGGCTGGCCGGCGGCGGCGCGCTTGGCGCCCCACTTCGACGTCGCCGGGCCGTTGGCCCATTCGATCAGGTCGAGGACGTCCTGGATGTACGCCGGCATTTCCTCCATGGGCAGACCTTCCTGCCCGCGGCCGGGCGAATGGCCGGCGTGCTGGCACGACACACCGGCGGCCACGATGGGAACCGGCTTGGCGCCGATGTCCTTGCAGAACTGGAAATACTCGAAATAGCCGAGCCCCATCGTCTGGTGATAGCCCCAGGCGTGATTCGGGCGGGCCCGCCGTTGTTCTACGGGACCGATGGTGTCCTTCCAGTTGTAGTAGCGCCGGATGCCGCCGGCGTGAACCAGACAGCCGCCGGGGAAGCGGACGAACCTGGGATTCAGATCGGCCAACGCCTGCGCCAGATCGGCGCGGAGCCCGTTGGGCCGGTTGCGAAACGTCTTCTCCGGGAACAGCGATACCATGTCGATGCAGAGCGCGCCCTGCGCGTGAGCCAGCAATACAAGGCGCGCGTCGTTGACCGTGCGGGTCGGAGTCAGTCGCGCGCTCACCTTCCTCCACTGGCGGCCCAGGATCTCCATTCGGGCTTCCGCAAGCACTTCGCCATCGGCGGTTTCCAGACGCAAGCTGACGCGCATCGGTATGCTGTTGTCACCCCGTCCCCACATGATTCCCATGAACGCCTGGTAGGCCCAGAACGACGCCTCGTAGGCTTCGCCTCCCTGTAGCGGGATGCCGCCGAATCCACCGTTCGCAATCCCCACGCCTTCGCCGGGCGTGCGGACCTGGAGCAGCGCGTAATGCGGATTGTTCTCATGGATCGGCCGCATATTGGCCACGCTCACTGAGCCGTCGCCGCCGCCGCGCTTCTGGAGTTCCCAGAACTCGAGCGGATGCCAGTCCGGCTGCTCGGTGGGGCTGTATTCGAAGGAGCGGTTCTGGATCAGTTCGGCATACAGCCCGCCGTCGGCGGCGTAGTTCAGGTCTTCGAAGAAGATGCCGACGAGGTTCGGACTGATCGGCTTGCCCGACTGGCCCGCCTGAATCGTCAGGTCGGCGGCATTGGTGTGCCCCATTGAAACGGCGAGGCACACCGCCGCGACAAGAATGGCAGCCCCTGTCCGTGTCTTTGTGTGCGAACGCGACAAATGAAGATGTCTTCTCATGAGAACGCTCCTTGTGGATTCATGATACATGGGGCGTCAGGCACAAGCACGCCAAAGTCCGGCGGACCATCTTCCCTGCCGATGTCTCCGTCTCGGCGTCTGACGAGCAGACCGACCTGATTCGCCGCCCATCGCCCCTGCTCCTACTTGCCGGAACGGTCCAATGTCAGGAGACCGAGTTGATAGGGCAACAGTTCGTAGCGTCCGCCACTTGCCGGATCGCGACCCTGATAAAGCAGTTGCAGGTTGTCGGGATCGAGGACCATCTTCTCATCATATCCGTCGCGAATCATCTCTCCGTGACTGATGTCCCGGGTCCAGGGCGCTGCGCCGTCTTCGAAGGTAACGTTGTTGATCCCTGCGAAAGGCGTCTGCCACGAGTCGGCGCCCGGCACAGGCGTCCATTCCCCGTCAAGACGGTCGGATACCCAGGCGCGAAAGTATCGCGCCGGGCTCAGGGCCTCAATCAGAGTCAGATAGGTGTCGGTGCCCTTGATCTTGTAGGTTATGCTCGCCTCGAAGAGGTTGTTTCGGTGATCTCGGATGGCAATCTCGGGGTCGCTCATGCCCTTGGGGAAGTCCTCGATCCTGGTTCGGCTGCGATAGAAGTTGCCGTCATCGCCTGTGAAGAACATATAGGCGTGCGTGTCGTCGCAGATCACATGGTAGTCGATCGGAAGCCTCGGGGTGCTCGCAGGCAGTCTGTCAAAGAACCTCTGCGGCGCCGTCCATGTCAGCGGCTTGGAGATGTCATCGGTGGTCGAGTACGCCGGCGGTTGTGTCTGATAGACCAGATACCACTTCTCGTGCGGCGTGAAGTAGAACAGGTGCGGTGCGCATTTGTACCCTGTCAGATTTGGATTCTGATCGAGGAAGTGCAGCTTGGCGTTGGGTGCATCCGACCAGTCGCTGAAGTTCAGATACACCATGTTCCAGGTCATGGCGGACGTCGAGTAGACGGTCGCGTAAACGTGCCACAGGCCGTTGTAGCGGACCACGGTCGGGTCTTTGACGGACACGACGGTGTGCGTCTCGTCCGAGATCGGACGGATCAGCACATCCGTGGACTTCCACTTGAGCGGTGTGACAAAAGGCACCTGGGGAGCCGCTTCCGTCGCCGCAGACTGGCTTGAGGCGGCCGGTACCGTCTCCGAAGCAAGAAGCACGCTGCCGAACAGGAGCACTGCACCAGCAGACCAGAGGACAACTACGTTCTTCATTGTACAGTTCCTTTCCTTCGTTGGAAACTCCAATGTTGTATCTCTTTGTTTCTTCTGAACTTCCCTCTGTCGAGGTCAGGCCGCGCGACCTGCTGATGCGAAACAGCGCTAATCAGAGGGAAGAACCTCCGGAACGCCCGGCCTGAGCAGACGCACGTCAAAAAGCCCCCCGGCCAACCGCTGTTTTGTGGCGAACCGGACCGTGATTCGACCGTTGCCAGCGGCTTGAAGCATCTCGGAGGGAATCGGATAGCGTTTCTCAAGGAAGTGGTTCGGTCGTTCGCCGGTCAGCCTCTGTGTGGCGATCACCGTCCCATTGACCAGGATGTCGAATTCCCGGCCGCGATCGTCACCGGAATAGGTGACAGACAGAATCACTTCCTTGGCACCTCGCGGGTCGAGGGTGTATTGAATCCAGACGCCGTGGCGCCAGCGTCGACCGTTGTGAATGCCCGTTTCCATGCCTTCGCCTTTGAGGTCATGCTCCACCTCGGGTTGCTGCTCGCCCACGGCGACCCAGTCAATGGTCGCCGCCTCGCGTGCTTCGCGGGCACGCTCCTCGGCGGCGAGCCTTTCCTTGCGTGCAGCAATCTGTTCGGCGGTTGTGAGCTCCCAGTACATCTGATAGCGACGCTCGTGCAGTCTGAAAAACGGCACCAGCGGCAAACCCTCGGGATCGGCCGGCTCGACCACATCCATGATACGGAAGTGCAGAGGTCCGGCGGAACGATCTTCAACGACATGCCTGAGCAATTCCTTTTCGGTTGCGAGCAGAGTCGGTACCCCGTCCAGCGGGATCATTGGACCATGCGCCACATGCGCCATGCGGCCTGCATCCGCAAACAAGCCATCCAGACGATCGGCGCCAGCAGGCTTCGCCAGAACGACCGGGCCATACAGAAAGGCCACCCAATCGGAGCCATCGGGCAGACGCTCGACTCGCAGATGCATCGGAAGCTCCACATCGACCGTATCGCCGTTTTTCCATTCCCGTCGAATGGCGGCATAGGAAGACGGGGTGGACTTGACCTCAATGGATCGGCCGTTGACCTTGACCGCGAAATCGTCCACATCGACCCAGACAGGATGGCGGATCTTCAGCGTGAAGGTGGTTGGTTTCGGAAGGTACAGACGAAGCCGCGTACTCGCCTCATCCGGAAATCTCGTCTCCTGCCTCAGTACCAATCCGCCCTCCGCCACCGACAGTTCCGAGGGAATGAAGAGATTCACATACAACTGGTCTTCTGCCCGGGCATAGATGAACTCGCCGTATCGCCCGGGATTCTCCATGCCCGTACCGACGCAGCACCAAAAACACTGCTCGGGCTGAGAATATACCCGGTAGTGGTCCGGACGGATCGAGGTGAAGTAGACATACCCGGGTTTCTCTGGATGGAGGGAGGCCAGGATATGATTGTAGAGCGCACGCTCGTAATAGTCGGCATAGGCGGCCTTCGGTTCCGCCGCGAAAAGCAGTTCCGTCAGCCTGAGCATGTTGTACGTATTGCAGGACTCGGGGCCCTCCCGATGCGCGATCATTCGGCTGAAGTCATTGGGGTCGTTGAAGTGCTCGCTGACGCTGTTGCCGCCGAAGGCCACACTGCGGTTCCGGGCAACGGTTTCCCAGAAGAACTCCGCACCGGTGTGCAACGTTTCATCCCGGACCAGGGCCGCGATCCGCTCCATACCGACAATCTTGGGTATCTGGGTATTGGCATGAAGACCGGTGAGCCTGTCCTGGCGATTCTCCAGGGGCTCGAATACTCTCCGGTGGTTGAATCGTTTGGCCAGATCGAGATACTTCTCGTTTCCGGTCATGGCATAGATGTCGGCCAGCACCTCGTTCATGCCGCCGTATTCCGTATCGAGCATTTGCTGCATCTGAGCGTCGGTCAGGCCGGATGCGAGCTGTTCGCACCAGTCTCCATAGCGAACGAGCAGATCGCGAGCCTTTTCGTTGCCTCCGTAGAGGTAGGCGTCGCGGAGCCCGGCGAACATCTTGTGGAGGTTGTACCACGGGACCCATTTGCTCCGCATGAGTTCGACACGCCCCTCGGCAACACGACTCCAATAGTCTCTGCTCCCCGGGATGCCCCCGAGATAACCATTGCCGTTGGCCTCTTGGATGTGCGCGAGTTCGTCAATCATATAGTCGAGGCGACGATGGAACTCACCGTCCGAATCGGCGCCCGACACCATCATCAATGAGAGCGCCGAAAGATAGTGTCCGGCGGAATGTCCGTCGAGCCCGCCGCTCTCCCAGTTGCCGTAAGGCCGTGCCTTGGGCTCCAATCCTGCTTCGCGACGAAACGGCGCGAGGAATCGGTCGGGATCGTGAGCCAGGAGATACTGACGATTGATTCGGACCGCGTTGAGAAAAGGACTCTCAAGCAATCGGACGTCTTTCAACGGGAAAAGCTGAACCGACCGCTTGGGCGATTCCGTGGTCATATCGTCGGTGATGAGTGGGGTTCCACGGGCATCCTTGAAGGGACCAAGCGGATTATCGGCAACGGCCACTCCAATCGCGTGTTCATTGTTGTTGTCGCGGCGCCATGTCGTATCTCCGACGGCCATGGCCGCCGGGTCCGCCGTGAAGACGTCGCGAAAGATGGGATTGCCTTCCAGTCTGAATTGACTCGCCTCTGCGGCAGAAGCGACTGCCGTGATTGACGAAGCCAATATGGCCACGAGCAAGTGTCTTGTAAGCATTCCAGATTCTCCTGCGAATTGTGTCCTCGAACGATTACACATCCACACCGCCCGGAGTGCAGGGTGTCTGCCAATCACGATAGGAACCTCCCAAAAAGCGAAAACCTACTGCAGGTAAGGATCGCCAAAGACGACCCAGGAATAGTCCGCCCGCCCGGAGCATGTGGCGACCAGCGTAAGAAATCGGGTCCGGGCGGAGATCGGCACGTCCACCGTCTCGACGGCGTATCGCTCCACAGGATAGTGCAGGTGCAGATGGACAACGCCATCCAGAAGGACCCAGACATCGGCGGGACTGAACGGCGATTGAGGCAAGTCCCTTGGGATACCGCACACGGCGGTGAACCGGTCAATCCGGGCGTTTGGATTGTCCCGGCGAATCAGGTCCAGGTCGAAGGTGATGCCTGCGTTGGGATGGAGGGTCAGGGCCGGATGTGTGGATGTGCCAAAGCCGACGCCATTGAGCCGGGCGGTATGGGTCTGCTGCCTTGGGATGTCAAAGAACGTGCCGCTGTTCGCCGGACCGCCATAGTAGCTTCCCATTGTCCGGGGACATTCGGCAAAGGTCAATCCGGTGGAGCTGATCACGACCGGGCCCAAGGCTCGGTTCGGCACAAATACACCGTCAACGCCACGCAACTGTGGGGCGGGGCGAAACTCGCTTCGCTGGCTCCGTCGAATCGTGGTTGCGGGGCCCTTGTATGCCTGGCCGGTCCCCAGGTCGATGCCCCGGTTCAACCGGCCGGCGCCGCGACCGTTGCCGCCGCCCACGATATCCGCCAGATTCAGTCGCCCCAACCGACCGGAAGGCCGGCTGGACGATGGCAGTTGAAGAACGAAGAAATCCTCCCGAGCCGCCAGCCCGCCTCGGATCGTCCGTCCGGCGGCATCAACCGCCGCCGCCTGCCCTTCATTGACAACGAGCGACATCGACCGAGCCGATCGGTTCGGATCGAGAGCGACGCTCACGCTGCCTTTCAGAACATGGGCCTCGGTGCTCCCGTCGGGACGCACGACGACCCCGAATTCCGTGCCCAGGTCCGTAATGAGGGCCGTCCACGTTCGCACGCGAAACCCCTCGGCCTGCGGAGGGACCACAGCGACAAGTCTGCCGCTTCGCAGGGTCACTTCTCCAACGCTCTTCAGTTCGACCTGGCAAGGCGCTTCGAGCAGGAGGCTCGTCCCCTGGTCCAGATCCATCTTCGCCACACCCTCGCGCAGATCGTAGGCGCCGACGTGCAGCGGTTCGCCCGAACGCGGACGGGCCCCTCGCCATTGGGCCTCGTAGGCACCGGCCAGTCTGCCGACCGCCGGACCTTGCGTTCTCTGCCGAAACAACGTCACAGACGCAAGGATCAGGACCCCGAATATCAGGACTGCCGCGACCGAATAGAAATATCGCACGACGCGTCTGGAGCCGCCGTGGCCTGCGCCGCCGGAGATCGCCCGGATCAGGTCCGATTTGGAAAGCTCCCCCGTCACCTGGCTGGAACGCCGGATCACAGCAGAGACCAACAAGCTATCGACGTAATAGTCCCGCACCCGCGGATCTTCACGGATCGCCTTCCCGAGACGCTGCATCTCGTCAGGCTCGATCTGATCGTCCAGCAGACGCTGGATCAGCTCGTCCATCTCCGGGAAAGGAACTGTATTCATGCCGGCCGGCTCCCTTCCGCCAGCGTCCTGCGCATGCATCGCAGCAGCACGCCGTTGATCCGGCCGAGAAGGTGATAGACGTGACGCCGAGACACCTTCAGGCAGGAAGCGATCTCCTCGACGGGGCTGTTGTGCTCGTACCGCATCTTGAGGATTCGCCTGGCCCGATCGTCCAGGCGCCCCTGGCACTTGCGCAGCGCCTCGATCCGGGCGGCCAATTCATCTTGAATGGCGGGCATGTGGTCCAGCAACGCCTCGAACAACGAATCCTCCATCAAGACACGTTTGCTGCGGGCCAGATTGCGACGGTATTCGAGGATCTGATAGCGCATGATCCGGATGCCCCACGCGGCGAAGTTCGTCCCCGACTGGAACTGGTCGAACTTCCGCCACATCACGGTCATCCCGTCCTGGAACAAGTCGTCCGCATCGTTGACGTGGGGGACCAACGTCAGGATGTAGGCGTAGATCTCCTGCTGGTGCCTCACGAAGAGCCCCAGGAAGTCCAGAGTACGTTTGTCCTGCCCCATAGCCAACCCATGCGGTTTTCGGTACCATTCTTTCTATGTTCTCACCGGGAGGAACCGCGAAATGTGATATGAAAAACAGCGAGAAAACAGAAAATCACGCGTGAATCTTTTTTTCTATCTCACTTGCGGTCTTTCCGAACGGTGTTATACAGACAGTACTCCGCCAGACACGAACAGTCTATGGGAAAGGCACGATCATGATGAGACAAAACTTGGCGGCATGGGCGATGGTCTCGGTGCTCTGGGGTCAGGCTTGTTGGGCCCAGCAGGCAGCATCCACTGCACCGGACGACTTTGGGCCGGCGTCCTCCAATCAGCCGGGCCGGCAATATCCCCAGGTCAACTCCGAAGGCCGCGTCCGGGCCCGTATCGTCGCGCCCCAGGCCCAAAGCGTCCTGCTCGATATCGGCGGCGTACGATACCCCATGACCAAGGGCGACGACGGCGCGTGGGTCGGCGACTCGGCGCCCCAGGACGAAGGCTTCCACTACTACCAGCTCAACATCGACGGCGCTCAGGTCCCGGACCCCGGCAGCCTGTTCTTCTATGGTGCCGGCCGCTGGGGCAGCGGCGTGGAAGTCCCCGCCAAGGACCAGGACTTCTACGCCCTCAAGAACGTCCCGCACGGCCAGATACGCGAGAATCTCTATTACTCCAAGGTCAACAACAGCATGCGTCGCTGCTTCGTCTACACGCCGCCGGACTACGACAAGGACACCACCACCCGTTATCCCGTGCTCTATCTCCAACACGGCGGCGGTGAGGACGAGACCGGCTGGCCCAACCAGGGCAAGACCAATCTCATCATGGACAACCTGATCGCCGAGGGCAAGGCCAGGCCTTTCATCATCGTCATGGACAACGGCACCTGGACAACGGCCTCTCCGCCCCGACGCGGTGAAGGTGGGCAACGCGGCACCTGGCCTCCCGAAGGCTGGGCCGACAACTTCAAGAAGACCCTTCTGGAAGACATCATCCCCCTGATCGACGCCAACTATCGCACGTTGGCGGATCAGCCGCATCGGGCCATGGCCGGGCTGTCCATGGGCGGCATGCAGACCAGAGTGATCACCCTGGCCAGCCCTGACACATTCTCCCATGTCGGCATCTTCAGCGGCGGCAGCATCAGCCCGGATGACGTCAACAATGCACCTGGTTTCAAAGAGAAGATCAAACTCGTGTTCGTCAGCTACGGCAGCCGGGAACTCGAAAACCGCAGAACCGGCTTCGGTGGCGATCCCAAGGCGAACACCGATGCGCTCAAAGAAGCCGGGATCAACAGTCATTTCTACGTCTCTCCGCTGACGGCTCACGAGTGGCAGAGCTGGCGACGCGGCCTGCACGAGTTCGCTCCACTTCTGTTCAGAGACTAAAGGAGAAGAATCATGAAGAAGAAGTTGATTGTACTTGCGTTGTTCGCCAGCTTCTCAGGCGCGATGTGTCTGGCGCAGGCGAACCGGCCTGCGGAAGCGAATGACTGGAAACCCTCGACTCTGAACCAGCCCGGCCAGGAGTATCCGCAGGTCAACTCCCAAGGCTACGCTCGATTCCGCATCGTGGCGCCCCAGGCCCAAAGCGTCAGCGTCAGCCTGGGCGGAGGCACCGCCCTGACGAAGGGCGAGGATGGCGCCTGGACAGGCACCACGGCACGACCGCTGGACGAAGGCTTTCACTACTACCATCTGACGGTGGATGGGGGAACATTCAACGATCCCGGCACGTTGAATTTTTACGGTTCGACGCGGTGGGAAAGCGGCATCGAAATTCCCGCTCATGACCGGGATTTCTACGCCCTCAGAGACGTCCCCCACGGCCGAGTGCAACAGATCCTCTTCCCTTCGAAGAGCACGAGCACCTCGCGCCGCGCCTTCGTGTACACGCCGCCCGACTACGACAAGGACCTGACCAAACGATACCCGGTACTGTACCTCCAGCACGGCTGGGGCGAGGATGAAACCGCCTGGAGCAACCAGGGCCACGCCAATCTGATCATGGACAACTTGCTGGCCGAAGGCAAGACGAAGCCCTTCCTCATCGTGATGACCTACGGCATGACAAACGAAATCCGGTTCGGCGGCCTCAGAAACTTCGATATCGGTCCCTTCCAGACGGTCCTGGTCGACGAGCTGATCCCCTACATCGATGCCAATTTCCGCACGCTCTCCGATCAACCGAATCGCGCCATGGCCGGCCTGTCCATGGGTGGAATGGAGACCAAGACGATTACCCTGAAGAATCTCGACAAGTTCTCGCACATCGGCCTCTTCAGCGGCGGGTCCATCTCCCTGGACGATGTCAACAACACGCCCGGCTTCAAGGAGAAGGTCAAGCTGGTGTTCGTCAGCTACGGCAGCCGCGAACTCGGTGGCGGTCGTCGCGGCTTCGGCGGTGACCCCAAAGCGAACGCCGACGCATTGCAGCAAGCCGGCATCCACAGCGCCTTCTACGTTTCCCCGGATACGGCCCACGAGTTTCTATCCTGGCGGCGCAGCCTGCGCGAGTTCGCGCCACTGCTGTTCCAGAACAACGCATCGGCCGCTCAACGGAGTCCTGCACAAGACGCTCGGGGAGATAGTGGACGAGGCGGATTCGGTGGATCGATCGAGCTGGGTCCGGACGACAAGCCCGCCTTCGCCGACCCGCCCGCCGGGTTCAATGCGAGGCGCGAGAATGTCGCTCACGGCAAGATGACGATGGTGGAGTATGACTCCAAGACGGTCGGAACGCGTCGAAAGATGCTCGTCTACACGCCGCCCGGCTTTTCGGCCGACCGCAAGTACCCCGTGCTCTACCTGCTGCACGGCATCGGCGGCGACGAAACGGAATGGCAGCGCCTCTGCCACCCGGAGAACATCATGGACAACCTGCTGGCCGACGGCAAGATCCAGCCGATGATCGTGGTCATGCCCAACGGCCGAGCCCAGAAGAACGACCGCGCCGAGGGGAACGTCTTCGCCACCGCCCCGGCCTTCGCCGCATTTGAAGGCGATCTGCTCAAGGACGTGATCCCCGCCATCGAGGCCAGGTATTCCGTATATGCCAATCGCGAGAACCGGGCCCTGGCGGGACTATCGATGGGCGGCGGCCAGGCCCTGAACTTCGGCCTCGGCAACCTCGACGTCTTCGCCTGGGTCGGCGGGTTCTCCTCGGCCCCCAACACCAAACCTCCCGCCGAGTTGGTGCCCGACCCGGCAGCGGCCCGAGACAAGCTGAAGCTGCTGTGGCTGGCCTGCGGCAACAAGGACGGCCTGATCCGCATCAGCCAGGGCGTCCACAACTACCTCAAAGAGAACGATGTCCCGCACGTCTGGCACGTGGACTCCCACGGTCACGATGGAGCCACGTGGGCCAGCAACCTGTATCTGTTCGCCCAACACATTTTCAGGACGGCTCCGACGACTGCTGCCGGCGCGTTCGTGCTGCGGGTCGATTGCGGCGCCTTTGAGTCGTACAAGGACAGGTTCGGCAATGTCTGGGCGGCGGACCAGGAACTGGGCGCCGGCAAGACCTGGGGCGCGGACAACGGCATGACCATCGACCGTCCGGACGTGGGGATCACCGGCACGGAGATCGCGCGGATCTACGAGACCGAGCGATACAGCATGTACTCGTACAAGTTCACGGTGCCCAACGGCAAGTACACGGTGCGCCTGCATTTTGCCGAGACCTTCGAGGGCATCATGGGACCGGGGGAGCGGGTCTTTTCCGTCAGCGTACCGGGCCAGGAGGTACTGGAGGACCTCGACCTGTTCGAAACCGTCGGTCCGCTCAAGCCCCTTGTCAAGGAGTACAAGGGCGTATCCGTCGAGAACGGCCAGTTGGAGATCGGCTTCACACCCAACGTTGAGAACCCGCAGATCTGCGGCATCGAGATCTTCGGCGAGTAGGGGCGAATCATCATTCGCCCCTACCACGTCCTGGAAGCAAACGACTCAAGTGGAAGGATGGAGCCATGAAGAACAATGCACACCTGTTCGTCATCTTGCTGCCGGTCGTCCTGCTGATCGCAACCTCGTGCCGGGGAGCTGCCGTGCCCGAGCAGAGCCGTGTCACGCCGGCGGTCGCGAAAATGCCGTTCATGGACCCGAAGTTGCCCGTCGATGAACGGGTGGCCGACCTGATCGGCCGGATGACGCTGGCCGAGAAGGTCTCGCAGATGACCCACGAAAGCCCGGCCATCGAGCGGCTGGGGGTGCCCGCCTACAACTGGTGGAACGAGTGCCTGCACGGCGTCGCCAGGGCCGGAAGGGCCACGGTGTTTCCTCAGGCTATCGGCATGGCCGCGACCTTCAACGAGGACCTGATCTTCGAAGTCTCTTCGGCGATCTCGGACGAGGCCCGGGCCATGTACCAAGCCGCCATCGACAAGGACCGCCGCCTGCGTTACGGCGGCCTGACCTTCTGGACGCCCAACATCAACATCTTTCGCGATCCGCGTTGGGGCCGAGGCCAGGAAACCTATGGCGAGGATCCCTATCTCACCTCGGTCATAGGGACCGCCTTTGTCAGAGGCCTGCAGGGCGACGATCCCCGGTATCTCAAGACAGCCGCCTGCGCCAAGCACTACGCCGTCCACAGCGGCCCCGAGGCCTTGCGGCACGAGTTTGACGCCCAGGCCAGCCTCAAGGACATGTACGAAACATATCTGCCCGCCTTCAAAGCCCTGGTCGATGCCAATGTCGAGGCGGTCATGTGCGCGTACAATCGGACCAACGGCGAACCCTGCTGCGGCAGCAAGACCCTCCTGCACAAGATCCTCCGCGAGCAGTGGGGCTTTGAGGGTCACATCCTGTCCGATTGCTGGGCGATCGTGGACTTCTATCAAGGCCACAACGTGGTCGAAACTCCCGCCCAGGCCGCGGCGCTGGCCGTCAACAGCGGGGTCAGCCTCGACTGCGGCAATACGCTCCCTCACCTGATCGAGGCCGTGGAGAAAGGCCTCGTGACCGAACAAACCATCGACGAGGTCCTGGCGATCCTGCTGCGGACCCGGTTCAAGCTCGGCATGTTCGATCCGCCCGGGATGAACCCGTACTCGAAGATCTCCACAGATGTCATCCGCTCCAAAGAGCACCAGCAGCTCGCGCGCAAGGCGGCCGCCGAATCCATCGTCCTGCTCAAGAACGCCAAAGGCGTCCTGCCCCTGCGAAAGGACGCGAAACGGCTGTATGTCACCGGCCCCTGCGCCGCCAACGTCGAGGTGCTGCTGGGCAATTACTTCGGCGTCAGCGACAATCTGGTGACGATCCTCGAAGGCATCACCGGCAAGCTCGAGCCCGGCAGCTTCGCCGGGTACACGCAGGGCTTCCTGCTGGACCGCGAGAATGTCAATCCGATTGACTGGACGAGCGGCGACGCCAAGGAGGCCGACGCCATGATCGTGGTCATGGGGTATTCGCCCCAACTCGAAGGCGAGGAAGGCGCCGCGATTGCCTCGCCCCACAAGGGAGATCGTGAGAACATCGGACTGCCGCCCAACCAGGTGAACTTCCTGCGTCGTCTGCGTCAGGGCAACACCAAACCCATCATTGTCGTCCTGACCGGCGGCAGCCCCGTAGCGATACCCGAGGTGCACGAACTGGCCGACGCGATCCTCTATGTCTGGTATCCAGGCGAGCAAGGCGGTGTAGCGGTAGCGGATGTGATCTTCGGCGATGTCTCCCCGGCGGGCCGGCTGCCCTTGACCTTCCCGAGATCGACCGATCAGTTGCCGCCCTACGACGACTACTCGATGGTCGGACGCACCTATCGGTACATGACCGCCGAGCCGCTCTATCCGTTCGGGTTCGGCCTGAGCTACTCGCGATTCGAATACAGCGACCTGAAGCTCGACAGCACGCAACCGCGTCAGGGCGAGACGGTGCGCGCCACAGTAACCGTCAAGAACACCGGCGAGGTCGCCAGCGACGAAGTCGTACAGCTCTATCTGACCGACGTGGAGGCTTCGGTTCGGACGCCGATCTCCGCCTTGAAGGGGTTCCGTCGCATCCGGCTCAAACCGGGGCAGCGCAGAGAAGTGGCGTTTGCGATCACCCCGGAGATGATGTCGCTGGTCGATGAGAACGGCGACAGCCGGCTTGAGCCCGGCCAGTTCAGAGTCACCATCGGCGGCTGCTCGCCCGGCAAGCGCGGCACGGACCTCGGCGCCCCGCAACCGGTGCAGGCGACCTTCGCCGTGCGATAGCCCCTGTGCTCCGAAGGAGGAATCCCAGGTCCAACCTCCATCGGACGAGTCGGGGCGTGTTTCGGACCACTGGATCGATCACTGAAGACCCGATATACAAGCGACGGAGTCGCGAAGGAGGCAGACTGTGAGAACAAGGCAAACGATCACGACGATGAGCCTGGTGGTTCTGTTGGCCAACACGGTTCCGTGCATGGCGGGACAGAACGTGCCCGCTCTGAAGGACGTGTTCACAAACCACTTTCTGATTGGCGGGGCTTTGAATCGAAACGTCGTGACAGGGCGCGACCCCAATGCCGCCGCGATCGCGGAGAAACACTTCAATACGGCTACAGCGGAGAACGATCTGAAATGGCAACGCGTCCATCCGCGGCTTGACCAGTATAGCTGGGAGCCGGCCGACAACTTCGTGGCCTTCTGCGAGAAACACCAGATGGTCGTGATCGGCCATTGCCTTGTTTGGCACAGCCAGGTTCCACGGTGGGTGTTTCTCGATGATTCGGAAAACGCCCTGACGCGCGACGCCCTCCTGTCGCGCATGAGAGACCACATCCGGACCGTTGTCGGCCGCTACAAAGGTCGCATCAAGGGTTGGGATGTGGTCAATGAGGCCCTCAACGAAGACGGCACGCTGCGAAACACTCAATGGCTGCAGATCATCGGCGAAGGCGCCGAAAACAAGCAGTACGACTATATCGAGAACGCCTTCCGATGGGCCCACGAGGCCGACCCCGATGCCGAACTGTATTACAATGACTACAGCCTTGAGACGTCAAGAGCCAAGTGCGACGGCGCGGTCGCGATCGTGAACCATCTCAAGTCCAGGGGTATCCGTATCGACGGCGTCGGCATCCAACTGCATGGCAGCTTGGCGCATCCCAGCGTCGAGGGTCTCGAATACGCCATCACGAGCCTGGCCGCTACCGGCGTGAAGGTGATGATGACGGAGTTGGACATCCGCACGCAGGCCCGCGGGTATCGCGGCGCCGATGTCAGTCAGGTCAGCTGGCAGAACACGAACGATCCGAGCGCGGCCGCAGCGGAAACCCAGAGGAAACTCGCCGACAAGTACGCAGAGATCTTCTCCGTCCTGCTCAAGCACGAGAAGGACATCACGCGCGTCACGTTCTGGGGCGTCTACGATGCGACCTCCTGGATCGGGGGCTCTCCCCTGCTGTTCGATCGGAGCTACCAGCCCAAAGAGGCTTTCTTCGCCGTGGTCAAGACCAAGACCAGCCACGAGGGGCGGCAAGACGGAACTGATGGAGAACCGTAGCCGTTCAAGTCAAGGTCACGATGCAGGCATCAGCGTCATGGACGGCGCAGCGCCTGCCAGGGAACGGATGCCGTTCAACACGGACGGGCAAGCTGCCGTTCGCGGGCGCAGGCGGGTACCGCAAGCGATTCACTGTACCGGCTGAGGATCGAGAACGGGTGTTGCGGAAATGAAAAAGGCCCCGCCGTCAGAGCAGGGCCTTCCAGACTCTGGAGTCTTGCGGAAGATCAGCCGGGGATCACGTTGGTCGCGCACGGGCCCTTCTTGCCCTGGCCGACCGTGAACTCCACCTTCTGACCTTCGTCGAGCGTTGCATAGCCCTCGGTCCTGATTTCGGAGTGGTGAACGAACAGATCGTCGCCCCCATCGTCCGGAGTGATGAATCCGTATCCCTTATCCGCGTTGAACCATTTAACCGTGCCTGTACCCACTTGCTCTTCTCCTTAGGTCCACCGGACCTGTAATGCGCTTTCCCTCTGATTCTACGCAAGGAGTAAACTTCGAGGGAAGAAAGCATACACCTTCACATGCCTGCCATGCTATCGCCTCGACCGTTATGCGGCCAATAAAAATGACGACAAAAAAGAAAAAAAAGCTCGTCGGCATTGCACCCCCGTCCGCCGGGGGCCCGACCACACCTTCCCTGCCCAAGACCCGAGTCTGCCATCCTGTCCCAATCCAACACAGACCGAGACGGTGACACCTCCAGTCCGACCGGTCGCGTTCGCGACCTCCGGCACACAGAGAGGGTTGACGCAACAACATATAGATGATAGTCTCCTTCGGGCATTAGGAGATGTAACTATGGAACTATCATGGATTAACAAGGTCCGCATCGGCGCCGTCATCACGCTGGGCGTTGTAGTCATCGGCATTCTGGCCTGGCCGTTGGCCGCTCCCCAAGACCCCATGTCTCCGGTTCGATCGAGCGGCATCGGCCTTCTCGGCACGCTGGGCCTTCTCGCTCTGGCCTTCGCCGTTGGCATCGCGGGCTTCTTCATCGCCTGGCCGCACGGCCGCGAGATCGGCATCCTGGCCGTCCCCTTTGGCCTGGCAACGTGGGCTGTTCGCTGTGGGCCCATGCAATCCCTGACGCAATCCCATGCCAGCGCCCAGGCCAGGCAGGAGGTCGTCGGTTCTCTGTTGTTCGAGCCGGTCTACTGGCTGTTGATCGTCTCGGCAGGCTTCCTTGGAGTCCTTGTAGCCCAGTGCATCAGTGTGAACCGCTCATCGAAAGGAGGCTTTGCGAAGCTTCAGAACTGTCTGAGGCCCAACGCCGTTGTTATCGGTCTTGTGGCCCTGGTCGTGGCCGCTCTGGTCTGCGCGTTCTTCCTCGGGGCCTTCGGACAGGATCTGCCCACATCCGCCAAGTCGATGGCCGCTCAGCCCCCCCGTGGCCAGATCGTCTTCGCCGGAATTGGGGCCTTCGCCGTGGCCGGATTTGTCGTCAAGAAATTCTTCGATCTGAGTTACGCTTGGACCACGCTGGCCAGTGCCCTTGTAATCCCTTTTGCAGTCTTGGCTTATTATCGATCTGATATGATCGAGAAGCTCGCGGAGACGCAGCCGGCAACGTCCTTTCCGCATGCCGCCTTCGCCGTCCTGCCCGTGCAACTCGTGGCTTTCGGGGCCATCGGAGCGGTCGTCGGATACTGGCTGGCCATGCAATACGACTACTGGAGACAGCACGAAAACGCCGAATAACGGACGCAAGACTCCCTTTTTTTGGGCGAGCGCAAAAGCCATAAACCCATACCAGACTTCTGGTTACATCCCAAATAGACCGCAATCAACTCCTTCGGATCAAAGAAAAACAGAATTCTTTGGTTTCGCCTGCTGAATTGACCGACATATAGATGTCCTTACCCCCTGTTGGGAGGATACGGGACGGGCACATGGCCGCGCGGCCAAGGCCCTTTGAAAACGTAGAGCGTCAACAAGACGAACACAGAAACGCCCCTTTACGTAGGGAATACGGTAAAACCAGCCGGCAAAAGGAGTTAACGATGTTGGTTCTGAGCAGACAAAGAGATGAATCCATCATGATCGGCGACGACGTCGAAATCACGATCGTCGATGTCCGCGGGGACAAGGTCCGTCTGGGCATCAACGCGCCCAAGCACATCCCCGTCCATCGCCGGGAGATCTACGACGCGATCCAGAAGGAGAAAGCCGAGAAGGCCCAAGGCACAGCGGAGGTCAGAGACGCCGAGAAGAATGCCTCTCCAAAGGAATCGTAGACCCATCGTCAGTCGGAGTCCGCTCACCCCATCCGTTTCGTCACACCTTGCGTCGCTTCCCCCCAACCCTCTGGTCCCATAAGAGGGTTCTCCGTCCCGCTGTTGCTCGCTACCATGTATGGCATGGGCTGTCCTGCCCGCTGTCTTCTTCCGATGGATTCTCTGCACGTCTGCTCCGCACTGCGCCGCATTCGCCGACGGCCTCCGCCCCGGCCCGAATAGGGGTTGCACGAATCCCGTCAGCGGGTATCATCGGGCGCTCGAATTACTCACGTTAACCTTCATGGCAAAGGATGGTCGGAATGTCACATCGCGTGAAAAACACTCTTGGTCTTGCCGTATCGGTCATCATACTGGGACTTTCCGCATCGCACGCCGGATCGGATCCGGCCCAACTTCAGCGGGATTACAACGTCAAGCCCGTACCGTTCAACCACGTCCACGTCGACGATGTCTTCTGGACGCCCCGCCTGGAAACAAACCGGACGGTCACGATTCCCTATGCCTTCGGCAAGTGCGAGGAAACCGGGCGCATAGGCAACTTCGAGAAGGCCGCCGGCCTGCGCGAGGGCAAACACGAAGGGATCTACTTCGACGATTCGGACGTCTACAAAGTGATGGAAGGTGCGGCCTATTCGCTCCAGGTCAGTCCCGATACCATGATGCGGCTCTACCTCGACAAGCTGATCGGCGTGATGGGCAAAGCCCAGTGGGAGGACGGCTATCTCTACACGTTCTACTCCCTGCCCGCCAGACAACCGGAGAAACGATGGACGAATATCCAGTCGATGCATGAGCAGTACTGTGCAGGACACATGTACGAGGCGGCGGTCGCTCACTACCAGGTCACGGGCGATCCGGCCTTCCTGAAGATCGCCACTGACAATGCGGACCTGATCTGCGAGACCTTTGCCCCCGACAAACGCACCGATCCCTCGGGCCACCAGGAGATCGAAATTGCCCTGTGCAGGCTCTATCGAGTCACCGGCGATGAGAAGTACCTCGACCAGGCCAAGTTCTTCCTCGATCAGCGAGGCCGCAAGGGCCGTCGGGGACCCGACGGCAACGGTGGACTCTATGGCGAATACGCCCAGGATCACAAGCCCGTGACCGAACAAACCACGGCGGTCGGCCATTCGGTGCGCGCCGCCTATCTCTATACGGGCATGGCCGACGTCGCCGCCCTGACCGGCAACATGGAGTACATCCGTGCCATCGACGCGATCTGGAGCGACGCTGTCGGCACCAAGCTCTACGTCACTGGCGGGATCGGCGCCAGCGGCGGCAACGAGGGGTTCAGCGAGCCATACGAACTGCCCAACCAGACCGCTTACTGCGAAACCTGCGCCTCGATCGCCAATATCTACTGGAACCATCGCATGTTCCTGATGCACGACGACGCCCGCTACATCGACGTCCTCGAACGGACGTTGTACAACGCCGCCCTGTCGGGCATCTCGATGGACGGAGATCGTTTCTTCTATCCGAACGTGCTGGAATCGATCAGCGGGCACGAGCGAAGCCCGTGGTTCGCCTGCGCGTGCTGTCCATCGAATGTCGCCCGGTTCATCCCGTCGGTGCCGGGATACGTCTACGCACACAAGGGCCGTGACGTGTATGTGAATCTGTTCGTCGGAGGCAACGCCACGATTCAGACCGCCGACAACACGGTGACGCTGACGCAGCAGACCGAGTATCCCTGGGAAGGCCAAGTGACGATCCGCGTCGAGCCCCAGAAGAGCGAGATGTTCTCCCTCTGTGTCCGCATCCCGGGCTGGGCGCGGAATGAGGCGGTCCCCAGCGACCTGTATCGATTCGCTGACACCGTCAAAGACCAGGCGACCGTTCGCGTCAACGGCAAACGCCTCTCGCCGCCGGTCGAACGAGGGTACGCCCGCATCGAGCGCCGATGGGAGGCGGGGGACACCGTCGAGTTGCGCCTGCCGATGCCGGTCCGCCGGATCGTCGCCCACGAGGCAGTCAAGGCCGCCCAAGGCCGGGTGGCCCTCCAGCGGGGCCCGCTGGTCTACTGCCTTGAAGGTCACGACAACGACGCGCAGGTCTTGAGTCTGGTGATCTCGGATGATGCCAAGTTCAAGACCCAGCACCGTCGCGATCTGCTCGGCGGAGTCACGGTCATTACCGGCCGGGCCAGTGCCGCCAAACGCACTCTTGACGGAGACGTCACACTGACGCGCCAGTCCCGGTGGTCGTCGGGATTCACCGCGATTCCGTACTACGCCTGGGCCCATCGGGGCCGCAGCCCGATGACCGTCTGGCCCGCCCGCGTGCCTCAGGCGGCCCGCGCCGAGCCGGCCGATACGCTGGCGTACACCAGCAAGACCACGGCGTCCTTCGTCCACAAGTCGCTCGAAGCGGTCAAGGACCAGGTCTTGCCGGCCAATTCCGCCGACGCCTCGGGCGGCCAACTGGATTTCTGGCCGCACAAGAACACCACGGAATGGCTCCAGTTCGAGTGGGACCGCCGGCATGCGATCTCCCGCGTCAAGGTCTACTGGTTTGACGACAGCGATCATGGCGGCTGTCGTGTGCCACAGTCGTGGCGCGTGCTGAGCCGCAACCGTACCGGCCGTTTCGAACCGGTTCAGGCATCGGGCCCCTATGGCACGGAAAAGGACAGGTTCAACGAGGTTGCTTTCGAGACGGTCGAAACCGATGCAATCAGGATCGAGATCGTTCTGGATGAGAAATGGTCGGCCGGCGTCCAGGAAGTCGCAATCGAATGACCTGATGCGTCGGTTTCAGAACCGGTTGAGATGCACCTTTGAGGTCTTCAATTCATCCGGCCGCATCGGCGCCCGGTGTTCGGCCGGATAGCCGACCGCGATGATGGATTCGACCCGGATGTGCTCCGGAATGCCCAGAAGACACTGGACGTATTGTTCTGCGCTCCGTCCATCGTCGTGCATCCGCTTTCGCACCTGAATCCAGCAACTGCCCAGGCCCATCGATTGCGCCGCCATCTGCACGAGGATCGAGGCGATGGAGCAGTCCTCGACCCAGACATCGCTCCGGGTGTCGTCGCCACAGACAACGATCCCCAGCGGCGCCCCTTTGAGGAAGGCCGCCCCGTGCGGTTTGCACGCCGCGAGCTTCTCCAGCGTCGCGCGATCGTCGACGAAGACGAACTCCCAGGGATCGATATTTCGCGAGGACGGCGCGCGCAAGACGGCCTCCTTGAGCCGTTCGATCTTCTCCGGCTCAATCGGCCGATCCAGATACCGTCGAATGCTCCGCCGATTCCTGAGCAGGTCAATCATCTTCATTTCCAGCCGGCGTCACCACGCTCTCAGGTGCGCTGCTCGATGGGCATGTATTGCCGCTCCCGCATGCCGGCGTAAATCTGCCGCGGCCGACCAATGCGGGCCTTCGGGTCGCGGACCATCTCCTTCCAGTGGGCAATCCACCCCGGCATCCGTCCGATGGCGAAGAGCACGGTGAACATGTTCGTCGGAAAACCGAGAGCCGTGTAGACCAGCCCGCTGTAAAAGTCGACGTTGGGATAGAGCTTGCGGCTGATGAAGTACTCGTCTTTGAGGACCGCTTCCTCCAGCCGCAGAGCGATATCGAGCAGCGGTTGGTGGGCCGCTTCCTCCTCGAGCATCTTCATGCAGATCTTCTTGATGATTCTGGCACGAGGATCGTAGTTCTTGTAGACACGATGGCCGAAACCAGACAGGCGGAAACTCGAATTCTTGTCCTTGGCCATGTCGATGAACTTTTGAATCTTGCCGCCGTGACGCTCGATCTTGGCGAGCATGTCCATCACGGCCTGGTTGGCCCCGCCGTGCAGCGGCCCCCACAGCGCGCAGATGCCCGCCGAGATCGATGCATACAGATTCGCGTGCGCGCTGCCCACCAGGCGAACCGTGGAGGTCGAGCAGTTCTGCTCGTGGTCGGCGTGCAGAATCAGCAGAACACTCAGCGCCCGAACGTGGTCGTCCCGCAGTTCGTAGTTGTTCACGGGCGACCAGAACATCATCCGCAGGAAGTTCTCGCAGTACTTGAGTTCCTTCTTCGGGTAGACGATCGGCTGACCGATGCTCTTCTTATAAGCGTAGCAGGCGGTGGTGCGGATCTTGCTGATCAGGCGTGTCGCCGTCAGGTCGATGTGCTCGCGCATGGACAGCAGATCGACGTTCGTATAGAAGCTGCTCATCGCGTTGACCATCGTGCCGAGGATGTTCATCGGATGGGCATCGCGAGGGAAGAAGTTGTACAGGTGGCGCATGTCCTCGTGCAGCATGGAGTGCTCGTTGAGGAGGCGCGAGAAGTTCTCTCTTTGCTCCAGCGTCGGCAGCCGGTTGTGCAGCAGCAGATAGGACACCTCGGTGAACGTCGAATGCTCGCAGAGGTCCTCGATGTTGTAGCCGCGGTAGCGCAGAACGCCCTCTTCGCCGTTGATGAACGTGATATTGCTGACACAACTGCCGGTATTGGCGTATCCCTGGTCCATCGTGATGTACCCGGTTTCCGCCCGCAGTTTGGTGATGTCAATCGCGCGTTCGCCCTCGGTCCCTTCGATGACGTCGAGTTCCAGCTCACGACCGTCAACAATCAGCTTGGCTTTCTTCTTCTTGGCCATTTACACCTCTTTCGATAAGACCTCTTATCTTCCTCGGCGCCATCACCGCAGAGGGCCTCTGCCCGGACGTGACGCGGCGGAGATACCACCACAGGCGCTGCGGTCAAGCCGTATGGGCGGAATTATAGGTCACCCGATGCGTTCCTGCAATAGCCATCCGCCCCCTGCCGGTTCCCTTGACAGCGTCACGCCCATCTTCTACTGTGCAGTCCGGGTTAGACAGGCGACAGAAAGGTCCAAGCTGAGGAGTTCGTAATGGGGCACCGCAAACCGGTTCGATTCTGCCATGCACTGATGTTTCTGGCCGTCCTGACGACGGCAGTCGACGCAGCCGATCCATCGTCCTGGTATCGGTTTGCGCCGACGAACACACCCCAAGCCGGCCAGATCGGGATGCAGGACTGGCTCGAACGACCGGCCGGCAAACACGGCCGTATCCTGCCCCAGCAAGACAAACTCTACTACAATGGCAAACCCGTCAAGCTCTGGGGCATCAACCTGTGCTTTGCCGCGTGCGCGCCGGACCGCGAACTGGCCGACAAACGAGCGGCGTTCTACCCCAAGTACGGCATCAATTCGGTCCGTCTGCACAAGTACATGGACGGCCCCGGCTGGGCGGGTATCCAGTCGGCCGACAGTTGCGTCCAGTTCGACCCGGCGGGCCTGGACCGGATGGACTACCAAGTCGCCCGATTCAAGGAGGCCGGCATCTACGTAAAGCTCTCGGCCAACTTCGGCACGCTCAAGCTGGGACCGGCCGACCGCCAGTACGTCCCCTACCTGGAGGAGTTTGGCTCGTTCGAGGGCGACAGAGATCGCATCACGGCCCCGCACAGCGCGATCGGGTACTCGACGGAATTGCAGGACCTTCAGATTCGCCAGATGGTCGCTTTGCTCGATCATCGCAATCCGCACACCGGGCAGACCTACGCCGAGGACCCGGCCATCGCCTTCATCGAGATCGTCAACGAGCAGAGCATCCTCTTCTACACCTCGATGAACCCGTTGAAGGTCAGTCCGACGTTGCGGCAACGGACGGCCGAACGATTCAGCGACTGGCTGCGAGCGAAATACGCAAGCCATGACGGACTTCTCGCCGCCTGGGGCCCCACGGCCTTCGACGGCTTTGAAGGCGACGGCTTTCCGGCCGTCGCCGAGCACCTCGACCGGCGCAACATCCTGCCGCTGGGCAATCCGTGGTATTGGGACCCGGCCCAACTGAACGGGGCGCAGGCCTTTCGACGGCAACGCCTGCTCGATACACTCGCCTTCCTCTGCTCGCTTCAGAATGACTTCTACGACCGGTACGTGCGGGCCGTGCGCGAGGCCGGCTACAGCGGTGAGATTGTCGGGTCGAACTGGCAGGCGGGCCGGGCGATCAGCCACCTTCTCAATCTGCACTCCGACTGGCGCGTGGGAACCATCGACCGGCACAACTACTTCGGAGGCGGCAGCGCCAGGCCCGGTGAGAGATTCCAGAACGGGACCATGCTGAGTATGGCCGGCTCCGGCACGTTGAGCGTGGGCCTGCAACAGGCCATCGACCGGCCGTTCATGCTGTCGGAGTGGATTCACGTATTCCCGAACGAATGGGGCGTCGAAGGCCCGGCCGTCCTCGGGGCCTACGGCTTCGGCCTGCAGGGCTGGGACGTCTCGTATATGTTCCAGAACCGCGACGGCGGCGGGTTCAGCGACCGGATCGGACGCGACACATGGGATGCAACCGCCCCGCACGTGCTCGGTGTCTTCCCGGCCGTCGCGCGGCAGGTGCTGCGAGGCGACGTGAAGGAGTCCGACCTGATCGCCCCGCTGTACGCCCACGTCCCATCGCTGCTGGAAGGACGCATCGGCTTTGAGGACCGCACCATACAACAGCATGACATCAAGAGCTTCGACACGGACAAGGTCCTGGCCCGCGCCCTGGCGGTCGCCCGCTGCGCGATCGAGTTTACGGAGGAGCACCGCGATACGCCGGCGTTCGATCTGAGCCCCTACGAGCGAGACGGCACACTGGTGTCTTCGACGGGGCAGCTCCGCTGGATCGAATCGCCGGGTCAGAAGCTGGGGGGCTATTTCACCATTGACACGGCCGGCACCAAGGCCGTCGTCGGCTTCGCCCAAGGCGAGGAATGCCGGCTGGGTGACGTGACGATCGTGCCGCAGAGCCCCTTTGCGGCGATCTACGTCACGGCCCAGGAGCCGGACAAAGACCTTGCCACGTCGGACAGGCTGCTGATCGTCGCCATCGCTCGCGCCCGCAACGCACAGATGCAGTTCAACGAGGCGGGCGACGAGATCCTCGACCGTGGCGAACCGCCCGTCCTCATGGAGCCCGTCAGGGCAATCCTCACGATTCGTCGCCCGGGCGCGTCGAGGCTTCGTCTGCTCGATCACGACGGCTTGCCGACCCAGACCACCGCGCCGATTCGAAATGGAACCGTTACCATCGACGGGGCCCGGGACAAGACGCCCTATTACGTCATTGAATTCTGAGCCGGCCAAAGGAATCTACAGGGGTCGGCTGAGAAAGCCGACGGTGGATTCCATGATGCGGGCCTGAAGCTGTTGGGCGTGCTCGGCGGACTCGCATTCGAGGTCTTCGAGATTGGCCCGGCAGAAGCGGCAGCCGAGGACGTTGAGGTGGAAATCCACGTACCGCTGCCAATCGTCGGCCAGGGTCCGCAGCAGAAAGCCGCCGATCGTGCTGCGCTTGGGACAACTGAACCGATGATATTCCCAGATGTCGGTCAGCAGCCCCTCGAACTCCTCTGAGGCAGGACCGGCCGCAATCCTCTTGCCTTCGATGAAACTGCGGACCTGCTTGAGACTGCGATGCTTGACCAAGGCGACGGTCTTCTCGTCGATATTCATCGTCTCGGCCACGCGCTTGTTGGGCAACTGGCAGTAGAGCAGCAGCTCGATGATCTGCAGGTCGCGGAACCGCAGGGCGCGTTTGAAGCCGTCCACAAGCTCCTCCAGCGCCTCGGCCAGCACCGTCTTCTGAAGGTCGTACTGCTCGTCGGCGCGGGCATACCAACTGGCGGTCTGGGCCGGAGAGGCGACCTGCTCGAAGGCGTCAGAGGAACCTCCATCGGTATCCGGCTCGTAGGCGTCCTGGATCAGGCAGACCTTTCTTGCGTCCCGGCGCCGGTAGCTGTCGATGATCTTGCGGCGAATCAGCGAGAACAGATAGGTCTCAAGATCGCACTCGCCGCGAAATCGCTCCAGGCTGCGGAGGAAAGCGATGAATGCGTCCTGGACAACGTCCTCGGCATCGGCGCTCTGCGGTAGTTTAGCACGCGCAAAGCGCAGCAGACGGCCCCGATACCGCCCGATGAAGTCGGACCACGCCTGCTGGTCGCCCTGGCGAATCCTGTCGAGGAAGTACTGTTCCGGCTTCGAAACCTTGTCCATGGCTTCACAGGCCCCATAGGTCCCATGGGGCCTATAGGACCAATAGGACCTACTCACCTCAGGACCAGAAGGATCGAGACGATGGCGGCAATCGCCAGGACGACCCCGGCGATCCGCAACGACCATACATAATACCCTCTCGTGGCCATGTTGAGGAAGAGGTAGGTGGCGACAATTACGATCAGAACGCCGAGAGCCGAGAGGATCATTCGAGCCCATGTGACTCGCTCCCCGTGCACTTCGGTGGCCTTGCGGCTCTGGAGCCAGGCGAGCTTCGAGCCCGAGGCGTCGAGCAGGATGGCCTGCCGCCAGATTCGTCCTGCCGAGCCGTCAAAGCTCTGGACGAATTGATCGAGGATGAAGCCCCCTTCCTGTACGTCGCGGGAGCTGACCGTCAGAGGAGGCCGGCCGGGGACGGCCGTCCATTTTTGCCCGGCGATGTCGCTGAGCTGATCGCACGCATCCCGGATGGCCTGCTGTCGAGCCTCGTTCTCGCTGGTGCACGCCTCCCGCGACCGGGCAATCAGGAAGTGCCCGTCCGGCTTGCCGGCGACAAACGCCGAGAAGTTGTCGGCCCAGGGCTTGTCGATGTAGTCGGCCCCGGCGCTGGCCCGGCGCTCGTCCGTGAAGACCGTCCCGGTGATCCTGCCACCCATGACCCGTTCAATGATCGTCAGGCCTGTGCCCTGATTGCGAGGGACTTCCTCCTGAACCCGTGCTTCGGCGCGTAACGTCAGACCCACTTCGCCGGGACGGATGTTTCGCAAATCGGCCTCGACGGAGCATGGCGCGCCTGACAACTCCCTTTGGAGGACGCGCTGAAGTGCTGAAATGACCTGGCGGTCGTTGCCTTCCTGGAACAGGACGATCCGAGCCGGCGCATTCGGCTCGGCGGCCACGGTCTGAATGGGCACGACCAGCCGCCGGCCCAGCGCCTCTGCCGCCGCCAGAACCGACGGATAGATGTCCGCCTCGAATTGGTGCTCGACACCTTCCGACCAGATGGGCGACAAGGATATCGCGGGTCTTGTCGGTTCCGCTGGAGCCATAGGAGTGATACTCTGGACTGACCTTATCGTGGCCCGCTGGTACGACGCACGCCGATGCGAGGCACGCAGCCACAAGCCCGCGCCGAGCACAGCCATGACGATCACCGCGACGATCACCGTCGCTCCGGCTTTGGGAGATTGGTTCAACAGGAGGATCATCAGGACGAAGATGAACGGCAGCGGAATGACAAAGAACGGGATCTGATCGCCGTGGGGCAGGACGTTTGGGAAGAAGCCGTCGCGTATCCCGACCGGAACGACAATCATCGATGCGAAGACGACGACGGGAATCAGTCCGCCAACAACCCACACACCGATCCTGGGCGCCTTCTTCAGCAGGAGAATCAGCAGCACGAAGATGAACGGGATTGGGATTAGAAACATCGGCATCATAGAACCACCCCCTGATTGGGCATCGGTGCGAAGATCGGTGTGTGTCGTCGCGGCGGCCAGGCCAGTATGAGTATGGAGACCAGGGCGATCACGCCCGCGAAGATCGCCTCCTCCTGGCCCAGGGCGCCAAAGAGCCGTTCGAGGCCCGGGCCCACCTGCTTCTGGCCGATCAGATCGGCGATGCTCCGGGCCTCCGACGAAGAGACAACTTCACTTCGAAAGAGCGAAATCGCCCAGAAGAACCCGCCCAATCCCAGCAGGGCGCGGATCAGATGAGCGGCCCCGTTCTTGCGCCGGCCGATCATGATCAGGACCGCCGCAAAGAACAACAGGGCCACGATGAGCAGTCCGCCGCCCTGCTCGACCATCCTCGGCCATTCGGCGTAGCCAAAGATCCCCTCCAGTTTCTGGGCCAGCTCAGGATCGGGCCAGCCGGCCGCCACGACGGCGGGCAGGTGCAGCCCAATGGCCAGACCAACCAGGATCGCCGCCAGCAGCAGAATATGGCCGAGCGCACAGATCAGACCGCTGAAGGGGTGCCACGGCTCATAGATGACCGTTCCCGTGCTGGCATACGAAGGAGCGGACGAAGGTTCCCGTGTGGGAGACGCCGCCACCGCATCGGGTCTTGCGGCCGGCGCTGGTTCACTCGCCGACGGCGGCGATGCAGCGGCACCCGACGGAGCCACCGCTACACGGCCCGGCACATCCGCCTTCGCGGGGTCCGGACCATGCCAGTTCACCACAGGCAGGCCGTTCTTGTCTTCAAACGATCCGGCCAGGATCATGATGATATCGACAAGCTGGCCGATGCCGAACAGCCCGCCGGTGAACAGCCAGAGGACGCCTGTGCCGATCTTGCCCACATAGAACCGTTGCAGGCCGCATAGCGGAGGAAGCGGAACGAGCGGAGCCAAGGCAAGAATCAGGGCCCAGAATCGCTTGGCCGGCGAAACCGCTCCGCTCGGCGCCGTGCGAGCGCAGGAGCGGTGCCGCAGAGGGACGCCGGCGGTGTCCGACACGGCAACGTCGCGTACACCGAACGCGCTGGGCGGGGCCAGCAGGAAGACCAGAAACAGACCGTTCGGGAAGACGATGAAGAAAATCATCATGGCGACCTGTGGTCCGTGCAGACTCAGGTTTCCCAGCAGGATCGACGCGGTGACCACAGTCTGAACGCAGAGGGTCAACAACACCGGTCGAATCAGATACCGATACCAGCCGGTGAAGGTGCCCCGGAACATCATGACGAAGCACAGCACCGACAGGATGAAGGCATCGACGCCGAACGCGACAGCAAACCCGAAGGCGTTGCCGTGCAGGCTCGTGCCGGCCAGAATGCAGAGGAATAGCCCCAGTCCGATGCACGCCAGCCAGCCGAACATCCACAGCGGCCGGGCGTACGCCGGGACAGGACGAGCATAGATGCCCGAACTGGCCTGCCGCGCCGCGTTCTTTGCTGCCTGGGCGCCGAAGACCTCGGCAAGCGGTTGGCCGCAGGGGCTCAGGGTCTGAACCACCAGAGCCGTTCCGGCCAACGCACAGGCGACGACGACCGGAGGCATGCCGAACATGTTGCCGCCGACATAGCCGAGGAACCCGGCCCACAACGCCGGGCCCAACGCCACGCGCGCCTTGCGCTGCGGATCGCTCAGGCCCCACCAGTCCACCAGCAACATGGGCAGAGCCATCGCCAGCGCTCCCCCGAAACGGAGCCCTCCGACGAAAGGCAGCCATCCGAGGAAAGGGAAGCCTCGAAACGCCACCCCGCCATGTCCGCCCATGCCGCCGAAGATACCGGCCACCAACGTCGCAGCCACAATCGAGGCAAAGGCCGCGCCGAAACAGGTAGCCGCCTTGCCCAACCAGCGTGAATCGGCGTCGAGACCGCACCACCATTGCCGGCGAGAATAGAGGATGATCTTCGACGCCAGGCCGATCATCACAAAGACCATGGCCGCAGGACCGAAGCCATGACCGCTGAAGATGCCCGCTCCAATGGCGATGGCCACCATGGTCATCAGGGCCAGGGTGCGCCGCTGTCCGGGGCCCATCGGATCGGCCACCGCAACGGGACGCGACCCGCTCTGCTGGGCCCGTTCCTTGGCGACCTTGAGCTTCTCGGCCATCTGCCCACTGAAGACCTCGACCTTCTTGGCGATCAGCTCGGCCTTCTTGCCGATCTCCTTGCTGAAGTCCTTTGGCTCCTGGCCTTTTGCCTGCTCCGCACGGGCCGTGCCCATCTTGTGGGCGATGTGCTCGGCGACGACGGACAGCTCCTCCGGCGAGAACTGCGAAACGCTGTTGCGGACGTGCTCGGCGCCGAAGACGTCTTCGACCATCTGCTGCACGGTCTGGTAGCGCTCGTCAGGGTCTTTGGCCAGGGCCTTGCGAATCACGCGGCGGAACGGCTCCTCGATGTGTTCGAGCGGCGGCGCCGCCGTCATGTGCTTCATCAGGATCTCAGCCGGACTGGAGCCGAGGAACGGGACCTGACCCGTGAGCATCTCATACAACAGCACGCCGAGGGCGTAGATATCGACACTGCGATCGTACCGGCCCGCGCCAATCTCCGGCGCCATATAATGGACGGTCCCGACGGTGATCGTATGGCTGACGTGATGGCTGGCGCTGATCGCTTTGGTCAGGCCGTAGTCGCCGATCTTCACGTAGCCGTTCTCGTAGAAAATGTTGCTCGGCTTGAGGTCGCGGTGCACGATCCCGCACTCGTGCAGATACGACAGGCCCTTGGCGATCTCGCGCAGGAAGAAGGCCGCCTTCTGTGTGCCCAGCCCCCCCGGCGACTCCTTCAGCAGATCGCTCAGGGCCGGGCCCGAGACGTATTCCATAATGACGAACGGCCGACCGTGATCGTTGTACTTGACGTCGAAGACCGTGACCAGGTGCGGGCTCTTGAGGTTCATGCACTGGCTGATGCCCCGCAGCTCGATCTGCTCGTGGCTCTGGATCACCTTGAGCGCCACCTGTCGGCCGCTGTCGCTGACGGCATAATAGACCTCGCCAAAGCCGCCTCGCCCGGCCGCACGCTGGATGGTATATCCTTCCAGCGGCCGGTCTCCATATTCGTATTGGTACGCGTCCATAATGCCTTCTGCCGGATTAAGAGGTCGTCGTCACTTACCTTGCTGCTACGCGTGGAACCGTGCTAATACCATAGAGAGGTTGCCGATCCGAATCGGCTTGTCCATCACCAGGCCCTTCTCCGGCTGCATCGGTCGGCCGTCGATCGCAACAGGCCGGCTCGCCCGGCACAGCAGCCGCTCGTTCTGCTCGAAGAACGTGATCGTCTCATCGAGGTGCTCGGTCTGAATGTGGTGGTTCGTGTACGGTCCGGCGAGGATGTCACGACCCATCAGAAGGATGTGGCGAATGTCGGGCCGGCCGAGCCTGGCGCCGCTGAGCATCAGCACCGCGGTCGTGCTGGCCGCGTTGGGCAGGCGGAATCGCAGCCGGCATCGGGGCGACAGCGCGATCACGTCGCCGTCGGCCAGCAGTTTTTCGGTCACGGGCGTGCCGTTCACTTGGATCGCGCGTTCCGAACGCACGAAGTAGTCGGCGTCGATACGCTCGATACCGATGACGGGCAGGTCCGGCTCGGCCATCAGCCCCAGCGTCGGCCGGGCCGACGAGCTGATCGGGCCGATCGTCAGCCGGGCTTCACGAAACACGAGATAGCTTCCGACCCCGTCCATCTGCATGACGAACGCCGAAGGCAGCGGGGATGCCGTCGGGTCGTTCCTTGGCGCATCCATAGCCCGTGCAGCCTCATCCATCGCCTCATCACGGGCAGGGATATCGTTTTCATCCTGCATCGCCTGGTTCCGAATGCCGACGGCGTCGGCGATGCTCAGGCCCAGGGGCCCGGCATCGAGTTCTTCCAGCGCCCCGGCCGCCTGCTTGACGTCGCCGAGGACCTTGTCCAGCCACCTGGCCGAAGGATACATCGTTTTGACCTTTCGCAGCAGCGGCAGCGCTGCACCGGGTCGCCCCGCCGCCACCAGTTCGGCCGCCTCGTGGCATCGCATCAGCGCCCTGCGCAGCTCGGCGATCTCCTGACCGTCGCCGTCCAGAGGGGCCAGCCTCTGCAAAAGCGATTGGGCGCGGTCGATCCGGCCCTGTTCGAGACTGGCCTGGACCTGCTCGCCGGCCTGTTTCCTGATTCGGCCAAGGATTTCGCCGATCCGGCCGTTTCGATTCTTCGCCACACCGGCCGCACGAAGGACATCGACCGCCGCAACGAGATCGCCTCGCTTCAGCGCCTGCTCGGCCTTCGCGACGGCGTCTTCGGTGTGCAGCCGCACGGCGTCGAGCTCCTGCCGGAGCAACTCGGCCTGGGCGTCGTCCGAACCGGCCCGTTCCAGGATCTGCCCGCCGACGGAATGCCAGCCGTCGGCGATCCGCTGCCGGGCCTGCGCCACCCGAACGGCTCCTTGCTGATGGCCCTGCTGCCGCTCGACAATGGCCCGGCATACCGCCTCTCGCAGTTGCGCCACCTCGGAGGCGTTGCCCGCCAGCTTCTCGGCCTTGTTGCAGTCGGCCAGCGCCGTGTCCAGTCGGCCGCCGGCCAGGGCCTCGCGACCCCGCTGCACATACGCCCGCGTGAGCCGGCCCAGGAGCCGCTGACCGTGACGGTGACGCCGGACGTCATCGGCCCTGGCGATCTCGAAGGCCTCGTCAAGCCGGCCGTCGGCCAACGCACACTCCGCTTGTTTGATACGCAGGATCAACACGGCAAGGCTCCTTCTCGTTACGATCGCCGGTGAAGCGGGCCTGATTCGATTCTATCACGCGGCAAGGATCTGTGCAACGCAACCAAGCTTCGGTCGATGCTCCATTCGGTTCTGCGAGAGCGGCTGCCCGACGCCTCGGTCGGGCAGCAACAAGCTTCGTCCTCTCAGTCAGACGCTTCCGGGCCGTGCGCCTTCGCAACCGCCGGCGAACTTGCTTCGGCCGGCGACTGCTGCTGGAAGTATTCGTCCACCTGGGCGACGAGGTCCGCTTCGAGAACGGTGTCGACCGGGATCGCCTCGATGAACCGGCTCTCGTGGGCAAGGACGCGTTCGGCCACGTCCAGACGCTTCTGAATCTGAGCGATCAGCTTCTCGGTCTGGGCGAGCTTGCCGTTGTCGACCTGGACCTTCGAGCCGACGGACGCCGCCTTGACAATCCGATACTGGCTGGCCAGCGTCTCGATCTTGTTTTCAAGGATGTGCTTCTGCGAGCGCGTCTTCTCGAGCAACTGGACGGCGGCGTTAAGAGAATTCTCACGCGAGGCCAGCAGACGCTGCTTGCTCGCCAGGACCAGTTCGCCCTCCTTGAGGCGTTCAAAGCGTGCAGCCAGGTCGGCTTTGACGTCGCCCCGGCTGTACTGCCGGCCGGCAAACACATACTGCACCTGCGGGGTCTCCAGCGACCCGCGAAGCGTCCTGATCTTGACCCGTTCGTCTTCGAGGCCCTCTTGCCCCTTGGCGATCTCGGCCTTCAGAGCGGCCACTTCCACCTCTTCCTGGGCAATCAGCCGGATGTTGGCGTGCATTTCCGGGATGATCTCTTCCAGCAGGTCGCGGGCCCGACGCAGCTCGAATTCGAGCGGGACCGAGTCCTTGACCACGGTCCGCATGCCCTTGGCAGAACTGCGAACATAGCTGACCACGTCCTTTCCGAACAACAGACCGCCGGCAAGCCCCAGGCCCACCGTCGCGATTGCCCCCATTCTCAGCCATCTGGTAATCATGATCGGACTCCTCAAATCTCATTAACCCCACTGATTGCCTGTTTTCGGCCTCCAATCGGCCACATTGGGTTGGTCGCAGGCCAGGGCATTTTATTGCGCGGAAACTCCCGCCCGAGTGCCCCTTCTCGATCCACGCTTGCAGGTTGGGAGCCGATCCGATAGCATGCGGCTCAAACGATCCGAAACGAGTGTTCCGGCAACCATAAGGAGAGCATGCGATGAAGGTTGTGGCATTCAACGGAAGTGCCCGAAAAGACGGCAATACCGCCATTCTGGTCCGTCAGGTCTTCACCGAGCTGGAGGCCGAGGGCATCGAAACCGAATTGATCCAGTTGGCCGGCCAGACCATCCGGGGCTGCACGGCGTGCGGGCGGTGCATACAGAACAAGAACGGACGATGCGTCATCGACGACGATATCGCCAACGACTGCATCGAGAAGATGGTTCAGGCCGACGGCATCCTCCTGGCCTCGCCGACCTACTTCGCCAACGTGACGACGGAAATGAAGGCGCTGATCGACCGCGCCGGGTTTGTCGTCCGGGCCAACGACGATATGCTCCGGCGCAAGGTCGGCGCCGCGGTGGTTGCCGTCCGAAGGGGCGGCGCGATCCCCGTTTTCGACGCGATCAACCACTTCTTCCTGATCGGCCAGATGATCGTACCCGGCTCGATCTACTGGAACATGGGCTTCGGCCTGGCCAAAGGCGAAGCCGAGCAGGATGAGGAAGGGCTGCGGACCATGCAGGTCCTCGGCCAGAACATGGCCTGGCTGCTCAAACGAATCGCGTGACAGACCAAGAATGCCTGTCGCCCAGCGAACTGAGATGGAAAGGGGCCTGCGCCCGGATGACGCAGGCCCCAAGTCAATACTCAGAAGGCGTAAGAACCCCTCGCAGGCCCTTGCTACGGTGCCACTGTTCCGAGGAATTCCACTTCGGCGATCTGCATGAGGGTCTCCGCGGCCCCGCGAAGAGTCGGGAAGACGATCTCATAGTACCTGTAGGCAGTCGTGTTCGCAAACTCGATGGGCGTGACGGTCTTGGTGAACCGCGGCCACTCGGTCGCGCCGGCAAAATCGACAATGTTGCCGCTGGCGATCAGCGTGTACGGCCCGTCGATACTCGCGTTGGAGCCCGACAGTCGGAAGGAGACCGGGTCCCGCGTGGGCGCGTCGTTGGCTGTGGTGAAGGTCAGCCCTGTGACGACCGTCGAACCGACCAGAGGCGCCACCTGGAACCCGGTGGCCTGGCTGCCGCCTTTGCGATGCAGATACTTCGTGTTGACGTTGTCGTCGATGGCCAGAGCCGGATACTCGGCGGCCGGCCAGTCGCCGTCGTTCGGAACGCCTTGCACGATATCGCCGGCGCCGGTGATGTCCGGCGAGGTATAGGCGAGCACCTCAGGATACAGACGGATGTCGTCGATGTACACGACCCCGCTGGCCCCGGCGCCCTCGATGCCGATCGTCAGCGAGCGGACGTTGCTGACGTTGCCGGCCTTCGAGAGGTCGATGCTCCACAGTTGCCAGGATGGCCGCGACAGATTGACCGCCGGGCCGTCGTAGGCGATCTTGGTCCCGTTG
>LVBB01000074.1 GCA_001603075.1 Phycisphaerales bacterium Planc_01 | reverse complement strand
AGGGAAGCGGATGCCGGATGCCTCCCCGGTTAAGCATCGTCAGGAACAGGAGCACGACGCCAGCCGAGCCCAGGCTCGCCCCGTCGATGGCCTGGGTGTAAAAGATGGCGATGACGAGGACCGCTCCCAGGTCGTCGACGATGGCGAGGGCGGTCAGAAAAATGATCACGTTCCGGGGAACCCGCCAGGCGAGCAGTACAAGGATTCCTACGGCGAAGGCAATGTCAGTGGCCATGGGGATGCCCCAGCCCGCTGCAGCCGGTCCCGACGGATTCAGCAGGACGTAGATCAGCGCGGGAACAGCCATCCCGCCGGCCGCGGCAACCATCGGCAGGGCGGCGTCCTTCGGGCTCGAAAGCTCTCCCACCAGGAATTCCCGCTTCAGCTCCAGTCCCACCAGCAGGAAGAACAGGGCCATGAGCCCCTCGTTGACCCAGTGGTGGAGGGTGAGGCGGAGAAAAACCTCGCCTCCCGCCGTAATACCGGCAGTCTGCTCGAAAAGATGGTGGATCCATCCGCCCCAGGGTGTATTGGCAAAGAGGATGGTGAATACAGTCGTCCCGATGAGCACGATTCCGCCCGCCGTGGTCTGCTTGAGAAAGCGCTCGAAGGGGCTCATCATGCGGCCGAAGAGTGTTTCCAGAGGGTAGGGTTTCAAATCCATGAGGACCTCTCCGGGATGTCGGGGGAATGGTGCCGCCGGAGCACGGGATAGCAGCAGGATGGGGAAAAACGCACACCTGCACCCGGGGGCGGAGTCTCTGTGCCGAAGGCCTCTTGTAAAGGGGGCCATGAACCCCGGGCCGCCCGGGATTGCTCTGCCGGCGGGTTATGCAAAGCAGTGGTTTCATACCATAAAATGGTGAAATATTCAAGGGATGGGGTCCCTTCCAGGCATGCGGCGGTGTGGTGGAGTGCCTGTTTCGAACAAAGCTCCGTTCGCCGGCCGCGATGAACCGGGAGAAGATGCCGGCTGCATCGGATGTAGCCGGATTGCCGGGCGATTGCCGATAAGGGTTGCGCAAAGCGGTAAAAAATCGTAGAAGGCGGTTCCCGCCGGAACGGAATCGCGGGAAACCACTTCAGTTTTTTAGGGGACAAGGGCATGGCAGCGAAGAAAATCCTGATTCTGGGCGTCAACGGCTTCATCGGTCACCATCTGACCAACAAGATCCTGGACGAGACGGACTGGCTGGTCTACGGCATGGACCTGGCGGAAGACCGGCTCGGCCGCGCCCTCAACAACCCGCGGTTCCAGTTCCTCGAGGGCGACATCGCCATCAACCGCGAGTGGATCGAATATCACGTCAAGAAATGCGACGTCGTCATGCCGCTGGTGGCCATCGCCACACCGAAGCTCTACGTGGAGGACCCCATCGGCGTCTACCAGCTCGACTTCGAGATGAACCTCAACATCGTCAAGCAGTGCGTCAAGTACCACAAGCGGGTCGTGTTTCCGTCCACCTCGGAGGTCTACGGTGCCTGCGCGGACCCGGAGTTCAGCGAGGACGACAGCTTTCTGACGGTGGGGCCCATCCGGAAGGAGCGCTGGATCTACTCGTGCTGCAAGCAGCTCCTGGACCGGGTCATCTACGCCTACGGCACCCGGGGGCACCTGGAGTTCACCCTGTTCCGCCCCTTCAACTGGGTGGGACCGCGCCTCGACTCCCTCGACACGGCCAAGGAGGGCAGCTCCCGGGTGGTGACGCAGTTCATCGCGGAGCTGCTCATGCGGCGGCCCATTACCCTCGTCGACGGCGGACACCAGAAGCGCTGCTTCACCTACGTGGACGACGGCATCGACGCGCTGATCCGGATCCTGGCAAACAAAGACGGCGCCTGCAAAAACGAGATCATCAATATCGGCAACCCCGCGAATGAGTGCTCTGTCCGGGAGCTGGCGCATCTTCTGAAGGGAATCTTCACGGAGCACCCGGAACACCGCAACGACGAGGCCTACTCGGAGATCGTCGAGACGCCGGCGGAGGACTACTACGGCAAGGGATACCAGGACATCTACACCCGCAAGCCCAGCATCGAGAAGGCCCGGCGCCTGCTGGGCTGGGAGCCGAAGGTGAGCCTGGAGGACTCGATGCGGCGGACGCTGTACTCGTTC
>LVBB01000073.1 GCA_001603075.1 Phycisphaerales bacterium Planc_01 | reverse complement strand
TTCTCCTGCACGTTCACCTGCATCAGGCCGACCCGTGAATGCGAAACGGCGTCCGCCCGCCCTTCCGACTCCACGCAGACCACTGCGGCGACCAGAAAAGGGTCGACCTTGTAGAGTTCGCTCGCGTCCCAAATATGCCGCGAGTACTCCGTCGCCTTCCGTATTGGCCCCTTGATCTTCCATGGCGTCATCGCCGCGCTGATCTCGCGCGACATGATGCCGATGGCGGCTTTTCTTCCGACCGACGTTCCCGGGATTTCTTGAGCATGGAGTTTTGCAGCAGACACTCCCGCGAGGAAAATCGCCGCCGACAGGATCGCGCACAATGCAGCGCCCCATATTCTGTTTCGCATGAGCCACGCTCCTTCGCATGTTTTCGAGCATGATAGCATCGACGAAAGAGGAAGACATCGTGACAAATACGGCTTCTCGAAAAGAGCAACCATCGGTGACGCTGCAATCCGGTGTTTGACTTCACCGCATCGCATCGGTCATCACCTTGTCCACCCAACTCCACATACAGAGCGCACGGTGAAAGTACTCCGCATACGGAACTATTACAAACAGTTTATAGGAACGTACGGCTACCGGCTCCATGGGGGTGCGAGGATGAGAGAATCCTATGCCCTTACTTCTCGCTCCGCGCCCGTCCCTTTGTGTTACAATACTGCAAGATTTCCGCAACACTTTGAGCAGTCCCACACTCTGATTCGGGAGGGATTTGAAGAATGAAACGGTACGGAAAACTGGTGTGCATCGCGACCGCGGCGCTTCTGGCGTTCGCGTTCCTGGGCGGCGCGGCGTTCGCGAAGGAGCTGGTTGTGTATTCCAGCGTGGACGAGGAGAATGCGAAGAACATCCTCGACGAGTTCTCGAAGGCGACCGGCATCAAGGTGAACATGGTCTTCCTCTCCTCGGGCCCGGCGATGAGCCGCATCGAGGCCGAGCAGGCCAATCCGCAGGCGGACGTCTGGTTCGGCGCTCCCAACGAGAACCACATCGTCGCCAAGGACCGCGGCCTGACGCAGCCGCACGTCTCCGCGGCGGCGGGCGACCTCGCCGAGGGCTTCAAGGATCCCGAGGGATTCTGGCACGCGTTCTACATGAACCCGCTCGGCTTCGGCGTGCTTCCCGAGGAGCTGAAGGCCGACGGCAAGCCCGTCCCGGCGTCGTGGAAGGATCTTCTGAATCCGGCATATAGAGGGATGATTCAGATGCCTTCGCCGCAGTCGTCCGGCACGGCCTACGCCATGATCATGACCCTGATCGAGACGTTCGGCGAGGACGAGGCGTACGCGTACATGAAGGAACTCAATCCGAACATCCAGACGTACACGCAGAGCGGCACAGGCCCCAGCAAGAACCTCGCCATCCGCGAGACGTCCATCGCCATCCAGTTCACTCCGGCGTTCCTGAAGCTGGTGGACGAGGGGTACCCGGCGCAGGTCGTCTTCCCCGCCGAGGGCGTGGGGTACGAGGCGGCGGCGCTCTCCATCATCAAGGGAGCGAAGAACCTCGACAGCGCGAAGGCGCTTGTCGACTGGATCGTCTCTAAAGAAGGGCAGCAGGTGCTCAGCGCGAAGAAGACCTACTTCTTCCCCGTGCGCACGGACGTCTCAGCCGGCGAAGGGCTCCCCGCGCTCTCCGAGATCAAGCTGATCGACTACGACCGTCTTGAGGCCGCACGCGAAAAGAAGCGCCTCATCGACCGCTGGGTGACGGAAGTCCTCGGTCAGTAGCCGCCGCGCTTTGGACGAACCGGGGGAAGAGGCTCGCCTCTTCCCCTTTTGCTTAGGAGGTGTCGATCAACAGGATGACCGCATTCGCACGCGGAAGAAGGGAGATTCGTCTTCTGGCCCGCGACCCCCTTCTCGCGCTTCTGGTAGTGTTGCTCTTCGTGTCGCTGGGCGTCTTCGTCGTCTATCCGCTGCTCTCCGTGCTCGTCAAGAGCTTTCAGTCGGAGCAGGGCGCGTTTTCGCTCGAGAACTACACGCGCTTTCTCACGTTCAGCTATCTTCGCTCGTCCCTCTGGAACAGTCTCACCGTCGGCTTCTGCACCGCCGCGTGCAGCGTGCTCGTCGGCTACGCGGCGGCGTTCACCATCACGCGCACGTCGGTCCCCTGGAAGAAGGCGCTCCACCTGCTCTTCATCCTCCCCATCATCTCGCCCCCCTTCACCAGCGCGCTCTCCATCCTGATGCTCTTCGGCGCGAACGGCCTGATCACGCGGGGGCTGCTGGGAATACGGAACTACAATATCTACGGCTTCAAGGGGGTACTGCTGTCGCAGATCTTCACCTTCGCGCCGGTGGCCTACCTCACGCTGAAGGGCGTCATGGAGTCGCTGAACCCGACGCTCGAGGACGCGGCGATGAACGTGGGCGCGGGGAGGCTCCAGACGTTCCTGCGCGTAACGCTGCCGCTGAGTCTGCCGGGGATCGCGAGCGCCTTTCTCGTGGTGCTCATCGAGTCGCTCGCCGACTTCGGCAACCCGCTGGTGCTCGCAGGAAGCCGCTTCCCCATGCTCTCCACCCAGGCCTACCTCGAGATCACCGGCTCGTTCAACCTGCCGCTCGGGGCCGCCCTCGCGGTGGTGCTGCTGATTCCGTCGATCACCTCCTTCGCCATCCAGCGCTACTACCTGCAGAAGCGCCAGTACACCACCGTGACCGGAAAGCCCGTCGCCTCCTCCTCCAAGCTGGTGAGCAGAAACGCGCGGCGCGGCCTCCTCG
>LVBB01000072.1 GCA_001603075.1 Phycisphaerales bacterium Planc_01 | reverse complement strand
GAGGATCGGAGATCGTCGCCACCGAGACGATGGACAAGATCGACCGCTGCATCCAGCGACGGCTCGAAGACATTCAGGTGTATGCGCGCGGACGAAGGCTCCGGGAGGTGCTGGCGGAATCGAACGATCGCTTCGATCGAATGGCCGACCCCCTCGACCACATCCGCCAACTGGACGAACGGTGGATGGCGGCGCCCAGGCACGTGCTGAGCCCCTGGATGGCGGCCCTGCTCGACGAGGGGCTCTCGGACGCCCTGCGTCAGGAGATCGAGGTTGCGGACTTCTACCGGGCCCAGTACGGCTACCCGCTGTTCGGCGAGATCTTCGTGACGAACAAATACGGAGCGAACGTCGCGCAGACCGGCTGGACGTCCGACTACTACCAGGCGGACGAACCCTGGTGGCCGCACGCCCGGGACGAAGGGACCCACGTCGGAGACATTCACTACGACGAAAGCTCGGGCGTCCACGCGCTGGAGCTGGCCGTGGTCGTCAACGACGAGGCCGGCCGGTTCGCCGGCGTGATCAAGGCCGTGCTGAACGTCGAGGAGGTCGTCGGCATCATCACCAACGTCAGGGACGCCTCCGAGCACCGCAGCACCACGCTCGACCTGCTCTCGCCCACGGGACAGACGCTCTATCACGCCGGTCCTCTGGCGGTGCCGTACACCGCATCCCCGGCCCCCTTGTCCGCAATGGCCCGCGCCGCAGACGGCACGGTCGCCCTCATGGTCGGGGCGCCGTCGAGAGGGTATAGGAATTTCAAGGGTCTGACCTGGACGCTGCGGATGGGATACGATGCGGCAGAGATTTTCGCGCCGGTGGCCAGACTGCGAAAGGTCATCCTCGCCGTGTCGGTCGGTGTGGCGGCCGTCGCCCTTCTGGGCGGGCTGCTGCTGGCCCGGCACATCGCCGGACCGATCGTCCAGTTGACCGAGACGGCCAAGGCGATCTCGGACCGCAAGGATTACTCGGTCCGGGCACCGGCATTTCCTCACGGCGAAATCCACACACTGGTCGAGACGTTCAACACGATGCTCGACCGGATCCAGCAACACGAACGAGAACTCCGCGAGCAGCAGGACAGTGAGAAGCAGAGGATCGAGGCCGAACTCGCGAGGGTGCGCGACGAACTCGTGCGCAAGACGCGCCTGGCGGCTCTCGGACAGGTCTCGGCGAGCATCGCGCACGACCTGCGCAACCCGCTCGGGGCGGTCCGCAACGCCAGCTATCTGCTGAAGCGCCGCCTGCCCGCCGACCAGGCCGGCCTGCGCGATCACATCGGGATCATCGAACAGGAGGTGACCAAGGCCGACCGGATCATCACGAACCTGCTGAACATGACGCGGACGCGCATGCCGAACAAGGAGCCGGTCGACCTCGGCGCCGTCGCGCGGGCGGCCTGGAAGCGTTGTGTCTATCCCGACGGGGTGCGGTTCCGCGTGGAGTTGTCCGAGGAACCGTTCATCGTCCAGGCGGACCAGGACCAGTTGTCGCAGGTGCTCTCGAATCTGATCGGCAATGCGGCCGACGCGGTGGACGGCGACGGCGAGTGCATCGTGGAGGCCACACACGAGCCCCAGTTCGACATTCTGATCGTCCGTGACACAGGCCCGGGGTGGTCCCCGGAGGTGCGCGAGCGGCTGTTCGAGCCTCTCGTAACGACGAAGACCTCCGGAACCGGGCTCGGGCTGGCGATCTGCCGGCAGATCGTCGAAAGCCACGGGGGCACCATCGAAGCGCTCGACGGCACCTCGCCGGGAGCGGCCGTCCGCCTCCGGCTGCCGCGATCGTAGAACGTCGTTTGCAGAAAGTTGAGGGTTGCTTATGCACAGCGTCAGGACAGCCGTGTCCGAACGACGGATCCTGATCGTCGACGACGAGGAGAACATGCGAAGCACGCTGGCCGAGATCCTCCGCGACGAAGGCTATCAGGTCACCACTGCCGCCACGGGCGAGGAGGCGGTCGCGCTGTGCGAAAGGGGCGCCTTCGAGGTGGTCCTGATGGACGTGCGCATGCCGGGCATCGACGGAGTGGAGGCCTTTCGACGCATCCGACGTCATCAGGAAGGCGTGCGCGTCATTCTCATGAGCGCCTACAGCATCGAATCCCTGAAGGAGGCCGCCCTCGACGACGGGGCCATCGCCTTTCTGCCCAAGCCGCTCGATCTCGACCGCGTCATCGACCTTGTCGCCGAGGCCAGGGACACCGCCATTCTCGTCGTCGAACACGAGGAGGAGACGGCATCGACACTCCAGAGGGGCCTTCGAGAGCAGGGATATCGCGTGACCGTCGCCAGGGGACCGCACGATGCGCTGGAGCTGATCGAACAGATCCAGTTCGACCTGATCTTTCTCGAAACGAGTCTGCCGTCCATGAACGGGCTCGAGCTCTATCTGGCCATCCGCCAGATCACGCCGAGTGTGATGGCGATCATGATCGCCGGGATGGACCACGAATTCGAGACCGTCGCCAGGGAAGCCGTACGGCGCAACGCCTATACGATCGTCAAGAAGCCACTGGATATCGAAGCGATTCTGGACATGCTTGATCGCATCACGGGCCGGCGGCTCTCCGGCGATCACCGCAAGCCGCCGCTGCCGGGTCCGGGGGCACAACGAAGCGGTCCTGGGAGGACACAGTGATGGCTGCAGATCCCGTCCAAGAGATGTACCGTCGGGTCCTTGTCGTCGAGGACGACGAGGCCCAGCGATGGACGCTGACGGAGATCCTTCGCGAGGAGGGGCTCGACGTCACGGCGTGCGCCAGCGCCACCGAGGCGTTGGAACGGCTCGGCCGCAATGACATTCGGGTTGTCATACTGGACCTGCGACTTCCCGATCTGACGGGCGTGCAACTGCTCAACCGGCTCGGCGATCGCGCCGACGACACGAGCATCATCATCAACACGGGGCACAGCTCCTACCAATCGGCCAAGGATGCGTTGAACCTGGGGGCCTTCGCCTATGTCGAGAAGGCCGGCGACCCGGAAGAGCTGCTGCGCCACGTGCATCGGGCCGTCGCCTTCCAGCTTCGACGACGAGCCGAGCAGCTCGAAGCCGCCGTCGCCGAGAGCGCCGACGAACTGAGGCAGGCCAACCAGGCCCTGCGGCAGGAGGTGGCCGAGCGCAAGGAGGCGGAGGCGGCGGTGCGCGAGAGCGAGATGCGCTTCCGCGAGCTGGCCGAACTGCTGCCGCAGACCGTCATCGAGATCGACGCCGAGGGGCGCATCACCTTCGTCAACCACTTCGCCCAGGAGTCGTTCGGACCCGAGCCCTGCGCGCTGGTCGGGCGGGACATCGGCGATCTGTTTGCCCCGGAAGACCGGGCGCGTCTCCGGCGGAACATCGACAAGCGTCTGGCCGGCAAGCCGTTCGGCGACCACGAGTACCTGGCCCTCCGGGGCGATGGCGCGACATTCCCCGTGCTGTTGTACAGCTCGGCGATCCTCCGCAACGGTCAGCCGGTGGGCCTGCGCTGTATCGCGGTGGACATTGCCGACCGCCGCGCGGCCGAGGTGGCCCTTCAGGAGAACAAGGCGAAGCTGGAGAGCATCTTCGAGTCGTCCCCGCACGCCATCACCGTCACGGACCTGGACCTGCGTCTGGAGGACTGCAATCCGGCCATGCTGCGGATCTTCGCCCTGCCGGGCAAAGACAAGATTCTCGGGACCACCAGCTTCGATTTCGTTGCCGCCAGGGACCACGCGCGTGTCCGCGATCTGCTGGCGCGGCTGCGGCGAGACGGTCTGATCAAAGATGTCGAGCTGACCTTGATCCGCCGGGACGGTACGGAGTTTCCCGGCGAGATCTCCGCCAGCCTGATGCGACAGACCTCCGGCGAACCGATGGGCATCGTCATCATCACCTCGGACATCACCGACCGCAGGCAGGCGGAGAGCGCCCTGCGCGAAAGCGAGCGGAAGCTCTCGACCCTGATGGCCAACCTGCCTGGGATGGCCTATCGCTGCCTGGCCGACGAGGCCTGGACCATGCAGTTCGTCAGCGAAGGATGCACGGTTCTGACCGGCTACAACAGCGAAGAACTCGTCGGCAACCGGGTCGTTTCGTACAACGAGATCGTCCACCCGGACGACCGACGGCGCGTGCACGCCGAGATCGAGCAGGCGCTGGCCGACGGCAGCGTGTTCCAGCTCGAGTACCGGATCGTCAGCGCCGACGGGCAGGAGAGATGGGTGTGGGAACGCGGCCGATCGGTCAGCGGGCTCCATGGGCAGGCCGACGTGCTCGAGGGCTTCATCCTGGACATCTCGGAGCGCAAGAAGGCCGAAGCGGCCCTGCGGTTCACCCAGTTCGCCGTCGATCGGGCCTCCGACAGCGCCTTCTGGGTCGGATCGGACGGTCGATTCGTCTACGTCAACGATGCGGCGTGCCGATCCCTGGGGTACAGCCGCGACGAACTGCTGACCATGCGCGTCGGCGAGATCGATCCGGACTTCGCGTCCCGTGACTGGGCCGAGCACTGGCAGAAGCTCAAACGACACGGCTCGCTGATCTTCGAATCGCAGCATCGTGACAAGCAGGGCCGGACCTTCCCCGTCGAGATCATAGCCAATTTCGTCGTTTTCGAGGGGCACGAGTACAACTGCGCCTTTGCCCGCGACATCACCGAGCGCCGAGAGGCCGAGGCGAGCCTGCTGGCCTACCAGAACAAGCTCAAATCGCTGGCCTCCGAACTGGCCCTGGCCGAAGAGCGCGAGCGGCGTCGCATCGCCGCCGACCTGCACGACCACGCCTGCCAGTCGCTGGCCCTCTCGAAAATGCGGCTCCAGGACCTCGTCGAGCACTCCGACCCCGCCAGCACACAGGCCCTGCAGAACATCTGCGAGACGCTCAACACGACGATCGAGAGCGTGCGGGAACTGACGTTCGACCTCAGTTCGCCGACGCTCTACAAGTTCGGGCTCGAAGCCGCCCTCGAAGAGCTGCTCGAAGACAAGCTGCGCGGCGAGCACCATATCCTGTACCGTTTCCGCGACGACAAGCAACCCAAACCGCTGCCCCAGGACGTGCTGGTCCTGCTGTTTCAATCGGTCCGCGAACTGCTGTTCAACGTGATCAAGCATTCCCACGCCCACGAGGTCGCCCTGGACATCCGTCGCGAACGCGATTCGATCCGCATCACCGTCGCCGACGACGGAACCGGGTTCGATGTGGCCGACACCCTCTCGTCTCCCTCGCGAGGCCGCAGCGTGGGCCTGTTCAATCTCCGAGAACGTCTGGATTACATCGGCGGGACGCTCGACATCGATTCGGCGCCGGGACGCGGCAGCCGCTTCGTCCTCGTCGCGCCGCTGAAGAGCCAACCACCTGCTACGAAGGAGAGCCATGATGGCGGTACGGATTCTGCTGGTTGACGATCACCAGGTGCTGCGCGAAGGACTGCGGTCGCTCCTGGAGCAGCAATCGAACATGGAGGTCGTGGGCGAGGCCGGCGACGGCATGACCGCCCTGCGCCTCGTTCGCGAACTCGAACCGGACGTGGTCATCATGGACGTCAACATGGACGGCATGGACGGGATCGACGCGACGCGGATGATCCACCGAGAGCATCCCGGGACCAAGGTGCTCGCCCTGTCCATGTTCCTGCGCAAGACCTTCATCACCGAGATGTTCAAGAGCGGCGCCACCGGATATCTGCTCAAGGACAACGCCTTCAGCGAGATCGTGGAGGCGATCCGGACCATTCTGAGCGGAGAGAAGTACGTCTGCGCCAAGGTGGCCGCGCTGCTGGTGGACGAATACGTCCAGGCAGGCAGCGAGCCGCAGGCGAGGGAACGTCTGACCAAACGAGAGATGGAGGTCATCCGAATGCTGGCCGACGGCAAGACCAGCAAGGAGATCGCCCTGATCACCGAGACGAGCGTCAAGACGGTGGACGCCTGCCGGCGACGCATCATGCAGAAGCTCTCGATCAACAGCGTCGCCGAACTGGTGAAATACGCCATTCGCGAGGGTCTGACCACCGTCGATCAGTAGGGTCGCGCCCTGCCCCAAGCGTCCTCCGCATTTGCGGCCGGCGGTCAGACAGGGCTCCGGAGGCGGTTCGCCGTCGGTCGTTGCGCGTGAATCCCCCGGGCAACCGATAGCCATAGGCTGCATGGCATTAGCCAAAAACCGGCACCTCCAAGTCTTTTGCCTATTCGGTCTACCCGCCGGTGGACCGAAAATACGTTTAGTCAGTTTCACGCCACTCGCCGAGGTATGGTAGGTCACAGCCGAACGTTGGGGGGGTCCAACATTCGGGGGAATCCGAACACATGCGAATTGTGCTGATAGCCGACGATCGCATTCTGCGCGACGGCTTGCGGGCCCTGTTGGGCCAGAACGCAACAACTGAGGTCATCGGACAAGCCAATTGCGGTCCTGAAGCAGCCGAACGGGTATCCGAACTGCGGCCGGACGTCGTGATCGCCGACATCGGCTCATGGACGTCGGCCAATGTGGAGATGGTCCGCCACATCGCTCAGGCGCATCCAGAGGCCCGAATCATCGTCCTCTCGCCCTTCCGCAACCAGGCCTTCGTGGCGGCGGTCTTTCGGGCCGGCACCCACGGCTACGTCGTCAAGCGAAACGGATTCGACGAACTGCTCCGCGCGATCGACGCGGTGCGCTCCGGCTCGACCTATTTGTGTCCCCGAGTTCGAGAACTCATCCTCCCGGAATATGCGCAATCGCACGACGCCGTCCGCAGACCGGCCGATGCCTGTCTGACCGAGCGGGAAGCCGCCGTCCTGCAACTGCTGGCGGAGGGCCGAACGTCGAAGGAAATCGCCCTGATGCTCGAAGTCAGCAGCAAGACCATCGATGCCTGCCGCCGACAGCTCATGAAGAAGCTCGAGGTCAACAGCGTCGCCGGCCTCGTCAAACGCGCCCTCGCCATGGGAATGACCACCCTCGCCTCCTGATCGCCCCGAACCGCCCTGACCGTGTCCCCGTCTGAGGGAACCGTCTGAAATCCCCCTGCGGCGTCAGTGTTCTCGGACGCAAAGGACACATCCGTCCGCACACGTCTCATCGCCGGCTTCCTGCACCGATCGGGCCGTTTCCCCCCCAGGGTCTCTTTTCCCCTGACGAATTATCCAATGGATAATGATGGTCCCCGTCGTCATGGCCGATGCAATGCGGACACGGACCATGGCCGTGGGGCGTTGCCCCGTCGGCACGATGGCTGCCGATTCGTTCGGCATCCACCCCGTTTATCGAAACTGCCTGGGTCACGGCTATCGGGAGGAATTGCAATGACGAGAACCACAGTTGCCCCCACGCAACCCGGCGTCACAACGTCGGGCAAAGAAGGCAAGTACCTGACCTTCGCGCTGGCGCAGGAGGAGTACGGGCTCGAAATCCTCAAGGTCCGTGAAATCATCGGGTATATCGACGTCACCGCCGTGCCCCAGACACCCCACTACGTGCGGGGGGTCATCAACCTGCGCGGTCAGGTCATTCCCGTCGTCGATCTGCGCGCCAAGTTCGGCATGGAGACCACCGATGTCACTGAGGAAACCTGCATTATAGTCGTGGAAATCCGCGGCGCGGGCCGGACGACCAGCACAGGCATCATCGTCGACCGCGTCCAGGAGGTCCTCGACATCGCCGCCGGAGACATCGAGGACGCCCCGCAGTTCGGTTCCTCGGTCGACACCAGCTTCATCCTCGGGATGGGCAAGGTCGCCGGCTCGGTCAAGATTCTGCTCGACATCGATATGGTCCTGGCCGCAGACAACCTCGACCTGACCCGCCGGCTGCAGGACGAGACACCACAAGAGTAGGCATGCATTGCCGTTGGATTTGTAAGGAGTTGATACCATGAGAGAGAAACACACACGATGGGCCATCGCCCTGCTTCTCGTCGGGGCCGGGTTCGTCACGGCCGCCGAACAGGCGGCGCCCACCACCAGCGGCGCCGAGTCGGTGGCGCCGAAGAGCGAGGCGCAGACCCTTCTGGAGAGCCTGCCCGCCTGGCTGCGCAACATGAAGATCTCGGGCGACTTCCGCTACCGGCACGAACGGGCCGACGACGAGACCAAGACGACGGAGCGCGATCGTCACCGCATCCGCGCCCGGCTGCTGGTCTCCAGCAAGGTCAACGAGCAGGTCGACGCCACCATCGGTCTGGCCAGCGGCACGGACGAAAGCGCCACCAACACCAATCAGGAGCTGACCGAATCGTTCTCGAGCAAGGACCTGTGGCTCGATCTGGCCTTCATCAACTACCACCCCGCCAGCATCGAGGGGCTCAACGTCTTCGCCGGCAAGATCCGGAATCTCTACTACAATCCGGGCAACAGCGACCTGCTGTTCGACACGGATGTCAATCCGGAGGGCATCGCGGCCACGTATCGCCGGACGCTGGCCAAAGACGTGACCTTGTTCAGCACGTTCGGCGGCTACTACGTCCACGAGCGCAGCACGGAGGTCGACACCAGTCTCTGGGGAATCCAGGGCGGCGTGACCTGCAAGGTCCCGCGCGCCGAGGGCGTGGACGTCACCGCCGGCGCCGGTTACTTCGACTACGGCAACATCGAGGGCCAGCTCGCCCTGGGATCGAGCACGACGAACTTCCGCGGCAACCGCAGTGTCGGGGGCTTGTATGAGAACGACTTCAACCTTCTCCGCGCGTTCGGGGAAGTGGCGTTCAAGATCGCCGGCCGGCCCTGCAAGGTCTTTGGCGACCTGCTCGTGAACAATGACGCCGACTCCGGCGACGACACGGGCTATCTGGTCGGGGCCGGCATGGGCAAGTGCAAGGACCCGGGCAGTTGGGCCTTCAGCTACAACTACCGCGACCTCGAAGCGGATTGTGCCGTGGCCGCACTGAGCGACTCGACGTTCGCCGGCGGCGGCACGGGCGTCCGAGGCCACAAACTCGCCATCGCGTACCAACTGGGCAAGAACTGCACGCTCGGCGCCAACTACATGATCGGAAAACGGCAGCGCGCCGAGACCACCGACTACGACGTCCTCCTGGCGGAGGTCAATTTCAAATTCTGACGGTTCCCCAAGGGACTGCGCGTGACGCCTTGGGCGTCCGCGATACCGAATAGGAGGTGCGCTGGAAAGGCATGCAGGGAGGACAGCCGCTGCGGCGGCCGCCCGTTGGCTTGCCGCACGACAGATCAGGGAGGAATGCCGATCCGGCGGCGACAGGCGTCGTCCGGGTCTGACGAAAACGATCTGATGCGATATCTGAATCAGGAGAAACACGATGAAACTCAAAGGAAGAATTCTGACACTGGTGTCGATCCCGCTGGCGGGACTGGCCGTCATCGCGGCCGGCAACGGGTTCATGCTGCGATACGTCGCCGGCGTGGTCAACACGACGGTCGAGCAGAACCTGCTGCCCATCATTGCCGACGAAGTGCCGCGCATGAACGAGCTGAACAACAGCATCGAGTACCTGCTGAATGCCGACCGCGACGCCTACCAGGGCTACATGGCGGAGATGCAGGTGCTGAGCACGCAGGACGAAACGCGCGTCACGGAACTGATCGCCACCCATGCGACCGAACTGGGTCAGGTGGCTCAGCGGGTGGAGGCGGCCTCGGCCCAGTTCGACGACGCCGGCCGGCAGACCTACGCCACCTTCGGCCAACTGTACAATCGCTGGAAGCACTCGACGGACGCGGTCATGCAGACCTCGCTGACGTTGGCGCGCGAACTGTCGCGCCGCCAGGCGCTCCATCAGGAGAGCGTCCAGACGTTCCGCGTGATGCGACAGCAACTGGACGACGTGGTCGGTGTGATCGAAGCGGAGATCGAGTCGCTGCGGGAGGCCGAGGACAAGACACGGCTGCTGGCCCTGTACGAGGCCGTCGAGCTGCTGCTGAACGCCGACCGCGACGCCTACCAGGGACTGGTGGCAATGCTCGAGTTCTCGCAGGAGGCCGACCGGGCGCGCTTTGAGGCCCTCGTGAACACCTTCACCACGGAACTGGGCCAGGTCATGACCCGCACTCAGAAAGCGTCCGAGGCCTTCAACGAGGCGATGCACGCCGAATACCGTGAGTTCCTCGACACCTTCGGCCAGTGGGACGCGCAATGCCGTCAGATTGCATCGATCACCGAGCAGAACATCGACCGCATCGCCGCGCGGCAGAGCGAGGCCGAAAACAGCCTGAAGGCCTTCGCCCAGATGCGCGGAACCATCGATGCGATGAGCGGGCAGATGGAAGAACGAATCGCCGCCCAGATGGCCGCCATGGCGGCCCAGGGCGAGACGGCGCAGGCCGAGGCGACCGCGCTGAACACCAGCATGACTCGCGCCAATACGCTGAGCCTGATCGTCGCCGGGTTCCTCTTCGTGTTCGCCCTCGGCATGGCCGTATGGCGGATCCGTCAACTGGTTGCGACGCTGACCCACATCATGCAGCAGCTCTTCGAGGGCTCCGAGCAGGTCGTCAGCGCGTCGAACCAGATCTCCGCCGCGTCGCAATCGCTGGCCGAGGGCGCCACCGAGCAGGCCGCCGGCCTCCAGGAGACCTCGTCCAGCCTCGAAGAGATGGCTTCGATGACCAAGCAGAACGCCAACAACGCTCAGCAGGCCAACGTCCTCTCGACCGAGACGCGCAAGGCCGCCGACACCGGCGCCGCATCGATGGCCCGGATGAACGGCGCCATCCAGGACATCCAGAGGAGTTCCGACGAGACGGCCAAGATCATCAAGGTGATCGACGATATCGCCTTCCAGACCAACCTGCTGGCTCTGAACGCCGCCGTCGAAGCGGCGCGAGCCGGCGAGGCGGGCAAGGGCTTCGCCGTGGTCGCCGAAGAGGTCCGCAATCTGGCGATGCGATCGGCCGAAGCGGCCAAGAACACCGCCAGCATGATCGAAGAGTCGGTCAAGAACGCCAAGACCGGCGTGGACATCGCCGAGGAGGTCGCCACGGTGCTCAACGAGATCGTGCAGAGCATCGGCAAGACCACCAATCTGGTCAGTGAAATCGCCGCCGCCAGCCAGGAACAGGCCCAGGGCATCGATCAGGTCAACACGGCGGTCTCGCAGATGGACAAGGTGACACAGCAGAACGCCGCCAACGCCGAGGAATCGGCCAGCGCCTCCGAAGAACTCAGCGCGCAGGCGGAAGGTCTCAACGAGATCGTCGATCAGCTCGTCCGCCTGGTCGGCGACGTCGCCAAGGGCTCGGACGGCGGGAACGGCCGGCACGTGACAGCAGGCGCCCCACGACGCACCGGCAGCGGCCTGAGCCGATCGGACGCCTCATGGCACCAGATCGCCGGCACCGACAAGCACGCGGACCAACATCGCCCGGCGCCTCGACCGGCCCGGAACCACGCCATCCCTCTGGATGACGACGCAGACCTCGATCAGTTCAACAGTTGACCAAGCCGCGATCCACACACGGCGGGAGTCGACGAAACGCTTTGTCGTCGGCTCTCGCCTTCGTTTTGCGCCCAGCGCACGGGCCGGTTTCGTGACAGACGGGCACCTGGAAAGAGGGCGGCGGAAACCGAAGGTTGACGGCGGTCTCGCGGCCCGCCGGGAGGCACCGAGAGGGTCAGTAAACAATCGGAGAGCGGCTCAGCATCCAGTAGTTGCACAGGGCCCGCATCTTGTCGAGGATATCGGCGTACTCGCCGTCGTGGACCATGTATCCGGCCGCCCCCAGTTCGTAGTATCGGCTCACACCCTCGGTTCCGTCCGAATGGGAAAGGACGACGATGGGGATCATGCAAAGCCTCGAATCGCTCTTGACGACCTCCAGGAAGCTCGCCGCACTCATTCGCGGCATCCGCGAATCGAGCAGGATCAGACGGGGTTTGGTGACACCCGGCTGGCGCAGCCGCACCAGGGCCGTCTCACAATCCATCGAGATCGCCAATTGGTCGAGCAGGTTCAACTCGCGGAAGATGCGGCCCATCAGCACCGCCGATTGGAAGACGCTCTCCACAAGCAGGATCGGCTTGGGTTCGGTTTCGCGTCCCGGCCCCACCACACTGGATGCACTATCCGTCTCTGCGCCCACGTCCGCCTCCGATGACTCAAAACAGCCGGCAACGCACCCGCGGCAACGTGCTTCGTCAAGGTGCCACACATGCGTTTCCCACCCAAACCGGGATGCGTCGCCGGCTTTAGCAAGGTAAGCTATGTATAATATCGGCAAGAACCGGGGGGTTTCCAAGAGACATAAGACGCCCAGGGCCCAGCAAACAACTAACCGCCATGCAGCAAATTACGCACCGTTCGTAGCCAGCGGCTCGCACGGTCTCTCGCACGCCGCGAGCTACACCTCACTGGTCACCACCAGCTTGCCTCGGTTGCGCAGCTTATCGACCAGCAGGGGGACCACGCGCTCCCGCCGCAGAATGCCCTGCTGTTTGAAGCCGAGCGAGTCGTTGGCAGGATTGGCGCCGCGACCGACGATCACGTGCACGCGGTCGGCCCGATGCAGCATCTCGGCCAGCTCCGTCACCGGGTTGACCTCCTCGAACTCCTCGACCGCCACATCGAGGATATTGCAGAGCTGGTTCAGCGTCACCGCCCCTTCGGTAACCAAGTCGACGCCGCCCAGTTCGTATTTCGGCGGCGCGATCAGACTGACGGGCGACCGCTCGACCGTCAGCTTGCGGCCGAGGGCCTTGGCGACGATGGCCGCCGTCGTGGCCCCACAGACCACCTTGGCCCCGTCCATCGCCAGGAACCGGCGCACCACCGCCTCGTCGGCCTTTCGATCGGCCGGCGGCCCGGTGAAGAGGTTCAGCGTCTGGCCGTCGCGGCAGCGCGCCAGGACCGCCGTCATATCGTCGCGAAAGACGTTCCCATCGAGCTGCAGGGCCTCGTCGTGGACGGCCTCGGCCACGTGCCGCAAGCCCGACGCCCGCGACAAGCGCCGGCTGACGAATTCGGCAACGCCCTCGCTGGTCCAGCCTTCGCTCGGCCCCCTGCCGATCCCCGCCTGCGTGATCCCGTCGGTCAGCAGCAGCAGACCCTCGCCGGGGTCCAGGAAGCAGTTCGACTGCCGCGCGACCGAATGGCCCACCACCAGCGGCCGACTGGGCAAGGCCATCGCACTATTGCGCCCGACGAGAACCGGCGCCGGGGCGTCGTACGTCAGAATGGTAGCTTCGCCGTCGTTCAGGACCCGGGCCACGGAGACCGCGGCATACGGCTGAGAAGGGTCCCGCCACGCCTGGAGCGTGCCGACCAGGCTCGAAAACGCCCGCCGCAACGAGAACCCCTCGCGCAGCAGCGACTGCAAACGCGAGACGTGCAGCGTCGCCGCGATGTACGCCCGCATCCCCGAACCGATGCCGTCGCAGACGATCACGTCCGTGGCCTGCTCGGTGCGCTGCTGGGCCACGACGTCGCCGCAGGGGCCGTTCGGATGCTTCGGACTCTGTCGGACGTCTACGTCGATGTGTACGTATCTTTGAGCCATGACGGTCTCTGCTCATCGGGCGAACCCGGCTCGTCCTGGGCCAGCCGGACCAGATTGTCGAGCAGCTTCTCGCCCTGGGCCGTGCTGTCGCCGAGAAACTGCGCGATCCGACCGGCGATGTCCACCTGATGCGCCAGCAGGTCACGCGCCTGCTGAAGCGTGCTGGCCCGCAGGGAGTCCAGGGTCTTCTTGTTCTTCAGGCTCGTCGTCAGGTTCACGAAGACACCCACGTATTGCTTCTCGTCGCGCAACGCATAAACGATCTGACGGCAGACCAGATGGTACTTGGGATGCTCGACCGTCAGCTCGGTCAGATCCGCCTTACCCGCGGCGACCTTTTCGAACGGTTCCGGGTCCACCAGGTAGGAAATGGGCTTGCCGTAGACCGCCTCGGAGCACATGAACAGCTTCTTGAACGAGCCGTTGACGTGCAGGATGTTCAGCCGCTCGTCGAGAATGACGATGCCGTTCGGGCTGGTCTCGATGATCCGGTCGGTCCGCTGCTCGGCCAGCCTGCGCATGTACGGAACGCACATCTGTGCCTCGGCCATCTTGCGCACCACGGCCACCGCCTGGTCGCGACAGGTGCTGTAGCCGCAGGCGCCGCAGTTCAACTGGTCCTCCGGCGCCTGCTTGCCCGTACGTTCAAAGACCCGGCGAATCTGCTCGTCCGTCACCGGCTCCTGCCGCAGCGGGCGGACCCCGAAGGTCGTACCCAGGTCCGCCGGGCACTCCGGGCCGGACGCCTGCGTCGCGTGGCCGAGAACGTAACGGAGCAATCGCGCCCGTCGCTCGTGGACCGGGTGCGCCGCCGGCATGGCCGGGCCGTTGATGCAGCCCTGCTCGCAGAACAGCGCCTCGATCAGCAGCGGCTCGCGGGCCTCGGCCAGGCTGCCGAGAACATCCTCGACCTCTTCGGCGCCCGCGACGCTGACGACGTCCGGCGCCAGCGCCGAAACGCGCAGCGAAGCGGTCTCCAGACTGCCGCCGACCAGCGGGAACGACCGCGCCCACCCCGCCGGCCGGAGGTCGAAATCGCTCTCCTCCAACTGGGCCAGGTCGATCCCCTGCTCGTCGAACCAGTCCAGCAATTCGGTAAACGTCAACGCGCAATCGACCAGGCCGTCGCTCTTGTCCTCGGCCTCGGCCTTCTTGGCCACGCACGGGCCGATGAACACCACGGCCGCGTCGTCGCCCAGCGTCTGCTTGAGCCTTCGGGCATGTGCGACCATCGGCGAGACGATCGGCACGAGGTTCCTGACGAGGTGCGGCCGATATCGCTCCACGTAGTGGACGACCACCGGACACGCGGTGGCGATGCAGGCCCGGTCGCGATGCTCCCGCGCGTACCGGGCCGTCTGCTGAGCGACGTCGTAGGCGCCGACCGCCGTCTCGGAGACGTGGGCGAAGCCCAGCTTCCGCAGGGCCGAGGCCAGCCGGCGGGTCTGCCACTCGCTGAAGATCGCCGCAAACGACGGGGCCAGACTGACCGCCACCGTCCGGCCCGAAGCGATCATCTCCTTGGCCCGCTCCGTGTCCCGCCGAAAGCTCTTGGCCCCCTGCGGGCACTCGCGAATGCACGTGCCGCACGACAGGCAACGCTGCTCGTCGACGTACGCCTGCCCGTCGCGCAGGCCGATCGCGTTGACCGGGCAGACGCGGATGCAGCGATAGCAGTCCTTGCACCGCGCCTTGTTGGTGAACACGACCTGGTTGTGACGCTGTTCGACGGTCATCTTCTCTCGGCGTCCTTTACGCCGCCACCTGACGCAGTTGCTTGTCCAGTTCGGCGCGCACCATCTCGAACGAGCACCGGTGCATCACGACCTCGCCGATCTTGACGTTCGGTCCCTTGTCGCAGGCCTCGAAGCAGAACGTCGCGCGGACGTCCACCGTGCGTTCGAGGCCCTGGTCCTTGACGTAGTTGACCAACTGCTGCAACAGTCGTTGCGAGCCGCGCAGATAGCAACCCGTGCCCACGCAGACGTTGATCTCCAGCGCCCTGGCCCCGGATGGATCGAGCACGGAGAAGCCCTCGTCCATGACGCGTTTGCGGCTGCGGTAGCCGGTGTGCAGCAGCTCGTGCGCGCGGTGCCCGCCGATCCCGTCGAGCGTGCTGCTGTAGCACTGGGCCAGGTACGGGTTCTCCTGCGAGGCGTGCAGTTGCAGCGTCTTGTCGGTGTCGTAGAGGCCCTGCGTGCGCCGGTGCCGGGTGTCCTGCTCGAAGCTCACGGGCTGGCCGGCCCCGGCGATGCACCCGCCCGGGCAGGCCATGACCTCGACGAAATCGTAGTCGGCCTTGCCCGCGCGGACGTCCTCGGCGACGGCGCGGGCGTTCTTGAGCCCGTGCACGATGGCCAGCTTGAGCTCGACGTCGCCCAGCTTGATCTGTCGGATGCGGACGCCCTGCGGCCCGCGAACCTCGGCGAAATCGGCGGAATCGAGCTTCACCCCCGTCAGTTTCTCATAGGCGAATCGCAGCACGGCCTCGCTGACGCCGCCGGTGACGCCGAAGATCACCCCGGCGCCGGTCTTGAACCCCAGCGGCAGATCGAGCGATTCGGGCGTCAGTTGGTTGAACTGGATGCCCGCCTGCTTGATCATCCTGCCGAATTCCTGCGTCGTCAGTACGGCGTCGACGTCCGGGTGGCCGCCCGCCTGGAACTCCGGACGCTGCGCCTCGAACTTCTTGGCAGTGCAGGGCATGATCGAGACCACGAAGAGGTCCTCGCGTTCGATCCCGAGCGTATCGGGCAGCGTCGCCTTGGCCAGTGAGCCGAACATCTGCTGCGGAGAGCGGCAGCTCGACAGGTTCGGCAGCAGTTCCGGACAGAACTGCTCGGCATATTTGACCCAGGCCGGACAACACGAGGTGAACTGCGGCAGCCGCTCGCCGCGCGTCTTGCGCCCCAGGAATTCCGTCGTCTCTTCGAGGACCGTCAGGTCGGCCGCAAAGCTCGTGTCGAAGACCTTGTCGAATCCGAGCATCTTCAGCGCCGCCACCATCTTGCCCGTGGTGACCACGCCGGCTTCGAGACCGAACATCTCGCCGAGGGCCACGCGAACCGCCGGGGCGATCTGAACGACCACCGTCTTGCGCTCGTCGCTCAGCGCCTGCCAGACGCGGTCGATCTGAGGCCGCGGCGTGATCGCGCCCGTCGGGCACACGCTCGCACACAGACCGCAGTAGACGCACGCCACCTCGCTGAGCGTCTTGCCGAACGCCGGCGCCACCGTCGTGGCCGCGCCGCGATACGCGAAGTCGATCGCGCCGACGCCCTGAATCTCCTCACACGCCCGGACGCAGTCGCCGCAGAGAATGCACTTGTTCGGATCGCGCACCAGCGACGGGTTCGACGTGTCCAGCGGCTTGGCCTCCAGCTTCGTCTGGAAACGGACCTCCGTCACCCCCATCCGCACGGCCAGCTCCTGCAACTTGCAGCGATCGCTCTTGACGCACGTCGCGCAGCCCTGATGGTGGTTGGCCAGCAGCAGTTCGAGGTACATCCGGCGCATCTGGCGCAGTGGCGCGGTGTTCGTGCGGACCACCATCCCCGCCTTGGGCGGCGTGCTGCACGATGTCACGACCCCCATCCCGTCGATGTCCACGATGCAGAGCCGGCAGGCCCCGTAGACGCTCAGGTCCGAGTGGTAGCAGAACGTCGGCAGCTCGATATGGGCCTTGCGGATCAGCTCCAGCAGATTGCGCTCGCCCTCGATCCGGATGTCGCGTCCATCGACGTTGACCATGTCCCCGTTGTTCATCTCAGTTGACTCCCACAATGGCGTCGAATCGGCAGACCTGGGCGCACGTGCCGCACTTGATGCACGTGCCGGCGTCGATCCGATGCGGCATCTTCTTCTCACCGGCAATGGCGTTGACCGGGCACTTGCGCAGGCAGGCGCCGCAGCCCTTGCAGCGGTCGGCGAGGATCTCGGGCATCGCCAGCGCCTTGCACTGCCCGGCCGGACAACGCTTCTGCACGATGTGCGCCTCGTACTCACTGCGGAAGTACCGCAGCGTGCTCAGCACCGGGTTCGGCGCCGTCTTGCCCAGCCCGCACAGCGAACCCAACTGCACCGCCGAGGCCAGCTCCTCCAGCAGTTCCAGCGTCTCGGCCGTCGCCCGGCCTTCCATGATGTCCTCCAGAAGCCAGAGCATCTGCTTGGTGCCCTCGCGGCACGGAACGCATTTGCCACACGACTCGTTCTGCGTGAACCGCATGAAGAAGTGCGCGATCTTGACCATGCACGTGTCGCGGTTCATCACGACCAGCCCGCCCGAGCCGACCATCGCGCCGATCTTCTTGACCGAGTCGAAGTCCAGCGGCATGTCGAGGTGCTCGGCGGTCAGACAGCCCCCGGACGGGCCCCCGATCTGCACCGCCTTGAAGCCATCGGGCATCACCTGCCCCAGGTGGTCGATCACGCCGCCGCCGATCTCGAAAATGATCTCACGCAGCGTCGTGCCGAACGGCACCTCGATCAGCCCGGTGTTGGCCACGTGCCCGGTCACCGCAAACGTCTTCGTGCCCGGCGAGCCGGCCGTGCCCAGCCGGCGGTAGTGCCCGCTGCCCTCGGCGATGATCAGCGGCACCGTCGCCAGCGTCTCGACGTTGTTGATCACCGTCGGCTTGCCCCACAGCCCGCTCTGCGCCGGAAACGGCGGCTTCGGTCGCGGCATCCCGCGCAGCCCCTCGATCGAGGCCATCAACGCCGTCTCCTCGCCGCAGACGAACGCACCCGCCCCTTCCATCACGTGACAGGTCATGTTCCGACCGCTGTCGAAGACGTCCTCGCCCAGAATGCCCGCCTCCTCGGCATCGGCCACGGCCTTGCGAATCCGCTGCACCGCCAGAGGATACTCGGCCCGGACGTACACATAAGCCTCGTCGGCCCCGATCGCCCGGGCCGCGATCATGATCCCTTCCAGCACGCGATGCGGGTTGCCCTCCATCAGGCTGCGGTCCATGAACGCGCCGGGGTCGCCCTCGTCGCCGTTGCAGATGACAAATTTCTTCTCGCCCGGCTCCGGCAGTGTCAGCGCCCATTTCCGGCCCGTCGGGAAGCCGCCGCCCCCCCGGCCCCGCAGGCCCGAGGCGAGCACCTCTTCGCACACCTGTTCCGGCTGCATCTCTGTGAACGCCCGCTTCGCCGCCGCGTAGCCGCCCCGCGCGATGTACTCGCGGATGTCTTCCGGGTCGATGTTGCCGCACTCGCCGAGGACCACCCGCTGCTGCCGCTTGTAGAACGGAATCTCGTGCGTCTGCTCGAAGGCCTCGTGGCTCGCCGGATCGACGTACACCAGCCGCTTCACCGGGCGGTCGTGGATCAGCGTCTGCTCGACGATGTCCGCGACGTCTTCCGGCTTGACGTGCACGTACAGCCAGTCCTCCGGCTCGATCGTCACCAGCGGACCCGCCTGGCAGAACCCCTGGCAGCCGCTCTTCGAAAGGAACACGTCGCTCTTGCAGCCGCAGTCGTCGCCCAGCTTCACGACAACGTCCAGCCCGCGCGCCTCAGTCTCCTGCCGAAGAGCCTCATAAACCTTCAGCGACCCGTTGGCCACGCACCCGGTCCCCGCACAGACGATCACGCGTCTTCGCACCGCCTGGCGGGCCTGGCGATAGGCCTGGCCGGTCGCCTCCATATCCATCTTCTGCTGAATCATTCCGCTTGCTCCCGTTCCCGGATGCCGTTGACCAGTTCGACCGCCTTGGCCGGCGTCACCTGCCCGTGCACCTCGTCGTTGATCGTCATCACCGGCGCCAGACCGCACGCCCCAAGGCACGAGACCGCCTCGACCGTAAAGAGCATGTCGCCGGTCGTCGTCTTCTTGTCGTCGAGCCCGAGCTGCTTGTGCAACGCCTCCTTGATCCGCTCGGAACCCTTGACGTGACAGGCCGTCCCGTCGCAGATGTGGATCACGTACTTCCCCTTCGGTTCCAGCGCGAAGTTCGCGTAAAAGCTCGCCACGCCGAACACCCGCGCCGGAGACAGACCCAGCGAGGTCGCGATGAACGCCTGCACCTGCTCGGGCAGATAGCGATACTCATGCTGAACCTCCTGCAGAATCGGCACCAGCTTCGACGGACTGCGGTCGTACTTGTCGAGAATGCGACAGACCTTCTCGAACTTGCGAAGGCCGCAGTCGCACGCAACATTCTGTTTCTCACACATCGGTAGCTCCATCGTCATACCTCGGATTCAGGCTCATCCGCCGCTTGCGCTCGGGTCGCGCCCGACGCCCCCACCAGCGACGCCAACCGGCTCGAAAGAACCGCCAGACTCGCCGCTAAGTCCACTCGTTCCACGATCACCCCGTCGATCGGCGCCAGCTTCGTCGGCGTGAAATTCCACAGCGCCTTGATCCCCGCCTCGGCCGCCAGAGCCGCCGACTCGGTCGCCGCCTCGGCCGGCACCGTCAGGATCGCGATGCGCACGTGCAGACGGGCCACCAGATCGGCGAACTTCTCCATCGGCAGGATCTTCTTGCCGTGCACCGTCTGCCCCACCTTCGCCGGATCGCTGTCGAACAGCGCCACGATGTTCAGCCCGTACCGCGCGAAACCCCGATAGCCCGCCAGGGCCGTGCCCAGATGGCCGGCGCCGATCACGAACGCGTCGCTGGCGTTGTCCCAGCCCAGAGACTTCTCGATGGCAGCGATCAACTCACCCACAGGGAACCCCACCCCCGGCTGGCCCACCACCCCCACCGCCGCAAGGTCCTTGCGAACCTGGATCGATTCCAATCCCAGCGCCCCGGCGATCTGTGAACTGCTCGCGTGCGTCTGCCCGTCCTGCAGAGCCTTCTCAAGCACCGCCACGTACATCGGCAGCCGCCGAATCGTCGGCAACGCAATGCTGATCTGGCGATCTTCCGTCATGGCATAGCTCCGTAACACACAACTTCCTGCCCATATCGATATTGACGTATCGATATTCACATATCGATAAAAGTATATCGAATACAGCGAACCTCGCAACATAAATATTGGGATAGTTTTCACAATTTATCCACCACAGCAAGAAACTGCTACCCCATCAACACATAACGCCTTCTAAAGTAAGGAGTTGCATGCCTGCGGGATAGATGGAGAATTCTGCCCGGCCCAGGGGCCTTGCTTCGGCGGGCGCCGGCGGGTTGACGGGGGCGGCGGCAGATGGCACAATGCCGCATCCTATGGACGATCGAAAGAAGGTGAGCATCTACACGGACGGCGGGTGCCTGGGCAACCCCGGCCCGGGCGGCTATGGCGTGGTCCTGCGATACGGGCCGCACGAGAAACGCCTCTCCGCCGGCTTCCGACGCACCACGAACAACCGCATGGAGATCATGGCGGCCATCGCCGGCCTCGAAGCCCTCAAGGACCCCTGCCGCGTCACGCTCTACAGCGACTCAAAGTACCTCGTCGACGCGATGACCCTCGGCTGGGTCACACGATGGAAGGCCAACGGCTGGAAACGAAACAAGACCGACCGCGCCGTCAACGTCGACCTCTGGGAACGCCTGCTCGAAGCCTGCCGGCCTCACGATGTCCGGTTCCAGTGGGTCAAAGGCCACGCCGGACACCCCGAAAACGAGGCCTGCGACACCCTCGCCAACCAGGCCGCCACCGCCCCCAACCTCCCCCCCGACCACCCCTACGAACGCCTCACCACCCCCCTCCTCTAACCCCCCGCCGACGTCGCCGCCCCTGGC
>LVBB01000071.1 GCA_001603075.1 Phycisphaerales bacterium Planc_01 | reverse complement strand
TCGCGGGAAGGGCGGGCACTTTCAGGGCGGCAAGCGTGGGGACGAAGAGGATGTTCGCCACCAGATAGGCGGCGACGGTGGGCAGGGCCATGCCGAGGAGCATGCAGCCTCCCATCGTGATCAGGAGGGCGAATACGAGGTTGCTGACGCCGACGCCGGCGATGATGGTGGAAAGCTTCGTGGCAAGCCCCGACTGAATGACGATGCCGATGATGATGCCGCATGCGGCTGTGGGGATGGCGATGTCCGCGGCCTGGCGAACTCCCTGGAGCGCCGCGTCGAAGAGACCTTTCAGGCTGACGTAATATTTCCCGCCAAGGACGAAGCGGCTGACGGCGTTCACTCCGACGGCCGCGTAGATACCCATCATGCCGCTGCGCATCAGGGACGCGCCCGAGACCATGTAGTATACGAGAACGACCGCCGGCAGGAGCATATACAGCCGCGGAAGGATGGGATCCACCTCGATGGCCGTCTCCGCGGACGCCTTCGCGACCCGCTGTTTCCGGGCGAGGAAGCCGACGAAGAGAAAGACCGAGAGAAAGTAGGCGACGGCCGGTATGATCGCCGAAAAGGCGATCGTTTTGTAGGGCACTCCCAGCATCTCCGCCATGATGAAGGCCCCTATGCCCATGATGGGAGGCATGATCTGCCCCCCCGTGGAGGCCACGGCTTCGATGGCGCCCGCCTGTTCGGGAGTGTATCCCACCTTCTTCATCATCGGAATGGTCATCACGCCCGTGGTCGAGACGTTGGCCACTGCGCTGCCGCTGATCATCCCCATGAGACTCGAAGAGATGATGGCGGCCTTGGCGGGACCGCCGGAGCTCTTGTTCGAGAATTTCAATCCGATGTCGATCAGGAGCTGCCCGCCGCCGCAGGCCGAGAAGAAAACGCCGAAGACGATGAAGTAGAAAAGACTGTTTGCCGAAGTGTACAGAGGCGTTCCGAGAATGCCGTCGGGGCCCATGGTCATGAGTTCGGTGAACGTTTCGAGATTCGTTCCGCGGTACCTGAGAATGGAGGGGAAACGATGGCCGAACCATGCGTACGCGATAAAGAAAAGGATAAAGAAGAAAAGAATCTTGCCCAATGTCCGGCGGACCGCCTCCATGAGGACGACCACGCAGACGGCCATTGCGACGACGTCGAGAGTCGTCACGTCCGAGATGAAGGCGATTCGAGTCGTCAGCCGGGTCGATTCGGAGATGAAGTAGTGGAAGAGAAAAATGATTCCGGCAAAAAAGAGCATGTCGGCGCTCTTTCCGAGGACTCCGACCGACTCCGCCCGGCGATAGAGAAACACGATGAGCAGAGCAAGGATCAGGTGTACCGGGCTTTGAATCATCGGGTGAAGCGGGCTGACAATGGCAAGATAGAACTGAAACGCAATCCAGATGAAGCTCGTTGCGACGATGATCCCCTGCTTCACCGTCATTCTTGCCGGAGCGTGCTCGAGCATTTTCATATCCCCCTGTCGTTCGTACCGCTTTTCGGTTGCTATCGGGCCGATATTCCGCCCTGGAAAAGAAGGAGCCGCAGCATCCATCCGCGGCTCCTCGAATGCGAATCCTGTTTACTGCATATATTTCATTTCCTTGTAGTACTTCTCCGCGCCGGGATGGAGCGGAGCGCCGGTCTTCAAGACGTCATGGGCTGTCGTGGGGTCGAAGGATGCGAGGGTGGCGTTGGCCTCGACCAGCTTCTCCTTGCCTTCGCAGAGGGCCTTAGTGAGGACGTACACCACATCGTCGGGAACGGACGCCGAAACGAGCACGACCTGGGGGGAGCCCACGGACTGGATCTCCTTCGCCTGTCCGTTCCAGGTGCCGGCGGGGATCGCGATGTTGTCGAAGCCCTGCTCGTTCATCTTGGCCCGGGTGTCGGCGGAGAGCTCGGGGAAGAACATCTCGGTGGTCAGGCAGAGCTCAGTCGTTGCCGACTGTCCTGCTCCGACGTGGTCGATGGTCATGTCGGCCTTCTCGTCCTTGAGCAGGCTGACGATGGCGGCGCTTCCGGTCTGGGTCACGCTGCCGCCCCAGGACCTGACGGTATCGTAATCGACGCCGAGAACCTCGAACACCTTGTTGCACGCCAATTCGCCGAAGGAGCCGTTGGCCTTGATGGCGATGCGGACGGGGAACTTCTTCGCGACGACTTCTTCCACGGTGGTGATGCCGGTTCTGTCCACGAACTCCTTGGTGAACATGACGTTGACGAAGTCCTTACCCAGGCCGCCGGCCATCGCCCGTACGCTCTTGGTGGGTTCGCTGCCCAGAATGCCTCTCTCGTAGGCCCACTTCGCCGGGGCGGAG
>LVBB01000070.1 GCA_001603075.1 Phycisphaerales bacterium Planc_01 | reverse complement strand
GGGTGGACACGATGGCCATCGGCGTCGGCAGCCGAACCAACCCGACCGCCGGCGGCATCGGCATTGTCTATATCGACGACGTCGGATTCGGCCGCCCTGCCGCAGCAGAGTAGCGCCGTGAGACTCTGCCTTTGATACAACACAGCCTGGGGCTCGCGCCACTGTGGTACGAGCCCCCTTCCTATCTGCACGATCACCTCGTCGGCACCGCAAGTCTTGGAGTGGGCAGATCAATGAGCGGATTGTTGACAGACGAGATGCCCGCATAGATGATGGGGCAGTTACCTTGGAACCGGCATGGTCAGGACGTTACAGGAGTCAAGCCGAATGAAGAACGCATCGGTCATCTCACTTGTCATCGTGACGCTGATCTGTTCGACGTCGTCCGCAGGGCCTGCGAGCCGGGGCTCTACCCACTACATCAGCAATCGGGCGCCTCTGGCGGCCAAGCCGTACACGGAACTGCCCATCGGCGCGATCGAACCGACGGGCTGGCTGCGGGGGCAATTGGAGATCATGGCCTCCGGCATGACCGGCCGGCTCGATGAGCTGTATCCCCAAGTCGTGGGCCCGCGAAACGGCTGGCTGGGCGGCGATGGCGACGGCTGGGAGCGAGGTCCCTACTGGATCGACGGACTGCTGCCGCTGGCCTACATCCTCAAGGACCGCGCGCTGATCGAGAAGGTCCGCCCGTGGGTGGAGTGGACGCTGACGCACCAGACCGAGGACGGGTACATCGGGCCGGTGCCGTTCGAACAACCGCCGACGCCGGAGCCGGGCATCCAGAAGAGCCCCCGACGCGACTGGTGGCCCAAGATGGTCATGCTCAAGGTGCTCCAGCAGTATTACATGGCCACCGGCGACACCCGTGTGGTTGACGTGATGACGAAGTACTTCCGGTACCAGCTTCGCGAGCTGCCTAAAACGCCGCTGGGCCACTGGTCGTTCTGGGGCAACCGCCGGGGCGGCGACAACCTGCTCGTGGTGCTCTGGCTCTACAACATCACCGGCGACGCCTTCCTGCTGGAGCTGGCCGAGCTGATCGGCGAGCAGACGCATCCCTACACGGAGATCTTTCTGGAACGCGGTGACATCGCGCTGCACCGTTACGAGCAAGGCGCCGACGGCGCCAGCGCCTTCCACTGCGTCAACCTGGCTCAGGGAATCAAGGAGCCGATCGTCTACTACCAACTCCATCCCGAGGACAAACACCTCCGCGCGGTGAAGAAGGCATTCGCCGACATTCGCAAGTATCACGGCCAGCCCCACGGGCTCTACGGCGCCGACGAGGGGATGCACGGACGCGTTCCGACGCAGGGCAGCGAATTCTGCACGTGCGTCGAGATGATGTTCTCGCTGGAGAAGATGCTCGAGATTACAGGCGACGTCGCGTTTGCCGACCACCTGGAGAAACTCGCATACAACACCCTGCCGACACAGGCGACGGACGACTACATGGCCCGTCAGTACTTCCAGCAGGCCAATCAGGTCACGTGCGCGATGCACGTGCACAACTTCTTCGACCACACCACCGACGGCGTCGTATTCGGCCTGCTCACCGGCTACCCCTGCTGCACGTGCAACCTGCACCAGGGCTGGCCCAAGTTCGTCGGCCACCTGTGGATGGCGTCGGCGGACAACGGCCTGGCGGCGCTGGTCTACGGCCCCTCGAAGGTCACCGCCAAGGTGGCCCAGGGCCAGACGGTGACCATCACGGAACAGACGAACTACCCGTTTGGCGAATCGGTGCGCTTCACGGTTGCCGCGAGCGATCCAGTGACATTCGCGCTGCACCTGCGAGTTCCGGCGTGGTGCCACAACGCCAAGATCACAGTCAATGGCCGGTCCTTCGCAGACACGCTCGAAGCCGGACGGATCGCCAAGGTCGAGAGGCGATGGAGCGACGGGGACATCGTCGAGTTGACGCTGCCCATGATGATGCGAACCGAACGATGGCATGAGAACAGTGTCAGCATCGAGCGCGGACCGCTGGTCTATGCTCTTCGGATCGAGGAGTCGTGGACGTTACACGACCACTACCGGGAGGTTCAGCCGGCGAGCCCGTGGAATTATGCGCTGTTGGAGGAAGGCCTCAAGGACATGGATGCGGCGTACAAGGTGGTGATGGGCGATGCTGCCGCACGGGAGCCGTGGAACCTCCGCAACGCGCCGATCGCGATCCGGACCAAGGGCGTGCGCCTGCCGCACTGGCAGCTCTACAGCGGCATGGCAGGCCCCATCCCATGGAGCCCGCAGGGCAAGCAGGACGACTGGCCCGTCGAGGACATCACGCTGGTGCCCTACGGCTGCTCGACGCTGCGCATCAGCGCCTTTCCCACCGTCCGATAGAACCTTGGGATCGACAGACGCCTGGACGCCGAAGAGGTGACGAATGCTCAGAAACCTATCGGATCGTCAGGTCGCCGCCTTCGATTCGTCTCAATGGGAGCAGAGCCGCGTCGAGCGATGGATGCGGATCGATGACATCCAGGCCGTTCTATCGCCTTACATGCTCGACAACCCGGCCGCGCGGCTTCTCGATCTGGGCGGCGGAACGGGTCGATTCAGCGACTTGCTCCTGACCGCCTACGAATCCTGTTCGGCCGTGGTCGCAGACGCCTCGGAGCTACTGCTGTCACGCAACCAGCCGCATCCGCGAAAGACGGTTCTGTACGTTGAAGCCTCGCGCCTCACGGAGACGTTTGGACCCCGGTCTCTTGACGTGATCTTTGTGCACCGCCTGCTGCATCATCTGGTCGGGGACAGCTATGCCGAGAGTCTGGCGTCGATCCAGGCAGTCCTGTGCCAGTGCGCCATCCTGCTCAAGCCGCACGGACGACTGTCCGTCATCGAGAACATCTGGAACGGCCGATTCACCGATGGGCTGGCGGGCCGGCTGTTGTACTGCGCCACGTCCTCACGCCTTCTGGCGCCGGTGACCGGCCGACTCGGGGCGAACACCGCCGGAACCGGCATATGCTATCTCTCCGATCGCGCGATGAAACGGATGCTGGGAGACGCCGGCTTCCGCGTTCATACCCAGCAGACTCTCGGTGGATTTCGCCTCCCGTGGTACATCCGGTATCCGACGCTGCTGAAGGACGCCAGGTCCGTTCATTACTGGTGCGAGATCGCACAACGCCTCCCCCCCTGCTGAAGGAATCGGACGGATGCCATGGTATGGCATACCATCGGCTCCGGCGCAGCCCGATACAATTCACGCAACTGTATACCCAGTTTCTATTAAAGCCGGGGGACATGAACGTCGATATTCATCGCGGTGATGATCACCGGGGATCGCGGAGGCGTATCCCGATGAAGAGGAACCGTGGAACGGCCGGCGAGCCGACGCGCGTGCGTATCACCACGGGAGAGCAGTGAGAGTAATGTAAGGTTGTTGAGGCGAGCACCGGAAGCGACGAGAATCACGAGACGGACATCAGGCAGGACGACGGTCCGAACGCACACCGCCGTCACAATCCAGACGTGAACACCATGGGGCAACGCACAGCGTCTGCGCCGACGGCCCTCGGGCATTCGACGTGGCGGCGTGCCCACCGCCTCGGCGCCCGAGGTCTCGCTTTAGAGCACCGTCGATTGCGGCATCGCTTCGACGGGTGTGTGATGGAACGCGCCGTTCGGCGCCGTTGTGGAGAGCAAACCATGACAGGAACGAAAGAACAAGCCCGGACGAATCAAACGACCCTTCCCAACCGGGAGGGAAAGTACCTGACCTTCGCCCTGGCCAGCGAGGAGTACGGCCTGGAGATCCTCACGGTCCGTGAGATCATCGGCTACATCGAGGTCACCGCCGTGCCCCAGACCCCCCATTACGTCAAGGGCGTCATCAACCTGCGCGGCCAGGTCATCCCGGTCATCGACCTCCGCGCCAAGTTCGGCATGGAGACCGCCGCGGTCACCGAGCAGAGCTGCATCATCGTCGTTGAGATCACGCAGGAGGGCCGCACGTACAGCGTGGGAATCATCGTCGATCGCGTCCAGGAGGTACTCGACATCGCCGGAGACAGTATCGAGGAGCCCCCCCGGTTCGGCGCGTCGGTCAACACCGACTTCATCCTCGGCATGGGCAAAGTCGGCAGTAGCGTCAAGATTCTGCTCGATATCGACAAGGTCCTGTCCGGCGATCGGCTCGACGGCATCGGGTAGGAGCATCGGGGAAGATCGGCCGGACGACCCGAGCCGATGGGCGGTTGGACTTGCATGCCGAACCCCCGTGACATGCACGCGGCCCAAAAGAGAACATCAAGAATGTGTCCGAATGAGAAGTGAAACCACCTGATTGGGAGAGTAGAAGATGTTTCAGAACATGAAGTTGGGAACCAAACTGATTCTTACGTTCATGAGCATAGCGACAACCACCCTGATCCTCGGCGTGATGGGCTATCATGGCACCGTCAGGAGCGAGGCGTCCATCAATGAGGTCGGTGCGGTGCGCCTGCCCGGCATCGAAACAGTCCTGAAGATGCAGGTGGAACTGGAGAGCCTCGTCGGTGGCATGCGTACCCTGCTGAATCCCGACAATACACGAGAGGTTCGCCAGGAGCAATACGACCATATCGCCAAGACCCGAGAGCGATATGGACAGGCCCGAACGCTCTATGAGACGCTGTCACACACGCACGAGGAAGTGCAGGAGTGGAGCGAGTTTCTGAGGATCCTGCCCGAATGGGTGGGCGCCAACGACGAGATTCTCCGACTCTGTCATGAGCTGGATGAGATGGACATCCTCAATCCTACCGCGCTGTTGGCAGAGCTCCAGACGTTCCGTGGCGATCATCTCGAACTGGAGATGAAGGTCGCCGGACTGATCCTGTCCGGGGAGGCCTTCCCTGCCATCGACGATCCATCCGCATGCCGTTTCGGCAAGTGGCTGGCGCAGTTTTCGACGCGGAATCCGCACCTGCAGAGCATCACCCGTGCGGCTCACCAGCAGCACAGCCGTTTCCATGAGACGGCGCGAACGATTTGCGACCGCATGCAGGCCGGAAAGAGGGAGGAATGCGAGCAGTTGTTCGCCACGGCCATGCAGCCCGCTGCGCAGGAGGTCTCGCACAATCTCGAACAACTGATCGCACAGGCAGCTCAGGCCGAGAAACTGCAAACTCGCATCGCCGACCTGGCAATGGGGCGTACGCGTCAGTTGCAGGCGCAGGCCTTTCAACGGCTCGACAATGTGGTCCGGATCAACCACGACCTCGCGGCACAAGCGGTTGATGGAGCGCGTGCCCAGTCAACCTTCCAGACCACACTGTCGCTGATCGCTACGATCGTCGGCGTGGTACTGGCGGTCGTTTTGGGGATGGTGATGACCCGTGCCATCACCCGACCCATCCATCGGATCATCACGGGCTTGACCACCGGCTCCGAACAGGTGGCATCCGCCGCCGGACAGGTCTCCGCGGCCTCGCAATCGCTGGCCGAAGGGGCCACCGAACAGGCCGCCGGTCTGGAAGAGACCTCCTCCAGCCTCGAAGAGATGTCCTCGATGACCAAGCAGAACGCCGACAACGCCCAGCAGGCCAACACACTGGCCTCGGAGGCCCGCAAGGCCGCCGACACCGGCGCCGAGTCCATGACCCGGATGAGCCGGGCCATCAACGACATTCAGAAGAGTTCCGACGAGACCGCCAAGATCATCAAGGTCATCGACGAGATCGCCTTCCAGACCAACCTGCTGGCCCTGAACGCCGCCGTCGAGGCCGCCCGGGCCGGCGAGGCGGGCAAGGGCTTTGCCGTCGTCGCCGAAGAGGTGCGCAATCTCGCGATGCGTTCGGCGGAGGCGGCCAAAAACACGGCCAGTATGATCGAAGAATCGGTCAAGAATGCTAAGAACGGCGTGGACATCGCGGCCGAGGTGGGCAAGGTCCTCGACGAGATCGTTCAGAGCATCGGAAAGACGACAAACCTCGTCGGCGAGATCGCGGCCGCTTCGCAGGAGCAAGCCCAAGGAATCGACCAGGTGAACACGTCCGTCTCACAGATGGACAAAGTGACTCAGCAGAACGCCGCCAATGCCGAAGAGAGCGCCAGCGCTTCGGAGGAACTCAGCAACCAGGCGGAATCCATGAACGAGATCGTCGGCGAACTGATCGCCCTCGTCGGCGGAGCGACGGCGAAGAACACGAACCGTCGTGACAGTAGGCCCGCCCGTCGAACCGTGCCGAAGCAGGCGAAGGAGCGTCCGTTACGTCCATCCGATGGGACCTGGCACAAGATCGCTGCCGGTAAGGCGAACCGTCAGACGATCCCGCTCGGCCCCGAAAACGCCGACCTGAACGAATTCAATACCTGACGTCACAGGGGCAACAGGCATGGAGAAGGGGTCGGCAATCCCGGCTGATATCGGAGTCCGCCGGCTCCTTCTCCATTGCCATGGTCCATGCAGGAATCGTCTCGCACCGGGCGATTGCGTCACGGAGTACTCTGTACGGGCCAGAAGACCTGGTCGCCGCCCTGCTCGCCCCGGCCCCACGTGCTTGGCGTGCCGCCGTCGTCATGAAAGTCGAAACCGCAACTGTAGAACAGGAAGCCTCCCTCGGTTCGCCTGTAAACGAGCGATCCCAACGAACAAGGATCTTGCGGAATCCGCTCCAAATACCCCGCCGCCACCAATTCCTCCAGCGACTCCGCGACTTGGCCGTGGTCCGCTTCGTACCGAAGCGCCGCCAGTATCGTCATAACGGCCTCAAGTTCCGTTCGAGCCAGCCAGGGAATATCGATCGATTTGACATATGCAACCGCGATGACGGCAAGAAGAGCATTCCCCTCGATGAGATCCTGCAGGCGTGCAACGTCGTTTGGCTCATGGTGGCGTTCCCAAGGCGATTTGTACGCCGCGACTTGAATGTGTTGGAAGAAGGTCTCTGCCTGCCGGGTGGTCTCCTGCCGCTCCAGCGTACGGAACGCTTCTTCTTGTTGGGCCGTCAAGCCCGGCCACACTCTAAGCGCAGCCTCGGCAATATGGCCATGCCCATCCCCATCGTCCGTGAAGATTCTCTGGACATGATCCAGGCAAAGCAACCGTTCGGAGCCAAACTCCGCCAGCAGATCCCCAGCATTTCGAGACGCCTGGAATCTTTCGTACAGCATATCTAACGTAGATCGCAAAAAGGAATGGGAAGCCAGAACAGTCCTCGTGGTCACCGCCGCCCTCTCACGAATCGCAACCCCCGTGAGTTGGTACATCAGCGGCTTCCCGCCGCCGAAGTGCGTGCCGAATTGCCACAGCGTCATTATATCGCGAACCATCTCTTCTTCCTGGCTGTCCCAGGCACGCAACCCAATTCGAGCATGGAGTGCGAGAGTCAGGTTCCTTACGGCAGCGGCCTCTCGGCTGCTGAGAGAATGCGGGTTGTCGAGATGATAGGCCGGGCAGTAATAGGGTTTGCGCGCTCCCCACTCAAGATGTTCAATCGCCTCGGCGTTCACACCCACCCACTGGCGAATGGCCTGCCGTTGCTCTGTCGTCCATTCCGCGCACCGCCTCTTGACGGTTCCGTCGAGATTGCCCGGAATCGCCTCGCATAACTCGAAGGCCCGTTCATAGTCATAGCGAGCATCGTCATTCGGGTCGTAGGAGCGAGGTCGAGAGAATGCGATGAGATCCGCGTTGTAGTCATGCGTTGTCCTGATCTGGCGGATTTCAAGCCAACCGGGCCAGCGTCCGGCATAGAGGAAGCCGTTGACCGCGACATGGGCCAAGATGACAGGCAGCAGCGTCCGACGGCGCCAGCGCCATAGACCGGCCATGAGCCCGGAGACGAACAGCGAGAGGAAACCTCCCAGGGGACGAAGGTGTATTCCAGCAAACAACGCCGCCTGAGCGATCCAGGCGCCCAGCGGACCGACGGCATGAGTCAGCATCGCTTGGACGCAACCCCGCCAGAAGACCTCTTCCACAAAAGGTATGGCAAGAACACCGAGGATCGTCACACCAAGGAAGAAGGGCAGCCCCAGACCATCGGCATAGAACAGGCGATCGTGGCGCGTCGCCAGACCAAGATCGTGAACGAGCAGATTTGCCAGGACATACACAGTCGGCACCGCGACGATCAGCAGCGCCGTTCCCACCAACTCGGACCGACTCCAGCGGCACCACACGATATCGAGAGTCTCTTCGCGAAAGATTCGGCGAGAGACGATGACCGCCGCTGCAGCCAGAAGCAGGAATAACATTGGCAGAATCAACTCGGTGAGGCAAGGGCTGCGGCTGACTCCCTCGCTCGTATGAGCCTTTGTGGCAACAAGAGGAATCGCGAGAGTGAGGACAGCCGGTCCCAGAACCGCGAAGACGCGCCAGCGGCTCACCCCTTGGGGTTCTCGGGTCTCTATGTCAATAGGCGCATCGGGCACAACAGAGCCTCCACTCCCAGGCAATGGTCTTCTCGAAAGCCTTGGGGTTATTGTATGACGCGTCGCGGTTCCCCGGCAAGTGGTTTCCTGATCGGAGTCAGGCGAACGGGGACGTTCGGCCTACGAGGACTTGGCCGGCCAGTGACATGCGAAGATGCCACTGGTGTCGGCGGTGGTCTCAGAGTCGATGCGATACGAGAACCCGTCATCAGTGCAGACGTTGGGTGACTTCGTGGAGGATGAGTTGTCTGGCGTGGTCGATGGGACCGGGCAGGAAGGTGCCGGCGGCCATCTTGTGGCCTCCACCGCCGAATTGGGCGGCGATCGCGCTCACGTCGACCGGGCCCCGGCTGCGCAAGGAGCAGCGGACGCGACCGTCCTTCAGTTCCACCAGCAGCGACGAGACAACCACGGAGGCAATACGATGGCATTCGTTGATGAAGTTCTCCGTGTCCTCATAGACGGCACCGGTCCGGGCGAAGTCTTCCTGAAGCAGGTACTGTACGGCGTAGCGTCCGTCGAGGTGCAGTTCGAGCCGGTCGAGCATGGTCACCAGGAGCCGGAACCGCGCCTGCGAGAATGTGTGATGGAGGCGGTCGTACAGATCGGTCGGGGAGACGCCCAAGTCGATCAGATTGGCGGCGCAGCGGTACACCCGGCTGGTAGTGTTGTTGAACTGGAACCATCCGGTGTCGGTGGCGATCGCGACGAACAGGGCCTCGGCCATCTTCGTCGTGATGGGCAGGTCGGCGGCTTGGAAGAAATTGTAGACCACCAAGCCGGCCGCGGCGGCGGTCGCATCGACGATCTCGACGGTGCCCAGGCCATCGCTGGTGATGTGATGGTCGATTACCAGGACGGGCGTGTCGATCCGCTTGAGATGCTCCTCGAAATGGGGTAACTGGCTATAGCTGTTGGTATCGACGATGAGAATCAGGTCGCATCGTCCGAACGGGCTCTGCGCCAGCTCCTTGACCTGCACGTCCGTTCGCAGAACGGGCACCGGCTCATCGAAGAGAAAGGCGTACCAGGAAGGCACCGGCGAGAGAAACAACGGCCGCACGGTCTTGCCCAGCCCTCGCAGGGCCTCGGTCAGCGCGGCGACGCACCCGCACGCATCGCCGTCGGGCCGGGTGTGCGTGGTAATCAAAATGTCACTGGCATTCTCGATCAGCGCAAGGGCCTGCTGATGTATGTCGGTCATCCAACGCCTTTCGTATCGTCCCCCGTGCGGAGCGTGAGCGATTCGTGCAACGGTCTTTCGTCGGGGTCAATCGTGCTCGAAGATCATCTTCTGCACGTCCACGCCCTCGATGTCGCCGAGCTTGTCGATCAACTCAAAGATCGGCACTTCGTCGCCGGCCATCTCCAGCAGGACCAGGCCGTTGGGCGAGCAGAAGTTGTCGGCGACGGTGTGGAGCCCGATGCGGGTCTTGATGCTGCAGCCGTACTCGGTGAACAGATCCTGGACCCGCTGTGCGTGGTGGATTCGGTCGGTGACGTGGACGCCCAGGACGATGTGGCGTGGTTCTTTCATGGTGTCTCTCCTTCGACGAATTCTTCCAATACGGCCCGGGCCTGGTCACAGTCCCTGGCGATCTGGGCCACAAGATCCTCAGGGCTGCCGAACTTGTGCTGGTGCCGCAGGTGCCGAACGAATTCCATCACCATCCATCGGCCGACCACGTCGCCCAGCGTTTCATCGAGGACATGGGCCTCGATCAGCAGCGGGTGCTCTTCTTCGAACGTGCGGATCTGGCCGATGCTGAAGACCGCCGGACGCCGTTCGCTCCTGGGCGGCAGCGATGCCGGATCCTCGGCGATCGCAACGAACCCGGCGTACACACCCTCGGCGGGAATGACCTGGTTGGGCGTCGCCAGATTCAGCGTCGGAAAGCCCAACTCGCGGCCTCTGCCTCGGCCGGATACGATCGGCCCCAGAAGGCGATACGGACGCGACAGGGCCACGGCCGCATCCCCGACGTGGCCGCTTTCAACCATGTAACGAACCACTGTGCTGGACACGCGAATCGTCTCGCCCATGGGCAGCGTCATCTGCCTGGGCTCGACAACGACCACCTCAAACCCCTTCTCTCGGCCCAATCGGATCAAGGTCTCGATGTCCCCGGCGCGGCCGGAGCCGAAATGAAAGTCGTGGCCTTCCACGATGAAGCGCGGTGCGAAACCGGCCACGAGAAACTGGTCGACGAAGTCCTCGGGCGACAGTTCCAGCAGCTTGCGGTTGTCCGGCAGGACGATGACACAGTTGTCGGCGTAGTCGCGCAGCAGATCGAGCTTCAGCGGCAGCGGCGTCAGGACGCCCGGGGCCTTCTCCGGATGAAGGATGGCGACCGGATGGGGCTCGAACGTCATCACGACCATCTCGGCGCCGTGGTCGCCGGCCAGGGCCCTCGCGGTGCGAAGGATCTCCCGATGCCCAACGTGCACGCCGTCGAAATTGCCTATCGTCAGCACGCACCCTTTCCGGATACGCCCAAACTCCGACAGCGATTTGAGGACTTTCATTGCCCGGACCTTCTACACAAACTCCGATTGGCGACTCAAGCGGAAGGACGCCAGAGAGAGTGTATCGTGTCATGGCACGGACGCAACGGCTTTTCGCCGACAAAGCGAGAGGCTTGGGCAGATGGAGCGGCGACGGAGACGGACGGCAACGCATGTGGCCCGGGCTTGGCGTGCGTCGTCTCAGCCGGGCCGTTCTTCCGTCGAGGTGGTCGAAGACTCGCCCACCTGCGTATGGTGCGGATAGAAAACGCGAAGCTCTTCGCGTGTGAATGCGGCTTTCGTCGGGTCGCCCACCTTCTCGTAGCACAATACGAGCATATCGAGAGCGGCCCTGTGGTAGGCGAACCTCTCCGGTGCCGGCTGATGGGCACGAGCGGACTCGACCTGGCGCACCTGATCGAAATAGGGGACCGCCTGTTGTGGCTGACCGTCCTGGACGTACATCAGCGCCAGCTCGAAATTGGCCGGCACGTTGGCGGGGTCGGCTTCGGTCGCCCTCTGATAGGCTCCATAGGCCGCATCGCGATCGCCCCATGCCTTGTGGATACAGGCCAGCAGATACCATGCGTGACTGTTGTCCGCATCGATGAGCAGAACCTTGTCACACTGTCGTTTGGCCTCGTCATGGAGACGGAACGCCGAATAGGCGTCGGCCCGACTGAGGATCTGGTTGACCATCAGCGGCCGGATCACGATCAGGGCCACTACGACGAAGATGATGCTATACGCCCCTTTGGCCACCAGGTCCCGGCATTCCTGTCGGTCCCGGCGAGGCTTGGGATAGATGACCTGCCCTTCCGCCATATCGCCCCCGTTATCCCACAACAATGAGGTAGATGCCGACCACCATCAGCACGTTGCCGGCGATCAGGTGAATCCGTTCTTCGAACGAACAGATTCTGGCTCGGGCCCGATCGATCACATCCGGCTTCACCAACGCCGTCAGCACGCCGACGGCCAGGACCGACAGGCTCTGTCCGAGTGCAAAACTGATGAACAACAGCAGACCGTAGACGGACAGCTTCTTGGCCACAGCGATGCCCGCCAAGATCAGCAGGCCCGCTCCGCAACACGGGCAGGCAGGCACAACCAACAGACCGAAGACGACCCCCAACAGGCCCGCCCCGGCCAGATTGGCCTTGTGCAGCCTGGAGCTGAGATTTTGCCACTTCTCCGGCAGCAGCCTGACGTTCACCATTCCCGAGACGAACAAGCCGATCACAATCAGCAGAACACCCAGGAACCAGAAAAGGTATTTGTTGAGATTCAGCAACTTGCCTGCGACGCCGCCGACCGTCATCATGGCGGCGCCGACGAGGACATGGCTAACGATCAGTCCGGCCGCAAACAGGCACGTCAGGAGGATGGCACGCTTCTTCGACGATCCGGCGCCGGCCACGTATCCAATCACCACCGGCAGGCGAATGGCCGTGCACGAGCTGACCGACGCCACCGCCCCGATCCAGAACACAACGAACAGCGCCCATACAGGGGACTCGCCGATCAGTCTGTCGATTGTCGAAATCACTGTATCCGCCTTCAACGATGATCCATTTCGGGTTCCATGCAATGCTCCGATCCGGCCCCTCTGGCCCTGTACTGAGCCGGCTGCGACGAGGCCACATTGCCGATCCGCAGAATCTGCGGAACAACACCGCCGCGTCATACCCAAATCCTACGAAACAAAAGCGGGCCCGAAAAATATGAAACTAAGTTGCATTTTCGGCCGAACCTCCTATAATGATCGTGCGAAGATACAGTAACGATGATTGAGTGTTAGGATGGCGATTGACTATGCGGGGACGAATTGCGGCGATCGGTCTGGAACTGAAACACCATGCCCCCTTCACCCTCTTCGGGGCAGCGACGGGAATCGTCTGCATGCTCCTGTTCCACAATGCAGGGCAAGCAGTCAACCACCGGCTCTTCCTGGTGTTCCACCCGGCCCACGTCGTCCTTTCTGCCATCGTAACCGCCTCTCTTTTCAAGCGTTACGAAAAGAAGACCAGTCTGATCAAACTGCTGGTCATCGGCTATCTCGGGGCCGTGGGCGTAGCCACCGTAAGCGACTGCGTGCTGCCTTATTTTGGTGAGACCATCCTGGGTGTGGCGCTGCCGACGCATGCGGACCTCCACCATGGCAGCGGGCCCGCCGACGATCACGATCATGGCGCAACCGCCCATGACGACCATTCTCACGAGGGCTGTGCCGTTCGGCCGCGACTGCACTTGGGTTTTATCGAGGATTGGCACGTAGTCAATCCCGCCGCCCTGCTGGGGATTTTCATCGCCTATTTCTGGCCTCGCACCACCTTCCCCCACGCCGGCCACGTCCTGGTCAGCACGTGGGCTTCCTCATTCCATATCCTGATGAACACCCATGCCGAATTGACGGCCACAATGCTCGTCGGTATCTTCGTCGTCCTGTTCATCGCGGTCTGGCTGCCCTGTTGTATCAGCGACATCGTCTTTCCGCTGCTGTTCGTCAAATCTGCCCCACCGTATTCGCACGTGCACATGCACGCGCATGGCGAATCGGAGCCGGAGGCTGTCTCATGAGAGCCAATCTTGATGACGAATGCCGACGAATGCTCAAACAGGCGAGCTTGTACTGCACCGAGGCACGCGTGGCGATCCTGAAAGTCCTCTCGGAGGCCGTCCGGCCCCTGCGGCAGGACCAGATCGCCGAGCAGCTCACCGACCGAACGCGAAACAAGGTGACGATCTACCGAACGCTCGAATCGCTGACCCATGCCGGACTGGTCCATCGTGCGTTTATGCAGAAGCGAGCCTGGCATTTCGAGATGGCCCATCATTGCACCGCCAGCCAGTGCCACCCGCATTTCACGTGCCTGAACTGCGGGCAGACCCACTGCCTCAAGGGGTTTTCGATGCCCCTGGCGCCGAAATCCTACAAGGGGTTTGTGATCCAGCATCAACAGGTGCGGCTCGAAGGGCTTTGCCCTGCCTGCACATAGGAGCGTAACCGGGTGAGGTCGCCTCTGCGACATGCCGTTCTGCTGTCCGCCGCCGGGTGCTTCCTGGCGATGACCTCGGGGTTCGTGCTCTACCTCCACCTGCATGCCGCTCACCACGGCGATCATCAGTGCGACCACGACCCGCTGCAACACGATTCCGAGCACTGTTCCTTCTGCCAACAGTTGCTCGTGGCGATGAAAGACTTCGCCGCCCCGGCTCAACCGCTCCACATCGAAACCGACCGGATCGGCCGGTGCATCAACGTCTTTCTCGACGCCCCCCTGCCGCTGACCGCCGCCCTGAACCTTGGCGCCCGCGCTCCCCCTGCATAACACCCCTGCGCCGCATCGGAACGGACTGTCGCCCGCGTTGAACGGGGATATCTGCCGCACAGGCGCATCGCGATCCCGAATGAACCTGACTCGCCGAAGAACGGCGATTCCACCTATCCACCGCTTACACAGAGGAGTGAACATGATGATACGAAAAGGCAAATTCGTCTTCCTTGGCCTGCTGTTTGGCGGGGCCATCCTCGTTGCTTTCCCGACCGCGGCACAGGCCGCCTGCGCCACGGCACACACACATATCGGGATCAACCCGACCTGGCGTCCCGCCGACTGGGGCCGACCGGGAGAAGGGGCTACCGATCCAGACCCGACGGACAACAGCAAGCTATGGTTCTTTTCTTTGCCGCCAAGCCACGCCTCAGCCACGCCGGGCTGGCCGAACTGGGAGCAGAGCAACGGCACGACCTTTCTCATGCTGAGCCCCGTGCTCGACGAGGGACAACCCATTACGAAACCCGGCGAGCCGACCAAGGTTCTGTACACCTGCAACTTCCAGTACACCAAGGCGAACGGCTACGGCGATGCGAGCGGCCTGCTGCATGTGGACGGCTGGCATTCGGCCCATGGTCCGCAAGGGGCGTGGAACATGGAGAGCATCGACGAGACCATTGTCCCGGAATGGGAGATCTACCTGCGTCGCGAACGGGTCAGCGTCAATCTAAACGAGGATGATTTCTTCATGCTGCTGCCCGACGACACGCCGGTACTGGAGGTCGACGGGGCCGTCCATTTCCTTGCAAAGCGCTGGCTGACCGACATGAACGCCTGGGGCATCCACGACCACATGGGCTTCCACTTCTGGCTCGACGAAGACGACGAAGAGGTCTACATCGTCGTGTCGGCCCACGACGCCGGCGAGATGTACGAGCGCTCCGCTGATTACGTCCTGCGATTCGCCAGGACCGTAATCCAGCCGATTCCCGGCGATCTCAACGGCGACGGCATCGTGGATATCCATGACTTTGCGATTCTCATAGAGAACTGGGGCAAGTCCGGTATCTATCATGGCGAAGACGCGGAGCCACACGACCATGACCGTGAGCACGATCACGATAATTAGGCCTGCAGAGTGAAGGGACGATCATGCGAAGGGAATCATCGCCAGACGGACCGACGTACAAAGGGATTGGGGGCGTCCGCGGACACCCCCGGTCCGGTTCTTTCGCCAGACTCGGGTTTACGCTGATTGAGTTGCTGGTGGTCGTCGCGATCATCGCGCTGCTGATGGGGATTCTGTTGCCGTCGCTGAGCCGGGCCCGCGAACAGGCGAGGAAAATCGCGTGTCTGAGCAACCTGCGGCAGATGGGCGTCGCGCTCCAGGCGTATTTGATCGACTCGGAATATCGACTGCCGCCGAGTTCGTGCCGGTCCAGAGACCCGAACGAGCACTGGCTCCGCGTCCTGACCGGCTACACGCGCGAGCCGCTTCTGGTCCGCTGCCCGAGCGACAGGGGCAAGGCATTTGTCGACTGGAACCGCCCGCTCAGTGAACAGCAGCAGGCCCGGTATTCGAGCTTCGCTGTCAACGCCCTGCTCGATCCTGTCCACTTCCGCTACGGGCCGAACAGCAACCGCTACAACAACGTCAACAGCATTCGTCGGCCGATGTATACCATCTGGATCAGCGAGGCGCCGGAAACCGAGAGCTTCGATCTTGCCGACCACATCCATCCCGACATGTGGGAAGGGTCCATCGAATACGCCAGACAGTCCATCGCCTGGGACCGGCATAAGGGGACGTCGAATTACCTCTTCGCCGACGGGCACGCCGAAGGGCTGCCGTTCGAACGAACCTACTCGTGGCCCGGCGACTGCTACTGGTACCCCGAGACGGCGCCGAAATGGCCGGAGAACCCCTGAGGAAGGAACAGAAACATGAGACTCGTCATTCTGACAGGCGTTGCGTTGATCTGTCTGTCGTGCGGCACGACAGCCCAGGCCCAGTGTCCCCTCGATCATTTCCTCATCGGCTGCAACCCGGACGGCATTGAGGGCACCGAAGACGATTGGATTCTGTTCGCAGACGTCTCCCAGAAATACCGCCACAGCGGACCGACCGAATATGTCGAGTGGTTCTATCCCCTGCAGAAGAGCATCTTCTCGAGCTACGGTTACCGCATCGGCGAGCCGGGCTTCGACGCCTTCCAGCGCACCACTGCGAATGCCCCGCACACCTACGACCCCAACCGCGCGCTGACCGGGGAACCCGGCCTCGACTACGCCGTGATCGTCGAATGCATCGCTGTATCCGAAGGACTGAGGGCCGTGCACAAAGAGTACCCCCAGTTCACAATTGCCGGTGCCGGCGAGAGTTTCGACCACAGCTCCATCTACGCCCTTCGCGGCGACGGACACATGCACCTATCCTATCAGGCTGTCGACGGCGAGAACCTGCACTGGATCACCTATCGGCTTTACGACGAACGGGGGCTATATGAGCCCTCGGAACCGTTCACCATCGTCTTCAACGTCGAACCTCTCGCCGGCGACCTCCTCGTGGACGGTGTCGTGGGCCTCGCCGACCTGGCGGCGTTGTCGCACCATTGGCTACGGCCGGATGCCGCAAGGCGAAACGACTTCTGGGAACGGGCCGACACGAATCGCGACGGCGTCGTGAACCTGCTCGATTTCGCTCACATGGCCCGCAACTGGCGGGGTCCCGCGGGCAAATGACGCATCCGGGACGACCGGGTCGGTTGTCCATAGCTTCTCCCATCGGAATGGCGGTGTTTTCCATCCCCGCCGAGGGCGTATCGAGAACCAACGGCGAACCGGCGAGGGGTCGTCAAATGCGTCCCAGCGGCTTCCCAACGTCCTCCGCATCGGGTACAATCAGAAAATGTGTGCGCATGAAGCCGCCTCCTCCGATAACAGAGGTTACATGAAGACAAGGACGAAGATCACAATCGTTGCAGCCATTCTGGCCCTGGCGGCCGTCGGCTGCCAGGGCCCGCAGACCACCACACCCGCCGTGGTCACCAGAGACCACACCATCAGCGTCGAGGAACTGGCCCGACAACTGGGCCTGCGGATCGACGATCGCGACGAGACCTTCGTCGTCCTGCGGGACGCCGCCAACACCGTGCTGATCTTCACGCACAGCGACGGCCGGTTTTTCGTCAACGGCACCCCGATCGGCACGGTGGGCACGGTCCGCAAGGTGTCCGGGACCGTCTACGTTTCTGAGTCGCTGGCTGCACAGATCAAGCCCCACCTCGGCACATCCGTAACGCCGGCCCGCCCGCAGCCCCGCCCGGCGCGCGGCATCGTCGTCATCGACCCCGGCCACGGCGGCCACGACCCGGGCGCCATCGCGGTCACGGGAATCCATGAGAAGATCGTCAACTACGACGTCGCGCAGAAGGTCGCCGCCATTTTGCGGCGCAGGGGCATCGAAGTCGTGTTGACCAGGCAGGGAGACGTATTCCCCGAGTTGGAGGCGCGAGCCGAGATCGCCGCCCGACGCAACGCCGATCTGTTCGTAAGCCTCCATGCCGATTCGGCCCCCAACCCCTCGGCCCAGGGTTTCACCGTGTACGTCGCCAAGACAGCATCTGCCGATTCTCAGCGCGCCGCCCGCGATATTGCGCGAGCCATGGCCACGACGGGCCTGGAGAGCCGAGGCGTGCGTCAGGAAAACTACCGCGTGCTCGTGACGAACCGCAGACCCGCCGTGCTCGTGGAGATGGGATATCTTTCCAACCGCCAGGACGCCCTGCGGCTGCAAGACAGCGCCTTCCAGGACAAGCTGGCGGCGGCGATCGCCGCAGGAATTATCGACTACCTGCAATAACGCCCGCCTCTGGCGCTCCGGCCCGAACACAACTTCCACACCCGCTTCGACGCCCTTGCGCCAGACGTCCAATCGTATCAGGCCGGGCTCCGGAACCATCGAACGAACTCGGCCAAACCGTCGGCAATGTGGGTCGCGGGTTGGTAACCCAGTTCGTGCTGGGCCTTGGCCACGTCGGCGTAGGTCTGGTCAACGTCTCCGGGCTGAGTGGGCAGGTAATCCCTGCCGGCCGTTTTGCCGAGGGCTTTCTCGATCTCGGCAATCAGATCGCTGACGCAGATGGGACGCGATTCGCCCAGGTTGTAGATACTGTAGCCGGCGCAACGTTCGATGGCTGCGACGATGCCATTGATGATGTCATCAATGTAGGTGAAATCGCGCCGCATGGTGCCGTCGCCATAGATCGGGATGGGCTTGCCGGCCTCGATGAGCCGGGCGAACTTGTGGATCGCCAGGTCGGGGCGCTGCCTCGGCCCGTAGACCGTGAAGAAACGCAGACACGTCATACCGATGCCGTAAAGGTGGTGGTATGTGTGACAGATCAGTTCGCCTGCCTTCTTGGTTGCGGCGTACGGCGAGATCGGAAAATCAACGTTGTCGGTTTCGCAGAATGGGACCTTCTTGTTGTTGCCGTAGACGCTTGAACTCGACGCGAAGACGAACTTCTTGATGCGGCGGGCGCGCGCGATCTCCAACAGGACGACCGTCCCGTTGATATTGACGTCGGCGTAAAGGGCGGGCTGTTCGATCGAAGGCCGCACGCCGGCCCGTGCCGCCAGGTGCACGATCACATCGATGTCGTCACCGATGGCCCGCTCCATCGCCGCCTGGTCGCGGATGTCGGCCTCTATGAGACGAAAGCTCCGGTGCGAAAGGGCCTTGGCGATGTTGCGCCGCTTGATCTGCGGATCGTAAAACGTATCGAAACTGTCGATGCCGATAACGGCATGACCGTCCTGGAGCAGACGTTCGGTCAGATGCGATCCGATGAACCCCGCCGCGCCGGTGACCACTGCTTTCATGCTATCGATCTCCCCTGTTCAACACGTCCTCTGTGGGCGGCTCCCTTTGGGCGGCGGCATCAGAGCGTCTGCGCCAACTGCTTGATGTACCGGACCATGTCTTCAGCCATGTCCTCTCTCTTCAGCGCGAACTCGATGTTCGTTCGGATGAAGCCGTCCTTGTTGCCGATGTCACAACGGCGGCCGTCGAGCTTCAGTCCGTACATGGGACGACGTCGGACCAAGGCCCGTAAGGCATCGGTCAATTGGATTTCCCCGCCGCGGTCGGGTCCGGTCGTTCCGAGAAGGTCGAAGATGTCCGCCGTCAGCAGGTAGCGTCCGGCGATGGCCAGGTTCGACGGGGCCTCGGCGGCGCTGGGCTTTTCGATGAAGTCGCGAATTCGATAGACGTTCGGACGGATCTCGTCGCCGTCGATGATGCCATACAGGTGGACCCTCCGCGGCTCGACCTGCTCGACCAGGATGATGGGCGCCTGAAGTTCGTCGTACAGTTCGACGAGTTGCCGTGCCGCCGGTTTCGGCGCGTCGATCAGCGTGTCACCCAGAAGGACCACGAACGGCTCATCATGCACGTGGTGTCGCGCGCAGTAGACGGCGTCACCCAGGCCTCTCATTTCCTTCTGCCATACGAAGTGGATCTCCGCCAGCTCGGAGATCCGGCGCATTGCATCGAGTTCGTCCGTCTTGCCCCTGGCCTGAAGCTGCGCTTCGAGCTGGAAACTGCGGTCGAAGTGTTCTTCGATGGATCGCTTGCCCTTGCCGATGATCATAAGCAGGTCCGAGATCCCGGCCGCCACCGCCTCCTCGACCACGTACTGGATCACGGGCGTGTCAACAATCGGCAGCATTTCCTTCGGTTGCGATTTGGTCGCCGGCAGAAACCGCGTACCGAAACCCGCGGCAGGAATGACAGCCTTGCATATCATGCTCGCGTCTTCGCCTCCGGATCGGGGATCTTCGGTTTGATGACGCTGATGTTGAGCTTGCCCAGCCTCTTGCGCAGCTCCGCAAACATCTTCTCGTCCTTGCAGGTTCCCACGATGGCGCCGCCGGAGCCGGTGAATTTCGCGCTGGCGCCAACAGATCGCGCCGCCTGCACCATCCGAAGGTTGTCGTCGCTGATCTTATAGATTTGCCGTCGCCGGTCGAAATTGGCGTCAAGCAATTCGCCGATCTGCTCGCCCTTGCCATCGAGCAGGCAACGCCGGACCTGATCCGTCAGGCGGGCCCAGAAACGCATGGCGTTGACGACCTTACGCTCGCCCTGTTCGAATCGCAGGCGGATGTTGTTGTGGAACTTCTCCGTCGGCTCGCTGAGGTCGTCGCGATAGGCAATGTAGAGCTTGGGCAGCAGAGCCGGATCGAGCGGGGTATAGTCGCCATAGCCCTGCCGCGTCATGATCTCCTCCGCGAAATTCATATATACGAGGCCCTCGTAGACCTGGATGACGCGGTCCTGAAGGCCGGCGGGGATGTGCAACTCGTTCCTCTCGGCGGCCAGCACCAGGTTGGCCTGCACGTACTTCGGAATGCTGACTCCGTAGAACGCCATCAGGGCGCGGAGGCAGGCGGTGATGATCGCACTGGAGCCGGCCAGACCGACCCCGTGCGGAATGTTCGAGCAGTACCGGATCGTGAAGTTCTTCTCATGCAGCACGATCTGGTTGTCCTGGCAGTAGTCGTAGAAGGTCTTGATCGTTGCCTTCAATAGACGAATGCCGCCGTAATAGCCGTGCAGTCGGACGTCGCGTACGATGTCCGCGATGTTGTTGAAGCAGGAGTGGTCCTTCTGGCTCGGCAGGATCTCCAGTTCCGGCGTCTCATACAGGACCACCTCGGCCCGGAAATTGCTGAACACGAACGAGATGGTCTTGCCGAAGTAGCCGTCCGAAGGGTTTCCGATCAGACCCGCCCTCGGATAGGCCTGTGTGCGGATGATCATGGCATTCACCTCGCCAACACTCTGGACGAGCCGGATGCTCGGATGACCTGCACCCCGGCCCACAGTGGTTTTCGGACCTCGATCGGCCTGTGGCCTTCGATCTCGGCACTGCCGCCGGCTTGTCAGGCGGGCGACGGCGCCCGGCGTTCCTCCACCGGCTCGATCATATCGATGTCGATCTCGACGCTCGCCGCCTGCCCCAGCAGATCGATCTGGAGCACCAGACGGGTATTGCCCCGGTTTTGCACGACGATCCCTTCGAGTCCGAGCAGCGGACCGGCAATAACGCGACACCACTGGCCCTTCTCGATGTACTTGTGAGGGATCAGAGGCGCCCCGGCGCTGATCGCACGCTCGATCCTGCTCAGCTCAGCAAGGAAGCCGTTCTGGTCGGGCACCTCCAGCAGATGCACCACGCGGTTGGTCTTGAGCAACTCGATCCGGTCGTTCTCGCTGCCACAGAAGAACACATATCCCGTGAACAGCGGCAGCAGCGATTTGAACGTGCGGTGGCTGCGCCGGCTGACCTTCAACGTCATGGGCAGAAAATAGCTGATGTTCTTGGCCATCAGATCGTGTGCGAGGACCTTCTCGTTCCGGCTCCTGGTATGCACAACCCACCACAGGCCCTCAAAGGCCCGAATCGACTCGGCCGGCGGCCAAAGCAAGGGCGGGTTCTCGTTTATCTTCAACACTTTCGCTCTCCCGAAATCGTTCGAAACCGAAGGCCCGCCCCAGGCAAGACAACTCTGCGGCGGTTCGGCAGGTGTACGAAATCTAAACCAGCGTTCGATTCTGGTCGATTCATATAGCATGCTGAGTCTATCAGGGTTCGGCGGAATTGTCAAAGACAATCGCAGGCCCCTTCCGGGCGGCGTCGAACGTTGACGTACGGCCGGATACTGCATAAGGTTGACGTGACGTGGCCCGCCGTCAGGGCCCCAGGAGCAATGATGCGCGCATCCACAACCAAGGCAAACGCCGGAGACCGTCGAGTCCGCCGGCACACCAGCGGCAAGAAGGGCTTGACCGTACTGTTCACCTGTATCGGCCGGCGGGTGTCGCTGTTGGAGGCCTTTCGCGATGCGGCCCGACGTCTGAGGCTCGGCGTTCGGTTCTGCGGAACGGATGTCACGGCGCTGGCCCCGGCATTGCATCGCTGCGACAAGGCCTTTCTGGTGGAGCCAACCACCCACCCCAGGTACATCGCTCGCCTCCTGTCGATCGTCGAGGACCACCGTGTGCGTCTGGTCGTTCCGACCACCGATCTCGACCTGGAGGTGCTTGCACGGCACCGGCCCCGATTCGAGCGGCTCGGCTGCCGGGTGCTGGTCAGTGACCCCGATGTCATCGACGTCTGCCGGGACAAGAGGCAGACCAGTCGCTTCCTGAGACGACACGGCTTCGACGGTCCGCGCACCCTGTCGGTGCGGAGCGCTCTGGCCGCCGACGCCAGGAAGCAGCTTGCATGGCCTTGCTTGCTCAAGCCATGGGACGGCAGCGCCGCAATGGGACATATCATCGTACACGACCGCAAGGAATTGCGTTTCTTCGCCAGGCGCGTCTCCAATGGGATCTGCCAGGAGTGGATCGACGGAACGGAATACACATGCGACGTCTACGTCGATTTCGAGCGGCGTGTGCGATGCGTTGTCCCTCGCAGGCGGATTGAGGTGCGCTCGGGCGAGGTCAGCAAAGCACAGACGGCCAAGGATGCCCGCGTTATGGAATTGGCGGCCGATCTGGTTGATCGGCTCGGTGCAGGTCCCGGCGTGATCACAGTTCAGTTGTTCGTGACGAACGAGGACGCCGTCAAGGTCATCGAGGTCAACCCGCGCTTCGGAGGGGGAGCGCCGCTGGCCATCGAGGCGGGCGCCGACTTTCCCAAATGGATTCTCCAGGAGCTTACCGGCAGCCGGCCGCGCATCGCCTTCGACGGTTTCCAGGACAGGCTCGTCATGCTGCGCTACGACAGTGAGGTCTGGATCGTCGAGTCCGGCCCTTGACGGGCGAGCGGCTACAGCGTAACCTTCAGGTACTCGGTGTCGGTGTGGAACGTGACGGCCCCGTCGTAGGCCGCAGGGACCACCAGGCAGTCGCCCGCCATGAAATCCACCGAATCAGCCTGGGCCGACTCCATCGTCCCACTCCCTGACAGAACGAGAATCGTTCGCATGTGCCCTCGTGCCAACAGCAGTTCGGTCCCCCTGATTCGATGGCCCTTGTCGACTTTGAAGTGTTCGCAGTCCACAAGGCGCCCGATCGTGGTAACCGCCAGTCGGTCGGCAGTAACATCGAAGTGGATGCTCTCGAACGCCTCCTCGATGTGGAGCTGTCGCGGCTTGCCGGCGTCATCGACACGGTTCCAGTCATAGACGCGATAGGTCGTATCCGACGGCGTCTGAATCTCGGCGACGAGCAGGCCGCCGCCGATGGCGTGAGCGGTGCCGGCCGGCAGGAAATGACACTGACCCGGCTCAACCGGGACCTTCGCCAACAGCTCCGCTACGGTCCCGTTCTTGACCGCCTGGGCGAACCGCTCCCGAGTGATCGGCTCCTTGAAGCCCTTGTAGATGACGGCTCCCGGCTCGGCGTCGATGATGTACCAGCACTCGGTCTTGGGCTCGCCCCGACCCATCCGCCGACAGGTTTGCGCGTCGGGATGCACCTGCACGCTCAGCACGTCTCGGGCATCGAGCAGCTTGACCAGTAGCGGGAATGGCTTCGAGAAGTCCCTGACGCCGGCGATCTCCTGCGGATAGCGCTCGACCACCGACGCCAGCGTCCGACCGGCCCATGCGCCGTTGGCGATGGTCGTCTTGTCGTGCGGCAGGTCGGCCAGTTCCCAGCTCTCTCCGATCTTCTCGCCGGGCGGAAGCGTCTTGCCGAAGACGGCCTCAAGCGTCCGGCCGCCCCAGATCCGCTCCTTGAAAATCGGCACGCACTTCAATGGATAAGGTGTCATGCCAGCGATTCTACCGCCGGCGAAACAGCCTGTCCATGCATACCCGGCAAGAGGAAGCAATCGGGATCAGGTGCCGCACCTGATCCCGATCGCTTCGAGGCGGCATCTTCTCATTACTGAAGGTCCGTCTCCAGGACCAGGGCCGGCAGATAGGCCTTGCCTCGCACGTCGTCGACAAGATCGATGCTGGCCAGACAGAATTCGCCGTCGGGTGAGCACGAGAGGACGAATCCGGCGAAGTCCATTCCCTCGGAGAGCAATCGGCGCACCGACTCGGTGACGTCGATCGTCAGCGTGAGCGGTTCACCCAGACCCGGATCGACGAGCCGATGCCACGACAACGCGAAATCGGTAATCGGCGTCCCATCGGCGGCGCCGTCCATCGTCAGCCAGACCGCCGCATCGGCCGTTGTGTGGTCGATCCGCTCGAAGTCGGCCTGGGCATTCTCGAAACGCCCGACGATGCCGTCGCCCGCGAAGCTGTTGACGTACAGCACACTGGGCAGCAGCGCCATGTTGTTGCCGCTGAGCGACATTTCGATGACCCGATCGATCGTCAGTTCGATGGTGGCGCGCGTCAGGTGGTTCGGGTCGAGTCCGTACCAGCCGGGACGCTCCATCTTGAACTCGCTCAGCAGAGCGTGCTGCACGTCGGCCGTCGCCCCCGGAACGCGCCCGTAGTTGCCCAGACTCAGCGGCAGATCGCTCGACCATTCCTTGTAGTAGAGCTTCATGAGCCCTTCGGGGATGTCAGTCTCGTCGGCCAGCAGAACGTAGTCGTTGCCCGCTGCATTCCAGTACACGTAGCGCAACTCGCCTGCGGCATCGTACGTAACCACCTCCGGGCGTCCCGACCCGCCGTTGGGATCGGCGTAAACGCCCCATTCGACGATGCCGTCCGGACGCGGCCAGGTGACCTTCAGTTCCGGGCTGTGGCTGCCGGTCCACTCACGGGCTGTCAGGCAGACGGCCTCATCGTTCGGATCGTTAAAGAGATGGTAGGGACGCCCGCTGTGCTGATCGCCCGTGACCGGCCCGGTATCGGAGGACGTCAGAACGAACTGCAACGGCTCGGGCGCCGTCATCTCGACAACGAGCGTGGGCAGATGACCGTCGGGGTCCATGCTGGTCCAGTAGCCGTCCGGCGTGTTCGAAATCCAGCGAAAGCCGACATAACGGACGTTGGGGTCCGCCACCGCTTCTGCAACCAGTTTCGTCACATCGACTTCGAAGCCAATCATGCCGTAGACCATCAGCTCGTCGTCGCCGAACCGCGCTGGATAGGGCTCGTCCGGGCCAAACATCCCGACGACGGCCCGGCCCGGAACAAATGGGCCGGCTTCGCCTGCCTGGAAGGGCCAGCTCGCCACCACCTCACCGGCCCAGTCGTCGTACTCGTCGCCCGGCGCGGCCGCGTCAAGATCGTCGCCATCCGTCCCATCGACGATGCCGTCGGCGTTCTCCGCGTACATCTCGAGCGTGAAATCCTGTGTCGTCCAGGGCTGGGGAGACAAGCCTGGATAGATCACGTCGTCGAAGTAGAACCGCAAGACCGCCGATTGCACGGCGTTCGGTTCCGTCAAGACCCAGCGCAATGGGCTCAGCGAGAACTCCGCAATCGCCCTGCGATCGTGGGCATACGTTCCGCCGCCGGGAAAGGGCGTGCTGATGTACGGCTTGGCGAGCGCGCCGCCGTGCCCCGTCAGGACGACCGAATACCCGTCGCCGTCATCGTCCGACAGCGCTCCCATCGCCACACAGGAATCACCATACGTCAATGTGACCGTCACCGCGCTCGCAGATACGACCATCGCAAAGGCCAGCGCGATAGCCAGTAGCCAACCTCGTTTGAATTGCATGACTCCACTCCTTCCATATCAATCAACACCAGTACAATCTCGTTCGTGTGAATACAGACACTCACCACCAATCATCGCAACATCTCACGCTCCTCCTTTCTCCCTGCCGCCGCACAGGTGCTATGGCTCCGAAATCCCGCCATTGCCATCAAGCTTGTCATAGACGGCCCCCCAGAATGCCGGCGTCGTCTCCGCAGACGGGATTCGGCCCTCCAGCAGGGAGACGTGCCCGTCGCCCCAGAGGATGTTCATCCGCCCGCGGTGGCGATAGGCAACGTCCACCGTCTTATTCTGTTCCGGGTAGCCCGGCATGGCGTCGTAGTGTGCTCCCGGCTCAGAGGCGTACTGGTTGCGCGTCAAAGTCACGGCGTCGCACACCCAGGCGCGGTAGGCAAAGTCGCAGTGAAGCATCGCACCGGCCGGCTGACGCAACTGCGTGATCTTGTTGCCTCCGGCGCCGGCGTACTGCTTCGTCCGGCTGCTGACGTGACGCGTCGGCTGGCTGTTTAGCGCGTAGGACAGCCAGCCTTCCGGATTGTCGCCGTGCGGGTTGAGCATCTTCGGATACGCCGCCTTGTCCAGCGGGCACCGCAGGATGTCCCGGCCGATGTCGTCGGCCTGGTCGCTACCGTGGCTGACGTTGCGATGCTCGAAGAACGGCCCCAGCGTGTTGTACCAGTACTCGCCGACGCCCAGCGTCTGCGTGGCCGGCACGATCCATCCGTCGTAACTCTGCTGATACATCGTGTGGGCCATCGCCAGTTGCCGCAACTGCGAGGCGCAGACGACCCGCTGCGCCTGTTCCTTGGCGGCCCGCAAACCAGGCAGCACGATCGCCATCAGGACCGCGATGATCGAAATCACCACGAGCAGCTCGATGAGCGTGAAACCACACGTTGTCTTACGATTTGCACACATGCTCGTTCCTCTCTTGAGATAATCGCTCCATCTGATCCGGCGCCGACTGGAAGTCGCCCTGCCCGAGCAGGTCCAGATACCGCGTGCACTGCTGGCGTCGACCGTAACCCAACATGATGCCCAGGATGAACTCCTCCTCCGGCGTGTACCGTGACAGGTCGAACTTGCCGATTCGGCGCACAGTCTCCAGGCACTCTGGCGCGCCGAAGAACACGTTGACGTTCCGCCGACCTGCAGGATAGATCAGACAGGCAATGTCGAGGTCGTCCAGGCGGGCGACGACCACGGGACCGTACCTGCGAGGCAGAGTTTGCAGAGCGAGGTCGCGCAGGCCCTTGCGGTACTCATATACGTGGTGGTTGAACACCCTCTGGTGCCCATCCGGGACGACGATCCTTCGTTCGGCCGGCAAGAGGTAGGCCGCATCGTTGCGCATGATCATAGCCCCAGTTCTCCTCTGAGCCCCTGGACCCATTCTCGAATTCGCGGCCCAGTCATCTCGGACTGATTGTCGGCGTCAAGGGCCAGCCCGACGAAGCGCCCGTCGCGATGCGCGCAGGATGACTCGAAGTCGTACCCCTGCCCTTCCCAGGCACCCACGACCTGGGCGCCCCGCGCCGCCACCACGTCATGGAGCAATCCCATCGCATCGACAAACGTGTCGGGATAACCGTACTGATCGCCCATTCCGAACAACGCCACCGTCTTGCAGGACCAGTCCACCTGGGCCGATTCCCTCTGAAAAGCGGCCCAGTCGTCCTGCCAGTCGCCAAAGCCCCACGTCGATGTCCCGAGAATCAGCACATCGAAGCGGTTCAGGTCGTCAGCCGTGGCGCCGGCGATGCTCGCGATGGTCAAAATGTCGTTGCCAAACGCTGTCTTGATCTGGACAGCCGCGTCCTTGGTGTTTCCCGTCGTGCTGCCGTAGAAAAGTCCGATCTTTGCCATGTTCGTTCCTTTCATCTTCCTTCGCTATCGCAAGGGATGCCGCTGGATCTCTCCGCGAGCGGTGTCCACGATCCACTGCGTCACCATCTCGTCGGGCAACAATCCCTGCTCGGACAACTGGATGTTCAGTCCTTCCAGCGGGTTCTCGGCCGTGTGGGCCTCCGCTCCATGATGGTCGCCGGCGCGTTGTGTCCAGCGGCCGTGCATCCTGGTGACTCCCATCGAGAGGTAAGCACCGACGACGATCACGCGCTCGCGATGCTCGGCGGCCTCCTGGATGGCGGCGACGGCCCGTTGGTACTCCTGCCCGACGCCCACCGTGGCCCAGTCGCCGTAGCTGATCCCCGCGCGGCCGCAGATGTATGTCACCGTCCGCTTCATCAACCGCTCCCACGCAGGAGGGATCGCCTCACTGCCGTGGGCCAGCAGCACGATCGCCTCTCGACCTGGGTCGTTGCTGAGTTGCCGCACCCGCTTGAGCATGATCTTCTCGATCACGTCGCTCTCGGCCAGCGTGGTCGTCACCGTCACGGGGACGCGGGGCCGAACGACACGTAAGCCTTCGGCTCGAAGCTCCTTTTCCATCACCGCATCGCTGTAGATCCCCAGCAGCGCCGGGATGTCCCAGTGCGAGTGCGACGAAGGTGCGACCAGAAGCGGCACGGCCACGATCCGGCCGCAACCGGCCGACTGGAGCGCCTCGACGCCGGCGGCCACATTCGGCTCGGCGAACTCCATGAAGACCACCTTGATTGAGACAAACGGGTTCTCATCGCCGAACGCGTCCCGAATCTTCGGCTCCAGTTCCATAACCCGCTGGTTCCACGGCTGCGACGGCGATCCGTGCGCGATGATCAGCAGCCCGGGCCCTCCCGTCTTCGGACCGGTGGTTTGACCCCATACTGTGACGCACAGCACGAGCAGCCAGATCATGGTCGTGACAACGGAGAATGGGACGATCTGCGGCGAGCTTTGGCGCAGCCCATCCTTCCTGCAATGACATCCTTCGCACGCCCCCGAACAATCGCATGGTGTCAGAGACATCGATTCCTGAGAGGTTCTCTCGTCCATACATTCCTTCCTTTCCGGCAATTTCTATCTTGGTTTCTGTTCCCGCGATGTTGTTCTGCCCCTAACCGGGGAAAGAACAAGGGAGCAGGCAAGACCCCATAGGGCGAAGGTCTCATCTGCTCCCTGGCTGGCGTACGGCTGGCTCGGTCGCGATGCTTGCGAGTCTTTCTGACGTCCTACTTGTTCAGTATCAGTTTCCCATGCCGTGTCTTCCTCAATCGATACATCTGGTCTCCATGCCGAATCAGGACCTCGTCGCGTTCGCCGAGGATCGCTTGTGAATCGATGCATCCGTCCCGCCGGCCATCATCGCCGGTCTGCGTGAGACCGGCGGTTTCCTTTGTCGTGTCGAAGTCAGATCGTTCCATATCCTTCCCGTCGCCTGCCGCCCCAGAGTTAGGCACCCCTAACTATGAGGTCAAAAAAAAGACTCACTTTCCCACCACCGAAATCGCCGCCGCTTCCGTTCTGCGCAGGGCCAGTTGGTAGCCGCGGATCTTGACGCGAATCGGATCTCCCGTTGGCGCAACGCCTTCGACCTCGACCAGGGCCCCTCGGCCCAGACCCATATCGACCAGCCGCCTGGCCAGCGCCGCTCCGGAGCGTACGGCAACGATAACCGCCTTCTGGCCGGACCGCAGATCCGCCACCGTAACCGGCCCTCTCCGCACCGAGGCCGGCATCCCATCACTGTGATCCCGCTCCGCGAGGAGTTGCGAAACCCCGCTCTGCATTTCCGGATGGGCCTTGACGAACTCCATCAACGTCGCCAGCCGCTCGGCTACATCGTCGCCAACGCAGTGTTCCATCCGGCAGGCCTCTTTGTCCGCGACTGCCTCATCGAGCCCAAGCACCCTGACGAAGAACTCGCGGACGATGAAGTGCCGCTGAGCAACTCGCGCCGCCTCGTCGAAACCTTCCGCCGTCAGGGTGATCGCCTCGTACGGCTGATAGTGAACGAACTTCTTCTCTGCCAGCGTCTGCAGAGCGCCCGTGACCGAAGAGGCCTTGACCCCCAGTTGCCTGGCGATGTCCTTGGCCCGGGCCGCCCCTTTGGCGGCCACCGTCCAGAAGATCGCCTGCAAGTAGTCTTCCAGGCTCGCACTCAGTGATCTGGTGGATTCAAAAATCATAGGCCGACCTAATATTATTAGGCGTGCCTAACTTCGTCAACAGAAATCTCAGTACTGCATGCACTTTTTTTTCGCGCCTCTACAGCCAGATCCGGCCGACCTGATAGACCACCAGAGTCACGGCGTAGGCCAGGCCGGTCAGGCCGAAGAACTGGAACAGCGCCCATCGCCAGGAGTTCGTCTCCTGCCGGGTCATGGCCACGGTGGCCACGCACGGTGCGCTGATCAGGCAGAACAGCATCACGCAGAAGCCCACCAGAGGCGTGTAGTTGGCGCGAAGCTGCTCGCGCAGGCTCGGGGAATCCTCATCAGGGCTCTCGACGGCATAGATGATCCCCAACTGCGAGACGAACAACTCCTTGGCGGCCACCGAGCCGATCAGGGCCGTGCCGATCTTCCAGTCGAAGCCAAGCGGTTGCAGGACCGGCTCCACAGCCAAGCCAACTCGGCCGACCGTCGAATACCGCAGACCTTCCTGGCGAGCTTCCTGCGTATCCAGACCACTGAGCCGATCGGCCGGCGGCTTGGGGAAGTTCATCGCGAACCACAGCACGATCGACAACGCAAGGATCACGGTACCGGCCTTGCGGATGTAGAGCCAACCCCGCTGCCATGTGTGGACGAGCACGCCCTTGCTCGTTGGCATCCGATACGGCGGCAGCTCCATCACGAACGGCGTCGTCTCGCCCCGGAAGACGGTCAGGCGAAGCAGCTTGGCCGCCACAATCCCCAGCACGATGCCGATCAGATAGATCAGCCAGAGCATCGGCCCCTGCCAATGTTGCGGAAAGAACGCCGGGATGAACAGTGCGTAGATCGTCAGCCGGGCGCCACAGCTCATCAAGGGGATCACCATGATTGTCGTCAGACGACTGCGGCGGTTTTCGAGAATCCGAGTCGCCATGATCGCGGGCACCGAACAGCCGAACCCGATCAGCATCGGGATGAAGCTCTTGCCGTGCAGGCCGATCTTGTGCATGATCCGGTCCATCACAAACGCCGCACGGGCCATGTAGCCCGAGTCTTCCAGCAAGGCGATGGCCATGAACAGCAGCAGGATGTTCGGCAGGAACACCAGCACGCCGCCGACCCCGCCGATGACACCATCAACCAGCAGAGATTGCAGCCATTCGGCGTGACCCTCCGGCCAGTGACGCACAATCCCGTCGGCCAGCGCGCCAAAGAAGGCCTCCAACCATTCCATCGGATAGCTGCCGACCTTGAACGTCAGGAAGAAGACCACATACATTAGCAGCAGGAAGATCGGCAGGCCCAGGATCCGGTTGGTCACCACCGCATCGATCGTATCGCTGACATCATGTCGCCGCTCGACGGAACTCTGGATCGTCTCCTGACAGGCGCCGGAGATGAATCCGTACCGGCGGTCGGCCATGACAATCTCCGGCTCATCGCCCAGAATGTCCCGCAGATGCGTCACGCTTTGACCGACGGCCTCCAGGACCTGCCGGTCCCGAATCTTCGACGTGACTTCCTCGTCCTGTTCGAGCAGCTTGATCGCCAGCCATCGCCGGCCGTACCTGGCAACCACATCGCCGTCGGTCTTGCCAAGCGTCTCTTCGATTCGAAGCAGTTCGTCCTCGATCTCGCCGCCATAGGTGACGCGATGGGTTCGTTCCTTGCGCTCGGCGCCGGCCGTCTCGACGATGGCGTCGAGCAGCTCCGTTCGTCCCTGGCCCTTGTTGCCGACCGTCGGAACGATGGGCATCTCCAAAAGCTGCGACAACTGGGTCAGATCGAACTCCAGGCCGCGTCGCCTGGCCAGGTCGCTCATGTTGAAGGCCAGCACCATGGGGACGTCCATCTCCATGATCTGCGTGGCCAGGTACAGGTTTCGCTCCAGGTTGGAGGCGTCGACGACGTCCACCACGACATCGGGCCTGTCCTCCTGGATGTAGTTGCGGGCGATCAGCTCCTCCGTCGAATACGCGGTCAGGCTGTACGTGCCGGGCAGATCGACGAACGTGATCCGCCAGTCGCGATGGGTGCACTGCCCCTCCTTCTTCTCGACGGTCACGCCGGGATAGTTGCCCACGTGCTGGCGGGCCCCCGTAAGCATGTTGAAGACGCTGGTCTTGCCGCTGTTCGGATTGCCCGCCAGCGCCACTGTGATTGACTTCATAGACATCGCCTATTCATAGAAACCGGGCCCCAGAAAGTTAGGCCCAACGAACTATACAGGCAAAAAGAAGAGAACTACCCTGCCGGTCCTATCTGACAAGGATCTTCTGCGCGACCCCCCTGCCGAGCACGACCTTGGCGTCCTTGACGATCAGTACGAAGGGGCCCGGATGGCCGTTGCTGACGACCTTCAATTCGGCGCTGGCCACCAACCCCATAGAAGCCAGGCGGCTGTTGAGCCCGCGCCCGGCATCAATTCGCACGACTCGGACAGTCTGGCCGGCCCTGGCCGTTGACAAAGGCTGTGGCGGCTTCTCCTGCACTCTGACAGCCTCACTCATGGTTCTACCGTACGGGCCTTTCTGCCCGATCTGCTCTTATGAAACTCGCGAAACTCTTCCGCCACGTCGCGGCCGTGTCTGTGGCTCTCGGTCACGTACTTGATGAAACTCAGCAACCGGCTGATGATCTCCGGGCCCAGGGCATGCTCGGCCTTGCAGGCCGCCTGCTGGGCGACGTCGGCGTCCACCCCGAGCACGTTGACGAAGAACGACTTGAGAATGTTGTGCTTTCGCACCACCTCAGCCGCCCGCGCCTGGCCCGATTCGGTCAGCGTGATGCAGCCATAGGGGCGATAGTTCGCCAAACCCTTCTCACGAAGCGCCTGCAGCGCTCCGGTCACCGAAGACCGGGCAACGCTGAGCGCCTCGGCGATGTCCTTGCTGCGCGCCCCTTCCGACTCGTCGGCCAGATTGAAAATGGCCTCCAAGTAGTCTTCCAGCGACGCGCTGAGTTCTTGCACAGGCTCGGTCTTCATCGTTTCGTCCATAGCGCCACAGCCTAAAACTTCATAATAGTTAGCCAAACCTAACTTTGTCAAGCAACTCTTCTCGGTTTTTTTCTGCCGTCCCGGCCCAAATCCCTTCCCCAGCGACACATTGGCAAAAAAACGCTTGTTGGCCGCCGAGAGCCGCACTACAATGAGCCAAACGCATCGGGGCGTGGCGCAGTTTGGCTAGCGCGCTTGACTGGGGGTCAAGAGGTCGCAGGTTCAAGTCCTGTCGCCCCGATTTTCTGCTGTTGTGCCCTCGCTTCATGGTGTTTCTACGCGCGATCCATCCCCTGTCGCTCGTCGGGCTTTGGCTTCCTGGAGCATGCTATATAGGACGGGGACGATGAGCATGGTGAGGATCTCGATCGTCATGCCGCCGAAGGCGGGGATAGCCATCGGGACCATGATGTCGGAGCCGCGGCCGGTACTCGTCAGGACGGGGATCAGGGCCAGGATCGTCGTAGCCGTGGTCATCAGGCACGGTCGGACCCGCCGGGTCCCGGCCGCCACGACCGCCTTGCGAATCTC
>LVBB01000069.1 GCA_001603075.1 Phycisphaerales bacterium Planc_01 | reverse complement strand
GTCCGAATCGGCTCGGCCCGCCGGTCGGCCAGTCTCGGGCCGATTCCGCAGGGCGAGTCTACGCTGCGATTCCAGGCGCCGGATGTTCGGGAGGCGGCGTCGGCAGAGTTCGTTCTCCGGGCGGGCGGCAAGGTCCTGGCCACGCACCGAGCCCCGTGGCAGCCTCGCAAGCATTGGACCATCTACTTCGTGCCGATCACGCACCATGACTTGGGCTACACTGACACGATTGAGAACGTCCTGAACCTCTACGCGGGCTTCTACGACGACGTGCTGCAATTCTGCGACGAGACCAGCGACTGGCCGGACGAGGCGAAGTACCGCTACACGCTGGAGGGGACCTGGTCGCTGGCGCACTTCATCGAGAACAGGCCCCAGGAGACAATCGACCGATTCGCAGCCTACGTCCGGCAGGGGCGGATCGAAATCGGCGCTCTGTTCGGAAACGAGATCGACAGCCTGTGCGGGCACGAGCAGCAAATCCGGCTGATGTATCCGTCCTTCCGGTTCGTGCAGCAGTACGGCGGCGAGATCTCCGTCGGCTCGATCACCGATCTGCCCGGTCTGAGCTGGGGCCTGGCGTCCGTCCTTTCGGGCGCGGACATCAAGTACTTCTTCGCCGGACTGCCCACCTATTTCGAATGGGGCCGCAACGACATCCACACGTTCTGGGACGAGGCGGCCATCCTGCGTCACGGCCGGCCCGACGCCTTCCGCTGGCAGGGACCGGACGGCCGGACGGTGCTGGTCTACTACCAGGGCAGCTATGGTTTCTTCAGCCGCGTGATCGGGCCGGACAGCTACGATGAGGTCATGGAGGCCCTGCCCGGCATGCTTGACGAAATGGATGACAGGGGCTCGCCGTTCGACGTGATGCGGTATATCCACAACGGCGTCGACAACCATCCGCCCGACAGGAGGATCAGCGAGGTCGTCCGGCAGTGGAACGAAAAGTGGGCGTATCCGAGGCTCGTCGTCGCCACGAACGCCATGTTCTTCAAGGCTCTCGACAAGCAGTGCGCCGACGTCCGCACGTTTCGCGGCGAGCTGCCGCACACGGACTATGTGGTGGGGGCTCTCTCCACGGCCAAAGAGACGACCATCAACCGCCTGACGCACGACAAGCTACTCTCGGCGGAGAAGGCCGCGACGATTGCTTCGCTGGTCTGCAATCAGCCGTATCCGGCACAGAAAATCGCCCGCGCCTATGACGATGTGCTCCTGTACGACGAGCACACCTGGGGCAAGGACTATCCGGCGGGCGAACTCCAGGACTGGGCCTGGAACGAGAAGAGCCACTATGCCTACCGCGCCGCCGGGCTGGCCCAATCCGTGCTGTCCACAGGGTTGGAGGGCATCGCGCGGAACATTCGGATCGACCAATCCGGCCGACACATCGTCGTTTTCAATCCGCTGGCCATCGAGCGGACCGATGTGGTGCGTGTGACGAAATGTGCCGTGGAAGGCCCCTTCGATCTGATCGATACCGCCACCGGGCAGGCGGCGCCTTGCCAGGTGGTCGAGCTGGACGGCCCGCTGGCGGCTGCTCCCTATGCCCCGCACCGCTGGGCGCGCGGGCAGTTCGAGCGACATGAGCTGTTCGACCTGATATTTGTCGCCGAGGGCGTTCCCTCCATGGGCTATAAGACCTATCGCATCGTCCCGCGAGAGAACGCAGCCAAACGCGATAGTGGGCCGGCCGTCACAGGGAACACCATCGAGAACCGTTTCTTCCGGGTCGCGCTCGACCCGCAAACCGGCGCGATCGCGAGCCTCTACGACAAAGACTTGTCGCGCGAGCTGGTGGACCGCGAGGCCCCCGACAAACTGAACCAGTTTGTGGCCAAGTGGGTGCAGACGAGCCGGCGCGAAGGCCCGGCGTGCGCCGAGATCCGGCCTGGGCAACAGGGGCCGGTCTGTGCGAGCCTGGTGGCTCGCGGTTCGGGCCCGGGCTGTCCCCAGATTGTCCAGGAGGTGGTCCTGTACGATAGGATCAAGCGGATCGACCTGTTCAACCGCGTCCTGAAGGATTCGACGCCGCTGCTGGAGATCTACTTCGCGTTTCCGTTCGAGGTCGATGCGCCGGCGTTTCGGTTCGAGGGCTCCAACTCGGTGATCGAGCCCCTGCGGGATCAGTTCCCTGGCTCGAACTCGAACTACTACGCCGTGCAGCACTGGGCGAGCGTGTCGAACCCGGATGTGGGAATCACGCTCTCGCCCGTGGAATCGCACCTGATCGAGTTCGGCGGCCTGTGGCCCTGCTACGTCTCGCAGGCCCACCACGGCGTGACGGCGCCGGACTTCGGGCAGCCCTTCGTCACGCCTGAGCAGCTCACGAACGGGCACATGTATGCCTTCGTCCTGGACAGCAACTTCCGCACGAACTTCCAACCGGTGCAGCAGAGCGACCTTCTGTTTCGCTACAGCCTGACCAGCCACGATGGGCCGCAAGCCAACCGTGTGAACCGCGACTTCGGTTGGGCGGCTCACAACCCGCTCACCGCCGTAGTCATCAATGGCCCAAGACAGGGTACCCTGGACGGCCGGGCGAGCTTCTGCCGCGTGGAGCCCTCGAACGTGCTGCTCACAACCGTCAAGCAGGCGGAAGATGGTCAAGGCATCATCGTCCGCCTCATCGAGACCGATGGCAAGGCGACGACCGCGACGCTCCGCGTGACGGGCCTGAACGTCGAAAGGGCCTGGCAGGCGAACCTCGTGGAGGCCAATCAGGCCGAACTCGAGTCGGCTGATGGCGCTGTGGCCGTACCCGTCAGGGCATTCGGTATTGCCACCGTGCGATTACAGTCTCGCCCTTGGTAGGAGGCCATAGCTGTGCCGGTCTGCCGGATAGATGCGGCCGACAATCAACGTCTGGGGCCTTCTTGCGCAACGGGGTCCGCGCCGCTCATGTCTGTGGGTGGCTCTGCGCGAAGACGGGTTTCAGCGATCGGGCCATCTGGCGGAGGGTTTCCTCCTCCTCCTGTGAGACCGGTCGATACCTCATCGCCACATCCAGGGCCATCCGAAAGAGCGACTCGTCGCCGGGCGGGATCGCGGCGGTAACCGGCTGGCTCAGGGTGAAACACAATCCCAGTCTGGCCTCATCGCGGTCCGTCAGGGGCTGATACCAGCACTTTGGGTATTGCTGCCGCATCGGGTCGCCCTCGGGCCACCTCTGTCGGGCCATCGCCTTGAGGGCCAGGATCGCCACGCCTTTCGATCGGGCCGCCTCGATCACGCGCGGGCCGAAGCCGCCTTCGTAGAATGTGGCAAAGTTGACCGGAAACAGAATCGAGTCGAAGTCGTACCGCTTCATGGCCGCCAGGGCCGCCTCTTCCGAGTGAGCGGAGAACCCCAGGTGGTGGACCCGGCCCTGCTTCTTCGCTTCGACAAAGACCTCCATGGCGCCGCCCTCGGCGAACACCGCATCCACGTCCTTCTGCACGTCGGTGATTGCGTGAAGCTGGTAGAGATCGAAATGGTCCGTTCGCAGCCTTCGCAGCGACTCCTTCAGTTCGGCCGCCGCCCCCTCCTTCGTTCGCTGCGTGGTCTTGCAGGCCAGGAATACGTCTTTGCGGTAGGGCTCCAGGGCCGGTCCAAGCTTGATCTCGGCGTCCCCGTAAGTCGGCGCGACATCGAAGTAGTTGACGCCTTTCTCGACCGCTTCCGCGACGATGCGGTTGGCGTGCTCCTGCTCAACGCCGCTGACGACGATCCCTCCGAAGCCGATGATGGACAACTGCGCGCCGGTGCTGCCATAACGCCGTCGGGGCAGCTTGGCAGAGCTCGATCTGCCGTTGCCCGACCCGCCTGCAACGGGCGCACCGCTCGCCCCCAGGATTCCGGCCGCCACGGCGGTGCCGGCGGCAATCGTTCCGTTTTTCAGGAATTCTCTGCGTAGCATTCGAGGCTCTCCTACGATGTTCCGCCTTCCGGCATTTGCGTGATTCATACAATCCACATGATACGCAGGTCGCCGCCACGGCGTTCAGATGTTCCGGGTGGAAAGGCCTGCAGCGACCGAAGCGAGAGAAGAACGAGTCGGTGTGAGGGGCGGATTGGGCGAGGCATTCTGCCCATCGGGCCTGTTCTCTATAAGGGAGTCTTCGTGACTCCGTGGGACTCCAATCCCGCCCGAACATACGTGACGGTGGCCGCGATTTCTGCCGCGTAGTCGTCCTCCACCAGGTCGATGGCGGTACTTAGAATTTCCGTCATCAGATTGGCAGGGATGTCGACGACGATCCCCAGTTCGGCAGCCAGGAGCAGCATGGCCAGATTGGCGCCCTGTTCTGCCAGGGCAGCGACGGGGTCTTCCTGACTCAGCAGGGTTCCGTACAGTTCGATTTGAAGTCCGAATTCGTTCTCGGCGGCGACGATGAGCGGGGCGGCGACGGCCTCTGTCGTTCCGGCCGTCACAGCGAGATCTGCCGCATACGCTTTGCACAGCAGGATCGGAGCCGACCATCCTCTGGTGCGGGCGGCCAGTGCCAGGCGCCGGCCGATGTCGGGGTCTTCGTTCTGACTGACGAGCAGGTCGACGGCTGTTTCGATCGCGGCATGCGCCACGGTCGGCAACACTTCGTCGATCACTGTGCTTGCGTTCGACACGCCGCCGAGAAGGAGAAACAGCCTGATCCGAGGCCCCAGAATAGCCGCCAGCTCGTTCTGCTTGCGGATCACGTAACCCTGGCCGGGATGCGTGATCGAGCTGATGTGGGCGGTCTGATCTGCACCCCAGGCTTCATTGTGACTGGCGAACCCGAAGGCCAGCGCCTCGTCGAGCTGGAACTCGGCGCTCTCAACCAGCTTCATGAATTCGTAATGCGTCTGCGTCCACAACTGGTCCTGGTAGGGGTCGCCGAACATCACATTGAACGCATCCGGGAGAACGGAGCCGTACAGCTCGTTCAGGTTCGAGGTTCCCTGCTGTTTGCCGATCTGTTGGGCAATGTACGCGTGGGTGGCCGATCCCCAGCCGTACAGGGGCGTGGATATGCGGTACGAGAGAATGAGAAGAGCTGCAAGAAGCAATGTTCGCCCGGTCATCTTACACCTCCGTTACTCAAAGCGGTTTTCGATCGAGGCAGAACCACATCCGGCATCCAGGACAGCCCCAAGCACAGAGGGATCCTCCTCCACGAGGGACGCTCCGATTGTATTAGACCAGATCGGGCCATTCGCGTCAATGGCCGCCGGCAAGCACCCGATTGTACCGGACGCGCCGGTCGGCCGCCGCTTTGGCGGCCCTGGCCTTACGACACACGTCCGTCAGATCATGGACCAGCAGGGCGTGATGCTTGTGCTCTCTGCCGACAGATGATATCCTGTGGGCAGAAGACACCCAACGATCGCCATACCGACGACTCTGGGGATTCGTATCCGAGGCGAATATGGAACGGAAGTTCAGACGCCATCGCCGGAATCAGGCTCGTGCATTTCAGATCACCCTGTGCCTGGTGGGGGGGGCCGTGGTCTTGCTTACGGCTTGCCGCCTGGGTCCCAAGGGTGCTCCAGGTCCTCTGGTTGGATCCGCGTGGCAGTACGATGTCAGCTATTCCGGAGGCGCTGGGCGGTTCGGAGGTGGACCGGCGGACAGCAATTCACTGCATCCCGAAGGCACTCTCGCCATCTCGGTAACGTTTGTGCCGATGGATCGGTGGTTCGAGGGGGCCTTGGAGCCTGTGACGTTGCGGACCCAAATGATCACGCTCTTTCCGGCGAGTCCGGCGGTTGTGCCCGTGGCCGGGCTTCTGAGATCGGCCAGGGTGGGGACCGTTCGAAGTGAGACGCCGTTTCAAGAGCAGATTGGCGCTGACGGGGCGGATGTGGCCGTGGAGAAGCTGCACGGCGTCCTGCCCTATGACGTGGACGCAAGCTTCCGCATCCTGGGACGACCCGTCCTGGATTCCGGTGCGATCCGCAGGCTGGAGATTCGAGTGCATCGCAGACGGCCTCGGGAGCCAGACGGTGGAATACAAACAGCGACGGCGACTTTGCTGGAAATCTCGCTCGTGGCCACGGGCACTTTGCAGGACGCTGCTCTGTCCGACGGGGCAGGCGTCGTCCGTTTCGACAACGAGTCAGGGGCCTCGGTGCCATCGGTCCCCGGCATGTTGGTGACCGAGACGATCGTATTGACGCCGCAGGTCTTGCAGACGCAAGACCGTTTAGCGGTCGTGCTGCCTTCTCCGCTTGACGTGGAGGGAATCGCCGCATTTGGGGCCCTGATCGAGGTCAAGCCGTTTCCGCCGGAGGGAACGGACGACGCGGCCGTGTATGCCGCCTCGTTGAAGCAGTGTCGGGATGATCTTCTGGCTGCGGCTGGAGCCGACGGCACAAACGACGGTCAACAGCCTGGCACCGGCCGGCGAGGCATCGAAGATGCGATTCGACTTCTTCAGTCGCCCACACACAAGCAGCGGGCGCTGCTGCACCTCGCTCAGAAGACTGGGGCGCTCCTGATCGAGGATATGGCGCTGTCGGCGAGCGATCTCGTCCTCGATTACCTCGCCCATGCGATCACAAACGAGCACCTGTCGGGTCCGCCGGTGGAGGCCGACGTGCTGGGATGGCGGCTGGAGAAGGCGGCATATCAGTTTCTCACGCGGGCCGTCTCTTCCGATCCGGCGTCGCCGGACTTCGAAGCCATTCTGATTCGTCATGCCGGCGAGGTCGGCCGGCACCCTGCGGTTCTCGGCGAGCTCGTCTCGGACGCCAAGAGCATCGACGATCTCAGGCAGCGTCTGCTCCTGGAGAACTTCATCTACCTGGAGGACATCTCGCCGGCCGCCAGGGCCCGCGCCTTCGACTGGTTGGCGGTCCAGGGCCAGGCGCCGGAGGGCTATGACCCCCTCGCCTCGCTGACGGAACGACGCCGCGTCTTGAACCGGATTCTTCAGGAACAACCATAGAGCCAGAGGAGCGTCCCGTGGGGCATAGCAAGAGAAGAACCAGGTCATCCTCGGGCAATTCGGACCGGCTGCCCGCCGGGACTACCGTGGCATGTGAGGCGATCGGATCCGAAGCGGGCCGGATCCCCGACGGGCCGTCGGACCCCTCGGGCCGGCCCCGAGCCGGCCGCCCGCGCTGGCTTCGACTTCTCTTCTGGGTCTGTACGATTGCCGTGGCTGTAGTTGTGGTGCTTCGAGTTGCTCTGTGGCTTTCTCTGCCCTGGATTCTCGACAGAACGATGGCCCAGTACGGTCTGGAGGCTCGCTATGAGCGACTGCGTCTGTCTCTGCTCACCGGAGACGCGGAGCTTTGGCATCTCGTCCTGGTGCCGAGCGACGCCAATACGCCGCTGGTCGATGTCGAGTACTGCCGTGCGGATGTCTCCCTGGTGACCTTGTTGACACGCCGTCTCGTCGTCCATCGCATCGAGATCGACGGGATGGACGTCAGTTTGACCCGGGCCGAAGACGGTACGTTCCCGCAGTTGCGGACCCTGTTGGTCGTCCTGCGAGAGCGAAGCGATGCGACACCGCATGCCGATGCCGAAGTCATCCGCCCCTTCGCACCGCCGCGCGAAATCGATCTCACGCCGCCGCTGAGAATGGATGCATTGCGACTTCAGCACGTGCAGGTTCGCTTTCGAGACGAAACGGTGTCACCCGTCTTTGAGACTCGATTGGACTTGAACGTCCGGCTCTCCGACCTCAGATCGGACAAACGCCAGACGCGGTTCCAGGTCATCCTGTCGTCTCCTCCCGTGTTGAGCCAATTGACGATCGAGGGGACCGGTTCGGCCCAGGGAAGAGATCTTCTGGCCGAAGTCAGGGTCGCCCTCCAGGGCGTGCAGCCCGGCGCCGTGGAGGAGTATCTGGCCGGTCTGGGGGTTATTCCCGACGCGCGGACCATCGGTTTTGCGTGCGATGGGGCCGTTCGGGTCCAGGGAATCCAGGTGGTCGAGGCGAACGACGTTGACCTGCCGGCGAAGCAGTCTTTCGCATCGGGCGAAACGCCGGTTCGGCCTTCGGTCCCGGTGCTTCGGGTGCATCTCGAATCGAAGAATGCGGCCATGACGATCGACGGGGCCGAGCACTTTGCCCTGCACAGCGCGGTGGTGGACGCCAACGTGTTCGACTCGGGCGCCGTTCGCGTGGGACAGGTCCAGGTCAACCGAGGTGCGTTCCACGTCTGGAGGAGACCAACCGGCATGTTCTCGGTGGGCGGCTTTCAGTTCGCCGGACGCTCGCCACGGAGACCGGCGATCAGGACAGACATCGCGACAACGGTGGAGGAATACTCCGGTGCCTCGCGGTCCGCGGATGGATCGTCGGCCCAATGGTCACTGGATGGCATTGGAGTGCGCGACGTGCGATTCGTGCTCCACGATCAGTCCGTCTCTCCGCAGGTCGATCTGGTGCTGGATCTCAACGAGGTTACCGTTGAGCACGCTCCATCGCCGTCGGAGGGGTTGACGCTGACAGCCCGATTGGGCGCGCCCGGCATCGTGGAAAGCCTTCACGCCGGCGGAACGATGGTTTTGTCCTCGTCCGAGAGCAGGGTGGCAGTCAAGATCGTCGGAACGGCAATCCGCCCGGATGCGTTGCAGCCCCATCTTCGAAGCCTTGGCCTCGAGTCCCTGTACAGAGCGGGGACGTTCACCTGTGATGTTAACGCTGTGTTTGTGCAGCAGGACGATGGGCCGTTCAACGCCTCTGCGTCCATCACGAACATCAGCCTTCAGGACACGCAGGAGTTGTTGGGGCTCAAAGCCATCGCCGTTCACGGGGTGCGAATCGACCCGCCGTCCGGGACGACGTATATCGACCAGGTGGAGGTCTCCGGACAGCGTCTGGCCCTTGAGCGGGATCCGACGGGCTGCCTGACCGTTCTGGGTTTTCGGCTCACCGGCACTCCCTCGGCGTCCGAGTCGCAGGGCGGGCCGAGCCCTCCGGCGGTCGAAGCGCAGTCCGGCAGCATGGAGACCGGCTCACGCGCCGCCTCGGCCGAGAGGTCCGTCGCCAGGATCGAGATCGGACGTCTGTCGTGGCATGACAACGAACTGACCCTCGTCGATCGAATGGTTACGCCGGTCAAGACCTTTGCCATCCCGGATCTCGGGCTGGAACTGACCGATCTTGTACTGGGCGCCGAGGACGGCGCGGGATCGCCTGCCTCGGTGAAGGCGTGGCTTCGCAGTCCCGGGATGATCGACCGTGTGGAGTTGAGTGGTTCGGTCGCACCGGAGTTGGCGGGCCTGTCCTTCGATCTGAACCTCCATAGCGATGGCGTGGCTCTGGTCGAGATGGCGCCCTATCTTGAGGCTCTGGGGGCCGAGTCCACCATGACCAGAGGCAGTCTTGCCGCGAATGCGAAGGGACGCGTCGGCTGGGACAGCCAGGGGATCCGCTGCTCGGCGACGGTTCTCGATGCCACACTCAAGGATGGTGACGCCGAGATCGCCGGGCTCGACCGGATTGACGTCGCGCAGCTCCGTCTGGCCGACACGGGCCTGGAGGCGCAGCGCATCGCGATCGAGCGGCCACGCCTGACGATTTCTCGCGAAGAGTCGGGCGCGCCGGCCTTTGCGGGTGTGCGCATCATTGCGGGGCGAGGCGGCCAGACGGAAACCTCGTCGGAGTCGGCCTTGCCCGTGCGCATAGGACAGTTGGAGGTCAGAGAGGCGCGCCTTCAGTGGTTCGACCATGCCGTTGCTCCTGCGGTGGCCCAGACCATGTCCGTCGACCTGACGCTGAACGATTTCGCCTTGGGGGTCGACGCGCCTCCGGCCACGATGACGGTTGGCGTGCGAGCGCCGGGTGTGGTGCAGCAGGCGGCGGTCAGGGGGCAGATTCAGACCTCGCCGCTGAGGCAGGCGGTTGACCTGATGCTGGAGGCGGAGGGTGTCGACACTGGACCGCTGCTGGCGTATCTGCCGCCGGGAGTGAAACCGGCCCTGGAAGCCGGCCGGTTCCGCGCCAGAATCGCCGGTGAGCTGACGCATCATCCGGACGGCGGCCGGCAGGGCGGTATCAAGGTGACCGATGTGGACTACCGCAGGGCACCTGAAGGGGAGCCTCTCCTGCGATTCGACTCGGCGGAACTGGCCGTGGATCGCTTTGATCCGAACGCATATCGGGTCTCCCTCCGGCATCTGTCTTTGCAGGGCGTTGAGGCGGCCGTTGAGCGCACACCGGCCGGGACGCTGAGTGTGTTGGGGTTTGAGTTTGGGGCTTCCGAGCCGACGGTCATCGATCCTCCGGTTGCGACGGACGAACAGCCGAACACCGTGACCATTTCGGCTGACGAACGGCCGGGCACCGAGTCGATCGCCCTGGCGACGAGGCCGGACCCCGCGAGCGGCACCATTCGAAGGGCACAGCGGCTCCCGCTTGTTACATTGGAGCGGTTGTCACTGGAGGCGGCAAACCTCACGGTCACAGACCGAACCAGGCCGACGGCGGCGCCCGTCGTTGTCTCGGACTTGACGATCGCCAATACCGAGGGTATCAGGATCCTCGGAGACGAGCCCGACGTCAATCCACCCATCCGAATCGATCTCCACGGCCGGGTTCAGCCTTTGGCCGAGTCCGTTCGATTGAAGCTGGAGGTGTCACCCTTCGTCGCCCAGCCACAGATTCTCGCCCAATGGGACATCTCCCGGATCAGCGGCTCGGGGTTGGCTTCGGTCTCGCCCGAACTCGGCGTCCTCGTGGATGCCAACGATCTGCGCCATGGCAGGTTGTCGGGAAACGCCCAACTGACGGTGCAGGCGCAGCGGCGCAGCAGCACGGAGTTTGATCTCAGCCGGCCTTTCGGTATAGAGTTGCTGGCCCGGGCCATTGTGTTCGAGGACACCGAGGCCAAGACGGTGCTGGCCGGCCTGGAGGAAATCCGCGCCGTCATACCGAAGGTGGACTTGGCGAATGGCAGCGTTCACGTCAAAGAAGTCGGCCTGGTGAAACCACAAGGCGCGGTCCGGCGGGAGGCCGATGGATTCCACCTGCTCGGCATGACGGTCAAGACCTCGTCTGCCGAAGCCGTCGCTGGTGGCAATGCCGTGGCCGCCTCTGCTGGTCGGGACGCGAATGAAGTGACGGCCCATCGCATGGAAGGCTCTCAAGGGCAGAGTGGGCCGTTGGATATTCGCGTGGATCAGTTCCTCGTCAGCGGTGTGGACTTCCGTTTCGTCGACAACACGGTGGATCCTCCCATGTACATACCCCTGAAAGGTCTGGACGTCGAGGTCCGCGGATTCACCACGCCTGGCGCCGATACCAGGGGCCCGATGCGATTCAACGTCGTGGCAACCGCCGGAGAAGTGCCGCTGCCGGGCAAAGGACGCGGCGCCGCAGACGAGTCGGTCGAGACCTCGGCGGAGGATGCAACAGAGTCTCCGATGATGGAAGATCGCCTTCTCTTCCAGGAGATGTCGGCCACCGGACGCCTGACGCTTTATCCGCATCCGGACGGCTGGGTGAAAGCAGGAATGAGTGGGCTGGAACTGGCCAACTTCAAGGGGCTGGCCAGGGAAAACGGGATGACGTTACGTCGCGGCGTCTTTGATGCCAGTATTGACATGCGATTCCACAAGGACCAACCGCTATCGGCCCGGGCCCGGCTCGTTTTCACCGACCTGTCCCTTACGGAGCCGCCCGACGGTTTTCTGGCGAAACTCCTGACGTTGCCGGTGTCTCTCGATACGGTGCTGTTCATCCTCCGCGACGCCGGTGGTTCCATCCGGTTGCCGCTGTCATTCAAGATCGATGAGCAGGGCGTCTCTCGCGGGCAAATCACGCAGGCCGCCGTGGGGGCCGCCGCCACGCTCATCGCCGGTGCGGTGGCCGGGTCGCCCTATCGAGTCGCCGGAACGATCGGCAATATCTTGGGCGGGGAAAAAGAGGAGCCGACCGGTACGGAAACCTATGTCGTGCAGTATGCGGCTGCGGTGACAACGCTGTCGGCCGAACAGGCCAAAGAACTCGCGGCGATCTCCGAGCGGCTCCGACACGAACGAGGCCTGTCTGTCACGATCCGGCATCAGCTCGGTGGGGGCGACATCGAGGCCGCCAACAGTCTTGTCAATCTGTCGCCTGAGGACACGAGGAACTTGTTGGCGAAGCTCAGGAAGGAACGAGGGGAACTGCAGCATCTGAGAGATGAACTGGCCGGCCAGGCGCGGGCCGCCCATCTGGCCGGCTCGCGCCGGAACGCCCTTGCCCGGACCGGACGATTGCAGGAAGTGGAAGTGCAACTGGGCCTGATCGAGAGGGCCCTGGACGATCTGCTCGAGACGATGCGCCCCGGCGCCGAATACGCCGCCAGACGACGCACCCAGGATGCCTGCGTCGCCATAGGCAAGGCGCGGATGGAGACTCTGGCGGCCCTTCTGCGGATCGAGGAGATTCCAGAGGCATCCGGACGCGTCACCTTCGTACCCCCACGCTTCATGGAGTCAGATGATCCGGCCGGCGGCAGCATTACCCTTACATTCATAAGGAGCAAGGCCCATTAGGGACGCCGGGCCGAAACGGGATGTCCTGTCGATCTTGGCGTTCGGAAAGGAAATGGCGATGAAGGCAGAAACGGCACGTGACTCAGTTCGGATCGTTGGAGTTCCACGGGAATGTGTCTTGTTGGTTCTGTTGGCGGTGGTTTCTGTGTTCTTGCTCCCGGCGGCCGGCGCCGCTTCGGACCAGTGGCGAGCCGGTGTGGCGCGGGCGGTCATCACGCCGGAGCAGCCGATGTGGATGGCCGGCTACGCGGCCCGGACGAAGCCGGCAGAGGGCAAGGTCCACGACCTGCACGCCAAGGCGTTGGTCCTGCAGGACTCTCAGGGCAACCGGTTGGCGGTCGTGACGCTGGACCTGCTCGGCATCGACCGTACGACGCGCGACTGGATTGCCGACCGGGTCGAGCGACGCCACGGCATCGCTCCAAGGAATCTGCTGATCAACGCATCGCATACGCACTCGGCACCGGTGATCCGTGAGAGTGCCTATTCGATCTATGGCCATTCGTTCTATGATCTGACGCCCGAGCAACTCGAACAATCGAATGCCTACAGCGACCGGTTGCAGGAGAGAATCGTCGAGCTGGTGGGCGAGGCAATTGCGGAGTTGTCGTCTGCCACGGTGTCCTACACACACGGCCGAGCGGGGTTCGGCATGAACCGCCGGCTGAAGACCGATCGCGGCTGGCAGATCAGTCCCAATACCGACGGTCCGGTCGATCACGACGTCCCCGTGCTGCGGATCGACGGTCCCGACGGGGCATTGCGGGCGGTCATGTTCGGATACGCCTGTCACGCCACGACGTTGAGCGGCTACGATTACTGCGGTGACTATCCCGGCTTTGCCCAGGAGTGCATCGAGCAACGGCACCCGGGGACGACCGCCCTGTTCATTGCCGGCTGCGGGGGCGATCAGAACCCGTATCCTCGCAGCCAGGACCGGGCGCTGGAATTGTGCCGCCAGCACGGCTACGCGCTGGCCAACGCGGTCGAGGCGGCGCTCCAGGGCCCGCCGAAGCCGGTGCGTGGGCCGCTCGCGGCGGCGATGCAGGAAGTGGTCCTGGATTTCGCCCAGCCGCCCAGCCGCGAAACACTGGAGGCGCAGATCAAATCCAACAACAAGTACGAACGCCTACACGTCGGATTCTTGCTCGAACAACTGAAGCACGAAGGCGCGATCCCATCCACGTACCCGTATCTGGTCCAGGCAATCCGATTCGGTGACGATCTGATGATGGTGGCGCTGGCAGGCGAGGTGGTGGTCGATTACTCGTTGCGGCTGAAGCGCGAACTGGCCGGTCCGCCGCTCTGGGTAGCCGGCTATTCGAACGACGTCTTCGGCTACGTGCCTTCGGTTCGCGTCCTGCACGAGGGCGGCTACGAAGGTGGTGGCGCGATGCTCTACACCCCACTGCCGGGCCCGTTCGCCCCATCGGTCGAAGAGCGCATCGTAGACGCCGTCCACGCCCTGATGGCCGATACACGAACCCTCGAGGGCAAATGAAACAGCAGCTTCGGTCCTTGCCGTCCCGTTTTCTCTGTCGCAAGCCGGATGAGGGGGCGTCTGCTTCTGTGCGAGACAGGTGCGATTCAGTGTGATAGCATTGCTTCATTCGAGTGCTTGAATATCGTATTGTGTTGCTGGCGGTGGAGTGCTGCTGATGTCGAATGGCGATGAACAGCGGTCTGAAATCATACCCTTGCAGTCGCAGCGGCGAAGCCGCAAGAAACGAATACTCCTGGGGCTGGCGATCACGATGAGTGTCGTGCTGTTGGTTGTGTCGGTGGTGCTCTACAACCCGGTGTGCACGTTGGCATCACTGGAGAAGGTCGATGATTTCCCGCTCTACGTCATGCGCTATCGAGGCACGTACCTGTTCGATCTCTTCGCCAAGGCAGGTCTCGATTGGGGTCCTTATCGCAGAGTCTATGAGGCGGTGAATCCGGATGCGTGCACGAGCTTCGCGGCTCCGAACCCGGAGGGCAAGACCCTCTTCGGCCGCAACTTCGACTGGGCGCACCGGGCTTCGCTGCTGCTGTTCACGAACCCGCCGGGGGGGTATGCCTCGGTCTCTATGGTCGATCTCTACTACCTTGGTCTGGAGGGAATGCAGGAGATTCCATGGTCCAAGCGGTTCGTTCTTCTGGCCGCACCACACGCGGCGATCGATGGAATGAACGAGTGCGGCGTGGCGATCGCACAGAACGCGGTGCCTCGCCGGAACAGCCCCGATGACCCCAACAGGCCGACGCTGCTCAACAGCCAGATCGTGCGCCTTGTACTCGATCACGCGCAGGATGTGAACGAAGCGCTCGCTCTGATTCAGCAGTACAACGTTGAGTTTGCAGGGCCGTCCGTTCACTTTCACATCGCCGACGCCTCGGGGGCTTCGGCTGTTGTCGAATACGTCGACGGCGGAGTCTCTGTCGTTCGCGACGATCGGCCATGGCAAGTTTCGACGAATTTCCTGCTGTCGGAGGAGTGCCGGCCGGATTGCTGGCGATACAGCAGGGCACAGGAGACACTCGACCGGTTGCAGGGCTGTCTTTCTCCGCCTGCTGCGATGGATTTGCTGGAGGCCGTCCGGCAGGAGCACACGGTGTGGTCCGTTGTCTATAATCTCGACTCCGGCTTGATCAACGTGGCCATGGGACAAGAGTACGATGACGTACACACGTTCGGCCTTTCGATACGCCGTCGCCGATAGAATGCGGTAGAACTCACAGGTTCATGGGCAGGCCGCGGTCGCGGAGGTGTTCTTTCATCTGGGTGATGGTGAAGTCGCCGAAGTGCGTGATCGAGGCCATGAGCACGGCGTCGGCGCCGCCGAGGGTGATGGCGTCGTAGAGATGGTCGAGGTTGCCGGCGCCGCCGGAGGCGATGACGGGGATGTTGACCGCGTCGGAGACGGCCCTGTTCAGCTCGTTGTCGTAGCCGGCCAGCGTGCCGTCGGCGTCCATGCTGGTCAGCAGGATTTCGCCGGCCCCCAGTTCCTCGCCTCGTGCGGCCCACTCGACGACATCGAGATCTGTCGGCTCTGAGCCGGCCTTGACGCACACCTGCCAGTGTCCCGGCCGTGTCTTCGACCGCCTCGCATCGATGGCGAGCACTACGCATTGATTGCCGAATCGCTGCGCCGCTTCGGCGATCAGGTTCGGGTTCTGCACGGCCGCTGTGTTGACCGAGACCTTCTCGGCGCCGCTGCGCAGCAGTTCGTCGATTTGTTCGACACTCTGAACGCCGCCGCCGACGGTGAAGGGGATGAAGACGTTCTTCGCGACGCGCTCGACCATGTCCACGATGGTCTTTCGCGAGCGGATCGTGGCGGTGATGTCGAGGAAGACCAGTTCATCGGCCCCGGTGTCGCTATAGCGCGCCCCCAGCTCCACGGGGTCGCCCGCGTCGCGCAGGTTCAGGAAGTTGATGCCTTTGACAACGCGGTTGTCCTTGACGTCGAGGCACGGAATGATTCGCTTGGTCAGCATAACAAAGAGTTTGAAGGTTCCCGTTTGAAGTTTGAAGGACACATCGATCGAAACCTCACACGTCGCACTTCAGGCTCTGCTCCTGCAAAGGTCGTAGAAATTCTGGAGGACCTTCAGTCCCTGCCGGCCGCTCTTCTCGGGGTGGAACTGGACGCCGTAGATGTTGTCTTTCTGGATCGCCGCCGGCAGGGCGAAGCCGTAGTCGGTATAGGCGATCTTCGCCCGCTCGTCGCCCGGTTGGGCATAGTACGAGTGGGCGAAGTAGAAATGTCTGGATTCGCCGAGGTCCGAGAACAGGTCCATGTCGCCCGGCAGATCGACCCGGTTCCAGCCCATATGCGGGACCACCTGCGCGGCCGGCAGGGCGACCACCTTGCCCTTGACCAGGCCCAGTCCCTGGTGGGGGCCGTACTCGGAACTCTCCTCGAAGAGCATCTGGTAGCCGACGCAGATGCCCAGGACCGGCTTGCCGGCGGCCGCGGCCTGCTTGACCAGTTCGGCGGCCGAGCCCAGGGCCTCGATCGCATACCCGAAGGCCGCCACGCCCGGCAGGACCAGCCCGAGAGCCCGTCCCACGGTGTCCGGGTCGCGGCTCAAGCGGATGTCGCAGCCGATGTGCCGAAACGCGTTGCAGACGCTGCGGACATTGCCGATATTGTAGTCAATCACGACGATCATCGGGGGAGTCTACTTTCGGCGGTTGGGTCCGTCAAATGAGAAGTCCTGATAGGTCGCTTAAGCAGAAATGATTTGTGGGTTGCGGGTGGCGGACCTACAATTGTGGGCACTCCACCCAGGCTCGGAATTGTCGGTTTTTGTGTTTTTCCGATAGAGTCTTTGCCCGGGAATGCCGATTCTGTACGGGATCGAATACGGAGAAATAGGGGATACTATCGATGTGTGGAATTGTCGCTTACCTGGGCCGCAAAGCCGCTCAGCCGATCCTTGTCGAAGGACTGAAACGCCTGGAATACCGAGGCTACGACTCGGCCGGCATCGCCCTGCTGGACGACGGCTCGATTCACGTGACCAAGACCAGCGGGCGGATCAGCGCCCTGGAAGAGATCCTGGACGAGCCGCACGGTCGGGACACGCTGGGCATCGCCCATACGCGGTGGGCCACGCACGGCCGGCCCAACACCACCAATGCGCACCCGCACCTGGACGCGACGGGTAAGATCGCCGTCGTACACAACGGGATCATCGAGAATTACGCCACGCTGCGGACCTGGCTCCAGAACGAAGGGGTCGTCTTCCGCAGTGAGACGGACACGGAAGTGATCGCCAACCTGATCGGCTATATCTACGCCAACCAGGCGGAGGCGGGACTGCCGGACGAGCAAAGCGCCTTCGAATGGGCGGTTCAGCAGGCCTTGCGAAAGCTGCACGGGACGTTCGGCCTGGCGATTATCTGCTGCGATTTCCCTGACACGCTGATCGGGGCGAAGCGCGGCAGCCCCCTGATCCTTGGCGTGGGCAACACCGAGTACATCCTGGCTTCGGACGCCGCCGCCATCGTCGAGCACACGACGCAGGCGATCTACATGGCCGACAACGAGATGGTGCTCGTCGGTCCGGACGGGTTCCACACCAAGACGATCGACAACGTCACGGTCGCCAAGGACCTCAAGCAGATCGAGTTCTCGCTCGAACAGATCGAGCTGGGCGGGTTCGAGCATCACATGCTCAAGGAGATCTTCGAGCAACCCGAGTCGCTGCGCATGTGCCTGGGCGGGCGGATCGACGCTCACGACGGCAAGATCAAACTCGGCGGCATTCGGGACTACCTGCGGGAGCTGACGCGGGCCCGTCACGTGATCTTCACGGCGTGCGGCACGGCGTTCCACGCCGGCCTGGTGGGAGAGTTCCTTCTCGAACACCTCGCCCGCATTCCCGTTGAGACGGAGTATGCGAGCGAGTTTCGCTATCGCAACCCCATCATCGAGGACGGCACGATCGTCATCGCCATCAGCCAATCGGGTGAGACGGCCGACACCCTGGCGGCAGTCGAGCAGGCCAAAGAACGCGGCGCGGGGGTCCTGGGCGTGGTCAACGTCGTCGGTTCGACGATTGCCCGAGCGACGGACGCCGGCATCTATCTGCACGTGGGTCCCGAGATCGGTGTGGCCAGCACGAAAGCCTTCACCGCGCAGGTGGCGGTGCTGAGCATGCTGGCGATCGAGTTGGGCCGGCGCCGGCACCTGGGCAGCGACGACGCGGCCCGCCACATCGAGGAACTGGCCCAGATCCCTGAGAAGATCGAGAGGATCCTCGAACAGTCCGACCACATCCGCGACATCGCGGCGGCCAATATCGAAAAGGACAACTGGCTGTTTCTCGGCCGGGGGTTCAACTATCCGGTGGCGCTCGAAGGGGCGCTGAAGCTCAAGGAGATCAGCTACATCCACGCCGAGGGGCTGCCCGCGGCGGAGATGAAGCATGGCCCGATCGCCCTGATTGCCGACTGTATGCCCGCCGTGTTCGTTGCGACGGCCGGCGCGCAGTACGACAAGATGATGGGCAACATCGAAGAGGTGCGGGCCCGAGGCGGCCGGATCATCGTGGTGGCGACCGAAGGGGATCGGTATCTCGAAGGTGTTGCAGACCACTTCATCACGGTCCCGCAGACGCCGGAACTCTTCCAGCCGATGTTGACGGTGGTCCCGCTGCAACTGCTGGCGTACCACGCGGCGGTGCTTCGCGGCCACGATGTGGACAAGCCGAGGAATCTCGCCAAGAGCGTGACAGTCGAGTAGGGCGGATCATCATTCGCCCCGCCGCATGGACAGGATACAAACCGCTATGGATGGCACACGCGATCGAATACGGCGAACGAACGCACATCGCCCGGCGTTCAGCCTGATCGAACTGCTCGTTGTCATCGCCGTCATCTCGGTCCTTGTGTCGATCCTCATCCCCTCGCTGAGAAAGGCGCGGCAGGCGGCGTCCCGCATCGGCTGTGCCCACAACCTGCGGCAGATCAGCCTGGGCATGGGCATGTACCTCAACGACCACGACGGCATTTACCCGTGCGCGACTGATCCGGTGGCCGAGGACCCGGTCTACTGGCTGTGGATGGGACGCGGATGGCGACGGTGGGTCAGACCTTACCTGGGCGGTTCGATTGACGCACACAATCCTTCGGTGCTGTTATGTCCGGAGGATCGAGCCGACCCCATGTTGTTCGAATCGACCAGCTATGCCTACTCGATGGCCTTCTATCACAGTCCGCCGCAGATTGATGCGATGAACGACAAGGCGGACACCTACAACGACCCTCGCCCATCGATTCCACAGCGGGCTGACGCCGTGGCATACCCCGCCGCCAAGATCCTCATCGGCGAGTGGGCCAGCAGCCATGTTCCCGTCGAAATCGAGCAGGGTTGGTGGAATTGGCAGGGGGCGCGCAACTTCCTTTTCGCCGACGGTCACGTCGTCTTTCTCAAGGCCGAGCAGATCTTGCCCGCCCGCGACGGACTTCCCGACGCCAACCTGACGATCCACGGCATCAAAGGCCGCGACATCGCTCAGTAGGTGGATGCCGAGCCGCTCACCTGGAACTGAGCCTGCCTGCCTGCCTCGATTTGTAGCCCATCGCCGAAGGCACGATTGCCAAAGCCGGTCAGGCGGAACTCCGCCAGATCGAGCCTGCCGTGCAGCACTGCCATTGTGATCTTCGCCGAGTCGCGGGTGCGTTCGATTGCGCACGTGCCCCAAGCGTCGCCATTGGACCAGAAGTGGTTGCCTTCGGTGTTCGCGAAGGTCATGGTCCTGTCCACGCCGGAATAGAGGAACCCGGTCAACGCGGGAACCGCCGCCCAACTGGCCATAGCGCGGGCGTAATGGTGGCCACACTCGGCCTCGTCGAAGGGGCTGCGCCTGCGGCCGTCGTATCGATCACGGATGCTCGCGATGCACGTCAGTCCGTCGTCGATGAGCCCTTCCTGGAGCATACCGATCGCGGCGGTGTATTCGAAACCCGTCATCACCTCGCTGAAATAGGGGAACGGGTTCTCTGGCCGGTCCTTCGGGTAGCTGGCCATCAGCAGCGCCGACTCGTCGCCCATCGCGAAGCTGCGCATGCAGTTGAAGTGATCGTGCATGCCGTCGCGATAGTTGTACTTCATGATGCTCGCCAGGGTCTTGCGCACATGGTCCGGCCGGACCAGATAGCCCAGGCCGCAGACGTGGGCGGTGTACTGGCCGACGAGCTGATCGACCAGGCAACCGGAGCCAAGCTGATAGTCAGGTTGCGTCGGGTCCGCGGCGCCCATGCCCACGAGCAGGGCCGGGGCGATTGCCGATCGGTCCTTAGGCGGGCGGATGTGATGCTCGTAGTACTCACCGTTGAAGAGGTTCTCGTCGATCCAGCGGCTTCCATTCTCGAACAGACGCCGACACGTCGCAGCGAACGCCGTGTCGCCCTGATGTCGGGCTATCTCCTCGGCCGCCCGCAGCGCACCGAGGTACCAGAGGCCCATCTGGGGGTTGGGGCCGTAGTACTCGACGTCCATCGTATTGTGCTGGCAGCCGTCCATTACGCCGTCCTTGTCGGCGTCCCAGCCGCCCTCGATCCAGCAGAATTCGAGGGTCCGTTTTGCGTGCGGCCAGAGCGATTCGAGCAGGCGCTTGTCGCCGGACAACTGCCAGTCGCGATAGAGTTTCATGATGCAGCCCATCTGGCCGTCGGCGGCCGCCTTGCCGTATTCGCGAGCCCGTTCGAGTGGGAGGTTCACGCGGAAACTCATCAGACCGGTCTCGCCGGTGGCATGGGCGAACTCGACCTCGCGCATCGATCGGGCCAGCGACCCGAACAGGAACGCGGTCGCATGCTCGTAGTTCCAGACATGGGTGCACGAGCCGTGGCAGCAGCCCCCTCGGTTGCTGCATCCTTCGAATCCGTAGAATCGTCCATCGCGCGTGCGAAAGCAGGTCTGGCTGCGCAGCGAGCTGAGATTGAACAGCGCCGCCTCCTTGACGACTTCGGGCAGGTCGCTGTCGCAGAACGCCTTCACAAAACGCACGGTGTCCGCTTCCAGCCGGTCCAGTTGGCCCGCCACCTTCTCGGCCACATCCCAGGCGTCGGCGTATCGGGTCGTGTAGTAATTGCCGATCCGGTCTTCGTCGTTGCCTTTGGGCGTCCAGGTCATGCGGTTGGGGAAGTGCCAGGCGATCAGGAAGGTGATCGTCTCTTCCTGCCGGGCGGGGACTTCGACCTGCACCGCCAGCGACGCCATCGGGGTGTCCTCGCCGGTGGGCGCTCGTTCGTCGAGCCTGCCGTCGGCGCTGAAATCGTCCCAGAAGTCGAGCGGCGAGCGGCCCCAGCCGGAGGCGATCCACGAGACCCGATGCGTTACGCCGGCGCCAGCGGTGGTCGCCAGCGCGATAGTTCCCCATTGCTCGGCCCGCTCGGCGACGCCCTCGGAGTTCATGAAGATGCCCCGGATCCCGTCCGTCTGGCGATAGTGGTTGCGGTTGGCGCGTCCTCCGGTTGCGATCAGGTCACCCTTCCAGTCCCGTGTCTGGCCGGAGCCGTCGATTCCGACGAAGTTGGGCATGCTCCCGCAGACGGACGCCACGAGCGGCTGATCGGTCTTGTTCCGCAGGACGTACCGCAGGATGGCCACCGGGATGCCGCTGGTTTCGGGGTCGGCAGGGACCAGGGGATTGAATGCCTCGAGGCGGACGTCCATCGGCATGTCGCGGTCGGAGAGCATGACTTGGCCGAGCGGGTAGGCCGTTGCGAAGGAGCAGTCTCGAAAACGCGGCAGGCCATGGTTGGGCGCCGTGCTGCCGTGGCTGTTCTCATAGGCCGAGACGTCGATCGGGCCTTTGGCGGCCTTGGCCACCGTCTTGCCATCGGGAGTCCTGGCGAAGACGGCGAAGAACGGGCCGAACGAGCCTCTCATCGGCACGAAGCCTTTGGCAGGGCGGTTCATGATCTCCCAGTCGCGGAGGTCGCCCCGGCCGCCCAGCGAGACCGTGCCTGTCCCGATCCCGCCCAGAGGCAGGGCGATGCGAGCGAGATGCTGCTGGTCGTAGTGTCTGAGCACCGGCCAGGCGGGCGACGCGTCCTGCAGGGCGGTTGCCGGACCGATCGCAACGGAACCCTGTGCGAAGGTCTCAGCCGCACAGAGCAGGCAGGCCATTACAGCGACGATCAGTGGAAGGAATGGGCGTGATCTCATGGCGTTCTCCCGTAAGAGCAGCTTTCTTGGCCCGATCCACAGAATGGGGCCAGCACGTCCGAAAACGCGAATATGGATTGTCCGATCTACTTGAGGCCCAGCACGTCGGCCATGGAGTAGAGGCCGGGATCCTTATCAATGAGCCATTCGGCCGCGCGCAGTGCCCCTTGGACGAAAGTGTCCCGGCTGTGCGCTGTATGGTTGAGCGTGACGGTCTCGCCCAACGTGCTGCAGATCACCGAGTGGATGCCCACGATGTCGCCGGCTCGGACGGCGTGCATACCGATCGTGCCGGGCTGCCTCCGGGCGTCCTTGCCGCTGCGGCCGTGCGTAAGGCAGTCGGGATAGTCGCGTCCGGTGGCCTGGCACACCTGTTCCGCCAGTGTCAGGGCGCTGCCGCTGGGGGCGTCCTTCTTAAATCGGTGATGCTGTTCGACGATCTCGATGTCGTAGTCCGGTCCCAGCATGGCCGCCGCCTTGCCCACCAGGGCAAACAGGACGTTCATCCCGACACTCATGTTGGTTCCATAGATCAGAGGAATGCCTTTGGCCGCTTCTGCGGCAACGGCCTGCTGCTCGGGACCCAGGCCGGTCGTTCCCATGACCAGCGGAATCTTGTTCTTCATACAGTGCCGCAGCGTGTTGCCGGCCGCCTCCGGGAGCGAGAAATCGATCACGACATCGGGATCGGCAGGACAAGAATCGCTCAGGGGTACGTTCAGGGGGCCGACTCCCGCCAGCAGTCCTGCGTCCTTGCCCAGATCGGGATGGCCTTGGGCGTCGGCAGCCCCGACGATCGTGAACTTCCCTGATTCGACCGCCATGGCGATGATCCGCCCGCCCATGCGCCCGGCCGCACCTACAACCGCCAATTTGCGTTTCATCTCCGAACCTTTCCTGAACGAAACACCTGCACGGCACGGATGATAGCCGGTGGATCAGCGGTTGGCAAGCGGCAACTGCGTTGCACCGGCAACGCCGCCAGCGCGCATACCGACCCTGGGCCTGCGAGCCACGCCGGCCTCGGCGGCTGCTCCGACCGGGCAATCGTCGAACCCAACGATGTTCCCGGACCTCGCGGGACGCCGAAAAAGGCCAAAATCCCCAAAAAAAGTTGTTGCCCCCCAATCCGAGGCCGATTACTATTAAGATTTCGAAGGTGGAATAAATAGCTGCCAGCAAGGCTGTGTGAGGTGTAGGCAATGGTGTTGACAGGACGTATGTACAGTGCAGCGGCGTAGATGCGCAAATTGTGCCTGCGCGTTCGCGCCGATGGCGGCTGTAGATTTGATGTTTCTGCTTCAGTATCGTAGCGCCAGCGAGGTTGATGGTGAGGTTCGGCGGACCCGGCCCCAAGCCGGGCCGAGCTGCTGTCGGAGGCGACTGATGTAGGCGAAACGCAGGTGACAACCTCGGTTGGCATGGGTGTGTTTGAAGTGGAAACTGGTTAGAGTTTCCACTTTTTTTTGGTCCTTTTTTGGGGACCGCTGTTCTCGCCGGTCAAGTGGACCGGCGGCTAACGAGGCATTGCGATAGTCGCCTCCGGTGCGTCAGGGCCGGCACCGGGAGGCTGTTTCTATTTGGATGAGAAAAGACTATGAACCAGGAATTGTTGAGGATCGTGGACAACATCGCCCGAGACAAGAACATCGACAAGGAGTCGATTTTCGTTGATCTGGAAGAGGCGATGATCTCAGCGGTTCGCAAGCACTTCGGCGATCCGGAAAGCGAGATCGTGGTCCGTATCGACCGGGAGAGCGGCAAAGTGGTCGCCTTCCGGGACCAGCAGCCGATCGACATCCGTCGGCTCGGTCGGATTCCGGCGCAGACCGCCAAGCAGGTGATGATCCAGAAGATCCGAGCCGACGAGCGCGACAGCATCTTCAGCGAGTTCGTTCAGCGCAAGGGCCAACTGATCAGCGGCGCAGTCGTTCGTTACGAGGGAGGAACGCTCATCGTCAATCTAGACCACTGGACCGAAGGGTTCATGCCAAAGGGCGAGCAGATCATGGGCCAGACGCATCGGCCGGGGGAGCGGATTCGCTGCCTGATTCTCGACGTGAAAGAGACCGCCAGTCAGGTCAAGATCATTCTGTCGCGAACGCACCCGGACTTCATTCGGCGTCTGTTCGAGTCGGAGGTCCCGGAGATCGCCGAGAACATCATCGAGATTCGAGCCCTGGCCCGGGAGGCGGGCTATCGCAGCAAGGTGGCGGTGACTTCGTACGATGACAAGGTAGACCCCGTCGGGGCCTGCGTAGGTGTCCGCGGCAGCCGCATCAAGAATATCGTCGATGAGCTCGGCGGCGAGAAGATCGACATCGTCCGATGGAACGATTCCTCTCAAGTTCTTGTTGCCAATGCACTTATGCCGGCCAAGGTCAGTGAGATCGCCTTGTGCTTCGAATTGGGCCGCGCTACGGTGGTGGTGGAAGAGGATCAGTTGTCTCTGGCCATCGGCAAGCACGGCCAGAACGTCCGTCTGGCGGCCCGGCTCAGCGGCTGGGACATCGACATTCTTACGCCCGATGAGTACAACCTGGGCATCGAACGGCTCGCGGCCGCCGTCAAGACGGTCGAGGGCGCCGACGATATCCTGGTTGATAAGCTGATTGCCTTGGGTATCATATCTGTTCTTGATCTTGATGATGTGGGCTCCGAGCCGCTGGTCGGTGAGCTGGGCCTTGATCCCGGCTTCGCCGAAAGGCTGGTTCAGGGCGCCGACCAGGCGGCCAAGATGATGGCCGTTGAATCCGAGCGCAAGCAGGCCGCCAAGGAGTTGGCCGAGCAGACCAGTCGTCTTGAGGCACAGAAGAAGGATCAGGAAGAATAGGTGTACGTGGAGGTTTCTTGGCTGCTACAAGAGTCTACATATTAGCTCGTGATCTCGGTGTCAAGAGCTCGGCGATCGTGAAGAAATGCCAGGACGAAGGTCTGGACGTCAAGAACCATATGACCGCGATCTCCGCCGGTCTGGCCGCCACCATTCGAGAGTGGTTCAGTGAGGGGGAGAACGTTACGACGGTTGAGACGGCAGAGAGGGTGGATTTGTCGGAAGTCCGGGTCAAGAGGCCCCAGCGGACCAGGGTCGTGGACGCATCACAGGTGTCCGAGGAAGGGCCCGACAGTGGCGGCGTCGAAGCGGCAGTGGCCGAGGCCGAGCCGTCTACGGAGGAGGAGACGGTGACGGTCGAGGAGCAGGTGGAGACCCTGGTTGCCCCCGAGGTTGCTGAGGTGCCAGGGGTCGAGGAGAAGATCCAGACCTCGGTGGCGGAGATCGAGGTGGTCGAGGCGGTCGAGCCAGCCGCTGCAGTGGCCCAGCCCGAAGCCCCCGCGCCGCCCAAGGTCGAAGAGAAGAAAGAGGAGATTGTGGTGCTGCCCGCCGGGCCCATGCTCGGCAAGCCGAAGCCGGCCAAGCTCAGTGGTCCGCAGGTTGTTCGGGTCGAAGCCCCGGAACCGCTGGATCGCTTTCGTTCGCGGGGCCGCCCCCGTCCGCGACGCGATGGCGCAGTCACCGAGCCCCTGATGGGCAGGGACAAGGCCCCGGCGGTCGTTTCATCGGCGGACGCCGACAAGAAACGAGGCAAGCATCACAAGGAGAGGACGCACGGTCGCCGGAAAGAAGGGGCCGAAGAAGATGCCGCCAAGAAGGGCAAGGCCCGTGGCAAGTTGCGTCAGAGAGACATAGAGGAACGGCAGGCCCGTCTGAGCGCCGCCGGCGGCGAGGGCCTTCGGCTGCGTCCGTCTCGAAAGATCACGTCCAAGTCGCAACGGGAGGCCGGGGGGGCGGGCCGACCGCGGAAGGCCATGGTCAGCGAGCCGATCACGGTAAAGGATCTCTCCGCTGCGTTGGCGGTCAAGGCGGCCGACATCATCGCCAGGTTGATGCAGCAGGGAGTGATGGTGACAGCCAACCAGGTGATCGCCAACGACGTAGCCGAACTGGTGGCCGTCGAATTTGAGACGGAACTGGAGATCGAGCGCAGATGCTCGGTGGAGGAAAGTATTCGAAAAGAGTTCGAGTCGCGCGAGCGTCTGAATCTTAAGAAACGTCCGGTGGTCGTGGCCATGCTCGGTCACGTCGATCACGGCAAGACGAGCCTGCTCGACAAGATTCGCTCGACGCATGTGGCGGCCGGGGAAGCCGGCGGCATCACACAGCATATCGGCGCCTCGCAGGTGACCTGGAACAACAAGACCGTCACCTTCCTGGACACGCCCGGTCACGAGGCGTTCACCGCCATGCGGGCCCGCGGGGCGAACATGACGGACATCGTGGTGCTGGTGGTGGCGGCCGATGACGGCGTCATGCCGCAGACGATCGAGGCCATCGCGCACAGCAAGGCGGCGGGCGTGGCGATCGTGGTGGCGCTGAACAAGATTGATCTGCCCGGCTGCGACATCAACCGCATCTATGCTCAGTTGTCGGAGCACGAGCTGACGCCGGCCGAGTGGGGCGGCCAGACCGAAGTGGTCAAGACCAGCGCCGCGACGGGACAGGGGATTGAAGACCTGCTCGAGGCGCTGGACTATACGGCTGAACTGATGGACCTGAAGGCCGACGACGGCATACCCGCCACCGGGTGGGTGGTCGAGGCCAAGATGTCGCCGCAACAGGGCCCGGTGGCCACCGTGCTGGTCAAGGAAGGCCAACTCAACAAGGGCGACGTTGTCCTGGCCGGTGACACCTACGGCCGGGTCAAGATGATGAAGAACAGCTACGGCAAGAAGATCAAGACCGCCACCAGTTCCATGCCGGTGGAGATCAGTGGTCTCAACGGCGTGCCCCAGGCCGGCGACCGGTTCTACTGCCTCGACGACGTCAATCGCGCCAAGGACGCCGCCGAAGAAGGCCGGCTCCGCGCGAGGGAGAAATCGCTGGCCGAGCGAACCCAGGTGACGATGGACAACCTCTTCAGTCAGATCGAGGCGGGGAACGTCAAGGATCTGAATCTGATCGTTCGCGCCGACGTGCAGGGGTCGGTCGACGTGCTCAAGAAATATCTGTCCGAACTGAGCGTGGACGAGATCCGCATCAACATCCTCCAGGCCATGCCCGGCGGGATCACCGAGGGCGACGTGCTGCTGGCCGAGGCGTCCAATGCGATCATCATCGGTTTCAATGTCGTCGCCGACGAGCGCGCCGCCAAGGCCGCCGAAGCCGAAGGGGTGGACATCCGCCTGTACAACGTGATCTACCGTATCACGGAAGATCTGCGCAAGTCCATGGTCGGCATGCTCGAACCGGAAGAGCAGGAGAAGGTTCTCGGTCGCGCCGTGGTCAGAGCCACGTTCAAGGTCTCTCGGATCGGGACCGTCATCGGCTGTTTCGTCAGCAATGGGGCGGTCCTCAAGAGCGCCAAGACCCGGTTGATTCGGAACAATATCGTGGTTCGGGACAACCTGACGCTCGATTCCCTCAAGCATTTCAAGGACGACGTCCGCGAGGTGAAGGCCGGATTCGAGTGCGGCATCAAGCTGGCGGGATTCGACGACCTGAAAGTCGACGATACGTTGGAGTTTTATGAGATCGTCAAGGTGGCGCGAACCCTGGATTCGTAAGCCGGGGACGCGGCGGCCCGGACGGGAAGAAACGACGTTATGCCCACCCGAAGGCAGGAAAAAGTAGCTCGTGTGGTGAAGGAGGTGGTCAGTGATGCCATCGCCAATCACCTCAGTGACCCGCGCATTGCGGGACTGGTTACGGTGACGCGGGTGGAGATGACGCCCGACCTGCGCAACGGGGACGTGTACCTGAGCGTGTGGGCGGCGAGCGATGCGGCCAAGAACAAGACCTTCGCCGCCATCGACCATGCGGCCAAACGCATCCAATCGCTGCTGGGAGCCGCTCTGGAAAGCAAGTTCTGCCCGGTGTTGCACTTCCATCGGGATGAATGTTTTCACAAGACCCTGGAGACGATGAGGCTGATCGAGGAGGTGGCCAACGAGCGTCGAAGCCGGGAGGAGCAATCGGAGACGCCGGAGCCCCCGGATCTCTGAAGGCCGCTGTCGTGGGCTTCGCATTCGTGCTTTTGCACGCGGCGTTTTATAGGGCGGCCGAGCGGTCGCAGTGTCATTTGGAAGGGCCATGAAGAATAGCAAAGAATACGCACAACGATTGCAGAGATTGTATCGCGGGCTCAAACGCGCCCATCCGAAGGTGGAGAAGACCAGCTACGATGATCCGATCGAAGCATTGATCTACGGGATCGTCAGCGAACGCATCAGCGAGATGGCCACACAGCGGGCGATGAAGGGGTTTCGGGACACCTTCGTGGACTGGAACGACCTTCGGGTTTCGCGGGTCGAGGAGATCGTGGAGGTCTTGCACGAGGACACGGCCGCCAACCGGGCCACAGCGTTTGCGCTGACGACGGCATTGCGGGCGATCTTCGACGAGTATCATACGCTCAGTCTTCAAAATCTCAAAAAGCTCGGCAAGCGTCCGGCCAAGCAGGCGCTGGAAAGCCTCGAAGGCATGGACCCCTATGTTGTCGGCTATTGCATGCTGACGTCGTTGCAGGGCCATGCCATCCCGCTGACCGGGCAGATGGCCGACTATCTGAAACAGCATGATGCCGTAGATCCGGAGGCCGACGAGCAGGACATCGAGGGCTTTCTGACGCGTCAGGTGGCGGCCAAGAACGCCTACGAGTTCTACGCGCTGCTTCGCCGTGAGAGCGAGTCGCCCAAAGTGGCCAAGACCCGGAAGAAGACTGCGACGCGCAAGAGCGCGAAGACCAAGAAGGTTGCCAAAGCCAAGAAATGACGAGCGCCGTCGGAGCACGCCGGTTCGGTGTGCCGATCGCGCATCTTTTGCGGATGGAACGAATGAGTGCAGAGAGAGTCTTGAAGTTGGGGATTCCCGCCGGGAGTCTTCAGAAGGCCACCGTGGACCTGTTCGCCAAGGCCGGGTTCAGCATCTCCGATTCGAGGCGAAGCTATCAGCCCGCGATCGACGACGAGGAGATCCAACCCATTTGTCTGCGCGCCCAGGAGATGGGCCGCTACGTAGGGGACGGGGTGCTCGACGCGGGCATCACCGGTTTCGACTGGATTACGGAGAATGACTGTGACGTCGTCGAGGTCTGCGAGCTGCCGTACAGCAAGGCGACGAGCAATCCGGCACGCTGGGTTCTGGCGGTCCCGAACGAATCCAAGGTGGCCTGCCCCGAGGATCTCCGGGGCGGCATCGTTGCCACCGAACTGATCGGCGTGACACAGCGGTATTTCGCCGACCGGAAGATCGATGTCAGAGTCGAATTCAGTTGGGGCGCCACCGAGGTCAAGGCGCGGCTGGTCGATGCCATCGTCGAACTGACGGAGACGGGAACCTCCCTGCGGGCCAACAATCTGCGCATCCTCGACACGATCATCGTCTCGACGACGCGGCTGATCGCCAATCGGCAGGCCTGGCAGGATGATTTTAAGCGAGAAAAGATCGAGAACCTCTCCATTTTGCTTCGGGCGGCCATCGAGGCCCGCAGCAAGGTGGGACTGAAGATGAACGTTCGCAAGGCGGACCTCGACGCCGTGCTCAAAGTGCTGCCGGCGGAAAAGAGTCCGACGGTCTCCAGCCTGGCCGACTCAAACTACGTGGCGATCGAGGTGATCGTCGACGACAAGGTGGAGAGGGCCCTGGTCCCTGCGTTGAAGCGGGCGGGTGCCTCGGGCATCATCACGTATCCGTTGAACAAAGTCATTCACTGAGGGGCCCGGTGACAGGGGCCGCCACGGCGACTCGGGATCGACGGAAGACGACCGCGCCGGGACGCCGGACGTGTGGGTACAAGCTGTTGGGGACGTGGCTATGAAGGTGCAGCATGTATCGTTCTGGTTCATGGTGGTTCTCGCCGGTGCGGCGATCGCTGCAACGGGGTGCCGTCCGTCGGAGGTCAAACCGGGCGATCCGTCCATCGAGACCGTCGCCACGATCGCCGAGTACGTGATCGCAAAGGACGAGTTGATTCAGCGACTGGCGCAGAGCATTCGGCCACAGCGCGACAGCTACAATCGCCCGCCCGAGCCGGTCACCGCCGAATCCGTGCTGCGCGAGATGCTGGTCGAGAAGGCGATGATCCTTGAGGGCCGCGCGCTTGGGTACGTCGAAGACGAGTCGGTTGCCACGGCCATCGATCGATACAGGCAGCGCAGGCTCATTCAGGCGTTTCTAAACGACTATGTCCAGGAGAACGTTCCCGTCAGTCAGGCGGAGATCGACCAGAAGATCGAGGCCGATCCCAACATGAGTTCGGAACAGGCCCGTCTCCAGGTGCTTCAGAGCAAAGCCCGGCCCGTCCTGCAATCGCTCTATGCCGAATTGCAGACGAAATTCGATCTCAAGAAGGTGGAGCGGAATTTCGCGCGGGCCGCCCAGGTCCATCAGCGTCTGCTGACGCAGCCGGTCGAGCCGCGAGGGAGAACCGTCTTCTGGATCACCAACCAGCAGATCAGGACGGAGTTGGGCCGCGACGAGCGGGAGATGGTCCTGGCGACCTATACAGGCGGGCAATTCACGCTCTATGACTGGTTCAAGGCGTTGAACGAGATTGCGCCGCCGGGGCGACCCAAGGACCTGAGCACGGCAGCCGGGGTCGAAAGGCTGCTGGATCGGGGCATCGAGCCGGTCATCCTGGCGGCCGAGGCTGTCGCGCGGGGATACGACACAAAGGAGGAACTGGTGCGCGACATTCGGGCCCGCGAGGACATGGCCGTGCTGGGAAAGATCCGAACGGAGAAATATCAGGAGGTTCCACAGCCCAGTGATGAGCAGATCCAGGCGTACTTCGAACAGAACCCCGAGATGTTCGCCAGGGAGGCCGTGCTCAAGATCGACCAGATCTGGTGTCGCGACCTCGAAATCGCGGCGCAGGTGAGAAAGGCGCTCGGCGATGGGGCGGCGTTCGAGACGGTCAAGGCGTCGTACTCCCTGAAGGCCGACGAGCCGGCGCGGAACGCCTATGCGTCGAGCGAGGGCGTGTTCTGGGAGGACCTCTGGAAAGGCGAGCCTGGCGACATCGTGGGGCCCGTCAGAGGATTCTACGAGAACGGAATCCAATGGCGCGTGGTGCAGGTGCTTGAGAAGACGCCGGCCGAGCCGCGGCCGTACTCCGATTCGGTCAAGAATCAGGTCCAGTCGGCGATGATGGCGCAGCGGTCGAAGGATCATATCGAGCGTTACGGCGTCTCACTCCTGGAGAAGTATCCCCACGAGATCTATGCCGAGAGAATCCAGGATATCGATCCGTTGGCGGTGACTCCGATCGAGTCCAATCCAACGAGGTGAGGGTGTTCGTAAGTCGGGCGATCGCCACGGGTCGGCGCGGCCGCCGCCATGCCGTCAACGGGGTTGTTGTCGGGAGGCCGCGGTGCTATCGTATGGCCGAGTCATAACCATGAACGGAGTGATGGATCAGCGGTCCTGACGATGGTTTTTACGCTGCAACGATATGTATTTCGCGAGCTTTTCCGGGTCTTTCTCCTGGCGACCATCGGGCTGACGTTGATCCTGAGCCTCGGCGGCGTGCTGGCCCCGGTTCAGGAGTACGGCCTGGGGCCCCGCCAGGTCATCCACATCCTGCTGTATCTCATGCCGATCACGTTGACCTTCGTATTGCCGATGGCGGCGCTGTTTGCCTCGGCGCTGACGTACGGACGCTTCGCCTGTGACAATGAACTGGACGCATGCCGGGCCAGCGGCGTCAGTCTCTATACCATGGTCTATCCGGGCCTGGCCCTGGCGATTCTCGTGGCCATCGCCAATCTGATCCTCAGTTTCCACGTCATGCCCCACTTTGTTCACTTGGCCGAGAAGTCGCTCAAGGCCGACGCCAAGCAGATTCTGTTCCGCAACATTCAGAGACGGGGGTTCTACAAGATGCCTCCGGACGGGCGGTTCCTGATCTACGCAGACCACGTCGATCTCAAGCGGGACATGCTTCTGGGGATCGTGGTCATGCAGTATGACCAGGGTGTGATCGCAAAGATCCGCACTGCCGATGCGGCAAGAATCCAGTTCGATCCGCACGAGAAGTTTAATGAGGTGAGGCTGGACGTCTTCGGGGCGCGCCAGATGGGCCACCAGGCGGAAGACCTGTGGCTCACCCTCGGGCAGGCGTCGTTTCAGTACCACTTCGGCTCCCTGCTGGGCGACGACATCAAGTTCAAGAAGGTTAACGAAATCAAGCAGATTCGCGCGAACCTGCTGTTCTTCGACCCGATTGCCAGGATGGCGGTAGCGGCGTATTCCCAGTTGGCGACAGAGGCCCTTGCGCGAGATCTCAGTGAGAAGCTGCGTTCTCCCGATGGTGCCGGCTACGCACTTCCCGGCACCAGCCGGTCCGTCCGCCTGACTGCCGCCGGCTGCGCTCTGGACGATGAACGGGCGATCAAGTTGCTCGGACCGATTCGAGTCGAGGAGTATGATGTGGTCTCCGGCAGGCACCTTCAGAGCCTGCGGTGTGAGAATGCAACCGTCCATGTGGACGAAGATACGACAGGGCCGGGCCTGAGCCTGGATCTGTTCAATCTGCGCGTCGAAGAGACGGGCCAGCTTCTTGTACGCTATCATGTTCACGGACTGAAGATGCCCGAATCGCTGCAACGGGATCTCCACAGCGCCGGTGTGCTCGATACTGTGACATGCGAGGGCGCGGCGGCGGTCCTGAGAGGGCCGCCCACGTCGATGCTGGCGTCGCTGCAGAAACAGCTCGCCCGCGAGATTCGCCGGACGCTCGTGGATATCGAGGCCGAGATGAACACCCGGCTGGTGTTCGGCATCGGCTGTGTTCCGATGATCCTGATCGGCATCGGGATGGGCATTATCAATCGTGGCGGGCACATCCTGAGCGCCTTCGGCGCCAGTTGCGTGCCGGCCGCGGTACTGGTGGTCACCATCCTCAGCGGCAAGAACATCATGAAGAACGCCATGAGTGAAGGGGTCTCAGGCAGGGCGGTCATGTGGTCGGGACTGGCCGCATTGACGATTCTGGCGGCCTTCATCTACCGCCGACTGGCACGGACCTGAGACGCACCTGACGGCGCGACGCGACAGAAGGGCTGAGGCACGAAACGATGAAGATACTGGATCGCTACGTTGCGAAGAACTTCATGATCGGCTACATCATCGCCTTCTGCGTTCTCATCGGATTGCGGATCATCATCGAGCTGTTCGTCAATCTCGACGAGTTCACCAAGCACACATCACTGGGCGCATGGGCACTGACCCGTCACATTGTCGCGTATTATGCCATGCAGACCACGCTGTACTTCCGCGACATTGCGGGCGTGATTACGGTCGTTGCCGCCGCGTTTTCGCTGGGTCGAATGGTGCGGTCCAACGAACTGGTTGCCATGATCGCCTCGGGTGTCAGCGCCAAGCGCATCGTCGGTCCGATCCTGGTGTTGTCCATCTTTTTCACGGGCCTGGCCGTCGCCGACCAGGAGCTGCTCATCCCCCGCATCAGCGACAAGTTGGTGCGCAACGAGGACGATCTGCCCGGCCAGGAATCGTTCCCGGTCTGGTTTCTCACCGATGCGAAGGGATCGTTGATCTGCTCGCGTCGCTATTACGTCGAGACGCTGACGCTGGATGTTCCGACGATTCTTACGCGAGAGCGCGATCCGAACCAGCCGGGGGTCTGGAGAGTGACCGGACGCATCTCGGCCGATGCGGCGATCTACAACGAGCGGACCGAGAGCTGGGACCTGGTCAATGGGCTCTACGTCGCGACCGAAGCGCCGGAGACGACGCAGGCTCGGCCGATTGCTTCGTACAAGGCCCCGGACCTGCTGCCGAAGGACATCGCCGTCCGGCAGATGGCCGGCTACGACACGCTGCTCAGTTCGCGCCAATTGACGGCGCTGGCGGCGCAGAAGACCAAAATCAAGGACGTGGCGCAGTTGACAAGCCAGAAGCACTTTCGGATCACCGATCCGCTGATCAACCTGACCATGCTGATGGTCAGTCTGCCCGTGTTGATCTGCCGCGACCCCCGGACCATGAAATCGGCAATCGTGGTGAGCTTCGGCCTGACGGTCGCGTGTTTCATCACGACGTTCGCCTGCAAGATGCTGGCGACCGAGGTTGTGTTCGCCCGGATCATGCCGGAATTCTGGCCCTGGGTGCCCCTGTTCATCTTCCTGCCGATCGCTTTCATCGAATTGGATTCGATGCGGACCTGATACCCGTCAGGGGCGCGGCTCGGAATCGCAAGGCTGGCGTCGGATGGCCTCACGCACCTGGCGATTGATTCGCACGCTGCACCAGTGTTGCCCGCACATCGAGCAGTAATCCGCGGCATCGGGCCGGGCGCCTTCGATCTGTCCGCATGCCTCCCGGTGCATGCGCGCGGCCGTCGGCGGGTCGAGCGACTCACCCAAGTGCGTCTCCCAGTTCAGATTCGCCCGGGCCGTGCTCAGTCGGCGGTCCCGGTCGGCCGCACCCGGAAGCCCCCGCGCCACATCGGCGCCGTGGGCGGCGATCTTGCTTGCCACGACCCCGGCGCGAACGTCGTCGGCATTCGGCAGGCCCAGATGCTCGCGAGGCGTCACATAGCACAGGTACGATGCCCCGTAGAACGCCGCGGCGCAGCCGCCAATGGCGCTGGTGATATGGTCGTATCCCGGTGCGACGTCGGTCACCAGCGGACCGAGAACGTAGAACGGCGCGCCGTGGCAGATCTTCTGCTGGATCTCCATGTTGTACTGGATCTGGTCGAAGGGAACGTGTCCGGGGCCCTCGACCATGACCTGACAGCCCTTCTCCTGTGCCCGCTGTGTCAATTCGCCGAGGGTCTTCAGTTCGGCGATCTGAGCCTGGTCGGTGGCGTCGGCGATGGCTCCGGGACGCAGCCCGTCGCCGAGCGAAAAGCAGACGTCGTACGCGACCATGATGTCACACAACTCGTCGAACAGCTCGTAAAGCGGGTTCTGCCTGTCGTGATGGATCATCCACTTGGCCAGCAGGGCGCCGCCCCGGCTGACAATCCCCGCTACGCGTTCCTTGAGCAGGGGCAGGTGCTCGCGGAGCAACCCGGCGTGGATCGTGAAGAAGTCGACGCCTTGACGGGCCTGCTTTTCAATCGTCTTGAGGAGAATGTCGTTGTCGATCTCTTCGACCTCCCGGCCCTGGATCACCTGGTAGATCGGCACGGTGCCGAACGCGACCGGACAATGCGCCAGCAGTTCCCGGCGGACCTCGTCCAGGTCGCCGCCGGTGCTCAGGTCCATGATCGTGTCGGCGCCGACAGCCAGGGCCGCGTTCATCTTCTCGATTTCTTCCTGGACGCTGGATCGCGCGCTGCTGGTGCCGATGTTGGCGTTGACCTTGGTGGTCAGGACGCGTCCGATGCCCATCGGCTTGAGATTCGTCTTCAGGTGCAGAGTATTGGCCGGTATGACCAGTCGCCCGGCGGCGGTTTCGCTGCGGATCGTCTCGGCACTGACGCCTTCGGCCTCGGCGATGTGCTTCATCGCCTCTGTGACGATGCCCGCTCGGGCCTGCTGCAATTGCGTTGCCATGTTCTGTACTCCTTGTGCCAACAAAAAAATCGCTCCCGCAGGAAGCGATTCGTCGCCCATTCGTGATAGCCCTTTGTCTATCGCTTTCCTACGCAGGCATATTCGCCCGGTTCATCTCGGTCGGGCGATTGTCCTGATCAGGTTCGGAGGGTTTTCTCTCAGACCGGCCCCGGACCGGTCACCCCTAGCGACCGAGGCCATTATACACCATGCCGCCCATGACTCAAGCGGTTCTTCGCGTTCCTTCGGCAGGCTTTCCACGACGGCCCTTGGGAAACCTTGGCCTTTGACGCATATCGGCAAACGTGAATTGCGTCCCGGCGACTCTGAAACGCGGCAGGAGAAGGGCGGGACTGGGGATTGCGTGGTGCAACGGTCGCCGGTAAGATGGCGGAAACTGCCTGTGAACCACGGTATGAGATGGATGGGAGGTTGCATGGCATATCCAATGAGTATGGCGCGAAGGGCATTTCTGCGAGCGACCGCATCGGCCGTCGCGGTTCCCTATGTCATTCCGTCGTCGGCCCTGGGGGCGGGCGGCAAGCTGCCGGCCAGCGAGCGGCTGGTGATGGGGGCCATCGGCTGCGGCGGGCAGGGCATGCGTCACGTCGGCGGCGGCATCTGGGTCCAGGGCGGCGGGTTCCTCAGCAAGCCCGGCGTGCAGGTCGTCGCGGCCTGCGACGTCAATCGCAACAATCTCAACAACGCCAAGGGCGTCATCGATCAATACTACGGCAACACAGACTGTGTCGCGTACCACGAGTTCGAGGCCCTGCTGGCCCGCGACGACATCGACATCATCCTCTGTGCCGCCGGCGACCGCTGGCACACGCCGATCTCCATCGCCGCCGCGAAGGCGGGCAAGGACATTTACTGCGAAAAGCCCATCTCGCTGACGGTTTATGAGGCCCGCGAGTTGGCACGCACGATGAAGCGCTACGGACGCATCTTCCAGAGCGGAACGCAGCAGCGAAGCTGGTATGAGTTTCGCTTCGCCTGCGAGCTGGTCCGCAGTGGATACATCGGCCACGTCAAGCACATCAAGGTCAACGTGGGCGGTCCGCCTGAAGATTGTCACCTGCCCGCGCAGGGTTCGCCGCCGGACTGGCTGGACTACGACCGCTGGCTGGGCCCGGCGCCGTGGCATCCGTTCCACCCCGACATCCTCGGCTGGATGCGTTGGAAGGATTTCTCCGGCGGCGAGATGACCAACTGGGGCCAGCACATGTTCGACATCGCCCAGTGGGCGATGGGAATGGATGAGTCCGGCCCGGTCGAGATCATCCCGGCCGACGGCAAGGAGTTCAAAGTGCTGACGTATCGCTATGCCAACGGGACGGTGATGACGCGGGAGGGCATCAGCCAGCCGACGCCCGGCGTGCGGTTCGAGGGGACCGACGGGATGATCGAGGTCACGCGCGAGCAGTTGATTGCCGAGCCGGACTCGCTGCGCAGGCAGACGCTCGGCGCCAACGATGTACACCTCTACGAGAGCAAGAACCATCCGGACAACTTCCTCGAATGCGTGCATACGCGGAACCGTCCGGCCTGCGACGCCGATGTGGGCTATCGCTCGATCAGCGTCTGTCATCTGGGCAATATCGCCTACTGGCTCGAACGGCCCCTGCGATGGGACCCGGCCGCCGAGCGGTTCGTCAATGACAGGCAGGCCGATTCCATGCTGCAGCGGGCGATGCGAAGTCCCTGGTCCATATGAGAACAAAAACGCAACACGGTTCTGGAAAAGGAGTACCCATGCGAACTGAACGTATGGCCCACATCTTGATCGGGCTGGCTATCGGCATTCTGTTGACGGGGTCGGCCACAGCGGCCGAGGGCACGGTGGGAGACGGCTTCAAGCTGCACACGGTCAATGCCGAGTCGCGGTTCGAGGCGGCGGGCGTTCTGGATGTCAATCGCGACGGCAAACTCGATATCGTCTGCGGCGGGTTCTGGTACGAGGCCCCGACCTGGAAGAAGCACTTCCTGCGCGAAATCAAGGAGGAAGGGGAGTACCACTATGACTTCGCGAATCTGGCGATGGACGTGGACGGCGACGGCTGGACCGACACCGTCGGCGCCGCCTGGCACGACAAGATGGTCTATTGGGTCCGCAACCCCGGCAAGGCGGGTGGGCCCTGGCCGGTGTACGAGATCGATACGCCCGGCAACATGGAAACCGCTCTGGCCTATGACATCAACGGCGACGGCCAGCTCGACATCCTGCCTAACATCATGAGCGCGGCAGCCTGGTACGAGTTCCATCGCGACCCCACGGCCCCGCAGGGCGTGCGATGGCAGAAACACGTGTTGCCTCAGGAGGCGGCCGGGCACGGCATCGGCGCCGGCGACGTCAACGGTGACGGCCTGTGCGACATCGTGACGCCGAAGGGTTGGCTCGAACAGAAGCCCGACGGTTCGTGGACGTGGCGTCCGGAGTTCGAGCTGGGCTACGCCGGTATTCCGATTCTTGTGCACGACGTGGATGGCGACGGCCACCCGGACATCCTCTGGGGTCTGGGCCACAACTACGGCGTCTTCTGGCTCCAGCAGACCAGGGACGCCGACGGCAATCGATCGTGGACCAAACACCTGATCGACGATTCGTGGTCGCAGCCGCACTTCATGCTCCTGGCCGACCTGACCGGCAACCGCCGGCTGGAACTGGTTACGGGCAAGCGCTATCGCGCCCACAACGGCAACGACCCCGGCGGCAACGACCCGGTCTGCGTCTATTACTACAGCTTCGACCGCTCGTCGAGCAGGTGGACGCGACACACCCTGCACGAGGGGGGCCGCGTCGGGTTCGGGATCAACACCGTCGCGGTGGATATCGATAGGGACGGTGACATCGACGTCGTAGCGCCCGGCAAGAGTGGATTGTACCTCTTTGAGAATCTCATCAAGTAGCTGACGATTGACGAAGGACGATTGCCATGTCGAAACCGAAGATCGCGATGATCGGGGCCGGAAGCCTCATTTTCTGCAAGACGCTGGTCATGGACATCCTGGCCACCGAGGCCCTTGGGGGCAGTGAAATCCGTCTGATGAACCGGACCAAGCCGAAGCTGGCCAAGATGGAGGCCTTCGTCAAGAAGGTCATCAAGGAGAACAAGCTGCCTGCGACGGTCACGGCGACGCTGGATCGCCGCGAAGCCCTCGACGGGGCCGATTATGTCATCAACATGATCCAGATCGGCGGCGTCGAGGCCTTCCGCATGGACTACGAGATTCCGCTGAAGTACGGCGTCGATCAGTGCATTGCCGATTCCATCGGCCCCGGCGGCATCTTCCGCGCTTTGCGGACGATCCCTGTCCTGGCGGACATGGCGGCCGATATGAACGAGCTGTGCCCCGACGCGATCCTGCTGAACTATGCCAATCCGATGGGCGCCAACTGCTCGGCTCTCGGCAGCGTGGCCGACGTGCAGTTCATCGGGCTCTGTCACGGCGTGCAGACCACGCTGGACCTGATCAGCCGCTACGTCAACGTTCCGAAAGACCAGGTCGATTACGTCTGCGCTGGCATCAACCACATGGCTTGGTTCCTCTCGCTGCGGGACAAGCGCGATGGGCGCGACCTGTACCCGATTCTCAAACGCAACATCGAGAAGCCAGAATACTACGTCAACGAGAAGGTGCGCTGCGAGGTGATGCGACACTTCGGCTACTTCATGACCGAGAGCACCGGACACCTGTCCGAGTACATCCCGTGGTTCCGCAGCAGCAAGAGGGCGTTGGAGACGTACTGCGATCAGCCCGACTTCGGCGGGGCCTCCGGCGCCTACTATCACTACTGCAACATGCTGGCCGAGAAGTACAAGAAGGTGGACTACCTCGCGACGGAGTCGCCCAGGATCACCGGCCGCAGCGTCGAATACTGTTCGTACATCCTCGAAGCGGCCGAAACGGATCGGCCGTTTCGTCTCAACGGCAACGTTCGCAACGATGGCTATATCACCAATCTGCCGCAGGGTTGCTGCGTCGAGGTCCCGGTCTACGTCGATTCACAGGGCCTGCACCCGGTGACGGTCGGCGAGCTGCCGGTGCAGTGTGCGGCGCTGAACCAGAGCAACGTCACCGTGCAGGAGCTGGCGGTCGAGGCGGCTCTGACGGGCGATCCGGAATACGCGATGCAGGCGGTGGCGATGGACCCGCTGACCTCGGCGGTCTGCACGCTGAAGGAGATTCGGGAGATGACGGGCGAGATGCTCGAAGCCCAGCGCAAGTGGCTGCCCGAGTTCAAGGGCGCGAAGCTCACACCTCGCCCGGCGGTACAGGTCACCAAGGACACCGTCGGCGTGGACGTCCCGCTCGATCCGGCCCTGGCGATCGCCAACCGCTTCGGAGAGCTGGCCAAGTAACAGCATGCCCGCATCACGGCGGGTGGCAGCCTCAAGTCCGCAGGACTTGGGGATGGAGTGAGTCGGTCGCTCACAGATTCAAAGACGCCGTTCGAAACGATGGCGACCGGGGGCTACGTCGTCGAGGACGATGAACTTGTCGTCGATCCGGCCCTGGACGGTCCGGCCGTCCATGAGCACCCGCGTGCTGTCGCTGCCCAAGTTGGGCAGGTATACGACGGCGGGCATGTTGGCCGGCGTGGTCACGTTCAGGACGAACGATTTGTCTTTGACCGCCTCGAAATCCACATGGATCGCGCCCCGGATCGTGGGCAGATCGAGGCGGGCCTGGGTCAGCGAGCCGACCTGCGGCTTGATCCGCACCTTGGCGAAGCCCGGCTCGATGGGTTCGACGCCCATCAGGCCGCGGGGGATGATATTGGCCGGCGCCGCGCCCCAAGCGTGGTTCCAGTCCTGGTTGGGCTTGTACTTGTTGTCCCATGCTTCGAGCGTGATGGTCGTGCCAACGTTGTAGATCATATGCGGCCAGCTTCGGTCCGTCTGGCGGTCGGTCATCAGGTGCAGAGCGAAGTCGTCCAGGCCGGCTGTGTAGAGGGCGTCGAGCAGATGCTGCGCGCCGTAGACGCTGCACACCATGCCGCGACTCTTGAGGAACGCTGCGACGGATTCAACGTATTCCGGCGGCACCAGGCCGAACGCCAGCGGGAACATGTTCGCGTGCAGGGCGCTGTGCGTGCTGCCTTCACCGTCCACGTAGATGCCCTTGTCCTTATCGAGCAGCTTTTCGTTGAAGGACCTCTTGACCCTGGCGGCGGCGGAGGCGAATCGTTCTGCGTCCCCATCCTTGCCGACGGCCCGGGCCATGCGGCTCATCGCAACCAGGGCTCGATGGTGAAACGCGTTGACGACGGTGTTGATGGGTTTGAACTCGAAGTCGTCGGTCTCGCCATAGCCGCCGGTCAGGCCGAGGATGTTGCCATGCGGCCAGTCCACGAGGTCCCGCAGCCTGCCGTTGAAATGGATCGATTTGAGGACCTCGTCGGTGACCAGGCCGGTCTGCGTGCTGATCAGGCCGTCCTCACGGGCCAGGGCCAGCAGCGTCTTGGCCGCCAAGTCGTCGTAGAAATGCTCAATCGAATCGCTGTCGCCCGTGTACAGGTAGTCGGCCCAGGCCATCAGCACGGAATGCAGGATCCACTCCGTCGGCCAGGTCGGGCGCGTGATAAGGTACTCGTGCGTGTAGCGGGCCATCGTATACTCGCGGTCCACGCTGTAGTGGCAGAGCTGGTTGATGTAAGCGTCGCCCTCATAAGGAATCCGCTCGCGGTCGCCGTCGATGTAGACGCCGCAGAAGCTCGTCGCCTTGATGCTGTACTTGCACAGTTCCCAGACGTCGTTGAGGACCGGATCCGACGAATGGAAACGTGCGGCGGCATCGTCGAACGGATAATGCACCGCGATCTGGCGGACCGTGGACGCGTCGAGCGCTGAGGGGCTGTGGACGACCTCGCAATACCGGAAGGGCAGCACCTCGCCGACGGACGGCGGCATCCTGATCGCTTGCGGCCCGGTGTTTCGTTTGTCGGGCGGGATCGTCACTCTGTACGTGTGCGTTCCTTCCCGGAGCGTCAGAGGGATCTGCCGATAGCGCCGAGAGCCGCCCGGCTCGCGGTCGATGCTGTCGGGTTTGGCGTAGACCTCGCCGAGATGGACCTCCACCCGGTGCCCGTCAGCAGGGCCGGTCAGGGTCAACTCGACGGTGCCGAAGGCGGCCCTTCCGAAGTCGATGAAGTAATGTCCGTCGGCTATGGCCACCACCCGAACGGGCTTGACCGTCGTGGTGGTCAGCGGATATCGAGGCGTGGTGTAAGGGCCGTCCAGAGACCCCGTGCGAAACTCCTGGATTGCCGAATAGGGGCTCACGCGATCCTGCTGGTTCCAGGTTCGCACCCGCCAGAAATAGGATCGGTGCGAGACCAGCGGTTTGCCCGCGTACTTGATCCCAACCGACTGGGCCGATTGGACCCTTCCGCTGTCCCACATATCGCCGCGTTCCTGCTCGATCTCCTGCAAACCGGAGGCGACGAGGACGTGGTATGCTGTCTGGGCATCGCTTTGACCGAGGGACGGCACGATCCAGCCGAAGTCCGGTCGGGAATCGGAAATGGCCGTCTCTGCCGGCTCGCTCATCAGCTCGCACATGAGACCGGAAGGGGCCGAATGGCTGGCGGTGAAACAATGGGCGGCTTGGGACAAAAGGGTAAATAGTGCCAATGTTGCCGTTCTTGAGCATTGTAGCCGGGTTTCTGGCCGGTCTGACTTCGTCATAGCGGTCGGCTCCACAGAATCTTGAACGTGAGCGCTTTAAGCGCTGTAGCGAGAAGTTGTCAGATGACGATAATACCCGTAACCCCGGACGGCGCCAACGATCGGTTGCCTGTCGGGGCAAGTTCCTTTATCATCACCAGTTTCGTGCGGTAGAGGCCGCATGGTGAAATCCCGGAGTTCGGGTGAGCGTTCCGGAGCGGATCTCGGATCTGCCCCGACGCAGGAGAAGATGGATCGGCAGTCGAGAGGCCTTGAATGGACAAATACGTTTGTATCCACGGTCATTTCTACCAACCGCCACGGGAGAACGCGTGGCTCGAAGACGTTGAGTTGCAGGATTCGGCCTATCCCTATCATGATTGGAATGCCCGAATCACCGAGGAATGTTACCGGCAGAACGCCGCGTCGCGCATCCTCGGGCCCGACCGCAAGATCGTCGATATCGTCAACAACTACGAACACATGAGCTTCAACTTCGGGCCGACGCTGCTGTCGTGGCTCGAATCGCATGCCCCCGACGTCTACGAGAAGATCCTCGAAGCCGATCGCAACAGCCGGGAGCGTTTCAGCGGCCACGGCAGCGCCCTGGCCCAGGTCTACAACCACATGATTCTGCCCCTGTCGAACACCCGCGACAAGTATACGCAGGTCATCTGGGGCATCCAGGATTTCAAGCAGCGGTTTCAACGGGCACCCGAGGGGATGTGGCTGCCCGAGACGGCGGTGGACCTGCCGTCGCTGGAGGTGCTGGCCGAGCAGGGGATCAAGTTCACTATCCTCGCGCCGCGACAGGCCAAGCGGGTGCGTAAGATCGGCGGGCGGCGGTGGAGGGACGTCAACGACAGCGACCTCGATACAAGCGTTCCCTATCTGTGCCAGCTTCCGTCCGGCAAACAGATCGCATTGTTCTTCTACAGCGGTCCGGCGTCGCACGACATCGCCTACGGCGGTCTGCTTCACAGCGGCACGAACTTCGCGGCCCGGCTCATCGATGCCTTTCCGAAGGACGGTGACGGTCCGCGTCTGGTCCATGTGGCCACGGACGGAGAGTCGTTCGGGCATCATCACCGCCACGGCGACATGGCGCTGGCGTACTGCATTCACCACATCGAAAGCAACGATCTGGCGAAGATCACCATTTACGCGGAGTACCTTGAGAAATTCCCGCCGGACCAGGAGGTCGAGATCTGGGAGAACAGCTCCTGGAGCTGCGCCCATGGCGTAGAGCGATGGAAGAGCAACTGCGGCTGCGCGGCCGACCAGTCCAGTTCGGGGCGACAGCAATGGCGCGCCCCGCTGCGACAGGCCATGGACTGGGTCCGCGACAAGACGATCGAGGTCTACCAGGACCGCATGTCCCGATACCATGCCGACCCATGGAGGCTCCGCAACGAATACATCGCTGCGATCAACGACCGCTCTCAGGAGAACGTCGAGGATTTCATCACACAGTCGACGGGCCGATCGTTGCCTCTCGAGGACAAAGTCATATTTCTCAAGCTTCTGGAGATGCAGCGTCACGCCATGTTGATGTATACGAGCTGCGGGTGGTTCTTCGACAACATCGCCGGGATCGAGGCGGTGCAGGTGATGCAATACGCGGCGCGGACGATGCAGTTGTGCCAGGAGGTGCAGGGCTGGGACCTCGTGCCGGAGTTCAAGGAGATGCTCCAGAGCGCGCCGGCCAACGTTCGCCCGTTCATGAACGGCCGAGACGTGTATGAAGCCTGTGTCGAGCCGGCCCGCATCGACTTGAACCGGGTGGCGGCGCATTTCGCGCTGAGTTCGGTGTTCGAGGAGGCCCGGGAGCGTACGACGGAAATCTACTGCTACTCGGCCACGGTGGAAAGCTCGGATCGCGCCGAGGCCGGCGTGCAGGTGCTCATCACGGGCCGTGTGGCGATTCGGTCCGACATCACCTTCGAGCGGCATGTGGCCGACCTGGTCGTTTTCTATCTGGGCGATCACAATCTGTTTGCCGCCGTGCGGGCTCGTCTGGGCGACGACGAATTCAGCGCCGTCCGCCAGGATCTGAAGAAGGCGTTCCGAAAGAGCGACAGCAACGAGGTGATGCGTTTGATGAACGTGGTCTTCGGAGGCAAGGGCTACTCGTTGACGCATCTGTTCAAGGATCCGCAGCGTCAGATCCTCAACGAGCTTCTGGAGAGCACCTGGGAGGAGATCGAGAGTTCGTTCCGGCACATCTACGAGCACAACTACGCGATCATGCAGATGATCCGCAACATGAACATGCCGCTGCCCAAGGCCCTGTCGGCTCCGGCGGAGTTCATTCTGAACGAGGACCTCTGTGCCGAGATTCAGGCCGACGTGATCGATGTGAATCGCCTCCGCAACCTCGCGGACGAGGCCGAGCGGCTTTCACTGAGCTTGGACAAGGAGCGACTCAGCTTCGAAGGCAGCCATCGGATCAACGACCTGATGGACCAGCTCGCCGAGCGGAGTGACGACGTGGACCTTCTGGGCTCGATCGAGGAGAGCCTCGAAATCCTCCGCACCCTCACGTCGTCGCTGGACCTGCAGAACGCGCAGAACGTGTTCTTCAACATCGCCAAGCGCAAGTGGCCCGCTATGAAGCGCCGCGCCGCTGCCGATGATGAGGAAGCGGCCAAGTGGGTCGAGCGTTTCGGAAATCTGGCGCACCACCTCGGCCTGGCGATCCCGTAGAGCGGACGCCGGACCATCGGTCCAGTGGCGGTTCTCTGTCCCCTTATCGATAGTAGAGGTTTCTGTCATGCTCAAGCAACGATCCAGCGGCATCCTGATGCACGTTACCTCGGTCCCTTCGGAGTTCGGGATCGGCGATTTCGGCCCGACGACGTACAAGTTCATCGACTTCCTCAAGCAGGCCGGCCAGAACTGCTGGCAGATCCTGCCCTTGAACCACACAACCGCCAAGACCGGGCATTCTCCCTACAACTGTTTCTCGGCCTTCGCGGGAAATCCTCTTTTGATCAGTCCGGTGCTGTTGCACCGGTCGGGGCTGCTCCGACGCGATGAGATCGCCCGGTCCCCGTCGTTTCCGACCGAGAAGGTCGATTTCGACAAGGTCGAGCGGTACAAGCACGGACTTCTCGATCGCGCCTTCGAACGTTTCAAGGAACGCCCCCGGCCGGCCGATTACGAGCGATTCTGTTCCGAGCACCAGGCATGGCTTGATCCGTTTGCGGCGTTCGTGGCGATCAAGCGGCACTTCAAGGGTCGGCCATGGTGTGACTGGCCGGCGGCGCTGCGGGACCGGAAAGCCCGATCGCTCGAAGCGATCGAGACCGAACTGGCCGAAGCGATCGAGCGCGAGCGCTTCCTGCAGTATGTCTTCTATCGGCAGTATTTCGACCTCCAACGTTACTGCCACGAGCAGGGCGTCCAAGTGATCGGCGACCTTCCGATCTATGTGGCCCACGACAGCGCCGATGTCTGGTCGAATCCCGACGTGTTCAAGCTGACGCGCGACAAGAGACCGAAGTTTGCTGCCGGGGTGCCGCCGGACTACTTCAGCAAGACCGGCCAGTTGTGGGGCAACCCCGTCTACGACTGGGACCACGCCGAACGCACGGGGTTCGCCTGGTGGATGCAGCGGATCAAGCACAATCTTCTGCTGTTCGATCTGGTACGGATCGACCACTTCCGCGGGCTCGTCGCCTATTGGGAAGTGCCGGCCGGGCACAAGACGGCCGAACATGGCAAGTGGGTGAAGGCCCCGAGCGAGAGCTTCTTCAGCACGCTGTTTCGCCAGGTCCCATTCGCGGCCATCTTCGCCGAGGACCTCGGCCACATCACGGCCGACGTGCGTGAGGCGGTCGCCAAGTATCAATTCCCGTGCATGCGGGTGCTGCACTTCGCGTTCAGCGGCGATCCAAAGCGGAACATCCACATGCCGCACAATCACATCGCCAACGCCATCGTCTACACCGGCACGCACGACAACAACACGACTCGCGGCTGGTTCGAGAACGACATGAAAGGGCCGGCACGCAAGCGACTGTTCGACTATCTCGGCCACCGGTCCGCGGCCAAGAACGTGTCGTGGGAACTGATGCGGGTGGCGATGTCTTCCGTCGCGCGGCTGGCGATCGTCCCCATGCAGGACATCCTGTCGCTGGGCGCCTCGGCGCGAATGAACTTCCCTGCCAAGGCGACGGGCAACTGGTTCTGGCGAATGCGCTGCGGCGCTCTCGATGCGCGCCTCGCCGCAAGACTGCGAGACATGACCGCCGCCTACGGCCGTCTGTAGAGACGATTCGTCCGGGGGCTGGCAGACCCACCCCCCGGGCGGTCTGCATCAGGGCGTCGGCGTATCGGTTGCGGCGGCCTCGTCGAGCACCTTTCGGAAGACGACGATTCCCAGCGGGGGCAGTGTGACCGACAGAGTGTAGTCGAAGTTCCCATAGAAAGATGCGGGAGAGGCCTCGACACCGCCCATATTGCCGTGGCCGCTGCCGCCATAGTCCTTCGCATCGCTGTTGAGGAGCTCTTCCCAGAAGCCTCCGTCGGCGACGCCGACCCGGTAGTTCAGTCGTGGGACCGGCGTGTAGTTGCAGATGACCGCCAGAATGCGCCGGCCCGCCTTGTCTTTGCGCAGATAGCTGATCACGCTGTTGTCCGCGTCGTGGAAGTCGATCCAGGCAAAGCCGTCGCGGTGAAAATCCGTCTCGAACAAGGCCGGCTCGCCGCGGTACAGATGGTTCAGATCGCGCAGCCATTTCTGAAGGCCTTGATGCGGCTCCTCGTCGAGCAGGTGCCAGTCGAGGCTGTTCAGGTGGCACCACTCCCGGTGCTGGCCGAACTCGTCCCCCATAAACAGCAGCTTCTTGCCGGGGTGGGTGTACATGTATCCGAACAGCAGACGGAGATTGGCGAGTTTCTGCCAGGGGTCGCCGGGCATCTTGCCGTAGAGAGAGCCCTTGCCGTGCACGACCTCGTCGTGCGACAAGGGCAACGCGAAATTCTCGGAAAACGCGTACCAGATCGAGAAGGTCAGCTTGTCCTGGTGGTACTTGCGATAGATGGCGTCCTGGCTGAGATACTCCAGCGTATCATGCATCCAGCCCATGTTCCACTTCATGCCGAAGCCAAGCCCTCCGGTGACTGTGGGGCGCGTTACCATCGGCCAGGCCGTGGATTCCTCGGCGATCGTCTGGACGTTGGGGAAATCGCGATAGACCATCTCGTTGAACCGCCGCAGGAAGGCGATGGCCTCGAGGTTTTCCCGACCGCCCTGTTCGTTGGGAATCCATTCGCCTTCCTTGCGTGAGTAATCGAGATAGAGCATCGAGGCGACCGCATCGACGCGCAGCGCGTCGGCATGGTATCGGTCGAGCCAGAACATGGCGCTGCTGATCAGATAGGCCCGGACCTCGTGACGCCCGTAGTTGAAAATCCCGCTCGTCCAGTCCGGGTGAAAGCCGAGCCGTGGATCGGAATGCTCATAGAGATGCGTTCCGTCGAAGTACGACAAGCCGTACTCGTCGGTTGGGAAGTGCGAGGGGACCCAGTCCAAAATCACCCCGATGTCGTTCTGGTGGAGGTGGTCGATCAGGTACATCAGGTCCTGGCAGCAGCCGTACCGGCGGCTCGGCGCGAAGTAGCCGCCCGTCTGATATCCCCACGAGGGGTAGAACGGGTGCTCCATCACCGGCAGAAACTCGACGTGTGTGAAGCCCATCTCCTTGACGTACCGGGCCAGCATCGGGGCCACCTCGCGATAGCTCAGCAGGCGGTCTGGGTCGCTCGGATCACGACGCCACGAGCCCAGATGCACCTCGTAGATGCTGTAGGGAGCGTCGAGCGCGTTCCGCTCCTTCTGTTTGGCCATCCACTCGGTATCGCCCCAATCGTAGTGAAGGTCCCAGACCACCGAGGCCGTGTTGGGGGGCAGTTCCCAGAAGAACGCAAGGGGGTCGCCTTTGTCCACCCAGTAATGGTTGTACTTGGATACGATGTGGTACTTGTAGACGGTCCCCTTCCCGATCTTGGGAATGAAGCCTTCCCAGATGCCGGAATCGTCCCATCGGGCGGTCAGTGGATGCGAATGGCAGTTCCACTGGTTGAAATCGCCGATCACCGAGACGCTGGCGGCGTTCGGGGCCCACACGGCGAAGAACGTGCCTTTGACGCCGTCTCGTTCCATGAGGTGGGCGCCCAACTTGTCGTAAAGACGGAAGTGATTGCCCTCTTTGAACAGATAGATGTCGTGGTCCGTCAACAAGGTGCAGTCTTTCAAGACCTGGCCTTTCTCGTCCATAAGACCCTCGAAGTTCGTCGTTCGAGCGGTGTCGCACACGCAACGCGGTATCTCGAACGACAGATCGTAAACCGAAAACAGCGCATTATCCAAGTATCTGCCCGATGCCACGTGCCGGTATCATCAGCCAATCCGGACGATTATTCAACTCGTAACCCAACTCGTAGACCGCTTTTTCCAGGAGGAACGTCTCGAGCAAGAGGGCAAAGTCCTCTTTATCTTCCGGCACGAAGTCGGCGTCGGCCACCTCGTGCATATAGGCGTGCAGGAACGTGCCGCTGACGCAGGTGTACCACAGATCGGCCCAGCGTTCGAGGTATTCGACGTCGGCGCCCTGTCGGACGGCCCGCAGCAGGATGGCGCCGTGGGCGGCATAGTGGAACGACCGGATCATGCCGGCGACGTCCCGCAGGGCCGATTGTTTGAGCCGGCGCTCCGTCATCGATCGCGCCGGCTCGCCCTCGAAGTCGATGATCGTGAAGTCTTTGCCCGTGTAGAGGACTTGGCCGAGGTGGTAGTCGCCATGGGTGCGAATCTTCCGGGCACGGACTTTCCGCTCGGCGATCCGCCGCAACCGTCCGAGAATGGTCTTCTTCTCCGCCAGGATGCCTCGAATGGCGTCGGCGGTTTGCTCCTCAAGCTTCGGCAGGCTTCGGTCCAGCTCGGCGAAGACCTTCAACACCATGCCCCGGATCGATTGATGCAGCGATTTCTGGTAGAGCAGCGAGAACGGTTCGGCCGTCAGCTCGGGACTCTGCGACAGAGACGCCAGCGCGCCGTGCAACTGGGCGGACCGACGTCCAAGGAGCGCCACCATCTCGATGTATACGGGCCCGATGAAGTCGCGAATGAGCAGGGGCAGGGCGTCGGGGTCGATATCGACGATCGACGGTGGAACATGGGGGAGCTCATCGAGTTTGTCCTTGAGCGTCTGGGCGTGTCCAAAGGAGCGTTCGACATTGTCGAGCGTGTACGACCAGGCATCGGTCTCGTTGGGGACGAACTCGAGTAGCGAGGCGATGGTGGCGGCAGGCCCCTGGTTCGACTGCCACTCGATCGCGCCGGCAAACGCCGGAACGTTTGTGAAATCCGTCTGTTCCGTCAGGTTTCGCGGCAGCTCGACGTCCGGGTTGATGCCGTGTTCGAGCCGGCGGTACAGCTTCAGGAAGAAGGTGTGATCGTAGAGGATCGATGTGTTGCTCTGCTCGACCTTCAGGACGCGAGAGACTTCGGGAACGACCCCGTCGGTCAGCAGGGCGGAGAATTTGCTGCCTCGCCTGGCGACGAGTCGGCCGGAGCCCGTCCTGATGCTGCGTCGCCGGACGATCAGGTCCAGGAGCATCTGCCGAAAAGCCTCATCGTAGATTGCTTCGTAGACGACGCCTTCGTCGTCTTTGAGGGTCAGTTGCGCGATGACGGCCTCGGGAGATTCTCGGACGATCTTCATCTGAAAATCGTGTCCGGCGAACGCAATCGGCAGCAGATAATGCTCTCGCGGGGCACTGGTGTAGGTCACCTCCAGTTGGAGCACGTATGCCGTTTGATCGTGGACCGGTACCGTGATGCTGTCGGCGATGCGCAGACTGCGAATGCCTTTGCCTTTGCCTCCAAACCAGCGGGCGCGCTTGAGGTAGGCCATCACGGTGGACATGAGCTGCGCCTCGGCCTTGCTGCCGAGGATTCGGCTCCAGGTTACCTGGCATTGCAGATGGGGCAGTTGGTCCGGCTCCGGGAGGGTCGAGACAGCGGGCTTTTTCAGCGTGAACCAGTAGAAGCTGTGCGGGGCCAGCGTGACCGTGTACGGCGCCTCGGTGATGTCCGGGAAGCGGTTGTCGCTGAAGACCTCATACACGGAGAACCCGGCGTAGTTCGGCATCTGGATCTGCACCGCCTGGCAATAGCGCGACAGGTTGGCGACGACCAGGATGTTCTCGTCCTCGAACGACCGCAGGAACGTCAGGACCTTGGTGTTGTCAGACGGCAGGAACTCGATGCGGCCTCGGCCGAACGCCTTGAATTGTTTGCGTATGGCCAGGGTACGCCGCATGAACCACAGCAGGGAGGAAAAGTTGCGGCTTTGGTTCTCGACGTTCACCGTCTCGAAGTGGTATTCCGAGTCGATGATGACGGGCAAGTAGAGTCTCTGCGGATTGGCCCTGGAGAAACCGGCGTTGCGGTCGGGGCTCCACTGCATCGGCGTGCGTACGCCGTCGCGATCGCCGAGATAATAGTTGTCGCCCATGCCGATCTCGTCGCCGTAGTAGAGGATGGGCGTGCCGGGCAGCGAGAAGAGCAGGCTGTTCATCAGCTCGATGCGGCGGCGGCTGTTCTCCAGCAGGGGGGCCAGCCGGCGGCGAATCCCCACGTTGATCCGGGCGCGCGGGTCCTGGGCATAGGCCTTGTACATGTAGTCCCGCTCCTCGTCGGTGACCATTTCGAGCGTCAGTTCATCGTGGTTGCGCAGGAACATGCCCCACTGGCAGTTGGCGGGGATGTCGAGGCTCTGTTCGAGCATGTCGACGACGGGGAAGCGGTCCTCCATCCGCAGGGCCATGAACAGCCGGGGCATGATGGGGAAGTGGAACGCCATATGGCACTCGTCGCCGTCGCCGAAGTAGGCGGCAGCGTCTTCGGGCCACTGGTTCGCTTCAGCCAGCAGCAGCCGATCGCTGAACTTGCGGTCGAGATGGGCGCGAAGCTCCTTGAGCACGGCGTGGGTTTCGGGCAGGTTCTCGCAGTTGGTGTCTTCGCGTTCCACCAGGTAGGGCACCGCGTCGAGCCGCATCCCGTCGACGCCCATCTGAAACCAGAAGTCCAGCACGCGGAGGATCTCTTTGCGGACGCGGGGATTGTCGTAGTTCAGGTCCGGCTGGTGTTTGTAGAAACGGTGCCAGTAATATGCCTGGGCGACCGGGTCCCATGTCCAGTTGGAACTCTCGAAGTCGGTGAAGATGATCCGGGCGTCCTTGTATCGCTCGGTCGTATCGCTCCAGACGTAGAAGTCGCGCCAGGGCGAGCCCGGCCTGGCCCGACGCGACCGCTGGAACCACTTGTGCTGGTCGGAGGTGTGGTTGATGACCAGCTCGGTGATGATGCGAATCTCCCGCCGGTGGGCTTCGCGCAGGAGCCGCTTGAAGTCGCTCAGCGTGCCGTAGTCGGGGTTGATGTCGAAGTAGTCGGCGATGTCGTAACCGTCGTCCAGCAGGGGGGACGGATAGAACGGCAGCAGCCACAGGGCGGTGACGCCCAGGTCCTGGAGGTAGTCGAGCTTCTCGATCACACCCTGGATGTCTCCAATGCCGTCGTTGTTGCTGTCGTGAAACGACTTGATGTGCAGCTCGTAGATGACGGCGTCTTTGTACCAGAGCGAATCGGATGTCCTGTCACGTGGCTCGCGCAAGGGCGGTGGCTCCTGTCAGAGGAAGTAGTCGAAGTCTGTTTCCCGCCGCAGCGTCCGCCGAAGCCGCAGGATGTGGGCGGGCATGACGTGGGGGTCCAGCTCGATGAAGTTGTTCGGTCCCTGCCAGACATACTTGTCCCCGGTCAACGCATCGTCCATCAGGTAGGGCTGGTGCGGGTCGATCCCCAGTGCATCGAGCGGCAACTGCACCCAGCCCGATTGCTTGTGGTGCGGGTCGAGGCTCACGACGATCACGGTCACGTCGGTGGGGTCGTCGCCGGTCTTGCCGTAGCACAGCAGGTTCTCGTTCTGGACGTCGTACAGGCGGATGTTGCGGAACTTCTGGAGGCAGGGGTTCTCCCTGCGAACGCGGTTGACGCGCTCGATCACCGGCCGGATGTTCCCTTTGCGCTTCCAGTCCCACTTCTTGATCTCGTACTTCTCCGAGTCGAGATATTCCTCCTTGCCCTCGACGGCCTCGCTGACGCACAACTCGAACGCGGGCCCATAGATGCCATAGCTGGACGAGAGCGTCGCCGCCAGGACCAGGCGAATGATGAAGGCGGCCCGGCCGCCGTATTGGAGGTATTGCGGCAGGATGTCGGGGGTGTTGGGCCAGAAGTTCGGACGCATCGTCTCGGCGGCGTCCGTTTGCGTCAGCTCGCGGATGTACTGCTCCAGCTCCCATTTCGTATTCCGCCAGGTGAAGTACGTGTAGGACTGGTTGAAGCCGACCTTCGCCAGACGCTGCATGACCTTCGGCCGTGTGAACGCTTCGGCCAGAAACAGCACATCGGGGTGGCGGCGGCGCACCTCGGCGATCAGCCACCCCCAGAACCCGAACGGCTTGGTGTGCGGGTTGTCCACGCGAAAGATCCGCACGCCCTGGTCGGTCCAGAAGAGGACCACGTCGCGCAGCTCCTCCCAGAGCGCCTTCCATTGCGGCGTCTCGAAGTTCAGCGGCAGGATGTCTTCGTATTTCTTCGGCGGGTTCTCGGCGAACTGCACGGTCCCATCCGGCCGCCAGCGAAACCACTCCGGATGCGATGTCACGTAGGGGTGATCGGGCGAGCACTGAAACGCCATGTCGAGGGCGATTTCCAGGTTGTGCTGGCCGGCCTTCTTCACCAGCCGACGAAAATCGCTCAGCGTTCCCAGTTCCTTGGCGACGGCCTTGTGGCCCCCTTCGGCGCTGCCGATGGCCCATGGGCTGCCCGGATCGGTTCGGGCGCAGACGGTGGCGTTGTTCTTGCCCTTGCGATGGGTTTGTCCGATGGGGTGAATGGGCGGCAGATAGAGAACGTCGAACCCCATCCGTGCGATCTCCGGCAGCAGCCGTTCGCAGTCCTGGAACGTTCCGTGTTTGCCGCCTTTGCCGAACGAGCGGGGGAACAACTCGTACCAGGCGCTGAACACCGCCTTCGGTCGGTCTACGGCGACGGCCAGTTCCCTGTCGTACAGAGTGGCCAGCGAGCGGTCCGGGTATTGGGCCATCAGCGCCGCCAATTCCTCGCTCAGCGCCGTCTCAATTGCCGAGCTCGTACGTCTGGCCGAACGCCAACGCCTGGCCCACTGCCTGAACTGCTCGGCGTCGGCTTCTTCGGCCCGCTTCGCGGCAGTGGCGAGCAGTTGGGCGCCGATCTTCAGTTCGACAGCAATGTCCTGATCCGCCTCGATCCTTTTGACCAGATCCGCCTGCCACGTGGCGAACGGGTCCACCCATGCACGAACCGTATAGAGATAGTCGCCCAACTCGGTGACGGAAAATCGCGCGATCCATTCGTCGTTGATGCGATGGACCATCGGCTCAACGGTCCAGGAATCCTGCCGGGGGCTGCGGTGCAGCAGTTCGACGCGAATGCGATCGTGTCCGTCGGCGAAGACGTCAGCCTTGACGGTCACGATTTCGCCGAGCGACCGCTTGATCGGAAAGCGTCCCCCGTCGATTTGCGGACGCACGTTGTCGATTGCCGCGCGTTGTCTGCCGTCGTTGTCCACAATCATAGTCTTGCCGCATCCCTGACATCGGTCGTTCACGTTGGGCGGATCGCGCCGCGGAGGGAAGAGAAAGCCGTCGCCGACGCCCATCCGCGCGGCGGGATACAGATACCACGCACGAAAAGGTGTCTGTGTTCGCATGATCCTTGGTCATGCCGGACGTCTCTGATACGACCCCATCGGCTTTGTGCCAGCATAGAAGATGGTGTCGCCGAATGCAAACCCTTTTGCCGCCGCGGGTACGCCGGACGCACGAATGTCACGGAGCACAAGGTGCGACGGCGAGACATGGAGCTGATGCGAAATGCGGTGAGAGGACGGGCAAAATGGGGGCTCTGTGGCTGCCGGTTGCCTTGGACGCTCCGGCAGAGCAGAAAGGGCGGCGCAAGGAGCCCGACGATGAGCAGTCGATGGTACGGTTCCGCATCTACTCGAACGAGTATGGATGCGTCCGGAACGATCCACGTGATTCCGGAGGTTGTGGACAACGGGCGGCCGAGTTTGTACAGTTATCGCCGGTTGATTCTGGATGTTCGGCCATAACGATGCGGCTGTGTCCGATAACCGGATCGGTGGGGTCAAGTCGCCCGACGATAACGCCGATGGAGTCTGTGGAGTCGGATGGCAAACGGGTAGCGTATGGGTTTGATTGCGGCGTAGGCAATGAGAAATGGACTGTCCGTCGTCGAGTTGGTGATCGTGGCGTGCATCATCGGCATCCTGGCCGCCCTGGTTGTGCCGCACGTGCAGAACCAGGCGACCGATGCCAAGACGGCTGCTGCGAAGGACAATCTGCGGGTGTTGCGCAGTACGATCGAACTCTATGCCGCCAACCACCGAGGCGTTCCGCCCGGATATGACAACGACGATCGCAACGGCGCCCTGGACGAGACCTTCTTCAACGAACAGACGGTTGTGAACGAGTCCTACATGCGGCGCATTCCCGAAAACCCCTTCAATAACCGCCGGACGATTCGCATGATCGGCAACAACGAGCCATTTCCCACCGAGGCGACAGGGGCGCACGGATGGATCTACCAGCCCGCCACACAGACCATCCGCCTGGACTGGCCCGGCACCGATGAGGGCGGCGTCCGCTATTTCGATCTGTGAGTCGGTCTTGTCGGCACTGTGCCACTCTGCTATACTCCCGTTTTTGCTCCGATGGATGAGGAACAAAGAACATGGGCAAACTCAGGGATGTTCTGGGGGTTTTCGTCCCGAGCGCGACGGTCTTCTTTCTGGGTGGCGCCATCATGGCCCTGGGGCTGGTCGTGGTGCGGCTTGCGGGTGCGAGCCTGGGTACTTCACTTCATACATGGACATCGATCATTGGAATCGGTCTGGGCGGAATGGCTTTCGGCAGCTATGCAGGGGGCCGCATCGCAGATCGCTATCACCCCCGCCGGGTCCTGGCTGTCCTGTTCGGCCTGGCGTCGGCGGCCTGTGTGGCGGTCATCGTGCTCAACACCCTGGTGACCCGATGGTTGTGGCTGTGGGAGTTGAGCTGGCCGGTCCAGGCCCTCGTGCACGCGGCGGCGCTGTTGCTCGTCCCGTCCGTGTTGCTGGGCGCGATCGTCCCGGTGACGGTCCGGATGACGCCGGGCCACGGGCCGACGTTCGGGCGTGCGGCGGGGGGACTCTGCGCGTGGGGGGCGGTCGGGGCGATTGTCGGGATGTATGCGACAGGGTTCTACCTTGTTCCCGCCTACGGGTGCATCGCCATGATCTGGATCATCGGCGCGGCCCTGTTGGGCGTCGCGTTGTTGTATTGGACGAGTTGCTGGGCGCTGTACCTGTGGGCGATGGTATTCGCGACGCTGGCGACGATGGGCATGGCCCCGGCCGAATGGGCGCGCGAGGCGGGCGAGGGAGCGGCGCTGCGTGAGGCGAGCGATCCGAGTCTCCTCTATCAGAGGGAGACGACGTACGGCCACATCGTCGTCCGGCGAGTCTCCAATCGGCCGGATCGACGCGCGTTCTGGCAGGATTCGTTGCGGCGAGGCGAGGCCGTCATCGGCGAGAGCACACGTCTGCACCAGTTCCACACGGAGGTTTACGCCGGCTTGACGCATGGCCTGGCCGGGGACAGGAGCGATCTGTCGGTGCTGGTCGTCGGCAGCGGGGGCTATGCCTTTCCACGATATCTCAAGGCATCCTGGCCCGAGAGTCTCGTGCGGGTGATCGAGCTCGATCCTGGTGTGACACAAGCAGCCAGAGAGGCGTTCGATCTGGAGGAAGAGTCGGCGATCGAAATCGCCCATGTCGATGCGCGATACCAAGTGGGGTTCCTGTCGAACCGACGGGATGCGAGCGAGCGGGAGCCGCCGTACGATTTCATCTATGCCGATATGGTTTGTGACGGCTCGGTCCCGTTTCCGTTGATCACGCAGCAGTTCAACGAGAAAATCGGGGCCCTTCTGGCCGACGGCGGTGTTTACATGCTCCATGTCATCGACGCACCCGGCGGGGGGCGCTTCCTGGGCGCCGTGGTCGCCACGTTGGAGCAGACCTTCGCGCATGTCTGCGTCCTCGCCGATCGGGTCGGACCGCGGGCGAGGTGGAGCGCTTTCGTCGTCGTCGCGGCACATCGTGCTTTCGACGCGGCGGGGTGTCTGCGGGACTACGATGCGCATCTGGAGTTCGAGCGGCTGGATGACTCCAAGCTGGCCGCCCTCAAGGCCGTCGGCAGGCACCTGGTTCTGACCGATGACTATGCCCCGGTGGAGGAGCTTCTGGCGACAGTGACGCCGGAGGTCGCCAGGCAGAGACTGGCCGACAGGTGCTTGCGGGAGGCCGCAAGGCTTCGGATCGCCCAGGAGTATGAGCGAAGCGCGCTGCGCTATCGTCAGGCAGCGGAACTGGATCCGTCGATGGCAACGGAGGCCTGGAGCCTCGTTGGGGAAATGAGGCTGGCTCAGGATGACTCACAGGGGGCCGTCGAGGCCTTTCGAAACGCCATCGCCCAAGCGGATGAGGCGGGTCGGCAGGCGATGGCGATCGCCGCCGCCCACATGAATCTGGGGATCGTGCTCGGGCAGGCGGGCCGCAAGACGGATGCGCGAACGCACTTGGCCGAAGCGGCCCGATGGTTTCGTGTGGATCTCCGGAAGAACCCCAATTCCGTTGTCTCCTGGGAGCGGCTTGGGGACACGCTCGTGCTGGCGGGGGACCTCCAGGGTGCAGCCGAGGCGTTCGACCGGGCCATGGCCCTGGAGCCGGCCAATCTGACATTCTATGAGAAGCTGGCCGAGACGCTCGAACGTCAGCAACGCTACGATGAGGCCATTGCTGTGGCGAGAAAGCATGTTGTGATGCTGAAGAATCTCGGGCGGCGGGACGTCGCGCTTCAGGTCGGAGCGTACGTGGATTTTCTGGAGTACCAGCGGGTCAAGCAGCGCCGGTGAGTTCCCTACGGCCGCAAGAGTCTCTCGAACGTCAGTGCGATCGTTTCACCATAGGTCTCGTCGGTCGCCAACTCCGAAAGTGAGCCATCAGGCATACGGAGGAGGTAGCGGCTGAAATTCGTCCACTGCACCTGCCAGACGCCGTCGGCCGCCGAAATCGGTCCGGCGAAGGTGTCCATGCCGGTGCCTTCCAGGACCGCCTCGGCCATCTCGATGCGGACGTGGCTCACAACGATCTTCACGATCAGATCGTTTGTTTTCGGGTCGTAGTGAACGGTCCAGGGACCGGGTTCGAAGAGCCCCTCGCCTCCTGCCTGGGTTGCGAGGGTCTGGCTCTTGCCGGGCGTGATGCGAACTCGGCCGAGGCTGATCACCGCCGAGGCGATGCGTCCGTCCGGTTCGATCACCAGTTCCCATCCCTCGCGATTCGCCTTCCATGTACCGGCCAGCTCGGGAGGGAATCCGCCTCCGCCTTGGACCATAACGCTCACAGCGTCTTGCCGCGACGCTGCAGGGCCGCGGCAACCCATCGACAGTATGGCTGTCGTCAGACAAACAACGATGCACACTGTGTATCTCATAGGCTCCACTCTTGAACGGACGAGCAAACACGCACGTTGAGCATATCGCAGGGACCCGCTTCGGACAAGGCTATGGAAAAGGGCAAGCCCTTTGAGGGGACTTGCCCTTGATGTGCGGTCACCGAAGTTGTGAGGTCGTCCGATCGGCTATGGCACCAGGCTGCCGCCGCAGTCGCCGCGTACGCCGGAGCCCTGCGGCGCCTCCTTGACCAGCCAGCTTGCCACGAGACGGTTCAGATCGGTCATGCCGACACGATAGAAGCCGGTCGCTTCGTCGCCTTCCTTGTCACGGGCGAAATCGGCGCAGATGCCGTTCTCGATCGAGGCGATTCCCGGACCGAAGGGCGGCTCTTTGACCTGCCAGGCGGCGACCAGGACGTCCAGGTCCCGCGGCCCGACATAGTAGTAGCCCGTGCTGGCATCGCCATCGGCCACGCCGTCGGCGTCGCCATGACATTGTCTTGGGTAGGCCCAGCAGGCCGGCTTGCCGACGGCAACCCACTCCGCGTAGTCCGGATGGCTGGAGGCGAGCAGGTCGCCGTTGCTTGTGGCGGCGACGGTCAGGGCCGAGGCCTGGATCAGGTCCACAGTCGCCGCGACGTCCGGGTCCGTCAGGACGACGCCGCCGCGAATCTCGTTCAGGCTCACGGTCACGTTGGCGGTCGTGCTGAGGGTCAGGCGGCACAGCGTACCGCTGTTGCCCGGCGCATTGGGCGAACTGTCGTCAGCAGGATAGTACAGAGCGCCCATTTCGATGGTGATGCCGCTGGTGCCCAGACCGCCCAAGGCGCCCGGATCGCAAGGATCGGCCACCGGCGTGTAGTCGCTGATGTCCCAGGCAGCGACCTCACCGGTGTCGGCGTCGACGGTGATGTACCGGCTGAAGTTTGCCGGGAAGATGCCGTAGCCAGGCTTCTCCGCGGTGCTCTCTCCGCGAATGAAATCGGAAATGCCGACGATGGTCCCGGCATCGACCGTGATATCCAGGGCAAAGGCCCGGACTTTCTCCCCATCTGTTTCGTACTTGATCGCCGCCGTGTTTCCATCGGGCTCGACGATGATCCTCACGGCCGCCAAGGTCGGGCCGGCAAGAACCAGCACCGCCAGCAGCACACTCAGCCTCTTCATGAGCAACCCTTCCTTTCTCTTCTCTTCTTCGCGGAACGAGATATCCCGCTGCATCTTGGTTTTGGTCCTGTCCGTTTCTCTTCTCTTCTTCGCGGTCCTGCGGAGGGACGATGGCCCTCACTCGAAACACCCACACCCTCGTCGGTCGCGATGGTGTAGACCCGACTTGCAGGCAAAGTCGGCAACAACACGCTCTTCGCCCTTCGGCTCCTCCTTTCCCGCCGCTTGACGTCGTTGGGTGCCTGGACAGGGTCCCGGCACCAGTGCATAACGCCTCCAAGGCCTCTTGTAGCCTACCAGAAACTACAGGGAAAATCAAGATCAAAAGGCCGAAATCGGACCTGTTCGAGGCTTCCGCGGGGCCCGTCTGTCGGGCTTGGTCACATCGTTGTCTGTCCGGAGGCGGCCGCTGGGGGGGGCGTGGCTGCCAAAGGCCGGCAAAAACGGTCAAGCAAACGCGGGCCAGGATACGATGAATTCAAGGCGGTTGTCCGTGGCGACCGCTTGCCTGACGGCCTGTCCGCCGGCATTTTGCCTGCCGCTACTGTACGTTGCATGGGTTGCTGTGGTATCTTGAAGGTATGCATAATTTCTTGAAAGGGCGGCTCTTACCTGTCCGGATCTGCCTGCTTGCCAGTATGATTGCTTTGGTGGCGATCGGGATTGCGACGATCTATGTCGTCGGTCATCCCGAGGAGCCCAGTCCGACCAGCGATGCGGCTGAGCTGGCGGGATATTGGAAGAAGCAACTGGTCTTCGCCGTCGTCGGCCTGGGAGGCCTGGTCGCCGCCAACCTGGTGAACTATCGCCGCCTGGGGGCTGTCAGCCACTGGATCTACGGCGTTACCGTGGTGTTGCTGGTCGTAATCCTCGTGGGCAAGTACGTTTCGCTGCCGTTCGTACCCCTGCGCGGGGGAGCCCATCGCTGGATCGTGTTCAAGATCGGCTCTCACTCTCTGCCGGCGATTCAGCCGTCGGAGTTCTGCAAACTGGCCTACATCCTGGCGCTGGCGTGGTACCTTCGCTACCGGAGCAATTACAGCCGCTTCCGGGCCCTGGTGGGACCGTTTGCCCTGACGCTGCTTCCGATGGTACTGATCCTGCTCGAACCCGACCTTGGCACGGTCCTGCTGATGATGCCGGTGTTCTTCACGATGCTCTTCGTTGCAGGGGCCCGGATCAGACATCTGGCACTGATCGTGCTGCTCGCGGTGGTCGTCAGCCCGGCGATGTGGTTCATGCTCCGCCCGTACCAACGAATACGCATCAGCAGCGTACTGCTCCAAAGCCAATGGGTTCGGCAGAGGGCCGAGAAGAGCCCGGCCCTGGGCAGGCTTCTGGTCGGGGGCAAGTTCACCGAACGGAGTTGGCGAAACGAATGGGGCTATCACCTGGTTCGGTCCAAGTTCGCGGTCGCTTCGGGCGGCTGGAGCGGCGCCGGCTATGGCCAGGGGCCGTTCATCAAGTACGACTTTCTCCCGGAGCGGCACAACGACTTCATCTTCTCGATCATTGCGCATCAGTCAGGTTTCATCGGCTGCCTGGGGTTTCTGCTGCTGTACGTGCTTCTCGTGGCGTGCGGCCTGGAGATCGCGGTCCACAACACAGACCCGTTCGGTCGGTTGATGGCTATGGGGATCGTCGCCATGTTTGTCGTTGAGGTCGCCACCAACGTCGGGATGACCCTCGGGCTGATGCCGATCACCGGTCTGACTCTGCCGTTCGTCAGCTACGGGGGCTCCAGTCTGTTGGTGAATATGATGGCGGTCGGCCTGCTGAACAATGTCGGTCGGTGCCGACCGTTCAGCGTCGCGCCGCGCAAGGGAATCGAGGCGTAGTCCGGCCACTCTGAGGGGGCCTGCAATTCAAGGAGGATGCAGTTGATCAAAGGGTTTCGGCAAATCGTGGTGCTGACGGTCGTCAGCCGGGTCCTCGGCATGGTCCGTGACATGGTCTTTGCCTTCTTCCTGGGCGCCAGCGGCGTCATGGACGGGTGGGTCATCGCCTTCATGATTCCCAATCTCGCGCGGCGGCTCTTCGGAGAGGGCGCCGCCTCCTCGTCCCTGATCCCCATCTATAGTCAGGAACTGGAAAAGGACCGACAGCGGGCCGACCGTCTGGCCATGACGGCGACGACCGTGGTGTTCGTCATTCTGACGGCGATCGTGGTTGCCGGCGAGGCCTTGATCTGGATCCTGTATGCGCTTTCGGATCACGAAGCGACCCGGCTGAAGTTGTACCTCACCGGCGTCATGCTGCCCTATATGACCCTGATCTGCACGGTGGCGATTCTGGGCGGTATTCTGAACACCCACAGACACTTCGCGGCCCCGGCGGCCGCCTCGGTGGTCTTGAATGTGCTGCTGATCGCGGCGTTGTGCTTCGGTGGGTGGATACTGAAGGTGCCGGCCAGGACGCAGGTCTTTCTGGCGGCCGGAGCCGTCCTGTTGACGGGAATCGTTCAACTGGCCATGCACGTCCCGCCGCTTCGGTCGTGCGGGGTGTCTCTTCGGCCGGCATGGGACGTCCGATCACCGGCGTTTCGCCGGGTGCTCCTGCTGATGGGGCCGATGGTGCTGGGCTTGACCGCCACGCAGATTAACACGCTGGCCGACAACTTCGTGGCGATGTGGCTGTCCGGCTCCGCAGAGAAAGGGCATTTCTTCGAGCTCTTCGGACGCCGGATCGAGTATCCGATGTGGGAGGGGGCGGTTTCGCAACTGTTCTACGCACAACGGCTCTATCAATTCCCTCTCGGCGTGTTTGGAATCTCTCTGGCCACGGCCATCTTCCCCGTGCTCAGTTCCGACGCCGCCCGAAAGGACTTCACCTCGTTGTGCCGCACCGTCTCCCGAGGGCTGCGATGCTCCGTGTTCATCTCGCTGCCGGCCACCGTGGGCCTGCTGCTGGTCGGTGAGCCCCTGGTCGGCATGATTTTCGAGCGAGGGGAATTCAGCTCCGCCGACACCATCGGGACCACGTTCACCCTGGCCTTCTACGTCCTTGGTCTCGGCGGATACATTGCTCAGCAGGTCCTGACGCGTGTGTTCTACTCGCTTCAGGAGTCGGATGTCCCGGCCAAGAGCGCCGTTATCGCGGTGCTGGTCAACGTCTGTCTGAACCTGACGCTGGTCTGGTTCCTCGGTGCCGGCGGGCTGGCCGCATCAACGGCCATTTGCTCCTATCTCCAGGTGGGGATCCTCGCGACAATTCTGAGACGTCGATTCGGTCCGGAAATCCGCGCGGGGATGAGGCGGGCCGTCCTGGAGACGATCGGGGCGACGATCTGCATGGAGGCGGTTCTGTTGGTGGTGCTGCACGCCCTGCGATACCACGGGGCGGCAATGCAACTGTTGGTTGCCGTTCCCACTGCCGGTGGCGCCTATCTGCTGGTTGCCTGGCTCTGCCGCGTCGAGATGCTCTCGCTACTGTTCGGGGGCCATCGGCCGAAAGGCTGATGGACGGCGGCCGACCGCTCGTCCCCGAATGGAGAATGCTCTCGTGCGGAACTTATCGGACTCCTATCTGTCGAAAATGCGCAGAAATCGTCCGGCCTTGTGGCGATAACATCTAAAGCCGATGCCGCCATCGCCCGAAATACCCTGTTGAGGCAAGGCCCGTTCCATGCCTTCAAGGAGAAGTGAATGCTCAGGGACAAGTCGATCGTGGCGCTGCTCAGCGTGGCTCTGTTCGCGGCGAGTCTGTGCGCGCAGACGACGCCGTGGCAGACCGTCGCTCCGACGGCGGTGCGCCAGGCCGACGCGTTCGACAGGCTTCAGTCCCCATCGGCGGCAGAGCGATTCGTGCAGATCGCCCGAGAGCGGATGCACGATGAGAATCTCGGCCAGCCCGCGATCGATCAGGGCGTCGTTCTGCTGATCGCCGCCAAGTGGCTGGACCCTCAGGCCAGGGACGTTGAGCCGCTGTTGCTGAGGCTGGCGACGCGATCGACCGCCAAGGACTACTCGGCTCAGGTGTTGGCGGCATTGCAGGACTATGTGAGCGAACGGGCGGACCGTGCGGTTGTGGCCGATGCAATTCGATATCTACTGGGTCGTCAGAGCAGTCAGGAGGCTCGGGAGAAGCTCCTGGAAGAGCTGGTCCGCCGGATCGGCAACAAGAACGCAGCGGTCGATTCGGAACTGGCGACAGCCCTCGGTCTGATCATGCAGCAGAAGGGCGACGTGCAACGAGCCCGGTTCTACTTTGTCCAGGCGTACAACAGCAATAAGTACAACGCCACCGCATTCGCGAAGCTGGCGGAAGTGGCACCGAACGAGATCGGTCCGGCCGCCTACCTCGAACACCTCCGGCTGACCTTCCGCGAGAAGCCCCTCGATATCGAAGCGGTCCGGAACTTCGCGCTGTATGCGGGCCGGCTCGGGCTCCATGAACTGGCTGCCGAGGCGCATCGATACAGTGCCGAACTGTTCCGACACCTGTTCCCCAGCGAGCCGCTGCCGCCCGACATCTACCTGCCTTGGGCGACGGCCTGCTACAACACCGAAGGCGGCCGGGGCGTCTGCCTCCAGATCGCCGAGAGCGTACGGCGGCAGGGACAGTTCGATATCGTGTTGGAAGCCACTGCCGCAAGGGCGGCCGCCCGGATGGGAAACGAGCAGGAGGCCCGACGGCTGTTCGCCCAGATCGAACAGACCGCCGAGCGGGTACTTACGCTGGGGCCCGGTCAGTCCGGCGGTGTCATACTCGCACGGCCGCTGGCTGCCAGGGACCTTGCCTGGTACTACTGTTTCGGCGATCCGAATCCCGTCAAGGCCCTGGACTGGGCCAACAAGAGCTATTCGGCCGAGCCGGCCAGCCCCGCGGCCGGGGCGCTGCTGGCCTATGCACTGAGTATGAACGGCCAACTGGAATGGGCCAAACCCGTGCTGCAATCGATCGAACGAAACCAAATCGCCGATCTCGTACAGGCCCAGGTTCAACTGGTCGAACGGGACAGGGCCGGTGCGGTTTCGACGCTCCGATCGGCGATCGCAAAGGACCCCGGATCGCTCGCTGCCGAACGGGCCAGAGAGATGCTCACGACCATCGAAGGTCGGTATGTCCCGCCCGTCGATCCGGTCGCGATGACCACCTATCTCCAGCAGAACATCGGGCAGACGGTTGTTCCGTCGTTCCTGCCGCCCGCCGGCAGGATCGAGGCGCAGTTCAATGTCCACGGCAGCGAATTGTCCTACGGCACGGACATCGAGGCCACCGTGGCGATCGTCAACAAAGGCGTCGAACCTCTCGTGGTGACGGAGCATGGCCTGTTTACCGGCCAGATTCGCGTGGACGCCCGTGTCGGTGGTGACATCCAAAGACAAATTCCCGCCCTCGTCGCTCAGGCGATCCGCACCGCTCTGACGGTGCCGCCGGGCCGCAGCCTGAACGCTTCGGTGCGTCTGTCCGTCGGAGCGCTTCAACGAATCCTGCTGGAGCATCCTCAGGCGAACCTCGACATCGAGTTCACACTCTATCTGGACCCGGTGACGGCTCCGGACGGTCGGGTACGCAGCAACATCGGCGGTCTGGAACCGGTGACTCTTCTGGTTCGGCGTCCGAAGATCGACGTCACCGCTGCCTACGTTCGCAGTCGAATCGACTCTCTGTCTTCGGGTCTGGAGACCCAGAAGATCCGCACGTCCCAGTTGTTCACCGGTCTGTTGAAGGAACAGCACGTAATGGCCCAGCACGGTACGCTCTACCCTTATCGGTATGCGGCGTGGCTGCCCAATCTGCTGCGGTCGGCGCTCTTGGAGGAGTCGGGGCTGCTGCTGAGCCCCAACGAGAGCGACTGGGCCGTCAAGGTCAATGCGATGGCGGACCTTCTCTCGATGCCGCTCGATTCCGATCTGACGGCGGCTGCAGGCAAGAACCTCAATCGTCGCCAGTGGCCCGTCCGTATGATGGCGATCTACCTTCTGGGCGCCACTCAGGGCGACGAATTCGACAGGGTCCTGGACTGGATGGCCCAGTCGGACCCGAGCGATCTGGTCAGGGCGATGGCCGCAGCCGTGCGCGAGTCCCGCAGGCCCCGAATCTCGCTCGGATCGGGATGGTCCCCGGGGCTGCCGGCGCCGTCCCACTGATCGCTCAGACGTCTTCCCATTGCGCAGCGCTCCACGGGGACCCAAGGCGGGGCCTGTGGCAAGAACCCTCCACGACCTCTCAGCGTAGTTCCGTAGATCAGTCCCCGCCGGACCCGGCAAACCGACGCAGTGCGTTCCGGGGTCGCCAGCCCATCCGCGGTCGATTTTTTGGCGGAGATTTTCGTTTGTAATCGCTTGAGCAATGCGGTATGATCCCGTGCTTTCTCAATAGATTCATAGCTCCTATTTGAAAGGGTAGATGCATGCCGGCAGAAGTGGACAAAGCGAAATGCACCGGTTGTGAGTCCTGTGTGGAAGAATGCCCCAGCAACGCCATCAGCATGGCGGGCGGCAAAGCAGTCGTTGACGCGGATTCCTGCATCGATTGCGGGGCTTGTATTGACGCGTGCCCCGTTGAAGCCATAAGCATGTAACACGGCTGGCCCCATCGTCTAGGCAGGTCTAGGACACCGGGTTTTCAACCCGGCGACAGGGGTTCGAATCCCCTTGGGGCTAATGGGTGTTTTGCGTCTGGGGGTGCGGAGCCGGTGATATCGCATATCGTTGTCTCGGACGCGTCACGGCACAAGGATAGAAGGGCCTGCGCTGGGATATGGCAGGCCCTTTGGCATACGGCACACCCCGTGTGAGGCAGGGCCCCGCGCTCTTGACCATCGTCCGGACCGGTGGTGTTGCAGGACGCCCGTTCGATGACCTAAGGGTACAGGCGGATGTCGTCGAGATACACCAAACCTTTGACTCCAGCACCCTCGACGCCGATCGTCAGCGAGCGAACGCTACTGACGTTACCGACTTCGGACAGGTCAATGCTCCACAAGTGCCAGGACGGCTGGGTGAGATCGTCGGCTGGACCGTCGTAGGCGATCTTGGTCTCGTTGATCTTGACGTACAGTTGGCCTGTGTTGCCCTCGGCGCCGTGGAAATACAGCGACAGGCTCCGAATGCCGTGCAGCGACCAGTCCTGGTCCAGCGCGTAGTCGGCCTCCGAGGTGGCCACGCTGGTGTTGTCGTAGGACAACGGCATGGATTGACGACCGCTGTGGACGATCGTCCGCTCGGCAAAGGGGCTGTTCAGATGGCCGACGGTCGAGCCGGTGTTGTTGACCCAGCCGTCGAGCCATGTGTCAAAGATGGTCTCCCCGGCGTCTATGTCATCGGTGTAGCTTTCGAAGTCATCGACGACCAGATACTCCTGCGTCGTGAAGCTCCAGACAGCGCCTTCCCACGACTCGGTCTCCTGCACCGCGTTGATCTGCCAGTAGTACGTCGTGGCGAGGTTCAGCGCGCTGGGGGCATAGCTGGTACCGGCAACGGTCGCGGCCGGTGCAAGCGTCTCGGGATCGGCGCCGAAGTACACCTCGTGCGAGACGGCGTCGCGACCGGCTCTCCAGGCCAGCGTGCTGGTCACACCGACACTTGCCGCGCCGTCGGCCGGCTGCGGATCGCGAGCCTGTGCAGGGATGTACAGGAAGCGGACCTCGCTCAAGCCGTACTGTGCCATTCCGCCCCAGGCACTGTTGACAGTCAGACGAACGAACCTGGCGGCCAGGCCCTCGAAATCGATCGTCGTATTGGCCGCATAATCCGTCCTGGCTGTGGCCTGGTTCAGTTGCACATCGCCCAGCAGGGTCCAGTCGCTCCCATCTTCCGAATACGTGACCGTCACTTCCTTGAGACCGAGGCCCAACAACAACTCAAACTCAACATTGTAGTTCCACACAACCATCTCGTGGAGCTTGTAGAGACGGTCGAACTCGTACTGAATGAAGAGGGGCTCGCCGTCCGGCGGGTCGGCCAGCCACATGTCGGCATGGTCGACCGAGTGCCGATCGTCCGCGTCGAGGCCGGATCCATCGACGGTGCGCTGTGGCGAGGAGACCTCGTCCGAAACCCCATTGCTGGTGGCAATGATGTTGGTCACCGGATAGGCAAACGGCTCGGCGGTGAAGCTCCAGACGTCGCCCTGGTGAATCGTATTGTCCGGTGCGGCGCTGATTTCGTCGATTCGCCAATAATAGGTCGTGCCAAAATCCAGTGGACCAGCGGGATCGTAGCTGGTCTCCGTTTGGCTCTGGCTGATGAGAACGCCTCTCGGATCGGCGCGGGTCGCATCGTTGACGTCATCGAAAGACGTCCCGAAGTACACGTCGTGCGTCGCCGCCGACCGGCCTGCCACCCAGCTCATCGCGGTATCGCGGGGCACGTCAACGGCTTCATCTGCGGGAGTGGGGTCGTACGCAAGATCGGGGTCTGCCAGACCGAGCATGATCCCCTGAATCTCCTCGTCGGCCAGTGCCCGCCCGTAGACCTGGACGTCGTCGATCGTTCCGTTGAACCACTCCGGCACACGATCCGCACGATCCGGCCTCCAGAACGTGCCGACGAGCGTGTCACCTGCCGTGCCGAGATAGGGAGCCGCCGTGCCCTCGCCCGCCAGTTCGCCGTTGATATAAACCCTGCGGTTCTGACTCTCGAAGTCATACCAGAACGTGAGGTGATACCAAGTGCCCGCTTGCACCGTTCCTGCCGGCAGATCAAGGTCATTGGAATAGAACCCCATGCGAACACCTCCGGCCCCCGAGATCCGGTAGTGCAGACCCTGGTTGGCACTGCTGGCCTGGTATTGGGAAAAGACAGACTGATCGCCCGCCAGCAGGAACGGATTGACCCACAGGGCGTGTGTGAAACTCCGACTGTTGAAGGGGATGTGTGGACCCCTGACCAGTGCGTCGGAGCCGTTGAACTGCAACGCCGTACCGATGACGCCGGGAACCCAGAGGGCGCCGCCTTCGATGCCCCCATTGTTGTCATTTCCGCTCCGGTCTTTGACGACGGTTCCCCCGCCTTCATTGAACGGCCAGTACAAGACGATATCTTCGGGGATGGCTGGCGTTGGTCCGGCGGGAATCACGATCAGAAACACGACAAGCACAAGAAGTGATCGCTTGAACATGACGCATCCTCCTTCCGAAAGAATGAACTCTGTGATTCGCTCTCGGTCCCACGCCGGGAACGCTCGTCCTGGCAACGCGTCGAGGATTCCGTTGGGTCAGGAATGTCCATCAGATGAGGAACTCCCACAACCTGCGTCCGATTCTGACGTCTGCGGAGCAGAACCCATCAGATATGGCCTCCAGCCGACCGGGGCTGCCCGCAACATTCAGGGTGAATGGCAGAGGCATCCTCTACGACCTCGAAACCGCATCTGGTTTCAGAACAACTCCTCGCGGCCTTCCCCTTTTCTATCAGATTCGCGGTCTGAGGTCAATTGCGCTGGCGGAGCGGAATCGAGATCTGTCGTCTGAGAGGCAGGCTGGGGTCAGACCTTCAGCCCGGAGATGGTCGCCTCAAAGGCCAGCGTCTCTCCAACCACGCCCTGGACGTCGCAGACGTACTTGCGGCCCGGCCGGGCGGACGTGATGTGGCCGAGCAGGTAGAGTCGGCAGCCCGGCTCAATGGTGGCGCGGAACTTGGCCCGGTCGATCCCGCCGAAGCCCACAAATCCCTCCTCCTGGTATATTTGCTTGACAAAGAAGCTGAGCAACTGGGCCGCCGCTTCGATCTGGATCACGCCGGGCATCAGGGGCCGGCCCGGGATGTGACCCCGGACCCAGAACTCGTTGCGCGTAACATCCTTGTAGCCAAGGATGCAATTCCTGGCCTTGTCGTACCATAGGATGCCGTCGAGGTGCTGCATCTCGTACTGCTGGGGGTTGACGCGACAGACCGCTTCCTTGTCGAATACCGGCTGGCCGGCGAGGTCGAGTTCAGACAGATCGAAAAGTAGAGACGGCGGCATCGTGGACCTCGATTTGGCGGGGACAGCGACCCGATGCGTGGCTGAGAATCATCTACAGCGGACGACGCTTCGGTCGTAAGTGTTTTCTTTGAAAGTCTTTACGTTGACTTTGCGGTCGCAGCGACTTGGCGTTTTCAGTCCGTAGAGCGGATCTCCAGGACCCGATTGCGGACTTCCTGAGCCGCCTGCTTGATCATCTGCATCTGCTTGCGGACGCGTGTGCCGGCCGCCTTGTTTCCGCCTTGCGCCTTGTCGACGTCCATCTCGATTTCAGCAACCAACGTCTTGAGCGTTTCATATTCCTGCATCTATGTGATCCTCCAATGATTGGGTTGAGGTTGGCAAGAATCTAATGAGCTTGCGGCCGATTGTCAAAGAAAAATGGCCTCCTCGCCCAAAAAAACGGCATTGGGCACAGTCCGGGGGGCATCAGGGAAAAAGCCGTTTGGCCAATTCGGCGACCCTCTGGCCTCGACGCTCGCACTGCTGTTTGACCCTGTCGTCTGCACGGCCGATGGACAGCGGGCCGTAGTGGGCCCCCTGTGGGTCGCCCTGAACGATCATGCCGGCGATCAGCATGGCCTCGATGATCCCCATGATCGTGGTCTCGCTGCCGCCTCCGACGTTGGCCGAACTGGCAAAGGCCGCCCCGACTTTGCCGTTGAGCTGCCCGTGCCTTCCGACAAGGTCGTCGATGAGCTGCTTGATCGATGCCGCCATCTGGCCATAGTAGCAGGGGGATCCGATGACGATCGCGTCATAGCGTGGCAGATCGTCGGGATGGACGTTCTCGACGGATTTGCACTCCGTCGGCACCGCCGAGGCGATCATCGCACCGGCGATGGCCTCGGCCATCTCTTTCGTATTGCCGCTTCTCGAATGGTAAACCACAATTCCGCTTGCCATGTGCATTCCTTTCTGTGCCGGTGGATCGTTGGGCGTGGGCCCTACGCTCTCAGATAGGCGAGTTTTTCGGGGAGGGCAATGTTGTTGCCGAAACTGTCCTCTCCGTAGCCGTGTTGTGCCAACAGGCGGATGTCTTCGAGGACCCGCTTGTCGCCGACAAACGTGGCCGTGATGTCTGTGCCGATATCGATCTTGCCCATCGCCAGCAGGCGTCCCATCTCCGCGGTGACTTTCTCGATGGTCGTGCCGTCGGTCGGGCAGAGGCGGTCGGGCAATTGGAGCGGCTGCTCGTAGAGGATCAGTTTGCCCTTGGCCGCCAGCGTCAGCACGAGATGGCGGACCACCGGGACGACGTCGGTTGGGTCCGTCTTCTCGGATACGAGATTGAGACGGACGATCTCGAGGGCCAGCCATCGACGTTTCTCGGCATTGATCTTCTCATTGGCCCGAAACAGATCGAGCGAGGAGCCGGCATCGTACGTCTCGTCGCCCAGACGCATCTGGACGCGACTGCCGTAGTGAAGGACCAGCTTGGAGACCAGGGTCGATGGTCGGACGTGGAACCCGCGATACCGGGGGATCGCGACTTCGATCTGCCCGACCTCCGCATACCGCTTGAGCATGTCCTGGCACAGATTGACCGCGCAGCCGATGTACTGGTCGATGAATGTGATGGCGTACTTCATCAGGGAACACAGCAACTCGTGCCGCTGAACCACCGGCACGCTGTGGTCGGTGTTGGGCGAGGGTTGCCGGTTGATATGACGCTCGTAGAAATGGGCGAACAGCGTCGCGATCTTGAGCAGGTGGAAGACCACGCTGGCCTGGCCGCGCAGGACCGGCAGATCCGTATCCTGGCTTTCGATCTCGCTGCCGGAGACATAGGTATCGTACTGCGACTGGAGATTGTGAAACCGCAGTTCCAGGCGGCGCAACGACTCTTCCCGCAGTGACGCTGCCAGGCACGCCTCATAGTCCTCGGGTTTGGCCCTACTGGCGGCCCGCACATCTTCGCTGCCGGAGGCCAGGTTCAGGAACTCGGTGGCCAGCGTGGTGACCGTCTCGGCCACGATATCGGGGCCGGCCTTAGCCAGACGCGTGCCGCAATCATGGGGCAGATGTCCGCGGAGTCTCGGTTCGGCGTACCGATGGGGGATATCGTCCTTCTCCTGGATGGTCAGTCCCAGGATGTCGGCCTCGGCCACCATCTCCTTGGCGACGTTCACCAGGATGTGTCCGATGAGAGTCAGGGCGTCGTTGCTGGCCGTCATGAAGTCATGCTGGACGGGCAGCAGTCTGTAGTTGGGCAGGCGATGCCGGACATGGAGCATCTCGTAGCTGGCGTCCGCGAACGTCTTGGCGGCCGCCGTCAGCGAGCGGACGTGGCACCACTTGCGGTTCTTGGCCGCGTCGTAAGAGTCCAACACTTCTTCGATCTGAACCGCCTCCGACAACAGGCTGCCCAGAAAAGGACGTGTCAGCGCGAGTCTGGACGATTCGCATTTCGACAGGTACAGCAGCAGGCTCAGCATCGCCTGCATGCGTTCCTGCATCATCGCCAGAAACTCACGGTCGTCTACCAACGTCGCGCTCATAGCTTGCACGCCCCCGTCTTGTCTTCCCTGAGAAGTGCCATGGTCCGCTTTCACCGCGACGGCCGCTCGCCGCTCTTCCGCAGAGGGACGGTCTCCACGGAGAAATCGGCCGGAATGGCAAGGTCAAAAGTGCTTCTGCGAATCTCCTTGTTGACCCGTCCATCGATCAACGTGATCTCGTGAACGTCCTGCTCGCTGGTGACGGCCACCACCTTCGCGGGCAGTCCCTGCTTCCGGTCGATTCGGAAATCGATGGTGGTGTAGTCGTCGCGGTAGATCGAATCCGGCTTGACCGTCATGCGAAGGTACCGGAAGGCAGACGGCGTCGTCTCATCCGTCTCGACCAGTTCGATCTCGAACTGATTCCGGAGGTCGTCGATCTTCGAGAAACCGAGAATGGGGACGCGCCGGCTCACCAGCGAAAACGCATCCACCGGCTCGTTCGGCTCGGCCATCTGTTGGCGCTGCACGCTTCGTCCCTCGTAGTTGACGTAGGTCAGCCAGACGCCGTCGAAGAGATACTGCTCCCGGTATGGTTGCTCCGTCTCCTCGTCGTACTGCAGGCTGTTGAAATCGATCCGCAGATAGGAGCGATGGTCGAACTTGGCATAGCGCAGCACGCCTTTCCGCCGGGCCTGAGATTCCAGCACGGGCTGGCGAACGATATAGTCCAGCTTGGATTGATAGGATTCCAGAGCGCTCGCACGCGCCTGCAACTCGGCGAGAACCGCCTCGACCGAGTCGGCCTGTGAGGCCTGTGCGGTGCAGCCATTCGGCGGGTCGGCCTCGGCAGACAGGCAGGCCACGGCCGGCAGGAGCCCCAGCAGAACAGTGACAATCCCTCGTCTATGCATCGATTCCTCCGTTCGCGCGAGGTCCTCCGGCGAGGAAGGCCTTCTCGTCGACGATCACGAGCAGTTCGTCCAATCGCGCGATCTGGAAATCCGCTTCGGCCGCAAACCGGCTTGCCTGCGGATGGTTGGTGATGAGCACCGGGACGGCGCCGGCCGCCCGAGCGCACTGGAGATCGAAAAGGTAGTCGCCGACGAGCAGGGTCTCGGACGGATGCACGTCGAAACGCCGGCAGAGGTGTCGAACGCCGAAGGCATCCGGTTTGACCGGCCCGTCCTCCCGGCCCACGACGGCGTCGAATTGCAGGTCGTGCTTGTCCGCGATGGCCTGGGCGTTCCGTTTTCGGTTGCGCGTCAGGATGCCGATGCGGATGCCTCGGGTGCGAAGGGCCAGGAGCGTCTGCCTCGCGCCGGGATTGAGCTCCGATGCGGCCAACGCCTTGTCCTCGTGATAGTGCAGGATCTCTTCAGCGCGTCGCCGTTCCTGAGCGGTCATGCGTTCCATCGCCTCCAGGACGGGACCGCCGTCCTTGGGCAGTCCGATCTCGGCGCGAATCGCGTCGAAATCGAAATACGGTTGCGTGATCGTTCCATCCAGATCGAATATCACAGCTTTTATCGACATATCCTGGTTGGCCCCTTCCGCCGAAGTTGCGGAAAAACCTGAACAGTCCAGCATGCGGCCTTTTCGCCCCATTCGCAGGCTGATACAGCTTGCCGAATCTCTGGTGTTCTGTCAAGGGCTCGTCTGGTCGGCCGCGCCTCCAAATGGCGGCATCATCGAATGTGAAAGCCTTCTTGTGTTGCCTATTTCCCCTGTTTTCTCAATAGCTCAATGCAGTATCGCGCCGCCTGACTCAACGCGCGGTCCTTTCGGATGATGATCCCGGTCGGCCGAGCGAACCGCTCGTTGGAGAAGGGGACTGCCTTGATGGTTCCGCTTGCGACCTCCTGGACGATGGCCGGTTCCGGAAGGATGCTGATGCCGGCATTGATCTCCACGGCGCGTTTGATCGTCTCGATATTGTCGAACTCCATGATCGGCCGAACGACGGTATTGTATCGCGACAGGATCGCGTCGATCCAGATGCGGGTGGGGACCCCTTCCTCGAAGGCGATGAACCGCTCGAACTGGAGCTTATGGATGTCCACCCGCGATTCCTTCGCCAGCGGATGCCTTGGGCTGCATGCCAGCAGCAGCGGCTCGTCCTCGAAATCGTGGACCTCAAGCCGTTTGTCCTTCTTGGGCACCGCGACGAGGCCGATGTCAATTTCTCCGTTGAGGACCTGCTCATAAATGCGATCGGCGCTGAGGTATTCGATATGGACGTTGACATTCGGGTAGCTGACCATGAACTTCTTGACGTAGCCCGGCAGGCTGTGCATGCCGATGCTGAAGATGGCGCCGACGTTGATCCGGGTCTCGGTGGCGGTCTTCAGCGCGCTCAGTTCGCTCTTGAGCAGATCGTACCGTTCGAGGATGTCCTTGGCGGCCTTGTAGAAGAGGTGACCGGCCGTCGTCAGTTCGATCGGCCTCTTCTTGCGGCTGACCAGTTGGCACTTGTGCAGCAGCTCCAGTTGCGCCAGTTGCTGGGAGACGGCGGACTGGCTGAGCAGGTGTTTTTCGGCGGTCTTCGAGAAACTCCTCGAATCGGCCAGGTCGCAGAATATCATCAGTGTCTCAACGTGCATCATCATTCCTTCTGATACGAGGCACCACGTCATCGGATTGGTGATATTAGGTTCAGGACATATAATATTAGCTTCTCTAATTGGAATCAAGCCCGATCTTGCGTTGAGCAGTGCGGCAGGCCGGAACTGGCGCTGACGGATATTCCGGACTACTTTGTATTGCTCTGACCTTGTCGCTGACGCGCCCAGATGAAGATGTATAATCATGGGTGGCTCGCTCAAGGCCGACGGAAAAGGCAGAAGGCTACCCATACGACCACGTGCCAGGAAAGGACCGTCATGCCCATATGGAACCATCTGAGGATTGCTGCGATGCTATCGGGTCTCGTCTGCATCTGGGGTGCTCCGCTCGCAGCGATAGAATCGCAAGTGCCTTTTGAGAAAGGGCTTGCGGTGAGATACGTGGAAGATCAGGGCATCGGGACAGACCCCGACGTCATCGTCGCGACGGGCTTTGAATCGGACGCCTGGCATCAGGAGTTCTCCGGTGGTGACCGGCCAACGGTCAGTGTTGTCGCCGATGACGCGGAGCGGAGTTTCGAGCCCCTGTGCGGCAGGGCGCTGCGAATCAAGGTCGCACAGGGCGAACATTACGGCGCCAGCATTGAATACGACTTCAAGAGGAAGCTTGGCTACGAGCCGGAAGAGGTCTACTTTCGCTACTACCTGCGGTTCGGCGGTGACTGGGACCCGGCGCGGGGAGGCAAGCTGCCCGGTATCGGCGGCACCTACGGCCGGGGCGGCTGGGGCGGTCGGCCCAGCGACGGACGCAACGGATGGTCCGCGCGCGGGCAGTTCAACGGGCAGAAGGACGGCAGGACCCCGATCGGGTTTTACTGCTACCACGCCGATATGAAGGGCCAATACGGCAGCAGTTGGATCTGGGAGCGGAACGGCCTGGGGCACCTGGAGAACAACCGCTGGTATTGCATCGAGCAATATGCCAGGCTCAACACGCCGGGGCAGAACGACGGTATCTTACGTGGCTGGGTCGATGGCAAGCTCGCGTTCGAGAAGACCGATATCCGGATGCGCGAAATCCCCGACCTGAAGATCGAGTCCATCTGGATCAACCTTTACCACGGCGGCACGTGGTCGGCCCAGAGCGACGATCATCTTTTCATCGACAATGTCGTCGTCGCCAAGAAGTACATCGGGCCCATGGCACACAAGGCCGACGTGGTGGTCTATGGTGGAACCTCGGCCGGTGTGATCGCCGCCGTACAGGCGACACGGATGGGCAAGTCCGTGGTTCTCGTCTGCCCCGACAAGCATCTCGGCGGACTCTCGTCGGGCGGGCTGGGCTGGACCGATACGGGCCGCAAAGAGGTGATCGGCGGCCTGTCACGGCAGTTCTACCATCGCATCTGGCAGCACTATCAGACAGACGCTGCCTGGAAATGGCAGGAGCGATCCGAGTACGGCAACCGCGGGCAGGGCACGCCCGCCATCGATGGGGCCGAACGGACGATGTGGATCTTCGAGCCACACGTCGCCGAGCAGGTCTTCGAAGACCTCATCGCCGCGTACAAGATTCCGGTCTATCGCGACGAGTGGCTGGACCGCGAGCATGGCGTGCGAAAGGCCGGCGGGCGGATCGAGTCGATCTCGATGCTCGGCGGGAAGACCTTCCAGGGCAGGATGTTTATCGATGCGACATACGAGGGCGATCTGATGGCCTCGGCCGGCGTCTCTTACCACGTCGGGCGGGAGGCCAACAGCCAGTACAACGAGACGTGGAATGGCGTTCAGGTCGGCGTGCTGCATCACCGGCACTGGTTCATGGAGCCGGTCGATCCCTACGTCGTTGGGGGCGATCCGAGCAGCGGTTTGCTGCCTCGTATCTCGGGCGAAGATCCGGGCGAAAAGGGCCAGGCCGATCATCGCATCCAGGCCTATTGCTTTCGCATGTGCCTGACGGACGTGCCGGAGAACCGCGTGCCGTTCCCCAAGCCCGACGGCTACGATCCGGCGCAGTACGAGCTGCTGCTGCGGGTCTTCGGCACGGGCTGGCGGGAGACCTTCCACAAATTCGACCCGATCCCCAACCGCAAAACCGATACGAACAACCACGGCCCATTCAGCACCGACAACATCGGCTACAACTACGACTACCCCGACGGCTCGTACGAGCGCCGCCGCGAGATCGTCGCCGAGCACGAGACCTATCAGAAGGGCCTGATGTACTTCATCGCCAACGATCCGAGGGTGCCTGCCGAGGTCCAGGAGAAGATGCGGCAGTGGGGTCTGGCCAGGGACGAGTTCACAGACAACGGCCACTGGCCGCACCAGCTTTATGTCCGCGAATCGCGCCGGATGATCGGCGAATACGTCATGACCGAGAACGATGTGCTCTGCGAACGGCCGGTCCCGCAGCCGGTGGGGATGGGCTCGTACACCATGGATTCGCACAACGTCCAGCGGTACGTCAAGCCCGATGGCTACGTGCAGAACGAGGGCGACATCGGCGTCAGCCCGCCCGAGCCGTATCGCATCGCCTACGGCGCGCTGTGCCCGAGGAAGAAGGAGTGCGAAAACCTGCTCGTCCCCGTTTGCTTGTCCAGCTCGCACATCGCGTTCGGGTCCATTCGCATGGAGCCGGTGTTCATGATCCTCGGCCACAGCGCCGCGACCGCCGCCGCACAGGCCATCGACGCAGGCTGCGCCGTTCAGGACGTGGACTACGACGGTCTTCGCACGCGGTTGCTCGAAGACGATCAACGTCTCTGACGGATACGAGTGCGAGGGTGCCGGAGAGAATCGGCACAAATCACATGACTTGTGGGGCGATATCAAGTATGAACGGGTATCGCCTGTTCGTGGGCCAGGTCTGATAGCCCCGGGATTCGACGCGTGAGATCGGCAATGCCGGACCAAGGAGGCCGTATTGGCAAGAGACAACTACAAATTCGCGAAGCGTGGCAGGGAAATCGCCAAGAAGAAGAAAAAGGAGGAGAAACTGCAACGCAAGCTTACCAAGAACAGCCAGGACGGCAGTGAGGTCCCGGAGGCGGCCCACGACGATGATCGCCAGGAAGCAGCCCCTGAATCCTGAATCTCATCTGAGGTCAAATGGCGGGTTCCGTTTGGAGGAATCGGCGAACGGCTGGCGGATCGGCCGGTTCGCGGCATTGGAGACCCTCGGCGTTCCGCACCTCGTTACGACTCGGCAGGGACCGGACGTAGCGCGGGTTCGCCACGAGACGAGTCTCGCCGGCCGCGAGATCGCACAGCTTCTCGAGTTGGATGATGCCGCCTTTCTGGAGCAGGTCCACGGCGGCGAGGTTCTTGTCTGCGATGCCGCTGGTTGTGCGGGACGCGCCGATGGACTGGTCACGACAAGCCGCTCGTTGGCGCTGCTGGGCAAGAGCGGCGACTGCCCGATCGTGCTGATCGCCGACCGGCGGCACCAAGCCGTCGGTTTCGCCCATGCCTCCTGGCGGGCCACGGTCGCCAGGATCGTCCCGAACGTCGTGCGGACCATGGTCGAGTCGGGTTGCGCTGCGGGCGATCTGGTCGCGTGCATCTGCCCGTCGGCGGGGCCGGAGTGCTATGAGGTGGGCGAAGAGGTTCGTGCCGCGGCGATTGAGGGAATCGGTTGCCACGCGGCATCGTTCTTTCATCCGGGACCCGGCGGCAAAGACCACTTCGATCTCTGGGCGGCCAACGCCGACGCCCTGATTCGCACCGGTGTGCCGTCCTCGTCCATTCACGCGGCCGGAGTCTGCACGATGTGCCACAATGGCGTGTTTCCCAGCCATCGCCGGGAAGGGGAGTCGGCCGGGCGTTTCGCCGCTGCGATCGGGCTGTGGCCTTCGCGACAGCGAGACTAATGGTGGACGCGGGGATCGATGGCGTACTGGTCCCGGAAGATCTCGCCGGTCAGATAGTCGGTGAACGTCATCTTGAGGGTAAGAGGTTCCGCCAGGACGTCCAGTTGTTCCGGTGCGTCAAAGGTCAGGCGATAGCTGGCGGAGACGAGCGTGTCGTACCAGAGCCTTCGCAACTCATTCGGCTCGACCCGCCACTGTCCAAGCATCGCCTCGCCATTGAGGTTGTTGAGGTTCCAGAGCTGCACGTCCACCGTACCGGCGGCCTTGATCGCGTCGCCCTCGGTGTCGATGGGCTCGATGTAGACGATGAGCTTCTCCCGCCGGCCGTCGTTGTCCTTGTCGTAGAAGTTGCTGTAGCGGGTGATCTTGACCCGCTTGAGCTGATAGGGATTGGCCCGCTTGTCCGGGGGAAGGACCGAGAGGGCCTGGATCTGCTCGGCCAGTTGGACGTTCTCGGCCCGCGTCTGCTGGAGGTCCCGCATCAGCTCGGTCTTCTCCCGCGCAATCTGCTGGGTCTTGATCTCGGCCGGGCTCTTTCTCTCGCTGCCGATGCCGCAACCGGCCACAAACAGAAACGCCGAGCCGATGACCGCGAGGCCACAGGCGATGAACACGTGACCTCGCGACACACGAACTCCCATGCGATCGCACAGAAGCCGGGGGCTACTTTTCGTCGTCGTCCTTCTCACGGTCTTTGACAATCTCCGGTGCCTTCTGAAGGATCCGGTCGGCCAGTCCATACTCGATGGATTCCTCGGCGCCGAGCCAGAGGTTCCGGTCGCAGTCCTTCTCGATCTTCTCGGGCGTCTGGCCGGTGTGTTTGGCGAGGATGTCGTACAGCCGGCTCCGCAGGCGAAGAATCTCCTGGGCTTCGATGTCGAGGTCGGTGGCCGCCCCTTCCATGACGCCCATGATGTGGGGCTGATGCAGGAGGACGCGGTTGTTGTTGAGCAGGAACCGCTTTCCCGCATGTCCGCCGGCCAGGAGCACGGCGCCCATGCTGGCGGCCTGGCCGACGCAGTAGGTCGCGACGTCGCAACGAAGGAACTGCATCGTGTCGTAGATTGCCAGGCCGGCGGTGATCGACCCGCCGGGCGAATTGATGTAGAAATGGATGTCGCTCTTGCTGTCCTCATTGCTCAGGAACAGCATCTGCGCGATCATCAGGTTGGCCACGGCGTCGTTGACCGGGCCGCCCAGAAAGATGATCCGATCCTTCAGGAGGCGGCTGAAGATGTCGTACGCCCGTTCCCCGCGACCGGTTTTCTCGATAACGATAGGCACCAATTGCTCATTCACAGCCATCTGTATCTTTCCTTCGCTGGTCAGAGTCGGCGATCGGTCAGCTCTTGTCGTCCGACGATGTCGTGTCTGTCTTGTGCTCGTCCTTGGCGCCCTTGTCCTCGGTGGTCGCCGGCTGATCCTTCTTCTCGTCCTCCTGGAGCACCTCGTCGATCAGCCCGTAGTCCTTGGCCTCCTGCGCGCTCATATAGCGATCGCGCTCGGTCTCTTCGATGATCTTCGCAACGGGTTGGCCTGTGTGCTTGGCGAAGATCTCGGCGAGGACCTTCTTGGACTTGAGGATCTCCTCGGCCTGGATCTTGATATCCGAGGCCTGTCCCGTGACGCCGCCCCAGGGTTGGTGAAGCATGACCTTGGCGTGGGGCAGGGCGTACCGGCTGCCCTTGGTCCCGGCCGCCAGGACCAGCGCGCCGCCCGACTGAGCCCGGCCGATGCAGTAGGTCGCCACCGGCGAGCCCACAAAACGGATCGTATCGTAGATGGCCATCGTGTCGTCGACGGTCCCGCCCGGCGAGTTGATGTAGAGGCTGATTTCCCGCCCGCGCTTGAGATTGTCCAGATACAGCATCTTCATGATGACTTCGGCCGCCCGGGCGTAGTTGATCTCACCGATCAGAAACACGATCCGGTTCTCCAGCAGCATGTCGTCCAGACTCATCTGGCGAAACCGCTGGTATTGGCCGCCGCCATACTGGTTGTAGGCGTCGTTATAGCTGGCGAAGGGTCTCACTGGGTGCTCTATGGACATGCGGTATCCCTCTACTGGTCTTCCTTTTCGGCCGTATCCTCTGCCGATTTCTTGGCGGTCTTCTTTGCCTTCTTGGGCTTGGCTTCGGTTGCCTGAGCCTCTTGTTCAGTGATATCGGCTGTTTCGAGCAGCTTGTTTATACATTTGTTCTGGCGAACGTCCATGCGGAACTGGGCCAGCGAGCCGTCGCGTTCCATCTGCTCCTTCATTTTTTCCGGCCGCTGTCCCCGCTGGATGGCGATCTGGGCGATGTGTCCGTTGATTTCCTCCTCGGTGACCTCGATCTCCAGTTTATCGGCCACTTTGTCCATGATGAAGAAGGTCTTGAGCTGCTCCTTGGCCTGCTCCTCGCTGCCGGCGCGAAGCTGCTCCATCTGCTCTTCGACCTGCTGGCGGGACAAGCCCCGCTGGAGGAGGTTGATGTACTGGCGCTGCAGGATCGTGCCGGCCTGGCGGGCCACGATGTCCAGCGGAAGGTCGAAACTGCTGTGGTCGAGCAGATACTGGTAGATCTGCTCGCTCATGTCCTGGCGGATGCGGGATTCCTGCTGCTGTTGCAGGTTGTCCTGAACGCGCTCGCGAAGTTCCGCCTCGCTCTCGACGCCGTAGCGCTCGAGGAATTGTTCATTCATCTCGGCGGGCTTGAGATACTTGATCTCCTTGACCGTCACCTCGATCTCGACTTTTCGCCCGCGATATTCTTCCCGGAAGTAGGTCTTGGGCACCTCGACGGTGGTCGTTCGAGTCTGGCCGACCTTGGCGCCGCCGAGCCATTCATCGAGTTTCTCGACCGGAACGGCGCCGACGAAGCCCTGGGACCGCACGTAGATCTCCGTGTTGTCCAGTTTGGTCTCGGCTTCGAGCACGGGGCTCTGCTCCGATTCCTCGCCTTTCTCGGCCTTCTCGGCGGCCTCGGCCTGCTTGGCCTTCTCCTCTTCGCTCAACTCGGGCCGGAGCAGCACATCGGCGATGATCTGGTCGTCGGCCTCGACCTGGCCGTCTTCCCGCGGCGCCCAGACGCCGGACCAGCGACGCAGTTGGTCGATCTCGCGGCTGATCTGCTCGTCGGTGACCGTCAGCTTCTCCCGCTTGACCGGGATCTTCTCGAGATTGGGCAGCTCGAACTCGGGCCGCACTTCCGCCTCGAACTCGAACTTCATCGGACCGGCGGTCGGAAGCTCGATCTTCTCGAAGTCGATGTCCGGATCGCCGAGGATATCCAGTTCCTTGTCCTTGATCGCCGCTTCACTGGCCTCGGCCAGGAGCTTGAGCTTGATCTGCTCGTTGGTCTCCTTGCCGAATCGCTTCTCCAGCAGACGGCGGGGGGCCCGACCCTTGCGGAAGCCCGGCAGGACGGCCTCGCGCCCCAGCTCTTTGTACTGCTCGTCGATGGCTTCCTTGATGCTCTCTTCAGGGATCTCGATGCTGACTTTCTTCTTACAGGGCCCGGCGTCCTCGACGGTGACGGTGTTCTTGGCGGTTCGCGGCGTCTCCTGCTCCTGGTTCGTTGAGGCGGTCGAGTCCTTCGTTTCTTCCTCCATCTTCGTGCTCCCAGACAGACGGTGAATTCTGCTTGATTCCTATAAACAAAAAAGGCCTCAGGGAGGACACCTCCCTTAGCCCGATGATCGCCATGTCCGGCCCGGCCGCCGCAGGCAGCCAGGCTTAGCATATCGGCGACCAACGCCAAACTACCCGTTAGTCGGTAACTCGCCGATACTATATGGTTCCCCGACGCCCAAACACGTCTGAAGGGCCCCATCCCTGGGAGAAACCCCCTAAAAGCGGGCGATGAGACTTGAACTCACGACATTCACGTTGGCAACGTGACGCTCTACCACTGAGCTACGCCCGCGTTAAAACGCTTGGAGTATACCTACGCACTCGTGGCCTGACAAGTGCTTTTTTCGCAAAAAAATCCGAGCGGTCCGCCGCGACAATAGAACAGCCGCCGGCGCGACGCTCATCGTCACGGTCGGCGGCGGATGTTCGGGAATGCCCTCCGAGGCGCTCCACCATCTGGCCCTCCTTCGAAGCCTGATTCAACTGCTCCGTCTATCGGCACGAAGATGGCGACGCTGAAGCAGATCCCCCTTCTTTTCCTGGCGGGCGGTTCGTCCGGTCGGTGCGTCTGTGAGGGCTCGCCGCTCTGTATCGATTGTTCAACTGATGGCGACGACGAGAATGGCGTGGATCCGGCCGTCGCGCGTGATGAGATAGCCGCAGCGTCCGAACGGTCCGTTCCACGTCGCAGCCGGCGACTCGAAGTACCATAGTTGATCGCCCGCCTGGTACCGACGCCCGAAGACATGCCAGCGGTCCCACTTGGTCGATGGACTGCCGCTTTCATCGAGGCGGCACTCTTCCTCCAGGAGAATCCGCGTCGAATCCGGGCCGAAATGGTCGCCGTAGTGCCGCCGCAGTTCTTCGAGGCTGTCGAATCGCTGCCGTTTCCACGCCACGATCTGTTCTTCGTCGGCGACCCCTTGGAGCATCGGCGCGTAGTCGGCGCAGCTCGCATGGAAGACCACGGTCCGGTCCAGGAGCATCGCGTGCAGGCTGCCGTCGCGGACGATCGCGTAGCCACGCACAGTGCGTTGGCCCCCTGCGCTCGATGCGGGCAGGGCGAACTGCCACAATTCGTCGCCCGGACCGAACTTCTCGGCGAAGACCTGCCACTCGGCCCACGTATCCCAATCCGGTGTAAAGGCGTCCTTGACCAGGGCCGGCAATCCCTCGGTGAAGGTCCGATGGTAGTGCTGTTTGAGCTGGTCCAGGGAGCCGAGACGCCGCTGGAGGTGACTCAGGATGTCCTCCGGGGTCGCCGGTCCCAGCAAGTGGGCGTAGTCGGCGTACGCGGCGTCGAACGTGGTCTCGCCGGCGTCGCCGTCCGCGAACACCACGCACGAGTAGAGCGGTTCCTGCGAGGCCGTCGCCGCCTTCTTCATGCACGATGCGCCGATGCCGACGAATGCGAGCGTCAGGACGACCAGTACGATACGAATGGCTCTGAATACAGTGTGTCTTCTCATCTTTTCACCCTTCTCCTGATGCAGACCTGATGGCGCCGTTTCCAGGGCGGGCGCCCTGGAGCGACGGCGCACATTTCGGTCGCTGCTCTGCACTATCGGCAGAACCGGGGGTGAAGATGAGTCGAAGACTACAGATTCTTCCTGAAATATCGCACCTTTCGCGGTAGCGGCAGGCTGCCGGCTGGGGTCTTCACGATCCGTTGCCGGCCGGCAGGGCATGGGCGGAAGCGGAGGCCGGCTCGGCGGGCCCGTCGCCGGGCAGGTGCGGCTGTGTTTCCGGACCGTTCCAGACCCGCAGCTCGGTGATCTCGATCTCCGGCCGGACGTTGTCCAGCGGGCCGACGTCGTACAGATGGCCGCCCGAGCAGACGAACCGCCGGTGCGAGCCGGGCAGGATCGGTCCCCGCCAGTCATGGTCGGCGGCGAAGGGGGTGGCCGCCCATTCCTGCGATTCGGTCAGCAGGCCGCCGTTATCGTCCAGCAGGACCACCCGCAGCGACAGGAGCGAGACGACCTCGGAGCCGTTGTTGGTGATCTCGATGGCCGTCCGGGTCCGCCCGTGCGAGCCGGGGGCGGTGACGACCCGGGCGTCGATGGTCAACTCGCGGCGGTAATCCGGCTGGCGGCGGTCGTCCAGCATGTCCGACAGGGCCGGCGGCAGCGACTGGCGGAACTCCGGCAGGCCGTGGATAACGCCATGAGCCAGCGAGATGACCCGCTCGGACTTCTCGCCGGCCAGGTGGACGCCATACAGCAACACCACCGTCAGACTGACCACCACCGTGATGACGACGGCGCTGAGCCCGAAGGCCGCGCTGGACAGGAACGAATGCTTGCGTACCGTGATGTGGGAATGGTCCAGGCTCATGATCGAACACTCCTTCATAGGGTTCTTTCCATCTGCCAGGGTAGTCGGTCGAGCCGGGGGAAGATTTCACGAGATCCCGGTTTTCGGGGCCCTGGCCGGCGAAATGGCCTTGACACCGCGGCCGGCAAGGGGGATAATCTGGAATGTGTCTGGGAATACGGGCAACTCGGTAGGTGTCTTGTCATCGAGTCATTTCAAAACGGCGGTGCTGTCGACAGGATAAGGAGTGCCATCATGAAGCGAAACGCAGGATTCACACTCATTGAACTGCTGGTCGTGATTGCGGTGATCGCCATTTTGATGGCCATTCTGATGCCCGGGCTCCAGATGGCAAGGGAACAGGCGCGGATGATCGGCTGCAAGTCCAACCTTCGCCAATATGCCTTGGCAGGGCGTATGTACTCCGACGATAACAACTTCAAGTTCCCGTTTTCCTTTACATGGCTTTTCAACGCGGAGGGCGTCAACTGCAACTGGCACGATGAGAGCAAGAATCTCAATCGCCATCCGGAGTTCGCCGGTGTGCTGTGGCCTTATCTGAAGGGTCTGGACATCCACCTTTGTCCCGCCTTCGATGTCGTGGCCAGGACGAGGGGGTGTCATCGTTGCGGCGGGAGGACGATTCCCGTCGAGCCGCAGTTCGGCTATACGATGAACTCCTATCTCAACGGCGATGCCTGGCAATCGGTCCCCGCCGCTTATCAAGAGGCGATCAAGAATCTGCAACAGGAAACGCGGGTGCACAATCCCGCAGGTGTGTTCTACTTTGCCGAGGAAAACACATGGGTCATTCCGGAGATCAATGTGGCCGGGATCAACGACAATAACCTCCGTGCCATACCGTCCAACGGAGCCGACAGCTTCGGGACATTCCATCGGACCCCGCGCGGAAACTTGGATGGAGGCATGGTCAACGCGGTCTTTGTGGATGGCCACGTCGAGTCCGTCTCACCCTATCCCGTGGGCAGCACGTTCGAACTGAGTTGGCCGCTCAGCGGGCCTCTTCCTGTGTGGTAGCCCAGCGCGACGGAGGCTTACGGCGGTTCTCAGTACACCGGGCCGAGTCACGAGTCGATCAGTGCCCACACGCGCTTCAGGGCGTCGGCGGTCTTCTGTAGCGCCGTCTCGGCGTCGGTCTGTCGCAATTGCTGATCGAATGGCTCGCATTCGACGGGGCCATCGTAGCCGATCTTCACCAGGGCGTTGATGAATCCCTTCATGTCGATCACACCCGTCGTCACGGGCAGGGCCCGGCGATTATCGACCTGCTCATCGACCGCAATACCGGCGGGGGCGTCGTTGACGTGGACGTGGACGATGTCCTTGTTCGACAGCGTCAGCAGTTCCTCGACGGTCCCGTGCGAGGTATACCAGTGCCAACTGTCCATCAGCAGGCCAACGTTCGGCGTGCCGATGGCCTCGACCAGCTCCATCATGTCGTTCTGGGCGCAGATGAAGGGGAAGCGATTTCTTGCCCGGCTGGTGCGCGGCCCGACGAATTCCAGACCCAGCCGGATACCGTGGTCGCCGAGCACTTTGGCCGCCTCGCGCAGGCGTCTCTCGTGCTGCTTGAAGTTCTGCAGATACGTCAGCTCCCCGTGGCCGGGCAGGATCCAGGTCGCCACGCGCGTGACGCCGAGTTGCCGCAGGATGGCGGCCTCTTTGGGCAGACGTTCGAGGCCGCGCTCGAAGCTCTCCTGGTCCCGCCGGAACTCGACGGACAGACCGGCGGCGCCATACCGAACGCCCTTGCTCTTCATGGTCTCGACCCAGTCGCGGATCTCGGCGGCCGAGCGGTTCTCGAATTCACCGGGGTTCGGTGTGATCCCCTCGAATCCGAATTTCACCGCGTAATCCAGGGCCTGTTGTTGATTTGCTCGGACGCCGATGTGGCCGTGCCCGAGGTTCTTGTAGAACCTGACTTTGCCGGCGCCCTGCGAGGCCCCGGTCGGGACATCGGCCAGGTGAAGGGCGGCGGCGGCCGCAGCGGCCGACTGCAGGAATGCGCGTCGGGACAAAGACGCGGATGGTTGTCGCTGGGTTTCGCTCATGGTCGTTTCTCCGGTGTTCTCACAGATCATGAATCGGGTTTACCTGACGCGGATGGCGCCGCTGCCGGAGCGGACGAGCAGACTGCCCGATCCGCTGCCAATCGTGCCGCTGATGTAGTTCTTGCCCGGCTTGCCTCGCGCCGCGATCGGCTGGCTCAAACGGACCGAGCCGCTGCCGGCCCGCAGGTCCACCTGGCCGGCGAAGCTCCGAGGCATTACGACACTGACGCCGCCGGAACCGGATTTCAGGCCTGCGGCCACGTCGCCCGGCGCATCGGACGAGAAGGCCACGGAAACGTGCCCACTGGTCGATTCGGCCTGGAGCCGTTCGCACGAGATCTCCCTGGCGGCGACCTTGCCGCTGGCCGAGCGGAGGTTGACCACCTCGGCCCGCACGTCGTGGGCGGTCACGCCGGCGCTGGCGGAGTCCATTCGGATGCTCTTGGCCTCGATCCGCTGGCCGGTTATCGAGCCGGATGCCGTGACCATCTGGCAGGTCCCGATAGTCGATGCGTCGGTCAGATGAAGGCTGCCGCTGGCGTTGTCCAGACGGATGTCGCCGCGGTCGATCTGCTCGCACCGGATCGAGCCGCTGGTGGACTGCAACTGGATCGAGCCGGTGATCCGCGCCGCGACGATCGGTCCGCTGGCGGTGCGCCCGGTGACGTTGGCGATCAGGTCGGTCAGCGTGATCGCGCCCGATGCGCTGTCGCAGTCGATATCGGTCTGGCGGGGAACGCTGATCTCGTAGCTGATGCTGACGGAGCGTTTGTTCGCGGGGGCGGGCCTGTCGACCTTGATCTGAACTCCCTTCTCCGTTCGCTCGAATCGAACGGTCACCTGCTCGGCGAGTTCCCGGGCCTGTTCCCGTGTCGCGGCGCGGGCGACGATGGTGGCGACGACGTGTGCATCGTTCGTCTGGTCTCCTGCGACGCGGATCGAGCCGCTTGCCGTCGAGACGGCCAGCGTCGAGCCCGACCCGAGGGGATAGTCCAACTCGACCTTCCTCTCGGCTTTGGCTTTGAGCGCATCATCGACGGGTGTGCTGCAGCCTGCGAGGAAGAACACCGCTGCCGCGACAGCAGCCATTCGTCCGATCCATCGTTCCAATCGCATCATCCATTCCTTTTCTCGTGCATACGGCGATACCCGGTCCTTTATGCGGGCCATGGTACCGATTCCAGCGTTCATCCGCTACAGGCAACTGCGGCAACGCCGATGGCTCTGCCCCGGCCTCGACAGTGTCACGACCCGGCTACCTGGCCACCGTGATCTCATAGCGGACGGCGTCTCGTGGCCGACCGCCCTTCGGTGGGGCAACCTCGAGGACGGCCTTTGATGCATCCACGCGATACACGAATGCCGCCTGGGCGCCGGCAGGGCCTTCGACGCCGTGGATCTCCTCCAGGCGGGCGGGCAGCGAGCCATTGTGCGTTGCGGCGTGGTGACGCAGTGCCTCGATGCATTGCAGTGCGGCGACCGTTTCGTCGAGGCGGTGCATCAACTGGCGGACGCGCTCGAACCCCGCTTCCATCTGCCGCCGCATCATGGTGCGGACGGCCTCGCTATACTGCCGGTTGGCGTCGAGCCTCTTCAGTTCCGATGAGATCGCCTGTTCGGCGTCGATCAGAGGTTGCGGCAGGGCCCGCAGGGCCGCATTCAGATTCCTGCTGCCGGGCCCCTGGGCCAGGTCTTCGACGCAGCGAAGCACCATGGCCGCTATGGCGACGCCGACGGTTCCCTGCACCACGGTCGGGCCTTCGCCGATGTGCCGGGCCATGGCCAGGCCGGTCCGGATCGTTTCGATCGCATTTTCGTACCGCTTCTGTGTGACTTCCAGCCTTGCACGCAGGGCCAGCAGCCTCGCCAGATCGCGGTATCCGCTGAGGTTGGCCGGCATCGTCCCAGGTTGGAAGGGCGGCCAATCGCATTTGCGGCACCTGGCGCCCCGGCCGGTCAGTTCGAGGCTGGCCCTTGCCTGTTGCAGGAGGGCCTGCACCTGGGCCTGCGGCAGTTCGCTCAGGGGGGCGGCCAGCCAGTTGCGGATCTGCTCGCCGTTCATTGCCTGCGGAAGGGCCCGGGCCGCCTCGGCGTAGAGTTCGGCCCCATCGCCGTCGGTCAACTCCTCCGGCTCGAAAAGCAGCGACGGGCCGGCGGCTGAATTGAGCTGCGCCGGAGTGATCGCCAGGCCGACCACCCGGACCGAATCGTCCTCGGGGGTGGCCGAGCGACCGGTCTGTGCGGCCGGCAGCACGGCAAGCGTCGCCGCGATCACAGTCAGGACAGTCGAGCACATCATCGCATCGTCTCCTCTTCTGGAATACCGCACGAGTCCGGATTCCGGCTGCCATGGAATCAACCCCAACTATAGACGCACGCCTCTGCCTTTTCATCAAAAAAGTCGGCGACCCTTCCAGGGGCCGCTCGCCGCCGGCGCAGTGCGGCGTTTGTGCGTGCAATCGGCCAGGTCGGACCGTAGAATCACAGCACAGAGTCGCTGCGATCGTCGTATCGAACGATATGGGCGAATATCGTAGGGGGATATGACTATGGCTGCCGCGAATCGCAGGAAGGTGGGCTCGCGCGAGCACCTGGGGCTTCTGTTCGCTCTGGTCCTTCTGCTGTCCCTCTGGTTCGTCCGCCACACGGCGCGGGAACCGGTTTCTCTGTCGGTCACGGACCATCCGAAGGCTTCGGAGCTGGCGGGGGCTTCGGAGCCGAACGAGGCTCAGGCCATCCGGCCGGACCACAGCCATCCGGCGTTCAGCGAGCGGATCGCGGAGCGACAGAAGATGGTGGATTCGCAGATACGGGATCGCGAGGTCAAAGACCCCAACGTGCTCAAGGCGATGCAGGTCGTACCTCGGCATGCCTTCGTCCCGACCCGGCAGCAGCGGTATGCCTATGAAGACCGCCCTTTGCCCATCGAGGAGGGGCAGACCATCAGCCAGCCGTATATCGTGGCCTTCATGACCGAGGCCCTGAAGCTCGATCCGAATTCCATCGTCCTGGAGATTGGAGCCGGTTCGGGGTATCAGGCGGCTGTGTGCGCTGAGATCGCCCGTCGAGTCTACACGATTGAGATCGTCGAACCTCTCGCAGGGACAGCGGCCAAGCGTCTGAAGGAGTTGGGGTACCGCAACGTGTTTGTCCGGGCGGGCGATGGATACTATGGCTGGCCCGAAAGGGGACCTTTCGACGCGATCATCGGCACGGCGGCAGCCGACCGCATCCCGCCTCCGTTGCTCGAACAACTCAAGCCGGGAGGGCGGATGATTCTGCCGGTAAGCGGCGAGGCGGGTTTCCAGTACCTGATCCTGATCGTCAAGGACGCCGAGGGACGACTCGACCAGAGGAAGGTCATGCCCGTGCGATTCGTGCCGATGACCGGACAGGTGCAGAAGCCGGAATGAAACCCGCGAGGATCGCTTGACCGCGGCGCCTCCGTGACACAGATGTGGCTACGGGTTGCCTCCCGCAGCGTCGGAGAGGGCGTCACCTACTGCCGAGATATCCCTGCCGACTCCTCGAATCGTGTTGCACCCGAATGAGGCCATCGTCAGAACGGCCAGCACGAGCAAGAGAACCGCCTTTTTGACCATATTCGATACTCCTTTGTCGGTTTCTTTTCGATCCGTCGTTGTCATGATGGACTCTATACGACCCGGGCCGGCTGGGGTTCGCACCGGAGGTCCACTATGGTGGCGAATCGTACCCGGTCAGTACCACATCTTCAGGGCTTCGGGCAGGACGCGAAAGGCAAAGGTCTTGCCCCGGCGATAGAGGTTGCCGTCGAGTTGGGCGTGTCGTTCCTGGGACATCTGGATCTGAATCCGACGCCCTTGCTCGTGCCGGCCGTACCTGTTGCCGTCCATCAGAGCGGTCGCCAGGCTCTGAACGAGCTGGCCTCGTCCGGCGTTGATCGCCAGCAAGTGAAGCTGACGGTCGTCGAATGCCGCGTCCGGCACCATTCTCAGCCCATAGCCGTAGTAGGCGATCTTCGTAACGATGGCCGTCACCGCCCTGGGAACGGTGAACGTCCAGTCGTCGATCGTGATCGTCATATCGGCGCGTTCGAGGTGGGCCAGCAACGATCCGAGTGTGGCCATGGCGTAGGCATGGGGGCCATGCACGCCGTCCGCCTGAAGCGTTTCGCGGCGGTGGATGATATCCGCTTCGAGCCCCACGCTGGCCATGAAGGCCTTGACGGACTCATCGCACAGAATCAGGTCAAGGCTGTGCCGTCGGCCGTCGCGGATCTGTCGAGCGACATGCGACAGTTGCGGGGGCAGGCCCAGCGCATATCGCAGGGCGCAGCCGGAGCCCAGCGGCATGTACGACAGCGTCGCATCACTGGAGACCGCATTAATGATGTCCGAGAAGGTCCCGTCCCCGCCGGCAACGATCATGACGTCCACCTTCTCCGCGAGGTCCTTCGCGCACTGAATGAACTGCTCCCGTGACGTGGTGTCGAGTCCCGCCACCACGGTGTCGCGGCCGAGGACCTTCCCGGCCTTCGCCAGGGTCGCCGCCTTGCGCGCCACACTGGCCGAGCCGGACTTGGGATTGGCGATGATGCCAAATTTCATTCGTCGACGCGATCCTTCCTTGTCTCCGTGTCGTCCCACGTGGATCGGCCGCCCATCCTATCGTCGACGCCGGTGCGCTGCAACGGCATTCTCAGGGAACGCCGGCGGCGCACCGCCGGTCATTCGCTCGTCACGGGCTTGCCGAAGCCGATGCTGTCGATGAACACCACGCCTCCGCCGCCGGGCGCCGGGTTCTGGCGGTTGCCCACGCCGATGGACACGGTCCTGACGCTGTCGGTGCGAACGCCCGCCGACTGGAACTCGTTCAACGGGATCCGCCATTGGCGCCAGCCCGGCCTTGCCGTGGCGATGGGGTCGGGATGCGGGACGACGTGCAGCCGCCCGGCGCTGTCCTCGATCGCGAGGTAGAGAGGCTCGGCCGAATTGCCTTGCGGCTGCGTGACGCCGATCTCGGCAAGCTGCCACGGGCCGGTAACGTTGCCGGTCGTCGTGACGTCAGAGAACTCGGCGCCCGTCGCGATCGCCGGATCGTGACTGGTCAAGGCCAGGCCGATGTAGACGTTGGCCGGCATCGCGATGTTCACCGGCGCTGTGGCAGGGACGTCGATCCATGTGACGCCGTCGGCCGACCGTTGTGCGGTGAAGACGCTGCCGGTTCGCGTCAGCTTGACCCAGTAGGGGGCCGCCATGCCCGCCGCATCGGAATTCTCACTATCGGCGTTCGCCACAGGACGGCGCTGGAACGAGATGCCGTTGGCCGGCGTCACGACCACCATGGCATGCCTCGATCCTGGTTCGAGGGTCTCGCGAATCATCACGCCCGCTTTGGCCCAGGCATTCGAATCCAGCAGGCTATCGACGCGGGCAAGGATGGAGCCGTCGCCGGCCAGGCTCCTGTAGGCGAAGCGGAACTGGTCGGCCGAATCCCAGATGTCGGCGCCGATGCCGTTCAGGAGGATCTGGCCGTCGGCGGTTTCGAAGAACGCCGGCGCTCTGCCCTGGACGTGCACCACCAGAGCATCGGCGCCGTGGCCGGTCCAGTCCTGGGGCGCGTCCCACGTCCGTGCGGCCTCGGAGTACCAGGGCGAGCCGGTGTTGTCGTATTGCAGGGGCATGGATTGTCTGCCTGCGTGGACGATGGTCCGCTCGGCAAACGGAGCCTCAAGGTATCCGACGATCGAGCCGGTGTTGTTGACCCAGCCGTCGATCCACGTATCGAAGATCGCCTGGCCGGTATCGAGGTCGTCGGTGTAGTCCTCGAAGTCCTCGATGATGGCATACTCCTGTATCGAGAAGCTCCAGACGTCGCCGGCCCAGGAGGAGATTGTCTCGGCCTCATTGATCTCGACGACCTGCCAGTAGTAGCTGCCGCCGAATTGGAGATCGGCCGGAGAAAAGCCGGGTATGCCCACCGTTGCCGCCGGGGCGAGGGTTTGTGGATCGGTGCCGAAGTGCACTTCGTGCGAGGTGGCTTCTCGCCCCGCGCGCCAGGAAAGGGCAATCTCAGGGGCCAGCCCGACCGTGCCGTCGGCCGGCACGGGCTCTCGCGGATATACGGGGATCGTCGTGAAGCGGACCTCGCTGAGCCCGTAGCGGCCCATCGTGCCGTAACCGCTACCAATGATGAGCCGGATATACCTGGCCGCCACGCCGGAAAGGTCGATCACCGTGTTGCCGACGTAATCCGCTCTGGACGTTGCCTGAGCGAACTGGTAGTCGCCGAGCGCCGTCCAGTCGGCGCTGTCGGTGGCGTATTCGATCGTGACGCCCTTGACGCCGAATCCCAGAAGCCTCTCGAACTGAACGTTGTAGTTCCAGACGTGCAGTTCGTGCATCTTGAGGACCCGTTCGAACTCGAACTGAATCCACAAGGGTTCTTCTCCGACCGGATCGGCCAGCCACATGTCGTCGGCGTCGATGGAGTGCCTGTCGTCGGCGCCGAGCCCGGAGCCGTTGACGGTGTTCTGTGGTCCGGCCCCTTCGTCGGAAATGCCGTTCGTCGTCGCGACGATGTTCGTGACCGGATAGGCAAAGGGCTCGGTCGTGAAACTCCAGACGTTGCCCTTGAGGATGGCGCTGTCGGGTGGGGCGTTGACTTCGTCGATCCGCCAGTAGTACGTCTGAGCGAAGTCGAGAACGCCCGGCGGATCGAACGCGGCGGCCGCCTGGCCCTGGCTGAGCAACACACCTGTGGGATTGTCCCGCCCGGCATCGTTGACATCGTCGAACGCCGTGCCGAAGTACACGTCGTGCAGCGCGGCGAACTCGCCGGTCGTCCAGCTCAATACGACATCGCGCGGCACGTCGGTCGCCTCGTCGGCAGGGCGCGGGGCCCTCGCAAGGCCGGGTCCGCCCGGCCCTTTCATCAGGGCCTGGATCTCCGCCTCTGTCAGCGCCCGACTGAAGAGCCAGACGTCATCGATCTCGCCCCGGAACCAGTCGCCCGTTGCATTGAACACGTTGCCTGCGATGCTGAAGAAATAGGAGGATGTGCCGCTGGTCATACCGCCTTCGTCGCTGGCCTGTTCCTGGCCGTCGATGTAGATGGCGATTCTCGTCGCGTCACCGGCCAGCGCCAGATGATGCCAGGATGGATAGGGAAAGCCGTAGTTGGCCCCAATGAACGCCCAGCCATTGCCGGCCATCCAGGTGCCGACCTGACCGCCGTTCTCCGTCGTGAACCCGAATTCGACCAAGTCATTCTGCCCGAACAGGCTGGAATAGACTCCGGTGTTTCCCGCACTGACCCAGCCGGCCATGGTGAAACCCGTCAGGCCGTTCAGCAGGCTCTTGCCTGTGCCCACGTAGGCGTCCTGGCCGTTGAATTGCAGGGCGCTGCCGTACACTCCGGCCACCCACGTTGCGCCACCGTTGACCGTCCCGTCGTTGCCGTTGCCGGAGCCGTCCGCCGCCAGCGTGCCCGATCCCTCGTCGAACGACCACCAGCCCAGCAGGGCCGTGTCCTTGGCGGGATCGAAACGACCGTACGTAGTGTCTGCCGGACTCAGGACCGATGCCATCACAAGGAGAGCGAGAACCGGTTGCCTGCACATGACAATCCTCCTTCCCACAGAAGTCCCACACGACTGCGCCCTGACGCGAACGCTTCCAACGGGGTTCATTAGACCAGACACGACCCGCCAAGGCAAGCGAAAAGGGCTGCGAGCGAGCCCCGCAGCCCTTTGGAACAACCTGTTGGCGTGCCACAGTCTGTGGCGAAACGAGCCCGTTCTACGGCGCCGGGCGGACGTAGATCGTTACCTGTGCCACCGTAACGTCCGTTGCGCCGGGCGTCAGCGCGCCGGCATTCACATTCTCGCCGCGAACGCGCCAGGTGACCGTCGTGCTTCCGGGGCCGATGTTGCCGGGATCGGGATCGAACCAGGCGGTCCACGTTCCTCCGGCGGCGGAGGCGGCGGTGGCCTCGAGCTTGAGTTCCGCCACGAAGCTGGTCTCGATCTGGTGCGAGTACGATCCATTCAAGGTGACCAGGCCGGTAACGCCGGTGGGCACGTCGAAGGTGATCTCGAAGGTCCTGACCGCCTGCCAGGCCGGTTCCGGCACCGGCGTAGTGCCCGCGCCCTCGTAGGCTCCGGCGTCGACCTGGCTGCCCTGGATGCGGTTCTGGCCGGCCAGATCCAGTGGATGACTCTCGCTGGTGTTGCCGTCTGCGTCGACGTCCGCCCGGTCCGTGGCGACCAGGGCATTGCTGCCGTGGTTGATCCCCTGGGAGGTGGACTGGAGACGGTAGTCGCTGCCGGCGTCGATCCATTGGCCCTCTATACTCCACAGGCCACGGGCGACGAATCGCGGATCGACGTTGAGATTGCCCGTGCCGGACCAGCCGCCCTGGATGATACTGCGAGTGACGCCGACGGTCGATGGATCGTCGCTCCAGACCAGCGAGGCGCCGCCGTCATTGTACACGATGCTGTTGTGGACGCTCATCGTCTCGGTCGGAGTCAGTCCACCACCGTAGCTGAAGTTGTACAGGACGTACTCGCTTGGCCACGGGCCGATGTTGTCGGCCAGCGTGCAGTTGGAGATGGTCACGCCGACGCCGCCTGCGGCCATGTTGCAGACGGCCGAGCCGCCGCCGGCGCCGTTGCTGCCGGCCGAATTGCCCGTCAGCAGGCAGCTCGCCAGGGTTGTGCCGCTGTCGTGGTTGTACAGGGCGCCGCCATACAACAGGGCCCGGTTGCCCGACAGCTTGCAGTTGGCGATGTAGGGCGAAGCGCCAAGTGCGGCGATGCCTCCGCCGAACACCGCTGTGTTGCCCTGGATGGTGCAGTTGACGAGGACCGGATCGCCGGCCTGGATGAAGATCCCGCCGCCATAGTGATGGGGATAGGGCCCGTCGGCCTGGCCGTTGGCAATCGTCAGACCGTCGAGCCGGGCGCTGCCGCCGATCGTCACGACGTGATAGCTGTTGTCGTCTCTGTTGAGAATGCCCCACAGATCGTTGTTGCTCAGATCGCCGCTGAGGATGGTCGCGTAGGTCGCGACGTTCCTGGCATCGGGGTTCGGGGCTCCGTAGCCGGCATAGCCGCCCCGCAGGGTGACGCCGTCGGGTATGTCGAACGATGCCCGTCTGTCGCCGGGAATCTGGCCGCCGCCCTGGTCCGGCGGATAGGTCCCGTCGGCGATTCGAATCTCATCCCCGGATGCCGCTGCCGCCAGGGCGTCCTGCACGTTGCGGAAGGCGCGGAACCACGTCGAGCCGTCCGGTGACGGCCCCGTCGCCGAGCGGTCCACGTAGATCACCTTGCCGCCGCCCACAGTGAAGGAGATTTCGATTCCCAGCACCGGGCAGTAAAACGTCCACTTGCCGTCGGACAGCGGGCCGAATGTGCCCTCGAGCCCGCAGACCGGCTGCCAGATCAGCGGGCAGATCGTCGGGGCCGGGCCCTGGAACCACAGAGTCACCGTCCGATTGAGCGTGTTGACCGTCAATTCCGGCGTTCCGCCCAGGGCGATCCGGGCGACGCAACTGTTGCCGTAGCTGGGCGCGTCCAGCGGACCCTGGAATGAGATCACGCTCGACGAGCTTGGATTCTGGGGGGTAATCGTCCAGGATGCCGGGGGCGTCTGGCCCATGACCCAGGACACGCTCGCGGCCGAGGCCGTCCCGCACAGCAGAACCACCAAGGCGATGCACGTAACGATGCTGCCCCTCTTCATCTTCGTACCCTTTCAACGAACGTGTCTGAATGATGGATTCTGAGATGAACGAAAGCCCGGGTGTCGCCATGGCGCGGAGGTTTCAGAGGCCCGCGGCGATGGGGAGAAATGCCGTACGGGGTCCGCATCAAGACGCTGCGTCGTGGTCCATCCGGTCCCGGCCGGCATTAGCGCACCCTTCTCCTTTCTGGCTTGGCCGTCATGGCGTCACCGACGATACGCTGATTCCATCATAGCGGATTGCTATCGTGAAATCAACGCTATTTCGGGCAGGATATGCTGTATGTGTCTGTATTACGGGACGTTTCGGCGAATCCGGCGTCGGATACAAGGTGGGTAGCCCTGGGCGAAAAAGGCCCCAGATGGGCAGGTATTCTGGTGGGCGACGATTCCAGGAGCGGAAAGACCAAGGCGGCTGCGGACCGCTCGCCGCAGCCGCCCGGATCGCAGGATTCTCTTGCAGGGCGGCCGGTTGGAGGCTCTCGGTCTATTGGAACAGATTCTGGAAGACGTTCACGGCCCCGCAGAAATACGCGTTGGCCTGCCCCCAAAGCACAGACAGGAAGCTGTTGGACTGGAGGCCTGATGTTGTGGATTGGGTGGCGATTCCCTTCGGGCTCGCCGCGACCTGATAGCCGCTTGCTCCTGCGGAGGCACCGCTGTAGGCAACCCCCGTTCCGTAGATGGTGCTTCCCTGGGTGACCACCACCGACGTACCCTGGGTGAGGACGGCGCCAGAACTCTTACCGCCAGGGCCCGGCGGGCCCGCCAGGGTTGCGCTCGACACGATCAGCAGTATCGCCGCGATGAACAATGCTCTCTTGACCATCTCTTGCTCTCCTTTCTCTCACTCGTTGACGACCATCCCTGCGCAGAACCCTGCCGTTCTGCTGTCCGGAGAATTGGCGGAGTATTTCGGAAGGGCGATGGCGGTGCTGGAAGGGGATCGAATTGCTGCCCCCACCCCGCGTCTGGCCATCCCTGACCTACGACTGCACCTTTCCTCTGGGCGTCTGACGTTGCCGTCGGCAATCGTCGGCTGCACCCTATCCATTTCCAAACGGCCGTCAATTGTGGCAAGTACGTATTCGTTGTCATCATTTTCGATGACACTCATCGGCCCGAAGTTATCCTCCGGCAAAGCGGGCAGACAGCCGATCCTTGGGTTGTTTTCGGCACAAGGGCGGGCCATGGCTCTGTACTGTAACTGTGCTTGCGGGTTGAACGGGGCGGATGGACTGCTACAATCGGGCCATGAAACGATTGTATTGGACGCAGCCCGACACGTTGGAGGCGGAGGTGGTCGTAACCGCGATGGAGGGTGGCCGTGCGGTCACCGACCCGGTCCTGTTCCATCCGGACGAGGGAGGGCAGCCGCCGGACCTGGGCACGCTCGGCGAGGCGAACGTTCTGGGTGTCGAGGTGGTCGATGGGCAAATCGTGCACCGGCTCGACCGGCCGCTGAGCGACGGACGCTATGGGGCGCGTGTGGATCGCCTGCGCCGCGAGCACACCGCAAGCCACCACACCGCCCAGCACATCATCTCAGGGATAGCACTGGAGCGGTTCGGCCTGCGGACGACCGGCGTGCACATCGGTCTGGAGCGATGCACGGTCGATTTCGACCGCAAGGTGGAGTGGGAAACCGTCATGGCGCTGGAGCGCGAGGTGATGGAGGTGGTGATGCTCGATGTTCCCGTAGAGACGGTCTTCGACGAGGCGGACGTGCGCGTGCGGGACGAATTGAAACCCATCGAGGCCGACGTGATTCGCGTCGTGAAGATCGGCGCGTGGGACCAGTCGGCCTGCTGCGGGGCCCACGTGCGGACGACGGGGCGGATCGGCGTGGTGCGGCTGTGTGATATCGAGAGCAAGAAAGAGGGGACGCGGCTGTTTTTTCTGGCGGGCCGCAAGGCGCTCGAATATTCGCAGCAGGAGACGAACGTCCTGCGCGAGCTGCGCAAGGCGGCAAGCTGTTCGACGCCGGAACTTCTGGCCACCTTCGAAAAGGCCCAGGCGCAGGACCGGGACCTGACGAAGGAGGTCGCTCGACTGTGGACCCAGATGTTGCCCGGCCTGGCGGCGTCGGCCCAGGTGCGCGAAGTGCAATCGTTGAAGGTCGGCGTCCAGGTGGCCGAGGTTCCGCCACAACTGGTTGCGAAGCTGGCGGGCCTGATCGCCGAGGTCACCGAGGGTGTGGGAATCGCGGTCGGCGGCACGCGGGTCGCGATCAGCTCCAGAACGCTCGACGCGGCGGCGCTGCTCAAGACGATCCAGAGTGCCGCCGGCGGCAAAGGCGGCGGCTCGCCCGGCGCCGCCAACGGCAATCTCGGCCGCGCCGTCACCGTCGAAGAGATTCTGACCATTCTCAAGAGCTGACCGAATATGTGCGGAGGTTCGATCGAGACTATGAAGAGCACAGACAGCCATTTGATTTTCGGCGCGTTCGTCGCTATGGCGCTCATCGTCGGCGGTCTGGCCCAGCCGTCGGGGGCGGCCGAAGGGATGACGCTGGCCAGGACGGACGCGGGGTACCTCGTGACGCTCGACGGGACGCCGTGCGTGCGATTCTCGACGCCGCAGTTAGCGAAGTGTGATCCGCCGCGTGTGGAGGTCACCGACGTCGCCGACGGCTGGCGGCACGTCCGCATGACGTGGGACGTGGCCGAGCCGGTAGCGCAGGACGAGCTTGCGATCCGGTTCGATCTGGCCATCGAGCCGGACTTCTGGTGGGCGCCGCACCTGGCCCCCGAAGAAGGCAACGTGATTGCGCAGCACGTCTTTCGCGCGCCGGCGCTGATCGTGCAGCGCGGATCGCTGACGCTGGCGATCGCGCCCGACCTCGACGCGGTCGGCCGGCGCGACGGGAACCCCTGGTTCCTGGACTACGACGCGACGCAGCGCAAGATGTGGCTGGGCATGACGCTGACAGACGTCCCCGAACACGTTCTGTTCAAGAAGTCGCCGGGGATGACGTTCGCGCCGGGACCGGTGGAGCTGAGTTTCTTCGTCACTGCCTACCGCGATGACGGCGCCGTGCGGAACCCGTGGTCGAAGGTGGCGGCGTTTCAGTGGAAGCGGTGGGGCAGTCCGCTGCTGGCCAAAGGCGCGCCGCTGCCGGCGCCGCTGACCACCTATGTGAAGCACACCTACGACTGGGCGTTCGACGGCTGGGGGCAGTCTGTCTGGCAGGAGTTCGACCTCGGCGGCGTGCGCGTCGGCGCGCCGCAGTTCATCGTCAACATCTCACAGTCGCCCAACTATCCCGGCCCGTGGTATCAGCGGGAGTTCCTGTCGATCTGGAACCAGGCGTGGTTCTCATCGCTGCGAAGCGCCTCGGGCCTGTATCGCTACGCCCGGCAAACGTCGAATGCGGAGCTTCTGCGGAAAGCCCGCCTGACCAAGGCGCTGGCGTTGGCGGCGCCGATGAAGGACGGGTTGTTTCCGGCGGTGCTCGGCACGCCGAACGAAACGGTCGATGTGGACGGCCAGAAGCTGCCCCGTCCGCGAGGCTGGGAGCACGCGTTCTGGGGCAATTCGAACCGCAGTCCGCACGACCATGGCATCTCGTCGCAATGGTACCACGTCCTGGATGCAAGCTGGACGGCGCTGCTGATGCTTCGCTGGTACGAGGATCTGGAGCCGGACGAGCGTCTGCTGCGGTACGCGTGCGCGTACGCGGACCGGCTGCTGAGTTTGCAGGACGCCGAGGGCTTCTTCCCAGGCTGGCTGCACCCCGAGACGCACAAGCCGGGGCCCGTGATGAACCGCACGCCGGAAACGAGCATGAGCGTGACATTCCTGCTGAAGCTCGCCGAGATGACCGGCCGGATCAAGTACGGCGACGCGGCCGTCCACGCCATGGACGCGGTCGTCAAAGAGATCATTCCCGAGGGCCGATGGGAGGACTTCGAGACGTACTGGTCCTGCTGCGGATGGGGACGCGACAAGTACCTGGGCCAGAAGATCGCCCGCAACGCGATGCACAAGCAGAACAGCCTCTCGATGTTCTGGACCGCCGAGGCGTTGCTGGCGACGTTCCGCACCACAAACGAGCCGCGTTACCTCGAATGGGGCCGGCGCACGCTCGACGAGCTGTCGATGGGCCAGCAGGTCTGGCAGCCGCCGTTCATCTACGTGCCCGCGCTGGGCGGCTTCGGCGTGATGAACTGCGACGGCGAATGGAACGACTCGCGCCAGACGCTCTTTGCCGAGCTGTTCCTGGACTACTACTGCCAGACGGGCGAGCCGACGTACTTCGAGCGCGGCGTCGCAGCGCTCAAGTCGGGCTTCATCATGATGTACTGCCCGGAGAACCCGACCGTGCGGGCGATGTGGGAGAAGGTCTATCCGTGGTTCGGGCCCAAGGACTACGGCTTTACGATGGAGAACTACGGCCATGGCGGGCGGACCAGTCCCGAAGGCGAGGGGATGGGCGTCTTCACGATCTACGACTGGGGCAACGGGGCGGCGGCCGAGGCGGCGATGCGTATCCTCAATCACTATGGCCACGTCTACATCGACCGCCAGCGCGAGCTGGCCTTCGGAATTGACAAGGTGCAGGTCCGCCGCTCGGGCCAGGCATGGGAGCTGATCAACGAGACGGCCGAGCCGCGCACCCTGCGCGTGGTCTTCGACGACGGCTCCGCGCGGACCGTGCCAATCAAGGACAAGGTTCTTATCTCAAAGTGACGGGATGACAACAGAGCGACTTTCGCAAGATGGGCCTGTGACGCTTCGACAGATGGCCGGGCTGCCGTCACAGCCGGCGCCGTTGGCGCAGAGCGTGGTAATCGTTATCGACGCGCAGAAGGAGTACACCGAGGGTCTGCTGCCTCTGTGGGAGATCGAACGATCCATTGATGCTCTGTCACAGTTTTTGTCGCGGGCCCGCGCGGCGCACGTGCCGATCATTCACGTCGTCCAGGTGGGTGTGCCGGGCGGCAGGGTTTTCGACCCCCAGAGGCGGTTCGTGGAGATCGTCGACAAGGTGCGCCCGGTTGCGGGCGAGCCGGTCGTCGAGAAGCGTCTGCCCAGTTCGTTCACGCAGACGACGCTGGAGGCGGAGCTGACGCGGATGGGACGCAAGGATCTGATCATCACGGGGTACATGACTCACATGTGCCTGAATTCCACGACGCGCGACGCGGCAGAGGTGGGATACCGCTGCACCCTCGTTGCCGAGCTTACGACGACGCGCGATCTGCCTGACGGCAGAGGCGGTGTGATCCCGGCCCCGACGGTCAAAGCGGTGAACCTGGCTTCGTTGGCGGACCGCTTCGCCATCGTGGTGGGAGGTGACGACGACCTGGCCTGATTCGTGGACTGGCCATTCGATGGTTGGATGGACGCGGGCGGTCAGCCGACGGGAGCGATGAGGAATTCGAGCGTCCGGCTGTCTCTCTCTACGACGACGTGGATCTCGGCGCCGTGCTCCTTGGATGCGGTGTGCTTTCGCACGATCTGCCAGAGGTTCTGCTTGGGCCGGTGGGTGCAGAGGGCCTGGCCGTCGACGTGAGTGACTCGGTCGCCGCCGAGTTCATTGCCCAGCGCCAGGCGCACTTGAGTGTCCCACGCCGACAGGTCGCCACCGATCTTCGCAGCCGCCGCTTCCTCGCCGTCGATATACAAACGCGCCTGCCCGTCTGCGCCGCGCGTATAGACCACATGGGTCTTCTCCGTCCGGACGGCCAGCGGCCCGTCCGCCGCGAGTTCGACGAAACCGAGGTCGGGCTCAACGTTGGGCCAGCCCATTTCGTCCGTGAGCTTGCGGGCGCTGCGGATATGGGCCTGAGCCAGGGGGCTGAGGCCGAGACCGACGTTGGTGGATTTCTCGTGGTCTCCTTCGCCCTCCAACGGATGCGGGCGGTCCTGGACCTGGGCACGCACCTGCTGAATCCGGTTCCAGTGGAGCTGGCCACGCGGGGTGTTGTTCTGCGAAATATCGAGAAAGGTGTAGAGAGATGGTCCGTGGGCACACCCGTCGCCGGGTAATCCGCTGCCGTGGGCAGGCCGGATTCTTCGGGCGTGTAGGTGATGTGGCCCAGATTTCGATCTGGACGATGATGTCTCGCTCGTGGGTGAGTCGGAGGAAGTTGTCGAACCGCCGCCAGTATTCGTCGCTCCACTGGTCGAGATCGAACTTGCCGTCCACCTGCCTGTAGGCAAAGACGTTGCCCATATTGCGGTGGCTCATCTCCTTCCAATACCTGCTAACGAGCCAGGATCAACGCCATCCAGAGCCCGTCTCCGGGTGGCCTCAGAGAGACTCGACCGGGCTCGACCTGGCCGGCGTCGATCCACTTGTTCTCGTGCATCTTCATCCACCGCAGTTGGGCCGGCCCGGGCAGTGCGCGGGCGTCGAGCGCGACCGATCCGCCGCCGTCGAACCCGAGGGCATACTGCCGGCCGGGCTGAGCCATCAGGTATACGCCGTTGTCGTGGCTGAGCAGGTCGGGCCGGGGTTCCAGGGTGAACCAGTCCAGCGCATTCGTAAAGGTGCGGACGCTACGCAGTATCCGTTGGGCCTCGTCGCTCAGAGCCAGACCACGGCTGCCTCCGTTCCAGGGAACCGGGCGGTGGAACCGCGTCGACGCCAGACCCGCGAAGACGTTGCGCAGGAACTTCGGCGCGCCGCCGAAATTGTCGTTGTAGATTTTCACGTTGTTGATCGGACGCGGGGTGTCGGCGAGATATTTGCGGACTTCGAGCAGGCGGCGATACTGCAATCGGCGGTCGCGGATCTGGTTGCCGGTGTTCTGCGAGACGTCGGCGAACGTGTAGACCTCGGTGTCGTCGTACACGGTCCGGTGCGTGGCGTGGGTGATGTCCTCCCGACGGCGCATGTCCGTGACCTGCGCGGTCACGCCGCGCTGTTTCGCTCGCTGATGGATGCGCTTGGCCCAATGTCGCGACCACTCGGGTGGCTCGCCCGATTCGTTATTGATGCAGTAGAGCACGTTGGGAAACGGCAGCGAGATCGCCAGCACGCGGTCGATGAACGCCTCCTGGTGGCGGAGCACCCGCGTGTTGTTCTCCAGTTCGGGGACCGTGTGGAAGAAGTTGTGCTTCGTGGGTCCCTCGGCCGGGTCGAAAGGGACCTCCGTCAGCAAGCCGGACTCGGCGGCGGTGTAGTTGACGTTGTTTGGCGAATTGAACGGATGTCGGACCCAATTGCCGCGCACCAGGTCCCACATGTCCCACAGCTCGATCTGCACGATGACGTCGCGCTCGGCGGCCAGACGCAGAAACGACTCGAACCGCCGCCAGTATTCCTCGTTCCAACGGTCCAGATCGTAGCGATCTCCGACGCGGGCAAAGGCGTAGAGGTTTCCCTCATCGCGGTCGCTCATCGTGTTGCGAACGTAATTGCCGCCGCAAGCGATCAGGGTGTCGAGCTGCGCCGCCAGCTTGTCTCGCTCCCATTGAAACAGATTGTCGTCATCGCTGCCGCCCAGCAGCAGCACGGGCTTGCCCTTGTATTGCCAGAAATACGGATTCTTCGAATACGGCTGGATGCGATCCGCCTGATCGGCCAATGACGTTGCGGACAGGCAGGCGGTCAACACGAACACAAGACCGAGCCGCAACATCGAGCGTCTGTCGGTTTCTCTCATGGTCTTTCACTCCTTACTGCTTCACGATCGCGGCGACCCAACCGCCTTTGTATGGCGCCGAGAGCGTCACGACGCGGCCGCCTTCGATCGTCTTGTCCATCAGGCGGTATCCGCCCCGTTGCGACGATTCGACGGTGCGGCCCATCGCGACGCTGATCCAGGTGATGGCGAACGTGCCGGGAGCATCGGTCAGATCCAGTGACACCGAGCCGCCGTTGGTGAAATAGAGCGCGTAGCACCGCCCCGGGCTGGCCGCCAGGTAGGCCTCGTTCGGCGCGCGGTCCGAGAGCAGTTCCATGTGCGGCGTGATAAGCCAGAACTTCATCCGGCTTTCGAGCAGGCGCGCCGCCTGGATGCTGGCCTTCGCCAGATCGTTCAGGCCGTTGCCCGCATCCGGGCGGTGGAACCGCGCGGCGGCCGAGCCGCCGAGGATGTCGCGCCAGAATCGCTCGACGCCGTCCTCCGGCCCGCCGGTGCCAAAGGTGTAATAGCCGCTGCCATAGATCTTCGTGTGGTTGCTGGGACGCGGGTGCCTGCGGACCTGTTGCAGCAGCCATTGCAGCCTGTCCCAATGCTCCTGATCGAAGTTGCGGCTGTTGACCTGCGAGATGTCCGCAAACATGTAATGCTCCGCGTCCTCAAAGACGATCGGCGCATGGGTCGCCTCGGCGCCCCGATAGGCGTCGTCGAACATGTCGGTCGTCCAGACGCTCAGGCCCTTCTCGGCGGCCCGGGCCTTGATGAAGTTGATCCAGTACCGCCCCCACGCGGGCGGCGTGGACGTCTCGTTATTCATGCAATAAAGGACGTTCCCATAGGCCAGGCTGTACGACAGCATCTTGTCGACGAACGCCTCCTGATAGCTCCGAACCAGGTCCAGCTTTTCGTTGTAGTTCGGCATGCCGGGAATCGAATGGAAGAACGGCTGGCGGTCCTGCCCGGCGTGCGCGGGGTACGTCGTGGCAAAGCCCGTCCGTTCGTACGTGTAGTTGACGTTCTTTCCTGGATTCCACGGGCTCGTTTCCCACTGCTGCTGAGAGAAATCAAAGCGGTCCCAGACTTCGATCTGGACGATGATGTCGCGCTCGGCGGTCCATCTCAGCATGTTCGCGAACCTCCGCCAGTACTCGTCGTTCCACTGGTCCAGGTCGAACGTCCCATCCGGCAGCAGCTTGTGCGGCTTGAGCTCCGGGCCCTCGCGCTGGCTCATCGTACTGCGCACGTAGTTGGCGCCGACGGCGTGGATCTCGTCGAGATGCTCCCTGAGGTCGTCCAGCAGGAAGATGTGGTCCGTTTTGCTGCCGCCCAGCAGCATCACAGGCTGGCCCTCGTACTGCCAATAGTGGGGATTGGCTTCATACGGCCGGATGCGATCGCCGTCGGCGCCGCGCGTTGCGGACGCCGCCCATATGATCACAATTCCCGCGCCGAAGAGCCGAAAGATCATTCTTCCAGTAGGGAACATCAGCTTCTCCTTTCCGTCCGGCTGTGGTTCTGTGCGACAGACTGCGCCCCAGAGCCGGCCAGCTCGATGATGACAGGATGATCCGTCAATGTCAGCGCAAGCGAACCGACGTCGGTGAGGCTCTGCGTCGGCGACACGCCCGTCGTTGGGTCATACACCTTGACCGTGGCACACCTGTCGCCGAGGTCCACTGTGACCCTGTCGGCGCCACCGGCGAAGCGTTCGCCCCACAGCACCAGCGCGAACGTGCCGTCGCTTCTCTGGAGCAGCAGATCGTGTACGGTCGCCGGCTGATTCGGGATCGAGTAGTCGAGTTGCTCCGGCTCGGACACGGAGCTGCTGTCGGCCAGGATGGTCGTGAGATTGTGCAGGTAATGTGCGGCCTGCTTGGGCGTATAGTCCATTTTGTACATGGCGTAGGTGTGGTGCGCCGGCTCGTTCGAACGCGTCCGCAGAAGGTAGATGGCGGTGTGGCGCCAGCGGCGCTTGAACTGGGCCAGATAGAGGTTCACGAACAGGCGCGCCTGGATCTCTTCCGTCACCGGCCCTCCCACGGGATAGCCCGTTTCCGTGGTGACCCTCGGCAGCGTCAGAAGCTCCGATTCGCTGTAGCCGGCGAAACGATGCCGCCACGTCCTGCCGTAATTGCCGTACAAGCCGTCCACCGGGCAGTCCGGGCCGGAACTGGCGCTGCGCCACGTCTGGTTGTCGTGCAGGCCCGGCCAGCTCGGATGCGTGATGTAGTTGTGACAGTTCGCATAATCGGCATACTTCGTTCCGTCCGGCATCAGCGTGCCGGCGCCGTCGGGGATCGTCAGGAATTGCAGACCGACGTTGTCCGTCTGCGCCCCGCTTTCGCTGATGTTCCAGACGGGATAGTCTCTCAGAATCGGATCGTTCTTGACGGCCTGGTACAGATCGCGCTGGAGCCTGGCGACGGGCAGCCACGACTTGTCCCTTCCTCCGGCTTCGCCCTGATACGTGATGCCCCAGTTGTTCGGCTCGTTGTTGCCCTCCACCGCCAGCAGTGCGCCGGCCGAGGCCAACTGCCTGGCCTCCCGAATGAGCCGGGCAAGGTCTGTGCCGCCGCTCAGCAAGCCGTAGGCGATTCGCGCGCCCGTTTGCCTGCGCAGCTCAACCATGTCCCCGACGGAGATACGATCCTCCAGCCCGCATCGAATGAACCGAATGCCGGTGTACGTGAGGGCCTCGATCGTCCCGGCCAATGTCTCCCCTCGCCCCGTAATGCTCGAACACACACCGATGCTGTTCAGGAAGTCGCCGACGGCGACAGCCGCTGTTCCTGCTTTCTTCGTGTCCGCACCGATGGTCTTGCCCACGCCAATGGACAACATGCCCGCTGTCCCGATCGTTCGCTGTAGAAACTGTCGCCGAGTACATCTCATCAGATCCTCAGTCCTTTCCTGTCGCTCATTCCTCGATCCTGTCGATCACCGCCTTGATGGCGACCTTGTTGGGCCAGGCGTCACTTCCCCCGTCGGTGCGGTCGAAAAGCCTGCCGTAGATCGCTGCCACGCCGCGCGTCGCCCAGCGCGGGATTTCCTTCAGGATGGCGTCATCGGAACGCAAGTCTTTCTGTGGCCAATTGCTCTGGCGTTGTCGAAAGCGGTCTTCGCTCATCATCGGCCTGTCGGGAACCGCCGCAAGGCCTGCGTCGATCGCGCTGTCGCTGGTCATCGTAGACCAGTGCTCCCACCCGGCGTACTGCTCGCGGCCGGAGCGAAGCGTGTTCCACGCGCTGCCGCGCGCCAGATACTCGCCTTTGTTGGCAGGTTCCGGGTCATGTCCCTTCCCGATGTTGCTGTCGGAATAACGCAGTCCGATCCAGTGGTGCCAGCCGCCCAGTTGCGGGACCAGATCGTCGAGCCACCACTTCAGCTTCGTCTCGTCGGCCCAGAACTCGACGTCCCAGCCGATCCCCATCGACCAGCCGGGCACCGGGCCGAGCCGGCCGGCGATGTACCGATTGAGCCGCCGGCTCGCAGCGCCATTGTAGCCGCCGGGCAGGTTGGCAAAGTCGCCGCCGGCGCCCTTGCCCCACATCCACAGGTGCAGCCAGCCGCCGCGCTGCGACCATTCAGAGGCGGCCGCCTCCAATGCAGCAAAGGTCCTCACATCGGGTGTCGCAGGGGCGGTGCGGAGACTGCCGGTCGAGCCGGTCTCGAACCAGCTATGCCCGATGGTGGAAATATGGCCGCCATTGAAGCCGTGATGGTCGTTGAACTCAGCCACGAACGCCCGCATGCCCGCCGGGTCGTCGTGCCAACGGTGCACATCCGGCATCATAATCAAAATGGGCGTGCACTTGACCAGCTCTCCATCGGGCCCCTTCTGATGCGCCCATGCCGTCGGCTCGTCCGACCGTTGTCCGCTCCAGCCGATCCGCCTCGGATTGCTCGACGGCGTTACCTCAACTGCCAGTTCCAGGCCGTCGAGGGCCGCCACCGGCGAACGGGTCACGCCACGCCAGCGGCCCGGCAACGAGCCTCCGAAACGATAGACATACGTGTCGCCCGAGCCGGAGTACCACAGCAGGCTCGTACGCCGAGCGACGCCGTTCTCGTGCGTCCAGACGCATGAGCCTTCCATGTCCCACCTGGCGATACCGTCGGCGGCCCCCGGCGCCTCGATCGGAAAATCCACCCAGCGGTACAGCTCGACCGCCTCAGACAATTGCGTGGACGCTGACAGACGTCCGCAGACGACAATGGTTCCGGCCAACAGGCATATCCTCCACGTCATGCTTAGGGTCAGTGCAGCGATCCTCCGGTTCACAGCGTTGCTCCTTTCCCTGACAGCATCCAGTTCACTCCATGGCGGGCAGGACCCACGGGTCGGGCAGGCCGGCTTTCGTGCCGTGACGGTGGTAGGCCCAGCCGTGGTCCCAGTCGGCACGGGCCTCTTCGCCGGTCAAGAGGGGCTCGAAGGCGAACGCGCCCATGTCCGGCGCTCGATCTTGTGGGCGAGGACGACCCCAGAAATCCGCAGCCGGCGCGTGCTGCGACGAGCCTTTGCCAATGGCGGGACTGTCTGCCTGCAGCCAGAACACGCCTTTCATTGCGTCCACGAATCGGGGATCGCCCGTCAGGCCGTGCAGACCCTGACGAGCGGACATGGGCACACACAGATTGTAGTCCACGTTCACGTCCTGCGTGCGTTCGTCGAAGGAGAAGGGCTCTCCTTGTTCTGCGATCAGGATGTTGTTGGCCACGGTTTCGCCGTTGCCATTCCAGATGGTCAGCGGTTGCTCCTCGACGACCGTGTTGTTGACGATGCTATTTCGGCCCCCGCCCTGGGGACACGCCACGATGATCCCGCGCCGGCGCACCTGGCCATACACGAGATTGTTGACGACCCGCGTGTCCTTGATGGATGGATACAAGTGCAGGCCGTAGCTGGCGTTGTGCCGGATGACGTTGCCGCTGACGAGCAACCCCTCGCCGCTTGCGTAGATGCCGTGGTCGAACTGGACGTGGCCACCATTGAACTCGATGAGGTTGTTCTCGATCACTCCGCCCGTGCGATTGTGTATGGCGATGCCCATCGCCCTGTTGCTGTGCACCCAGCAGTTGCGGACGACGTTGTAATCCCCGTTCATCTTGATACCGTCGTAGCGTCCGCCCATGACCTCGAAACCGTCGATGACGACCCAGTCGCAGCCGCCGCCGTTGCTGATGACGTGGTGCTCGGCGCCGACGATGACCGCCTGCCACTTGACCTCCGAGCGGATCACCGTGGGCCGCTCCCGCGTGCCAGCAAACTGCCCTGCGATCTGAATCGAGCCGCGGTATATGCCCGCCTTGACGAGAATCGTTTGTCCGCCGCCGACTTGCGAAAGTGCGTGCTCCACGCTCGGCCAGGGTCTTTCCCGTGAACCGTCCCCTTCCGGCTTGCCGTCCATCGCCACGTAGTAGGGACTCGCGTGGACCGCAGCGACCGCCATCGCCACCCAAATGATCCCGAGATGTCGTTTCCTATCACTCATGCGCATAGCCTCCATTGCCTTGGCCCAGATGCTGTGCAGGACGTTTCGGGGCATGGACATATTGCACGGATCCAATTTGTGCGGACAACGAAGCCAATGCCCTTCGCAGATGGGGGCATTTCAACTCGGGCAAGCCGATAGCCTTGTCGATCGTGTGGCTTCGGGCAAGATATCGCTCTCTTCTAAGGGGATATCACCGATACACATATCTTCAATATCGCCACGTCGAGGCCCTGTCGTCACGGCCGGTTCACATCTGGGCATTGGCCCAGCGGATGGCGGCGCGGAGCAGTTGGTTGGCGTCCTGCAGGTTGAGCTTCTCCTTGATGTGGGCGCGGTAGGTCTCGATGGTCTTGACGCTCAGGTACAGCTTGTCGGCCATCTCCCGCGTTCCATAGCCCTCGCCGATCAGGCGGAAGACCTCGAGCTCGCGGTCGCTGAGCCGATCGACCGGCGAGGCGCCCTTCTCGCCCGGCCCGGTGACGATCTTGCTTACCATCTTGGCAGCCATGCCCTGACTGACGTACGTTGTCCCGGCCAGAACCCGGCGGATCGCGGCGACCACCTCCGCAGGCGCCTCCTGCTTCATGATGTAGCCCCTGGCCCCGGCGCGCAGGGCCCGCTCGGCGTAGAGGGCCTCGTCGTGCATCGACAGGGTCAGCACGGGCAGGGTGGGGAACTGCGCCTTGATGTCCTTGATCAGGTCGATCCCGCTGGTTGTTCTCAGGGAGATATCGACGATCGCCAGGTCGGGGTTTAGCTGGCGGATGGCTCGCATGGCCTCATGGGCGTCCTCGGCCTGCCCGCAGATGTGCAGATCGTCTTCCTGGTCGATCAGTTGCGCCAGCCCCTGCCGGACGATGGGATGGTCGTCCACGATGACGATGCGATGTTTGCCGGACTGGTTCGTTTTGCCCTGCATCCTTGCGGCCATGCCTGGTCTCCCCTTCGTCTGCTCACAACCTCAAATCGAGGGCGCCGGTGGCCTTCGGTTCGCCGCCCGGTCCGGATTGAGCCTTCGGGGAATCCAGCAGGGCCGGTCCAAGGCCCTTCTGCGGCCGAAAACCGGGCCGGGCCACCCTGACTGGATCGGACTTCTCTCATCGTCCCCCGAGCGCGACCATTATAGATACTGACGCGACGCGATCAACAGAAATCAACACCCGATTTGCGGTCGGATATTGGCGTCGCTTGACGCAGGTCGCCACGCGGTTCGATGGTGCTCAGAAAGCCTATCGACGATTCGGGGTATCGGGGATTTCCCGTATGTCAACCAAGGCGAAACCGGGGGCCGGAACCAGCGAATACCCGATTCCCGCAGATTCACCATCTGTTACGATGGCATCCAGATTCATTGGCAATTAATGGAAGGGGTTTACTATGGATGACACCAGACTCTTGAAGAGATATGCGGCCGGGGATGAAGAGGCGTTTGAGCAACTGATGGACCGCTATCGTGACAGCGTCTATGCCTTTCTCCGTCGGTTTCTCAACCGGTCCGATCTGATCGAGGATGTCTTCCAGGAGACGTTCCTTCAGTTGTTCGTCAGCCGGGACACCTTCGATGTGTCCAGACCGCTCCGGCCGTGGCTGTTCACCATCGCCGCCAACAAGGCCAAGGATGCCCTGCGGCGCATGCAGCGCAACGAAGTGACGCAACTGGGCAACATGTTCGACAGCGACGAGTCCACGATCGATGACGTGCTCAACACGCTGGACCATGACGAGCGGATGCCGTACGACGATCTGCTCCGCGACGAGCGGGCCGCCTCGGTCAAACGCGTGATCTCTCGCATGCCCGCCAGGCTGCGTGAGATCATTGTCCTGGCCTACTTCCACAAGTTCGCGTATGCCGAGATCGCAGAGATTCTGAATATCCCCATCGGAACGGTCAAGAGCCGACTGCATACGGCTGTCGGACGCTTTGCAGAAGATTGGGAGGCCGCGACCCTGTGCGAGATGGCGAATTGACCGTCTCGTTCATGCACGCGACGGAACCGCCAGCGGTGAAGGAAGGACTGAAAGGCCCGGGCGGAACGGCCGGGTAGCAGAATATGGGGTGTGAGCGGACGCGTTCTGGGCCTCCGCTCATGCCCCGATGGTGTCAGAAGGTCCGGCTGGAAAGCCGCCTGAGGATTTCGGATTTGTTGTCCCAGCGGTGCGTGTCGATCTCCCTCTCGGCGAAGAAATCGTCGGCCCACAACTCGCACCACCACGCCCACAGTGTCGTCATCAGCGCTCTCATCGCTCGTCCCGTCCTTCCCGTGGTCCTCAGTTGTCAGGTTCTTCCGTTCCGGCCCACGCCGGATCTATCGGAGCGCTCTCTACCCGTTAGAGGCACAAACCAATGGCGCGGTCACACCCGATTTGCAGGGATTGATGGACGCGACCGCGCGCCGCTTCGCTGCCGACGGCCGGTCGGCCGGTGGACGGCGCGCACGGGGAAGGGCAGAGCCGGCCTACAACTGGCGTTTGATCGCCTGGGCGTGGATCGTCTCGAAGATGGCCTTGATGAACTCGGCGTCGAGGCCCACCTTCTCGGCCTTGGCGATGTGGTCCTCCAGCAGGTTCTCCCACCGCCCGAGTTGCAGGACCGGGACGTTGTGCTGCTGCTTGAGCCGGCCGATCTCTTCGACCCACTTCATCCGCTCGGCCAGGTCCTCGATGATCTTGGCATCGATGTGGCTGATCTCCGACCGCAGCCGGGCCATGTGCCGCTTCAGGTCGCGGTCGGTCACGGTGGCGTCTCGGGCCCGAAGCCTGTCGAGCATGTGGCACAGGTCTTTCGGCGTCAGTTGCTGCTTGGCGTCGCTGAGTGCTTCGTCCGGGTGAATGTGCGATTCGATCATCAGCCCGGTGATGCCCAGGTCGAGCGCCATCTGGGCGACCGGCTCGACGAGGTGGCGGGCCCCGGCGATGTGGCTCGGGTCGCACAGCAGCGGCAGATCGGGCAGCCGGCGCTTCAGCTCGATTGGGATCTGCCAGTTGGGCTCGTTGCGGAACTCGGTCTCGACGTACGTCGAGAACCCGCGATGCAGGGCCCCCAGCTTGCTGACGCCCACATCGAGCAGCCGCTCGAAGGCGCCCAGCCACAGGCCCAGATCGGCATTGATCGGGTTCTTCACGAGCACCGGGATATCCACGCCCCGCAGGGCGTTGGCGATCTCCTGCACGCTGAACGGGCTGACCGTGGTGCGGGCCCCGATCCAGAGGATGTCCACGCCGGCCTGGAGGCACAGCTCGACGTGCTCGGTGTTGGCGACCTCGGTGGCGGTCGGCAGGCCGGTCTCGTCCTTGACGGCCTTGAGCCAGTCGAGCCCGACGGCACCGATGCCCTCGAAGGCGTTCGGTCGGGTGCGGGGTTTCCACACGCCCGCCCGGAAGACCTTGACGTGCGAGCACTTGACCAGGCCTTTGGCCGTGGTCAGCATCTGCGGAAGCGATTCGGCGCTGCACGGCCCGGCGATCACCCACGGGACCTGGTCCTGCGGCAGCCACTTCTCTACCGGGGCAATCGCCCGGCTGAGCTTCTTCAAGGGTTCAATGCCGTCTTTCAAAACCGTCCAAACCTTACCAGGCGTTATCCATTGCCAGTCCAAACTCCCACAAACCTATTATTATACCCGCCCGGCCCCCCATTGGCAGCCCGCAAACGCCGAAATTGGCTTTGTTTCGCACGATGGGTCGGCGGCGGCTTGCGTAGAAGCGTAGATGCGTAGATGGGTAGAAGCGTAGATGTGTCCACAGGAGCCTCCAGTCTCCGGTCTCCAGCCCCCCCCAATTGGCTTTGTTTGGCACGACTGCCCAAGCGGGCACGCCGCGTATCTCGTCGCTCGTCGCATAGCCGGGACGCCTGTCGAAGCGTGCCTCCCGCCTCCAGCCTCCAGCCTAAGTCCACCCATCCCATACCACCCAAACCCTCCTGTATTAGTTCTATGAACATCATACCAAACCCGCCCCGCACGTCAATCAAAAAGTCGTTGGGTCGAATAATCTGCTGGGTTCTTTCTCGTTGTGAGCCGATAGAATAAGGAGAGAAGCAGGCAGATACCTTGCGATGTATCCGTGGGGCGAAGACTCGCAGATGCTTGTCCGATCCGGCGAATTGATCGGGTGAGACGAGCCCTGGACGCGATAGAGTGCCGCATCACCGATTGTGTCCGGTCAATAGAAAGCAGGAGATCGCGATGGCAGCATACTCTTTTCTTGACCTGGCGTATGATGTGTTGAAGCAAGCCTCTGCGCCCTTGACCTACCAGGAGGTTTGGCAGACGGGCAAGGACAGGGGCCTTGCCGCCAAGATCCGAACGTCGGGCAAGACGCCGTGGCAGAGCCTTGGCGCGCAGCTATACGTCGAAGTCCGCGACAACGACGACTCTCGCTTCATGAAGGTCGGCAAACGACCTGCGAGGTTCTTTCTGAAAGAACGAGGTGTCGAACTGCCGCCCGATGCCCTCGCGAAGATCGAAAAGGAAGAGACGAAGAAGAAGGAGCATAAGACGGAGTATCGCGAGCGTGACCTGCATCCGCTTCTGACATACTTTGCATACGCCAACCCTACCTTCAACCGTGGCCGATCCATTTTCACCAAGACGATCTATCACGAGAAGTCGCAGCGTTCGGGATACAATGAATGGGTTCATCCTGACATGGTGGGGTTCTACCTGCCGCTTGATGACTGGCGTCCCGACGTGATCGAATTCAATCGGCTATCAGACAACAATTCCCTGAGGTTGTTCTCATTTGAGCTGAAGAGAAGCCTGACCAAGGCGAACTACAGGGAAGCCTATTTTCAGGCTGTCTCGAACTCCTCCTGGGCACATGAGGGATATCTGGTGGCGGCCAACATCCTTCAGGATGACGAATTCCTATCTGAGCTTGAACGACTTGCATCCTCCTTTGGAATCGGCATTATCCATCTCGATCTGGAGGATATCGATAGTTCGGGTATTCTTTATCCAGCTCGCAACAGAGATCTTCTCGACTGGGAGACGATCAACAAGCTCTGTGAGCAGAACTCGGATTTCGAGAAGTTCCTTCAGGACGTGAAGATCGACTTTGAGTCCAAGCGCATCCATCGGGCAGAGTTCGACGAGGTGGTGAAAGACACCCGCACATATATACGAGACAGGTTGAAGGTGGAGCCCGATGTTTAGGGGCGGGGGGATGGGGAGACTGGACGGCGGATGAAGATTGTGATTGCGATGGACTCGTTCAAGGGCACGCTGGGCGCGGCTCGCGCGTGCGGCGTTGTTGCCGAGGCGATCGTTGCGGCCCAGCCGGGGGTGGAGATCGTCGTCAGGCCGATGGCCGATGGCGGGGAGGGGACGGCGGCGGCCCTGATGGCGACCTCCGGCGGGCAGTGGGTCCCTGCGACCGTGATGGGGCCGCTGGCGGAGATGGAGGTTCGCGCGGGGTTCGCCTGGCTGCCGGCCGACCGGACGGCGGTGGTGGAGATGGCTTCGGCCAGCGGGATGGGACTGCTGCGGCCCGAGCGACTGGACCCCATGAAGACAACCACCTTCGGGACGGGCCAGCTCGTCCGTGCGGCTCTGGACCACGGGGCCGAGCGGATTCTGCTCGGCGTCGGCGGCAGCGCCACCGTCGATGGCGGCGTCGGCGCGGCGACGGCCCTGGGCTGGCGCTTCCTGGCGGGCGACGGGACGGCGGTCCCCCTTGGCGGCGGGGGGCTCGGACGCATCTGTGAGATCGTTCCGCCCAATTGCGGCATCGAGATACCTGTGGACGTGCTGTGCGACGTGGACAGTCCGTTGTGCGGCTCGCACGGAGCCGCGCGGGTCTATGGGCCGCAGAAGGGGGCGACGCCGGAGATGGTCGAGATTCTCGACGCCGGTCTGTCGCACCTGGCAGCGCTCGCGGCCGACCAGCTTGGCGTCCGCGTCCGCGACCTGCCCGGCGCCGGTGCCGCCGGCGGCTTGGCAGCCGGGGCCGTGGCGTTCATGGACGCCCGCCTCGTATCGGGGATCGAGACCGTCATGACGCAGGCGCACCTGCGATCAGATGTCGGCGACGCCGACTGGGTCATTACCGGTGAGGGCCGCTTCGACGCCCAGTCGATGCGGGGCAAGGTCGTCTCCGGCGTCGCCAGGGTGGCCAGGGAAGGCGGCGCCAGGGTCGCCGTCATCGCCGGCCAGGTCGATCTTTCCGAGCGGCTGTGGCAGGCGGCGGGGATCGAAGCCGTCCTGGCCTGTATGTCGCCCGGAATGGACCTGCCGTCCGCGCTGGAACGCAGCGAAGAGCTGCTGTCCGAGGCTGCCGGACGATTCGCGAGACAGCACCTGGCGGGATGAGGCAGACAAGGCCGCTCTCGGGCCAAATTCTTCTTGGCTTGCGGGTGGTTTTGCTGTAAAATGGGGAAGACGTGGAAGTTGGCGCGTTATACGAATCATGGCTCTCTCTGGAGAGGGATACTGGATGAACAGGTGTTTGCTTTATGGGACGGTTCTGGCGGTGGCGGCGGGTGTCTGCTTGGCGGCGCCGGAGCCGGCGGTCGTTCAGAGGCCGGGACAATGGACTGTAGAGGTAAAATTCGAGCAGCCCCAGCAGCTCGTTCTTCCATGGGGAGGCAACGGTCCGGCTCGATTCTGGTACATGATCCTGACGGTGACCAATCGGACCGGCCAGGATGTCGAGTTCCATCCGCGTTGCGAGCTGATGTCCGACACGTTCCAGATCGTGCCTGCCGGCGTGAAAGTCCCGCCCGTCGCTTTCGAGAGGATCAAACAGCGCCATCAGGACCGGTATCCGTTCCTTGAAGCGCTGGGGGCGGTCGAGAACCGGATTCTTCAGGGCGAGGACAACGCCAAGGACATCGTGGTGATCTGGCCCGATTTCGACAACCAGGCGACGGGCTTCAAGGTGTTCGTCACCGGGCTGAGCAATGAGACCGCCTCCATCGACCATCCTGTCGCTGTGGATGGTGCAGGCCAGCCGGTCAAGGTGTTTTTGCGGAAGACGTTGGTGCTGGACTACGCCTTCCGGGGCGACCCGGCGCTGAGAGATTCCGTGCAGGTGGTCCACAAGGACACGTCCTGGGTCATGCGATAGCGCTGAGCAGTTCGGTGCAAGAACGCCGCCTGCCTGGCGGATGCAGCGCGAGCGGCTTCCAACCCGGCGCTTTGCGCATCTTCGTTGCCCGACGACCGTAGCGATCTTCCGTCTGAGTTTCGAAGTTCCACAGTTCCGCGTCTCGGCACGCGTAACCCCACCCCATTGGCTCCTCACCCGCTGGCCGGTTCCGGCGGCTCGACCGCCTGTCCATTGATGCTCTCCCATCGCGATCCAGGCCGACAAGGTCCTGATGCAAATTACGTATGTTCCACAATAGACAGAGACAACCACCACGCTATGATGACGACCACGTTATGTGACATGGATGAATGGATGCTCGAGTGACGATGGTTGACCGGCGACGGCGATGTCGGGCCCGGATCACTGTCGAGCTTGGTCGCTCGGAGGAATGGACGTGGATTCGGCAACGGAGGCTATTGTGGTTTCGGGGGGTGTGCGACGGCCGGCGGAGGCGCATCGGGCTGTGATGTCCCATCAAGCGAACGCCATGCAGCGAACCTCCCTGCGGTACGGTGACACGCCAGTGACTCCCTCTTTCTATGCCGGCGGTTCTGTTGCGCACGTCGACTGTCCGCCACGGGAGCGTCACCATGTGCCGACCGACGGCGGCTCGTACGCGTGCCTGGGATGATCGTTGATTGTGATGACAGTGCTGGAGATGACGTTGGAATCGCGGACTTGCGAAAATGACAATTGCCTGCCAAGATGCGGCACAGTGGAAGTCTGTCGCAGCGGGGCGACAAGAGTCCTGCGGAAAATGTCCCTTGGGTAGTCGGCGTGCCCGGTTGACGGGCCCGAGTCTGTGACATCGCCCTGATGGATGCGTCCTGGCTGGAAAGGGATATGCAGGATGCTTCCGGGAGGAGGGTAAGGAAAGGAGGACACGATGTTGTCCAGTCGAAGGGGTTTGTGTTCCATCTTGGTGTTGGTCTTCGCGCTTGGAGGCCGGGGTCTGACGGCTTCGCCGACGTTGGAGGAGGCGGTCAACCTGATTGCGTCACGTCTCGATCAGGAACAGGTCAAGGACGGACTGGATGCGGGGGCCTGGCCGCTGGAGATGTACTTCACGGGGCCGATTGCGGCAGGCATGGTCTGCGCCTACGAGCGGACCGAGGATTCATCGTATCTCGCCTCGGCCCACCTTGCGGGACAGTGGATTTTCGATACGGTTGCGGTGTATGGCGCCCTTCTGGGCGATGAGGCGTACGCCTTCCTGCGGTTGAGCGAGGTGTCGGACGACCCGAATCAGAACCCTTGGCGGGATGCCTTGGTTGCGTTCTTCCTGAACCATCGGAATCCCGATGTGGCGGGCACGACGGAGGCGTACCTTCAGGTCTTCGACGAGCTGGAGCCGTCGACCGCAACATACCATCTGGCGTATCTGCTCGTTGCGGCCGACTACGTCCAGGATGAAGACATCGACGTCTATCGCCGTGCGCTTCTTCGCTATCTGTCTGAGGTGGACGACGAAGCGGATTTTCCCGTCATGGCTCTGGGGGTCGCGACGTGGGCGCTGATCGTGACCGATACGCCGGATGAGACGTTGGTTGCGTCGGATGCAGCGGGGCCGAAGTCCGGCTGGGAGGGGCGGACCGTGGGCGATCTTCCCGAACTGCTTGCCGGGCATCAGGTTCCCGAAGGCGAGGTTCTGGCCGGCAGCTTCTATTGGCGGTTCGATCACACGGACGGTGGTACGGAAGGGGTGATCGCCGGGTACACCGAGGACACGATCTTCGGCACGTTGGGATTGATCGCCGCCGCGTCGAAGAACCCCGACCCCGCGAACGAGCAGGCCGATATGGCGATTGCCGCGGCCGAACGGGCGTTATTGGCGGGGGTCGATGAGGATGGCTTCGTCTACGTGCACCTGGCCATGCAGGGCCCCACGTACAACGCCTTTGCAGGGGAGATGCTGCAAGTTCTCTGGAGTATCGAGGAGTACTGGAGCCGTGACGCCAACACGGATGTCGATGCAGAGGCTGAGGCGGCGATCGGACAGGAATAGGCGTGCGATCCTCTGATCGTACGAAAGGTGTGGACGATGCGAATTTCCGGCAGCGCCAAGGTCATCTTGTTCTGCGTACTTTTGCTCCTGTCGGTGCGAAGGACGCAGGCGGTCGAGGTCTCCGAGACGGTGGAGGCGGTCAGAGCGGCGGCGATCTACCTGGTGCTCGGCCAGGCGGTGGGCGGTCCGCTCGATGGTTCGTGGGCCGGTGAAGAGGCGCACACCGGCTCGATCGTGGCGGGTCTTGCCAAGGCCCACGAGATGACCGGTGATGAGGACGCCAGGATTGCGGCCGTCCGCGGGGGTGATTTCATCCTGCGCGCTGCGGAGGGCAACTACTACGGCGACGAGGTGTACGCCTTGATGTGCTTGAGCCGGATCTCTGCCGACGACGTGCCGAATATCTGGTGGTCGACATTGGATGCCTTCTACCGTACGGTGTCCCACCAGGCCCGGGGGGGAACGCCCGGCTACACGTCGCAGTTCGGCCGGATCGACCCATCGTTGGCTGTGTTCTATCTGGCCCAACATGTCGTTGCGGCGTTCTATGTGGACGCTGAAGACAAGGAGATCTGGCAAGAGGCCCTGGTGGACTGTCTGATTCAGGTGGACGACGGGTCTTCCGAGTTCCCGGTCATGGCACTCGGGATGGCCACATGGGCATTGTCTCAGATCGACCGGTTGGACGGGACTGTGTTGGACCCGTACGCACGGGGAGTCTCTTACTGGCGCGGGCATACGTTCGGCGAATTGCCGCAGTTGCTTCTGAGTCATCGGATTCTCGACGGCCGCCTCGCGGGAAGCTTCTATTGGAGATTCGATCATCGCATCGCCGTGCCCGGGGGGCCGGCCGGCGGGTATACGGAGGAGTCGACGTCCAGTGCGTTGGGACTGGCGGGGGCCCGTCACGTCAGCGGAGATCCAGAGATCGCTCTGGCGAGCGAGGAGCTGCACGACCTGCTGCTCCGGAGTGTCGAGGATGACGGGCGCGTTCGGCAGCATCTGACCCTTGGCGGCCAGGCATTCTACTCGGAGGCCGGGCGCGTGTTGCAGGCTCTGGTGGATCTGGCGAATGCCGCCGCCGACGAGGTCGATGAACAAGTGGATGACGGTGGTCAAGTTGCCCTCTCCGCCTATGGGGGACGGGACGCTTGCCCCGCGTATGAGGTTGTTGTGCCCCGCGAGTTCTGAGTGCGTGCTTCGGACTCGCGTGATGGGATCGTGTTCATCAGTGAACACAGGAAAGGAGGCCGTGTATGGCTGGGAAAAGGAGGCACCGAATGAACTGGAGGAATGTGCTGTTGACCGTCGTGGTTCTCGGCGTGGTGGCCGGTACGCTGGCACCGTCGGTTCTCGCGGCGACCAAGGCAGACGAGAAGTCGTCGGACAAGGCGACGACCTTGTTCGATCCCTTCGCTCTGCGGACGGTTGTGCTGACCGGTGGCGAACTCCAGGCACCGATCAATCTGACGCGGCAGGCCATCCGGATTCCGTTCCGTCCGGCGTTGCGGAGTGAATACCAGCCGACGCTCTATTGAGTGCGCCGGGTCGGACTGGGATGTCTCTGAGGATGGAGATGGGATCCTCGTGATCTCGTCTGCTGCTGAGGGTAGGAGGTCTGAGCGTGTAGAAATCCACTCATGCTCTTGTGTGGAGGGTCTGCGCATCGGCGGCCACACCGATGCGGGTGAAGTTGTGGCCTGAATCGCCGAAGAAGCACGATTCGGATTATGCCGTAACCATCAAGGAACTTCGTTGAGCAAGCACCGGCGACTGTGTTCATGCCTGAGCCACAGTCCACGGTGAAACGTGTTGTGTTGTTGAAGCAGACCCGGAACGGGCCTGTCCGGGCGAGGCGGGCGGTATGGCTTGCCGTCTCGTTCCGATGTCGGGTGTTGCGGGACTGCTCAGGGTGTATTTCTGCCCGGATGTCGGGCGGGGATCCGCGACGCATCCGCCCAACCGGCCGGCGTGCCGGTTCAGCGGGCGATGTGGATATCCCGCCAGGGGCGGGCAGTGATGCACAGGAGGAGTGGAGGTCCACACGATGAGAACGAAAGTCGTCCCACGTCACGTTGGATGGCCGGTGGCTCTGATCGGTCTGTCTGTATGTCTGCTTGGCTGCGGTGACCGCATACGTCTGCCTTCGCCCGAGCGACTGGTGGAATTTGAGAGCGCCGGTCCCGAGGGGCCTTCCGTCGATCTCGACCGCATCAGCAGGGCGAGGATGCCGGCGGGGCCGTATCGCGTGACGCATGGCGATGTCCTGCAGTTGACGATGCCGCTGACATTGTTTCCGGGCGTCCCCCAGGGCGGGGCGGCGATCACGGGTGAAGCGACGCGGAGGTGTCGCGTCGATGATGCCGGCGTGATTACGATTCCGGATGGTCGCCAGATCGCCGTCGCAGGAAGATCGCTGTCCGAGATCGAATCGGCCGTGGTCGACGCCTACTATCCGGAGTTCGTCAAGACCAAGCCGTCGGTATACGCCGAGGTTCTTGAGTACAGAGCGCAACGGGTTCAGATCCTCGGCAGTGTCACGAACCCGGGGGTCTACAGCCTGCGCCACGATCAGATGTCACTGGCGGCGTTGCTGATGGAGGCGGGGGGCATCACCAGCGAGGGGGCGGCGGTCATTCGGATTACGCGACGTGATGCGGCGAGTGGGCAACCGACGCCATCGCCGGATCGTGGGCTGGCACCGCTGCGCGACGTTCGAGGCGACCGTTATGGCGCACCGCAAAAGGCGTCCCAACATCGTGGCGTCAGGCCGGGGGGGGCGCTTTCGGACACGGATTCTCTCCTACGTGTGTGGTTCCGGCCGGAAGGGCCGCTCGCGACAACGGGGTGGATCGGTCTTGAACGAGAGGGAGAGGTGCTGGTTCGCCAGTGGCTCGACGTTGCGAACGATCCTCAGAAGGGGATGCTGCTGGAGACGGCGGCGGCCAGAGTCGATCGCTTGCCTGTCGCCGTGCTGGACCGCAGATTGCTGCAACTGGAGCGAATGCTGCTCTCCTACAATCGCAAGGCCCGGGTGCACCTGGCGGTGTATACCGGCGATTCCGATTGGCATCGCAGCGGCGAGGGGGACTACGTTGCGTGGCTGGCTGACGCTTCGCAGGTGGACAGGGCCAGCCACGGAATGGCCGCCCCGACCGAGCAGTCCGCCGCACCGTTGGCAAGTCCCTCCGATGCGGGGGAGACCACGATTGCCCTGCCGGTTCGGGGACTGAACATTCCTTTTGTCGACGTCGCTCTGAAGGAAGGCGATTCGGTGATCGTCGAGCGACTTCAGATCCAGTATGTCACGGTCCTCGGCCTGGTTCGCTCGCCGGGGAACTTCCCTTATCCGGTCGGGACTCAGTTCCGGCTCGCCGAAGTGCTGGCCTTTGCCGGCGGACTCGACATGGTGGCCAGCCCTCGTTACGTGAGTATCTACAGGCTCAGGGCCGATGGTACGGTGGCCAGCGCGACATTCCAACTGGTCGATCCCCGCAATCAGGAAGAGTTGACGGCCCAGCTTGCCTTGCCGGTCAGGCCCGGCGATGTCGTATCGGTGGAACACACGCCTCGCACGCGTACGAATACCTTCCTCGATCGCTATTTCCGATTGAGCATGGGCGTCTATCTGCGCCCGGAGCAGCTCTGGGGAGACTGATGGTGCTTGAGAACACAGGCGACGAACGACTTCCCATCCAGCGACGCAGCCGGATGGACCGATGGCCTGATGGGCGTATGGCCGGACATCCCGTGCCGGCACGGACGCCGACGAACGTGCCCGAGAGCCTCGTCAGTGTGATATGGCGAGGTCGCTGGATCATGTTCGTCTGTCTCGTGCTGGCCCTGGCGGCGGGGATGGTTTACATCGAGACGGCCACGCCGATCTACACGAGCACGGCGAAGCTGTATCTCGACTATGGCGGCATCCCCATCGCGCAATCGTATGAGTCGGGACGCATTCCGCGGACGGACCGATATCTCTATACGCAGGCGGAACTGCTCGTCTCGCGTCCGATTCTCGGGGCGGTGTTCGAGCTGCCCGAGATCCGGCGGCTGCGTACATTCGCCGAAATCAATGTCCCGATGGGCTATCTGCGCAGGAACCTTCATGTGGAGGTCGGCAGGAGGGACGAGATCGTCAGCGTATCGTTCAGTTCCCCTCATGCCGCGGAGGTGCCCCAGATCGTGAACAAGGTCGTCGATGCCTACATGGCCTCGCGATCCGACAACCAGCGGAAGAACTCCTCGCAGGTCCTGAAGATCCTCCAGGAAGAGATGGCGCGGGCCAGCGCCGAACTGGAGGAGAAACGCGATGAGCTGGAAGTGTTCCAGAGCACATCCATGCCGCTTGCTTTGGGCTCGGACCAGGGCAGCGGCGTCGGCCAGCTCTATCTGACGCTGCAGACCGAGTATACCCAGGCCCAACTGAGAGCCAGCGATGCGGAGTTGTTCTTCCGCAGCGCACAGATGCTGGCGAACGACCCGGAGGCGCTGCGACAGTACGCGCGATCGCGAGGTCAGGTTGCGGCCTATGCCGCCGGTGGCAACGAAATTGCCCAGTTGGAGGCGCAACTGACCAACGGGCAATCCAGTCTGGAGGCGCTTCTGGCCGAGCTGACGCCGGATCACCCGAGAATCGCTTCGCTCACGGCGCAGATCGAGCGACTCAAGGCGACCATCACCGAGCTGAACGATCGATTCGTGCGCGTCCTGCTCGCCGCGGCTGAGCGGCAGTTCCAGGAAGCCAAAGAACGCGAGGAGGAACTGGCGGATCTCCACCGGGAGCAGGGCCTGAAGGTTGCCCAATTGAACAGGGAACTCAACAGGTATCAGCGTCTCCACACAGAGGTGTCCCAGTTGATGACGTATTGCCAGACGGTCGAGCAACAGATCCGAGAGATCCGGACGATCGTCGGCGAGGACGTCGGTCAGTTGCGCATGGAGATTCTGGAGCCGGCCCTCGTCTCGGAATCGCCGTCGCATCCGCAGAAGAGCAAGATCATGGCCATGGCTCTGATCCTCGGGCTCCTGGCGGGGGGCGGCCTGTCGGTGCTGCGCGACTTCATGGACCAGACGCTGCGGTCCGGCGAGGAGATCTCCGCTGTCCTCGGCCTGTCGGTCCTCGGGGTGGTCCCCGCCATGTCCCAGCGGGAGACGATTCCCGCGCGAGGCCAGAAGGTCTATCGGCAACCCGATGTTCCCGAGGCGGAAGCCTTTCGTACGATACGAACGGCCATCTTCTTCGGTGCTCCCAAAGACAGGGCCAAGACCCTCCTGGTCACTTCGCCGGCCGCGGGCGACGGCAAGTCCACCCTGGCCAGCAATCTCGCCATTGCGATGGCCCAAGCCGGCCAGAAGACGATCCTTCTCGATGCGGATTTCCGAAAGCCGATGCAGCACACGATCTTCGAGGCGCAAAACGATCGGGGCGGCCTGAGCGCTGTGCTCGCCGGGCAGATGAAGCTCGGCCTGGCCATCCAGGCGACATCGGTGAAGGGCCTGAGCCTGCTCTCATGCGGTCCACGGGTGGCCAATCCCTCGGAGATTCTCAACAGCGGGCGATTCACCGCCCTCCTGGAGCGTCTCGGAGAGGCGTACGACCGCATCGTTGTCGATGCGCCGCCGGTGACCGCTGTGGCCGACGCCCAGATTCTTGGCGCGGTCTGTGACGTGACGATTCTTGTGCTGCGAGCAGGGAAGTCCACGAGGAAGATCGGCCAGCGCGCGATCGACGGTCTGCAACGGGTGGGCGCGCACCTGTTGGGCGCAGTGGTCAACGACGTCGCCCGGAGCGGGGATCGCTACGGCTATTACGGCACCTACGGCGGATCGAACGGGTCTGGTCGAGGCAAGGCCAAGGCAGCAAAGACGCGACCGACCTCGTCGCATCGGGTCGGACCGAAATCGGTGGTGGCTGCGATTTCTGAAGGAGTTCAATAAGATGGTGCTGCACGTCGGCGACGCTGTGATCCACGTCCGGCCTTCCCGCCGGGCGACCCGCAACGGGGCGTTGGCCCCCGGTGGGTGGGAGATCTGACATGGCCATGGATGGAACCACCTGGATCTCGGACGATCGAGGCGACCAACTGGACCGCGTGATGGAGGGTCTGCTGATCGCCATGCTGGCCTTCATGCCGCTGGCGTTCGGCGCCGTCGAGGCCTGGAGCGAGCTGATCGTGATTGCGCTGGCCGGCGCGATGTCGGTCTGCTTTCTCCTGAAGCCGGTTCTCAGCGGCCGGGTCAGCCTGGTCTGGACGTGGGCGTATGTACCGGTCGTGGCGTTTCTGATCGTGGTCCTGGTGCAACTGATTCCCCTGCCCACCGTCCTGGTTCAGGTGATCTCGCCGAACACGGCCTCTCGCAAGGCCGAACTGCTGGGCGACCTGCCTGGCGCCGGAGAGGCTCTTTCTCATATGACCATCAGCTTCTATCCGCAAGCGACCCGTCACGGTCTGCGGCTCGCTCTGGCGATTGCAGCGGTGTTCGCTGTGGTTCTGAATGTCTATCGGCGACCCGATCAGATCGTGCGATTGTTGGTGGCGATTGCCGTTGTCGGTGCGGGGGTTGCCGTGCTGACCGCGGCGCAGAATCTCTTCGGCAACAACAAGATCTACTGGTTCGTGGACAGTCCGCACGGCGTCGCCCATTCCGGTCCCTTCGTCAATCACAGTCACTATGCCCAGTTTACAAATCTGTCTATCGGGGCGGCGCTGGGCGCGCTGCTCTACCTGGTTCGGCGCGGGTTCGCTCGTCGCAGGGTGACCCCTGAGGCCGTCGCGGAGTACCTTGGCTCACCCGGAGCCAGGCCCATATGGGCGCTTCTGGCGATGGCGGTCGTGGGCGCCGGCACAGTGTTTCTGGCGATGAGTCGCGGGGGCGTGATCAGTATGCTGATGGCCGGCGCATTGACCACCGTGGTTCTCAGTTTGAGAAGGCCGATGCGAGGCTCAGGGTGGATCATGGTCGTGTTGGCCCTCGGGGCGTTCTCCTGTGTGCTCTACATCGGCTTCGATGCGGTCTATGATCGACTGGCGACGCTGCGCGATCTGTCCAACGCGGAAGGCGGTCGAAGACAGATCCTCAGTGACATTGCGGTGGCGTGGGCGCGATTCCCCATCCTCGGCACGGGTCTGGGTACCCACGAAGTGGTGTATCCGGAGTTCGACCGGTCTTCCGTGCCGGCGCTGGCGTCTCACGCCGAGAACGAGTATGCCCAGGCCGCCGAAGAGACGGGGATCCTTGGCCTCGCAGCGCTTCTGGCATTTGCGGCGTTCGTTGCAGTCCACTATGTGCGCGCCGTCAAGGGAAATCATGTTCCCATCTGTTCGGTCGCCTACGGTCTCGGATTCGGTCTGGTGGCCATCCTGCTGCACAGCCTGAGCGATTTCGGACAGCACCTGCCGGCCAATGCCATTCTGACGGCTGTCTTCTGTGCCCTTCTGATTCGCTTGTCTCGCCTCGGGACGAACGAGGCCGATGGGGCTCCTCCGGAGGCGGTCTGCGTCACCTCGCATTCCCGGCCGTTCTGGACGGCCGGATTGGCGGTCGCCTGTGCGGTATGGGTGTGGGTGCTGCTCGGCGCCAACAGCGCCCGTGTCGCCGAGGCCCATTGGAGACAAGTGCTGGCGGCCGAACGCGGCCTCATGGAAGACGGCTGGCAAGGCACGGATGAAGAGTACGTCCACCTTCTGGGACATGCCGGCAAGGCGGTGGATCGCCAGCCGGACAACGTCACATATCGACACTGGTTGAATGTGTACCGATGGCATTCGATGAGCCGTACGACCGATCCGAACACGGGCCTGCTCGTACTCCCGGTGGAGGCGTTGGAGTTTGCCGAGCGGATTGCGGATGAACTGAACCGCGCCCGCGCATCGTGTCCGACGTTCGGCGCGACGTGGTGCGTTCTCGGCCAGTTGGAGCGCTCTGTGCTGGGCCGGATCGACGAAGGCGCCCATCACATCCGCGAAGGCGTCAAGCTCGCACCGTGTGACGCGACCGCACGTCTTGTTGCCGGGACATTGGCGCTGGAGGAGGGCGATGTGGACGTGGCCTTTGCGCATCTCGACCGCGCTGCGGCACTCGACGGCCGGCTGTTTCGAGAGATCGCGATGCTCCTGACAGACCAATCGGATCGACCGGACCTGGCCCTGCGGATCGCCGCCGAGGACATCCAACGCTTGAACACCATGGTGAGCGTCCTTGAGACGTCGGGACAGAGCACGGAATCTGTCGAGCAAGTCCGCCGCAAGGTTGTGACGTTGCTGGAGCAAAGGTGTCTCAAATCGGATCCGCCCGCCTGGGCGCTCGCGTGGTTGGGCGGGATCTATGCCCGCGACGGCAGGGTGGGCGAGGCGATCGACTTCTACCGTCAGGCTCTCGACCTGGACTACAGCCGGGTCGATTGGCGATTCAATCGGGCGCGCTTGCTGGCAGAGACAGGGGCCCTCGCAGATGCGATTCGTGAGGCCGAAACCTGTTTGCGCCTGCGCCCCGAGCATGCGGCGGCCAAGCGCTTGATCGACCGATTGTCGGTCGATCCGCGCATCGCCGGCCAGCCCCGCGCCGTGCCATAGGTTCGAGGCGCGACACAGGTCGCGAAGAGCAAGAGAACAGAACATAGCGAATGTTCGTTCGACCGCTTTCGGCCGACGACATTCATCCAGCGTCGGTGACCCGTACACCCACGAGGACGGAGTCCGCGCAGACAAAGCCGTCCAGAGGAGATCACGCTGTGGTGGAGTGGCAGGCAACCTGTTATACATGGCATCCAGACAGATCGTGCCATGCCACCGCCGGATCGCCGAAAGGCGGATCGCGATTCGTGGCTTGAGGTTTCCGGTGGTTCCAGATCTTCGACTGTCTTTGAGTACGGTCGGGTAGAGGGATAGCGCATCGTGCCGGATACAACCGCTCTATTCAAGAGGCAATTGCCTCGAAACTCCCTTTTTCAGGTGCTCGCCTTTGTCACTCAGGTGGTGATCGGCGTCTTGCTGGTGCCCTATCTGGTCCGGCAGTTGGGGCGTGCTGCCTACGGGCTCATTCCTATCGCCGGGATGATGACGGAATACGTGAATTTGATCTCCCACAGCATCGCCAGTGCCGTAAATCGCTTTCTTGCCGTCGCGCTTCAGCGAGACGACACGGAAGAAGCAAATCGCGTCTTCAACACCGCCTTCTTCTCCTATTTGGCGATCGGGTTGCTTCAGGTTCCTCTGTTCATGTTCGTCATCTACCATGCGGGTACTCTCTTCAGCATTCCCGGTGAGCTGTTTCGAGATGCGATTCTGCTCCTGATGTGCAGTGCCGTCGTCTATCTCGTCAATCTTCTGGCGAGCGTCTTCGCTGTACCTATGTATGCCAACAACCGCCTGGACATCTGCCGGATCATTGACATAGGCCGCTGTTTCTTTCGGCTGACAGGAGTTGTGACACTCTTCCTGGCCTTTGGTCCGGCTCTGCGATATGTGGGGTATGTGGATCTGGGTATTGGCCTGGTCTTGCTGGTTGTTCAAGTTGTCGTCGGGAAACGTCTGGCTCCGGCTTTGGTGCTGAGGCGACGCTTCTATGATTGGCACAAGATCCATCAGCTCGCGGGGATGAGCGGCTGGCTGCTGCTCAACAGTATCGGGGCTTTGCTCTTTCTGCGTATCGACATATGGCTGTGCAACCGCTTCGTCAGCGCTGAAGCGGCAGGTGATTACGCCGCCGTGCAGCAATGGGCAGCCCTCATTCGTCACGGTGGCATGATTGTGTCGGGCGTGATCGCCCCGATGATTGTGATATATTACGCCAAGTCCGACATGGAGCACGTGGTTCGTCTCTGTCAGGTGGCGGTGCGCGTGCTTTCACTTACTCTGGCTGTTCCCATCAGCATGATGTGCGTTTTCAGTGCCCCGCTGTTGCGCCTGTGGCTGGGCGAGTCTTTCGTTCCGCTGGCCCCGCTCATGGTGCTGCTGCTCTGCCATCTGGTGATCAATGTGGGTGTGATGCCATTGTTCAACATCCAAGTCGCGTTGAACAAGGTCCGCTGGCCAGGTCTGGTGACTCTCCTGATGGGTGTGGTCAATCTTGGAGTCGCCCTGTCGTTGGTTACGTACCTTCATTGGGGCGTCTATGGCATAGCCATTGCAGGAGCCATCGTACTGGCCGCCAAGAACGCCGTCTTCACGCCACTCTATGCCGCTTGGATTCTGCACCGACCCTGGCACACATTCATCACGTCCTATCTGTCAGGATTGGGACTTCTGATCGTCCTGTTGGGATTCGGCTACGCCATCAATCGCTATGCAACTCCCACCTCCTGGATGAACTTGATTTTGCTGGCATTTGTCATTGGCGTCGTTGGGTTCGCCGCCGTCTGGGCGGCTCTGCCCGGCTCGGACCGGCGACTGATGATTGATCTCGTACCACAGAGAATCCGCAGAATGATGGCAAGGGTAGTTGCCACGTAGCATGACCTCTGGCTGGCAGATGATACTGGAGCATGTTGTAGAACGTGACTACTGTTGTGGTTGCGGTGTGTGTGCGGGTGTGTGTGTGCGGCATGCCATCCAAATGCGCTTCAACGACTATGGGGAGTATCGGCCTTATCTCGCGAGCGACTGTACCGGCTGTGGATTGTGCGCTCGTGTGTGCCCGTTTCTGGACGGCAACGCCAACGAAGATGAATTGGGCGCCACGTTGTTCGAGAAGATGCGAGAGATCAAGCATGCGATCGAAACAGGGTATTATCGCGATGCCTTCGTTGGGCATGTGGCTGATCCCGAAGTCCGGTGGGGCTGTGCATCGGGTGGAATAGCCACGTGGCTTCTGGAGACGTTGCTGGCTGAGAAGGCCGTAGACATGGTTCTTTGTGTCTCGCCGAACGACGATCCCACTCTGTTGTTCCGATACGAGGTGTGCAGGCGCGCCGATGAGATTCGAAGGTGTCGTCGCTCCTGCTACTACCCTGTGACCACGCAGGGGGTCCTTGCATTCGTTGCCAAGCACCCAGGCAGATACGCCATCGTAGGACTGCCCTGTGTGTGCAAGGCGATTCGCCTGGCCCAGCAGAGGGTGCCGCCGCTCCGACAGCGGATCAAGTATGTTCTTGGTCTGGTCTGCGGCCAGACCAAGAGCAGGAGCTTTGCCGAATATGTCTGTGCGCTGGGAGGGGGCGATCCTCACCACTTGTCCAGGGTGGAGTTCCGCGTCAAAGACAGATCGCGACCAGCGTCAGATTTTGGCCTGGGATTCACCTGTGTCCCAGAACCCGGCCGGAAGCAGGAAGGCACCGTGTTCTGGACACAGGGCATCGATCGGGCATGGTTGGACTGGTATTTCACCCCCAACGCCTGCAATTTCTGCGACGATGTCTTCGCCGAGTGTGCTGATGCGGTTGTTATGGACGCATGGCTGCCGGAGTATTGCCAAGACGCCAAGGGACACAGCCTGATCCTAACCAGGGATGCGTGGATCAATGGACTCTTCGAACACGAGTTGGAACACCCAAAGAAAGCTGTCCTTCGCCGGATCCAAGTGGAGAAGGTCATCCGCAGTCAGATGGGGGTGCTTTGCTCAAAGAGGGGAGGCATGCGCGACAGAATATCCCGGCTCAGGCAGACAGGGCTTCCCGTGCCGGTCAAGAGATGGAACACAGGTGCATGGCTTCGACCGTTGGGCATAGGACGGCTCGAGCTGGCTCGGTACCAGATATCCCGTCAGTCGCGCGTCATGTGGCTTGAATGTGGCAAGAACCTGGCTGCATTCCAGTCTGGCATGCAGGACTCGCGGCGCGCAGTGGACAGGGCGAGACGCCGGTACCTGTCGTATCGCATTTCCAATGGGATCCTTCTGCGGGCAGGACTTTACCGACGATGGGCGATGACAGATTTCTACTCGTAGGGAATGGAACTTATCTGAACCGAGGGTGCGAGGCGATTGTTCGCGGTACGGCCAGGCTTTTCAGGACCACCTTCAAAAGGCCGAAGTTCGTGAACATGCTGATGAGTCCCCTCATGCCCAGCGAGTCGGACCCGGACATTGTCCACTGTCCGTTACGACGGATCAAGAGGGGGTCGCCACGGTGGGTGGCGATGCATACATGTGACGTCTTCTGGCCCCCCCTCAGCCGATCTCTGCGGTTTGGTCAAATGAGAACGGAGGCACAGCGGGCCGTCGCAGTGCTGTCCATCGGAGGCGACAACTACACGCTGGACTACGGGGTGCCCCAGCACTACATCGATCTGGGCAAGTACCTGGCAGAGAAGAAGATCCCTGTGTTTCTCTGGGGGGCATCGGTAGGTCCTTTCGAGAAGGAGCCGGACTTCGCACGTGTGATGTTCTCTCATTTGAGGCGAGATGTGTCCGCTGTCTTCGTACGGGAGAGACGCTCATACGATTACCTGAAGAGCAATGGACTGGCCGACAAAGTGCACATGATGCCCGATCCTGCTTTTGTCATGGAGCCTGTACCGGTCGATGTCGGGATCGTCGGCCTCGACATGCAGGCCCAAGCGCCCATCGGCCTTAATGTCAGTCCGCTGATGGCCAGGTATATGCCCGGGGTTCATATGAGGGAGTTCATCGTCACAACCACAGAGATCATCAGAGCACTGGTCCGCAAGTGGGACAGGCCCATTGTGCTCATACCCCACGTGACCTCTCCTCATAGCAATGATCATGCTCTCCTGAAAGCTGCGTTTGATTCTCTGAAGGGCCATGAGAAAGAAAGGGTCATCTGTCTGCCGGATAACCTGTCGGCAGCGGAGACGAAATGGATCATATCGCAACTGCATTGTCTGGTTGCGGCCCGTACGCATGCCACGATCGCGGCGTTTTCCAGTTATGTGCCGACAGTGAGTCTTGCGTACAGTTGCAAGGCATACGGTTTGAATGAACTGCTTTTTGGCCACACCGACTATCTCCTATCTCCCGAGGAGGTAATACCTGACCGCGTGGTGGAGAAGGTAAGCTTGGTGCTCCAGGACACCGGTATGATTCAGGGTTGTCTCCGCAAATACATGGGGTCAGTGTACCCGCAGGCGGAGGAAGCGGTGTTGGCACTGAAGCATTCTCTGGAATTGGGAGGTCGAGGGGATGAGCGGTGATCAAGAGCCAGCCGTCAGTGTGATCATACCGTTGTACAACAAGGAGAAATACGTTCGCCGGGCCGTCGAGTCGGTCCTGGGCCAGACCTTCCTTGATTTCGAGCTGATCGTCGTGAATGACGGTTCTACAGATGGGGGTCCAGTTCTCGTGCGTGGGTATACCGATCCACGGATTCGTGTGATTGACCAGGGCAATCACGGTGTCTCAGCGGCCAGAAACCGCGGCATTGCGGAGGCACGCGCGCCGCTCACGGCATTTCTCGACGCCGATGATGAATGGTTGCCGGAGTTTCTGATGACGATTGTGGGGTTGACGCGCCGTTTTCCCGAGGCGGGTGCCTATGCCACGGCGTCTGAGATTCATAAGCCCTCGGGAGCAGTGACCCGGCTGGTTTGCGATGGCTTTGGCAAACGATACTCTGAAGGCATCATAGAAAATTACTACAGGGCCGCACTGCTGGGATGCCAGCTCAGTTCTTCGGCCGTTGCGGTCCCGCGCCATGTGTTTGAGCGAGTTGGCGACTTTCCGATTGGGGAGCATCTGGGGGAAGACGGCCATATGTGGCTGCGAATTGCGCTGCACTACCCGATTGCCTATAGCGCTTGCGTCTGTTCCGTGTATCACCGGGAAGCAGAAGGCCGAAGCTGTGTCAACAGAAATACCAGAAGTGGTTCGGGCGACAACTTCCAGTTGGTGGAACTGGCGACAAAGGCAATCTCTGACGGATTGATCGGAGACTCCGAAAGGAATTACCTGCAGGAGTATTGTGCGAAGTATACCATCGCCGCGGCGACAGATCACGTTCTGTGGGGCCGAGGGGGTACTGCGCGAGCGTTGCTGCGGTGCTGTAAGACCAAGCGATTCTTGTGCAAGAAGTGGGGGTGGTTTGCTCTCTCGCTGTTGCCCACACATCTCATACACTGGATGTGGCAGTGGCGATTGCGGTTCCAGCGGGGATGACCCGTCTGGACACGCCGGGGCAGAAGACAGAGGGTTCTTGATGAAGGCAACACCGCGAATCGTGCACGTTATAGAATCATGTGGTCCCGGCGGCGCAGAATGCCTTGTGAAGTCTCTGCTGTTGGAGATGAAGAGGCAGGGGGGGGATGTTGCCCTTTGGGTGTTGACTGCCATGGCGCAGATCGACCCAACGAATCATAGCAGGATGTCTTTTGAAGGGCGGTTCATTTCGGACCTGACGCGCGACGGTATCCCAGTGGAGATCCTCGGAAAGAGTCCTCACAAAGACTGGTGTCAGACGGACAGAAAGCTCAGAACGCTGTCCAGAAGATATGGACCCGCGATCATTCACACACACCTTGAGTCTGTGTCATTTCATGTTGTCCGGTCCATGTGTTTCGCGCGGAGCCGCCTGATTCAAACCGTCCACAACACAAAGGTGAAGCATCCATGGATAGTGCGGTATCTCTTTGCAGGGGCATTCTCCGGGTTTGTCGCGATCTCCAAGAGAGTCAAAGACATCGCGCTCGGAGTCGGCGTGCCGGCCGGCAAGATTCACACCATCTACAACGGAATCCACCTGAGCGCATTTGCTTTTCCCGACAGAGAGATACGGACGCGGGCTGTCTCAGTCGTGGCGATTGGCCGTCTGACAGAACAAAAGGGTCACCGGACTCTCATCTCCGCCGTGCGTCTACTCAAAGAACGATATCATGCCGAGTTGCAGCCATTTCCGAAGATCACCATCATCGGAGACGGAGAACTCAAAGGGACGCTTCAGCAGGCGATTCGGCAGGAAGGAGTGGAGCAGGACATACGGCTGGAGGGTGTTCGAGACGACATTGCGAACGTGCTCAGGAAGTACGACGTGTACGTGATGCCATCGAACTGGGAAGGACTGAGCATTTCGCTTCTCGAGGCGATGGCGTCCGGGATTCCCGTCGTCGCTACCGATGCGGGCAGCAACAGCGAAGTCGTCGATCATGAGGAGAATGGTCTGATTGTGCCCGTGTCTTCCCCGGAGGCGCTCTCGGAAGGAATGTACCGGCTCCTGAAGGACCGCGAGTTGCGGCAAAGGTTCTCACAGAACGGTCCGGAGAAAGCCTCTCAGTTCTCCATTGAGGAGTGCGCACGCAAACACTTGCACTTGTATCAGAGGGTATCGTTCGTGTGACGAAATGATGTGGCCGATGAATACCATCCGAGCACAAAGTCCAGTCTGTATGGACAGCGGACTCTATTGGAAGACGCAGAGCGTGTCTCCGGTGTGTGTCTTTGGCGGCGTGGTCGCCGTGTCCGTTCTTATTCAATCATCGGTTCTTTCATTGGTTATGTTCTCCCTGTTGATTCTGTGGGACGAGCGATTCATCATTCCGTCCATGCTGATCAGTCCCGCGATCGAGACCATCCTGGTGTCCGTTGAGAGCGTCACGATTACGAAGCTGCTCGCGGGTGTTGTGGTGATCTATTGTTGTATTCACCTGTTCCGATGGCGCAGGCATCGCAGCGGGGACTATGATCGCGAGTCGTTGTGGGTGGTCGGTTTCTTGGCTATCACCGTTGTGGGGGCGGTCAATGGAGAGTTCCCCGGCGGAGCGTATGAACTCAGAGACAGAGCGTTCGAGAATCTGAATACCGTGGCGCGATCGCTGCTCTGGAACGTCGAAGCCGTGTTTCCGAAGATCATCATGGCGCTATGCCTCTACGAGTTCCTGAAACTGAAGGGACGATTGTACTTTGTGGAAAGCCTTCATCTGTCCGCTTTGTGCATCAGCGTGGCGATAATCGTCATAACAGTCTATTTCGCTGTTACGGGACCTTCGGATCACACCGGCGACGCTGTGACTCGTTCCTCTTTTCAAGGGACAGATCCGAACGAGTTCTCTTCCATGCTCTCGGCGCTCTGCGCGTTTGCCTTGTATCTCCTTGTCACAGGCCAGCTCAGAGGGGCTGGCTTGTTGGGGTTGGCCGCGATCGGTGCCGCTGGGGCCACTGTCTCGGCGACGGTGTCGAGGGGCGGGGCCTTGTGCTTCATTATGTTGTTCGGCATATTTTGCGTTGTCTGCACTGGCCGAGACCGCCGAAAGGTCGTTCGCGCAGGGGCGCTTGCTGCCGTCGGAGTGGCGATCATGATGCGGGCGGACATGGTAAACGTGTCCGGTCTGTTTGTGAGGTTCTTCCAGCGATACAACTACGACGGCCAGTATATCAGTGCGACGAGCGGCCGGTGGGAACTGTTTGGTGCGGCGTGTGAGGCGTTTCTGGAGAAGCCCGTTCTCGGCCACGGGAATTCACCCTATACGAGCATGATGACCATGGAATCCCGCACAGGCCGATTCATCGCGATTCACAATCTGTATCTGGAAATACTCGTGCGCCTTGGCAGTGTGGGTTTTGCCATGCTGTCGGCGATCCTGTGGCGAGCGCTGCGATGTCTTCTTTTGCTACGGAGAGCGATGCCCGACAGACGGCCGGAGCTTCTCCTGAGCGTGCCGACGATCGGTCTGGGGGTGCTCTTGTGTGCCGGTCTGTCATTGTCGTGGCAATGGCGCGAGATGGTGTGGTATTTCATTGGCATCAGCCTTGCGTCGAACCATTTCTGCAGGGAACAACTGGCTCTTGGTGAACTCGACCACGAGGTGGGGCGGTCCATATGAGGGGTGTGCAATTGGCTGCCATTGGCGCTAGTCCGACCTCCACAATATGCTGGTGATGACGACATGAAGGTAGCGTGGATACACACATTTCCATCCCATCCATCATGTAGCGGTGTGTTCATGCATGTGCTGGCAGATGGCGTGCGTCGTCAAGGGGTCGACATACGAATGATCGGCGCCCACGCGGAATGCCGCTCGTGGCGCATTCTGCGCCCCTCCCCGGACGTTAGAAATCAGGCAAGGACATGTGATCTTGTACATGCGCAGTACGGCTCCGGGTGCGCGATGTTCTCGTCACGTCTGGCGGGGCGACGGGTGGTTACGCTTCGCGGCTCGGACTGGTACGGATGGGACTCGCCGACGTTCAAGGGGCGGCTTCACTGGTTGCTGTCACGCAAGATGACGCGGGCCTGCCTGCGTCGATTCGATATGGTAATCACGGTGTCCAATCGCATGCGGGCGGAGGTCTTGCAGGAGATGCCGGAGCTCCGCTGTGAGAGTCTTCCCAGCGGTGTGGATCTTGCGTGTTTCAAGCCGATGAATCGCGCCGATGCGCGTCGTCTTCTTGGAGCCGGAGACGATTCTTCGCCTTGGGTTCTGTTTTCGTCGGTGCTTGGCCAGAACCCCCTCAAGCGTCCGTGGCTGGCGCAGGCGGCGGTGAGAGAGTTGCAGAGGGTTCTGCCGCAGGTGAAACTGAAGACTCTCACGGATCGGCCGCACGATGAGGTGCCGGTCTTCATCAATGCGTGTGACGTGCTGCTCCTGACCTCCACCCATGAGGGATGGCCCAACATTGTAAAGGAGTCGCTTGCCTGCAATGTGCCATTTGTCAGCACGGATGTAAGCGATGTGGGTGACATCGCTCGGGTGGAACCGGCTTGCCACGTGGCCGATCCCGACCCGAAGGCCCTTGCGCGGTGCTTGGCGGACGTGCTTTCGCGATCTCGCCCAAGTGATCTCCGGAGACATGTCGAACGCATGGCTGTGCCGCTTATCGCCACGAGACTCGTGCGCCTATATCGTGATGCGCTTGATGGCCAACGGTAGCGCGATGCACGGGTGCGCCTGGCGTGATAACATGAGAGGAGTCTTCTTCATGTTGAGGAGTCTGGCCTGTCTTCCTGCGAATGTGTGGAAGAGAAACAGAGTCTCGATCCTGGCGCGTGTGTGTTCCGGAGTGTGTATGAACAGGTGCAAGGTGGGGCAGTATACATATATCGGACGCAACGCCATCCTGAATGGGGCTGTCATAGGGAATTATTGCTCCATTGCACCCGGTGTCCAGATCGGTGGGATGGAGCATTCGTATTGGTGGTACAGCACCTCCCGGAGGCTGAGCGACCAATGCGTGGATGACAAGACGACCACGGTGGGTCATGATGTGTGGATCGGCGCGGGCGCGGTCCTTCGGCAGGGAGTCACGGTTGGCGACGGCGCGATCATTGGAGCCCTTTCGTTTGTGAACAAGGACGTGCCGGAGAACACGGTGTGCTTCGGTATTCCGGCAAAGGTACACTGCCGCAGGCTCCCGGAGAGTATCTTCCACCGATTGGCTGCCTCCCAGTACTGGGGCCTGTCCACACGACAGGCCAGACGCCTACTCCGCGAGATCGAAGCGGAATGCCGCATCTCCGGTGCAGCCAAGCACGACGGTGCACAACGCGGCTGGGAAGACTGACATGCTGCGGGGCCTCTCAGTTCGCGATGCCGGCTATTCGACATGAATGTGCCGAGAGTATCCATAATCATGCCTGTTCGGAACGAAGAGGAGTATCTCTTCAGCGTAGTCGCGTCGCTTGAGGCCCAGGATTATCCGAAAGAGTTGCTTGAGATCATTGTGGCCGATGGGATGTCAGGCGATTCCACAAGGATGCTCCTGGAAGAAATCAAGGCGAGGAATCCTGCCCTTATGGTGATCGAGAACCCCGAGCGTATTGTCTCAACCGGGCTGAATCGAGCGATTCGTTGCGCCAAGGGTGATATCATTATTCGGATAGACTGTCACGCGTCGTATTCTGAGAGTTACGTGTCCTCGCTCATCAGATACCTCCGGGAGTTGAAGGCAGATAACGTCGGCGGCCTGCTCGAGACCGTGCCTCCGAATGATTCACGAAAAGCAGGAGCGATTGCCATATCTATGAGCAATCCATTTGGAGTGGGAAACTCACACTTTCGGATTGGGACAGCTCGCGTGCGCGAGGTTGACACCGTGCCATTCGGGTGTTTCCGACGAGAGGTCTTTGACCGGATCGGCCTCTTTGACGAAGATTTGGTGAGGAATCAGGATGATGAGTTCAATGCCAGAATGAGGAAGCATGGGATGAAACTCTATGTCGTGCCCGATGTCGTCGTCAGGTACTATGCGCGCGACACATATGCGAAGCTGTTCCGGATGTTCTATCAGTATGGTTACTTCAAGCCTTTGGTGAACAAGAGACTCGGATCGCCCGCAACATTGAGGCAGTTCGTACCGGTAGCGTTCGTCCTGTTGCTTCTGGGCGGTGTTCTGATCCCATGGAGTCCGGCATGGGGGCTGTTTGTCCTGGCGGGGGTGACCTGTTATCTGGTGGCCAATCTGTGCTTCTCGTGGCACGCGAGTAGGACAGGCGTGGTCTGTATATTGACGATGTACGCTCATCTGGTTCAGCACGTGGCCTATGGTGTGGGCTACCTGGCAGGAATAATCGATTTTCTGATTCTGCGAAAGAAGAGCAACAAGAGCATAGCCATATCACGGTGAGAGAAAGCATCCCCATGTGGCAAGTTCAACTCTTTGAACTGAACTACGACGACCGTGAAGTCCAGGCCGCCGTGGACGTGATCCGCAGCGCCTGGATCACGATGGGGGAAAGGACGAGGACTTTTGAAAGCTCCTTCGGTGACTTCCTTGGCGATGGGGCCTCTTGTACGGCCGTAGCAAACGGCACGGCGGCATTGCATATGGCACTGCTGGCGGCGGGAGTGGGACCGGGGGATGAGGTGATCATCCCATCGCTGACGTTTGTCGCCGATATCAACGTTGTGCGGCTCGTCGGCGCCGAGCCAATCCTGGTGGACTGTACATCGTATGATGACTGGAATATCTCGCCTGAGGGGGTCGCTGCCGCGATCACTCTGCAAACGAAGGCTGTGTTGATCGTTCATTACGGCGGCTATGCCTGCGATATGGATGCCATCTTATCCGCTGTGCGGGACAAGTCCAATGGCAGGCCCATTGCACTGATCGAGGATGCCGCCCACGCGCCGGGAGCGGACTACAAGGGCAAGGCCTGCGGAACAATAGGGGATATCGGTGCCTTCAGCTTCTTCACGAACAAGAACCTCTCCATCGGCGAAGGCGGGATGGTGGTCACGCGGACGCAGGAGATGCATGAGAGGATCAGGCATCTTCGCTCCCACGGCATGACGAGTCTCACGTTGGACCGGTATACGGGCCGAGCGATTTCATACGACGTGGTCGAGCCGGGCTTGAATTACCGGATGGACGAGATCCGGGCGGCCATCGGGCTTGTCCAGTTGGAGAAGCTGCCGGAGGCGAATCGACACAGAGGAAGGCTTGCTGCCCGGTACTTCGATCTTTTGAACGGTGTCCGCGACATCCACATTCCCTTCCGGCACTATTGTCTGGGGACGCCGAGCTACCATATCTTCCCTGTGTTGCTGCACGAGTCCCTGGACCGCAAGGCAGTGATCGACGGGCTTATCGAGCATGGCATTCAGTCGAGTATCCACTATCCCGCGTTCCAGGAGTTCACGGCCTATCGAGACGGGGGCTTGGGCGAGACAGCAATCGCCTCGGATATCTCGGCCAGAGAACTTACGCTGCCCCTGTTTCCCACGATGACATTTGACCAGGTCGAATACGTCTGCGATACCCTGAAGAAGATCATCGCATAGTGTGTCAAGCGAAGCAGAGTATGGGGTGTCGATTGCCCATCACCGGAAGCGACAATGGAGAACTGGCAACTTGTGAATGACTGTCTTTCGCTGATCGGTCGCGATGTGCCGCTCTTCCGCGAGGATATTGCCGCCTGGGAACCGCAGATTTCCGCACAGGTGCAGGAGGGTTCCTTTCTGGTCATTGGTGGAGCCGGGTCGATTGGCCAGGCCGTGGTCAAGGAACTCTTCAAGCGAAGCCCCAAACGGCTCTGTGTGGTGGATCTCAGCGAGAACAACATGGTCGAACTCGTGCGCGACCTGCGAAGCTCGCTCGGATATATTGAGGGCGACTTCCGCACGTTCATCCTCGATTGCGGCTCACGGGAATTCGATGTATTCCTCCGTCATGAGGGGCCATTCGACTATATCCTGAATCTCTCGGCCCTCAAGCACGTCCGCAGCGAGCGCGACCCCTACACTCTTATGCGCATGGTTGAGGTGAACATCCTCAACACAAACCACACCGTCGGCCATGCCGTCGAGCAAGGGGCACGAAAGTACTTCTGTGTCTCTACGGACAAAGCGACGAATCCGGTGAACATGATGGGCGCCTCGAAGCGGATCATGGAGATGTTCCTGGTGGGTTGGAGCGAGCGGATTCCTGTTTCGACGGCCCGCTTCGCCAATGTCGCGTTCTCCGATGGCAGTCTGCTTCACGGCTTCCGCCAGCGCATGGCCAAGCGACAGCCGTTGTCTGCTCCGTGCGATGTGCGCAGGTATTTCATCACCCCACAGGAGTCGGGTGAGCTGTGCCTGATGTCCTGCTTGCTCGGAGAAAATCGGGACAATCTCTTTCCCAAGCTCAGCGAACGGCTTCACCTGATCACATTTGCCGACGTTGCACGGCGGTACTTGTCGGGGATGGGGTACGAGCCGTGTGAGTGCGCAAGCGAGGATGAGGCTCGCGCCCGTGTGGATGAGCTGACGAAGAAGGGCCAATGGCCGTGCCACTTCTTCCGCAGCGATACGACCGGTGAGAAGGGCTTCGAGGAGTTCACCACCGAGACAGACGCGCTCGACCTGCACAGGTTCAGGAGCATTGGCGTAATCAAGAACGAGTCTGTCCCGGACCAGTGCCAGTTGGAGCGGTTCTCCGCCGAGATCACCCGAATGCGTTCCTCCGGCAGGTGGACAAAACCGGAGCTGGTTGCCCTTTTCCGGCAGACTCTTCCTGAATTTGTACATGACGAACGGAACAAGAGCCTCGACGGCCGAATGTAGTCCTGGATTCGGAGGAGCCGTAAGATGAAGCGAGCGTTTGATATTCTCTTGTCGTCTGCAGCCCTGGTCGTGTTGTCTCCGCTGCTGATCCCCGTAGTCATCATCTTGCGATGCACCGGTGAAGGGCATGTCTTCTACCGCCAGGAACGGATCGGTAAAGGCGGGCGGAGCTTTGGGCTCTACAAGTTCGCCACGATGCTCAGGGACAGTCCCAATATGGCCGGCGGTTCGTTGACAAAGAAGGATGATCCCCGCATC
>LVBB01000068.1 GCA_001603075.1 Phycisphaerales bacterium Planc_01 | reverse complement strand
GCCTGCTGCGGCTATGGAAGAGAAGATCGTGGAACTCCCACTGACGCAGCGGCCCGCTCCCGTCCTCCGGAATCCGCCCCTCCGCGTCGCACGGGAAGAGCGCGCCGACGCTGCGCATCATCGCGAGCAGCGCTCCGATCTCCTTCGGGGCAAGCGCGGGATGCGAAACGCGCATCTCTTCGAACGACAGCGGACGGGAGAGGGAGGCGGCGAGGGCGGCGGTATCGGAAGTGTGCAGCAGCAGCCGTCCGTGCCCCAACGGGCTCTCCAGAGCTATGTCGTTTCCCTCGCGCCGCAGACAGACGAAGCGGGACAGTCGACAGCGGCCCGTAAGCGGGGCGTCCGCGAAATCGAAGCGGCGGGAGAACGGCTCCAGCGTCGCCGTATTCCGCCCGCGGGAGCGCAGCGCATACCGGAACCACCGTCCCCGTTCGAGCTGCGCCAGAACGTAGTAAAGGGACGCCGCGTCGGTTGAAGGCGCGGTGTGAAGCACCGCGTCCCCCAGCTCGTTCGCTGTATATGCCCCTTCGTCCAGCGCCGACAAGAAAATCCGCCGCGTTTCGGGAGGAAGCGGAAGGGGGAGCGCAACGCCGTCCGCGTCGACAAGTACGGCGCGTCCGTCCGTTTCGTGCGGGCGGACGCCTCTCTTCAAAGAGACTGCGAGCGATTCCGGGTCGAAGAGCGAAGCCGATGCCTTTCCCTCCGCAGCGGAAGCGTTGATTTCAGCGCCTGCGCGGCGCGCTTCTTCTTGCGGCTTCATGTTTTCCCCCTTTCAGTTTTGCCGGTTTCTCTTCTGCGCCGTCCGTGGATGCTCAGGCAGCGTATTCAACGAAGCGCTCTTTCCATGGAGACTACTCTACCACTTTTCCAAAAAAAAATGCAAAGCAGCCTTGACTCTCACACTATGTCAGAGTTTATAATTCAGAATAGCTCGGATTTCTAAAATTTCAGTGTGGAGGGGGAAGGAAAATGGACAGAAAAGAGATGTGCAAGGCGATGGGAAAGCTGATCGCCAAGGCGTGGGCGGACGCGAAGTTCAAGGCGAAGCTGACGGCCGATCCCGCGTCGGTTCTGCGGGCCGAAGGATTCGCGATCCCGGAGGGAATGCGGATCGACGTCTTCGAAAACACGGATGAGCGGATGTACCTGGTCATTCCGAAGAGGCCCGACGAACTTTCCGAAGAGGAGTTGGATATCGCCGCGGCCGGAGGACAGAACGACGGCTTCAGCTGGTGCTGCTACTGAGCTTTCATGGTATGCCCGTTCGCCCATGAGCGGCGGACGGGCGCCGAAGCGCCGCCATTTGGGCAAGCCGTTTCCGTATCTCTGAAGACGGGGCTTCTATTTTTCGAATCCGGACAGCGAAGCGCTACTTTCTTAACAGGAGGGGTACGGTATGGACAGAAAAGAGATGCGCAAAGCATTGGCGAAGCTGATCGCCAAGGCGTGGGCGGACGCTCGGTTCAAGGCGAAGCTGATGGCCGATCCCGCGTCCGTTCTGCGGGCCGAGGGGGTGGCTATTCCGGAGGGAATGCGGGTCGACGTCTTCGAAAACACGGATGAGCGCATGCATCTCGTCATCCCCAAGAAACCCGACGAACTCTCCGACGAGGCGCTCGACGTCGCCGCCGCGGGCGGAAAGTACACATGGGAGGACAACAATTGTTTCATAACGTGGTAACGGCGACTTCCGGCGCGGCCACCACACGGTACGGGAGGTTGTTCATCCCGTACCGTTCCGAAGGCGTACGATGAATATCCCGGCGGTCGCGCCGCACTGCCGCCTGCAAACGGTTCCCGGCGAAGGAGCGCTCGCCCTCTCCGAGAGGGGGGCGACAGCCTTTTACGGGGCGGCCTACGAGCGCGTCGTCCCGCTGATCGACGGACGCCGCAGCGCCGACGACATCGCGGACGCCCTCGACGGGCGGCTCGACGCCGCGACGGTCTACTACGTCCTGAACATCCTGGAGCAGCGGGGGTGCGTCGCGGAGGCGACTCCGGAAATCCCCGCCGCCCTCTCCGCCTTCTGGAACGAAGCGGGCGTCGACCCGCGCGCCGCGGTGGAGGCCCTTTCGAAGCGTTCCGTCGCCGTGTTCGTCGCGGGAAATCTGGACAGGTCGTCGCTGGAGGCGGCGTTGAAAGAGGCGGGCGTGCGGACGGATTCGAAGGAGTCGGCGGACTTGTGGGTCGTCGCCGCGGACGACTACCAGCGGGACGAGCTGCGCGAGATCGACGGGGAGGCGCTCGCGGCGCGTCGCCCCTGGCTGCTGCTCCGTCCAACCGGGCCGGAGGCGTGGATCGGCCCGTTCTTCCTGCCGGGAGAGACGGGCTGTTTCCGCTGTCTTCTGTCGAGGCTCGAACGCAACCGAAGCGCGCACGTTCTGGCGAAAAGACTCGGAGGCGGGAAGACAGTTCCCTCGACCTCCGCAGCGGCGCTTCCGTCGACGCTGGCCTCGGCGTACGGCATGGCGGCGACGGAGGCGGCGCGTTTCCTCGCCGGAGCGTCCCGCACGCTCGCGGGGAAGTTGCTGAGCATCGACTGGACCGACTGGAGCGCGCGCACCCACGTCCTCGTGCGCCACCCCTGTTGCCCCGCCTGCGGCACGGAGACGCCCCGCGAGGCGAAGCCGCTGCCGTTGGAACCGGGGAGAGCAACATTCAACAAGGACGGGGGGCACCGCGCGATCTCCCCCGAGCGGACGCTGAAGCGGTACGAACACCTGATCAGCCCGATCACGGGGGTGGTGAAGGAGCTGGCGCCCGTGCGCAGCGACGACGACGTCGCGGTCGTCTACGCCGCCGGACACAACGCCGCGCTGAAGATGGACCGGCTGGACTCGCTCAAGCGCAGCCTGCGCAGCTCCAGCTCGGGCAAGGGCGCCTCCGAGGCCCAGGCCAGGGCGAGCGCGCTCTGCGAAGCCGTCGAACGCTACAGCGGCGAGTGGACGGGCGGCGAACTGCGAATTCCGCGCGCGCTGAACGACTGGCCCGAAGGAGAGGCGATCCACCCCAACGACGTCATGCGCTTCAGCGAACGCCAGTATGCCGAACGGGAGGTCTGGAACAGCCGCGGCTCCCGCTTCAACAGGGTGCCGGAGCCGTTCGACCCGGAGCGTATCGTGGACTGGACGCCCGTCTGGTCGCTCACCGAAGAACGGCACAAATACCTGCCGACGCAACTGCTGTACTATCGCGCCCCGGCGCGGGACGGCGACGAGACGGTCTACGCCATCGGCTGCTCCAACGGCGCCGCCTCCGGAAACACCCTCGCCGAGGCACTGTTGCAGGGCTTTTTCGAGCTGGTGGAGCGCGACGCCGTCGCCCTCTGGTGGTACAATATGCTCTCGCGTCCCGGAGTGGACGCGGAGAGCTTCGGCGATCCGTGGATCGTCAAGCTTGCGGCGCACTACCGCGAGCGATGGGGGCGGGAGACATGGGCGCTCGACATCACCTCCGACCTCGGCATCCCCGCGTTCGTCGCGGTATCGCGCCGCGTCGGGGAGCGGGAGGAGCGCCTCTTCTTCGGACTGGGGTGCCATCTCGACGCCCGCATCGCGCTCCAGCGAGCCTTCGCGGAGATGAACCAGATGCTCTCCGTCGGCTCGGGCGGTGGCGAGGACGACCTCGCCGGACTGCAAGACAAGGAGACGCTCTCCTGGATGCGCACGGCGACGCTCGCCAACAAGCCCTACATGGCGCCGGACCCGTCGGAACCTCTGCGAACATTCTCCGACTACCCGGTGCGGCATACGGGCGACTTTCTCGAGGACATCGCGCACTGCCGCCGCCTGATCGAGGCGAAGGGGATGGAGATGCTCGCGCTGGACCAGACCCGCCCAGACACCGGAATGCCCGTGATCAAGGTCGTCGTGCCGGGCCTTCGCCACTTCTGGGCGCGCTTCGCCCCGGGGAGGCTCTACGACGTCCCCGCGGCGACGGGACTCCTGAAGGAACCGCTGAAGGAGGAAGAGCTGAACCCGATCCCGTTCTTTTTTTAAGCGGGGGTATACGGAGAGCTTCGCCAACGCTGCCAAAAGCACGGATTTTATCCGAAAAAACGATACTCGCCACACCGAAAGGAATGATCCCATGAAAACAGTACGGCGCGCCTCCATCTACCTTGCTTCTTTTATTGCGTGCGTATTCTTTGGTGCGCTCGAAGCCCCGGCCAAGCCGGTATCGTATCTGCCGGCGAACGCCCTCAACGCGACCGCGGTCGAAAGCGACCAGCCGAACATAAGAATCTTCGAGCAGCGGGGGCTGCTGCCCTACAAGGGGAAGTCCTGCCACGACGAAGGAACGCTGTGGTGGAGCGTCGACGGGAAAGAGGGCGTTGAAGTTCACGAAAACGAGTATTTCGAGGTACATTTCGGATTCATGCAGTTCAAGGGCGAACACGCGAAATACATGATGGATCAGTACAGAAAACCGTCCCCGATAGACGGGCTGCGCGAAGAGTACAAGGAAAAGGTCAAGGCGCTGAAAGGAACGCAGTTCGCGCCGACCCTGGTTCCGGTGCTGAACGGCGAGCTGCTGATATGGCAGGAGAAG
>LVBB01000067.1 GCA_001603075.1 Phycisphaerales bacterium Planc_01 | reverse complement strand
CCCGCGCCCCGCTCGCCTGCGCGAGCGCCTCGCCGCCTTGTTGACGCATCCCATCCGCCGGCGTGCCGCAGGGCGAGCGCTGTGGCGCGGCAATCGCAGGGCGATGCACTACGCCCGCAAGCGGATGGATGGACGCTTGACAGGCGGTCGCGGCGGGCATAGAGTGACGGCCATGCCCCAGACGCTCTATATCATCGACGGTCACGCCCACATCTACGCGGCGTATTTTGCGCCGATGCGCCAGCAGTTGACGAGCCCGTCGGGCGAGCCGACGAAGGCGACGTATATCTTCACCACGGCGGTGCTCGGCCTGATCGAGAAGTACAAGCCCGACATGCTCGTCGTGGCGATGGACAGCAAGGCGCCGACGTTTCGCAGCGCGATGTTCGCCGACTACAAGGCGCACCGGCCGCCGATGCCCGAGGACATGCCCGTGCAGATCCGCCGCATCGAGCAGGTGCTCGACGCGCTGCGGATTCCGATCCTGCGGGTCGATGGCTTCGAGGCCGACGACATCATCGGCACGCTGGCCCGGCGGGCGGCGGCCGATGCGATCGACGTGCGCATCTGCTCGAAGGACAAGGACCTGCTGCAACTGATCGACGCGCGGGTCCATACGTTCGATCTGAAGACCGGGCAGGTGACGGACGCCGAGGTGATGGAGCGGGAGATGGGGATCGGGCCGGGGCAGGTCGTCGATTGCCTGGCCCTGGAGGGCGACGTGGCCGACAACGTGCCCGGCGTGCCGCTGATCGGGCCCAAGACCGCCCGCGAGCTGATCCGCACCTACGGCGACCTCGACAACCTCTACGCCCACATCGACGAGATTCCGGGAAAGCGGGGCGAAAATCTCCGGACATCGAAAGACGTGGCATACCTGAGCCGCAAGCTCGTAACGCTCGACTGCAACGTGCCGATCGAGATCGACTACGAGACGCTGAAGCTCGAATCGCCGGACCGCGACAAGCTCTCGGCGCTCTTCAACGAGTTGGGTTTCTCGCGGCTGCTGACGCAGTTCGGCTTCAAGCAGGAAGAGCCCGCTGCGGCGGCGGCCCCTGCGGCCGAGTCGCACGTCGCGACGCCGGCCCCGTCGCCTTCGGGCGAGCCGGCCTCGGCCCGAACCACGCCACACGAGTACACGCTGGTCGATACGCCCGATGCCTTCGCGCGTTTTGTTTCCGAGTTGAAGCGGCAACCGCTCTTCGCCGTCGATACGGAGACGACGTCGGTCGATCCGATGCGGGCGGACCTCGTGGGGCTGTCGTTCTGCTGGGAGCCGCAGCGGGCGTTCTATCTGCCGGTGCGCGGGCCGCTGGGGGCCACGCATCTCGATGTCGCGACAGTGCGGCGGGAACTCGGGCCGATTCTGGCCGACGAGAACGTCCACAAGGTCGGGCAAAACATCAAATACGACTGGCTGGTGCTGCACAACGCCGGCATGCCGCTGGGGGGCGTGCATTTCGACACGATGGTCGCCTCGTATTGCCTCGATCCGGGCCGCAGCAGCCACTCGATGGACAATATGGCGCGGGACTATCTTGGCTATGAGTGCGTGCCGATCGTGGCCCTGATCGGCAAGGGCAAGAATCAGCTCACGTTCGATCTGGTCGATACCGCGGCGGCGTGCGAGTATGCGGCTGAGGATGCCGATGTCACGTGGCGGCTGTATCTGCACCTGCAGGAGCGGCTGGCCGCCGAGCCCGGGCTGGCCAGGCTCTTCGCTGAGGTGGAAATGCCGCTGGTGCCCGTGCTGGCGACGATGGAGCTGCACGGCGTTTCGCTCGACACCGCGCTGCTGCGGAGGATGTCGGTCGAGCTGAGCGAGGCGCTGGAATTCCTCAGCGAGCGGATTTACGCCGAGGCGGGGACGGTGTTCAATATCGATTCGCCCAAGCAGCTCGGCGAGGTCTTGTTCGACCGGCTGGGGCTGGCGTCGGGGCGGGTGGGCAAGACCGGCCGCAGCACCGATGCGAGCGTGCTGGAGCAGCTTTCGGCCGAGCATCCCGTCGCGGCCCTGGTGCTCGAGCACCGCACGCTCAGCAAGCTCAAGAACACCTACACCGACAAGCTCGCGGCAATGATCCACCCTCGCACCGGCCGGCTCCATGCCTCGTTCAATCAGACTGTCACAGCGACGGGCCGGCTCTCGTCGAGCGACCCGAACCTGCAAAACATTCCCATTCGCACGGAGTTGGGCCGGAAGATCCGGGCGGCCTTCGTGCCACGGGCCCCCACGGACTGCATTCTCAGCGCCGACTACAGTCAGATCGAGCTGCGGCTGCTCGCGGAATTCTCGCGCGACGAGGCCCTGCGCGCCGCCTTCGCCGCCGACCAGGACATCCATCGCTTCGTCGCCTCGCAGGTCTATGGCGTCGCGCTGGATGCCGTCACGAGCGAGATGCGCTCGCGGAGCAAGGCCGTCAGCTTCGGGCTGATCTACGGGCAGGGGGCCTTCGGCCTGGCCCGCGCGACGGGGATGAGCGCCGCCGACGCCAAGCAGTTCATTGAAGACTACTTCGCGCGCTACGGGTCGGTGCGGGCGTTCCTCGACTCGTGCGTCGAGAAGGCCCGCCGGAGCGGCTACGCCGAGACGGTCCTCGGCCGACGCCGCCGCATTCTCGACATCAAGAGCCACAACGCCGGCCGCCGCGCGCAGGCCGAGCGGCTGGCCGTCAATACCGTCATCCAGGGCTCGGCCGCCGATCTCATCAAAATGGCGATGCTCGCCATCCAGAAAAAGATCGACGCCGAGGCCCTGCCCGTCCGCATGCTGCTCCAGGTCCACGACGAACTCGTTTTCGAGCTGCCCGCCGCCGAGGCCGAGACGCACGCCGTGTGGATCGCCGAGAAAATGACCACGGCCCTGCCCCTCGAAGTCCCCCTGAAGGTCGACGTCGCCCACGGCCCCTCGTGGCTCAGCGACAAGTGACGCCGTGCCCCGTCGCCCTGAGCCCAAGCGGCGTGGATGGGTAGATGCGTAGAAGCGTGGGAGCGTAGATGCGAAACGGCGGGCCGGGACACTCCCGCCTGCGGCCTACAGCCTCCAGCCTGTCATGTCGTGAAGCGTGAAGCGTAGAAGCGTGGCCTACGGCCTCGAGCCTGCGGCCTGCGTCGCGCGGGATGCGTGGACCGTTCCTCGTGGCCCGTGACGCGGGACCCCGCTGCCGCGCGATCGGTCCCGTCGGAGGCGGGCCGGGTTCGATGCGCTACCTGCGAATCGCAGGGGCCGGTTCCGTCGGCGGGCGCCGTCCCCCGCCCGGAGCGGTAGGATGGGCTTCAGCCCATGCGGAAGAAAAGCGAAGCGCCCCGGAGGCCCCGTTGTCGCTTCCGGCGTGCAATTCCGTGGCGTTGCGGGGCGAATTCTGCCGATAATAAGACAGGGGGCCGTTTGTGCCTCGCTTTCCAAAGGCGCTGAGAGGAAAGATCGTGGTGGCTCTCCCCCTGCATCAGGAAAAACACGATCTCGCGGGTCTACAGGCCTCAGAATAGTGGTAGGATGGGCTTTAGCCTATGCGGCCCGTTTCTCCTGGCCCGTGGCCCGTGACGCGGAGACCCGCTGCCGCACGATCGGTCACGTTGGAGCCGGGCCGGGCCAGGTGCGGTACCTGCGATTCGCAGGTACCGGTTCAGCTGTCCCCCGGCGCAATTCATACGACAACGGGCGCAGAAAGGCAGGGTGCGCTGGATTTCGCTTGCGCAGATCACTACAATGGCATCTGCTCGATTGGAAGGGACAACTACTGGGGCCGATAGAGGGGCGCCGTACGGTGCCGTGCGATCCGGTTCCAGGGTGAAAGGTACTTGATGATTCGCAACGCGATAATCACAGAGAACCAACTGGACGAGTGGGTACGCGGCAATGCGCAAATCGCTCAAGGACTGATTGTGGAACTGGTCTGGCGTCTCGTGGCAGCTTCAGCACCCAGACCTAAAGAGCGTCGCTTTCCACTGGGTGATAGCATAGGACAGCCAGGCCCGGATGGTGTGCTCGACACGGACTTCGGATTTGACCCTTTCGTGCCAGAGGGGAGATCGATGTGGGAAGTGGGGACCGGGATAGATGCTGGCGACAAGGCGACAAGAGATTACAGAGATACCACAAAGGCGACCCCGGAGGAGACGCGTCGGCTATGCACGTTCGTCTTCGTCACTCCTCTATCGGGAAGGAGAGATTGGCCATACACATGGAGAGATGATGCTCAGGCCAAGTGGTTGCAGGAGCGCCGTCAGCGCAATGAGTGGTTAGATGTTCGCGTTATCGACGGATCGAAGTTGATCGATTGGCTACACCAGTTCCCGGCTGTCGAAAAATGGCTGGCCACTTCGATGGGCTTACCCGCTCAGCACATCGATACTCCTGAGCAGAGGTGGGCCGAGTTGCGCACTATTGGCCAACCGCCGCCGCTCACGCCACACGTCTTTCTCATCGGGCGAGAGAAGGCCTGCGAGAGGCTAAAGGAGGTGCTATTGGGGACTGCGGTTCAGTTGAGGCTGGATACTCGTTTCCCTGATCAGGTAGTCGACTTTGCATGCGCCTGCATCGCGGATTTGGATGAGCAGTCACGGATGGATGCGGCGGGTCGCTGTCTCGTTGTCTCCGATACCCAAGCGTGGGATGCGATAACAACTCTGCAGGAGCGTCATATCTTGATTGCCGGTTTTAGCCTCGACGAGGCTGACGCTCCAGGGACGATACTACTGGAGAGAGCTCGCCGGGGAGGGCATGCAGTGATCTTTGGGGGAATGCCTGGGGGCATACCGCATCCAAACCGAGTTCCCATTCCCGGGCCGAGGAGCCATCAGATCAAAGAAGCCTTGCAGAAGGCAGGCTACAACGAGGAACGTGCGAGAGTTCTTGGCCAGAAAAGCGACGGGAACCTCAGTACTCTGCTCAGATGTCTCCAGAATCTCTCACTAATGCCGGAGTGGGCGCAACAAACTGGTGCAGCGGACCTTGCGATTGCCGAGCTTCTGGGTGCATGGCAGGAGACGTCCGATGGCGACAAGGTCGTTGCGGAGCAACTGTCAAAAAAAGCCTATGGGGAGTGGATCGGCAGGATACGTGAGATTGCATTACGTCCGGGCACTCCCCTTACTCAGCGAGACGGCGTGTGGAAAGTGGTTGCTCGTTATGAAGGATGGTACACACTGGGCACAAGGCTTTTCGATGACGATCTTGATCGATTGCGTAAATGCGCAGTCAACGTCCTACGCGAACGCAATCCCAAATTCGACTTGCCGTCCGACGAACGATACATGGCAAACGTGCATGGGAAGGTCTTAACCCATTCACGCCATCTTCGCAGTGGTTTGGCGGAAAGCCTTGCCCTTCTCGGCAGTCATCCCAAGGCGCTGTCATCGTGTTCATCGGGGAAAGCCGAGGCGACCGCTACGCTTGCGGTACGAGAGGTTCTGGCTGGCGCCGATTGGGTCCTGTGGGGCAGTCTGAACGATCTGTTGCCGTTGCTGGCCGAAGCTGCTCCTGCGGAATTCCTTGATGCCGTGGAGAATTCACTCAGGGCCGATCCCTGTCCCTTTGACAGGCTCTTCGCAGAAGAGGGTTCCGGTATCTTCGGCCAGAACCATATGACGGGGCTACTCTGGGCATTGGAGACTTTGGCCTGGGATGCCGAGTTTCTTGTCCGTGTGGTCGTCATCCTTGGAGGACTGGCGGCACGTGATCCAGGTGGCCAATGGGGAAACCGGCCGGCACATTCCCTCTCAACAATCCTCCTCCCTTGGCTGCCCCAGACATGTGCCCCAGTCGCAAAGAGGAGAACTGCAGTGGAGACACTCGCCAGAGAGTTTCGGCGTGTCGCCTGGAGGCTTTTGTTAGCGCTGCTACCCGGATCGCAACAGGTGTCTTCCGGGTCTCGCAAGCCGGTGTGGCGAGAGATCATTCCTGATGATTGGCCAGAGAAGGTGACGCGGCGGGAATACCGGAAACAGGTCACGATCTACGCGGGATTGGCTATTGGTATCGCGAAGGACGATCCGGCGAAGCTCGCCGAGCTGATCGATCACTTGGATGATCTGTGGACGGATGCCCGTAATGAAGTCCTGGTTTATCTTGCATCCGAACGGATCACATCTCTTTCCGAAGAGGAGAGACTCCCGTTGTGGACCAAGCTCACGGAACTGGTGATCAAGCAACGGAAGTTCACCGATGCGAAGTGGGCGCTAGAGCCCGAAGACGTGGACAAGATTGCTGATGTTGCCGAGCGTCTACAGCCTCATGCACCTGAGTTGCGACATCGGCGACTCTTCAGCAACAGATTCTCGGACTTGTGCGAGGAGAGGGGCAACTATCAGGAGCAGGAAAGGAAGTTGCTGGAGCGCAGGAAGAGTGCTGTTCAGGAACTTCTCGCTTCGGGTGGCACAAACGCCGTTCTGACTTTTGCGAAAGCTGTTGAGGCACCTATGCGCGTAGGTATTGCCTTAAGTGCTGCTGCAGATCGCGATGTGGATCAGGCGATCCTCCCGAAACTACTGGAGACGAAAGAGAAGGCGTTGTCGGAATTGGCGGGTGGATTTGTCTGGGGGAGGTTTCGCACGCTGGAATGGCAGTGGGTAGATGCGCTGGATACCACGGACTGGAGCGCGTCCCAAGTCGGGCAATTCCTTGCCCACTTGCCCTTTGGGCAAGCGACCTGGGACCGTGTGACTCGTCTGCTGCGACAGGATGAGTCTCCCTATTGGGCGAAGGCTGACGTATACCCCCACGGGGCCGAAGACCGTGTCGAATTCGCCGTAGATCGCCTCCTGCAGTACGGCAGACCGTATGCCGCGATCAGATGCCTTGCGGCGATGTGCCACCAAGAGCAGCTCATCAGCGGCAAGCAAGCCATTCGCGCACTAATGAGCGTCCAAGACTCATCTGAACAACCGTATACAACAGACGCCCACGATATACGCGCAGTGATCAAGGCAATGCAGGAGGACCCAGATACGAACCCAGACGACCTATTCCGAGTCGAGTGGGCGTATCTGCCGTTGCTCGAACACGATAAAGGCAGTTCGCCGAGGTTGCTGGAACAGCGATTGGCGGATGACCCAGCGTTCTTCTGTGAGGCGATTCGCACCGTCTATCGGTCCAAGCACCAGACGGACCCTGTAGCAAAAAGCTCGCAGCAACAGAAGGACATTGCAGCCAACGTGTACCGTCTGCTCCACAATTGGCGCACGCCACCAGGCAAGCAGAAAGACGGTACGTTCGACAGGGACGCCCTAACCACTTGGCTGGCTGAGGTCAGAAGTGCCTGCGAAGAATCGGGACACCTGGAGGTAGCTCTGCTGACGGTTGGTCATGTCCTTACTCACGTACCACCTGATCCCGATGGTCTGTGGATTCACCGGGGCGCCGCAGAAGTACTCAACGCACCCGACGCCGACGATATGCGAAACGGCTTCACTACTCAGTTGTGCAACTCACGTGGTGCGTACTGGTTTACGGCTGGCCGAGACGAACGGGAGATTGCCCAGAAGTACCGAACAGAAGCTGATGAGGTCGAGGCCTGTGGTTATCATCGCCTTGCCACGGCACTCAGAAGCCTAGCAGATCTATACGATTGCGAGGCTGAGCGTGAAGAGAAACGAGACCAGTTTGAGTAGGCCCGAAAGGCGATGAAGGGAGTGTGCGGATGGATTGGCATCCGAACGCAGACAATGTCCATGTAAATGGACATTGAGGCTTTCACTGCCGCCATTGGACTTGCGAAGATGCCATCGCCTGTATTCGAATAGCGCTGCCAGGGGCGGCGACGTCGGCGGGGGGTTAGAGGAGGGGGGTGGTGAGGCGTTCGTAGGGG
>LVBB01000066.1 GCA_001603075.1 Phycisphaerales bacterium Planc_01 | reverse complement strand
CTTCGGAGAGCATTCCCCCGAAGAGCGCTTCGAAGTAAAAGGGAGTGCCGCCCGCGAACAGAGGAATCCGCCCGCGCGCGCGTATTCTTTCCACCGCGTTCACGCAGCCCGAGACGAAATCCGCCGCGGAGAACACCTGGTCCGGGTCCGCGACGTCGATCATGTGGTGAATGATTCGCCGTCGAATGTCCGGCGAAATCTTGTCCGCCCCGATGTCCAGATACCTGTAGACCTGACGTGAATCCACCGAGATGATTTCCGCGCCGAGGCGTTCCGCAAGCAGAAGGCTGACTGCGGTTTTCCCGACCGCGGTCGGCCCTACAATGGCGATGAGCGGCAGACGGTCGCCCGTCTTCGTTCCGGAACCGCCGGATTCTGAAAACATGCAGTCTACTCCCTTCCGAAAAACGATTCCAGTTTATTTCGCTGCATAAGCAGCACGGTCGGCCGTCCATGAGGGCACGACCACGGCTGTTCGCACTGCATCAAGCCCCTCCATAATGCGAGGCACTCCGACGCCGTCAGGCGGTCCCCCAGCTTGACGGAAAGCCCGCACGCCAACGTCGCCAGCTTCCTCCAGAGGATATCCTCGAGCGGGCTCTTCCGGTCCTCCGTCCACTCCATGAGCACGGAACGCAAAAGACGGACCGGATCCTCCCCGATGCCCCCTTGCAACGCAGGGTAGACTGTAAGAAGGAGAAGCCCCTCGCGTTCGTCGAAGGAAAAGCCGATATCCTCAAGGGACTCCATGTGTTCGCGGACGGACATCGAGAACGACGGCGGAAGCGGAAGCGAAACCGCGCAGCGCTGCCTGGTCACGGAATCTTTCGAGAGCCTGCGCGCCCGTTCGTATCCGATCCGCTCGTGCGCGGCGTGCGGGTCCATCACCGCGAGGGCGTCCCCGGCTTCAAAGACGACGTACCCCGACTCCATACGCCCCAACAGACGAACGGGGTCGCGTTCCTCGCCCCCCTGCGCTTCCTGTTCGGCCGGGAAGATTCCCATGCTTTCTTCCGAGCGAGGAGGAGCGGTTGCGGTCTCTCGGGAAAACGGCGCTTCCGCGACTCTGTTGAAGAGTTCGCCGTCCGAAGCGTCCTGACGCTGCCATGAGCGGCTCGGCCCCGAGGCGTGCTCCTGATGCCCAAGGAGCGGAGCGTTTCGACGCGCATCGAATCCGTCCGAGGAAACTCCCGCATGGGACGGAGCGATCGAGTGCGGCTTTCCCGAGAGCGTGAGCACCGCCTGCTGCACCACGTCGAAGACTTCTCCCGGATACCGGAAGCGCACCTCGGCCTTCGCAGGGTGGATATTCGCGTCCAGCAGCTCCGGCGAAAGCGAGAAGAAGAAAATCCAGTTGCCCACCAACGATCGGCACAGAGCGCCCACCGCGCCCCGAATGACGGAGTCGGTCACCGTCCGCCCGTTCACGAATGTTGAAATGGAACTTCGCGTCTTCCCTGGAAAGGGCATCCACCAGCACTCCAGCGAAAGATTCGTCGCCGCCGCCTCGCACCTACGGAGCTCCGCGCCCGAAAACCCGGCGTCGAGCGCTCTTCCGGAGGAAGTACGCGGCGCCTGTCGGGGATCCCCCCACATGGCGCGAAGCAGCGACTCTCTGTCGCCGTCCCCCGGAGAGGAGAAGACCTGCTTGCCGTCGTGCTGTTCCGAAAACGCGACGGAGGGGTACGCTACGGCGAGATCGCGCACCAGCGCCGAGACTCGTCGCGCCTCCGCCGCCGCAGTTTTCAGGAATTTTCTGCGGGCCGGGAGCGTGTAGAAAAGGTCCTCGACGGAGATGCGCGTTCCCGGACGGCAGGGCGTCGGCACATGGCGGACCGTTCGTCCCCCTTCGATAAAGAGCAGCGAGCCCTGCTCCTCCCCGGCTTTCCGCGAACGAATCTCCAGGCGG
>LVBB01000065.1 GCA_001603075.1 Phycisphaerales bacterium Planc_01 | reverse complement strand
GTGGGCGGGCTTTTCGCGTTTCCTCGGCTTTCGCCGTTTGAACTCATGGTGGACTGTGAGACCCTCGAAAAGCCTCTATCTGTAGCTATTTACACAGGTGTTATACCAATTTTTATACCGCAACACAGAGCAAACCCACCCATTCAAACATTTTTTCTCTGCAAACTACGTATTTTTACTGATTCCCATAAGAACCAAAAGCGCTATACTATGCTCACAACGACATAAGAGACCGGCTTCGAGGGCAGCAACCGCAGGGAGCTCGCCACCAGCAAGAGGAGGGCCGGTAGAAAAAGGACCGCAAGGGAGAATTACCGGGAAGTCCGGTTGAAATCCGCTCAAGGTCGAAAAAAGATAGAAGGGGGAAATTGAGATGTCGATAAAAATGAACAGAGCGCTAAGAAAATGCGGGTTCCGCCCCGTACAGGAGGCGGAGGTTTTGAAGTCCCTCCCCGAGAGCCTTCGGGAACGGTTGACCTCCGGAGAGCTGGCGGAGGTCATGCAGGCGCTCAACGCCCACTGGCATAGGGCGTGTCAGTGGAAGGAAGCCGAGATCCTCGGCGACCGGTGCATCTACGATCCGGCGACGGAAAAACTGATAGAGTTTTAATACCAGAAGCCAGCCGGGAGCCTTGATCCTGGCAAATCAAAAGGAGGAATGCGAGATGACGTACAGAGAAATCGCGATGAAGGCTACCGGAAGGGACGACGAAAAGGTCCTTTTCGCCGTTGGAGAGTGGTTCGGAAACGAGGGACAGAGAGCGTTGGACTTTCCGGACGCCTGCCCGCTGAATCTGGAAGACGACTCCGACATCGACGACGCGGAGCTACAGGAGTATCTGGAGGCGCAGGGGATCGAAGTGTAAAAACGCCCCTCTCGAAAGAGGGGCGGGCGGAGAAGTTGCCGGGTGTCGCGAGCACCCGGCCTCTATTATAACAGGGGAGGCGATTGCAATGACGAAACAAGCGGAACTCAATAAAATGATAGAGGAAAAAAACGGAGATTTCTGGCGCGCGATTGAAGCGATGATCGCTCAAGGTTGGGAACGTGGCGATTTTAAAGAAGCGGGTATAGGCGAGGATTTTGATAACTTCGACAACCACGTCGAGGAAAATTACGCATATCTTGACCTTCTGATTGCGCACGCCGCCATCGACGAGGCCGCGAAAAACGCCGTCGAGGGATGGGCTGTTACGGTAATCTGGAATGAAGAAACGGGTGAAATCGCGTGGCAGGGCGCAGGGGACGCCGCAAAGCCCTGGCATGTTCTCGCCGCCCACAGCGGTCTCGGGAACGGGACCCCGGAGGCCGAACACGGCTATTGGGAGAGAAAAATTGCCGAGGGACTTCGGGAAGAAGCCACGGATACCCTGTGGCATTTGCGGGAAGAGAGATAGAAGGCTCGGTCGGGGAGACAAACCACCGTCTCCCCTCGGTGTAAAAGGAGGAAAGAGCGATGAAGGACGTAACGATTTATTTTCTTAGCTGGCAAGAAAAATGGACACTGTTCAAGGATGGTAAACCTACGGAACTCGATAAGATTTTCCTGACCGACATTCCAGACTCCGTGACAGATGATGAGGTCCTTGAAATGGCGAATAATCGAAAAGTCTTCCTTTTAAACAAATTGATTCTCACGCCGCCCTTCGAAAACATTGCGTTCGGCAGCCTCACCGCCACCGCCACGCGGACGGGAACGTCCACGTGGGAAGAGCTTCAGAGCGCGGAGGGGTAAGGAAATGCTCCAGGACCTGCTACACGCCATAGCCTTGCCCCGCGTCGAAGGCGCCACGAGGGGCAAGGCGTGGCCCCTCGCGATGCAATATCTTTCGTCCGTCTTGCCGGACCCGCCGTCGCGAGTGGAATGGCGGACGGATCGACTGGGCCCCCGACAAAACGGACGAGACGCGTTCTGCACGGTGCCGCTGCTCGTCGAGGCCGCCTCCGTGCTGGCGACCGAGCCGGCGGGACGCGCCGGAGCGAAGGTGCGGGCCGTCGTGGAGGACGCAGTCAAGAAGCACGGCGTTTACGACGTGCTCGCCTGTCTCGCGGAGTGCTGCGCCGCACAAAAGGACTGCTTTTTCCACGTCGTGCAGGGGGATGGGAACGAAACCGAGGTCTCGGTCTTTTTCGCGCACGCCGTCGCGCTGCTGGCGTGCTACCTCGCGATCTGCATGGATGAGGACGCGCTCCCGGTGATCTGGCGTACCGGGCTCTACGCTCTTCGCGTCCCCGTGGGCGCGATCGAGGACGACGACACGCTGCTCGCGGCGCATTACACGGGAGTGGCCCAGCACCTGCTGGAGCTGTCGCAAGACTGGCGCGAGTGGCCGAAGGAGATGGACAGTCCTCCGGAAAACGGCCCGTTCCACGGTCGTCTTTTCGTCGACTCATGCCCTCTGCCGCTCTACCCCGCTCTGGCGGCGTTCTCCGCGCAAATGCCGTCCGTGATCCGGTCGAACAACGAGGCGCGAGCGCTGTCGTGCAAGGCCGTGTCCGCAGGATACGCGATCCATGCGCGGCTCGTCGCCGCAGGACACGCCGTCATGCCCGAGTGCCCGCCGTCGTACGAGGGAAGAGGCGAGATCGTCGAACACGCGAAGTACGCGCTGTGGCCGGGCCTCACGGACGTCGAATGGCGTGAAAAGGGGCTCGAAGGGATGGTCCTCGCTCCGGGCGCACCCGGGGGCGAAATCCACGCCACGCTGCTCTGCTCCGTACCGGGGAGCGCACTCGGGGCGCGAACGGCGGAATCCGTCCCGATGCAGCTGTATCTCGACGTCCCGAAGTGGAACGATGCGCAGGCGTGGGAGGACGCGAGACGGAACGCGAGCGAGCCGGACCCGGCGCTCGGGATCGCGTACGACGAGCTCGCTGCGCCGGTCGAGGCGATCCGGATGTGCGTCGTGCCGCGCGAGCGGAAGGCGGCGGATCGAAAACGCATTCCGGGCGGATACGTCCATTCGCCGAAAAAACCGAGCGGAGACGTGATCCATGTCCTTTACGTGCCGCGCGTCGCGAGGGGAAGGCAGGAGCGCGAGCCGTATATCCCCGGAGACGACAGCGTGCTTTCCTCCGGGGGGCCGCGGGCGGCGCATCAGGTGGCGGCGCACGTGCGGCAGATTCCGGCGGAGTGGCACGCGAGCGAAGTAGCCCGCGAGGCGGCGGAAAGCGCTGGAATGCGTCTGCCGGAGAGCGGATTTACTTTCGTCCGGAGCCATATCCGCGGCGAAATGATCGACGAGGTACCGCACCGGACGGTGAGAGTAAGGAAACGGAGAGATGAAGAATGAAAAAGATCGTGGTAGTCGACGACGGAGCGCTGACGACGAATCAGGTCGCGGAGATGTTCGGAGTGACGCGGCAGAGGGTCGGGCGGATGATCAAATATGGCCAGCTCGACGCGTTTTTGTACGCGGGAAGCACGAAAAAGGAATGGCGAATCACGCGGGAGTCTGTGGAGCGGTATAAAAAAGAACGGGCGGAACGCGAAGCGAAGAAGAGCGAGGGGGAGCAATAGCTCCCCCTCGCTATCAAAACCGCCAGACCAGCCCCGCTCCGAATTTCACTTCCCCGTCCGGAGTCGCGAAAATCCCCACGCCGAGCCCCGGCGATCGAGCCTTCAACAACGCGCGCTTCAGTCGTCGCGTTTCCGCGTCGGTCGCCTCGCGCTCCAGGGCGAGGCGTTTCTTCAGGTCTTCGTGGGCCGTCACGCTTGCGGTGCGGAACACTCTGTAATCAGCGTCCAAGTCGAGAAAAGCCGCTCTCGCGATCGAGGCCTCTTCTTTCGCCGTCCGGTAGGCCTCGAGGAGATCCCGGCCCGCCGCCTCGGGCATCCAGTATCCCTTTTCCGGCGACACCCAGCTTTTGGGTACGCTGAGAACTTCATTCGCCGGTTGTCCGGCGTTCGCGATGTTCGCGGACTGCCAATGACAGCTCAAGAGCAACGCCGTCAGCAGGCAGAGCGCGAACTTCTTTCCGAATTGCCGCAGCACGCGCGGTCACCTCCTTTCCCAAGCCCCTTACGCGCTCTTCGGCGCGCTTGTCCGCCTCGCGAGCCGCAAGCGCGATCCGCTCGATCAGCTCGTCCGTCCGTTCCCGCTGGTGTACGACCGCGGGGGCCGGAGCGCTCCACCACAGCCACAGCGCAAGCGCCCCGCCGAGCGCCGCCGCAACGACGCAGGCGGCGATGATCGTCTTCGTCCGTTCGCTCATGGGTCCCTCCTTCTTTTATCCAGCTCGCCGAGCTGGCCTATGAGGCCGAGTATGAATCCGATCTCGACCAGCGACCATGCGAGATCCCGCGTTTTCCCTATTACCGCCGGCTGAAGGCTCGTGATCCACTCCAGGCTGAGCAGGACGTACACCGCCCCGCACACGAGCGAAAGCATCGCCTGGTAAAATCCGCTCCGGACGCACCGGAACGACCGCTTCACCAGCACCAGCGCAAGAATGATCGCTATCCAGCTCATCTCTCGTCCTTCCTCCTCCCTCTGAAAAGGTCGAACAGGCGCTCCACTACCCCCATCGGGTCCGCCCGAAGCGCCTTTCCGAAGGCGACGCACGCGGAGAGCAGGTCGTCGGCGAGCAGCCCGGCAACGCCGACGCCGGCGGCCTTGTACTCCTCCGGGCAGTTCGCTCCGGAGAGGAGTTTGTAGACCACGATTCCGGCGAAAGCAGCGACGATCATGGATCCGACGAGCGAGCCGAGTGTTCGCCCCTCTTTCGGGGAGATGGCGGCTCTGGCCGCTCCTCCGAAGAGCGCGAAGAAGAGCACGACCGCCGTATCGACGACGCGCTCCAGAAGTCCTTCTCTCCACGGCATTTTCCTTTTCCCTCCCTTTAGATTCCCGCCGACCGCGCCCACACGCACAGGCCGAAGTCAAGCGCCTCCGCCATGCGCTCTTGATTTGCCCGTCCGGAGAGGAAGCGCTCTTCCTCCGGGTGGGAGATGAAGGCCAGCTCGACGAGCGCGGCCGGGCAGGCGGCGCGGCGCAATACGGCGAAGTCCGCTTCCTTCGCCCCCCTGAGGCGGATGTCCGGCAGCAGGGTCCGCCAGGCTTCGAGGATGTGAGCGGCGAGGGAGTCGCTATGATCGCGCCCGCGCGTTGTGAAGACTTCGAATCCGCGGGCTTCGCGCGAGACCGCCGCGTTGCAGTGAATGCTCAGGAAGCAGTCGGCGTGAAGCCTGTTGGCCACCTCGGGGCGCGCCGCGAGGTCTCTGTTCCGGTCGCCCGGCACGAGCTGCGCGTCGGCGGTGCGTGTGAGCACGGCCTCGTGCCCTCTTTCCGCGAGCCTTCCGGCCAGCAGTTTCGCGACCGCGAGGTTTACGTCGGCCTCGCGGAGCTTCGTGTCACGTCCGACCGCTCCGGGGTCGATTCCTCCGTGTCCGGGATCGATGACGACTTTCACAGCGCGCCAGCTCCCTTCAGCGTTCGCATGATGATTTCGACCTGCCAGCCCGAGAGTGTTCCGCGTTCCATCGCCAGGGTAAAGGCGGAGAGCATGCGAGCGCGCCATGCTTCGCCCAGAAGTTCCGGGGCGAGGCGTACGGCCATTCCGGAGAGACGCTCGAAGTATCGGTGATCCGTGGCCCACGCCCCCCATCGGCCGCGGTACAGGCCGGCGAAGTACCCCCAGAAGTTATCCGCCTGCGAGGCGGTGTGAGGATAGTCGACGCGGATTTTTTCCGCGTAGTCGTCCAGGAAGGCGTAGAGGTCCGTGTACTTCCGGAAAACGGATTCTCGCATGCGGTATTGACCGCCGACGCTCTCCGGAGAGTTCACGACTACGACGGGGCGTCCGGTATCGAGCCAAGCCTTCGTCGCCTTGATTCCGGCGCCGTTGCGGGCGATGCGCCAGAGTTCGCTGGTCCAAAAGCCCGTTTCGTGCGCCGATTGGACCGTGGCGGCGAAGGCGTTGATTCCCCGTATGCCGGAGGCGGCCCGGAAGAATTCGGGCGCCGTCGCCGCCGACGCGGAGCGCGCGAATAGAAAAAGAGCCGCCGCGATAGCGACAGCCCATAGGATTCTTTTCATTCCAATCACCTCTTCAGAATTTTCGCCGCGACAAAGAGAGCCGCGGCGATCAAAACGATGGGCCAGTATTCCAGACCGTCCGGGATAAAGAGCACGACGTCACCCCCTTAATCCTTCGAAGTCGCTCTCCGCTCCGGCGTAGAAGGGGTATGCGGCGTAGTGCGCGACGGCGACGAGCTGGTACGGCCACGGCAGGAAGGGGACAAGCGCGATTTCGAGCGCGAATCCGGCGTGGCAGACGATGGTGAATTGCAGTTCGGTCAGCCCCTGCGGCCACTGCCAGACCCAGCGGGGAACCGGGACGGGGCCGAGTCGGCCCCGGGAGAAACGGAATTGCAGCCGCTTCCCGAGGATCAGCGCTGCAAGAAAATGCCCGCCCTCGTGGATGAGGGCGGGTAAAAGCGCTGTTATCCCGAGAAATAGCACCTCCATTGTCTTCCCTCCTTTATCCCCGGGTGCAGAAATCTCATGTGCGCGCTTTCGCCGCTCGCCTCGCAGTCGGCGAGGAGCAGGGCGTCGAGCTGGTGGCAGGGCGGGATTTTCGCCGGTTGCGGGCCGTGCTGGACGGAGACGAAATACCCGTCCGCAGACACCGTCTCCGGCACCTTCCATATTCTGATCCGCCGGGAGAGTCCGATGTCCGGTATCTCCCGGTCGAAGTTCTCGAGTCCCATTCCCGGGACCGCCTTCCATTCGATTTTCAGCTTCACTTCCATCGCTCCTTTCTCAATACCAGTCTCGACAGGACGGAGCGGGCCGTCTCCCGCCCGTCGCATCGTTCGATGTACCCCAAAAAGCTCATCACCCTGGGACGAATGTCCTCCAGCGTCGCCCGGCCTTTCGCGTACGCCCGACTCAGTCGACCGAACCGCTTTTTAGCCGCCTGCACGGTGCGCTTCCGGGGGCGGACATGGCTCGTCCACAGTCGATATCCGCAGAAGTCCACACCGCGGCTTGCCGGGTATATCCGCGTTTTCGGGTTCAACCGCAGGCGCAGTCGCGCTTCGGCGAACCACCTTATTTCCGGGAGAATCGCTCGCAGCCGGTCTTTTCCGTCCACGACGACGATGTCGTCCATGTAGCGGACGTATCTCTTCACGTCGAGGCACTGCTTCGCGAAGCGGTCGAGGTCGTCGAGGAAGACATTCGCGAACATCTGGCTTGTCAGCGCTCCTATGGGGATGCCGACGCCGCCGGGGGCGAATCCGGAGAGTATGCTCTCCACGAGATCGAGGACGCGCGGATCGGCGACGGTGCGCTCGATCTGCTCCATCAGCACGGCGTGCGATATGGAGGCGTAGTACTTCGCTATGTCGATTTGCAGCACGTACGGGCGCGGGAGCGTCGCCTCCGCGCCGCGAAGAAACTTTCGAGTTCTCTCCGCCGCCGCGTGGGTTCCTTTCCCCTTGCGACAGGCGTAGGAGTCGTAAATCCATTTCCTTTCGAAAAGAGGCTGAACGACGCGCACGATCGCGTGATGCACGACGCGGTCTCTGAGTGTGGGAGCGTGGATCACGCGTCGCTTGACCTCTCCCAAAGAAACAAACTCTCTGAAAGGGTCGGGCGTCCACGATCCGGAGAGCAGCTCGTCTCTCAGGTCGAGCAACCGGGATTCGTGGTTCGCGTGGAAGGCGAGCGTCGATCCCTGCATCTTTTTTCCCCTGCGCACATCCTTGTACGCGGCGAGCAGATTCTCGTATTCGACGATGCGTACGTGGAGGTTCTTATGGTTTTTCATCGGCTCCTCTTTCGTTGTGACGGGAAGTCGCTGTCGGAGCAAGCCTACCCGCGATTTCCCGTCGTTTTTTGTTTCCCCTTTCGGGGAGGGCGGCGGTTCCCAAAGGATGCGGCGCTGCGCGAGGCCCCTTGAGGCGTCGCTTTCCGGCCGTTTTTCTTTGCCGGGCGGGAACCGATGTTCGTGTTCGAGTTCGACGCGGCGTTGTTCAGGTTCAGATAGAAGAGCCCGGCCTGAGAGCCGTTGTCCCAGTTGCCGCCGTAATAAAACCGCCACCCCTCCGACCTCAGTCGGAATCCTTTCGCGCCGCTTTGATCCAGGCGCCGATCATGCGCCCGACCTCGTCCATGGCGCGCGTCCACGTTTCAAGTCTGTGCGCGCTGCAATATTTCAGGGCGTACGCCTTGCGCACCATGCAGCGCAGGCACTCCAGCTCTATGTCGAGGTCTTGCAGCGAGGTTTTCTTGTGATACCGTTTCGCGCACCTCACCGTCAGTCGAATCAACTCGTTCACCTGTCGACGTATTTCGGAGGCGAGGACGTGGCGTTCCGATTTCGGGAACTGCGCCGTCGCCATATGCGTGTACTGGTCAAGCTCCTCCAGCTTCACGAGGAGCCTCAGTCCGTCAAGGTTTTGAATCACCCCCCTCCGGGGCGACCCCTCCGCTGTCGCGGAGGGGAGCGGAAATCGGAAAACGGGACACGGTCAAACCTTTGCCGGGCGGGAACCGAAGGCCGTGTTCGAGTACGACGCGGCGCGGTCCAGGTCCAGAAAGAAGAGCCCGGCCTGAGAGC
>LVBB01000064.1 GCA_001603075.1 Phycisphaerales bacterium Planc_01 | reverse complement strand
TCCTTTTGAAAGAACAAGGAAGCCGTCCAGGGGAAAATTCCCTCGGACGGCTTCCTTGCGTTTGCGCGCATGTCCTCCGTCGCGTTGCCCGCTCAAGCGGACCGTCCGTCGAGACCTGTACGCGCCTCTTTCCGGAATTGCTCCACTTCGAGGATTCCGCCTTCCTGTGTTTGACATTCCCTCTTCCGAGCAATAAAATTACTCTAAATACATCACGGAAAAGGACGAATCATGCTTGAATCTCTTGTGACATCCAAGACCCGCGCCAGGCTTCTTCTGAAATTTTTTCTGAATCCGAACACAAGCGCATATCTCCGGGGGCTTGCCGAGGAATTCGGCGAGTCGACGAACGGCGTCCGCGTCGAACTGAACCGTCTCTCGGAGGCGGGGTTGCTTGAATGCGCCGACGAGGGGCGAACCAAGGTCTACCGCGCCAATACGCGCCACCCGCTCTTTCCGGAGCTGCAACGCATCGCGGCGAAAACGCTGGGGATCGACCAGGTTGTGGAGCACGTCGTGTCGCGCCTCGGCAATGTGGAGCTCGCCCTCGTGACGGGCGACTACGCCAAGGGGATCGATTCGGGGCTCATCGACCTCGTGCTCGTCGGACGGATCGACAAGACGTATTTCGAGAGCCTTGCGGAGAAGATCGAGGGTATCATGCAGCGGAAGATACGCCCTCTCTTCCTCACGAGGGAGGAGTTTCTGCGCCTCAAGGAGCGCATCGTCTCGGAAAACGCGCTGCTCCTGTGGGGAGACGAGGGAGAGATCGCGGCGAAGTAGACGAATGTCCGCTCTCGCCGGCTTTTTGGGGTGATCGGGAGGATGAAGGGGGAGACGAACGGTGGTGAGCGTCTCCCCCGTTGTGTACGATGCGCGTGGTACAGTTAAAATCCGAGCTCTTCTCCGACGATCAGCACGTGGAAGTTGGTTCCGAGCGGGCGTTTGCCGATGATGGTCAGGACGTTGCAGATCCTGGTCGGTCCCTGGCAGTCCATACAGACGCCGGTCCGCGAACAGGGGTTGGGGGTCCCCAGCCGTTTGTTGTTGATGGGGGCGGCTTTCATCCGGATGCGCTCCTCGGCCGCGGCCGTGTCCTTGACGATCTTGTTCGTTCCGGCGACGACGATGACCTTTCCGTGGCCGAAGATCATTGCGGCGACCCTGTTTCCCGAGCCGTCCATGTTGACGAGCTTGCCGTCCATGGTCAGCGCGTTCGTGCCGGAGAGGAAGACGTCGCAGATCTGCTGCTTCCTGCGGATATCGGCCTTTTCTTCGTTGGTCAGTCCGGGAGCGCCGTGGTCGAGAATCGTGTTGCCGCGAGCGGCGAGCTTCTCCGATATCCCGAGCGCTTTCAGGGTCCACGAACCGCCGAACCCGACGGATGCCGCCTCGGGGATCAGTTCAAGAAGACGCTGTGCGGCGTCCCCTCCAGTCGCGCAGTACTCCGCCTCGAAGCCGTTCTTTTTCAGGGCTTCGACGACCGCCCCGCCGACGGTTTCATTGTACCATGGTGTGAATTCGCTCATAATTTTGCCTCCTTGTGTCGTTTTTTCAAAAGGAGCGGAGGGTTCACTCCCCGCTCCTTTCGAAATGTCCGGTTATTTGCCCTGTACGCCGGTAAGGTACCGGAGTATCCCCTCTCCGGGACGGAGAAGGACCGGCGTTCCGGGGAGGACTTCCTGGTAGAAATCCATCGTCTTGATGAAGAGGTAGAGCTCCTTCGCGTCGCTGGTCGCCTTGGAGAGCGTCTCCTGCGCCGTGCTGTCCCCCTGTCCCTTGATCTCCTCGGCCTTTCTGCGCGCCTCGGCGATCATCTCGACTTCCTTCCTGTCCGCGAGCGAACGGCGTGTGATGGCCTCCGCCTGCCCCTCCGCCCGAAGCTGTCCCGCGACCCGGTTGCGCTCAGCCTGCATCGAGCGGTAGACGGCCTGCTCGTTGTCCTGCGGGAGGAAGACGCGTTTGTACGCCAGGGAGTGGATATACACGCCGTATTCTTTTCCCTGTGCCTGTGCGATTGCGAGCGACTGCTCCACGGCCTGCTGCCGTTTGTCCTTCACCAGCTCGTCGAGCGTCAGACGGCCGGAAACCACGCGCACCGCGGAGTAGATGGCGTCGTCGAGGCGCTGCTGGACCGAGGCGATCGTGCGAACGCGCCGGTAGAACAGTTCCGGGTCGGAGATCGTGAAGATGGCGAACGTGTCGAAGACGAGATTTTTCTTGTCGCTGGTGACCACCGCGACGAGATCCGCGTCGTACTCGATGAGCTTTTTCGTATACCGCGTGAGCTGGTCGAGGAAGGGCAGTTTGAAGAAAAGCCCCGGCTCGGTACGAGATGCTACAACCTTCCCAAGGCGAAGCACCACCGCTTGCTCGTCCGCACGGAGCAGGTAGAACGAGCCGCTGAACAGCAGAAAGACGAACAGGACGCCTATGGCTGCGAGATATTTTTTCATCGTCTTCGGCCTCCTATCTTTCGGCGTCGGAAGCTGACGCTCCCGACGATTTGAAGAATTCGTCCAGCGGAAGGAGCTGGACTGCGTTCTCCCCCGTCTCCACTATGTAGACCTTCAATTTCGGCCAGACCTTGACCATGTTCTCCAGCCAGAGGTTGTTCAGCACCAGGTCCGGATTTTCCCTGTACGCCGCATTCAGCGAGCGGATGCGCGACGCTTCGCCCTCCGCGAGCGAGATCCTGCGGAACTTGTACGCCTCCGCTTCGTTCATGATGCGTTCGGACTCGCCCTGCGCCTTCGAAATGATCTCGTTGGAATACTTATCCGCCTCCAGGATCAGCCGCTCCCGCTCGGCCCGCGCCGTGTTGATTTCGCTGAACGCCGCCTGGACCGCCTTCGGCGGGTTCACATCCTGGAACTGCACCGCGACGATGAAGACTCCGGTCTTCAGCGCATTGAGCTTCTCCTGGATGAGCATCTTCGCCTCCGTCTGCGAGGCCTCTTTCTCCGTGGTGAGCACGTCGTCGAGCTCCCGGGAGGCGATGACCTCGCGCAGCGTGGACTCGGCGACGTCGCGGATCAGCTTCTCCCGCGCCCACTGGTCCGCAGGCAGGTTCACCACGTACTCCTCCGGCGTTCCCGCCTGGTACTGGAGCACCCAGTCGATCTCGACGATCTTGTTGTCGCCTGTGAGCATCTTCGACTCCTCCGGCCTGTCGGCATAGGTCGGGGGCGGTCCCGGGTTCACGGTCCGGTAGCCGTATTCGAAGCGCTGAATCTGCTCCGTGTTCACGATCGTCACCTGGTCGATAAGGGGAAGCTTGAAGTTCATCCCCTGGTCCGCCACGTGCGAGACCTTCCCAAGCCGGAAGACGACGCCCCGCGACCCCGCCGGGACGATGTAGAATCCCTGCCAGGCGACGATAAGCAGAAGCAGTGCGGGGAGCAGAAGCTTCAGGAAGCCGAAGCTGAAGGAGAAGCGACGCCGGGGTTTTTCGTCCCCCCCGCCTCCGCCGTACTCCTCGCCGTCGAAGTTTCGCTCCTTGCGTCTCGTCTTTTCGTAAAGCTCCTCGATTTCATCGAAAATATTCCTCATCTGATACCTCCGTTTTTTTCAAGATGTGGTCTCTCTCTTTCGCTCCGGAAGACACAACGACGTAGTTATTGCTC
>LVBB01000063.1 GCA_001603075.1 Phycisphaerales bacterium Planc_01 | reverse complement strand
TCCCGGCGAGGTACGCGGCCTCCATCCTGTTCATCTTGACGCAGTAGAAACGCCCGAGGAGACGCTCCATCCTCCGGCACTTGCCGATGGAGACCGGGTCGATGAAGACCTTCGCGCACGGACCGTCCACGAGCCGCTCCAGGGTCTCCGTGGTCAGGCAGGCGTCCGCGACGACGACTCCGGCTTCGGCCAGAAGGGGGGCGCACGACTCCAGGTGTGCGGGCGTCACGTGGTCGAGGATGCGCATGTCGGAGAGACCGAGCGCCATGTCCCCCTCCTCGTCCATGATCGCCATATAGGTCGAGGAGGGGTGTCCCGGGACCTCCACGCTGCGGTCGAGGCGGATGCCGAGCGCGCGGCAGGAGGCGCGGAGGGACGCTCCGCCCGCGTCGTCCCCGAGCGCCGTGATCAGGGCGACGTGAACGCCGAGGCGCGCCAGGTTCTCCGCGATGTTCCGCGCCACCCCGCCGGGGCAGCTCCGGATGCGTCCGGGGTTCGAATCCCGCATGACCAGCGGCCGACCCGGAAAGCCGTGGACGTCGATGTTGGCCGCGCCCACGGCGACGGCGCGGATGCTTTGGTTGTGCACACGTTCTTCCTCCCTGATGGTCCGTCGTTCCGGAAGCGCGGAGCTTTGCCCTTCCGTCGCCGAGCGCTCCGAAAAACGGGACGCGGAATGAACGCACGGACGGGCTCTCCACGCTTCGGATTGATGATACACTATTCCGCAAGGAAGCGGCGAAAAGTTGATACCGCCCAACGGAGCGCATATGTCGAATACGAAGCAAGGTGAACATCCATGGATGCACAGGAAGGCGGAACGAAGAGTCGTACCGAAAGCGGGAAGGACCGTCGTCATCACGCAGTCGCGGCCAGAATTTCGCTGAAAGAGGCGCTCGGCGGGGAGGCGACGGATGTCCACCTCTTCCCCTCGGCGTCGTCGACGGGGAAAGAGGCCCCGCTCGAAGACGCTTTGGCGCGGGTGCGCACCGGGGGCGTGCTGGGGCCCCCGACGGCGGTGGAGGCCGACGTCGACGGAGAGCTGCTCGCGCTGCTCGACAACCCCCCGAAGCTCGACTTCTCCACCAGTCTGCCGTCCGGACGGCGGCTCCGCGTGGCCGTCCGGACGGTCTGTTCCGGCGCCGCGCAGGAGATTTTCATCCGCGTGCTGCCGGAGACGATCCCTCCGGTGTTCGACAGGCTCGCCCATCTGCTTCCGGAGATCGCCGCGATGACTCCCGGCCTGGTGCTGGTCTCCGGGATCACGGGGAGCGGCAAGTCGACGCTGCTCGCGTCCGTGGCCATGCGCCATCTGGAGTTGGGGGCGCACGTGGTGACGGTGGAGGACCCGGTGGAATATCTTCTCCGCTCGAAGACAACCTCGGGGTACGCCTCGCAGCGGGAGGTCGGGCTCGACGTCCCGGACTTCGCCTCCGGGGTGAAGATGTCCCTGCGCGAGGACCCGGACACGATCATCGTCGGGGAGATACGGGACAGGGAGACGGCGCTCGCCACCCTCACAGCGGCGGAGACGGGGCACTCGGTGTTCGCCACGGTGCACGCGGGAGGCTGTTTCGGCACGGTGGACCGCTTTCTCTCGCTCGTCGGAGGGAGCGAGTTCGAGGCCATGCGGCTCGCCGGAACGTACCTCTGCGGCATCCACGTGACCTCGCGCTCCGTCGAGGAAAAAGAGCAAGCGTATTTCGAACGGACCTACGAGATCTTCCGCAGCAACGACGCCGCGCGGACGCATATCAGGGACCGGTCGGCGCATCGCCTCTGGCAGGCGCGGCTGGGGACCTCGGAGAAGGACTGGAAGCTGACGATCCGGAGCTGAAATTCTCTCCTCGCTGTCTTTCGAAGCTTTTTCCCGTTCCCGGATCGTTGACGGAGAGCGTCCGGAGGGGTATTCTCAAGAAAATGGCGAGAAAATGGCGCTGAAAATTCTAAAACAAGGTGGAATCCGCCGTGTCGATCAAAAAGAATACCGTTTCGCTTCTTGTACTTTTTCTTCTTTGCATGTTCCTCGACGTGTCGGGGTTTCGGACGATCACGGCCTCCGCGCAGGAAACGGACGTGCTCGCGCTCCTCGAGGAGCGGCAGCGGGCCGTGGCCGAACTCATGGAGGCGTCCACCGTCTACGTGCTGCTCGACAAGGGGGACTCCTACAGCATGGGGAGCGCCTTCATCGTCGCGGACGGCTACGCGGTGACCAACGCGCACGTGGTGGGGTCGGCGAAAGGGGTGCTGCTGATGAATTCGCGGCTTCGCCCCGTGAAGGCCTCCGTCGTGCGGAAGGAGTACGACGACGAGGTAGGGGGGAACGACTTCGCGCTGCTGCGGTTCTCCTCCTCCGCGAAGCTGCCGGCGCTCTCCTTTACGTTGCGGGTGAACCGAATGGACAGGGTGAGCGCGTGGGGGTTCCCGGTGCTCGTCACCCAGTTCGACCAGAGCTTCGACGATATTCTCGACGGAAAGCGGACC
>LVBB01000062.1 GCA_001603075.1 Phycisphaerales bacterium Planc_01 | reverse complement strand
ATGCTCAGCAAGTTGAAGAGCGCGCTCTGGGCCTCGCGGCTCTCGATCGCGTAGCGGGCGACGCTTGCATTGGCGGCCTCCTCGAAGGAGCGTACGGCGCCTCCTCCTCGTTTTTCGTAGATCTCTTTCAACGAGACTAGTACCTGCCTGACGTTCTCGACAGTCCTCAGGGAGTGTTCCTCGAAGGCGCGCGTCATGTTGTCCGCCTGCATGAACGCGTCCTGCAGCACTCGCTCCCTGTCTCTGTCCAGCTGCACCGAGAGGGACGCCCAGGAGAGAAGAATGATGACGGCGCAGAAGAAACCGGTGAGCATGCGCGCATTGAAGTACGCGGGCTTTTTCATAAACGCTCTCCTCCCCTCATTTTGAAAGAACATCGTGCCGCGGCAAGCGTTTCGCCTACAGCAGCGGACTGAAGAGCTTCGTCACTCCGTGGAGAACGCGGAGGGCGCGCGAGCGGTTCTTCCACTCCTCCGCGGCCAGCCTCCTCGACGAAGCGATGTAGACGTCCTGCGCCTTGCGGATAGCCTCCGTCTCGCCTCTTCCATAGAGCACAAGGTTCAACTCGAAGTTCAGCGCGAAGGAGCGGATGTCGAAGTTGCTCGTCCCGAGGAAGGCGAGGTCGTGGTCCACCGTCATGGTCTTCGAGTGAAGGATGCCGTCCCGGAAGAGCCAGATCTCCACGCCGGCCTCGAGCAGAGCGTCGAAGTACGCCTTCGCGGCGTTCCCCACGAGGAACTGGTCGCTTTTCCCGGGGATGACGAGCTGGATGCGCACACCGCCCAGCACCGCGGTCTCCAGCGCGTGGAGCAGCTCGTCGTCGGGAATGAGGTACGGCGTCGTGATGACCACGCGCTTCTTCGCGCCGTGGAGCGCCGAGACGACGAGACGCTGGTAGTTCTGCCACGGATAGGACGGCCCGCTCGGTACCGTCTGGACAACCGCCTCCCCCGCGAACTCGGGGGCGGGAAACGCCTCGTCGGAGAGGAGCATCTCCCGCGTCTCGACGAACCAGTCCTCCATGAAGACCCCCTGAAGCTGCAACACCACGGGGCCGACGAGCCGGAGCGTGAGATCGCGCCAGAGCAGCCCCTTCGCCTTTCCGCCGTAGGAAGGCTCCGTGACGTTGTGCGATCCGGTGTACCCTACTCGCCCGTCGATGACGGCGATCTTCCGGTGATTGCGGAGGTCGTAGCGGGCGGTGGTAGGCGTGCGGCGCAGGAGGCGGGGAGGCAGCGCCTTCTCCACCCGGATTCCCGCGGCTCGAAGGCGGTGCGCGTCCTTTTTCAGGAAAGGCTTGGCTCCGAGCGCATCCACGAGCACGCGGCACGCAACGCCCCGCGCCGCGGCGCCTTCGAGCGCGCGGAAAAGAGGCTCCGTGACCGTATCGCGGGCAAAGATGTAGAAAAGCAGGTGGACGGAGTGCTGCGCGTTCTCCACATCCGCGGCGAGCGAGCGGATAAAGGCCTCTTCCCGGTCGATAAGGAGGAAGTCGTTCCCCCGCGTGATGCACATATCGCCGAGTTTTTTCCCGAGCGCGCCGAAGCGCACAAGCTCGTCGGGAAGCCAATGCGCCTCGTCGTCGAAGATGCGGCGAAACATCCGCTTGTCCTCGTCGAGGCTGCGGAGCAGCGTTTCATGGCGGTCGATGCGCTCCTGCGGCAAGCTGGTCGAACCGAAGAGGGAGTACAGCAGAAAGCCCGGCCACGGCCAGAAGTAGATGGCCAGCAACCATGCGGTCGCCGTGGACGGCGTGTGCTTCTGAGGGATGTAGCAGAGCATGAAGAGACGTATAATGATCGAAGAAAGTTCATAGGCCGAATACAAGAGCATCGTGACGGTCATCGAGAGTGTCGCTCCTTTCGGGACGGTCCAACCGGGAAGTCGCGGAGCATGTACGGATGCGTCGTGATACCGCTCCGGGGGACGTCGCGCTTGTCGCCTCCAGATACTGTTCATTCCATCGGTGGACGCCTCCGCTCAACGCAGCTGTTCACCGAACGTTCCGATTATATCATCCCCTCGCGTGGTAAGGCGAAAGGAGGCTTCTTCCGAGCGTTCATACTCATCGCGCTCATCTTCATAAGTCGGTTTTTCCTCGAAATCTTTTTCATTTTCAACACAAAAGATGGTGATTTCCCATTGACAAGTGCGGAATGCATGAATATAATCAGGCCACGTCAATCTGAATACCATGGTATACCAGTTTGATGCTTGACTTTTCCGCTTTTCACAATGAATAGATCACGACAGGAGAGTGAGGACTATGACCTACAGAATGCGCCCGCCCGGGGACGTTCTCTCCGGAAGGGGCAGCCTTGAGCGGATAGGGGAACTCGCCTCGAAATACCGTCCCGAATCCGTCGTCTTGCTCGTTGACGGAAACGTGCGGAAAAACGGAGGCGCGGACAGGCTTGCCGCGCTCCTTTCCGCTTCCTGTGCGAAACTTTGCGTTGTGAGCGACATCCCCGTGGAGCCGGAAACGGGACAGGTGAAGGAACTCTTCGCACGCGTCGGGGAGTTGCAGGCGGATCTCATCGTCGCCATGGGCGGAGGAAGCGTTCTCGACAGCGCAAAAATGATTTCCGTGCTGCTCCGCAATCCCGCCTATCTCGAAAATCTGCTGGATGCCGGACTCATCCGGGAGAAAGGCGTTCCGCTGATCGCCGTCCCCACCTCCGCAGGCACGGGATCCGAGGCGACGCCGAACTCCATCGTCGTCGTTCCGGAACAGAAGTTGAAAGTGGGCGTGGTGCACCCGTTCTTTATTCCCGACTCCGTTATTCTCGATCCCGAGACGACTCTGAGCCTTCCTGCGCACGTCACGGCCGCCACGGGTCTTGACGCTTTCTGCCACGCCATCGAGTGTTTTATTTCCCAAAAAAGCAACCCCTTTTCCGACCTTTACGCCCTTGAAGCGATCAGACTCGTCGCCCGCAGTCTTTTCAATGCCTACAACGACGGCGCCGATATCGGCGCGCGAGAAGATCTTCTTCTGGCCGCCTTCTATGGGGGTATGTGCATCGCCTCGTCCAGCACGGTCGCCGTCCACGCGCTCTCCTACCCTCTCGGAGGCCGATACCGGATTCCGCACGGACTTTCGAACGCCATTCTTCTTCCATGGGTCATGGAATTCAACCGGGACGCCGTCGTCGGGAAATTCGCCGAAGTTGCCGGAGCCATGGGCATTCCTCCGGGGGCCGACGCCGAGGAGACGTCGAAAAGAGCCGTCGAGGGGATCTTCTCGCTGGTCCGCTCCCTCGGCATTCCTTCCACCCTTCGCGAGCTCGGAGTCGGGACAGACGACCTGGACGAGATCGTCGCCGCGGCCATGAAGGTAACCCGCCTTCTCGACAACAACCCGAAGCCGGTCTCACCCGGGGA
>LVBB01000061.1 GCA_001603075.1 Phycisphaerales bacterium Planc_01 | reverse complement strand
CTCTTTCAAAATTCCCTTGATCTTCTCCAGCCATCAAGAGGAGCACGCTTACACCAATTCCGTGCCGACGGGGCGCAAATGATTCAATTCGCTCCCCGTCGGCACGGAATGACTCGTTGCATGAGTGTTCGGTTACAACACTCTTCAGTGTTTTCGGAAGAAGTAGCGTTCCACTCCGAAAACCAGCTCTACCGCTCCTTTGTGCGAAGCGCCAGCGGAGCCAGACCCGCCAGGAGCAGCGCGCTCCATACGCCCGCGTTTCCGGAGGCGCATCCGCCGCCTCCCGTGCCGCCGCCCTGCACGGGGACGGCCACGCTCGCGGTATTGTCTTCGGGCGGGTCACCGACCGTCGGGACCACTCTCATAAAGACGCTGCGCGGCCCCGGTGTATCAAAAGCATGCGTCAGCACCACGGAGTACTCGCCGCCCGGGACAATTCCGGAGACGATTCTGTTGGCGATGGGCTTGCCTCCTCCGTCGGGGTTGCCGTCGTAGAAGAACAGCGAAATGTTCCCGACCGGCAGAGCGCCTTCGTTGCGCACCGTTCCGCGAAGGAGCGCAACTTCGCCGAGAGCGAAGGCCGTGCCGTCGGCGGGGGTGTTCGCCAGTTCAAGGGTCGCGGCGATAAGGTTCTCGTTCGTATCGGCGAGGTCCGCCCCGTCCGCGGCAAGTTCCTCGGCGACGTCGCTCCGCGACCTGCCCACGAAGACGTCGTACCAGCCGAGGTTGTTGTCGAACGGCTCGTTCAGGGCGCGTCCCTCAAGCTCCGCAACCCGGCCGTCGGGGTTCGCCGTGACCCGTACGGTGTAGTTCCCCTCGGTCATCCCCGCAGTGCTCCACGCAACCGTCGCCCACTTCCAGTTGGCCGCTTCCGAAGCGCCCCACGAGTCTATCCGAGGCGCCCGCGCGGTCCCGATCACAACAGCCGGGCCGCCGCCGTAGGGAACCGCCTCGAAGAGGACATCCACCTCGGGGCACTCGGCGAGGCTGAAGTTGTGGACGCGCACGGCGATCGTGACGGTTTGCCCCAGCGGGAGGCTCTTCCCCAGGTCGACGCCGTTCGAGTTCCGGAAGAAGATGCCGCGTATCTTCCGGGCATCAGGGTTGAGCGGATCCTCCGCGGCCCACTTCCACCCGTCGCCCTCGACGTACCGCCAGAGGCGCGGAAGGTTGAGCGCGGGGTCGGGGGCCGAGTAGCGGCTCGCCCACAGCGACCGGTTGTTGAGCACGTCCACGACGTGGGATGTTTTGAGCACGCCTCCGCCGGTTCTGTACATCAGCGGCGTGATCTGATAACCGAGCGGCGTCGAGAAGGCCGGGATGTTCACCGTGAACGCCGTCTCCTTCTCCACGGATGTCTTCGCCACATTCGTCTCGGCCGTCCGTTTGTCCATGTGGAAGGAGGCGGTCGCGGTGCCGCCGACGTCGAAGATATCGACCTTCGCGCTGGCGCTGGCCTGCAGTTCCACGTCGAGGTCCATTTTGACCTCGACCGACTTCAGGCTCTCCCTCGTAAAGGCGTCCTTCCATGTGACGCCTCTCGTGAACGCGGTTCCTCCGCCGACGCCGAACTCGACGCTGTCGGAGAGTCGTTTGTCCTCGGCGAAGTCGCCTATCTGCGCTCTTCTCGACGGATAGGAGAGGACGTTGCCGTTCATGTGAGCAGGATGATACCAGTCGACATTCAGCCCGGGAAGGAATTTCATGCTCGCTTCCGGTTCCGGGATGGAGAGCTGATAGTAGGTGGGTACTTTCGCCCCGCCCTGTTCCGGCTCGCTCGTCCAGCCGAGGATCGGGTAGCGCCAGAGGTGGACGCGATTCGAGAGATAGAGCAGCACGTCGTCCCTCGTCGTCGCTCCGGTGAGCGACGTGGACTTCGACTGGTAGTTGCGAGCGATTTCCGAGCGCAGCTCCCTCGTCGATCCGCCGACGGTTGTGGTCAGTTTCGTCTCGGCTTTCACTATGCCGAGATCGACCCCTCCCTTTTGCTCCACGCTGTACTTGCCTCCCATGGTGCTCTCCGTCTCGAAGGTGTTGGTGGTCTCCATGGACTCGGAGTCGCTTCGAGCGTACTGAACGTACAGGTCGTCTCTGCGGGTGCTGTTCGTGACCGCTCCGCTTCCGTCCGCGTCGATGTGCTTCGGCGGCTCGTTCAGAAAGAGGAGCGGCGTGACGTGGTTCTCCAGCGTGATGTGGGTCGGATAGCCCAGCACCATGCTGTCGCGGTCGAGGTCGCCGACGAGGAGACGGGCGCGGTCGAAGGTGAATGGACTGATGCTGAGCCGGACGTTGGAAACCTCCACCAAATTCCCTCCATCCAGCCGGAGAAGTCGCGCGTATATTCCGTCGTCGCTCCAACTTATCTGACTCAGCAGAATAAGCGCGTGCGATCTGCCTTTCGCCGCCGACGACGGGTGAAGGGAGCCGGTGAAGCGCCCCGTCTTCAGATGGGAGATCGGCCGGTAGATCGCGCCTCGATCGTTGCTCCATTCCTTCGTGGCGATGCCGGAGGAGCCGTCGCCTTTGTTGTACACCGCGATGAGCTGAGAACGCTCGAAGGGGCTGCTTCCCGATCTACTGGTCAGAAGGAGCTCGTCCTTGCCGTTCCCGTTGATGTCCGCCGCGGCCGCCAGTATGGGGCCTTCGTCCCCGAAGAACCTGTGGGAGTGTCTCGATTCCGTCGTGAAGGTCGCCCTTCCGTCCTGGATGTTCACGCTCAGCAGGCGGATGTTCCTTCCGTACCCGTCCCCGGCGTACCCCGTGACGCAGAAGATTTTCGCTCTTCCGTCCCCCTCCCAGTCGGCGAAGGCGATGTCGAACTGATCGGCGGGGTAGTATGTGTCGCGGTACGGCGCGATGTCGAGCGTATGCGTTCCGAGGAGCCGAAGTTGCAGATTCGCATCCGCCTTGAGGAGCGCCACCACGTACTTCCCCGCGTCGGAGACGTACATCGCGGCGACCTCCGCTTTCCCGTCGCCGTCCGCGTCGCCGGTCGCGATGCGGAGTCCGGACTTTTCATGAACGCGCGGCAAGCTGAAATCGCCGAATTCGACGGGGTTCTCGAATCCCGAGACGGAGGCGACGAGAAATCTCGGCTCATTGGAGGAAATCGCCCACCGATACCCGACGACAAGCTCCGTTGCCCGGTCTCCGTTGAGATCCCCCGCTGCGGCGACAATCCGGGAGTTTCTGAAGTTCGTCGTGGCGACCGTCTTCCGGGCGCTTTCGGTCGTGTATCCGCTCTGGTCCACCGGCGCCAAGGACATATGCAGCCAGTCGCCCTCCCAGACCTGCGCCAGAAACGCCTCGTTCCCGCTGTTCCGCAACAAAACGGCCGCGTCGCCGACCCGTCCGTCCAGAAGCGGCGGTCTCGACGACCAGGTCGTCTTCGCGTCGTCCAGCCTTTCGGACCAGGTGCGGCTCCCGTCCTCGCGCTGCACCACATTCGGCAGGAAGACGTCGCTGTAGATGTTGCTCCTCTCCTGCGTGAGGACGATCGCTTCCTCGTCCACCAGCAGGAAGGGCACGCGGGCGAACGGGTCCGTCGTTCCCGGCGGCGCCGCTTCCAAGGGGAGCGTCGGCGGAACCAGCGAGGCGAACAGAAACAACGCAACAAGCAGTGAACCCTTCATTACTCTTCGAAACATGTCGGTACCTCCTCTTCGCTTGGAATCTCCCGAGCGGCCGGGCACGGCGCGTTCCGCCTCGGGGCGTTCTCTTTCCTTATCGGCGGAGCTTTCTCGGGAGTGTACGCCTTCACACGGTGTGAAGGTCAAGGGGGGCACCTTTCGAAGAAGGGATTCACCCGCGCGGCGGATACTCCACGCTCCCCAGCACTTCGGCGATACGCTCAAGCGGCGTCTCCGGGAACGGATAGAGGCCGGTCTCGCGCCATTGCCGGACTTCTGTCTCCGCCTCCGCGCCCTTTTCCCTGTCGAGCCCCGCGTCGCGGGCGATGTACGCGGTGGTGGAGGGGAAGGCGAAACCGGAGCCCGCCTTCGCGACGATCTTTCCCACGTGGAAGAGGATATCCTCCTCTATCGCCGCGCGGTCGGCCCATCGCTTCGCCTTGACGTAGGCGAAAAGCAGCACGTCGAGCGAGGACTCGCCGTAGTTCTCGAAGCGGACGAAAGGCATGGGGTCGGCGCAGATCATCGGATGAGCGTGCAGCAGGTCGCGTACCGATCCCAGGATCCAGCGAAGCTGGTCTTCGGTCGTTTCGTAGCGAAGACTGATGCGCTTCTCCATCAGGGAGTCGGGGCGGCGGCTCACGTTGACGATCTGCATCTGCGAAAATTCCGCGTTCGGAATGGAAAGAATCGTGTGGTCGAGCGCCTGAATCTTGGTGCTGCGAAGGCCGATGTGGAGGACCGTTCCGGAAGAGCCGCCGAAACGACAGAACTCGCCGATCTTGACAGCGCGATCGGCGAAGAGGGTGAGCCCTCCGATGATGTTCTCTATCGTCGGCCTGGCCGCGAGGGAGATCGCGAGTCCGGCGACGCCGAATCCGGTGAGGATCGTGGCGAGGGAGAATCCCAGTCTCGCCATCCCGTGCGCCAGGATGACGAGGGCGGCGGCGATGCTCGCAAGGCGGCTCAGCGTTCTGACGAGACTTGCGTCGATGCTTTCGGAATCGATGCGGGGGGAGAGAATGACCAGTTCCGCCAGGAAGTCGCCGAGGCGGAAGATGCTCACGCTCCATCCGAGCCACTTCACTGCGGTGAACACGTTGACGAGGAAGAGGCAGAACGCGCCCGACAGGTTGATGTATTTATCGACGACGAAGATCATCCATGCGGCGCCGAGCGAGAGCAGCACCGGGGGTATAAGCTTCAGCACGCCCCCGACGACGGCGCGCCGCCCTTCCCCGAAGCTTCGGCCGAGACGTATCGCCCCCGTCAGCGTCCCTGCGAAGAGCAGGAGCGACAGAAGGAGCCCGCACCACTGCCAGACCGCCTGGCCGAAGACTACGGCGCCGGTCCATTCCGGAAGCATGTTCATCAACTTGTGCAGAGAGAAGATGCCCGGACGGACGAGGTACTCCTCGTAGAGCCCCTCCCGCACCGCCGCCCCTTGGAGGTACGGCATCCGCCTCACCTTCAGATAGTCGCCCTTGAGCCGGAGAAGCGATTCCGGGGAGACGAGCCACCGCCCTTCGTCCATTCCGGAGGCGACCCTGTGGAGCTGAATCTCCGTCCCCGGGACGGTCCACCGGGAGAGGGGCGGCCACCCTTCGGCGGCGACTCCGGAGAGGGCGGGCATCTCCCCTGTTGGAGGAAGGCCTATTCTGTCGAGGATCTCCTTCAGAAGAAGGATGGATTCTCTCCCCGTCTCGTCGCGAATCACCTCGGGAACTCCGGAGAGATCAAGGCACTGCATCGCCCGCTCGAAGTGACGGAGAGCCGTTTGCAACCTCTCCGCCGCCTCCGGCGGAGGGGTGAAGAGCATCGGAGACTCGTCCCAGAGCGTTCGCGCCTCCAGAATGGCCCGGCTTCCCTCGTTCATGTGGATGAGAAACGAGCGCAGCGTCGCTCCCGGGCTCGACCTGTCCGGCGGGGCGAGCGGAGAGTCGACGGAAGCGAGCACCTTCGGCGGAAAGGCCGCGGAGAGAAAAAGCGCAAGAATCAGTACGTAGAGAGCGATATTCGATTTTTTCTTCATTCAATCAACCACCTTATCCGGATGCGTCCGGCGCTCCTCCGACGGAGCGGAAAGCTCCCCGGCGCTCCCCTCCGTTCGAAGCGTGTCGGCGTTCCTTGAGATGTCCGCGCCCTGCGAAGCGCCGAAAAAGCGGCGCAGCGGGGCGAAGAGCCTGCCGTCGATCGCGGCGAGAGCGACGCCGATGAGCGCCATTCCTGCGAAGTGCTTCGGTTCCAGCCGTTCTCCGAGGAGCGTGGTTCCGAGAAGTATGGCGCTGACCGGGATGAGAAAGGTCACAAGCAGCACGTTGTTGGCCCCCGCCGAGGCCAGTATGCGGAAGTAGATGACGTAGGCGAACGCGGTGGAGAGCAGCGCGAGTCCCAGAATCGCGCCCCATACCTCGGGCGTCGGCGCGGGGAGAGTCCACGGATGTTCGAGAACGAGGGCGAGCGGTACGAGGATGATACTGGACGCCGTTACCTGCCCGGCCGCCGCGGCCAAGGGAGCGAGGTTCATCCCCCGGAAGCGCCTGCCGAACACGCCCGCGAAGGCGTAGCAGAGCGTCGCCCCCAGGACGCAGAGCTGCGCGACGACGTGCGTTCCAAACCCTGCGGCTGCCTCCGGCCCGATCATCAGCACGACGCCGGAGAAACCGAGAAGCACTCCGAGAAAGCGTCCGACGGTCATCTTCTCGTCTTCGGTCAGAAAATGCGCGACCAGGACGGTGAAGAGCGGCGTGGTCGCGTTGAGAATCGAGGCAAGACCGCTGGCGATGTGCATCTGCCCCTGGATGATCAGGCTGAAGGGGATCACGTTGTTCAGCAGCCCTATCACGAAGAAGGCGCCCCAGAGCCGTTTGTCCAAAGGAATGCGCTCACCCCTGAGCAGAAGGAGAACATGGAGCGCAAGCGCCGCCAGACCGACGCGGAGCGCGACGATGGTAAAGCGCGGCAGGGCGTGGACCACGATGCCGACGAAAAAGAACGAGCCGCCCCAGAGGACCGATAGAAAGAGCAGCAGCATCCATTCGACCGGGCTCATCGATTTTCTGATGCCGATCATGGCGCTGTTCCTTCCACGAGCCCCGACCCGCCGGCCTCAACGCGTAGACGAAAAGAAGGAACGGGGCGCCCGCGACTCCGAAGGCTCTCTGTAAACACCGTTCGGATGCGGCGCATCCGCTCACTGGCCGTCCTGTTTCGAACACTCCCGCGCTTCACTCCCATAGGAACCTCCCGAAAGACGAAATAATGCTTGATTATACCCTCCGCGCGCACTGAACGGGAGGAATTCTCCACGTTGCTTCTCTATGAAGGCTTCCGGAATACGAACTCCAGCAGCGGGATGTTCACTTCAGCTTGCCGCGACGACCCTGTTGCGGCCCTCCGCTTTCGCACGGTACAACGCCCTGTCGGCGAAGCGCAGAAGCTCTTCGCCGGAGTCGAGAGAGGCCGCGGGTGCGGAGGCCGTTCCGGCGCTGACGGTCACTCTGCCTTCGGGCGACCCGGCATGCGGCCGGTTTGCGGAAAAAATCTCCAGGCGAATCTTCTCCGCTATCGACGCGGCGTCCCCGAGATCGACGCCCGGCAGCACGAGCACGAATTCCTCGCCGCCGTAGCGCGCGGCGATGTCCCCGGCCCTCCGCGCGTAACTACCGATGACGCGGGCGATATTCCGGATGCATTCGTCTCCGGACGGATGGCCGTACTTGTCGTTGTAGCTCTTGAAAAAGTCGATGTCCAGCATGACGACGGCGAGGAAGTTGTGCTCGCGCACACCTCTTCTCCACTCGGTCTCAAGATGTTCGTCGAGGCTCCTTCGGTTGGCGAGCCCGGTCAGCCCGTCCGTGTTCGCCAACGTTTCCATGCTCCTCAACTGGCGCTCGATGATCGCCTGCTGCTCGAGTTCGCGAACGTTGGAACGGTACCTCTCTCTGAAGACGATCGCGGAGAGAATGACGACGGCGATCAAGCTGATCATGTTGGACATATGCGCAACGTCGGCCGCGCGGCGATCCATGAGCGCCAGAAGCAGCGCCAGAGGAAGACCGACGACGATGAATGTTTTCACGGCGTTCAACCGTATGAGGGGCGCCATTGCGAAAAGAGCTATGTACAGAATTTCCAGAGAGGGATTGTACGCATACCCCGCTGTCAGCAGGGAGACGACAAAAAGCATGTTCATGAGCGGAACACCCGTCTCCACTGCCCTGTGCACACGGTCTATCCGCTCCGGCGGATGCGAAAGAATGCGGCGGATACCGAAAAGCGCGAGGAGGTCGAAGGCAAGCCAGGCGCTGCGCCAGAGGATTTGCACATCGAGAGGGGCTGCGGACCCGAAGTGCTGCACCGACTTTTTATACAGCAGAGGGCTGCTGAGAAGCACCAGCGCCAGAAAGAGCACAAGCCCCCAAAGAAGACGATGCATCCTGCGCAGATTGCCCAGAAGGATGCTGCGCTCGATCGACTCTCGGAGCTGCGGGTCGTTCCGGTAATCGAAGTCGGGGGATGTCATCGCGACGCTTCTCCCCGCGGACGGAGAGCCGCCGTACCCTCGGTATGCTCATAACCTCTTTTCATAACGCACCCCCCAAAAGTACCTTCTCCGCAAAGTGTATCTTTGGAGGCGAGCGCTGTCAAATAACGGGGCAGCGGATTTTTCCGAGAGAAAAGGAAAGAGGAGGCCGCATAGTACGCAACCTCCGCTCTCTTCGCTCCAAAGGAAAAACAGCGTTCGAGGGCACACGATCGTCACGTGCGCGAAACGTCGCGCCCTCGAACGGTATTATCAGTCGACGAGCTTCTTTTCCTTAAGATACTGCATCAAAATCTCAACTCCGCGCGCGCACCCCGGGCTCTTCGCGGCGATTTCCGGGAAGAACTCCAACCCCGCCTGGCGGATCTTCTTCTGCTCTTCCTCGGGCCAGACGATAACGGTCGCCTTCAATTCGCCCATCCTGTCCATCATGGAGTTGTACGCGTTCACCAGATGCTGCCCGTGGTCGAGCGAGAAACGAATGTGCGCCTCGTGCAGAATCGCCTTCAGATCGTCCGGGAGCGCCTCCCACGACTTCATGGAGACAAGCAGGCACATCTCCTGCACATTGGAGAGCCCGGGCACGATATAGTACGGCGCGACTTCGTAGTACTTCATCCTCTCGTAGTAGCTGCCGTCGGTCATGGAACCGTTTATGATCCCCTGGGCGAGGGAGAGATAGACCTCCTCGTGAGGCAGAAACGCGGGCGACGCACCCAGTTTTGCCAAGGTCTTCGCCGTATAGCCGAAAGAACGGGGTTTGTATCCTTTCAGATCGTCCACGCCGTACATGGGCTCCTTGCTCCAGAAAGTGATGGGGACCTCCCAGGGTACCGCACCGAGGAAATAAACGCCTTCTTTCGCGTACCCCTCTCTGATGATTTCACCGAGTTCTCCGTACCAGTACAGATTGATCGCGTCGCGAAGGTTGTCCAACACCAGCGGAGGCAGTCCCGCCTGCTCCAGATTCGCCTCGGGGACGATTCCGGTGTAGTAGGCGCCCGTCGTGTAGGAAATATCGATCGTTCCCGCGCCGAGCGACTCGACGATCTCCTTCGTCGGCGTGAGCTGCCCCGCCGTATAAA
>LVBB01000060.1 GCA_001603075.1 Phycisphaerales bacterium Planc_01 | reverse complement strand
GTTTCTATCACCCCACCACTCTCCATGGGACAGTTGCCCATCGCCGGTCGAGGGTTGACAGGGCCGCATCGGACTCCTACGATCATCCTACTGAGACAGATCGGTTGCATGGACAGAAGACCGGGGACCACAGCTATGGCATCGCTGATTGTGACGTCGGGAAGGCAGGAAGGCGACTACTATCCGCTTGGGCGGCGGACCAACGTGATCGGGCGGGACGAGGCGTTGCTGATCCAGGTCCTGGACAACATGGTGTCCCGCAAGCATCTGCAGATCCGGTTTGACGAGAAGACGGGCAAGTACTATGCCTACGACATGAAGAGCCGCAATGGGGTGTATGTCAACAACCAGCGGATCTCCGGCGAGACGCCTCTGGCCGACGGCGACGTCATCCTGGTGGGCCTGACGAGCCTGCTGTTTCTCGACAAGGATTTCAAGGACAAAGACAGTGCGCTGCTGCACTACCGGAAGGTGGGCGAGCGGATGCGCGTCACGGTGTACGGGCCGCAGGAGATCGACCAGGTCGATCGCGGCCAGGGGGAGACCGGGCACCCGATCAAGTGGTGACGACCCAACGGACGAATCGGGACAAGGAGGCACGCATGGATCGACGCGAGATGCTGGGGACCATCGGACTGGGGGCGGCGGGGCTGCTTGGACTGGCGGGCCGGCAGGAGGATGCCTCGGCGGCCCAGTACGCCCAGGCGACGAAGGGGCTGCCTGCTCTGAAGATCACCGATGTCAAAGCGATCGTCACTGCTCCGCAGGGCATCCGTCTGTGCGTGGTGAAGGTCGAGACGAGCGAACCCGGCCTGTATGGGCTGGGCTGCGCGACGTTCAATCAGAGGACATTGCCCGTGGTCTCGGCCGTCAACGAGTATCTCAAGCCGTTTGCGCAGGGCCGTGACGCCGACAACATCGAGGACATGTGGCAGAACGCCTACACGAGCTCCTACTGGCGGAACGGTCCGGTGCTCAACAACGCCCTGAGCGGGCTCGACCAGGCCCTGTGGGACATCAAGGGCAAGCGGGCGAACATGCCCGTCTACCAGTTGCTCGGCGGCAAGTGCCGATTCGCGGTCGATTGCTACACGCACTGTGGGGGCGGGACGCTGGCACAGATCGAGCAAAGCGTCCGGCAGGCGATGGATCGAGGGTTCCGGCACATCCGCATCCAGCGGGGCGGCTATGGCTCGCCGCACCTGTCGAAACAGGCCGACTTCAAGGAGGCCGGCTTCGGGGCGTCGGTCGATTCGAATATGGCGGTCAGGCCGTATGTCAAGGGTACGATCGAGATGTTCGAGCACATCCGCAGCACCTGCGGCGACGACGTCGAGCTGCTGCACGACATCCACGAACGCATCCCCCCGATCGAGGCGATCAACCTGGTCAAGCGGCTGGAGGCCTGTCGCCCGTATTTCATTGAAGACCCATTCTCGCCCGAAGACATCGGCTATTTCAAGCTGCTCCGCCAGCAGACCTGCGTGCCGATTGCGATGGGCGAGCTGTTCAACAACCCCCACGAATGGGTCGGCCTGATGAGCGAGCGTCTGATCGACTTCATCCGCGTTCACATCTCGCAGATCGGCGGGCTCAGCGTGGCCCGCAAGATCGCAGCGCTGGGCGAGTGGTTCAACGTCCGCAGCGCCTGGCATGGGCCTGGCGACGTCTCCCCGGTCGGGCACGCCGCCAACGCGCACCTCGACCTGGCGATCTGGAATTTCGGCATCCAGGAGGCGGTGCACTTCAACGAGCAGACGCGCGAGGTCTTCCCCGGCGCGCCGACGGTCGAGAACGGCTACATGCACATCAACGAAGCGCCCGGATGGGGCGTAGACATCAACGAGACTCTGGCGGCCCAATTCCCGCTGCCCGAGCACCCAGGCTACTGGAACCCTGTCCGCCGGCCCGACGGGACCGCGGTCCGTCCGTAATCGGCGTCATCGGTCGGCGTACTTGTCGCGGTCGCAGGTGATCCTGCCGTCGTGGTATTCGAGTTCGGCCGCCTGCAAGATCGTGCGGTTGGTGCCGAAGAGCGGATGGGCGGGCGGATAGTGCACATGATAGAGGATGATGGCCCGATCTCGGAGCAGGATGATGCCGGGATGGCCTCCCTGGGCGTTGTCCTTGTCGCGTTTGCCCGGCTCGCGGAGCAGGCTGCCGGTGTATTGCCAGTCGGTCAGACCGTCCTGCGACCGATAGACCCGTATCCCGCGCTGCCAGGAGTCGACGACGAGCCAGTAGGCGCCGTGCCACTGCCAGACGAACGGCGCCTCGTGACTGACGTCCGTGACAGCCGGCCCGACCACTCTCCAATGATAGAGGTCGTCGCTCTGAGCGAGGTAGGAATGCGACCCGTGGACCTCGTCCTTGTAGAGCATGCACCACGTGCCGCCCACGCGATAGATACCGGCGTCGATGCACCGGTCCGAGGACAAATCGAGCGTCGATTGATAGGCCCAGGTCTTACCGTCGGTGCTGGTGAAGTGCTTGATGAATCGCTTGCCGATCCACTCGGTGTAGATGCCGTCCACCCAGGAGACGTACATGTGATAGAGGCCCTCGTAATGCAGGACGCCCGGCGCCCACCAGCTACAGTTGCTCGCCATGGGATCGCCGAGCCCTCGATCGCCCTGGCAGATGCCGAGGTAGCGCCACTGCCGTCCATCCTTCGAGGCGGCGATGCCGATGGCTGAGCCGTGGCAGAACTCGACGCCCTTGTTGGGCTGGAGGGTCGCGCGCCTCTGGGTGTAGTAGACCCACCATTCTTTCGTCTGATGGTTCCAGACGGGCGCCGGGTCGGCGGCCCCGTCCCAGATCGGGTCGCGGAACAATGGGGCCGGGGCGCCGGCCAGGTCGAACGTTCGCTCTTCAACGGCGTCGCACAGGCCGCACGCGGGAGCCACGAGACACAGACACACGATGATTCTGCTCTTCATGCGATTGTCCCTTCATCGATGATGGCGCTGACGGACGGCCCATTGGGCCGCGAGGAAGCCCCATGCGATCCCGACGACGGCGCCGACGCCGTGGGCGGTGTTGGCGATGTTGCCGACCATGCCCGACAGGCCCAGAAAGAACCATCCGATCATGAGCATGACGGTCTGCGGGTGCAGTTCCAGGCCGGAGGATGGGTTGAACTTGCCCTGCATCCAGATGTAGCCGAGCAGGCCGAACACCACGCCCGACATGCCTCCGAAGGTCGGCCCGCTCACGAGGTACTGGCCGAGATTGGAGACGGCCGAAATCACCAGCGCCAGCACCAGCAGTTGCCACGTTCCTTTGCGGGTCTCGATCATGCTGCCCAGGTCCCGCAGCCACATCATGTTGAAGAAGATGTGCAGCAGGCCGAAGTGCACGAACATGGGCGTGAACAGCCGCCAGAGCTGACCGCTGCGGATTTCGGGAAGGCCCGAATCCCATTCGACGTACTGTCCGTCGAAGGAGTAGTGCGTAATCGACAGATAGGCGACGATACGATCGTTGTCGCCGAGGCCGGTGGCGAGTGTCACGAGCACGCTGATTGCGAGCAGCGCCACCGTCAAGACTCCGTAGCCGATCGGGGGCCTGTAAAACGCGGTGCGGCCGTCCACGATGCGAGCCCGCTTGGGAACGCTCGCCCGGGCGTCGCTCTGTCGCTGCCGGGCGCCTTTCTCGGCCGCCCCGGCAAACGTCGGATCGTCGGGCCGCGCAGCAAACCGCTCGAACAGCGACGCGGCCTCTTCGACCTGCGACTCGTCGAGGACCCAGATGTCCCACCCTCCATCGGAGGCGGGGTCCACCTGGTTTTCGATCCGGCGACCGTACAGAAGGTCTCCGAATCGCCTTGCCTGCTTCTCATCGTCCAATCGGCCAATCTGTCGCATTCAACGCCCTTGCTGTCGCCGTGTTGCGATCGTGTCAATGGTCTGCTTGTGCCGACGGCCGTCGGCCCACTGGAACGATGGTACCATCTCGTCTCTCCCAGGGCGAGCCCTATACGAGCCTGCGCGGGCCGATCGGGTCTACTTCGGCAGTTCCTTGCCGCAATGGGGGCAGCATCGAGACTGCTTGCGGCGTTCCATCTCCTCGACGAACCCGGCGCCGAGAATGCCCGTCGGCAAGGCGAACATGCCGATCCCCAGGACGGCAATGACCGCGCCCATGAGTCGGCCGATGAGGGTCACAGGAAGGACGTCGCCGTAGCCGACGGTGGTGAGTGTGGTGACGGCCCACCACATGGCGACCGGGATGCTGGAGAAGCTGTCCGGCTGGGTGTCGTGCTCGGCGTAGTACATCAGGCATGAGGCAATCACCAGCAGGATCAGCAGGATGAACACCGTGCTGATGAGCTGCTCCTTCTTGGTGCCGACGACACGTCCCAGCGTCTGCAGGGAGTCGGAGTAGCGGCCCAGCTTGGCCAGCCGGGCGATTCGCATGATCCGCAGGATCCTGAGCATCCGCAGGTCCATGCGGACAAATGGAAGATAGAAGGGCAGTACCGCCAGCAGGTCCACCAGCGCCAGCGGGGTGCGGGCGAAGCGGAGTCGCCCAAATACCGGATGGGCATACCGCGGGTCCTCGACGCACGACCAGATCCGAAACAGGTACTCCAGCGAGAAGATGATCACGGAGATGTACTCGAATGCCGTGAAGGCACTGCCCATCGCCTCGCGGATAACCGCAACGGACTCGAAGATCATCGCTGCGACGTTCAGCAGGATCAGCGCGATGATCGAGACGTCGAACACCCGACTGAGCGTGTCGCCCGGACCGGCGACGGCCACAATCTCGTGCACGCGTCGGCGAACACTCATGTACAACCCTGATGCCATATCGAGGGAGCCCTCAGTGTCTTTTCACCAATCGGCGCGGCATGATGCTCAGCCGTTTGCGCCGTTCAGGACGGCAAGCATATAGTGCCGGCCGGGAGGCGTCAATCTTCCAGATGCGGGTCTGGACGTGGTCTGTTCGGTCGGGTACAGTCAGAGGGCTCGCACCCGTGGAGCAGAAGGGCAGGACGCATGGAGACGATGAACCGTCGGGATTTCGTCAAGGCGGCCGGTGTCGCGGGGATCGCCGCCGTGATGCCGCGATTGGCCTGGGCTCGGACCGCGTCGTTGACCGCAGGCAGGCCCAACATCGTCCTGGTCATCACCGACGACCAGGGGTATGGGGAACTGTCCTGTCACGGCAACCCGATCCTCAAGACGCCCCATCTGGACCGGCTGCACGCGCAGAGCGTTCGCTTCACCGATTTTCACGTGAGTCCGACGTGCGCGCCGACGCGGGCGGCGCTGATGACCGGCCGGCACGAGTTCCGCTCGGGCGTTACGCACACGATCTACGAACGCGAGCGGCTCCGCCTGGAGGCGACGACGATCGTCGAGGCGCTCAAGGAGGCCGGCTACGCCACAGGGATCTTCGGCAAGTGGCACCTTGGCGACGAGGAGGCATACCAGCCACAGAAGCGCAGCTTCGATGAGGTCTTCATCCACGGGGCCGGCGGGATCGGCCAGACCTATCCGGGCAGTTGTGGCGATGCGCCGGGCAACAGCTATTTCGACCCCGCCATCCTGCACAACGGCACGTTCGTCAAGACCGAGGGCTTCTGTACCAACGTCTTCTTCGATCGGGCGCTCGGTTGGATCGGCACACAGGCGCGAAAGAGTGGACCGTTCTTCGCCTGTATATCGACGAACGCACCGCACAGCCCCTACGTTTGCCCGGAGGCCTACCAGAGGCCCTATCTCGACGCGGGCCTGGCGGCGGCCGATGCCGCGTACTACGGGATGATCGCCAACATCGACGACAACGTCGGCCGTTTGGTCGCCCGACTGGACGAGTGGAAGCTGAGCGAGCGTACGCTGCTGATCTTCATGACCGACAACGGCCACTGCCGCGGCCACCTCTACAACGCCGGCATGCGGGCTGCAAAGGGCAGCCCTTACCAAGGCGGCACACGTGTCCCGGTGTTCTTCCGATGGCCCGGCACACTCGGCAGGGGAGTCGATGTGGATGCCTTGGCGGCCCATATCGATCTGTTCCCCACGCTGGCCGAGATCGCCGGCGCCAAGATCCCGGAGTCCGTGGAACTGGACGGGCGCAGCCTCGTGCCGCTGCTGCTGGACGCGAAGGCGAATTGGCCCGACCGCTATCTCTTCATTCACAAGGGCCGTTGGGCGCGTGGCAAGGCCGCCGAGAGCAGGTACGCCGACTGCGCCGTGCGGAACACCCGGTTCCGGCTGGTCAACAACACCGAACTCTACGACATCGCCAACGATCCGGGCGAAACGACGAACGTCATCGACCAGCACCCCGAGGTCGTCGCGAAGATGCGAGCCGCTTACGACCGATGGTGGGACGAGGTCCTGCCGTGTATGGTGAACGAGGACGCCGTCGGCCCGACGATCAATCCATTCAAAGAACGCTACTGGCGGCAGTTCGGCGGCGGTCCCGACGAGGCCCTCCTCAAACTGATGGACCCGATGCGCACGATTTAGTCTGCGCGTACCAATGCCGTAGACGGCGGTATGGTCCGACCGGAGGACGGGGCGGCCCTGGGACTACTTGAATTCGACGAGGGGCTTGATCGTCTGGCCGAAGAGCTTGGAGGCCCGTTCGACGAACGGCCCGACACCCTGCTTGAACCAAGCGGGCTTCTGGGCCTGGATCTTGCCGATCACGTAGTAGCCGATGGCCATGATCGCCGGATAGCTGCAATGGTCCGGAAGCGGGATGTTCAGGCGGTCCTTGCCGAACGAATCGTTCTCGCGGCCGAAGGCGATGAACAGCTCGCTCGGGGCATCGACCACGGTGGTGGCGTGTTTGGACTGTTCCCAGGTGAACACGTCGCGGGCCACGCGCCGGCCGAACAGTTCGACGAACTTCGTGGCGAACATGATTCGGATCAACTCGAACTGCTCGGGCACGAGCAGGTAGTATGCCTCGAAGCCGCCGGGTTTCTTGTCATACACGGCAAGCGTCGGATCGATGACGTCTTTGATGTACGCGCGGATCTTCGCAGCTTCGGCCTTCGGATCGTCCACGAGGCTCGCCATCATCATGCCCATGTATGTGGAGGTGTTGTACGTGTACGGTTCCGGCAGGCTGGGGAACACGTAGGTCTCATCGACGTAGTCCTTGGCCATGCTGGACGGATTCGACGTGAACAGCACGACGGGGAGGCCCTTGGGCTTGACCGCCTCGGCGATGATCGGGGCGTGTTTGCCGCCGGAGGCCGAGAACAGCGCGACGCCATCGATGTCCCCGACGGCGTCCAGCTTATTCTGGAACGTGCCTTCGTCGGCCAGCACGGCGTCCTTGTCGTCGAAGATGATCTTGCCGGTGGCGATAGCATTGCCGCTGCCGACAACCAAGGGCCGCTCGAATCGGGCCAGGTTGGGGCGCGGGAACACCGTCTTGGGGTCGGCGAAGAGGTCCAACGCGTTGAGTACGCACACATCGAGATCGATCAGAGAATTCGGGGCGAAGTCGCTCATTCGTGCTCCTTGTTGGTTCGGTCCGTATCTTCGTAGTCCGTAGGATGGGCTTGGGCCCATGCGGTTTTTGCGGCCGTTGATTTCGGCCGTGGCATTCTATATAGTGGCTCGGTCGGTGGCAAACGCAATTTTCGGGCAAATTCGCGATGGAAAACCAGGACAAACGCAAGCAAGCGGTGCTGTGGGAGCCTGCGGAGGGCAAGCGGGTCCGCTGCAAGCTATGCGGCTTTCGCTGCCGGATCGACGACGGCAAGTTGGGGCATTGCTGCGTGCGGCAGAACGTGGGCGGCACGCTGTACTCGCTCAACTACGACAAGGTCTGCGCCGCCAATCCCGACCCGATCGAGAAGAAGCCGCTGTTCCATTTCCAGCCGGGCACACGGAGCTTCTCGGTCGCCACGATGGGGTGCAACTTCCGCTGCGAGTTCTGCCAGAACTGGCAGATCAGCCAGGTGGCGGTCGACGGCGGGCAGATCGACGGGCAGGCGGTGAAGCCCGAGCAGATCGTGGCGGCGGCCCTGCGCAGCGACTGCCGGAGCATCGCCTATACCTATACCGAGCCGACCGTATTCATGGAACTGTGCGCCGATTGCGGCCGGCTCGCGAAGGAAAAGGGCCTGGCAAACGTCTTCGTAAGCAACGGGTACATGACGCGCGAGGCCATCGACTTCGCGGCCGACTGGCTGGACGGGGTCAATGTCGATCTCAAGGCGTTCACCGACGACTACTATCGGCGGCTGTGCAAGGCCCGATTGCAGCCGGTGCTGGACACGATCGCGACCATCGCCCGCCACACCGATATCTGGATCGAGGTTACGACGCTGCTGGTTCCGGGCGAGAACGACTCGGAGGACGAGCTGAAGCAGCTTGCCGATTTCCTCGTCCGGCAGGCCGGCCCCGACGTTCCCTGGCACATCAGCCGGTTCCATCCCCAGTACCGGTATGCCGACGGGCGCCCGACGCCGATGGAAAGCCTCCAGCGGGCCGAACGGATCGGCAGAGAGGCGGGGCTTCGCTACGTCTATCTGGGCAACGTGCCCGGCGCCCGGTCGGAGAGCACATTCTGCTACAAGTGCGGGCGCATGCTGATCGAACGGGTCGGCTTCCGCGTCGTCGCCAACGAGATTCAGGACTCCAGGTGCCCGCAGTGCGGCACGGAGATTGCAGGTTTCGAGCTTTGAGGTCCTATGAAGATTGTCGCAGATGGAAATATCCCTTTCGTTCGGGAGTGCTTTTCGTCCGTTGGAGATGTGGAGATCATGGGCGGGCGCGAGATGACGCCGGAGGCGGTCGCGGACGCCGATGCGCTGCTCGTGCGGAGCATTACCCGTGTTGACGAGCGTCTCCTGGCGGACAGCGAGGTGAAGTTCGTTGCGACCGCCACGATCGGCTTCGACCACGTCGATCTCGACTATCTTGACTCGCGCCACATCGGCTTCGCCTCGGCGCCGGGCTCCAACGCCACTTCGGCGGCCGAGTACGTGATCACGGCGTTGCTCGAGATCGGCCGACGCCACGGCATCCGGCTCGACGGCCGATCCATCGGCGTGATTGGGGTCGGCAACGTCGGCGGGCGCGTCGCGGCCAAGTGCGAGGCGCTGGGGATGCACGTGCGACGCAACGATCCGCCTCTCCAGCGGCGGACCGGCGACCCGAAATACGTGCCCATCGAGGCCCTGTTTGACTGCGACTTCATCACAATGCACACGCCGTTGACGCGGGAAGGGACCGACAAGACCTATCATCTGGCGGACGAGAGGTTCTTCTCGTCGCTCAAGCAGGGGGCGGTCTTCGTGAACGCCTCACGCGGCGCCGTCGTGGATTCACAGGCACTCAAGGCCGCCATCGGGGCCAAGCGTCTGCGCGCCGTGGCTCTGGACGTCTGGGAGAACGAGCCGAACATCGACGCAGACCTGCTCGATGCGGTCGATCTGGGCTCCCCGCACATTGCCGGCTACTCGCTGGACGGCAAGATCGCTGGTCTGATTATGATCTACCAGGCCCTGTGCGAGCATTTCGGCCTTCCGGCGAAGTTCGACGTGGGCGATTTTCTGCCCGCCCCCGACGTGGCGACAATCGAGATGCCCGACGACGTGGGCGACGAGCAGGAAGCCATCGCGTCGGCCGTGGAGAAGGTCTACAGCATCCTCCGGGACGACCGGGACCTGAGGCGGATCGCCGACGAGCCGCCCGAGGCGAGGGGACGGTTCTTCGATACTCTGCGAAAGAACTACCCGGTGCGCCGCGAGTTCCATAACACGACGGTCGTCGTGCCCGAGCCGGGAGGGGCCTTGGTGCGCAAGCTTCTGGGGATCGGTTTCAGGGTGAGAGGGCGCCGGCGTGAAGACGACGTCTGACGACATGCTACAGTGGCCCAGTGGCCGTCTGGACTTCTCCGCGGGTTGTCTGATAATGGGAGTTCTCAACGTCACGCCCGACTCCTTCAGCGACGGGGGCCAATTCCTCGATGTCAGCAAGGCCGTCGCGCGCGGCCTGGAGATGGCTTCACAGGGGGCAGCCATCATCGACATCGGGGGCGAATCCACCCGGCCCGGCGCCGCTGCGGTCCCGGCGGCGGAGCAGATTCGTCGCGTGGCTCCGGTGATCGAAGCATTGGCGCATCAGGTCGATGTTCCGATCAGCGTCGATACCTGCGACGTCGCGGTGGCGCGGGCGGCATTGGAGGCCGGCGCGTCGATCCTCAACGATATCACCGCCCTGGCCGACGATGGCATGGCCGAGTTGGCGGCCGAAATGCAGGTCCCGGTCGTGCTGATGCACATGCAGGGAACACCCCGGACGATGCAGGCCGACCCGGCGTATGACGATGTGGTTGGGCAGGTCCTGCACTTCCTGTTGACGCGGGCCAGGCGGGCCGAATCACTCGGTATCGCCAGCGAGCGAATCTGGATCGACCCGGGGATCGGGTTCGGCAAGACCGTTGACCATAACCTTATACTGATAAAGCACATAGGACGATTCGTATCGACAGATTATCGGGTACTGGTCGGCACCAGTCGCAAGCGGTTTATTGGGATGATTACCGGGCGTGCTGAGCCGCCTGATCGCCTCTTCGGCACGGCGGCAACGGTGGCGATGTGTGCGGCGGCGGGGGTCTCTGTCGTGCGGGTCCACGATGTTGCGCCGATGCAGGACGTGCTCAGGGTCGTTCGAGCAGTCCGGGAATGTTGAGTCTGTGCTTTTGATCAGAAGGGTATCGGCTTACGACGCGGCAATCCTGCATTGTTCGACCCGCACGGAACTTGCGGATCGCAGCCACTGGAAACTTGTCCTGGCTGCCTGCGATTGGTCAACCGCTCAGCACAGAGCAAGGTAGCTGGCAATGGCCAGAACAAGGATGCGTCTCTTGCTGATGACAAACGGAAGCCACGTTTCGTAATAGAAGCTGTTCATGGTTCGTTTCTGCCCCCCAAGTTTCCATCAACTTCGACGTGTGTATTATAGCCGAAACGGATGCTCCATGGCAAGAAGAAAATCACCAGTGTATACATAAGTGATTGTTTTACATTAGCTTACGGCATCGCCGAGCCGTAATACTCGGCGTGACACGGCCCAGACCGCATCCACCGAAAGGTCCGATATGGCCTGTGGGGCAGATTTGGACATCCGCGTCGGCGGGAACCCTGGCGTTCCAACGCGGTGCGGCAGCCAGAACCCGCGTCGCAGACCGGCGTATATTTCCGTTGACGCGGTCTTGGCATGCCGGTACAGTAACACCATGGCGTTGTCGCCTCCCCTAGGTACGCGAAGTACCGAACGCTGCGGAGGGCAAAAAACTACCAGGAGTTGACATCAGGATGCTATGCCCCATTTTGCACGGGAGCACGCAGCAAGGCAGTTAGGAGATGACCATGATTGATTCGACGCAGTACGTCCTGGCGTGGATGCCCGGCCATTGGGAGTGGCTGGTTATTCTCATCGTTGCACTTCTGATCTTCGGCAGGCGTCTGCCCGAGATCGCCCGCAGTGTCGGCAAGAGTCTCACCGAATTCAAGAAGGGGATCAACGAAGCGAAGGAGTCCTCCGACGAACTGGTCGATGACGTCCGCAAGGTCAAAGACGACGTCGTGAAGGACGCGAAAAACGCTTCGGGCATCGACGATCCCGATCTGAAAAGCTGACGCCCGTCTGACCGGGTACACCTTCGCTGTCGACCGAGATGGGCGATACCATGAAGAAGCAGGATCCCCTAAGCTGCACGATGAGTTTAGGCGATCATCTCGAAGAGCTGCGCGCGCGACTGATCCTGGCGATTCTGGGTCTGGCGGTCGGTTCCATCGTGGCTCTGATCTTCGGTACCTTTGTACTGCGGTTCATCGAGAAGCCCTACAAAATTGCGATGCGTGAGCGGATCGAGAAGACGGAACTGCCGCGCGTGCAATCGGAGACCCTCGCCTTCCTCAACCTGTTCTTCACCGATCTGACGGAACGGCTGGCGTCCGATCCGAACGCACCGGCGATCGATCCGGACCGCGTCCGGTTCATCCGGGAGGTTTCGGTCAATGCCGTCCAGACCTGGACGGAGCAGATGTACGGCGCCGCCGGGGGCAAAGACCTCCCACGCGATGCGCGTCTGAAGGTGCTGGGCATCCCGGAGGCCTTTACGGCATACATGAAGATCGCTCTGATCTCCGGCCTGATCCTGACCTGCCCGTGGGTGTTCTACCAGCTCTGGATGTTCGTCGCCGCGGGTCTCTACGAGCACGAACAGCGTTACGTGCGTCAGGCGGTCCCGTTCTCCGCGATCCTCTTCATCGCCGGCGCCCTGTTCTTCCTGTTCGTTGTCGCGCCGCTGTCGCTGAAGTTTTTCCTGGTGTTCGGCGATATCGTCGGCGTGGCGGCCAACTGGACGCTGGAGAAGTACATTTCATTCGTGACGGTTCTGATGCTGGTGTTCGGTCTGGCCTTCCAGACGCCGATCGCGATCTTCATTCTCGTGCGAACGGGTCTGGTGTCGTTGGAGACCCTCCGCAGTGTCCGCAAGTACGTCATCCTTGGCACGGTCGTCGTCTCAGCGGTCGTTACACCGCCGGACGTCATTTCGCAGATCACGCTGGCGGTCCCATTGTACGCCCTCTATGAACTGGGGATGCTGTTGGCTCGCATGTCGCTCAAGAAGGCTCAGAAGAGCAGCCGCGACACCCAAGACAAGGCATGATTCCCCGCATCCGGGGCGGTTGCCAGTCCTGGATTGTGGGGCCTTCTCATCCACATGCGGGGGACCGACCTGACGCGGGAGCCGAAAGGGAACCCCCGAGATCGCCCTGCGGCACGGAAGAAGCCGAAGACAAAAATCCACTTTTCCCCGTTGACAACGTCGACGGGGTACTATAGATTGACGGGCCTTTGTCTGCACGGCAGAAGACGATAGGCCGCAGCAAGGGGGAAATCGGCGGAGCCAATCCGGAAACGAAAACGCTCTCGAACAGACAACACGAGCAAGAAGGAGAAAGCAAGCATGGCAGAAAAACGGGTGTATTTCTTCGGCAACGGAAAGGCTGAAGGCAATGCCAAGATGAAAGAACTCTTGGGGGGCAAAGGGGCCAATCTCGCTGAAATGACCAACCTGGGCGTGCCTGTGCCTCCGGGTTTCACGATCGCCACGAAGGTCTGCGGCGAGTACTACAAGTCCGGCGGCAAGTGGCCGAAGGGGCTGGACAAGGAAGTGGACGACAACCTGGCCAAGCTCGAGAAGGCGATGGGGATGCGCTTGGGCGACCCGGATCGTCCGTTGCTGGTCAGCGTTCGAAGCGGTGCGGCCTCCTCGATGCCCGGCATGATGGATACGGTCCTGAACCTGGGCCTCAACGACGAGGTCGTGGAAGGCATCATCAGGAAGACCGGCAACGCCCGTTTCGCCTATGACATCTACCGTCGGTTCATCGACATGTTCGGCGACGTGGTGATCGGCTGTCACCATGACTACTTCGAAGAGAAGATTCACGCGGCCAAGAAGAAGGCCGGCGTGGAAGTGGACAGCGATCTGAACGCCGAGCAATTGCACGGCGTCGTCGAGGAATACAAGAAGGTCTACAAGCAACACGTCGGCGAGATGTTTCCGCAGGACGGGAAGGTCCAGTTGACCCACGCGATCAACGCCGTGTTCGGTTCGTGGAACGGCGCTCGCGCCGTCCGCTATCGTGAGTTGAACAACATCACCGGGCTGCTGGGCACAGCGGTCAACGTCCAGGCGATGGTCTTCGGCAACATGGGCGACGACTGTGGCACGGGCGTTTGCTTCACTCGCAATCCCAGCACGGGCCAGAAGGAATTCTACGGCGAATTCCTGATGAACGCCCAAGGCGAGGACGTCGTGGCCGGCATCCGCACACCCATCGAACTGAGCAAGCTCAGCAAGGTGATGCCGAAGGCGTACACCGAGCTGACCCGGCTGATGACGCGACTGGAGAAGCACTACAAAGACATGCAGGACATGGAGTTCACCATCCAGGAAAAGAAACTCTATATCCTTCAGACACGTACCGGCAAGCGCACGGCGCCGGCCGCCGTGAAGATCGCGGTAGACATGGTTAACGAGCGGCTGATCCCCAAGAAAGACGCCGTGATGCGCGTCACGCCCGATCAACTGGATCAGTTGCTGCACCCCCAATTCGATCCGAAGGCCAAGCGGGACGTCATTGCGACGGGTCTGCCGGCCTCGCCCGGTGCGGCGGTCGGTCAGATCGTCTTCACCGCCGAGGTGGCGGAAGAGTGGAGAGACAAGGGCAAGAAGGTCATTCTGGTCCGCAAGGAGACCAGCCCGGAAGACATCGGCGGGATGGATGCGGCTCAAGGCATCTTGACCGCGTTCGGCGGCATGACCAGCCACGCGGCCGTCGTCGCTCGCGGCATGGGCAAGTGCTGCGTCGCCGGCGTGAGCAACCTGAGCATCGATTACGCCGCGAAGAAGCTGAGCGTCGGAAAAGTCACCTTGAAAGAGGGCGACTGGATCAGCCTGGACGGCTCCAAGGGCGAGGTGATGAACGGCCAGTTGGCGACGGTTTCCGCGTCGCTCAGCGGTGATTTCGGCAAGTTCATGAAGATGTGCGATCAGATTCGCACCCTGGGTATCCGCACCAACGCCGACACGCCGGCCGACGCACAGCGGGCCCGCGATTTCGGAGCCGAGGGCATCGGTTTGACGCGGACCGAGCACATGTTCTTCGAGGGCGATCGTATCTGGCCGGTTCGGCAGATGATTTTGGCGGCCGACGATTACGCCGCGTATCTCCGAGCCGTCGAAACCGCCGAGGACGACAAAGCCAAGAAAGCGGTGGAGAAGGAGTACGGCGTCGCCAAGAAGCAGTTCGAAGGCGCTCTGAAGGCGCTTCTGCCGCTGCAACGGGGCGACTTTGAGGGAATCTTCACGGCGATGACCGGGCTGCCCGTGACAGTTCGTCTGCTCGATCCGCCGCTGCACGAGTTCCTGCCTCAGGACGCCGCCAGCCAGGCCGAGATGGCCCGACGGCTGGGGGTCAAGCCGAAGGTCGTCCAGGAAAAGGTCTCTTCGCTGCATGAGTTCAACCCCATGTTGGGTCATCGCGGCTGCCGGCTTTCGATCACCTATCCGGCCATCGCCCGCATGCAGGGGCGTGCCATCATCGAAGCGGCTCTGAACGTGAAAAAGAAGGGCAAGAAGGTGTTGCCCGAGATCATGATCCCGCTGGTCGGCACGGTCGCCGAACTGAAGATCGTCAAAGACGACATCATCGATGAGATCAACGCCGTCTTCAAAGAGCGCAAAGCGAAGATCCCCTACATGGTCGGGACGATGATCGAGGTGCCCCGGGCGGCCCTGACGGCCGACGAGGTCGCCACGGAGGCTCAGTTCTTCAGCTTCGGGACCAACGACCTGACCCAGATGACGATGGGCTTCTCTCGCGACGACGCCGGCAAGTTCCTCGGCGAGTACGTCCGCAAGGGCATCTACAGCGACGATCCGTTCCAGAAGCTGGATCAGACCGGCGTCGGCAAGCTCGTCGAGATGGGCACGAAGCTCGGCCGCAAGACCCGCAAGAACCTGAAGGTCGGGATCTGTGGCGAGCACGGCGGCGAGCCCAGCAGCATCGACTTCTGCCATCGGGTGGGCATGAACTACGTGTCCTGCTCGCCGTTCCGCGTGCCGATCGCCCGGCTGGCGGCGGCCCAGGCGGCGGTCAGAAACAAGTAAGACGGTATTGACAGACACCGTCTCGGCGGTACAATGCAAGGTGCGTCGGGATTCCTCGGCGCACCTTGTTTTTGTGGTGAGAGTAGCTCAGCTGGTTAGAGCACCAGATTGTGGTTCTGGGGGTCGCGGGTTCGAATCCCGTCTTTCACCCTTGGGAAGTCCCCGGTAGTGTGCCGCTTCGCAGCAGGCGGCCGTCTGCGCATCGGCGATCGGTTGAGGCATTCGAATCGCCCGGCAATCCGCCTTCCTTGAGCGGTATCTCGGATTTTGTGCAATATCAGTGCAACAGGAAGCGTCGATTAGCACGGAAATACCCTTTGTCGCGGCGGTGCCTCCACATACAATGAACGGGGCGGCACCATACGGCGGGGATGGGGCGCTCGTCTGTAGGGCAACAGGAACTGTTCAAGGGAGACGAATCTGTGAGGACCGAGTGGCGAAAACGCCTGCCGTTGTGTCGGTTGAGGTGGGGCGCTCTGTGGATCGGGGGGCTCTGTGTGGTCCTCGGCTTGGCCGGCGGATGCAGTCGCGAGCAGTACAAGGCGCAGGCGGACGAGGAAGTCTATAAGATCCTTGAGAGCAAGTGGCAGGACGATTTCGGGCAGATGGCCAATTACCGCGTCGAGGACACGGGGCCGAACGACCTGAGGGTCCTGGAGGTGGTCCCGCCGGGTGGCGTCTTGAAACTGGCGGACGCGGTGGAGATCGCGACGCAATTCAGCCGGGAGTATCAGTCGCAGAAGGAGTCGCTGTACCTCGCTGCGCTCGATCTGACGCTGACGCGGCATCGCTATGCGCCCCAGTGGTTCGGAACGTTCGATGCCTTCTATGCCAGCAGCGGCGCCGGCGAGGACATCACCGCCGGAGCCGAGGCAGGCGTCAACAAGACCTTCCTGTTCGCCAACGGCATGCAGGTCACCAGTGGGTTGGCGGTGGACTGGGCGCGGTTCCTGACGGGCGATCCGCAAACGACGCTGGGCTCGGTGCTCACCTCAACGCTGGCGTTTCCGCTGCTGGGCTCCGGCGCCGGCCTGTCCGCCTGGGAGAACCTGACGCAGGCCGAGCGGAATGTGCTGTACCGCATCCGCACCTTCAATCGCTACCGCCAAACCTTTGTGGTCTCGATCATCAGCGACTATTACCGGGTCTTGCAGCAAAGGGAGACCGTCTCGATCCAGCAGGCGAGCTACCGCCGACTGGTGGAATCGACGAACCAGTTGCGGATGGAGGTGGAGGTCGGCCAACGACCCGCCTACGATCTGGGCGAAGCCGAGCAGCGGCTGCTGTCGGCCGAGCAGAGTCTGGTTTCGGCGCGCCAGCGTTACGAGCAGACCCTGGATCGATTCAAGGTCCGTCTGGCCCTGCCGACCGATATTGACGTGTCGCTCGATCCCAATGAATTGACGGCGCTGGCCGACCTTGGCATCAGTCCGCCGGAGTATACCGAAGTTGAGGCCACCGAACTGGCCCTGGACCGGCGTCTGGACCTGGCCAATACGAGGGATGGGCTCTACGATGCCGAGCGCAAGTTGGAATTGGCCGCCAAGGGGCTGGGGGTCCAGTTGAATCTGATCGGCAGCGCCAACGTCGCTTCGGAGCCGGAGACGAAGTTCGCGTCGCTCCAGTTCGACGAGGGTCGCTACCGCCTCGGAATGGAGGCCGACCTGCCCCTGGACCGCAAGGCCGAGCGAAACGCCTATCGCGAGGCCCTGATCACGGTCCAGCAGCGCTACCGCAGCTACGACGAACAGGTGGACGAAGTCAAACTCGGCGTGCGCCAGGCATATCGGGATCTGGCGGAGACGGCCGAGAGCCATCGCATTCAGCAGATCGGCCTGAATCTGGCGCGGAGACGCGTGGAGGTCGAGAAACTGTCGCTTCAGTACGGCCGCGGCACGGTGCGACTGCTGCTCGATTCGGAGGACGCACTCGTTCGGGCGCAGAACGACGTGCTTGGGGCCTTGGTCGATCACATGATTGCGAAGCTGAGCTTCTTTCGAGATATTGGGGTGCTACAGGTCCGACCGGATGGCATGTGGGAGCAGACAGCACAATGAGACATGAAACGGGCAACCAAGCGAAGCAAACCTCGCCGAGTCAACCTCGTCAGGCGAAAGGGACCCAACGGCCCAGGAAGCGGCGATGGATCATCCCGCTGGTCCTTCTGGTGGCCGTCGCAGGCGTGTCGGTGCTTGTCGCGTCGATCCGGCGGGAAACGGGCTCGACGACCACCGGCGGTACGTTCACGGCGCGGCAGGGCGACCTGATCATCACGGTAACCGAAGGTGGCAGCATTCGCGCGCACAAGTCGATCGAGTATCGCTGCGAGGTCGAATCGCGCGGGGCCCAGACGACGATCCTGAGCATCGTGCCGCCCGGCACGTATATCAGGCAAAAGGACGTTGACGAGGGTATGGTTCTGGTCAAGCTCGATTCCTCGTCGCTTGAGGAGCAGTTGGTCCGGGAGAAGATGGAACTGGCCAGCAACCAGGAAAGCGTCACCAGCGCCAAAGAAGCCTACGACATTCAGGTGATCCAGAACGAGAGCGACGTGGCCGATGGTCGTCTCCGTGTCCGCTTTGCCCTGCTGGACCTCCAGAAGTATCTCGGCGCGCCGCTGGCGCACCGTCTGACGCGGGACGCCAATTCGGTTGTCGATCTGACGGAACACGTCGCTCCGTTTCTCACGGAGGTGCGCGACGACCCGAACATGTTGGACGGCTCGGCCGCCGGGCAAGAGTTGAAACGGCTTAACGATGACATCGTTCTGGCCGAGGGCAACCTGAAGACCGCGCGATCGAGGTTGGCGGGTACGGAGAAGCTTCACGACGCCAACTACGTCTCCGATCTGGATCTGGACGGAGACCGCCTGACGGTTATGAATCGCGGATTTGCCGCGGAGAATGCCAAGGTCAATTTGGATCTGTTTCTCCGATACGACTTTCCCAAGAACGCCGAGCAACGCGTCAGCGACTACGTAGAGGCCGGTCGTCGCCTGGAACGAACGCACGCCGAGTGCCGGTCCCGATTGGCGCAGGCCCAAGCTCGACTTTCCAACGCGCAGGAGCGGTTCCGGGCGCAACAGACACGGGTCAACGATCTCGAACGGCAGATCACCAACTGTACCATCCGCGCCAAGGCGCCCGGACTGGTCATCTACGGGACCGGCGGGGCCGGCGATGCGTTCCGGGCCATGCGAGGCCGAGGGGCCGGCGGCAGCGGCATCATCGCCGAAGGGGAGGTGGTTTTCCAGGGGCAGACGCTGATCTCGATGCCGGATACCGCCGCCATGGTGGCCGAGATCGGCGTGCACGAGACGGAGGTGGACAAGGTTACTCCCGGGCAGCCGGCCACGATCGTAATGGATGCGTTTCCTGACCGCGTGCTGCACGGCAAAGTGCTCGAAGTCGCGCCGCTGCCGGACCAGCAACGTGGCTGGATGAATCCCGACCTGAAGATCTATACGACCCTGGTCCAGATCGACGGGACACACGACTTCCTCCGAACGCGGATGTCCTGCAAGGTGGAGATCCTGGTGCGTGAGCTGCACGATGTCATCGTCGTGCCCATCCAGGTGGTGGCCAATCGCCAGGGGCGGAAGGTCTGCTACGTCGCCACGCCGCAAGGGCCTCAGCCGCGTGAAGTCCAGACCGGTGCCTTCAACGACACATTCGTGCAGATCGTCAGTGGCCTGGAAGCCGGCGAGGAGGTGCTGTTGAATCCGCCGCTGTTCACCGAGTCTGGCACGACCTCGCAGTTCCGCGAACGCCCGCAGAGGACCCTGCCAGGCGAGAACGGCACAGGGGACGCAGCGGCGGCGCCTCGGACCGAGGCGGTTGTGACGCCCTCAACGGGCAGTCCGGCGGCGCCGGGCGCGACCGAAATGACAGACGAGACGCGACCGTCGCGCCGTCCGCGGGGCGAGGGGGAGATGCCCGGCGGCGCGGAGATGACGCCCGAGCAGAGGCAGCAGATGATGGAGCGTTTTCAGCGCCAGGGCGGCGGCCCCGGAATGCCGGGTGGGGCGGAGATGACGCCCGAGCAGAGACAGCAGATGATGGAACGACTGCGCCGCGAGGTGGGCGAGATGACGCCGGAGCAAAGGCAGCAGATGATGGAGCGTTTCCAGCGCCAGGGCGGCGGTCGCGGTCGTCGCGGCGTCGAGCCCGGCGGAGAGCAGGGCGGCGGCCAGTCCAATGGCACGCCGGCGACGACGCCGAGCCCGGCTCCGGCAACGGACGATCAGACGAGATAGGGCCCGACCGGAAGAACCCAAGGATACGAACAACGATGATAGAGTTCCGCCAAGAGCCCAAATTCGGTACCGATGGTCCCATCCTCGTGATGGAGGATCTCTGCAAGAGCTATCAGCTCGGACACACCGAACTACGGGTGTTGCGAGAGATCAATCTGGCCATCGAAAGCGGTGAATACGTAGCCATCATGGGGCCGAGCGGCTCGGGCAAATCGACCCTGCTGAACATGATCGGCTGCCTTGATCGGCCGACCAGCGGCGACTACCGGCTTGGCGGCCAGAGCGTCTCGGCGCTGGATGACGATGAGTTGTCCATGATCCGCGGAGCACGCATCGGGTTCGTGTTCCAGTCGTTCAACCTGATCGCCCAATTGAACGTCGTCGAGAACATTGAGATCCCGATGTACTACCAGGGCTACAGCGAGCACGAGAGTGACGAGCGGGCCAGAGAGCTGGCGACCATGGTCGGCCTGGGGGAACGGCTCGGCCACCGCCCCTCGGAACTGAGCGGCGGCCAGCAGCAGCGGGTGGCCATCGCCCGCGCCTTGTCCAACGACCCGCTGATCATCCTGGCCGATGAGCCGACGGGCAACCTGGACTCGTCGAGCGGAGCCGACATCCTGGCGATTCTGGATCGTCTTCACAATGAGGGCAAGACGTTGATCGTTGTGACCCATGACGAGCACATCGCCACGCGCGCCGAGCGGGTGGTTCGCCTTTTCGACGGTCGCATCGACAAAGAAGAGTTCAATCGACGGTAGGACGTTATGTTCATTTTTCGCCTGAAACGCACGGTCAAGCTCGGGTTCAAGAGCCTCTGGATGCACCGTTTGCGCTCGACGCTGACGACGTTGGGGATCATCTTCGGCGTTTCCTCCGTGATCGCCATGCTGGCGATCGGGGAGGGGGCCAGCCGGGATGCGCAGGAGAAGATCGCTCAGCTCGGCAGCCGCAACATCATCATCAAGACCATCAAACCCCCGGAAGATCAGGCCGCCGGCGGCCAGCAGCAGACCCTGATGGAATACGGCTTGACCTACAAAGATGCCGAGCGATTCCAGAACGGCATTCCCGACGTGCAGGTGATCGTGCCGAATCGCCGAATCTCGCAGCAGGCGCTCTATCGCAACCGACGCACGTCTCTCGAAGTGGTCGGGACCGTGCCTTGGTATCCGGAGATCTCACCGACCCGCGTTCGGTTCGGCCGGTTTCTCAGCACCACCGACATGCACTACAGGCAGGGCGTCTGCGTCCTCGACGAACGTGTGGTCAGGGAGTTGTTCGCCCTCGACGACCCGATCGGCCAGGACGTCAAGATCGGCGGGGATTACTATCGCGTGGTGGGTGTCGCCACCGAACAGAGCCAGACGCCGGCTTCCGCGGATCTGGAGTCCAAGGACGCCACCGGGGCCAAGAAGGCCTCCGGCGCCAATGTGGGCGCCATGTACGTTCCGCTGACGACCGTGCGTGAGCGGTTCGGCGAGATGTCGATGCAGATGTCCTCCAGCAGCGGTCAGACGCTCGAACGCATCGAGTTGCAGGAAATCATCGTGCAGGTGCAGGATGTCGATATGGTCATGGGGACGCGTCAGAGCGTCCAGACGCTTCTGTCGCGTTTCCACAAGAAGAACGACTACGAGATCGTCGTTCCGCTGGAATTGATGCGGCAGGCGAAGGACTTTCAACGCATCTTCACCATCGTTCTCGGTTCCATTGCGGCAATCTCCCTGCTGGTGGGCGGCATCGGGATCATGAACATCATGATGGCCACCGTCAGCGAGCGTACGCGGGAGATTGGCATCCGTCGGGCCCTTGGGGCCAAGAAGAAAGACATCGTGATTCAGTTCCTCTCCGAGACACTGATCCTGACGCTGTCCGGCGGCTTTCTCGGAATGGCGTTGGGCGCTCTGATCCCGTTCTTCGTGACGCATTTCGGTCAGATGCGGACCGTGATCACCGGCAGTTCACTGATCCTGGCCTTCGGGATCAGCGGGGCCGTGGGAATCGCCTTCGGTCTTTATCCGGCGTACCGTGCCGCGAATATGGACCCGATCGAGTCTCTCCGACACGAGTGAGCCGGATTCGCTGGCCGGTGTCTCAGCCCGTGAAAGGACTGGCGTCGTGACGCGGCTCGCCCCCGGATTCCTTTTTCATGCCGGGAGGCATGACCAGGCCGCTCTGGCCGTGCTTGTCGCGGAAATCCGTGATGATCTTCACCGCGGCGGTCGGGTCGTCGGTCACCGTGAAGACATCGAGATCTTCCGGCGCGATGTACTCATATTCGCCGAGCATCGTGTCCCTGATCCACCCGATCAGCCCGTTCCAGAAATCGCTGCACATCAGGACGACCGGGAACTGAATCTGCTTGAGCGTCTGGATCAGGACGAGCGCTTCGAAAAGCTCGTCCATCGTTCCGTAGCCGCCCGGGAAGACGATGAACCCGTGTGCGTACTTGAGGAACATGACCTTGCGCACGAAGAAGTAACGAAAGTGCAGCGAGAGATTCTGATAGTCGTTGGGGATCTGCTCCATCGGCAGTTCAATGTTCAGGCCGATGCTGGTCCCGCCCGCCTTGGCGGCGCCCTTGTTGGCCGCTTCCATGATGCCGCCGCCGCCGCCCGTGATGACCGAGAACCCCGCCTTCACGACCTGGCAGGCGGTCTGGACGGCCATCTTGTAGTAGCGGTGGTTGGGATGCGTCCGGGCCGAGCCGAAGATCGAAACCGCCGGGCCGACCGAGGCCAGTTCTTCAAACCCCTCGGTGAATTCGGCCATGATCCGGAACATCCGCCAGAGGTCTTGCACGGGTTTGTCGGGAGTATCAATCATTTCGGTCGTTTCCAGTGATTCGGGTTCCCATTCGTTTCGTTACCAGCGATCGGGGCGCTCCGCAGCCGGACAGCACGCCGCGATCGGACACCCGGGACAATTGGGCTTTCGCGCCTTACAAATGTTGCGGCCGTGAAACACCAGCAAATGGCTGAAGAGCGTCCAGTCCTTCTTGGGAACGATATCGGCCAGATCGAACTCGAGCTTTACCGGGTCCGAGTTATCGGACAATGCGAGCCGGCGTGAAAGCCGGATAACGTGCGTATCGCACACGATTCCCGGAATGCCGAAGGCGTTGCCCAGTACGACGTTGGCGGTCTTACGACCGACGCCGGGAAGGGCCGTCAGCTCTTCCATCGTTGCCGGCACCCGGCCGTCATATTCCGCAGCAATTCGGGTGCAGGCGCCCTTGATGTTCTGCGCCTTGTTGCGGAAGAAGCCCGTGCTCCGGATGTCCTCTTCGATCTCCTTGACGTCCGCCTGAGCCCAGCCGGAAGCCGAGGTGTACTTCTTGAAGAGTTCCTTGGTTACGATGTTGACACGCACGTCGGTGCATTGGGCGGACAGGATCGTGGCGACGAGCAGTTCGAGCGGATTGGTGAAGTTCAGCGCCACCTTGGCCTCGGGATAGGTCCTTCGCAGGACCGCGAAGATCTCCTTGACGCGCTGCTTCGCCGCGGCTTTGTCGAATGCGGCGGCCCTGGCCTTCGGTCTCTTGTCTGCCGGTTCGGCAGCTCTCCGTTTCGCCATCTACTTTCGTCCCCCCGGCAGTCCCTCAAGCAGATCGAGCAGTTCCTGCTTGTCAAAGATGCCGCGCAGCTTGCGCACGTCACCGCCCGGCATGACGACGATGGTGACCGGCACGTTGCCTGCCTCGCCATAGATCTGCTGGAAGTCCTTCGTCGCCGGGTAGTCGATGAGCGTTGTGTCGGCCAGGATCGACAGAACGTTCTTCTCTTCGATCTGTCGGATGACATCGGGATCGTGATACACTCTTCGTTCCACGATCTTGCAGTTGGTGCACCAGTCGGCGGTGAACTTCAGCAATACGGGGCGACCCTGCGATGTCGCACGACTGACGACGTCACGGTCGTAGGATTGCCAGTCGACAGACACTCCCCCCGGCGGTCCCCCGGCCGGGAGCAGCCAGACGGCGGCGGCGACGGCGATCAGAAGGGCGACAGAGCGGACGAGCCGCCTCTTGCCGGCTGGTGTCGCGAACCCGACCCACGCCCCCCACATCCAGACGCAGAAGCTGAAGACGATGCCGTAGGTCAGCACGTTCAGGAGGCGATCCTTGGGCAGGGCCGCCAACGTGAGCTTGGCCGCAATGAGGAACAGCAGAAAACCCGTCGATTTCTTGAAGATCTCCATCCACGTCCCCGGCTTCGGGACGCGTTCCAGCAGCGACGGAACCGAGACGATCACGGCATAGGGCAGCGCCATGCCCACCCCCATCAGGATGATGGCGGTGCTGCTGACCGCCAGGGGCTGGGTCTGAGCCCAGACCAGGACAAATCCAAGCAAGGCTCCGCTGCAGGGCGTGCTGAGGATGCCAGCGAAGAACCCCATGCCCGCCGTGCCCAGCAGGCCGGAGCCCGAACCCTGTTGGCTCGTAAGCGCCGACGGCAGCGAGATCGTGACCACGTCCAGCATGGCCAAGCCGAACAACACGATGGCCAGGAACAGCACGATCACCGCGCCGGGGTAGCGGAACAGGCTGTTGAGGTCGAGGACCGCACCTGTTGAGAGGTTGATGACAGCCGAGACGAGAGCAAACGCGGCGAAGAACAGGATCACGCCGATGCAAAACGCCAGGCCGGTCGCAAGACGGTTGCCGCCGGATCGCTTGGATTGGTCGATCAAACGCATCAGAATCAGCGGGATGACTGGAAGTACGCACGGCATGAGGTTGATCGAGATGCCTGCGACGATCGCCAACAGATAGTAGACCGTGGTGCTGTAGGGCAGGACCGCCTGCCGCTCGGCCGTCTCTTGGGCCGCCGACCGCTCGGCGACCGGCTCGGGTGCGGGGAAGACCGTCTGTGTGGGTTGTGGACTTCCGGACGGTTTGCCCTCCGTCAGTTGCTGCACCGTCTCAGCGGAGAAATCGACGAGGGCGGTCAGCGTCTTGTCGAACGGAGGCAGGCACAGTTGGCTGGTGCAGGCCATGCCGGTGATCTGGACGTGGACTCGCACGGGGCCATCGGGAACGGACGTCAGAGGGATAAGAACCTGGAAATCACCGACGAAGACCTCTACCTGTTTCTCGAGGCCGACGTCGTAGAACATCTTCCACGCCGGGAAGATCGGCTCGCCGAACGCTGCGTCTTCGGCCGACGGCCGAACCCTCAGGTTGAACTGTGGGGCCGGGGCCGTCTCAGATTTGGCATAGTAGTGCAGATCGTCGGTGCCCGCGAACGCCACCGCCAAGTGTGGCTGTCCGTCGACCGGGACGACTTGCAGGAGCACACGCGAATGCTCCTGGTCGACCCGAGCCAGTTCGATGCCCTTCTGCCCCTCGGCGCCGAAGATGGCAGGGCCGAACAACGCGATCCATATCACACACGAGAGAATCTTCCTGTTCGCATTCACTTCGGTATCCCTGCCCATGCAAAGGGGCGAGCCTGTCACTCTTTCGGCGTCGGCACCGTCTTCTGTTCGCTGACGGCCCCGTTGCCGCTCCTGGCCTGCTCGGCGGCGAGCAGATCGCCGACTGTCGGCTTGTCCAGTTGGCCGCCCGCGAGGATGAGCTTGACGTCGTCGGCATCGAGCGTCTCGTATTTGAGCAGGGCCGTGGCGATGCCTTCCAGGCGCGCCTTGTTCTCTTCGATCAGTTGTCTGGCCTCTGCATAGGCCTCGTCCATAATGCGCCGGATCTCGGCGTCGATCGCCTGGGCGGTCGTCTCGGAGTATTCGCGTTCGGCCTGCAGGTAGAAGCCCATATCCCGGGTCCCGTCCGGACCGTAGCTGATCGGACCGAGTCGATCGCTCATTCCCCACGTCAGGACCATCTGCTTGGCAATTCGCGTGGCCTGCTCGATATCCGACTGGGCGCCGCTGGAGATGTCGTCGCAGAACATCGCCTCGGCGATGCGCCCCCCAAAACAAACCTGGAGCAGGGCCGTGCAATATCGCCGGGTGAACATCGTGCGGTCTTTCTCGGGCAGGGCGAACGTCGCGCCGCCCATCGGGCCTCGCGGGATGATGCTGACCTTGTGCAGCGGGTCGGCGTCTTTCAGGAGCGACTGGACGAGGGTATGGCCGGCTTCGTGGTACGCAGTGATCTCTCGCTCTTTGCCGTCGATAACCCGGCTCCTTTTGGCCCGTCCCCAGCGGACTTTGTCGCGGGCTTCTTCGAGATCGGCCATCTCGATGAAGTCCTTGTTGGACATCGTGGCGGCCAGGGCCGCTTCGTTGATGATGGCAGCGAGATCGGCACCGCTGAACATCGGCGTGCCCCGGGCCAGCCGGCTCAGGTCCACGTTCGGACCGATCTTGACCTTCTTGGCGTGGACCCGCAGGATCTCGGCACGGCCCTTCAGGTCCGGCAGGGGCACGATCACCTGCCGGTCGAATCGGCCCGGTCGGGTCAGAGCGTTGTCGAGGATATCGGCGCGATTCGTTGCGGCGATGACGATCACCTGGTCGTTCGTATCGAAGCCGTCCATCTCGACCAGAATCGCGTTGAGCGTCTGCTCGCGTTCGTCGTGGCCTCCACCGACGAAGCTGGCACCGCGACGGCGGCCGATCGCGTCGATCTCGTCGAGGAAGATAATACAGGGCGAATTGTCCTTGGCTTGTTTGAACAGATCGCGGACGCGCGAGGCCCCGACGCCGACGAACATCTCGACGAAGTCGCTGCCGGAGATACTGAAGAACGGCACGTCGGCCTCGCCGGCGATGGCCTTGGCCAGCAGCGTTTTGCCGCAGCCGGGAGGACCGATCAGCAGAACACCCCGCGGGATGCGTCCGCCGAGACGCTGGAACCTCTTGGGGTTCTTGAGGAACTCGATGATCTCGCCGACCTCGTCTTTGGCCTCTTCGATTCCAGCCACGTCCTTGAAGGTGACCCGGACGCGGTCCTTGCCCTGGACCTTGTGCCGGCTGCGGCCGAACGACATGAGCATACCGCCGGCGCCGCCTCGAAGATTGCGGGCGAAGAAGAAGTAGAAGAAACCCACCAGAAGCAGGATCGGAAGCACCCAGTTGATCAGCATGATCAACCAGACCTGCTGCTTGGTGTACTCCCATTTCAGCGCGAATCTCGGGTCTTCGGCGGCCTTCTGGTCAAGGACCTCGATAATGGCGTTGAGCTGTTCCTTGGCCCCGCTCTCGGGACGATAGTTGACCTGAAACGAGATCGCCTTCGGATCGGGCGCTGCTTCCTTCTTGAACTTGCCGACGATCTGGGTGTCGCCGATGTCGATCTGCTCGACATCTCCCCGTTCGAGGTGGGTGCGGAACTCATCCCATCGCAGGGTGTTCGTTGCCAGACCCTGCTGGAGCATCATCATGATCGTGAAAACAAGGATCGCAATGATCAGCCAACTGAAGGGGCCGCGCCGATAGCTCGGCAGGGGCGGTTTCTTGGTCAGACGCCTGTTGCCATCGCGTGGGGACTGCGACGACGAATTATCCTGGTCGTTCTTCATATGGTAGCGTTCGATTCCATGCCAAGGGGCAAGCCTGTGGATGCCCCCCTCCGGCCAGCGCCCATCTTGCGCAGATTACCAGTTGGTTTCCATTAGCTCTACGATCTTCTGAGCCAGCTTGTTTGCCGCCAATGCGGAGGCATAGGTGAAGTCTTGATTCTGGAAGTCGGAATAGCTTGCCGCCGCCGTGACCGTCCTGCGATTGATCATAAGCCGGCCGGTATTGAGGTTCTTCCAGTTGACCACGGCAGTCAGCACCACTTCCTTCTCCAGCGGCCGGGCCAGCTCTCGCTCGGTAACGAGGGACGACTCCTCGATCGACAGCAACTGCCCGCTCATCACGCTGTCGGCACGGTCCTGACTGGAGACAATCTTATACGGCGTCGTCGCCTCGATCCGCTTGGCCAGCGCATCGGACAACGTGTATTCGACCCCTCGCCGGAAACTGCGATTGTCGAACATTTCCAGACACACGCTGTGGACATCGTCCGGATACAGGCTCCGGTTCGAGTAGCCGCCGATTCCGGCGCAACCCGTCAGGCCCAGCGTTGTCAACATACCCGCCAACAGCAGAGGCGAGTATCTTCGGATTGTACACCGCCTATTCTGCACGGTCCTTCGTCCTGTCGGCGATTTCCTGTCGGGCTTGTCTGGCCATCTCAGCCGCCTCCGTGTTGGGCCAGTTCTCAATGACCATGTCGTAATAGAGGTTGGCGGCCTCGATCCTTTCGACGCGATGGTAATACCGACCGATGGTGTACTGTTTGTATGCCATTTGCTCGTCGATGCGCTTGAGTTTGGCCGGAATGTCGTGCTTGGCAGCGTCCTCCGGATAGCGCATGGCAAACCGCTCGTAGTAGGTCTTGGCCGTGGCCAGTTTCGACGCGTCCAGAAGCGGCTGCCGTTTCTCCCGAGGTTTGTTGTAGGCGGCGAAGTTGTTCTCCGCCATTTGCAGGATCGCTCTTTTGCCGATCGGCCCCATCTCCCAGTACGACGCGATCTCGGACCACTTCAGATAGGCATCGATGTACTTCTCCCTGCCTTCATAGTGTTCGGCAACGGCAATCGCGGCTTTGAGACCGACGCTGTTCGGCTCATCCAGGCCGGCCCGGTCGCTGAGCCGCTCCATGATCTCCACGCCCTCGGCATAGCCGCGAATACGAAACAGCCCCAGCACAGTCTTCTTGCGGCCCCCCAGATACGCGGTGGCGATTTCGAACTGTCGGTCCATGGTCGCCCCGGCAAACTCGCTGCCCGGATAGTCCTTCAGCAGCTTCTCGTATTTCACCATCGCTCTGGCGTATCGGTCTTTCCAGTACTCCAGCTCCCCCATGGCGAACAGTTCGAGGTCGGGCCCCACATGCTGAGGGAAGTCTTCCTTGAGCCGGGCGAGGGTGTCCTTGACTTCCGCGACGCTGGCGCTGCGAACGGACTCCTTGAGTTCCGAGATCGCCAGCAGATACCGCTCCTGCGGACCGCCGGGGACCGACGGCGCGCGCCCGTCGGTCTGGACTCGCGGGCTCTCCGTCGCCGCAGCGCCCAGGCAGCACAACGTCATGAAGACGGCCACGGCAATCTCTTGTACTCGACTGTTCATTTCCATCCGATTCGTCATCTGTCGCGAGAAAAGGCATTTCAACCGCCTCAAACAGGCGTCATTATACCGGCCGGCGCGCTCATTGCAACGCACACTTTCAAATATGCCGCGACCGCAGGCGCGCCTCACAGCAAGTGTCATGGACCGTCCCGATTTGACTTTACCGTCCCACATCGGTGCGATATAAGTGTTCGACGGGCACGGTTCCGGCGCCCGATCATTCTGCGGGCGGATACAGTCTCGGGCCGGGTGTGAGTGGCCCGGCAAGAAAGCACGGAATGAAGGAGGCACACCATGAAGCGACGTTGGGTACTGGCGGTTGCCATTTTCACCGTTGGCGGAGGACTTGGCTGCGGGCGTGCGCGTCTCGCGAATCTGACGCCGGGCAAGCAGAACGTGCGGCAGATTCCGGTGGCGGAGTACGTCGACAAGATGAAAGCCGGGTGGATCGGCCAGATGGCCGGCGTCGGCTGGGGCGGCCCCACGGAGTTCCGCTACAACGGGGTCATCATTCCCGAGAGCGAGATGCCCGAATGGAAACCCGGACTGATCAATCAGTTCCACCAGGACGATCTCTATGTCGAGATGACCTTTCTACGGACCCTGGAGTTGCACGGGTTCGACGTGTCGATCCGTCAGGCGGGCATCGATTTCGCCAACAGCGGCTATCAGCTCTGGCACGCCAACAAGGCCGGTCGCGACAATCTGCGCAGCGGCATTGCGCCGCCGGACTCGGGCCACCCTAAGTACAACAAGCACGCCGACGACATCGACTATCAGATCGAAGCGGACTTCGCAGGGCTCATCGCTCCCGGCATGCCCAACGTGGCGATCCAACTGGGCGAGAAGTTCGGCCGGCTGATGAACTACGGAGACGGCCTCTACGGCGGGCAATTCGTCTCCGGGATGTACACCGAGGCCTTCTTCGAGAAGGACATCATCAAGATCATCGAGGCGGGGCTTCGCTGCATTCCGAAGGAAAGCCAGTATCACGAATGCATCAGCGACGTACTGCGCTGGCACGGACAGTATCCGGACGACTGGACCAAGACGTGGCAGTTGGTCAACGAAAAGTATCATCTGAACCCGGCATATCGTCGCTTTTCGTGCTCCGGTCCCGAAGCCGACTTCAACATCGACGCCAAGATCAACGGGGCGTACATCGTTATGGGGCTGCTCTACGGGCAGGGCGATCCGGACAAGACGATCATCATCTCGACGCGATGCGGCCAGGACTCCGACTGCAATCCGTCGAACGCCGCCGGCATCCTGTTTACGACGATCGGGTTCAGGGACCTGCCCGAGAAGTACAAGATCGCACTCGATCCGTGGGGCAAGTTCAGCCACACGCCGTACAATTTCCCGACGCTCGTCCGGGTCTGCGAAGACCTGGCCCGGGATGCCGTGGTCAATTGCGGTGGCAGGATCCAGACGAACGAGCAAGGCGAGGAGTCCTTTGTGTTTCCCGTTCAGAGCCCGCGACCGAGCCGTCTGGAGCGATCGTGGGCCCCCGGTCCGGCCAGCGAAACACGGTACTCCAAACGGGAGATGGCCAAGATCACGGCCCTGCTTGGCAAGGACCTGTCCGAGGCCATCGAGAAGTTCGCTCCCGGCTGGAAAGTGGTCCGTTGCGGCGAGGATATGGATCCGGGGCTCAGGGATGAACTGCGGGGACGGCGAAACGTATTGGTGACCCACCCGCTGAACCCGGAAATCGGCTGCGTCATCACCCGGACAGTCAAGCTGCCGGTCAACAGGGACGCCTCATTGAAGCTCGTCGTGGGCCATGACCCACGGGGCGACTGGGATCTGATCGTGCGAGTCGACGAAAAGGAGTCGTTGCGGAAAACCATCGGCCCGGAGACGACCACCGTGGGATGGACCGATGTGGTCGTTGATCTGTCGCCATACGCCGGTCGCACCGTCAAGATCGAACTGGTCAATGAACCGACCGGCTGGCGCTACGAAGCGGCATACTGGGCTGAGATTTCCCTGAGGCCGTAGAGCGGGTGCCGACGGGCGTGGCCGGCCCATGCCACTTGCCTCTTGGATCGGACCGCCTTTTCTGATACCATGAAAGGGTGTTGAAACGGCCCTCGTACGTGGGGATTCGGTCAGGCCGTCATGGGAAAGGAGCCGGATGTCGAAAGATCTGGATCGTCGAACGTTTCTAAGAGGTTCTCTGGCCGGGTCGGCAGCGTTGGCGTCGGTGATGAGCCTTGAAGAGCGGGCTTTGCTGGCGGCGATGAGGGACGGTCCGCCCCGGTCGCAGGAACCTGCCGTCGAGGGGATGCCAACCGGTAAGATCGGCAACGTGACGCTCAGCCGGATCCTCTGTGGAGGCAATCTCATCGGCGGATGGGCCCACAGCCGCGATCTGATCTACGTCTCATCGCTTCTGAAGCACTATTTCACCGACGAGAAGATCTTCGAGACGCTGCGACTCTGCGAGGACAGCGGCATCAATACGATCAATGCGGGCACCAGTTCGCTCGGCGTCCTCAAGAGGTACTGGGACGAGCGGGGCGGCGAGATTCGGTGGCTGGCCCAGTGCGTTCCCTCCGTGGACGACCTGACCGGAGACGTGCAAAAGGCCATCGACGCCGGTGCAACCGGGGCCTATCTCATCGGCAATGTGGGCGACCAGTGGGCACGAGCCGGCCGGATCGATCTGATCGCCAGAGTAGTCGAGTTCATCAAGCAGAACGGCGTGATCGCCGGCGTCGGCGGCCACGAGCTTGAGACCATCAAGGCTTGCGAAGAGGCGGGCCTGCCGGTGGACTTCTATATGAAGACCCATCATGGTACGAATTACTGGTCCACCCGGCGGCCCGATCAGCACAAGGACGTCATCGACAACTACGCCGTCGACAACTACTGGGACAAGCACCCCGAGCAGACGGCCCGGTATATGCAGAAGGTCGGCAAGCCCTGGATCGCCTACAAGGTGCTGGCGGCCGGGGCAGTCCATCCCGCCGATGGTTTCAAGTTCGCCTTCGAGAACGGCGCCGATTTTCTCTGCGTCGGGATGTTCGATTTCCAGGTTCGAGAAAACACGATTATCGCCAGGAACGTCTTGACCGGCCCGTTGGACCGGTCCCGTCCGTGGCACGCTTAGAATGGAGTAGCGCATGGCTGACAGACAAGTCGATCGACGCCGGTTCATCAAGAAATCCATGGTGGCTTCGGCCGGTATGGCCTTGGGCCTCCAGAGCTTTGAGGAGCAGAATCTCCGCGCCCAGATGGCCGAGGGCGGTGGCGGGGCGGCCCGAAATCGGGCGCAGTCGAGCGGTGCGCCGACGCCCACCGGGAAGATCAAGGACCTGACGATCAGCCGCATGTTCTGTGGCGGCAACCTCATCGGCGGATGGGCCCATAGCCGCGACCTGATCTACGTGTCGAGTCTGGTCAAGGCCTATCACAGCGATGAAAAGGTCTTTGAGACGCTGGCGTTGGCCGAGGAGATGGGCATCAACACAATCCTGGGCAACCCCACCGCCGACCGTGTGCTCAATCGCTATTGGAACGAGCGGGGCGGCCAGATCCAGTTCATCTCCGACTGCGCCGCCGGGGCCAGCATCAAAGAGGGCGTCAAGCGGTCCGTGGACAGCGGGGCGCATGCGGTGTACGTGCAGGGCGGGTTGGCCGACGCCGCCGTTCGCGACGGCAAGACCGACCTGGTCGGCGAGGCGCTGGAATACATGAGGCAGTTTGGTCTGCCCAGCGGGCTCGGTGCCCACGATCTGGAGACGATCAAGGCCTTCGTCGAGGCGGGGTTCAAGCCGGATTTCTGGGTCAAGACCCTGCACCCGGACAATTACTGGTCCGCTACGGCACAGGAGAATCGCAAGCCGTTCGACGCGGTGGGGCCCTACGGGCGGAAGCACGGTGAGCACCACGACAACATGTGGTGCCGCAATCCCGCTGAAACGATCGAGTACATGAAGGGCCTCAAGGAGCCCTGGATCGCCTTCAAGGTGCTGGCCGCCGGGGCTCTGCACCCGCGCGACGGGTTCAAGTTCGCCTTTGAGGGTGGCGCGGACTTCATCTGCGTGGGCATGTTCGATTTCCAGCTTCGCGAGAACGCGATCCTTGCCCAGCAGACGCTCGCCGGCGACCTTCACAGGTCGCGTCCCTGGTGCGCGTAGTCGCGACCTTCGATCGGCACTGACAGAAAGAAGAAGGGCCTATCCCGAAGTCATCGGGATAGGCCCTGAAACATTGCGAGACACAACAAGCGGCCAACCACAGCCTGATCGCCGCAGACGACGCCTGTTCGCTCCACCGGGTTAGAACGCCACGGGGATTGCGACCGTTCTGCCGGCAAGCCCGGCGACTTCCGCCGCCGAGAGGGCCCGCTGGTAGACGTAGACCTCGTCGATCTGTCCGGTGAACCAGTTGTCGGTGGCATCGAAGATTCCACCGCCACCGATATTGAGGAAATAGGTGGACGTACCGTAGCTCTCAGTGGCTGTGCCGCCCGAGACCACCGGCTTGCCATCCAGATAGAACGTGATGGATGTGCCGTCCGCTACGACAGTGACTTGGTGCCAGCCGGCGGACGCGCCGTACGGCCAAGGCAGATCCACCGTGCCGCCGCCGGCCGTATAGATCTGAAGCGTGTTGGCGCTGACAACGCCGTATTCGACGCAGTCGTTCTGGCCGACCAGGCCGCTGCGATTACCGAGCGACATATCGCCCTTAATCCAGCAGGCGATCGTAAACTCCGGGAGGCTGTTGAGCAGGCTCTTACCGGTGCTGACGTAGTTGCGGCCGCCGTCAAAGGCCAGGGCCGAGCCGGAGACTCCGGTGACCCACTGCGGCGTGCCATTGATGGTGCCCGTGTTGCCCCTGCCGGATGCATCAGCCACCGTTGTGCCCGATCCTGCGTCAAAGGTGTACTGGACGATCAGTCCGGCGGGGTCCGGCTGGACCGGCTCGATCAGTTCGATCTCGTCGGGATAGAGCCGGATGTCGTCGATGTACACGACACCCTTGGCACCGGCGCCCTCGATGCCGATCGTCAGCTTCGTGACGCTCTGCAAACCACTCAGCGCGGTCAGATCGACGAGCCACTGCTGCCACTGCGCCTGGGCGATGTCGGTGGCCTGGCCGTTGTAGACGACCTTGGTGTTGTTGATCTTCAGATACAATTGACCGGTGTTGCCCTCGGCGCCGTAGAAGTGCACGGCGAGAGTCTTGATACTGCTGGCAGTCCAGTTCTGCGCCGCGAAGGTCCGTTCGGCCTCGGCGACAGTCTTACCGCCCGTATTCTCATAGAACAACGGCATGGACTGCCGACCGCTGTTGACGACCGACTGCTCGGCAAACGGTGAGGTCATGTGGCCGACGGTCGAACCGGTGTTGTTGATCCAGCCATCGAGCCATGTATCGAAGATCGCCTCGCCGGCTTCAATGTCGTCGGTGTAACTCTCGAAATCCTCGACCACCGCGTACAGACGGGTCGCGAAGCTCCAGACGTTGCCTTCCCATGTACTGATCGCCTCGACGTTGTTGACCTCGACGACCTTCCAGTAGTACGTGCTGGCCAGATCGAGGGTGCCGGCGGCGATGCTGGCCTGCGAGACCGTACCCAGCAGGGGCAGTTCCTCGGCGTCGGTGCCGAAGTACACCTCATGCGATCCGGCTTCTCGCCCGGCTCTCCAGCTCAGGACGGGGGCAGTCGCCACGTTTGTCGCTCCGTCGGCCGGCTGCGGCTGTCGCGCCTGGACGGGGATGTACGTGAAGCGGACCTCGCTGAGACCGTACTGGCCCATCGCGCCAAAGGCGCTGTTGACGGTGAGCTTGACAAACTTGACGGCGAGACCGCCGAAATCGATCGTCGAGTTGTAGATGTAGCCCGATTTGGCGGTGGCCTGGTTCAGGTCGAAATCACCCAGGGCCGTCCACTCTTCGCCGTCCACGGAGTATTCGACCGTGACGTTCTTGAGACCGAAGCCGAGCAGCTTCTCGAACTGGACGTTGTAGTTCCAGACCAGGAGCTGATAGAGCTTGTAGACGCTGTCGAACTCGTACTGGATGTACAGGGCCGATCCGTCCTCCGGGGGTTTGGTGGTCCACATATCGAACGGTTCGAGGGAGTGTCCGTCGGCGGCGCCAAGGCCGGAGCCATTGACCGTGTTCTCCGGGCCCGACGTCGCATCGGACAGACCATTGCTCGTGGCCATGATGTTGGCGACCGCATAGGCGAACGGCTCGACCTCGAAGGTCCAGATCAGGCCTTTGACAATCGTACCGCCTGCTTGGACTTCATCGACCCGCCAGTAGTAGGTCTGACTGAACTCAAGGCGTCCGGGATTGTACGTCAAGGCCGCCTGGCCCTGGCTGACCAAAACGCCCATCGAATTCGTGCGGCTGGCCGTATTGACGTCCTCGAAACTCGTGCCGAAGTAGACGTCATGCGTTGTCGCCGACTCGCCTGCCGCCCAACTCAGGACGATGTCACGAGGAACGTCCGTTGCCCCATCGACGGGCATCGAATTGCTGGCCTGCGCCGGGTCAAAGAGACCTCCCATGATCGCCAGAATCTCGGCATCGGTTAGCGCTCGGCTGAAGAAGCACACGTCGTCCAGCGAGCCGCCATTCATCCGGCGTGCCACCCAGGAGGAGCCGCCGTCACCACCGAGATGCGTGGGGCCGTCCCAAGCAATGGTTCCGTGAGCAACATTGTTCACGGCCGAGGCTACGCCGTTGAGGTAGAACGTTGCCTTGTCGGGCTCGACCGTCACCGCGCAGTGGGCCCACTCGTTCAGCGGATGCAGGACGTTGCCGCGGAAGCTCCAGGTGTTGGAAGCGTCGTTCCAGTGATAAGCCAATTGGCGGTCGGCCAGCAGATTGAAGCCGGAGGCGGGACCGGGATCGCGGTGCATGATGATGGACGCCCACTCGGGTTGTGCCGCCGGGGCAAACAGCCAGCCGGCCATGGTGGCCTGGCTCAGCGACAGGCCCATCGGCTCAACCCTGACCAGCGTCGGCCCGACTATGGTGATGGCACTGCCGTAGACGCCTGTCGTCCAGATGGGGTCGCCGTTGATGAACGCGCCGTCGTTGCCGTTGGGCGACGAATCGGCCACGACGGTGCCGGTTCCCTCATCACAAGCCCACCAGCCGATAATGGCCGGGTCTTTAAGGGCATTGAACGCTCCCGAGGCAGCGCCGCCCTGGATCAGGGCCAACAAGACGATCAGGAATGCGAAACAGGTGCATCGCTTCCACATAGGAATTCTCCTTCACAAGAGACCACACAACCAGCGCTCTGACCACGTATCAGAGCACCCATCCCCCCTTGTCGCAGCGATTATCAGACTTCTTCGAGTACCCGCGTAGCCACGATGGACTACGACCCACCTTTCCCCCTCCGGAGACTCCAAGAGATGGTATCGGCCGGATCACCTCCTTCCTGAAGAAGAACGGCGCGGCGTCAGAAGGACGTAATGGCCCCGGCATGTGCAAGAACCATGCGTTCCACACCCCCCTCTGCTTTCTGCGTGCCAAGGACACACGGCGTCAGGTCCTCCGACGCTGACTCTATGTGCGAATCCAAGTTTGCCGAGGTGTCTGCAACGTCCGGGCCCTCGACGGGCTCGCCAGGCCAAACGGCGCAGAGATACTACTCCTCACGATTACAATTATTTATAGCAGATCAGAAGGTCGGCTGCAATCCTATTTTCTCGGACGTCCTGCGGGCCGGTCGGCCTGCAGGCCATGCTCACAACTGGCCCACTGCGCCGAAGGCAGAGTAGAAGAAGTAGCTGGTGCCGAACTCACTGATTAACTGACTTAGCGTCTCCCGCTGGTTCTGGGATGTCATGGCGCCTCGGATATGCACGAACCGCTGGTATCTCTTTATCGTTTCAGCACTTATCTTGATCCGGCCAAGATCCGGCTTGGGCTTCTGCGAGACGTAGTGGATCAGCACGGCCTCTTCATAGAGGGTCGGGATCGCACGGTAGCCAAGGTCATCGAGGCGGTGTAGGTTCTCCGTGATCTTGTCGACCTTGCCGGTCAGCAGATAGCACGCCATAAGGTACTCAAGGGCCATCTTGTTACGCGGGTTCTGTTCAAGAAGTCCGGCCAGGGTCTGTTCGAGGGGCTCAGGACCGGCCACCGCGAGAGGGTCGTCGGGCATGCAGGAGCGGATACGTTCGATCCGGGCCGCCCGATCGGGTGACAGGCCGCGATCCAGATCGAGCAGCCACGATTCGGCGGTCTCCTGGCGGATCGGGTCCCCTTTCAGGGCGTTGAGGTAGACCCGCGCCGTATCGGGCTGGCCTTTGACGAGGCTGATCTGCCCCAGCGTCTCCAGCACAGAGCCGAGATGGTGCTTGGTCGCCAGAAGCTCCGAGGCCAGCTTCTGGGCCATGTTAGCGTGGCCAAGCTCAAGAAAGGCGTCGCTGAGCTTGTACAGGGCCAGATCGGACTCCCGTTTCTCGTGCGTCAGAAGCAGGGCGTGTGGGTTCAGGGGGAAGGTAAACATGTCGTAGGGCAGCCGGCCGGTGTGATACAGGGCCCGAAGGATGTCGTGATTGACGAAGACGTTGCTCTTGCCCTTAGGCAGCCGGCGACCAAGTTCGAGGATGTCGTCCCATCGCCTCTCGCACGCATAGTAGTTTGACAGGACATAGGGCTTGCGCAGATCATCACGGTCGAAATACAGCCCAAGGACCATCAAGACGACCGGCACGATGGCCAGGGCCGGCTTCAAGACCACCGCCGGGAACGACCTGCCGGGTCGTGAATCGCCATGCTTGTCCCGTCTCTTGGTCTTCTTCGAACGGCCGGCGGACCTCTGCCTCCTCCAGGCGACCAGGCGGCTGACGACAAACGTCAGCAGCAGGGCCAGGGGCGCCAGCCCGTAAAGGCAGTAGACCAGTACCCCCAGAAATGCTCCGGTGCCGGCAACTGCCGACGAGGCGAACGGCGTCAAGATCGCGAGCGCCTGGCGCGGGGCGATCACGAACGCATACTGGGCGAGGAGCCAGACGACTGCGACGCTTGTCAGCGGGATCAGGATGGCCGTCGTCCAGTCTCTCCGAAGGAAGACTGCACGGATCTCAGCCATTGTCGCGAACACCAGCAGCGTCCCCGACCCGCCCATCCAGAAGGCAAAGGCAGCCGTCGGGCCGTAGGTCGCAACGCGCACCCAGGTGCGGCGAGAGGCGAGCTTCTCGAAGGCAAGGGCCAGCACGAGTCCCAGCCAGACGGTCAGACCGGCCGGCAGGGGATGCTTGTAGTGGTCGTAGATCAGGAAGAAGGCGACCGCCGGCAGGGCGGTCAGGGGGCCGGTGCATGCGGCACCGGCAAGGGCCAGATGCCGCCGGAGCGATTCGCCGATCCCCAAGGCCACCAATACGATAATCGCAGCCCCCAGCCATGCATGGTAATAGCCTTGCGACAGCAGGCCGGCCAAATAGAGGACACCGCCGCCGGGCACGGCCAGGCGGTCCAGCAGAAAGGCCCGGCCTCTGGCGAACAACGGGGCATCCGGGAGGATCGTTCCGAAGCAGTGGTAAAGCAGGTTGGGCTCGACAACCAGCCACAGGTAGAGGAAGCATAGAACGTAAAACAGCAGGTTCTGCGGAAGCCATTGGGCTCTGATCGCTATGCTCTTGCTTGTCCGGGCTTGCGTGGTTTCAGCCATCGCGAACTACTCCCGTTCCTGCCACGGATCGGACGGCACAGTCTTCGGGCTGGCGCCGGTGATGGGGATGTCCGTCGTGATGGATGGCGCGGCCCGGGCCGCCCGGGCGAGTCGCCACTTGCGGACGTTGACCGGTCCGGTGACCAGTTCGGGGACGCTGTAGGTTTCCAGCAGCGAATCGTAGTAGGCCGGGTCTTTCTGGGGCACGACGAAGGGTTTGTGCGCCGTCCCGGCCTCGTCGACGTAGCTCAGATAGGTCCGTGTGAACAGGCCGCCCTGACGCTTGCTGCTGAAGGCGATCCAGCGGCTGTTGCTCGACCAACTGTGCCACGATTCGGAGAACTCGCTGTTGATCGCCAGCCTGCGGTACTGCCGGGTGGCCAGGTCCATGATGTAGAGGTCGCTGCTGGGCTGATATACGGGGAAGCAGCCGTAGCGACACATGCAGAACAGCAGGAACCGCCCATCCGGCGAGACTCTCGGCAGAAGGATGCTCAGGCCCGTCTCCTGCGCCGAGAGGATGGTTTCCGCCTGACCCCATTGGCCCGTCTCAATGTCATAGGGGATACGCAGAAGATCGTACCTGAGAGTCTCATAGTTGTCGGGGGGCACCTTGTTGCGGTCCTTCCACAGGATCGGGGCGCTGCAATAGTAGAGGAACTTGCCGTCCGGAGACCACGCCGGGTAGGTTTCGAGCCGGTCTTTGTCGGCCAACTCCGGCGGAGAGGTCGCCGTGCGGCTTTCAACGTCGTAACAGACCAGCGCTGAGTCCAGATCGGCCACATCACGCACCTCCAGCGCCCCGGCGCGGAAGAACTGAATCACCTTGTTGATCGAATACACCGCCAGCCGACCGCTCGGGTGCCACGCCGTGTAGCCCCATTTGGCGCCGACCTTCTCGACCTGCCCGTCCTGGGCCAGCAGCGTGTGGCTGCCGTATGTGGCGCTACGCAGGCTGATGGACAGGGTGTCTGGGTCGTTGCCGGCGAAGCTGTGACAGTTCAGGCACCCTTCGCCGAACGATCGGCCGTGCAGGACCAGCGAGGTAGCGAAGCCGGCGAGGTCCCGCTGGTAGATGCCGATGTCCTTCCACCAATTGTAGAGCGGCTTCATGAGCCGGAACACCAGGGTCCGGTCGATGTCTTCCCGGGCAATGCTGTTGGTCGCGGGCCGGAAACGCCGCCAGTGCCGATCTGCACCCTTCACATAGACCTCGAAACGCAGTTCAGAGCCCCGGTTGGCATCGAGCAGGACTCGCCACGGGCGATGCGGAATGCGCATCTGCCCGGTCTTGCTGAACACGGTGATGGGCTTGCCATGTTCGGAGTGCACCTTGAGAAGATACGCAAGACCCTCTTCGAGAACCTGGAAATTCGCCGGTGCGATGTTAGGGGGGATCGTCGCACCCGTGTAGTCGGGGCTCAGGTTCGGCTCACAATCGACCTCGATGTAGGATTCGATGGCTTCTGGGCCGCAGGACGTCAAACAGCAAGTTAGCGCGACGAAGACGCTGCCCCATGCAGCGGTGCCGACGAATCGTCTTTTCCACCGATGTTTCACGTGGTGCTTCCCATCTCTGTCCGGCTGGCTGGCGCGATGCCTATGGTGACAGTCTGTCAGGTGTGGGCCGAGAATTCAAGCCTCAAGGGGCATCGGACGCAAGGAAATCACGGAACAGGCAAAAAGAAGCCCCCGCGTTTGATGAGGGAGAGGAAGCGAGACTTTGCGGGGGCCTGTGGACGATATTTTCACCCGCAATGTTATCCGAGGATCGCGGTCCGGTCAAGACTTCGGACGGAATTTTTCCCAGAATATTCTGGCGGTAGCGGCCGGCGGCGCGATGTCGGGTCGGGCGCACCGCCGGTTCGATCCCATCGCTTTTCTTGACGAAGCGGCTTCAACGCCTTATATAGGGAGGCTTTCAAAGGGTGCTTCACGAATACGAACCGAAGGGGATGCTGGATGACCCAAAAGAGTCAATGCGACAAGTGTACGGGATTGTGTTGCCGCTATTTTGCGTTGCCGATCGAGACGCCGGAGACCAAGGACGACTTCGACGACATCCGATGGTACCTGTGCCACAAGGACGTGACGGTGTTCGTCGAGGACGGCGACTGGTATGTGAACATCAAGAACAAGTGCCGCCACCTGTCCGAGACGGACTACCGGTGCGGGATCTATGAGAAACGGCCGCACATCTGCCGCAAGTACAAGCACTCGGATTGCGATTTCGTCGATGGGGAATACGACTACGAACTGCACTTCACCAACGACAAGGAGATGGAAGAGTACATCCGGATCAAGTTCGAAAACAACGTGACCGAGAAGCAGCGCGCCACGAAGCACAAAGGGAAGACCAGGAAGGCATGAAGATACCACCGGTCAAAGGAACGCGGGATTTCTATCCGCCCGAGATGGCCCGGCGGAACTGGATCATCGACGGATGGAAGAGCGTCTCGATTCGCAACGGGTTCGAGGAGTACGACGGCCCGATCTTCGAATACCTCAAGATGTACCAGGTCAAGAGCGGCGACGAGATCGTCGAGCAGCTCTTTTCGCTCCAGGACCGCGGCGGTCGCGATCTGGCCATCCGGCCGGAAATCACGCCGACCCTGGCGCGCATGGTCAATCAACAGATCAACTCTCTGCCCCGGCCGATCAAGTGGTTTTCCGTACCCAGGCTGTGCCGGGCCGAGCGTCCCCAGAAGGGGCGGCTGCGCGAGTTCTTTCAGTGGAACATCGACATCATCGGCATCGACAGTCCGGAGGCGGACGCCGAGGTGATCTTCACGTCGCTGGACTACCTGCGCAGGGTTGGCCTGACCGCCGCCGACGTCCGCGCGAAAATCTCCAGCCGGCGGCTTCTGGCGTCGGTGCTGCGCGGGATCGGCATCGACGAGGGCCGGCTCGACGGGATGTACGCCTTGCTGGACAAAAAGGCCAAGCTGCCGGCCGATACGTTCGATGCGATGCTGGCCGAGCAGGTCCCGGACAAGGGGCAGGCCGCTCGTATATCCGATTTCATGGCGTTGGACTCCATCCATGAAATCCAACGCGTGGTGGCCCTCGGTGACGAGATTCGCGTGGCCATCGAGCAAATGCAGAACGTCTTCGCGACGCTCGAACTGATGGGCGTGGCCGACTACTGCGCTTTCGATCCGACCATCGTGCGCGGCTTGGCCTACTACACGGGTGTGGTGTTCGAGATCCACGATATCGTCGGCGAGTTGCGGGCCATCTGCGGCGGGGGGCGTTACGACAACCTTCTTCGCGATTTCGGCGGCCCTTCGATCCCTGCCACGGGCATGGGGATGGGCGACTGCGTTCTCGAAATCCTGCTGCATCAGAAGGGGCTTCTGGACAGCCAGGTTCCCCGGCGGCGGCTCGATTATTTCGTAGCGTGCGCCGACGGGGCGTTCACCAAGGCGATGTACTCGGTTGCGGCCAGGCTGCGTGCCTGTGGGCGGTCGGCCAATTTCAGCTACAAGCTGGGCGGGCTCTCGAAGCAGTTGAAGGAGGCCTCCTCCCAGAACGCCAGCCGGTGTATTATCATTGGCCAGGAGTACCTTGACCGTCAGGAATTGGTCGTCAAGGACATGACCAGCGGCGAGCAAACACAGATTCATGTGGATCGGTTCCTGTCGGAACTGGGCACGACATAGGTTCGGCGGGGCATTGTTCACGCGTCCCGCAAAGTGTGGGAGATCGCAATGAGCGGGTATGATCGGTGTCGATTCATCGCGTCCGTTGCCCTGCTGTTGAGCGTGGTTGGGCTGCCGGCCGCGGCCCAGCAGGGAGGCACGGAATTCTGGCCTCAGGTGCATTCGAATCGCAGGGTGACGTTCTACCTTCGCGCCCCAGCCGCTCACCAGGCGACGCTTGAGGCGAGCTTCCTCTCGGAGCCCGCGCCGATGACGAAGGACGCCGAGGGGCTCTGGTCGGTCACCGTCGGGCCGCTCGCAGCCGAAATCTACGAGTACAACTTCAAGGTGGACGCTCTGGCGATCGCCGATCCGATGAATCCGTTCGTCAAGGTCTGGCGGCGCAGCGCGCGGAGCATGGTCCTGGTTCCCGGCGATCCGCCCATGTTCTACGAGGAGCAGGACGTTCCTCATGGGACCGTGCACGTCCACCGTTATCGTTCGAAGTCGCTCGATGTCACGCGGGGCCTGTACGTTTATACGCCGCCCGGCTACGAGACGTCTGCGCCGCTGACGTATCCCGTGCTCTATCTGCTGCACGGCAGCGGAGACACGGAAGACGCCTGGACCGTCGTTGGACGGGCCAATCGGATCGCCGACAACGCGCTGGCCGCCGGGCGGGCCAGGCCGATGATCGTCGTGATGCCATACGGACACACGCCGAACATCACCTCCGACCGAACGCAGCCTCGCAACTGGAAGAGCTTCGAGAACGACCTGATCGGTGATGTCATCCCCTTCGTGCAGAAGAACTACCGAGCGCACGGCGGCTCGGAGCATCGGGCGATTGTCGGGCTGTCGATGGGAGGCGGCCAATCGCTGCGGATCGGGCTCGGACATCCGGAGATGTTCGGCTGGATCGGCGCATTCAGCTCGAGCGCACCGTCCGGCGAAGAACTCGACACGCTGCTGGCCAGGCCGGAGAAGCTGAATGAGAAACTGAGGCTCCTCTGGATCGGCTGCGGCAGGAAGGATTTCCTGTTCGAGGCCAATCAGAAGCTCCTGGCGGCGCTCGATGCCAAGGCGATTCGGCACACGGCCCATATCACGGACGGAGGCCACGAATGGCCTCTCTGGAGACACTACCTCAACGAGGTGCTGCCGCGTCTGTTCGACGCGGGCAAGTAGCCGCATCGCCATAGAGCGAACGGGCGGCGCCGACGGCCCGACCTGTGAGAGGAGCGGCGAGTGGAATGCGGGACTCTTCGGCCAATCAGTACGAACGCGCGTTCGAAGGCTGGCTGATCGATCATCAGGTGCCGTACGTTCGCGCCGACGAGCACAGGCGGATCGGCACGATGCGCCAGTCCGTCAAGAATTTCGACTTCCTGCTCTACGCCCCTCTCGGACGACGCATCATCGTCGAGGTCAAGGGACGCACGTTCGGCGGGACCACGCTGGCCGGGCGCAAAGGGCTGGAATGCTGGGTCACGCGGGACGACGTCCGGGGCCTGCAGGCGTGGCAGAAGGCCCTCGGATCCGGCCATGAGGCGGCCTTTGTCTTCGCCTACCGCATGGCCAACGTCGACGTGGATTTCGACGGGCATGATGTCCTCTGCCTGGACTCGGAATGGTACGTCTTCTTCTGCATTCGCCTGGAAGACTATCGGCGGCACATGAGACAGCGCAGTCCTCGATGGCAGACGGTAACGCTGTCGGCCGAGCACTTTCGCGCATGCGCGATCGATCTGACGGCGCTGCTGGCGTAGCCGTCCGCTTCGTGTCCCCACCTCCATGATGCCCTGAGCTCCGCCGCTGGCCGGCACGTTCTTCGGACGGCGACTTGACCGATGCGTGCAAAGTGGATATACTGTGTACCTAACCGTCTGTGTGTTGTGGTTTCGGGTTCTCCTGGGAAGGTATGAACATGAAAGCGACAGCGCAAGGCCGCCCGGTTCGGGCCGTTCACCGCAGACTGATCCTCCCCCTGTTTCTGGTTTCCGGCGCCACCGGTCTGATCTACGAGGTGACGTGGATGCGGTCGCTCGGTACGGTCTTCGGCAATACGGTCTACGCGGCCAGCACGGTCCTGACGGCCTTTATGCTGGGGCTGGCGATTGGAAGCTGGCGGATCGGGCACCGGGCCGACCGCGTGACGCGACCGGTGCGGCTCTACGCCGCCCTGGAACTGGGCATCGGCGCGTACGGCTTCGCCTTTCCGACCATCCTCAGTCTCGTGGATCGATTTTACCTCTGGTTCTTCCAGACGTACGAGCCGGGCGTCTACACGCTGAATCTGGTTCGTTTCATCGTCTCGGTCCTCATTCTTCTGCTTCCCACGGCCCTGATGGGCGGGACCCTGCCGATCCTGAGCGGGTTCTGGGCGACTTCGGCGAGCGAGAAGAAGTCCACGCAGCGGACCGGGCAGGGCGTCGGCTATCTCTATGCGGCCAACACGTTCGGCGCCGTCCTGGGCACGTTCCTGGCCGGCTACTATCTGATCCGGCTGCTGGGCGTCAATGCCTCGATCTACGCGACGGCAGCCACCAACATCGCGATCGCCTCTACAGTCTGGCTGGTCTCTCTGGGCATCGGGCCGCGACCGGTGATTGCGGGTTCGGCCAAACGCAAGCAGAAAGGGCTCGCCTCGCTCAAGGAACGGATCGACCGGGCGCAGGAATCGCCCGCGGTGTACTCCGAACGCGTCAGGACGATCGTCCTGGGCGGCGTCCTTGTCGCAGGGTTCTGCGGGATGGCGATGGAGGTGCTCTGGACCCGGGTGCTCGTGTTTGTCCTGGAGACATCCGCCTACGCCTTCGCCTGCATGCTGACGTGCTTCATTCTCGGCATCGCCCTGGGCAGTCTGCTGTCGAGCATGGTGTTGGTGCCCCGTCTGAAGGACCCGATCTTCGGGTTCGCCGCGATTGAGTTCGCGCTGGCGCTGTCTCTGCTGGGGTCTATCGGGATGCTCGGTTGGCTCTGGCACGTCGATGCGCTGATCCTCAAGCACGTGGTGGACTGGAAGATCTCGTTTGCGGGCGATACTGTGGTCCATTTCATCGACACGCTGCTCGTGATGTTCGTGCCGACGGTGCTGATGGGGATGGTCTTTCCCCTTGCAGTACGGATCTGCGCGCCGGCGTGGGAAACGGTGGGGCGGCGCGTGGGGCAGGTGTACGCCGCCGATACGGTGGGCAGCGTCCTGGGGGCCTCCGCCGCCGGCTTCCTGATGGTGCCGTGGTTCGGGCTGCGCAACAGCTTCCTCGTGGTCGTGGCGGTCCTGTTTGTGCTGGCGACCGTACTGGTCGTTCTCTCGGACAAACGGCGCCTTGCGCTGGCCGCCGGAGGGGCGGTGGTCTCGACGGTGCTGATCGCCGTGTCAGCCCTCGCGATCCCGCAGGATGTGTTCCTGCAAACCATGAACACCTATCACCACCCCAGCAAGATCGTGTTCATCCATGACGACGCCACCGGAACGGTAACCGTCCACGACCTGCCGGACGGCGACCGCCTGATCGCCGTCGACGGCGTGGACGTCGCGGGCATGGACCTGATGCTGCGCACGACGCAGAAGCTCCAGGCGTATGCCCCGCTGTTCGTTCACGAAAACCCGCAGGACGTGGTGCAGATCGGTTACGGCAGCGGCGAGACATGCGGCATCGGACTGGATTTCGGGATCGCACGCTACACGATCGTCGACATCTGTCCGGGCGTCTTCGAGGCGGGGGTGTTCTTCGAGGAAATCAACCGCCGTTCGTACGCCAACCCGAACCTCCGCAAGATCATCATGGACGGCAAGAATTTCATCAAGATGACCGAGGAGAAGTTCGACGTCATCATGAACGACTCGACCTATCCGGGCACCACCGGCAGCTCGGCCCTCTATACATACGATCATTTCAAGACCTGTCGCGAACGCCTCAAGCCGAACGGCGTCGTCTCCTGCTGGCTTCCGCTGGACCTTCGTCCGGAGGACTTCCGGCTCATCCTGCGCAGCTTCCAGGCGGCGATGCCGCACTGTTCGCTGTGGTTCGTCAACAACTGCGTGAACAAGCACGCCGTACTCCTGGCGACGCTGGAGCCGATGCAACTGGACTTCCGGCGGATCAAGGCCATCGCCGAACGGCCCGACATCGCCAAAGACCTCGAAGAGATCAACGTGTACTCGGTCTACGACTTCCTGGACTGCCTGATCGTGGGCGAGGAGGACCTGCGAAAGCTCGCCGGGCAGGGGCCGTTGCACACCGACGACAAGCCCTATCTGGAGTTCGGCGCCGCTATCAAGCGGGACGTGGAAGGCTCGTGGCTGGAGATCATGCAGGCCATCAGCGAGCATTGCACGCCTCTGTTGACCCACGTGACCAACGTCGGCCCGTTGCCGGACGAGCAGGAGGACCCGAGGGTCGTCCTCCAGCAATACAGCCAGGCGACCACCCACGTGTTGCAGGGTGTCGTCGGCGCCCTGCTCGGCGATCCGGACATCATGAACGAGCAGTTCGCCGCCGCCAAGCGGGTCAATCCCCACGACCGGGACGTGGACAGCATTCTCGAAGAGTTACGCATGGAGATTCGGGCCCTGGAAGAGGCGGTCGAGCGAACGCCGGGCGTCGCCGAGTTGCGGGGCCGCCTGGCGAAACGCTACATGCTGTCACAGGATTATCCCCGCGCCGTCGAGCAGTACGAGTATTTCGTCCGGCTGGCGCCCCGCGACGCGGCGGGCTGGAACAACCTGGGGATCTGCTACCGGCGCATCCGTTCGTTTGACCGGGCGGCAGCCGCCTTCGAGCATGCCCTGCAACGAAACCCCGGCCTGCTCGGTGCGTACACGAATCTGGCCGAAACCCGCGACGCCCAGGGCGATCTGCCCGGAGCGATGGCGGCCTTGGAACGCATGCTGCCCCTGTTGCCCCGCGACGGGCAGGCTCGCACGCACGACATGCTCGCTCAGTTGAGCTTCCGGCGACAGGACCACGCCCTGGCGGTGCGGCATCTCGACCGGGCGATCGAACTGGCCGCCGGCGACCGGGCTATGCAGCAGGTCTTCATCGCCCGGCGGCAGAAGATCCAGCAATTGATCGACGGACAGGCGCGCTGAGCGCCGCACCATTCGACGACAACGAAAAAGGGCCGGATCCGAAGACCCGGCCCGTCGTGAACTGAACCAACAGCATGCTATGGGCGAGGCAGCATCTTCTCAAGCTCCGCCAGCGCTTCAGCGCTGACGGTTTCGACGTGCAGACTGCCGAAAATCACACGATATTCCGTCTCGGAAACCTGCCACCGCATCAGAACCTGATCGCTGTCCTCGGGCGTGACGACGTCACCGTAGTAGGCCGGGTCCTTGTCATCCGCGAGGAGCATGGCGTGGAAGGTGCCGATGGCCTGGATGGGCATCAGAATATCTGTGAGCTTCCTGATCCTCTCGTCCTCCGTGAGGTTCTTGTTCTCGTCTTGAAGCTGCTTGAACAGCGAGTTCTCACGGTTTTGGGCGAGTCCCATCTGCGACATGAGGCTCATCATGTCGAGCTTCTCCGGGTAGCGGCCCGTCAACTCCACGCAGAGCTTCAACCCCTGAATGGCCGTCTCCTCATTTATGGCCGGCATCTTGAGCGGTCCGCCGGCCAAAGGTGTGTAGTCGTCCGGGATGACCGGATTGAACTCGGCCGCGTCGACCACCACGTCCCACTGGAAATCGTGCATCGCCGTATGAATGCGCGTCCCTTCGCCCATCCGGGCGTCGATTTCCATGCGCACAGGCAGTTGGGTCTGCACGTCCACGTAGATCATGACTTCGGGCCGATCCATCACGTTGCCCAGGAAGTTGGGGTCCGTGCTGCGGAACTTCTCGACCTCGACACCGTCGAGCATGACCCGTCCCAGGCTCTCATAGCCCTGTCCTACGGCGAGCTGAACGATGGCGCTCGGGTCGTGATTCTGTTTGCGCATGCGTTCGGCCATGCTCTCGTCGTATTCCATGCGGATGTACCTCTTCTCTTTGGGCATGATCGCCAGCATGGTCCCATTCTGGGGCGACATGTACATCTCTTGAGTCATGGTTCTCGTCCCGTTGGGATCGACGGTCTCCATGACCATCTTGGTTCCGTGGTCCTGCGATGTCACGATGATGCTGTGGGACTCTGTGTCTATTGTTGTGTTACCAGCTTTCAGCCCGGTGATTGTCGCGGTGCAGCGGAATACGTAGGCTCTGACCTCGTGCATTCGGGCCAGGACGTCGGCCAGGGCCACGCTGGATTGGGTGCCCGTCCACAGGAACAGGCCCATGACGCAGGCGACGACAACGGCGGCGGCGATAGCGAATTTGGCGAATGGACTCTTCATGATCGATCTCCCTTTCACAATCAACGTCTCTGGTTTCTTTGCGTGTTCCTGCTGGGCCCCGAGCATATCCCGAAAGACCCGCTCATCGGCCTGGGGCCCAATGCCCAGCCTGGCGTCTCGAAAGAGTTTTCTTATGTGGTCTGCGGATCGCATCGTTGTACCTCACTGTTCAGCAGAGACCGCAGTCGTTCCATGGCGTACCGATATCGGCCTTTGGCGGTGTTCAGCGGCACGCGCTGCACCGCCGCGATCTGGCGGAAGCTCATGTCCATCTCCATGCGAAGGCTAACCGCTTCGCGTTGCTCGTAGGGCAACTGTTGCAGCGCCTCGGTCAACAGGGCGAGTTGCTCGCTGAGAATGGCCCACTGCGCGGGCCCCGGGCCGCCGGACGCAGGCAGCGACGCAGCTTCCAGGCTGATTCCCCCATGTCGGCCGTTGTTTCGCCTGTGGTTGCGGACGCGGTTGACCACGCTTGTAGTCAGATAGCTGCGGAGGCTGCCGGTCAGTTTGATCCGCTCGGCCGAGCCGGCGAACGACACAAAGACGTCGTGCACGATGTCCTCGGCGGCGTTGCCGTCGCCCAGCAGCACCGTGGCCAGCTTGAGCAGTTCCACCTTGTACTTGTCATAGATCCGGCGCAGGGCCTGCGGCGAGCCTCTCTTGAACCGGAGAATCAACAGTCTTTCCTCGACCATCCTGCGCACCTGACTGAAACACGATCGCTGTTCGGCCTATTACACACCAATGCACTGTGATTGGGTATGGCGATCTTCTGGCGGTTCGTCGTTTTCTTGCGGGCGACGGCTGGCGAACTGGCGAGCCGGTGTTACAATCGCCGGGCTTGGAGCCCAATAGGGATGATACGAGAGCACCAGACAACTGATTCGGTCGGGACCGGCCGGAACTGGCCCTTGTACGGCGCGGCCTTTGCCACCGCCCTGAGCCTGGGCATTTGCTGGACGGCCATGCCCTTCGTCCTGACCGCCATCGGCGGCACCGAAACGCACGTGGGCTATGCCCTGGCGGGCAACAGCCTGGCGTATATGGCCGCCCTGGTCTTCGCCGGTTCGCTGCTGGGGCATCTGGATGTCCGTTGGGCGACGCGCCTGGCAACGACGATAGCGCTGATCGCGGCCGTGATGATGGTCGCGGCGGTGTTTGGCTCTGGGCGACAGGGTACCTCCGACGGACGGGCATGGATCTGGATGATCATCGCGGCAGGGGGGTGCGGCGGGGCGGCCATGGCCCTGTTCTGGCCGTTCCTGATGAGCTGGGTCTCCGCCCATTTCGAGGGACTCGAGCTCAATCGCCAACTCGGGCGGTACAATGGCTCCTGGTCGAGCGGCGGCCTGATCGGGCCGGTGATCGGAGCCTGGCTGGTCGAGCAGAATCCCATCTGGCCGATGGTCGCAGCGGTGGTGTGCTTTGTGGCGTCGCTGGCGCTGTTGGGCTTGGCACGAAACAACACAGGGCATACCGACGAGACCACGCGACCCGGGCCGGTGGCAGAGCCGCCGCAGAATGGACGGTCTCTGGCGGCCTACCGCTGGATGTCGCGGGTGGCCCTGTTCTGTGCGTGGGCCTCACAGGCGATCGTGCGGTCGCAATTCGCATTGCTCTTTGTGGCGTTGGGGCACTCCGAAGCCCAGTTCGGCATCTACTATGCGGTCTTTGCGTTGTGCAATTTCCTGTCGTTGACGACATCAGGCCGCTGGGCCTTCTGGCATTTCAAACTCGCGCCGCTTCTGATGGGCCAGGTGATGCTGCTGGCAGCCCTGCTGATGATGATCTACGGACGGACACTGAGCGTCTTTGTCATCTCAGCCATCGTGCTCGGTCTGCCGTTCGGATTCGCGTACAGCAGCCATCTCTACTACGGCGTCTCGACCAGCCGCAACCGCTCGGCCCGCATGACCATCCACGAAATGGTGATTTCGATCGGCATCGTCACAGGCGCCGGAACGGGCGGCCATCTGGCCCGGCACGTCGGACCCTATGCGCCGTACTGGTTCGCCGTCGCGCTGATCGGCCTCGGCCTGATCGCCCAACTGGCAATCCACTTCACGTCCTCCTGTCGGGCGGCGCGTCGCCAAACAAGCTAAGAAAAGTTGGCCGCGGCGAGAAGAAATTCCTTGCAGAGCTCGCCTGCTCCTTGGTAGAATCCGGGAAATGAGACATGAAGGCGGGCAGAAGCATCTATCATAAGATTCTGATCTGCTATCATATCATCTGTTTCGTTCATACCCGCCTGCCTTTGTGACCCGGTGAGTTTCTCTGCTGCCCGGACGCTCTGCAATCAGGGCCTCCCGGCGAATGAGGTGCGACATGCGCGGAGAACCTCTAATCTGGTCGCGTTTTGACGTTTGCACGGAGCGACAGCGGTTGCGGTCTGCGCGGAAGCAGGCATGGGTGTGGGCCCATGCGATGTCATAGTCATCATACATATCGAAAGGAGCGGAACATGGACAGGTTAGGGAGCAAGCAAATCATGGTGGCCGCGTGCGTCCTTGTTGCGGGGCTCACGGCGGCCGGGTGGGGCAGAGTCATCCACGTTGATGACGATGCCGCCGGCGCCGGCGACGGCTCATCCTGGACCGATGCCTACACGCATCTCCAAGACGCCTTGGCTATCGCCTGCGCAGGCGATGAAATCCGCGTGGCCCAGGGCGTCTACACGCCCGACCGCGGCGTCGGCATCGTTCCAGGCGACCGCAACGCGTCGTTTCACCTCATCAGCGGGGTGACGCTGACGGGCGGCTACGCCGGCCTGACCGGCGACGATCCCGACGAGCGCGACGTCGAACGCTACGAGACAGTCCTCAGCGGCGACCTGAACGGCGACGACGGCGAGGTTGCGGAAGCGCATCACCTTGCCGAGTCGCCGAGACGAGTCGATAACAGCGTCAGCGTCGTTGTGGCTGAAGGCGTACTTGCCTCTGTACTCGATGGATTCACTGTTCGAGACGGACACTCGCCCGACGTCACCGGCGGACATGCAACAGACGGGGGCGGAGGTCTGCGTATCATCGGTAGCAGTCTGACCGTGCGACGCTGCACGTTCACACGCAATTGGGGTCCGGAAGGCGGCGCCATATTTGTCCGTCACGCTCGGGGAGACATGGAGACCCTTTCAGAGATCCATGACAGCAGATTCCTCGTGAATGCCTCAAAAGAGTATGGTGGGGCCTTGTTCGCGCAGGGGGGGCGTCTGGCACTGGTGGATTGCGAATTGGGCATGGCCTACTCCGCCAGAGGCGGAGCGATGTACACCGAATGGGTCGATCTGTCCCTGTCCGGTTCTGTGATCTGGGGGAATGCGGCCGTCAACACGGGGGGAGGACTGCATCACGTCAACGGCGACCTGAGTGTGACGGACTGCGCCTTCGCAGCGAATACGCTCCAACCACAGACGGCACCAGGCGTTCGCAGTTCGGGCGGGGCCATGGCAATCAGCGTCGCGTCCAACTGCAGGGTGTCTGTGGCCGACTGCGTGTTCCGCGACAACTGGGCCGATCGAGGTGGCGCCATTTCAGGGAACCTGAACCGTGTCGTGCGTTGTCGCTTCAGCGGCAACACCGCCTACCAAAGCGGGGCGGCCTTCTATGGTTTTGGCGGCCTGTCCAGCGAGCAATGCCTCTTCGTGGGCAACAGGGTGCTGGATGCCGGCGCCGTGATCGAATCCCAGACTCCTCTGCTGCTGACACACACCACGATCGCCGACAATCGGACACCCAACGGTTCGCTGTTTCGCGTGGTAAGCCGTGCGCCGGCGAGTGTGGTCCTCCTCAACAGCATCGTATGGGACGAGACACCGATGTTTGAAGATGGACGCGTCCGTTACATGAATGTGTCGGTGAGCTACAGCAATACTCTGGGCGGCTGGCCGGGCGAGGGCAATCTCGACGTCGATCCGTTGTTTGCCGCTCCTGGGTATTGGGATGCCGACGAGGATGTGTGGGTCGATGGGGACTATCACCTCCGCAGCCAAGCCGGACGTTGGGACCCGGTCGCGCAAAGCTGGGTCCAGGATGATGTGACCAGTCCGTGCATCGATGCCGGCGATCCGACCGCTCCGGTCGGCGACGAGCCGATCCCCAACGGCGGCATCGTCAACCTCGGCGCCTACGGCGGCACCGCTGAAGCCAGCAAGTCCTGGTTCGACGGCCCGGTACCCGAGATGCGCACGCCCGGCGATATCAACGGCGACGGCAAGGTCGACTTCGAGGACTTGCGGATCGTGTTGCTGCAATGGTCGGAAGGGACTGCCCCGGATATGGCACGCTGATATAGTGCGGCATCATACGCATCACTTCATATCGAAAGGAGCGGAACATGGACAGGTTAGGGAGCAAGCAAATCATGGTGGCCGCGTGCGTCCTTGTTGCGGGGCTCACGGCGGCCGGGTGGGGCAGAGTCATCCACGTTGATGAC
>LVBB01000059.1 GCA_001603075.1 Phycisphaerales bacterium Planc_01 | reverse complement strand
GAGTAGAACGGCGAGACCGTGTTATCGTATTGGAGCGGCATGGACTGCCGGCCGCTGCGGACGATAGTCTTCTCGGCAAACGGGGCGTTGAGGTAGCCGACGGTCGAGCCGGTATTGTTCACCCAGCCGTCGAGCCACGCGTCGAAGATCGCCTCGCCGGCGTCGATATCGTCGGTGTAGCCCTCGAAGCCGTCGATCGACGCGAACTCCTGCGTCGAGAAGCTCCATATCTCGCCGGCCCAGACATTGTCGCTCACCGCATCGATCCGCCAGTAGTAGGTGCTGCCATACGTAAGCCCCGACGGCGTAAAGGCGGCCCCAGTCGCACTGCCGGCCAGCGGCAGATCGTCCGGATTGGCTCCGAAGTACACGTCATGGGACGAGGCGTCGCGGCCACCGCGCCAACTGAGCAACGTGTCCGGATCGACGTCCGACGCCCCGTCGGCCGGCTGTGGTTCGCGAGCATGAGCCGGGATGTACGTGAAACGGACTTCACTGAGGCCATACTGCGTCAGCGCACCCCAATTGTCGTTGATCGTGAGGCGGACGTATCTGGCAGGAACCCCCCCGAAGTCCACCATCGTGTTGGCGGTGTAGCCGGGTGTGGCCGACGCCCTGGCAAATTCGACATTCGTCAGAACGGTCCACTCGACGCCGTCGCCGGAGTATTCCACCGTCACATCCTTGGCCCCGAAGCCAAGCACCGGCTCGAACATCACGTTGTAGTTCCAAACCAGAAGCTCATGGACCTTGTAGACGCGATCGAATTCGTATTGGATCCAGACAGGCATCTCCGGATCGGCGGCCGTGATCCACATCTGCGATTCGCCGGTCGAATGCTGATCGCTCGCATTGAGTCCGGAGCCATCGACCGTATTTGCAGGCGCCGTGCCGGCCCCGGAGCTGGATGCCGTCGCGGCAATGTTCCGGATCGGGTAGGCAACCGGCTCGGTCGTGAAGCTCCAGACCGAACCTGTGAAGATCGTGCCGTCCGGCGGCGAGTTGACCTCGTCCACGCGCCAGTAATACGTCGTCTCGAACTCGAGCAGGCCGGCCGGATCGTATCGCGTCTCGCTCTGGCCCTGACGGAGAAGAACGCCCATCGGATTGGCTCGACCGGCCGCATTGACGTCGTCAAACGACGTGCCGAAGTAGACGTCATGGGTCTCGGCGAACGCCCCCGGCGCCCAGCCAAGCACCACATCGCGGGGCACGTCGGCCAGTCCGCTGGCCGGAGACGGACCGTGGGCAGCCGTCGGAGCAGCGCCGGGCCGGACGGGGGCGGCCTCCGTGGTCCAGGTGGCATCTGCGATCGTCCCATGGTTCTGGCGGCGAGAACTGTCGTGGACCGTCGTTCCGCCACCCTCGTTGAACTTCCAATATCCGATCAGTCCTTCCTCCGACCCCGCAAGTTCCTGGTTCATGTTAGCCCGGATCTCCACATCGCTGCGGGCAGTGTCCCAGATGCGAATTTCATCCATGACGCAATGGGAGTACTGTCCGCTGCTGTGTCGCGTCATGCCGATGCGCAGCATGTTGCCGTCGTAGCTGGACAGCGGAGACCCCGTCGTATTGGTCGAGGCCGTGAGGACTCCGTCGACGTAAAGGTCCAGATACTTGGTTGCAGCGTCGCCCCTGTAGACCGCCGCGACATGATGCCACTGGTCGTTTGTGATTCCGGTCAGCACGGTCAGCGCGGCGCTGCCCCGGGTCCTGAACCGGCTGCGCTGAAAGCTGTACCGGTAACTGCACAGAGAGCGCGTATCGTCAAACCATCGCGCCCAGGTTTCTATCGTGAACGTATCCCCATCCTCGAATATGTAGTCCTCCGTGGGGACCTCCACGTAATCGTCGACCCCGTCGAACTCCAGCGCATACCTGTCCGCCGCGAAGGCGGCAGGTGCCAGCAACAGCATCCAACATGCCACCGACAGAATCACGGCAGACATGCATCTGATAGGTCTTCTCGGCATGGCAATCCTCCTTTCATCCGGTTCGGTACCATACAAGAACGCGTGGCTCCGGCCAACAGGCACTGGAGCCACGCGCAAGACTCCACGCGCGACGGATACAGTCCACCCATCGCCACCCATCCAGGCAGGACTACTGCGTCGCCGGTCTTCCAAAGGAGACGTCGTCGATGTAGACGATGCCCGTGCCGCCGGCGCTCGGACTGGTCCGATTGCCCACGCCGATCACCATCG
>LVBB01000058.1 GCA_001603075.1 Phycisphaerales bacterium Planc_01 | reverse complement strand
CCGCCGGCGGCAGCGGCCTGATCTTCCTCGACGACATCGGCTTCGGCACGCCCCTGGCCGAATGATTGTGACGGATGTGGATTTGTGGGGGGCGAGGTATGCCTCGCCCCCACCGGCCGAGGAGAATCCCGCGTCATGCCGCGGACGGGACAAATCTGGAAGGTTTTGCTGGCCAGGACGGCGATCCTGTGGTATAGTCTGCTCCGGTAGAGCCAAGATGCTCTCCGACTCGGAAACGAAGGTGTCTTTTACCGGCCGGGTCCCATGCAAGCCGAGCCCGCGAACCTGGTCAGGCGGGGAACCGAGCAGCCATAAGTGGACGCTTGGTTGTGTGTGGGTTAACCCGGCCGATCTTTTTCATTGATAATTGTTGATTGATTATTGATGATTCGAGGCGGAGGGTGTGAGAATGAATGCGGAAGACTTGAAACGGCGCACGAAGGATTTTGCGCACCGATGCGTCAAGCTGAGTCTGGCTCTGCCGAAGGGGTATCTGGGCAACCATGTCCGGGGCCAGTTGATTCGGGCTTCGACATCCGTGGCCTCAAATTATCGAGCAACGTGTCTGTCGCAATCGAAGGCTGCCTTTGTCTCGAAGCTCAGCATTGTGTTGGAAGAAGGCGACGAGTCGGCCTTTTGGATGGAGTTCGCCGTAGAGGAAGATCTGGTGGCGGAGTCTACCGTCGGCCGATTGCTGGGTGAGGCACAAGAGTTGACCGCCATCTTCGCTGCCGCCAGGAAGACGGCTCGAAACCGCAGTGCCGAGTTCCCGTCTCGCAGGTTGTCAGATGAGAATCATCAATAATCCATAATCCGTAATCAATTGCTATGGCTTACACCGTTCTCGCACGAAAGTATCGGTCGCAGACGTTCGACGACGTGGTCGGGCAGGACCCGATCTCCAAGACGCTCAAGAACGCGATCGAGACGGGGCGCGTCGCCCATGCGTATTTGTTCTCGGGCACGCGGGGCGTCGGCAAGACCACGATGGCCCGGATCTTGGCCAAGGCGCTGAACTGCCTGAAGTCTGACGGTCCGACGACGAGACCCTGCTGCAAGTGCGACAGTTGCGTCTCGATCAACACCGGCGAGGACATCGACGTCATCGAGATCGACGGCGCGTCGAACAACCGCGTCGATGAGATTCGCGAGCTGCGTGAGAACGCGATCTATCGGCCTGCGCGGGCCCGCTACAAGATCTACATCATCGACGAAGTGCACATGCTGACGACGCAGGCGTTTAACGCGCTGCTCAAGACGCTGGAGGAGCCGCCGGAGCATGTGAAATTCATCTTCGCCACAACCGAGCCCAACAAGGTGATCGCCACGATCCAGTCGCGGTGCCAGCGGTTCGATTTCCACAATATCAACCCGAAGCAGATCGCCGAGCAGCTCAAGAGCATCCTCAAGAAGGAGAAGATCAAGTACGAGGACGATCTCGTGCTGGCCCTGGCCAAGATGGCCAACGGATCGATGCGCGACGGCCTGAGCCTGCTGGATCGGCTTATCAGCACGGGGATCCAGCCCCTTTCGGTGGACCTGCTGGAGGACTTCCTCGGCCGGCCCAACGCCGAGAAGGTCCAGTCGCTCGTCGAGAAGATCGGCGACGCCGATGCGGCCGGCACGCTGACCGCCACGGAAGACCTGATCAACACGGGCCTGGGCGAGGCGCAGATCGTCGATGCCCTGACCGAGCAGATGCGCGATCTGCTGGTGATCGTCTCGGCCGGAGTCGATACCGATCTGCTGATTCTGACGGCTGACCAGAAGGAGCGGGCCGCCGAACTGGCTAAGAAGTTCGACACAGCGGCGCTGATCTACAACATCACGGCACTTGAAAAGCTTCGCTGGGCCGTCAAGAACAGCGATACCCCCCGGGCCCTGCTCGACGCCTCGCTGCTTCGCTTCGCGTTGAGCGAGCACTTCATCAACGTCGACGAACTGCTGGCCCGCTCGTCGGGCAGCGCCGCCGCACCGGTCAAAAAAAAACTCCCGGTAGAGACTAAACCCGCCACGGCGATCCTGTCGATCCCGACCGGACCGGCCGAGCCCAGCGCGAGCGTCGTACCCGTCTCCCACGCCGAACCGATGCCCGAGGACCTGGCCGCGTCGTGGCCGGAAATCCTCGGTGCGCTGTCCAAGCGGCTCAGTCCCGCTACCACCAGCCTGCTCGCCGGCTCGACGCCTAAGGACTTCGTCGGCGAGACACTGACGATCGAATTTGCCGCCACCGCCAAGATGCAAAAAGAGATGTGCGAGAGCAACGGGCGAAGCGACCAGATCGCCGAGGCCCTGAGCCAATGCCTCGGCCGAGCCATTCGCCTCAGGTTCGCCGTGGCCGAATCCCCCCAAACCGCCGAGGGCGCCGAACGCATACCGTTTGCGGAACGGCAGCGGCAGATCCTCAGCGACCCTGGCGTCAAGACCGTGCTGGTGGAACTCGGTGCCACCGTCACGGGCATCGAAGAAGAATAGGCCCCCCGAGTTGCCCCGAAGCAGGCTCGGCCCAAAAAGCTGATACTCGAACTTTCCCCGCAGACGTGCTATGCTGTCGTCGGCTCGATGTCGGACCGATACCGGGCGTGCAGATCCGATGACGCCGTGCAGTCATATTCAGGAAGGAGATACGATGGATACACCGCATGCGGTCTCTCGCCGAACGTTTGTCAGACAGTCGCTCGCAACCGCAGCCGGCGTAAGCCTGTGGGGCACGACCCAGTCGTGGGCCGGTGCCAACGACCGGGTCCGAGTCGCCGTCGTAGGGATTCGAGGGCACGGATTCGGCAGCCACATCCGGAACTACCCGTTCCTGCCCAACGTCGAAGTGGCCGCCATCTGCGACGTGGACGAGAGCTTCTTTCCCGAGCGGCTCAAATGGTTTGAACAGAACGACAAGCCGATCCCCAAGATCTACGTCGATATCCGCAAGCTGCTCGAAGACAAGAGCATCGACGCGATCAGCGTCGCCACACCCAATCACTGGCACGCGTTGGCGGGCGTCTGGGCCTGTCAGGCGGGCAAGCACGCCCACATCGAAAAGCCCTTCACGCACAACATCTTCGAGGGACAGAAACTGATCGAGGCGGCGAAGAAATACAATCGCGTGGTGCATCATGGCACGGAGAGCCGCAGCTCGAAGGCGTATCAGGAAGCGATGGAGTTCCTGCGTTCCGGCGGCCTGGGTGAGGTGTACCTGGCCAAGGGCACCTGCTACAAATGGCGCGACACGATCGGGCGCACGCCGGTGGAGCCGGTTCCCGCGGGCGTCGATTACGATCTCTGGCTGGGTCCGGCCCCGAAACGGCCGTTCACCCGAAACCGGTTCCACTACAACTGGCACTGGCACTGGGACTACGGCAACGGAGACATCGGCAATCAGGGCGTGCACGAAATGGACATCGCCCGTTGGGGGCTCGACGTCACGCTGCCGATGCGTGTCATGGCGACGGGCGCGCACGTGATGTTCGACGACGACCAGGAGACGCCGAACGTGCTGATGGCCACGTACGAATTCGACAATCCGAGCGGCCGGAGCGACAAGAAGAAGATCCTCCAGTTCGAGGTCCGCCACTGGATCACCAACTACGAGGGCGGTTTCAGCAAGCCGCCGGACAACAACATCGGCAACATCTTCTATGGCTCCGAAGGCTATATGACGATGTACGGCGGACACTGGCAGACCTTCCTGGGCCAGAAGCGCGAGCCTGGCCCATCCGGGGTCGAGAAGGGCAACACGGACAGGGCCCACTACCAGCACTTCATCGACGCCGTACGGGCCAACGACACGTCCAATCTGCCCGGCACCGTCGAGGATGGCCACTATAGCTGTTCGCTCATCCACATGGCCAACACCTCGTATCGACTCGGCCGCTCGCTGGACTTCGATCCGAAGCAACAGAGATATGTCAACGACGATGAGGCCAATAGTATGCTGACGCGGCAGTACCGCCGTCCGTTCGTGGTTCCGGAAGACGTTTAACCATCACCCAGTATTGGATAGTAGTGAGCATCTATGAGCAGTGCATACACCGAGAGTCTGAACAAGCTGATTGAAGAATTCGGGCGGCTTCCCGGCATCGGGCCCAAGACCGCCGAACGGCTGGCGTTTTACGTTCTCAAGGCCGATCCGCCCGAAGCGATGAAGCTGGCCGACGCCATCCGCGACGTCAAGACCCGAATCAGACGCTGCCGGGTCTGCTGGAACCTCTCCGAAGAAGACATCTGCCAGATCTGCGCCGACCCGCAGCGGGACCAGAGTCTGATCTGCGTGGTCGAGCAGCCCAAGGACGTCATCAGCCTCGAGAAGACCGGCACCTGCAAATGGCTGTACCACGTATTGGGCGGCCATATCGCCCCACTCGACGGGGTCGAAGCAGACGACCTGACGATCAAGCAGCTCGTTGAACGGGTTCGCGGCGGGCAGGTGCGGGAGATCATCATGGCCACGAACCCCAACCTGGAAGGCGACGGCACATCGTTGTACATCAGCTCGCTGCTGCGCCCGCTCGGCATACGAATCACGCGGCTGGCCCGAGGACTGCCCACCGGATCGACCATCGAATACGCCAGTGGCAAGATCCTCACCGACGCCATCCTCGGACGGCAGGAGCTCGAATAGTCGTCAACGCATCTTCGTCACTGAAAAGGGAGGCACGAGACCTATGGCAGCCCAGGGACGGGTCAAAGTCGGGATCATCGGTTCGCAGTTCGAGGCGGACATCCACGCCGCATCGTTTCAGATCATGCCGGATGAAGCCGAGGTCGTGGCTGTCGCATCGCCGACGCCCGGCCACGCCAAGGCCCTGGCCGAGCGATACAGCATTCCCCGCATTTTCACCGACTACAGGCAGATGCTGGCCGAAGACGATATCGGAATGGTCACGATCACCGCGCCGAATGCACTGCACTGCCAGATGGCCGTCGATATCGCCAACGCCGGAAAGCACGTGGTGTGCGAGAAGCCGCTGTGCATGACGCTTGAAGAAGCGGACCTGATGATCGATACGTGCCGGCGCAAGGGCGTGCTCCTGATGTACGCCGAGGAACTGTATTTCACGCCGAAATACGTCAAGGCCAAGGAGATGGCCGACCAGGGCGCGTTCGGCAAGGTTCATCTCGTCAAGCAGAGCGAAAAGCACTTTGGCCCGCACGCGGAGTGGTTCTGGGACGTGAGCAAGTCGGGCGGCGGCGTCTTCATGGACATGGGCTGCCACGGGGTCGCCTTCTGCTGGTGGTTCCTGGGCCGACCGGAGATCAAGAACGTCTATTGCCAGATGGGCACGTACGTCCACGGCGACAAGACCAGAGGCGAAGACAACTCCGTCTGCATCATCGAGTTCGCCAACGACGCGGTCGGGCTGATCGAGGACAGTTGGGCCCGCCGCGGCGGCATGGAAGACCGCATCGAGGTCTATGGCGAAGGCGGCCTGACCCATGCCGACCTGCACATGGGCAACGCCCTGCCGACCTACAGCGAATACGGCTACGGATACGCCGTGGAAAAGGCGCCGACGACGCAGGGCTGGACGTGGCCGGTCTTCGAGGAGCTCTGGAACTACGGCTTCCCCCAGGAGATGCACCATTTCGCACGATGCGTCCGAGGCAAGGAGGAACCGCAGGCGACGGGTGAAGACGGCCGCGTGGTGCAGCAGGTGCTGTATGCCGGCTACCAATCGGCTGGCACGGGCCGCAAGATCGCCCTGCCGTTCAAGCCACAAGGCGTCAAGGCCCCGATCGAGCTGTGGCAGAATCCGAGAGCATAGTCCGACGGTGTATCCGATCGGGTTGCCCTTTGAAGAGGTCCGTTATGGCGAAACCAAGCTTGCGTCTCCTGTCCGACGAGGACGTTCACGCCATTCACGAAGCCGGCCTGCTCATCCTTCGCGACACCGGGATCAAAGTACATCACGCCGAGGCGCGAAGGCTGCTGGCCGAGGCCGGTGCGATGGTCGATGAGCACAGCAGGATCACCCGTCTGCCCGAACAACTCGTCATGGCCTCGCTCGCGCAAACAGGCAAAGGCTACACACTCCACGGCCGCAATCCAGGGCGCACCGCGCGGTTCGGGCATGGCGACCGTGTGTGGATGTCCAGCCCGGGGCAGTACACCTGGATCGATTCCCAGACCGGCCGTCGGCGAGGCGCCACGGTTCAGGACGTGCGAGATGCGATTCGGCTCGGCGACGCGCTGGACCATATCCACATCGTCGGCGCGATGGGACAACCGGAAGAAATCTCGGAGATCGGCAGCGATGTCTTTCTCACCGGCGAACTGGTCAAAGGGACCACCAAACCCACGCGATGCTGGGTGCGCAACGGTCGGACCGCCGGCGCGATCCTGGAGATCTACCGAACGGTGGCCGGCGGCGCACAGGCCCTGCAACAGCAGCCCATGGCCGAGGCGTTTCTCGAACCGATCAGCCCGCTCCAGTTGCCCGAGCACGGGCTGGACATCGTCAAGGCGTTCGCGCAGGCGGGCCAGCCGGTGAGCATCGGCCCGATGGCCATGGCCTCGGCCACGGCGCCGGGGACGCTGGCGGGAACGCTGGCACAGGAGAACGCCGAGATCCTGGCCGGCTTGGTCGTGACGCAGCTCTTCGCCCCTGGAACGGCAGTCATGTACGGCGGTATCCCGCACATCATGGCTCCGGAAACAGGGATCTGTTCGTTCGGCTCGCCCGAGCAGGGATTGATGGCCGCGGCAATGGTGCAGATGGCCCGGTTCTACGGCCTGCCGGTGTATGTCAACGTGGGCCTGACCGACGCCAAGACACTCGACGCCCAGGCCGGCATCGAGAAGGCGTCGAGTATGCTGCTGGGGTTGCTGGCCGGGGCCGACACGTTCGGGCACTGCGGCATCTGCGGGACGGACCACGGGGCAAGCCTCGAATGGCTCTATCTCGACAACGAACTGGCCGCCTGCATCGAACGCATCGCACGCGGTCTGGGGGTCGATACCGGGACGCTCGCAGCCGAGGTCATCCGTCGCGTGGGCCCCGGAGGAAACTACCTCGCCGACGAGCACACCGTCGGCCATTTCCGCAAGGAGTTGTGGCTGTCCGGGCCGGCCTGGACCCGACAGAGTTGGGATGGATGGGAAGCCAACGGATGTACCTCTATGAACGAACGGGCGCGCGAGCAGGTGCAGACGATTCTGGCAACGTACCGGGCCGAGCCGATGGAGGAGAAGCTCGCCGCCGAAGTCGACCGAATCGTCCAATGCGCGCAGCGCCAACTGGATTGACACGCGTGCGAGAACACGAGGACAACGAGACTGCGTTGGGGAATACAGAGATGGCGAATCAGAAGGGCACATCAGAAAACAACATCTCGCGACGACGGTTCATGGGCCATGCAGCCGCGATGGCGGCGTTTACCGCCGTGCCGCGCCACGTCCTGGGTGGACCGCGTCACGTCGCACCGAGTGAGAAGCTCAACATCGCCGGCATCGGGGTCGGTGGACGCGGCGGCGACGACCTGCGAGGCGTCGAGAGCGAGAAGATCGTCGCACTTTGCGACGTCGATTGGCAGAATGCCGCCGGTGCATTCCGACGCTACCCGGACGCACGGAGATATCGTGACTTCCGTGAGATGCTGGACAAGGAAGGCGACAGTATCGATGCGGTCGTGATCGCCACGCCCGATCATGTCCATGCTGCGGCGTCGATGGCCGCGATCAAGAGAGGCAAGCACGTCTACTGCGAGAAACCTCTGACGCGAACGGTCCATGAGGCCAGGGCGCTGACACTGGCGGTGCGGCAGGCGAAGGTTGCCACGCAGATGGGCAACCAGGGCATGGCGTTCGAAGGCAACCGGCTGATCAAAGAATGGCTCTGGGACGGTGCGATTGGGGACGTTCGCGAGGTCCATGTCTGGTCCGACCGGCCGACGCACCAGGGCAAGCTGCCTCTGTGGTGGGATCAGGGCATCGAGCGCCCGACCGACACGCCGGCCGTGCCGGAGCACCTGGACTGGGACCTCTGGCTGGGCCCGGCTCCATACCGCCCGTACCATCCGGCCTATGTCCCCTTCCGCTGGCGGGGCTGGTGGGACTTCGGCTCCGGCGGGCTTGGCGACATGGGCATCCACAACCTGGCGCCGGTCTTCAGCGCGCTGAAGCTCGGCGCGCCGACCAGCGTTCACGCCAGTTCCACGGCAGTGTATGAAGAGACGTTGCCTCTGGCCTCGATGGTCCACTACGACTTCCCGGCAAGAGGCAACATGCCAGCGGTGACAATCCACTGGTACGACGGCGGACTAATCGCGCCTCGTCCGCCGGAACTCGAAGACAACCGCGAGATGCCTCGGGAAGACGGGCTGATCTTCGTCGGCGACAAGGGCAAGATGCTCGTGACCGGCTGGGGAGGCCACAGCCCCCGCCTGATTCCCGAAGCAAAGATGAAAGCGTACAAACAGCCGCCCAAGAGCCTGCCTCGCTCGATCGGCCATTACGAAGAGTGGATCAGGGCCTGCAAGGAAGGAACACCGACCGAATCGAGTTTCGATTTCGCCGGCCCCATGACCGAAGCGGTCCTGCTGGGCACGGTCTGCGTTCGCGCCGGTGGGCGCAAGCTCTCGTGGGACAGCCAGACCATGAGAATCACGAACCTGCCCGAAGCGAACGACTATCTGCACTACGCGTACCGTGAACCCTGGACGCTATGACGTCGAGAGGCAAATCCCGCCGGTGATATTGACGAAACGTGCGGCGCGGCTATCATAGACGCGATGTAGAAACCTGAAGATCGACGTTTGGAGTGCGCGAAGGTGTTTGGATGAAGCTGGAGATGACAGGACAGATGCGGATGGAGCAGCGGATGAAGCTCGCTCCGCACATGATCCAGTCGATGGAGATCCTTCAGCTTCCGATCCTGGCACTGGCCGAACGCATCGAACAGGAGCTCAACAGCAATCCCGTCCTCGAACTGGAGGAACCCGCCGAGCCGGAGGACGGGGAGGTTCTGGTCGAAGCCGCTGCGGACGATGTGCCGGCCGAAAAAGATCTCATTGTCGACACCGACAACAACAAGGCCGATGACTTCGAGCGACTGGAGAGCCTTGGAGACGACTTCAAGGAGTTCATCGACCAGTCGGGGCCTTACCGCAGCCGGGGTGATGCCGACGAGAGGGACCGCAAGCTCGAAGCGATCAAGAACACGGCCGCCCCACCTCAGTCGTTGCACGATTACCTCGACGACCAGTGGCGGCTGGTGGATGCCGACGAACCTGTGAAGAAGGCCGGTCAGGCGATCATCGACTACATCGACGACCGGGGTTATCTGACCGTTCGGCTCGAACAACTGTACAACAAGGACCATGCCGGATTCGATCTCGATCATCTCAAGGAGGCCCTGCGTCTGGTCCAGCAACTCGACCCACCGGGCGTCGGGGCGAGGGACCTGCGAGAGTGCCTCCTGATCCAAATCGCCCAGCGCGGACAGGAGATGGGCTGTGAATACCGGCTGGTGGCCGACCACATGGACGAGTTGCTCGAAAACCGCCTTCCGGACATCGCTCGGAAGATGGGGGTGAGCATCGAACAGGTCAAGCTGGCCATCGAGCGTCTCAGCAAGCTGGACACCTCGCCCGGACTCCAGGTCGGGCGCAACGAGAGCATCCCAATCACCCCGGACGTGATCGTCGAATCGCCGAACGGCTCCGACGAATTCACCGTTCGCCTGGCCGAGTCCGAACTGAGGGGATTGAGACTGAACGACTACTATACCCGCATGGCCAAGGACACGCGGGTCGGCGACAACACGCGGAAGTTTCTTCAGAACAACATCCGCTCGGCCCACTGGATCATCGAGGCCATCGAGCAGCGCAAGAACACGCTCCTGAAAGTTGCCCAGGCCATCGTCCGGAACCAGCGGGATTTCTTCGAACGCGGCCCGCTTCATCTGCGTCCGCTGCCCATGTCCAAAGTCGCCGACGAGGTGGGCGTTCACCTGGCCACCGTCTCGCGGGCGGTCTCGGGAAAATACATGCAATGTGCCTGGGGCGTTCTGCCGCTGCGCAAGTTTTTCAGCGGAGGCACCGAAGACGAGAACGGCCAGGCCCACAGTTGGGAGGCCGTCCGCGTCAAGCTCCAGCAGATCATCGACGAAGAGGACAAGACCCGGCCGCTCAACGACGATCAGATCAAGGAGAAGCTGGCCGAGGTCGGTATCCCCAGCTTGGCCCGACGCACCGTCGCCAAATACCGCAAGCTGTTGAACATCCCCACCGCGCGCTTTCGCAAGCGCTACTGACCGGCCGGGGCGAGGGCTCCCCATACGAACCGTCGCCCGTCGTTTGCGCTTGACCGCACCGGGCAACTCTGTTACGGTGCGCCGGCTGCCTGCCGTTCTGCGCCGTCGGTTTGTCATGCCGGGCCCGCTTGAGCGATTGCAGATTGCCGGCGGCGGCCGCGCACGGAACAGGAAATGTGGAACGGAGAGACATCGTCGGTATGAAGGACTTCGCCCGTCTGTTTGGATATGTCTGGCCGCAATGGCCTCGCGTGGTGGCGGTTGTGGTCAGCGCCATGATCATCGCCCTCCTTCTCTCCATCAGTTTCATGGCCATCATTCCCTTGTTGAGGGTAATGATCGGCGATGAGGGGCTGCACGGCTGGGCCGACCGCAAGACGTGTGAAGCCGCATACGGGATGGAATTCGACATCCTGGGGACGGCCGAGGTTCGCGAGGCCGCCGGACCTTCCCCGCAAACCCATCTGCGGGTCCACCGGGTCCGGGAAGGCAGCCTGGCGGAGCGGGCGAATCTCCATGTGGACGATCGGATCGGCCTGCCGGCAGAAAGCGACCCCAACTCACAGGGCACCTACCTTAAGCTCCTTGAGGATTTGGCCACAGCGACGACCACGGCGCAGACGCGGCGAATCGAACGGGTTCGACGCAACGACGCCGGCTGGACGAGCGACGAGATCGAGTTGAGCACGCCACACGACCGCGCGGCCATCGAGAGCCTCCAGCAGAAACCCCTCCGACAGATCAGATGGCGTGCCGAGTTGGCCGGCCTGACCGCCGTCCGATGGGCCGTCGGCTTTCTGCCCCGTGGGCAGTCGGCCGAGAACAAGATTCGTGCCGTCATCGCCATCATGGCCGCGATGCTCGTCATCACCATCATCCGCTGTATCGCCAAGTACTATCAGGACTATGTCGGCCAGAAGATCGTGCAGACCGCCATCAACGAGCTCAGACAGGACGTCTTCGCCCGCCTGATGCGCGTCCCGATCGGACTGTTCGCCACCGAGCGGCCCAGCGACACCATCAGCCGGATCATGCGGGATACGAATACGATGACCTCGGCCATCAAGGTCATGCTCGGCAAAGCCCTGCGCGAGCCAATGAACGCCCTGTTCATGCTGGGCGGCGCCATGTTCTTGAACTGGAAGCTGTCGCTGGTGTTCCTCACGGCGGCCCCGTTCGTGCTCGTGCTGCTGGGATCATTCGGGCGTAAGATGAAGAAGGCGTCGCGCCGCTCGCTGGTCGCCGGCGCCGAGATGCTCTCGAAGCTCCAGGAGGCCGTGACCGGCCTGCGCGTCGTGAAGGTCTACAACCAGCAGGAATATGAACAGAAGCAGTTCGGCAAGATCAACGACCGCCTGCTCAAGCAGTTGCTGGCCATGTCGCGAGTCGATGCGGCCACGCACCCGGTACTCGAAGTGCTCGGCATGCTGGCCGGGGCCGGCGCCATTATCGTCGGGATGGCCTGGGTCACCGGGGGTGGCGGCCTGGAGGGTCCGGAGTTCCTCGTGCTGCTGGGACTGCTCGGCGGCGCGGCAGAGGCGGTGCGCAAGAGCAGCGACATCTGGAACAGGATCCAGCAGGCCAACGCCGCGGCCGAGCGCGTCTTCGCCGTGTTGGACCATTCGATCGAGCCGGAGAAACCCGACGCGGCAGCCCTGCCGTCGGGTCGGGGCAACGTCGAGTTTCGCGACGTCGTCTTCACCTATCCGGGTGCCGATCGACCGGCACTCAAGGGAGTCAATTTGACGGTGACGTCCGGCCACAACGTCGCCGTCGTCGGCCCCAATGGCTCGGGCAAGACCACGCTGGCCAATCTCTTGCCGCGCTTCTACGACCCGGATTCCGGCCGGATCCTCATCGGCGGCTACGACATCGCCGAAGTGACGCTCGAAAGCCTCCGCAGTCAGATCGGCATGGTCACCCAGGAGGTGATCACCTTCAACAATACGATCGCCGCCAACATCGCCTATGGGCGACAGGGCGCCACGCAAGAAGAGATCGTCGAGGCCGCCCGGCGGGCCTTCGCCCATGAGTTCGTCAGCCGGCTGCCCCTGGGCTACGACACCGTCATCGGCGAGAACGGCGTCGGCCTCAGCGGCGGGCAGCTCCAGCGCATCGTGATTGCCCGGGCGATCCTGAAGAACCCGGCGATCCTGATTTTCGACGAAGCAACCAGCCAGGTCGACGCCGATAGCGAAGCCAAGATCCACAAGGCCATCGAGGAGCTGATGCAGGGACGCACCACGTTCATCATCGCGCACCGCTTCAGCACGGTGATCGCGGCCGACGTCATCGTCGTGATGGACGGCGGACGGATCGTCGCCCAGGGCAAACACGAGCAGCTGATGCAGACCTGCTCGATCTACCAGGGCCTGTACGAGACCCAGTTGATCAAGGCGTAGGAGGTCCCGATGAGCGCGATGTCACGAATCGAGCGGGAGAAGAAAGCCCACGATCTGTTCACGCGTTTCGACGGCAATCCGATTCTCACGGCCGACCGCTGGCCGTACGCCGCCAACGCCGTGTTCAACCCGGCAGCCGCCCAACTGGATGGCCAGACCCTGCTGCTCGTCCGCGTTGAGGACATGCGCGGATTCTCTCATCTGACCGTGGCGCGCAGCCCGAACGGGCTGACCGACTGGACGGTCGACCGCGAGCCGACATTGACGGCCGACCCGACGTCACACGAGGAACGCTGGGGGCTGGAAGATCCGCGCATCGTCTGGTTGGAAGAGCAGAAACAGTTTGCCGTCACATACGTCTCGTTCAGCGAGGGCGGCCCGATCGTCTCACTGGCGATCACCAAGAACTTCCACACCTTTGCCCGGCTGGGCGGTCTGCTGCCCCCGGAGGACAAGGACGCCTGCCTGTTCCCACGGCGTTTTGGAGGACGGTTCGCGCTGATTCACCGCCCGATCGTGCGCGGTGAGGCCCATATCTGGATCAGTTTTTCGCCTGATCTGAAGCATTGGGGCGATCACCAGCTTCTGATCCCGACGCGTGCGGCTTACTGGGACTGCCACCGCGTCGGCTTGGCCTGTCAGCCGATCGAGACGCCCGAGGGCTGGCTGGTCTTTTACCACGGGGTGCGAAGCACAACCGCCGGCCAGATCTATCGCACCGGTCTGGCCCTTCTCGACCTGAATCGGCCGTGGAAGCTCCTGCGACGCAGTGACGAATGGATCCTGGGCCCCCACGCCCCTTACGAACGCGTCGGCGACGTCGGCGATGTCGTGTTTCCGACGGGCGCTACCGTGGACAGGGAAGCCGACGAGTTGCGGCTGTACTACGGGGCCGCCGACTGCACCGTGGCGGTCGCCACTGCGAAAATGACCGACCTGCTCGACTACATCTCCGCCAGCCCCGAAGTCGACGACTGAACCTGCATCCCCGAGGCAATTGGAAGGCCCGAAATCCAGGCCGCCCCCATCCCGCCAATCACCCCACAGGGATAACAGCGAGACGTTTCATTGCACCGGGAGCCTGCTATCCGAATCGTTCCATGACGCATGCCCCAGCGATGCCACAGAACATCTGAGGACGTTACGCAGTACAACTTTTGGATTTTTATTTGACACCGCGAGGGCGGCATTATAAACTCCCCTTTATATTCCGCTCAGACAAACAACGCAAACGGTAACGATGTCGGCCGCATTTGACATCGCTGACAGCGGGCGGAATGGGACGCCTTCATGACGATTTATTCATCACGCAAAAAGGAGAACGCAATGACGCAAGAGCAAGCCATCAACTCTCTGATGACCGAGAGTCGAACCTTTCCCCCGCCCGAAGAGATCAGGAAGAAGGCCTATATCTCACGCCTCGAACAGTATGCCCAGATGTGGGCCAAGTCGATCAAAGACTCGGATGGATTCTGGCTGGAACAGGCCAAGTCGCTGGCCTGGTACAAGGAGCCGACCAAGAGCCTCGAATACACATGGGACACCAAAGCCCGTAAGATCGAACACACCTGGTTTGCCGACGGGCAACTGAACGTTTCCTACAACTGCCTCGACCGCCATCTGGGCACGCCAACCGCCAAGAAGACGGCCCTGCTCTGGCAGGGAGAAGTGGATTCGAACGTCAGAAAATACACGTACGAGCAGCTCCACAAGGAAGTCTGCAAATTCGCCAACGTGCTGAAGTCCAAGGGGATCACGAAGGGCGATCGTGTGGCAATCTACATGCCCATGGTTCCGGAGCTTCCGGTCGCCATGCTCGCGTGCGCCCGCATCGGGGCGATTCACTCGATCATCTTCGGCGGCTTCAGCGCCGAGGCGCTCGAAGGACGCATCAACGATTCCGAGTGCCGAATCCTCGTTACCTCCAACGTGTCGCTGCGCGCCGGCAAGCACATCCCGTTGAAAGGCATTGCCGACGAGGCTCTGAAGAAGACCCCGTCGATCGAGTGCGTCATCGTCACGAAAGAGACGGACGATCCCTGCAACATGCAGCCGGGACGCGATGTGTGGTACCACGAGGAGATGGCCAGTGCCAGCGAGCAGTGTGAGGCCGAGAAGATGAACGCCGAAGACCCGCTGTTCATCCTCTACACCTCCGGCTCCACCGGCAAGCCCAAGGGCGTGGTCCACACGACCGCCGGTTATCTGCTGCACGTCTCGCTGAGCCATAAGCTCATCTTCGACGTCCATGAGGACGACGTCTACTGGTGCACGGCCGATATCGGCTGGGTGACCGGTCACAGCTACATCGTCTATGGGCCGCTGGCCAATGGGGCCACCAGCCTGATGTTCGAGGGCGTCCCCACCTATCCGGACGCAGGGCGGTTCTGGCAGGTGTGCGACAAGTTCGGCGTGACGGTGTTCTATACGGCGCCCACGGCCATTCGCGCGTTGATGCGGCTGGGCGAGGAGTGGCCCGCCAAGTACAAGCTGGACACCCTGCGGATCCTGGGCACGGTCGGCGAACCCATCAATCCGGAGGCGTGGATGTGGTACTACAAGCACATCGGCCACGAGCGATGCCCCATCGTGGACACCTGGTGGCAGACCGAGACCGGCGGCATCCTGATCACGCCGCTGCCGGGCGCCTTCACGCTCAAGCCGGGCAGTGCGACCAAGCCGTTCTTCGGCGTCGATCCGGTCATTCTGCGGGATGATGCCAGCGAATGCGGCCCCAACGAGGGCGGCAAGCTCTGCATCCGCAAACCGTGGCCCGGCATCATGCGAACCATGTGGGGCGACCACGATCGGTTCATCGACACGTACTTCACCATGTTCGCCGATCAGTACTTCACCGGTGACGGATGTCGCGTCGATCAGGACGGTGACTACTGGCTGATGGGCCGCATCGACGACGTTGTCAACGTTTCCGGCCACCGCATCGGCACCGCCGAGGTCGAAAGCGCCCTGGTCAGCCATGTGAAGGTGGCCGAGGCCGCCGTGACACCCATGCCCCACGAAATCAAGGGACAGGCCCTGTATGCCTTCGTGACCCTCAATGAGGGCGTCCAGGAGAGCGACGAGCTCAAGAAGGAGCTGGTCATGCACGTGCGCAAGGAGATCGGCCCGATCGCCGCACCGGACGTAATCCAATTCGCGCCGGCGCTGCCGAAGACGCGATCGGGTAAGATCATGCGGCGCATCCTCCGCAAGATCGCTGAGAACAACACCGACAACCTCGGTGACATCACGACCCTGGCCGATCCGCACGTCGTGGAAGTCCTGGTCAAGGGCCGGGGCAAGTAGCCTCGTCATACCGCACGAACGAGTCGGGTGCGCACCCCGTTGCGCACCCGGCCTTTTTCCACACAAGGAGAGAGCATGCCTGAAGGAAAGGTCGTGAATCGCTGGCTGGTCGTGGTGGGCGGAATCCTGATTCAACTGTGTCTGGGCGCCATCTACGCATGGTCGGCCTTTACGAACAAACTCACCGCCGAGCCATTCAACTTCGCCCTGGACAAGACGCAATGGCCGTTCTCAGTCGGTCTGGTCTCCTTTGCCGTCATCATGGCGCTGATCGCCGGCAAGTGGCAGGCAAAGGCAGGCCCGCGCATCGTCGCCCTCACCGGCGGCCTCGTGCTCGGCTTGGGGTATCTGATCGCGGGTTTCTCGGGCACCAGTTTCTGGGGTATTCTTCTCGGCATCGGGCTGCTGGGCGGCGCGGGGATCGGCCTGGCGTACGTCTGCCCAATCGCCGCATTGGCGAAATGGTTCCCCGACAAGAAGGGTTTGATCATGGGGCTGGCCGTAGCGGGCTTTGGCTTCGGCGCCCTGATCTGGGTGAAGCTGACCCAGGGGTTCAAGTTCGGGCCAATCGACCTGACACCCGGCTGGGCCGGCCTTTATGGTGCCGGCTGGGACGTCAGCGCCGTCTTTAAGCTCTACGGGGTGCTTTTTGCCGTCCTGGTCGGCTTGGGCTCTCTGGTCATGGTCAACCCGCCGGCCGGCTGGCTGCCGCAGGGCTGGACGCCCCCCGCCACCGGCAAGGGAAGTGAAGGCGGAATCAACCTGAGACCACGCCAGATCGCCAAGACCCGGCAGTTCTGGATCCTGTTCGCCAACTTCACGTTTGGCGCCGGCGCCGGGCTGATGGTCATCGGTATCATCGCTCTGTTCGGAAAGGAAGCCCTCGGCAAAGCGGGCGTCGAGCCGGCCCAGGCCACGATCATCGCCGGCACCGCGATGGGCCTGTTCTATGCCCTGCTCAATGGGCTGGGCCGAATCATCTGGGGCGCGGCGTCGGACCGACTCGGACGGAAGAACTCCATCGTGCTGATGAACGCCGTCCAGGGCGTCATGATGATCCTGTTCTACTTCATCGGAGGCAATGAGATCGGCCTTTACCTCGGCGCCGCAGTCATCGGTTTCAACTTCGGCGGCAATTTCGCGCTGTTCCCGGCGGCAACGGCCGACCTGTTCGGCAACAAGAGCGTCGGAGAGAACTATCCGTGGGTCTTCATGGCCTATGGCGTCGGTGGCCTGGTCGGTCCGCGGCTGGGCGGTTTGATGGGCAACGCACAGGCCTGGATGTGGGCTTTCATTCCCGCCGGCATCGCCTGTCTGGCAGCCGCCGCCATCGCAACAACGCTCAAGCCCGTCGGCACGTCCGAACCGGCCGTCAAGGCGCAGGGCAAAGGCGAACTCGACGGGGCGTTGAAGAACGCATAATCCCCTGACCTCGAAGCCGTGCGAAGACCCGGGCCAGACCCGGGTCTTTTCTTGGTCTGGCCGGTCGATCAGAGACCGTGGATGGGAAAGACCTTGGCGCGGAGAATGTCGATCGAGGCATCCAATGCAGGCATGACCGCCTGTTTCTGCTCGTCCGTGACCACCAACTCCCTGTCGCGCAGACCTCCCTGCCAATCGGTGCTCTCCATCATAACCCCGCCCATCAGGGCCCCGAGACTCAGGTGGTCGTCGTCCCCGGTGAAGACCGTCCAGGCCAAGGCCCATGCGCGGACGGTGTTCTCTATGTTGTAGCCGCCCCCGCCGGTAGCGAGGATCGGCTTGCCGAAGCTCAGCAGATGCCGAATCACCTCGACGTAAGTGTTGTTGGTCAGATGCAGATGAGCCAGCGGATCGCCGGCCAGCGCGTCGACACCCAGTTCGAAGACGATCACATCGGGATCGAAGGCGCCGATCAGCGGCACCACGACAGACTCGAAGGCGTGGAGATATGCACGGTCGTACGTCCCGACGGGCAAGGGCAGATGGACGCAGTAGCCTTTGCCCCGACCCTCGCCGATCTCGTCCTCGAACCCCGTGCCGGGAAAGAGCATCCTGGGATTCTCATGGACAGAGATGGTCATCACGTCGGAACGGTCATAGAACGCGGCGGCAACGCCGTCGCCACAGTGGACATCGACGTCGAGATACAGGACCTTCTTGCCCGCTTCGGCCAGGACCGAGCAGGCGATCGCGTTGTCATTGATGTAGCAGAACCCCGCCGCCTTCTCAGGGAATGCGTGGTGATAGCCTCCCGATGGGTTGAATGCGACATCGACCTCGCCCGAAAGGACCAGGTCTGCCCCCACAAGCGTTGCCCCGGCCGCGAGCACGGCGTAGTCGTACATCCCGCGAAAAACCGGGACGTCGTCGGTGCCGATGCCCATGTGCAGCGCCTCGACGTCCCATTTGCCCTTGTCCGCATTCTGTAGCGCGTGCAGATAGCGTGCAGAATGAAACCGCTTCAGCGCCTGCCGATCAGCAGGGATCGGCGCTACCTCCCGGATACCCTGCCCCGAGAGCAGTCCCATCGAATACAGCGTCCTTCGCAGCTTTCCGGCCCGCTCCGGGCGGAACGGACAAGCCTCAGGATAGCTGTACCGCTCGATCTGTTCCGAGTGAATGAAGGCTGCTCGTCGTCCGGACAAGGCCCCTCCTATGAGTGCTCTTTGGTCAGGTCATAGGAGACGTTGTAGACGTCACCGTCGAATTCCACGTTGACCTTGTATCCCGAGTTCTGGAAGACCGCCAACATCGGCTTGTTGTCGGGCAGCACCTTCGCGAAGAACCGCTTGACGCCGCGCTGTTTGGCCACCTGCGTGATGTAGTCCAGCAGGAACGTGCCCATGCCCTTCTGCTGCCATTCATCCTGCACAAGGAACGCCACTTCGGCCGCCAGGGTCTTCGGGTCGAGGTAGTATTGGGCGATCGCGACCATGTCGTCTCCGCCGACACCGGGGACCATCCCGACGATGGCGATATCGCTCTTGTAGTCGATGTTCGTCAACTGCTGGACGTCCTTGTGCGGGAACGCCACCGTCCGTGTCATGTAGCGAGTCCGCACCGATTGCTCGCTGAGCGAATAGAGCATCTCGGACAACGCCGGCTCATCGATCGGCTTGATCGGCCGGAAGAAGATCTCCGTTCCGTCCCGCAGAGTGGCATAATGCTCCAGTTCCTCGGGGTAGTTCACCTGGTCCCACGACAACTCAATCTGGTCCTGGTAAATGTAGTTCCGGGCTTTGGCGGCCTGCATCAGGCCCTTTCGGAACTTCGGATGGGCGATGTTGATCAGGTCGAGCACGCGTTGCCGAATGCTCTTGCCGTGCAGATAGGCGATCCCGTACTCCGTCACCACATAGTGGACGTCGGCACGCGTGGTGACGACGCCGGCCCCCTCCGTCAGGTTGGGCACGATGCGGGAGATCTCGCCGTTCTTGGCCGTCGAAGGCATGGCGATCACCGCCTTGCCCCCTCGGCTGCGCGCCGAGCCGCGAATGAAGTCCACCTGCCCGCCGATGCCGCTGTAGAACTTGTACCCGAGAGAATCGGCGCACACCTGCCCGGTCAAATCGATTTCCAGACCAACGTTGATCCCCACCATCTTGTCGTGCTGGCTGATGACGTTGACGTCGTTGACGTACTCGGTGGGATAGAATTCGAAGAATGGATTGTTGTCGATGTAGTCGTACAGCCTCTTGGAGCCCATGCAGAAGCTGGCGACGATTTTGCCGCGATTGAGCGACTTCTTCGCACAAGTAATGGCGCCGCACTCGATCAGCTCGAGGATCCAGTCGCTGAACATCTCCGTGTGGACGCCGAGGTCCTTCTTGTAAACGAGGTATTCGGCCAGGGCCTGGGGGATACGTCCGATACCGCATTCGATCGTGCTGCCGTCCTCGACCAGTTGCGCGACGTTCTGACCGATCCGGCGCAGCGTTTCATCGGGCTCGTCGATCGGAATCTCGATGATCGGCTCATCGTATGGAACCAACACATCGATCGTGTTGACGTGCACGAAGCTGTTGCCGTGCGTTCGCGGCATGTGGCTGTTGACCTGTGCGATGACATAGCGGGCGTTGGCGGCGGCGGACTGCACGATGTCCACGGAAACGCCAAGGCTGCACAGGCCGTTCGCATCGGGCGGGGCCACCGAGATCAGCGCCACATCGATCGGAATGCGGCCCGATTCGAACTCGGCCGGAATCTCCGACAGGAAGATCGGCGTGTAGTCGCCGACCCCGCGATCGAGCGCGTGACGCACGTTGTCCGCGATGAAGAAGCTGTTCATCTTGAACTTCTCGCGGAACTTGTCGTCTACGTAGGGCGCTTCGCCCATCGTCAGAAGATGCACGATATGGGCGTCGTAGATGTGATCGCTGTACTCCACAAGCGAGCGGACCAGATGCTGTGGCTGCGCACAGCCGGTCCCGATGAAAACGCTGTGACCTGATTTGATCAGTTGCATCGCCGCCGAAGCGGCCTTGACTTTGTCTTTGTACTTCTCTTGCCAATTGATCGATTGCATGTCACTTCTCTACACTAATTCTGGCGTCTACGGCTATCGGCGTGGTCCCCGGAAGGCCCACGACGTACGGGTTGATGTCCATCTCCTGAATCTGAGGGAACTCCGTCACCAACTGGCTGAGCCTCTGGAGTCCCTCGGCAATCGCCTCGATATCCACCCCCTCCTGGCCGCGAACGCCCTTGAGGAGCTGGTAGGTCTTCGTGTTCACCAGCATCTGCTTGGCTTCGTCCCCCGTCAGCGGCGCCAGGTAGAACGCAACATCCTTGAGGACCTCGACCATGATGCCGCCCATACCGAACATCATCAGCGGACCGAAATGCGGATCGCGATGCATGCCCAGGATGACTTCGCGGCCGCTGGCGCACATCTCCTGAACCAGCACGCCCAGGATATGGGCGTTGGGCATCTTCTTCGGGATGCGGTACATCATCAGATCGAACGCGTCCTTGACCTCCTGGGCGCTCTTGAGCCCGACCTTGACCCCGCCGACGTCGGACTTGTGCACGATGTCGGGGGACCAGATCTTCAGCACCACCGGATAGCCGAGCTGCTCGGCGATATTGGCCGCCTGGTCGGCCGTCGTGGCGATCGATCCGCTCGGGGTCGCAAAACCGTAGGCCTCCAGGATTTCCTTCGATTCCGCCTCGCCGATTTCGCGGGCCCCGTGCCTCAGGTGACGCTCGATGATGCTCTCGACCTTGCGTCGGTTGACCGGGAAGAGCCGCACGACGCGCTTCGGCCGGGCGCGCCAGCGGACGTAGTCCGCCATCGCCTTGATCGTCGCGACGGCGGCTTCCGGGGAATCGTATTGTGGTACTTTAGCCTCGCGAAATACTTTGACGCCCTCCTCCACCTTGCTGGCTCCCATGAAACAGGCAAGGATCGGCTTGTCCGGCTTGCGACGGGATGTTTTGACGATCGCCTCCGCTGTCTCCTTCGCTTCGGTCATCGCCTGCGGCGTCAGCAGAACAAGCACCGTTTCCACGTTTGGATCGTCGAGGAGCACGTCCAGTGCGAATTCGTAACGGTCGGCCAGCGCGTCGCCCAGCACATCCACCGGATTGTGGAAATTCGCCGCCGCGGGCAGTTTCGTTTTCAATTTCTCGATCGTCTCGGCGTTCAGCTTGGCGAAGGTCAGTCCCTCGCGCTCGATGGCGTCGGCCGCCATGATGCCGGCGCCTCCGGCGTTCGTCAGGATCACCACGCTGGGACCTTTGGGCAGCGGCTGATTGGCGAACGCCTGGGCGAAATCGAACTGTTGCGTGATGGAATCGCAGCGAATGACCCCGGCCCGGGTGAACATGGCCTCATAGGCCACCTCGCTGCCGGCCAGAGAGCCGGTGTGCGACGACGCCGCCTTGGCGCCCGCCGCCGTCCCTCCGGACTTCATCAGCAGAATGGGCTTCTCATGGGAGATCTGTTCGGCCGCATGCACGAACGCGTTTCCGTCTTTGATGTTCTCCAGATAGCCGGCGATGACGGTCGTATTGGGGTCCTCCGCGAGTGCTTCGATCAGATCCAACTCGTCGACGTCTGCCTTGTTTCCGATGCTGAACAGGCTGCTGAAGCCGATGCCGTTGGCCTTGGCGGTGTCCAGAATGGCCGCCAGCAGCGCGCCCGACTGGGACAGGTAGCCGATCCCTCCGACCTCGGGCAGTTCCCCACCGAAACTGGCGTTCAGCTTCGACGCCGTCACCGTCACGCCCAGGCAGTTCGGCCCGATGATCCGAATGCCCGAACGTCGGGCGACGCGCACCACTTCGTCCTCGAGCTTCTTGCCCTCTTCGCCGATCTCCTTGAAACCGGCCGTGATGACAATCACCGCTTTCGTGCCGATCTTGGCGCACTCTTCCATCACGCCGAGAACGAACTTGGCCGGAACGATGACGATCACCAACTCCGGGGTCTCGCCGATGCTCGTCAGGTCGGGGTAGCACTTGAGGCCTTCGACCGAATCGGTGCTGCGGTTGACGGGCCAGATCTTCCCCTCGAAACCCGACGAGATCATGTTGACCAGAATTTCATACCCTACCTTGCCCTTCTGGCGTGATGCCCCGACGATGGCGACGGATTTCGGGGCGAAGAAACTTTCAAGACTCATCGTGCGGAATGTCCTTTCTTGATCTGCATGATCCCCTGAAAAAGGGGTTATTGTATGGCATGATCAGGAAACCTGCAATAGTTTTTCCGCCCGGCCGGACAGGAATTACACCCTGCCGCTTCGCCACCGACGCATCCGCCAAGTCTACTTCCGAAACGCCGGCAGGTCCGGCTCGATATGCACCGTCACATTGACCGGGCAGGTGATCTCCTGATCGAGGGCCTCTTCGAGTCGCTCCGAGATCTCGTGCGCGGCCGCAACGTTCAACTCCGGATCAACCAGGATATGCACGTCAAGGAACAGTTCCCGTCCGACCCGACGGCTCCTCAACCTATGCCACTGGCGGATCTCGCCGTGTCCATCAATGACCTTCATCACCTGGGCGACCGTCTGCGGATCGACCGCCCCTTCGGTCAGCTCACGGAGCGAGTCGCCGACGATCTTGACGCCGACGAGAATGATCATCAGGCCGACAGCCATAGCCGCTACTTGATCCCCATGGTCGAACCCGACGTAAAGCACGGCATAGCCGATCAGCACGGCCACCGAACTGAGGGCATCGCTGCGATGATGCCATGCATTGGCGTAAAGTGCTGCGCTATGAGACTTTACGGCAACACGTTTCGTGGCCCGGTAGAGAGCCTCCTTCGCCAGGATCGAAAGGCCCGCCGCCGCGAGAACGGGCCAATGAGGCACCGCCACGTCGTTCCGGGCGATCGCCGCCGTCGCATAGTAGATCATGGTCCCGCCGATGCCGATCAACACGACGGCCACCACGACCGCCGAGAACGTCTCCAGCCGACCGTGTCCATAGGGGTGTGTCGCATCGGGCTTGCGGGCCCCCAGGTGCAGTCCGAGCAGAACCGCCAGATCGGTGACCAGGTCGCTGAGCGAGTGGATCCCGTCGGCGACCAGAGCGAGAGAGGAGAACACCAGGCCGATCGCGATCTTGACGACCGACAGCGCAACGTTCACCGCCATGCCCAGAAAGGTAACCCCCCGAATCTGCATCATGGCTGCGTCGTTCTTGCTGTCGCCTGGCACAGGTCTACCTCAGTACGGCCTCGCGAATCGCCGACACCGCTTTCACATAGCGACGCACCGCCGCCTCGTTGCTGGCCTCGACGATCAGACGCATCACCGGCTCGGTGTTGCTGGTCCGCAAATGCAGCCAGCCATCGTCAAAATCGAGGCGACAGCCGTCTGAATCGTTCGGCACCGCATCGGGGAACCGCTGCCTCGTCAGATCGATGATCCGTTCGGCCTGCGACGCATCGGCGGCGAATTTGTCCTTGACCATGACGTATCCACCGATCTGGCGCACCAACTGGCTGATGGTCTGGCCCGTCTCAACCATCAATTGCAGCACCAGCGCCATCGCCACGAGACTGTCGCGAATCGGTCCGACGCGCAGGTCGATGACCCCGCCGTTGCCCTCTCCGCCGATGACGCAGTCGTTTTCCAGCATAGCGTTTGCGACGTTGGCCTCGCCCACCGGGGTTCGGATGACGCGACCACCGGCCGAAGCGGCCACGTCGTCGATCATGCGCGACGTGGACAGATTCGCCGCCGCCGTGCCGGAACGACCGGAATACACGCACTTGGCGGCCAACGCCAATGTGTATTCCTCGCCGATGTACAGGCCGTTCTCGTCGACGATCGCCAAGCGGTCTGCGTCGGGGTCCTGCGCGAAACCCGCGTCGGCCCCGGCTTGTCGGACGCGCTCGCAGAACCCTCCCAGATTGGCGGCGATCGGCTCAGGCTCGTGTGCGAAAAGCCCTGTCGGCTCATCGTTCATCGCAACGACCTCACAGCCGAACTCCGCCAGCAGTTTCTTGGCAACCGGCGCACCGGCGCCGTTGACGCTGTCGAGCACGATTCTGTACCGACGAGGCGCAATCTGTTGTGACGGCACCGCCGCCAGGACCTTCTCCACGTGGATGCGATCTGTCTCGGGATTGGCGACGACCCGGCCGCACTGAGGCGAGGTCACAAACCGAAATTGCTTGTCGAAGAAGCACTGACGAATCTGTGCTGCCGTCTGCGGCGGAGGCGCCACGCCGTTGTCCAGGATCAGCTTGATCCCGTTGTAGGGAAGCGGGTTGTGCGACGCCGTAATCATGATGCCGCCGGCGCAGCCGAGATGGCGCAGCATGACGCCCACGCCGGGCGTCGTAACCAGCCCCAGATCAATCGCATCGACTCCAACCGAGCACAGGCCCGCCATGACCGCCGAGGCCAGCATCGGGCCGCTGCCACGCGAATCGCGGCCGACGCAGACGGACGGTCGTCGTCCATCTGCGCCGACCCGATCGCTCAGAAAGCTGCCGAAGGCGCAACCATACTCAGCGGCGAGGGCGGGCGTGAGATTCTCACCGATGATCCCACGCATCCCGCTGACGCTGATGATAAGTTCCTGGGCCATGATGTCCGTATCCCATGCAACGTACCAGCGTCCATCAGACGCGACGAAGCAATGCTGCCGCATCCATGCCGACCTGGCGCCGACGACCAATCCCTACAACGTGCAGACGTAAATCTCGTTGACGAAGTCGAGCTTGCTCAATTCCGCAACAGCATTGGCGTCCGGCTCTTTGTCGAGACTGACCGCCAGGATGGCCTTGTGCTCTTCCAGCTTCTGGCCGACGCCCATCGTCCCGATGTTGATCCCGTGCTTGCCGCACGCGGTGCCGACCGCCCCGATGACACCGGGCTTGTCGTCGTTGAAGATGACCAGCACCGCCCCTTGCGGCGTCATCTCGATATTGAACCCGTCGATCTCGATAATGCGCAGCAGTCGCTCGCCAAACACAGAGCCCGTCACAGTACGAGCGCCTTTTGTTGTGACGACCTTCGCACTGAAGCTTGACGCCACGTCTTTGGCCTCGCTGTTCTTGGTTTCGTCGATGCTGATGCCGCGTTCTTTGGCCAGCACCGGCGTGTTGACCATGTTCAGCGGCATCTCAAAGTGCTTCTGAAGCAGCCCCATCAGGAAGCCGAGCGTCACTGGCGCGACGTCCATGGCGGCAACCGTGCCGCGATACTGAACCTCAATGCCCTTGATGTTGCCCGGGGCGATCGTGCTGAGCAGCGCCCCGATGCGGCGCGCCAGCTCGGCGTAGCGGCTCACCATCGGCGGCATCGCACCGCCCGTCGAAGGCGCATTGAGCGCGTTCTTGATCGGCCCGCCCTTGATGGCGTCGATCAGGATCTCGGCCGCCTCGACGGCGACCTCGATCTGCGCTTCCTCTGTGCTGGCGCCCAGGTGCGGCGTCACCAGGCAGTTCTCCAGTTCGGCGAAACGGATGTTCTCCGGCGGCTCGCTCGAAAACACGTCGAGGGCCGCGCCGGCGATCCGCTTGGCCGCCAGGGCGTCGTACAGGGCTTGTTCGTTGATGATGCCGCCGCGGGCACAGTTGACCAGACGCACCGTCGGCTTCATCATTTCGATCTGTGCGCTGCCGATCATGTTGAGCGTCTGCTCGTTCTTGGGCACGTGGAGGCTGATGAAGTCCGCTTCCCGGAAGATCCGCTCGACGTTGTCGGTCACCTCGACCCCCTGCTGCTCGGCGTCTTTCGGCGCCGCCAGCGGGTCGTATCCCAGCACTTTCATGTTGAATCCACGGGCCATCTGGGCCACGGCCATGCCGATTCGCCCGAGGCCGATCACGCCCAGGACCTTGTGATTGAGCTGGTTGCCGGTGTACTTCTTTCGGTCCCAGGCCCCTGCTTTGAGGCTGTTGCAGGCCGGTACAACGTTTCGACTCATCGCCAGCATCAGAGCCATCGTATGCTCGGCGGCGCTGAGCGTATTGCCCCCGGGCGTGTTCATCACGAGGATTCCCTTGCGCGTCGCCTCCTTGACATCGATGTTGTCGACGCCGACGCCCGCCCGCGCCACGCCTTTGAGCTTGCCTGGATTGGCCAGGACCTTGGCCGTGACTTTGCTTCCGCTGCGAATGATCAGGCCATCATATTCACCGATGATGGATGCCAGCTCATCCTCGCTGATTCCGGTCTTGATTACGGCCTCGAACCCTTCGGCGGCGTTGATGATGTCGATCCCCTCCTGGGCCAGTTTGTCTGTGATCAGAATTCTCATCATAAAAGCACTCCCGTAACTCCCCATCATCTGTACGGCTAACCAGCATTCTGCGCCGCAAAGGCACGGGCCAATGTCACCGCCCACCCGGCAGCCAGAATCACGAGCAACACGGCAATCCAGTGAATCACTTTCGTCTCGTGCAGGAGACGGTCGAAGGCCCTGAAATATACTCCAAGGCCCGCCGTCAGCAAAGCGAAAAATGCAACCAGCGTCAGGACGCTGCAGAGAAATGCGGCGGCCGGCTGAATGTAAAATGCAGCCAACAATCGGCCACGAGCGAAGGCGAGCACGGAGGTGGTCATCCCGCATGCCGGACACGGCCAGCCCGTCCGCTGTTTGAATCCACAGGGATGGAAGAGCAATCCGAAGTCGAACCCGACCCGCTGAAGCACCCACAGTCCGGCGAAGAATCCGAGGATCGACAGGGAAACCGCCAGCGCCACGCGACGCTCCGACGACGAGGCGGGACGGATGAATTGGGCGGCATTTGCCGATTGGCGTGTCAGCATAACCGAGGTAGAATACCCGCCACCGATGTTTTTGTCAACGACAAGGAACAGGTAGCCCATATGGACATGGAACAACAGGCGTTGAGCCAGATGCTGGAAACCGCCGTCGTCGCCGCCCGCCTCGCCGGGCAGAGAGCGATGGAGGAGATGAACTACGTCAAGGCCACCTTCAAGACCGAGACGGAACTGGTCACCGACGCCGACCGCCGTTGCCAGCAGATCATCGTCGATCGCATCCGGGAGGGCTTTCCCGACCACGGGTTCATCGGCGAGGAAGGCGAACCGGGGAAGATCTTCAAACGCGCGCCGCGCGGTGAGCCGTCCATCTGGTGGGTGATCGATCCGATCGACGGGACCAACAACTTCGCTCACGGAATCCCGATCTTCACCGTCAGCATCGGGGTCCTCTGCGAGGGCCGTCCCATCGCCGGGGTCGTGTTCGACCCGGCGACCGACTCGATGTACACCGCCGTGCAAGGCGGGGAAGCGCAGCTCAACGGCCGACGCATTGAGGCCGGCGACGACGACATCGCGCCGACGAGTAGCGTCGGCCTCGACAGCCATTTCGGCGACCCGCTTCCAGCCTGGATCGGTCAGATCGTCCGTCAGTCGCGGTTCCGCAATTTCGGAACGACCGCCCTGCAACTGGCCTATGTCGCGGCGGGAGGCCTGGTGGGCACGGTGGTCTGCACGCCGAAGCTGTGGGACGTGGCCGCCGGCGTCATGATCGCCCAGGCGGCCGGCGCGATCGTCACCAACTGGAAAGGCCGCCCGCTGTTCCCCGTCGACCTCGACGCTTACGAAGGGCAGGCGATGGATGTGCTGGCCGCCAACCGGAAGGCGCATGCGAAGCTTGTTGCGTGGATCGACGCGTAGGCCCTATCGCGGATCAGGAACGGGATAGAGCGAGACGAGTCTGAAGTGCGGGTTTGCCGCGCTCGTCCGGCTCCTGTCAAGGATTGCCATCATCCGCTTCTGCGGCCCATTGACGTCGATCCGGACCACGATGTAGGCTGTGAAAACGTCGCTCCGCACCGTCGCCAGATCGCTGATCCGCGTAAACAGCAGGTCGCGCTCCTCCAGATCGTCGCGGACGTTGTCGGGCGTCAGGTCGGGCCCGCGCGGATCGTCCTCGTGCAGGTTGTCGAAGCCGTCGTAACCCAACTGCTGCATCTCGGGAACTTGCAGCAGCCCCGCAACGCTGCGGAAGGGGCCGTACCGCTCCCGGTGATCCACAATGGCCAGGGCCCGTACGACGGTCGGTTCGCCCGAGGCCTGGTACTGAATCCACGGCAGTTGGGCGAGCACGAACCAGGGCGCCGTGTTGATGTTGATCCGCCCCATGATCCGTGTCTCCTCCGCCGACAGGCCGTGCTCGGTGGGGTCGATGACCGTCAGGTAATTCAGCAACTCCGCATAGTGCGGCTTCGCCAGATCGAGCAGAACGTCGCTCGCCGTGTCCGCCGGTGTCACACCATAGGCGCTGGCGGCGAAGACCTTCCCGATCTCCCCAATGTTCGTCAGTGTCCGATTGGCCGGATGCGCCTGAATGACACTCTCGTCCGCGTCCACGTAGTTGTCGATAGCGTGCCCCAGACCGGGCGGGGATATCATCTCCGCACCCCACAGGCGACGAACGCACTTGCCGGGCGAGAGGTCCCGCTGGAAACTGCGGGCTCCCTGGTCCGGGACCATCCAACCAGTCCCCACGCGCACGTGATCGACGGTGATCCACGTGTCGGTCTGCGCGACCCAGCGCTGGAGCGAAATCCTCGCCCCCTCGCCGAAACCGTCGGTATCGATCTGCGCCGTCGGAGCGTTGTAGGCGCTGGGGCGATACCCATACCGCTGGAGGGCATCGGCCGGTTCCTCCGGGTCGGAGAAGGCGCCATCGTCGAACAACTCGGCCATCGGATCTTCGTTCAGAATCACATGGAAGCGCCGCGTCCCCGACCATACGATCGGCACCTCTCTGGACTGCCCTTCCTCGGCGATCAGGAGTCGCCACTGTCCGGCCTGTGGGTCGCGGTCCGCGTAGTGCGGCTTGTGCAGCTCAACGGCGGTCGAGACGTGGACAACGCCCGTAGCGCCCGTGACACCACGGTAGGCGACCTCCGAAATGTAGATACAGGGCCGCTCGAACCCGTAGTAGTGCGCCCCGGACGTGCCGGGACCGGCGACGGCCGTGACTTCGTCGTCGTCGTCGATGAAGTCGAGCAGGTTCGCGGTGATCTGGGCCGTCTCGGCGCTGAGCACGTTCGGGTCCTGTCCGGCGACCGCCAGCGCGGTCAGGATGGCGTCCCGAAGGGTATTCGCGTCGCCGCTGTTGACGTTGACCTTCTTGTGCCGCGTCAGCGAGCCCAGCTCGATGGGCCGGGGCGTGAGAATCCGGTCCATGTTGTACGTCGTGGCGACGTGTCGGTAGGCATAATTGGGATCGAGCGTCCCGTCGTCACGGACACGGGCATACCATCGATCGAGCGCCTGCCCTGCCGAGTCCACGGGTGTGGAGATCGTATTGGCCTTGAACCGCCCCCACTTCTCCGCGCGGGACTCGACGCTGGAATGGTTCAGGAGAAATCGATATCGAAGCTCCAGCTCATCCGAGAGATCGAACGCGCGGTACGAGCTGTTCGGGTCGGGATGCCCGTAGCGCCAGATCACCTCGTCGGCATATCGTTGAAGTCCCTCGACCGGGTCAATCCCCCGCGCCGCCAGGAGTGCGGCGGCATAGGTCTCGTAGTCGGTCGCTGTCGCACCACGGCCCCCGGCCAGCGCGACGACATTGATCTGCTGGACGCTGCTGCCGTCAACGCTGTCGCCGTCGGACCGGGTCGGATCGAACCAGTACCCGGTATTGAGATTCAGCATCGCAGCGTTGTCGACGATCCGGACGGCCGCATAGATCGGCTTGCCCCGGCTCGACATGACGCCGGGCACCTCGAACCATCGAGCGTCTCCCACTCCGTCCCCGTCGGCATCGGCGTTGGTCCCGGTCATGTTGGCGTCGATGACGTCGCGATTTCCCACGACGCGAATCCGCACGTGACGCACATCGGCCTCGTTGGCGTCGGAAATACGACTGATCTGCCGCCAGTAGTAGTTGGCCCCCGATCGATACGGCTCCAGGTCCGCCAGCCACGGATTGTTGACGTCCGGAAAATCGTAGTACACCGAACCGGCCGACACGCCGGGCGTGTCCGCCACAAGGATCTCACCGATCTGGGCCACGACCGTATCGACCGCCAGGTTGAGCTGCTGGTTCTCCGTGGCCGCCGACGTCGCCATCCGGTCGATCCGCGCCGTCATAATGAACAGCACGCCCACGATGGCCAGCAGGCTCGTGAGAACCACGGTGAGGATGAGCGCCGAGCCGCGAGGAAAGCCCGCCGTTGATTGTCCAGTCCGTGCCGCCATCCGCAACCCCATCAGTCGTTCAAGTAGACAATATGCGTGAATGTCCTGCCGCTCGCGAAGACCCCTTTCGAGTCGTACAGGGTGAAGGTGAATTTCAGCGCCCGTCCCAGGCCGGGGACTTCATGGCGATGCGCCTTGTCGATCTGCGAGGCGGGATATGTGATGTTCCGCAAGGTCAGCGCGCCGCGCGGATACCAGATTCCCGGCTTGTTCTCGGGATCAAGATCGTCGCCCTGCAAGAGAAAGTCCGAATCGTCGTCGAGGCTCTCGTCGCCGTTCGGATTGACCTGCGGAATCCACCGCTGCTCCGCATCGCTCCAGCCCTGGACCGCGAACTGTCCGACTCCCTCACACAGCAGCGCGTGCACCGGGTCGGGCTGTGTCAGGTCGATCACCACGCCGCGAGCGGCCTCGTCCGTCGTACTTTCAACGTCGCCGGCGATCGTGACGTCGCCGATCACAGAGAGAATGTCGATCTTCTCGGCGCGGGGGATCTGCATCCACTCCTGCAACGAGATGTTGTCGTATTCGAGGTCGCTGCTCCACTGACGCCACTGGGCCTCGGTGAAAGAAGTCGTGTCGAGCCGGTCGGCGGCGGCCGCCGTGGGCACCAGAACGTGCACCGTTCGCGCCAGCATCCGGTCCGAGGGCTTCTGCTGCCGGGGTTTGAGACGCCCGGCTTGGTTGTCGGCCGGCCGGCTGACGAGGGTGTAGCAGACTCTCGCCACGTTGCCCCGAATGGGCGGATCGGTCTTATACGTCTGAAAATCGCCGGTGGTGAAGAACATGATCCGGTCGAAACGCTCGAACGCCGCCGGATCGTTGGCGTTGGCGCCGCGGTAATCCGACCTGCGCGCGGCATCCCAGATGATGAACAGCTCCCCGTCGTCGCGGAGCCCCTGAAAGTCGGCGTTGAGCTGCTCGGCGATCACACGCAGCTTCTGCATGATCTCCGCGTTGGCCAGGGCAATCCGGTGCGAATCGATGCTCACACGGAAGATCATCCCGGCGAACGACAGGACCACCGCCAGAATTCCCAGCGCCACCACCAGTTCGATCAATGTAAAGGCTCTTCGCATCCTATCGCTCTAAAACCTCATGACTTGCTGGTAGACCCCCACCAGGGGGCTGCGCCCACCAGCGACCGACGGGGGGACGACCCAGATCTCGGTTTCTGCCGATCCGCCGATTTCGCCTCCGTTCCAAGGCCGGTCGAGTTGGATGCGGTTCGACGGCTCTCTGTACCGCTGGAGGACGCGATAGATCTGTCCCGTGGCATCATCCACGAGGATGGCCCCGTCGTTGGCGAACACATTCTCATCGATCCCGTCCGACGCAACGGCATCGACGATCGAAACCTCGTCGTTGGCCGCACCTGTCTCCCGAACGATCGGGATGCGCACCGGCCGCGGCAAAGCCCCCTGTTCCAGGGCGTCCGAGGCGCGCACCCAATACCGCGTGTCGTTTCCCGTGTGTCGGCAGACGAACACCGTGACCTGGACCAGGCGGCTGTCGGCGCCCATGCGCCGGCAGAGGGCCATCCAGGAATACTGCCTGGCGATGTCCTCGGCGACCGATGGATAGAGGAACTCGTCGGTCGGCACCGTCGCCAGTTCGTCATACGCGACGAACGTATCCGTCGCCAGATTCGGATCGTTGGGGTCCAGCCCGTACAGACGAATCTTCGCAAAGGCCTCATCGGCTGTCACCGCCGCAATCGTCCGCTCCGTCGAAAGCGACGTGAAGTAGATGCCGCCCATGAACGTGCCGGCGACGAAAACCATGCCCACGGCCAGCGTACTGACGGCCAGCAGCGTCTCCAGCAGTGAGAAGCCATGTTGTCGCGAGTTCTTATCCATAGCGCTCGATCACTTGGGGGAAACCAACGTCCCTGTATGGGGGCTCACGTAAACCACATCGTCACCCGACAGCCCGGATAGATAGTCCGACCACGCCACCTTCCTGCGGAACAGCTCCGCAAAGCGCAGACGGTTGTAGATGACGAAACCCGTCCGGCTCATTTCCTTGCCCAGGCCGTAATCCGACGCATTTCCCGGCGACGGGTTCCGCGCGGAGTAGTCGTCCTGAAGGAACATTCCCCGTCCGTATTCCGTGATGTTGACGGCCGAGTTGAAGATCTGGTCGAGCGACACCTTGCTCGATCCGCTTTCGTTGCTCGGCAGAACGTACCCGTCTCGGTTGCGTACGCGGACGTCGCGCACCACCAGCTTTCCCGACGGCGAGAAGATGATCGAGAAGGCCGATGCGTCGTTCAATTCGTGGGCCTCGTCGATGTCGCTGTTCGAGGAGATCTGGCTGATATCCAGTACGCCGATGCTGTCCGGCAGCTTCACCGGTTCAAGACCTTCCACCGCCCGGAAGCCGATCGCCAGCCCCCCCATGTCCTTCGGCTCTTCGAGCACGATGAAGATCATGTACTGCGGTGCATCCAGCAGGCCGATCAGCGGGTTCGACGGGTCTTTCGAGCGGCACAGCTTCTGGAACCGCACGCCGGTGTATCTCTGATTCTTCACCGCCATCGCCCGTGCGGAACTGAGGGCCGCACCGATCATGCTGCGGGTGCCGCTGGTCGACTCGAACGAATGCACCAGGGCCCGTACGGCCGGAAGTCCGAAGCCCACCAACAGCGCGATGGTCGCGATCACCAGCGTCATCTCGACCAGCGTCAATCCGTCTTTCTTGTGTGCTCGGAAGTCCATAAGCTTCAGTTTCTTATCGAACGTGCCGTGACCCACCCATTCCAGGCAGAGACCGGCTATGGCTCATCAGGTTCAATCCAGGGCCCGTTTCACGCGTCGCTCCGTCAGCCGGCCCGGCTGCTGATGTCGTCTTCGGTTCCGAATCGTCGGTCGGGCCCGGCCGAGATCAATTCGGGCAAGTCGTCGTCCGGACCATATCGGTAATCCAGCACGGTCCCCCACGGGTCAAGCACCCGGCCCACTTCCCTGCCGGTCGTGTCCCTGCCGGAAGGCAGACCCGCCAGTTGTGTCAAGATCTGACGCGAGGCCGGCTCGGCTATCAACCGCTCATACATCTGTTGCATGTGTGTGGCCGCATTGGCGAAGTCCTGTTCCGGCTGCAACGGAAACGCGCCGGTCTCCTCGTGGTACTCCTGCAACGCCGTCTTGAGCAATGCAAAGATGCTCGCCAACTCGCGTTCCTTCGCCTGGTTCGTCATCCGGAGCGTCAACGTGACCGCTACCGAGGCGATCAGGGCGATGATGCCCACGACCACCAGCATCTCCACGAGACTCAATCCGAGATGTCGTCCTGCATTCTTCATAAGGCCACGGCGCCCCTGGGGCCAAAGACAACATATTTACCGCTGGAAGTTGCAGATGTCGTCGTCCGTCCCGTAGAACCCATCGTTGCCCGCCGAAATCAGGATGTACGAGTCGGGCTTGTGGGGCACGCGGAAGCTGTCCGTCGAAGCCCGCCAGTCGGTAATGTGGTCATAGAACATCGAGACCGTTCCAGCCAACGGGTTCCACAGGTTCCCCTGGGCCCGGGCCGGAGCACTGCCGCGCTGCGCCAGGTCCGTCTGCTCCTTGGCAACCACGAGATAGTCGTTGTCCCGGTTGTCGTAGATGTCCTCGCGCGCCCTGCCGGTGGGGTTGGCCCGGTAGTAGAGCACGGGCAGGCCCGCTCTCTTGCGCGTGCCGTCACGCAGCACCACCTCTTTTCCCTTGCCGAAGGCGTCGCCCAACACAAAGGTTTCCGGTGCCAGAGGGATCCCGACCGCACCCAGATTGAACAACCCGTCATTTCCGCCGGAAACGCCCAGTCGCACGGCGTTGGCCGTATCGAGGTCCAGGTAGCGAGACCGTCGCCTGTCCATGTCGCGGTCCACCGTCCGATCGTAGAGGAAGTACGTACCCGCCGCGTGAGTCGTCGTCCCCACGCGATAGGGCCATCGGTTCATCCCGTCGGCGCGATAACCCGAGTCGGGATGAAACCCCAGCAGGTCCCAGCCGAGCAGGGCCTCCGCCAGCTTCTGCGCCCCGGACGAATTCTCCGTCTGCTGGGTCTCTTCCAACCATGTGTAGCGGTCCGAGGGTGGGTAGTCCCCCTGATCGTTCTTGTATGTCGCCAGGGCCAGATCGATGGCGGTGAACTGCACCCTCTGCTTGGCCTCACGGGCCGTCTTGCGGACCATGCTGATGGCCGGCAGGAGCATCCCCGCCAGAATGGCGATCACGCCCACGACCACGAGAATCTCTACCAGCGTCAGACCGGATCTATGCGCTTTCACGATCGTCCTCTTTCAATGCCGACGTTGTCTGCCGGATGATCCCTTTCGGCTCACGCCGCCGGTCGGAACGGACGACCCGCCCCGACAACGGCCCCAGGAAAATCGGGCCGCCGAACGCTACTCTCGATATTTCCACTCGAAGTTGCAGATGTCGTCGGCGGTGCCGTATTCGCCGTCCCATCCGGCGGAGATCAGGATGTACGAATCGGGCTTGACGGGCCGGTCCGTCGTAATGATCTTGTCGCTTTTGGTGTTGCGGAAGAACCGCAGGGGATCGGCCAGATTGTGAGGCGTCTGCGAGGTAGAGGCCTCCCACGGCTTGCCCAGGGCCAGAAGCGACTGATTGTCGAAGTGGTTGTAGATGTTGCCCCGGTTGTCCGTAATGCTCATGGACGACGCCACATTCGGATCGTGGAGGTTGTTGGCTGTGTTGGCCTTATAGTAGAGGATCGGCATGCCCGTCTTCTGACCCGAGGTCATCTGCCGTTCGTACACGTCGCAGAGCACGAACGTGTCCGGCAGGAACGCACCGACCCGGGTGTCGCCGTAGATGCTCCGCAGACGGTAGGCATTGGCGTTCTCCGCCTGCAGATACGGTCCCTTCCTCGCCGACAGGTTGGCCGGCAGCGGATTCGTCGGATACAACTGCAGGCTGCCCGTGCTGTCCAGGCCGTCGCGACGGAACACCGTATTCGAGTGACAGCCGAGCAGGTCCTTGCCCATGATGGCTTCCGACAGCTTCATCGCTCCGCAGTACGGCGCGCCCGTCGGATCCAGGGCGCCGGAATCCGGATACCCGCCGAACTCGTTGCTGAACAACTCGATGGCGGCATCGATGCTGCGCAGTTGGGCCATCTGCTTGACGTTCGTGGCGAACTTCTTGGCCTTGTTCAGGGCCGGTACGAGCAGGCCGATCAGGATGACGATGATGCTCATCACGGTCAGCAACTCGACGATCGTGAACGCCCGGGGCGTTCTGGCTGGGTTGGCGACTGGTTTCATTGCGTTCTCCTTTTTTCGATTCATGATTGCTTCAATCTGGTTGGCCGAGCCGATTAGCCGCCGGCGGAACTCAGGCTGGTGATGACCTGAATCATCGGCAGGAACACCGCCATCACGATCACGCCCACGGTGGCGCCGAGCACGATAATCATGATCGGTTCCAGCATGGACATCAAACCGCCGACGAGTACGTCTACCTGCTCGTCGTAGTTGTCCGCCACCTTCAGCAGCATCTTGTCCAGATCGCCGGTTTCCTCGCCGACCGCCACCATGTTGCTGACGAGCAGATCGATGGTCTTGGACTGACGAAGGGGCGCCGCGAACGTGTCCCCCTGGCGGATGGAGTTGTGGATATTGCCCAGCAGCTTGGCATAGACCTCGTTGCCGGCTGTCTCGCGCGTCACGTTGATCGCGTCGAGAATGGGCACGCCGGCGCTGATCAGCGTTCCAAGGGTTCGCGTCCATCGGGTAATCGACACCTTGCTGGACAACTGGCCGACCACAGGCAGACGCAGGTTGATGCTGTCCAACACGTAGCGTCCGGGCTGCGTCAGGCGAACCATCCGCAGCGCAAAGACAATGGCAATCGGCACGCCGATCATCCAGGCCCAGCCATACCGGAACGCAATCCACCCGCTGATTCCCAGCACGGTCGTCGTCACGGGGTTCAGCTTGCCGCCGACCATCTCCTCGAGCACCGAACTGAACTGCGGAATCACGAACATCATCAGGCCCAGCACGATCAGGAACGCCGCTACAAGCACCACGATCGGGTAGATCATCGCGCTTTTCACGCGAGCTTTGAGCCGAATCGACTTCTCTTTGAAGTCGGCGATACGCGACAGGATCAGATCGAGCACACCGCCAGCCTCTCCGGCCGCCACCATGTTCACGAACAGCCGATCGAAGCACCGACCGTACTTGCCCATCGCCTCCGACAGCGTCGAACCGCCCTCGATGTCGTCGGCCACGTATCCGATGATCCGCTTGAACGCGCCCGACCTCTGCTGCTCTTCCAGAATTCGAAGCGACCGAAGAATCGGCAGACCGGCGTCCTGCAGCGTCGAGAGCTGCCGGGCGAATTCCGTCACATACCGGACCTTCACCTTCGACTTGGCCCCGCGCCGGCTCCGCGTTTTGGCCACCGCCTTGCTCGTCTGCTTGGCGGCCGACTTCGACCGCACCTTCGTGGGGAAATACCCCATATTGCGAATCTTGCTGATCGCTTCCTTCTCGCTGAGGGCCTCGATCTCGTCCTTGATCTCCACGCCCTGCGAATCCAACGCTACATATTGAAAGACCGGCATGTTCCTACCTCATTTCCACAGATCCGCCCTGAACCCGGTAAGCGCGTCAGCTTTCCGTGATCGTTTCCTTAAGGATTTCGTCGATCGTTGTAATGCCGTCGAATACGGCGATCAGGCCATTCTCACGCAACGGTCGCATTCCCCCCTTCTGTGCCGCCACGCGCAAGACGTTGGTCGAGGCGCGGTTCATGATCAGGTCCCGAATCTCATCATTGAAAATCATGATCTCGTAGATTCCGGTCCGCCCCCTGTACCCGGTGCCGTTGCACTTGCTGCAGCCCCGCCCATAGTAGAACTGCTTGCCGGCGATCTCCTCCTCCGTCAAGCTCATCTCCCTCAACTGCGCCTCGTCCGGTTCGTAAGCCGTCTTGCATTTGGTGCAGATCCGCCGGACCAGACGCTGAGCGACCACGCCCTCGATCGTCGCGGTAATCAAGAACGGCTCGACGCCCAGATCCAACAGACGCGCCACCGAACTCGGCGCATCGTTGGTGTGCAGCGTCGTAAAGACCAGGTGCCCCGTCAGTGACGCCTGGGCCGCGATCTCGGCCGTCTCGTGGTCGCGAATTTCGCCGACGAGCACGATGTCCGGGTCCTGTCGCAGGATCGAACGCAGGCAGCGGGCAAAGGTCAGTCCGATGTCCGGCTTCATCTGGACCTGAACCAGTCCGTCCAGGTCATATTCGACGGGATCTTCCGTGGTGATGATCTTTCGGTCAATGGTGTTCAATTCGCTCAGAGCCGAATACAGGGTCGTGGTCTTGCCCGAACCCGTCGGCCCGGTGACGATGACGATCCCGTTGGGTTTGTGGATGAGCTGGCGGGTGACTTTCAGGTCCTGAGGCTGAAACCCGAGCTTCTCCAGATCGAAGCTCACCTGGCTGCGGTCCAGAACGCGGAGCACGACGCTTTCGCCGAACATCGTCGGAAGAACGCTGACGCGAAGGTCGATCGGGTTCCCCTGGACGGAAAGCGAGATTCGACCGTCCTGCGGCAGACGCCGCTCGGCGATGTCCAGATTCGCCATGACCTTGATACGCGAACTCAGGGCCGCCGCGATGTACTTCGGGGGCGGGATCATCTCGTACAGAACGCCGTCGATCCGATAGCGCATCTTGTACTCGCTCTCGAACGGCTCGAAATGGATGTCCGACGCCTTGTCCCGGATCGCCTGCAACAGAACCAGGTTCAGGAGCTTCTTGACCGGGTTCGACTCGGACAGCTCCTTGAGCTCATCGAGGTCGATGCTCTGATTGCGGCCCTCGAACTCCGCCAGAAACGCATCCGACTGGATCTCGTCGATCAGCTCGGTAATGTTCTCGTCCTCTTCCGACCCATAGTACTTGTTCAGTGCGCTCTCCAGCGCCCCCTGGTCGGTCATCTTCGCCGTGATCGTGTAGCCCATCAGCGTGCGAAGGTCGTCCGTCGCACGGAAGTTTTCTACGTTGTCGAGCACGACGACCAGCTCGTTCTTCGATTTGTTGTACTCAATCGGAACAATATGATAGCTCGTCGCGGTCTGCGCTGGCACCTTCTTGATCACATCGTCAGGGATGTCCAGACCGTCGATGCTGATGTACTCCATGCCCCGCTTGGCGGCCAGGGCCACCTGCAACTGTGTCTCGTCAACCAGTCCAAGTTCGAGCAGAATCTCGCCGATCCGAACGCCCCCGCCCCGCTGCTTCTGAATGGTCAGGCACTCATGAACCTTGTCCCTGCTCAGGACGCCCATCTTCATGAGGATTCGACCGAGAGGCCGGCCACGCAATTGCTCGACCGGAGGAAGCTTGATTGCCGTTTTGCTCTTGCCCATTGCCCGAAGCCCTTAAAGACCCTATCTCTGTGTACGATTCGATTATAGCAAAGTAAATAGCTATTTTCAAAAAAATTAGGACTTGGACACCTGGTTGACGAGACAGCCTGAGGTTCAATAAAACAGCCCATACCTCCAAGCGGTTATACATCAGCCCTCCGGACCGACGCGATCGACGACCCCCATTCTGCACTTGGTAACACGGTCCGTTGTCGGACCGGCACGATCACTACGTCTTGAGGATCGGGCCCATGTCCTCCAGTTCCTTGGCCGCCTCGCTGGCCTTCTTCTTCATCTTGCTGCCCCTTGCTCCGGCGATCTTGGCCAGTGCCTTTTCCTGTAGCGCGCCCGGCTGGCGTCCCTTATCCAGCATCTCCTCAAGCGTGATCTTGCCGGTGTCGTACAGGTTCCAAAGATGCTCGTCGAGCAGTTGCATGCCCAGCTTCTTGCCCGTCTGGATACTCGAATCGATCCGGTAGGTTTTGTTCTCGCGGATCAGGTTCGCAATCGCCGGCGTCACAACAAGGAACTCATAGGCTGCCACGCGACCCCGTCCGGTCGCCAGCGGGCACAAGGCCTGGCTGAGCACCGCCAGCAGGTTGCCCGAAAGCTGGATCCGGATCTGCTCCTGCTGGTCCACAGGGAACACGTCGATGATACGGTTGATCGTACCGGCGGCACTGGTCGTGTGGACGGTGCTAAACACCAAGTGGCCCGTTTCCGCTGCACGCACGGCCGCCTCGATCGTCTCAAGGTCACGCAACTCGCCGACGAGAATCACGTCCGGGTCCTGACGAAGAACGCGCCGCAGCGCCTCGGCGAAGCTGGGCACGTCCACGCCGACCTCGCGTTGGTTAACAACCGATTTCTTGTGAGGCTGGTAGTATTCGATCGGGTCTTCCACGGTCACGATATGTCGGTCGAAGTTCTCGTTGATGTAGTTGATCATCGTGGCCAGCGTGGTGGTCTTGCCGCTACCCGTCGGGCCTGTCACCAAAAAGAGCCCACGCGGGCGCCGGCACAATGCCGCACAAATCTTCGGCAGGCCGAGCTGCTCAAACGTCAGAATCTTGTTGGGGATCTGGCGAAGGACGATGGAGACATTGCCCTTCTGCTTGAAGACGGCGACGCGGAAACGAGCGGCGTCTCCGAAGGCGAAACCGTAGTCGGTACCCCCCTCTTCCTGCAATTCCTGCTCACACCGCTCCGGCGTGATGCTTTTCATCAACGCGACCGTATCGTCCGGCTCGAGTACTTTGGTTTCGAGCGAACGCAGGTGTCCGTCGATACGAAGCACTGGGGGGCGTCCGACCGTGATGTGAATGTCCGACGCTCCCTGGGAGACACACGCCTGCAATAACCGATCCATGTTCACTGTTGCCATCTGGTGATCCTCTGGTAAATGATATGGCTACTCTTCCACCACGCCCTCGGCCTGCGCGATACGCGAGACCTCCTCGGCTGTGGTAATCCCCTTGAAAATCTTCAGCTTTCCGTCGTACGTCAGCGTCCGCATCCCGCCGGCCCTGGCCGCCCTGCGCAACTCCGTCGTCGGGGCGCGTTTGAAGGCCAGTTCCCGCATTTCCGCATTCATTTCGAGCATTTCGAAGATGCCAAGCCGGCCCTTGTACCCGGTGTTCTGGCACGCGCTGCAACCGGCGCCCTTGTAGACGGGGCGCTTCTTGACCTCCTCAGGATCGATCTCCAGAAGCCTCAGGAAGTGCGGATTCGGGTTCTCATCGACCACGCGGCACTTCTTGCAGATCACGCGGACCAGCCGCTGGGCCATGATCGCCTGGATCGAGCTGGCCACAAGGAACGGCTTGACCCCCATGTCGATCAGACGCGTGATCGCACCGCACGCGTCGTTGGTGTGCAGCGTGCTGAACACCAAGTGGCCGGTGAGGGCCGCCTGGATGGCGATGTCGGCCACCTCGCTATCGCGGATTTCGCCGACGAGGATGATGTTCGGCGCCTGCCGCAGCATCGAGCGCAGCAGCTTGTCGAAGGTCAGGCCGATCTCGGACTTGACCTGGCACTGGTTCATGCCGGCAAAGTTGTATTCCACCGGATCCTCGGCCGTGATGATCTTCTTGTCGGGCTTGTTCAGCTCCTGCAAGGCGGCGTAGAGAGTCGTCGTTTTGCCGCTGCCGGTCGGCCCGGTCACCAGAAAAATGCCGTTCGGGCGTTTGATGATCCGCTGGAACGTCTCATAATTGTCCTGTTCGAAGCCCAGTGACTCGATGCCGATATTGACGGCATCCGGCCGCAAGATACGAAGCACGACACTGGGACCGTGGTTGCCCGGAAGGGACGAGACACGGAAATCGATGTCCTGCCCCTCGATATTCCGCTTGATACGACCGTCTTGCGGCAGCCGCTTCTCCGCGATGTCCATGCCCGAAAGGATTTTCAAACGCGTCACGAGGGCCGGCTGCATGTTCTTCGGGATGTTGTCTTTCTCCAGACAGACGCCGTCGACGCGGTAGCGGATGCGAACGCGGTCGGCCATCGGCTCGACGTGAATATCGCTGGCCCGCATGCGATAGGCGGTATCGATGATCAGATTCACCAGCCGGATGATCGGCCCGTCGTCGCCGTCCGCAGCCGCCTGGGCCCGCAACGCCTCAGCCGCCAGTTCGCTGCCCACCTCGGCCAGTTCGGCCGCCGTCGCGTCGATACTGTGCCGGAGCCGGTCATCCTCTTCCGTCACAACCTCCTGTTCGAGCGAACCATCGATATACGATCGAATCTTCTTCGCACTGGCCAGATAGCACTCGAGCTCGGTATTCAGGCGCAGCCGAACCGAATCCATCATGTCCAGGTCCATCGGGTCGCTGATGATCAGCTTCAGACGACCGTTGGCGACGCTCAGGGGCAGGATGCCGTGTCGACGGATCAGATCCTCCGGGATGATCTTCACCGCGTCGGAGGGGATCGTGACCTGGTCCACATCGACGTACTTCAAGCCGAACTGCTTGGCAAGGGCCTTGGCAAGGGTTTCCTCGTCAATCAGCTTCAGATCGAGCAGGACCTGGCCAAGCCGCTTATTGTTCGACTTGCCGGTCTTGATCGCATCGATCAGGGCCTCCTTCTTGACAAGCCCCGCCTTATAGAGGATTTCCCCTAAGTGCCTGCGTTTCTTGGTCATACAAACCTCATGTGCCGTATCTATTGATCCCTACTGATTATAGCATTTTCCGGCCGACGAGTCAACGGCCAGTCCGCGACGCAGGATGTCCAGCGCCGTCTGGGCGGCGCGCATTCGCACAAGGTGGCGTTCCCAGGGGAATCCTTCCCGGACGGTCTGTGTCCGCCCTTGGAAGTCCACCGCGATACACACCAAGCCGACGGGCTTGTCTTCGGTACCCCCATCCGGCCCGGCGATGCCGGTGATACCAACGGCATAATCGGCCCCGGCCCGGCGACGCGCCCCCTGGGCCATCGCCTCGGCCACCGGCTCACTGACCGCACCATGTAGAGCGATCAACTCCCCCGGGACCCCCAGTTCCTCGATCTTGGCCTGGTTGCTGTAGGTCACCCACCCGTGGGTGAAGTACCCGCTGGCCCCGGGGATGTCCGTGATCAGCTTGGCAAGCAGACCGCCCGTGCAGGACTCGGCGACCGCCAGCGTCTTTCCCAGCCCCTGCAACTGCCGACCGACGACCTCGGCCAGCGTCTCGTCGCCCACCCCGTAGACCAGCGGTCCGAGAACCTCGCGCAGCGAGGCCTCCTGGCCTTGAGCCAACCTCTCGGCCTCGGCGACCGTCGGCGATGTAGCGACGATTTCGAGCGTGATGACCCCCGTATGCGCTGTACAATTGACCAGCGGATTGCGATCTCGGGCCATGACCTCGCCGATCATCTCGGCGATCGTCGATTCCCCGGCCCCGAAGCACTTGAGCTTGCGCACCGCCATCGCCTGGCACCGCACCATCGCTCGCAGCCTCGGGAGCACCGAGGCCGCCAGCATCCGCTCCATCTCCCGTGGGACCCCTGGAAGGGCAAAAAAGACCTTCCCGTCCCTCTCCGCCAGAATCCCCGGCGCCGTGCCCCACTCGTTGGGCACAACCTGGGCCCCCTTGGGAATACGGGCCTGGACGATGTTTTTGCGGACCATCGGCACGCCACGCCGCTGGAACCACTCCTTCAATCTGACAACCAAATCCTCTTGGAGTTCCAGTTCGACCCCGAGAAACTCGGCAAGACCCTCGCGGGTCAGGTCGTCGTCGGTCGGGCCCAGACCGCCGGTGACGATCACGATGTCGGCCTCTTCGGCCGCCAGGCGCAGCGCCTGAACGATCGTCGATTGCAGATCGGCCACCATATGCGAACTGACCGTCGGAATCCCGATCGAACGCAGTTGCCGGGCGATGTAGGCGGCGTTCGTATCGACCGTGTGGCCGCTGAGCAGCTCGTTGCCCACGCTGACGATACACGCATGCTTGACCTGATCGACCATTGAACCTCCAAAGCCCTCCCGGACACGAAGACCCCCGGCGCCGCCGGCCTCCGCGACGCAGAAACCACCCCCTGTCTCCGGCCCCCAGTACGCCTACGCCGCGACAATCACATCGCGATCATCGCCTTGACGACGCCGTCCTGATATGCAGCGACCAGCTCAAAAGCCTCCTGGACCCGGTCGAGCCCGAACCGATGCGTCACCATGAAATCGACGGTAACCGCCCCCGAGGCGACCAGATCCATCGCCTCATGGGTGCACTTGTTCTGACGGCGCACGTTGATGATCGTTACCTCTTTGCGCCGGATTTTGTCGATGGACAGCGAAATGCGGTCGTCCCGCGGGATACCGATCAGCAGGAGCTTGCCGCCCGGTTTGAGCAGATCGACCGCCTGGTCGATCGTCTCCTGCTGGCCCGCACACTCATATACGATATCCAGTCCGAGCGGCTTACGCTTGAGGATTGACGCCACCACATCCTCCCTGAGCGGATTGCCGACCCACGCGGCCCCGGCCCGCCGGGCGATCTCGACGCGCTCGTCGATCTTCTCGGTCATATAGCAGTCGCCGGCACCGGCCGCCTTGGCGCTGACCAAGCAGCACAGCCCAATCGGCCCGGCCCCGAGCATCGCCACATCTGCTCCCCGAGCGGGGCGCGACTGCTTGACCGCATAGACCGCAATCGCCAGCGGCTCACAGAGCACCCCCTGCTCGATGGAGATCCTCCCGTTCGTCGGCAGACAGCACTCCTCGGGCATCACGATATATTCCGACAAACACCCGTTGCCCTGCCCCGGCGTGCCGAGAAAACGCAGGTGGAAACACGTGTTTTCGCGGCCCGCCTTGCACTGCTCGCACGCGTGGCAGGACACCGCCGGCTCGACCACCACCTCCTGGCCCACCTTGAGGCCCTTCACGTCGGGCCCGACCCTGGCCACGGTCGCGGCGCACTCGTGACCGACGATGTACGGGAACTGCACGACCTGCGAGCCGATCCGTCCCGTCTCGAAGTAGTGAACGTCCGAGCCGCAGACCCCCACCTTCTCAATCTTCAGCAGGACATCGGTCCCTTTCTCGATCTTCGGATCGGGAACCTCCCTGACCTCCATCCGGCGAACGCCCGTCAATACCGCTGCTCTCATCCTGTGCCTGGCTCCCGTCTGAACCGAATCTGTCTGTCGATAGGCTATACGTTGAATCGGAAATTGATGATGTCGCCGTCCTTGACGACGTATTCCTTGCCTTCCAGACGCATCTTCCCGGCTGCCTTGACCGCCTTCTCGTCACCCAGTTCCTTCAGGTCCGTGTAAGCCATCGTCTCGGCCCGAATGAACCCGCGTTTGATGTCGCTGTGAATCTTCCCGGCGGCATCGACGGCCACGGTCCCGTCCTTGATGGGCCAGGCCCGCACTTCGTCGGCGCCGGCCGTCAGGAAACTCACCAGCCCGAGCGTCGAATAGCACATCTGAACGAACTTCTCGGCCGCCGACTCGGAAATCCCCAGATCGGTCATGAAGGTCTTTCGGCTCTCGGCGTCCAACTGGGCCAGCTCGTGTTCGAGTTTGGCACACATCGTCACCGCCGCGATCGGCCCGTCCACCGGGATCGTCTCGCCCGCCTGGTCTTCGCCGACGTTGACGACAACCGCCATCGGCTTGAGCGTCAGGAAGCCCAGCGACTTGACGATGGCCCGCTCCTCGTCGGTATGGATCACGGAGCTGATCGGCTGCTCGGCCTCAATCGCCTCCTGAAGCCTCAATTGGAGGGCCAGCTCGACCTTGTCCTGCGCCTGCGTCTTGGTGGGCTTGTGAACCTGTTTCTCCAGCTTCTCGACCCGCGTGGTGACCAATTCCAGGTCGCTGAGCAGCAGTTCGGTCTGCAACTCGGCCAGATCCCGCCTCCAATCGACGCTGTTGCGGTACGCCGCGACGCTTGCGTTCTCGAACGCCCGAACGACCAGGACCAGCATGTCCGCCGTGCGAATCTGCCCGATCAGCCGTCGGGCTGCCGCCCGCCCGTGCTCGTCCGTAAAGCTGAAACCCGGAAGGTCCAGCACGTCGATCGTCGCCAGGGTCTTCTTCTTCGGTTTGTAGAGCGTTTCGAGCCAGTCCAGGCGACTGTCGGGGACCGGAACGATCGCCTCCTCAATCGCCGTGGCCCCCATCGGGGGGACCGCCTTGCCGCTGATGGCCGAAAAGATCGTACTCTTGCCGGACTGCACCAGCCCAAGCAACACTGCCTTCATCTCATACTCCGGAACGGTCACGAATCATGTCGTACACACTACCCCCGGCGGCATCATACGCCACCACCGCAGGAAAATCAACCACCTCCAGCCGGCGGATCGCCTCGGTCCCCAGGTCCTCGTACGCAACGACCTCAGCACTGACGATGTGCTTGCTCAACAGTGCCCCGGCCCCCCCCAGCGTCGCCAGATGCACCGCTCCGTACTCCTGCAGCGCCCGGCGGACCTCGTCGCTGCGATAGCCCTTGCCCATCGTCGCACGCAGCCCATGCGCGATCAGTTGCGGACTGAACGGGTCCATCCGCGACGACGTGGTCGGTCCGGCCGCACCGATCACTGCCGGTGGCCGCGCCGGCGTCGGACCGACGAAATAGATGACCGCCCCATCCAGCGCGATCGGGAGTGCCCGGCCGCTGTCGAGCGCAGCACAGAGCCGTTTGTGGGCCATGTCGCGGGCGGCATACACCACGCCGCGAAGGAGCACCTCATCACCCGCTTTCAACCGACGAACATCATGGTCCGCCAGGGGCGCACACAATTCGATCACTGAATCGGACCTCCCCGACCGACTCGGCATCGAGCCAGCCTGACCCAGACAATTGGATGAACGACATCGCAGGCCGCGAGTGTACCACATCGCCCCACCGTTGCGAACGCAAAAAACCGAACGGATTTGTTGGGAAAGCCCGGAAAATGCATATCGGATCGAATGGGCCAAGGGTATAATCCACAACAATGCCAAAGTACCCGATATTTCTGGATTTGACGGATCGACGCGTCGTGCTCGTCGGCGGAGGCGCTGTGGCCGTGCGGAAGGCCGGCGTCCTGCTCGATGCCGGGGCGCGTCTGGTCGTCGTGGCCGATCACGCCAGCGACGTGCTGACCGGACTGTGCACCGAGCGCGGCGCCCAACTGATCCGCGGCAAGTACTCCAAAGAGTACATCGCCGAGGCGGTGCTCGCGATCGCTGCGACGAATGACGAGAAGGTCAACCGGCAGGTCCACAGCGACTGCCAGGAGTTGGGCATCCTCTGCAACGTCGTGGACGATCCACCTCTGTGCGATTTCTTCGTTCCGGCCGTTGTCCGACGCGGCGACCTGCAAATCGCCATCGGCACCGATGGCTACTGCCCCGCCTACGCCGGCCACCTCCGCGAGAAGCTCGAAGCAATCTTCACCGAGCAGCACGGCTTGTTCCTGGCCGAACTCGAATGGGCCCGGAAGCGGATCATCGAGGTCATCGAAGACCCGGCCGACCGCAAAGTCCTGCTCGGCGAACTCGTCGACGACGAATCGTTCGACTACTTCACCGCCAGCGGCTCGGACGCCTGGCGCGAAAAGACGCAGGCGCGCATCGACTCACACCAAACGAAGCACTGACGGCCCTCGATATATCCGGTCGCCCCATGTCTGATTTCGACCCAGCGCCGTTCCCCACAATTGCCCGTCGCATACGACCATGTCTGCCGGAATCGAACTGTTAGCCCCCGCTCGGGACGCCTCGGTCGCGATCGCCGCGATTCGCTGCGGGGCCGACGCCGTCTACGTCGGTGCGCCGCAGTTCAGCGCCCGCGAGGCGGCCGGCAACACGATCTCGGCGATCCGGCAGATCGTCGACTTCGCTCATCCCTATTATGTCCGGGTCTATGTGGCTCTGAACACGCTGCTGCGCGATGACGAACTGGCCCGGGCCGAGAAGATGATCGGCCAGCTCCATCGTATCGGCATCGACGGACTGATCGTCCAGGACGTCGGTCTGCTCGAACTGGACCTGCCGCCTGTTCCGCTGATCGCCAGCACGCAGATGCACAATGCGACGGTCGAGAAGGTCCGGTTCCTCGAAGCGGTCGGTTTCTCGCGCGTGATCCTGGCCCGCGAGCTGGCGCTCGAGCAAATTGGCGAAATCCGCCGGCAGACCACGATCGAACTGGAATGCTTCGTTCACGGCGCGTTGTGCGTGGGCGTCAGCGGCCTGTGCTGTATGAGCTATGCCATTGGCGGACGCAGCGGCAATCGCGGCCAGTGCGCCCAGCCCTGCCGGCGGCGCTACAACCTCAGGGACCGACACGGCAGGATCCTTGCCGAGGACCGCCATCTGCTGTCGCTAAAGGACCTGAATCTGGCCGATCACCTGGCGGAGTTGATCGACGCCGGGATCACGTCGTTCAAGATCGAGGGCCGGCTCAAAGACGCCCCGTACGTCGCGAACACCGTCGGCTTCTACCGCCGCAGACTCGATGCCCTCCTCGCCGAGAAAGGCCTCCGCCGAACCAGTTCGGGCCCGTCTGAACTGGCCTTTGAGCCCGATCCCGCCAGGACGTTCAATCGCGGGTTTACCGACTATGGTCTGGCCGGGCGCCGCGTGCATTTCGCATCGATGGACAGCCCGAAGTCCACGGGCGAATTCGTCGGAACGGTGGCCGGTGTCGAGAAGTCGTGCTTCCTCCTCGACGGCGACCACGACCTGCACAACGGCGATGGAATCTGCTTCTTCGACGGGCAGCGACAGTTGGCCGGGACCCTCGTCAATCGCATCGAGGGTCGCAAGGTGTACCCGCAGAAGATGCACGGCATCCGTGCCGGACAGAGAATCCATCGCAATTACGACCGCCTCTTCTGTGCCAGGCTGACGGACAAGGCCGCTGAGCGACGCATTGAACTGACGATGCGCCTGCACGAGACGTCCGAAGGCCTGGTGCTGTCGGGCCGCGACGAGGACGGCAACGAGGCGACCGTCGCCATCGTGGCCGCCACCCAGCCGGCCCGGAACGCAGAGGCCGCCCGCAAGACGATCACCACACAACTGACGAAGCTCGGCAACACGCTGTTCGTCTGTCGCGACGTGCGTATAGAGATAAAGAACGTCTGCTTCCTCCCCGTCTCGCAGTTGAACGCCGCCAGACGAGAACTCATCGCGCGGTTGATGGGGGCGAGAGAGAGCAATCGCCCCCGCCCCGCCGGCGCGATCCGCAAGAACTCGGTCGCTTATCCCGAGAAGCATCTGACGTATCTGGGGAACGTCCTGAATCGTAAGGCGGAGGCCTTCTACTATCGGCACGGCGTCGAGACGATCGAGCCGGCGGCTGAGTCCGGGCTGGACCTGTCCGGTCGGCTCGTTATGACCACCAAGTACTGCCTGCGCCGAGAGTTGGGGCTGTGCGCCGGACCGCAATCCGTCGCCGCTGCCGAACCGATGATCCTGGAGGACGAGGACGGCCGCCGATTCGAGGTCCGCTTCCTGTGTGGGCCCTGCAGCATGCAGATCTTTGCCCCATCAGTTGCCCGACCGCAAGGGATTCCGGAGAAGACTTGAAGTCGGCCCGCCTTTGGCGGTAAGCTGGCATCCTGCGTCGGGCGGCCGGACCTTGTTCGCCTCTCGACGAAGACAACGCGACGGAACGAAAGGGACAAGCCCATGAGCGACGACAAGAGCACGACACTGACGCGCCGACGATTCATGGCACGCGGGGCAATGGCGGCCGGCGCCGTGGCGTTGCCTTGGTATGTCCCCGCCTCCGCCCTCGGTCGCGGCGGGGCCGTAGCGCCCAGCGAACGCATCGTCATGGGCGGCATCGGCCTCGGCGGACGCGGGTCCTACGATCTGAGCTACCTACTGACCCAGCAGGATGTGCAGTGGGTCGCCGTCTGTGATGTCGTCAAAGGCAAACGCGACGCCGCCAAGAATGCGGTGGACACCAAGCACGGTAACAAAGACTGTGCCACGTATGGCGACATGCGGCAGTTCCTCGCCGAGCGGACCGACGTCGACGCCGTCCTGATCGCCACCGGCGACCGCTGGCACGCGCTGGCCTCGGTCCTTGCGATGCGGGCGGGCAAGGACGTCTATTGCGAAAAGCCCGCGTGCCTGACGATGGCCGAGGGCCGCGCTGTCGCCGAGACCGCCGCCCGCTACGGGCGCGTCTACCAGACCGGGGCCCAGCGGCTCAGCGAGCCGCACCACGTCTTCGCCATCGAAATGGCCCGCTCCGGCCAACTCGGACCGATCCACACCGTCTATGCCGACTGCCGCTGGCGCGACGGGCTGCGCCACGACTGGCTGGATGCCCAGCCCGAACCGCCCAAAGACGAGCTGGACTGGGACCTCTGGCTCGGACCGTCTCCCTGGCGGCCATACAACGCGGGCTACGTCACCGGCGGCGGCTGGTATCACTTCTACGACTTTGCCACCGACGTCGCCATGTGGGGCGCGCACACGGTCGCCCAGGCCCTGGCCGGGCTCGATGTCACGAAGATCTCCTCCATCGAGTTCGAGTACGCCGGACCCGATGCCACGATGGTGACGCGCCTGTCCAATGGCGTCAAGCTCGTCCTGTTCCGCGTCGCCGGATCCGTCTGGGACCCGTGTGAGTACTGGCACGGCGCCTGCGGCGAGCGTTTCGACGGCCCCGAAGGATGGGCCGGCGCCGCCGACGGCTATTCGGCGCCCGACGTCTCCTCGCCCGAGCTGCTGCGCGATTACCGCCAGATCCTCGCCGACTACACCGCCCGCACCCAGCGCCCGCTGGACCACGTGCGCGACTTCCTCGACTGCATCCGCTCGCGCCGGACGCCCGTGGCCGGACCGGAGGTGATGGTCCGGTCCATGAACATCTGTCTGGCCGCCGACGCCTGCGAGCGATTGCAGCGGAACCTCACGTTCGACCTGACCAAAGCCGAATTCATCGCCGACCCCGAAGCCAACCGCATGCGCCGCCGCGCCATGCGCGTCCCCTACACCGTCTGACCTTGTCACGCCCCCCGCCGTCGGCACGAACAAAAGGGTTGACCGGGCGGTCAGATTGCTGTTGAGTACCGTTGTCGAAGGTATACGGCGGACCCGCGAAGGCGGGCCAGGCTGCCGGGGTGGATCTGATCGCACGAATGGATCGCAAAGGGGATGACATGACGCTACCGAAATGGACAGTGGCCGTGATTCTGGCGTGGCTTCCCATGTCCGCTTTCGCCCAGGACGCCGCCTCGCGTGCCAAGGAGGTCTTTGGCTATCTGAGGGGCCTGGGAAATGGGTCCTATCTCTTCGGGCAGATGGCGACCTGGGTCCACGATGAGAATCCCGATATGGATCATCCCAGCAACTGGCTCAGGAAGGTGTACGACCACACGGGCCACTGGCCCCGATACGGATGCGTCACGTACGATTTTCACGACGATCCCTTTGGCGACGACGACTGGAATCGCGGGGTCAAGAAGATGTGGGATCGCGGCCTGATCGTCGGGGTCTACTCGTTCTACGCCAACCCCTCCGGCGGGTCGTGGAACGATCCGGTCGAGATCGATTTGATCTTCGCCCCGGACAATAATCCGACGAAGACGCACTTCTATCGCCAGATGGACCGGATGGCCGCCAACCTGCAATGGCTCAAGGATCGCGGCGTGCCGGTGATCTATACGCCCTTCGTCGAGAGCGACGACCGGAACAAGTGGCACGCCAAGGGCGGCACCGAGCGGATCGTCCGGCTGTACCGCCTCGTGCACGACGTCTTCACGCGACAGAAAGGCCTCGACCATATCCTGTGGGCCTATCACACCACCCAGAACCACGGCGCGCTCGAGCGCGACTATCCGGGCGATGAGTATGTCGATATCCTCGGCAAGTCCGCCTACGGGACGGGCCTGCCCTTCTCGGAGTACGACTGGGCCGTGCAGAAGAAGAGAGACGCCGGCAAGGTGATCTGGTGGGCCGAGTTGGGGATTCGCGGCCGGTCCGATTCGCCGGTCGACTGCATGAACGTCCTGGAACGGCTGGAGACCCGCTACCCCGAGCTGGCCGGCTTCGTCTTCTGGAGCGACGCCGGATACTACAACGTCGTCGGCAACAACAACGGCCGCGAGCTGATGGCCTCGCCAAAGACCATCATCCTCGAATAGGATCCAGACAGTGGGCCGGCGCTATCAGGGTATCGGCGATTGCTCCCGGTGTTCGAAGGGCCCGCCACCAGACACGCGCCTTAAGGAGCCGCCATTCGGGTTCATCCGCTTCTGGATTCGCCTGACCAGGCCCAATGCGCCGGACCGAAGCCGGCTTTTCAAGTTGACGTTCGCCTTTTGTATTGCGCTGTCATCGACCCATGCGATGCGCTTACCGGCAAGGGTATAGACCCGAAAGGACTCAGCCAACTCTTGCTGGAAGACACTCAACCGTCGATCGATCTCCCCCTCCAGCATGTCCCTCTTCATCCGGTCGATCCGTCCCAGTTCGCAGGCTCTGTCGAGGTCCTGCTTCATGGCCAGAAAGGCGCTGATTCGGAACAGACTGCCACCAAAACGACAATGTCGGTCCGGTTCGTGAAACATGAGTCTGGATGCCTGGAACGGATGACTGCGCCGTCTGACCAACGGCAACTTCAGAAGCATCACTTTGCCGGTCAGCGATGCACGAAAGGTCAGGATCCGATCGTGGGAGGCTGCTGAAAAGCCTCTGTCCAGGCGATGGAAACAGTGGACAGCGCTCTTTCGCCATGCCAGGAAAGCCCCGATCAACAACGGATGTCTGTCGAGGATCTCACCATACGTAAGAGGCTCGAGTTGCCTCGCGAGGTCCGTCGCCTCCGCTCGATGTCTGGCACGTCGGACGCCATGCAACGGCCCTTCCTCTGAAGCGACCAGCGAGATAAGCGGATCTGAGTTGAATGCGTCGATCAGGGCGCGACATCGTCCACGTGCCGAAAGATCGTCTCCATGAGCCTGGCACACCACATCGCAGATCGAGTTGTCTACGAGCAAAGGCAGGTGATCGCGCCACAGGCGAGTCCCCCCTGCGCGCACGACAATCCTGTGCCTGCATTCACGCTTGCTCAGCCAAACACCAACGACACGCAAGGCCTCGTCCAAGGTCGCATCCGTGGATGCATCGTCGGAAATGACAATCTCGGCGACCACCCCTTCCTGGGCGAGTACCGAAGAAATCGCTGCTTCGACATGCTTGCTCTGATTGTACAGAGGCATCAGGATGGACATCTCGGGCTCCGCATCGGGAGGGCAGATCTCCACGAACCCGTCCTTGCCTATCGATGGTAGTTGCACGAAGCACCCCCTCATGCCGCCATGCTTCAGGAGGCATGAAACCTGTAGCCGGGGAAGAATGCGTTTCCTGGAATTGCCAACAGTCTGTACACGTCGGGTCGGATGACGACTCTCAAGAGCCACGCCGGAAGAGTCTTGTTCGTCCATCTCCTCTTGAATCGCAGCAGTCCTTCATCGGCCCCGTGGCGAAGCCCTCCCATGAAGAGAGACAGGCGATTCGATGCGCAGTACTGTGTCATCTCCGCCATCAAGGCGTACGAGGCACAGGACCTGTATCCCAGGGCACTGACCCGGATATGCATCAGATGGAGTTCCGCCCCATGGCGGGCACCGCATGCCATGGCGCCCCATGCCGACGGATTTCGTACTCCAAACAACAGGATGTCGCTGAGGCGGGATAGAAGATGGAAGTGGTCATCGCCAAAGTCGTAGAATCCTCCCGTGATCTTCCGATCCCTGACGAAATTCCTGCTCAGACTGACAAACGCCCGCCATCCTTCCTCTGAATTGGCGTCCGCCGGATGCCAGAATCGAGATCCCTTTCTGAGATTCGACCGAGACTTCCTGGACAGCCTGACTGGGCCCAGAGAGGGATCGTAAACGAAATGCGCCTTCAGGGGGACGAGTTCATCTCTCGCGCAGGCACACGAGGGGCAGGAGCCGGAAGGGGCAATGACGCCGGTCACTGTGACAAGGCCAGGAAACTCACTCCTGATGAGAGAGCAGGTCGTCTCGGGAATCGTAATATAGGGCCATGGCAGCATGCCGTCATGAAACGCCGTCCCCGGGATTCCGCGAATCTGGAGGGCCGAAGAAAGGCATCGCGAAAAAAGGAAATGGCCCTTGTATGTCTCGGCGTAGTCCATCCTGTTGAATGGAAGATACCTGCGGGTATTTCCCGTATCTGGCGAATCCACATCGCTCAAGGGGTTGCCATACACGGAGCGAGCGGAGCATATCGGCCCTTCCCGCTCTTGCGAGGATGGCCCATACAGCCGTTCTGATGGACCCAGACAAGAAGTGACATCTTCTCTCAAGAGAGAACCACACATAGCGATGCCTCTGGCGATGCTTCTGATAGGACGCTGTCGTCTTTGGCATGGAAGTGTAGGGCAGTCGCGTCGTGATGTCAACCAAGTCTCGCGGGGTGTGCCGCGCACACCGATTCCCCACCGGCCCACCCCGCGCGGCCACCATCCCCTGGGCAACGCACCCCTCACCCGGCAGCGGAAACAGGGGGCTATCCCTCAAGAGAAATGCGCCTCAAGAGTACAAGAGTCATAGAGCGTTGTCATCTGCACTGGGATCGGTCCGTTGCCTCTCACTGGCTCCCCCAGCCGGCGAGGGGCGGAACTTCGAGGGGCCAGGCGAGATGCAGATTGCCCCCGGGGCCAAGAGAGCTTTCACGCAGACCTTCCATGCGCCGGCTCTTGCGGAGTTGATCCGAGACCGTGATCTTTCGGACATGGCCGTCCAGCATGGAGACATAGGAGTGGCCCGTGTTCAGATCGCCCTTGGGGGGCCGGTGGTAGGTCGCGAAGGCATCCCCGACGTCGGTCGGCGGCATCGTCGACGCATAGGGGCGTTCCGAAGGAGTGTCAAAGGTGGTATAAGACGGCCCGATGTCGAGAGACCCTGTCGTAATGGCGCCGGTGACCCTGAACGTGGGCATCTGGGCGTCGATGGGCTCGCCCGGATCGTTCATGGTCCCATCCTGCGTTCCCCCCCACGGGCCGCTGAGATTGTACCGCGCCGGCCATCGCGATTCTGTGTTGATCGTCCAGGAATTCTCCTCGCCGAAGGCGAACACCTCGGCGGGACTGCGCGTGACCTGTGTCTCCCGCCGGATCGTTGTGATTCGAACGGTCCTGGCATCCACAGCATTGCCTCCCCCGGTAAGAGATCCGGTCAGGAAGGTCCTGTGCAGGTTCCCGTTCATCGTGTAGCAGTACTGGGGGACCACGGCGGGGAAGTCGTTCGGGTCGGGTGCAGGCGTAACTGTGCGACGCACACCACCGCCACCCGGCCCCCAACCCGGAATCACCGGAGGCTGAAGCCGCCTGGGTCGATTCGGATCCTGGCTGTTACAGCCCCGTTCCAGATAGGCGCGCACGCCCGTCTTGCAGAGAAGGACCTTGGGATTTCCCAGATAGGGTATCAGTGCGCCCTGAAGCTCCTTGTGATCGCGCAACAGCCGGCTGGCCGGACCGATCCCCGCATCGTGCCAACGGCAGGTCCAGGGATACCTCGCGCCGTAAGACACCCGCGACGGTTGCCCGGGATGGGATCTGAACGATTCCACGGAATGGTAAAGATAGGTTGGGTTGGGAAACAGGCCGTCATGGTCGTTGCAGTAGGTCTTGAGCATCACGGTCAACTGATGCAGGTTCGACCGGCATACCGTCTCGCGGCCCACCTCGCGCACCAGCCTGGTGACCGGCAGACTCAAGGCGATCAGCACGGCGATGATCGCAATGACCACGAGCAGCTCGATGAGCGTGAAGGCCCTCTTCCTTCTCGCATCTCCCTTGCTGTCGTTGTCGAAAGAGGGGTTGATCTTGTTCAGATCGGCCCCCCGACACAACGCAACGATTCGCAATCCAACGGAACGTCCACCCCATCCGCGCATTCTCTCTCGCCTGTGAATTCGCATAGCTCTCGATCCTCTCATCGCAATTCGGCGCCGATGCGTTAGTGGCGAGCTCGTCGAGGATGGGCGGTCTCTGCATCGTCTCGTCCTCGACGCACGCCGGGGCGCTTCTGCGGCCGGTTCTCGTTGGGGGTATTATCGTCGAACCGCGGCGGCAGGACAAGAGAAAAAATCCTATCTCGTATCTCAGGCTACAGCAGTCTGGAGGCGGGAGGCTGTAGACTGTAACCCAAAGCACCGGCCCGTTCACGGATTCCGTGGCCCGACGCAGTACAGATGGCGCGTCGTTCGGATAAACAGGCGGCCTTGTGCGGCGGCAATCGAGGCTCGCACGACCTCGCCACGCGCGGGCTCATCCATGGGGATCACATGGAGAATGTCCCCCGCGGCCGCGTCGATCACCGCCACCTCGCCGGCGTGGTTGATCAGATAGATCCTGCCGTCGGCGGCCAGGGGTGAGGCCTCGTACTTGGCCCGGCCGGGGGTGTCGATCGTCCACTTGACGCGACCCGTGCGCGGCTCGATCCGCGACAGCTTGCGGCGCAGGTCGTTGAGCACGAAGAAATCGCCGTCGTAGAAAGCCGGCGTGGGGACATCGGCCGAGACGTCACGCGGCTCGTGGCCGCTGATCCAGGCCAGGTCGCTGTCGTCCAGATCGCCCTGGAGGCCCAACGGAATGCCGTACACGGGACTGCTCTTGGGAGCGCAGGCCAGGACGATGCCGTCGCCGGCGACCGGCGAGGGCACCAGCCGCCAATGCGTAATCCGTCGGGGATTCCACGTACCCCATCGCCACAGCTCTTGGCCCGTCTGCGGATCGTGGCCCGTGATCGCATCGCCTCCGACGAGCACCAACTGCGGCTTGTCCTCGTGCCAGACCGGAATCGGCGTCGAGAACGCCTCGCGCGATTCCTCCCTCGCCTGGCTCGGACGGATGTGTCGCCACAGCGTCTTACCCGTCTCGGAATCGATCGCCAGCAGGTACGACTCGTTCGGGCGATCACGCAGGCCGCGCCCACCCACCGGTACATCCCGCTGGAGCACCTGCACGTAGAGCTTGCCGTCGAGCAGAGTCGGACTGCTGGCGAACGTCCAGAGAAATGCGAACGTGCCATAGTCTTCCTGGAGGTTTCGCCCCCACAGGCGACGCCCCTCGAAATCGAACGCGACGAGGTCGCCGGTGGAGTAGAAGAAGACCACGCGTTGGCCGTCGGTCACCGGCGAGGGCGCCCCATATGTGCTCCGCTGGTCCCGGTGCGTCCCCCGAGCAACATCGTGTTGCCAGAGACGTCGGCCGTCGGCCCGGTCGAAGCACATCGCAACCAGCGTGTCTCTCTGCGTGTCGGTGCTGCTGATGAACACTCGATCACCCCAGACGATCGGCGTGGCGGCCGAGGAACCGGGGAGTTCCGCCCTCCAGGCGATCCCCTCGGTCCGGCTCCAGAGCGTTGGCAGGTTCTTCTCTTCGGTTGCGCCGTTGAAGAATGGTCCGCGCCAATGCGGCCAATCTGCCGCTTGTACGTTACAGACACATGTCAGCAGGAGCAGTGTCCAGATACAGTGTTTCACGGCGTGACCCCCTTTCGCAGGCTTCGTACGACGCTGCGGCTGTCGCAATTCGTTTCCATCCGTCACGGATCGCTCTCGGCGAGCCTGCCTATCGTAACACAGGAACGCGGGCGCGTCTACATGAAGAACGCGGAAGATCGCGCAGGGCGAGAGTCTTTTTCGCGAGGCGACGCAATTCCCTCTTCGCCGCGGGTCAATCGCCCAGGGCACCGCTGGAGGCCGCCTGTACTTGTGGTTACGTTAGATCCTGAATGTCGTGATCGCAACGGCGGGACTACACTCGCAGGCCGAGGAGGATCAGGAGACCCATGGCGATTTCGGCGACAGCGAACATCCTCAGATGCAGGATCGGCCGGGCAAGTATCCAGGCCGTAATCCGCTCGCTGGCCCTGGAGTTGAGCAGCAACAGGCCCTTGAGAACAGCGGCCACGCCGATGAGCACGAGCATCTTGGGCAACAGGCCCGGCTGTTTCCAGCCGGTGGAGATCAGAAGAACCCCGAAGAAGAGCGCGGCGGCGAAGAAATAGCGCCGCAGTTTCCAGACGGCCTTACGACGCAGCCTTCTGCGCAGGGCCTCTGGGTAGCACAGGGAGAGAATACCAACAACGATGAAGATACCACCAACGACGCCGGAGAACATATCGGGTGCACCGTGAAAAACGAGCCAGACCCCCGGAACCGCGTCCCGGACGACGCCCAGGATCGCACGTTGGCCGATGGCTGTCAACGGAGGCGGCCCCATGGCAACGTGTTTTTTCTTTCCTCGTCACCGCTGACGATCTACAATAGACGGGTGGATGCGGCCCCAACGGGGGATCGGGTGCGACACGCCGGGCGGTCCGCAGGCGTCCGTGATGTGCCCCGTCGGGAACAAGGGGGCTGGAGGAAAGATGAAATGGGTCGGCGTGGGTGTCCCGGCCGGTGAGAAGAATGACTGACATCAGCGACAGATTGTGCGGCTGTCCCCGTCGTCCGACTGATCTCGGACTATGACGGGTCGATCTCATGGTTCAGCAGAAAGAAGGAGAATGGTATGAAAAGGCTCATGTTGTTGTTGCTGGCAGTGGCTCTGACAGCGCCGGCGAAGGCAGCAGTCCCGGAACCGCAAGGCGCGTGGGAATTCAATCCGTCGGACCCCAGCCGGGCGACCATCGGCCAGCCGTTGGAACTGGTCGGCACCATCGAGAAGGTCCCGGGCGTCCATGCCGCCGACGGCGCGGTGCAGATCGGCGAGGGCAGTTACTTCATCTGCACGCATGGGATCGCCCCCAACGGCGGCGGCACCAAGGTTAACCAATGGACGCTGCTGATCGACTTCAGCTATCCGCCCAGCAGCCTGTCCGATCCGCCCAACGGGTACAACGACCTGTTTCAGCTCGATCCGACCAACGCGGATGACTCCGACTGGACCATCAACTCCTCGGGCGCGATCGGAATCGGCGCCGTAGGTTACTCCGGCGCGTTCGGATACACCACCCAGGGCGACACGTGGTATCGCATGGTCCTCGTGGTCGAGAACGGCGTTCGACAGGATCTGTACGTCGATGGCGAGGAAATCTTCAAAGGCAACCAGCAGGGCATCGACGGTCGGTTCAGCCTCGCCGACGTCATCCTGCTGTTCTGCGCCGGCAACAATCAGGACCGGGACGATGCCCCGATCAACGTCTCGTCCGTCGCCATCTGGGACCGGCCGCTCAGCGCTGCCGAAATCGCCAGCCTGGGCGGGGCCGGCGACAGCTTCTTCCGTCGCAAACGCGCCTCCGATCCGATCCCGACCGACGGCGCCGACGATGTGCCCGTCACCACCGATCTAACCTGGACGGCGGGCGAATACGCCGGCACACACAACGTCTATTTCGGTTCGTCCTGGGAAGACGTCGATGTCGCGGCCCCCGCGACGCGGATCGCCGAGGGCCTGGCCCTGGACGCCACGCGCGTGGACATCGAGCGACTGGACTACGGCCGGACCTATTACTGGCGCGTCGATGAGGTCAACGCCACCCCGGACCGCACGGTCTTCGAGGGCAACGTCTGGACCTTCACCACAGAACCGTTCGCCTATCCGGTCGCGAACATCGTCGCCACAACCAATGGGATCTCGGACCCGACCGCCGGACCGGAGAAGACAATTGATGGTTCGGGGCTCAACACTGCCGATCAGCATTCCACCGACAGCACGGCCATGTGGCTGGCAAGGGCCCCGGAGGGCGAGACCCTGTACATCCAGTACGAGTTCGATCGCCTCTACATGCTCCACGAAATGCTCGTGTGGAACTACAACGTGCAGTTCGAGATGCTTCTGGGCTTCGGGCTCAAGGATGTCACCGTCGCCTACTCCGAAGACGGCGAAGACTGGACCACGCTGGGCGAGGTCGAATTGGCCAGGGCCTCGGGAACCGGCACGTACACGGCCAATACGGCCGTTGCCCTTGGCGGCATCGCGGCCCGGTACGTCCGCCTGACCGTCAATAGCGGCTTCGGCACGAGCGGCCAGTGTGGCCTCAGCGAGGTCCGCTTCCTGTTCGTTCCCGCCCACGCCCGCGAGCCGCAGCCGGCCGACGGCGCCACCGGCGTGGACGTCGGGACCGCTCTAACCTGGCGCGGTGGGCGAAATGCCGCGTCGCACGACGTCTACCTTGGGACCGATCCGGATTCGCTCGTTCTGTTCGATACAGTTGACGAGGCGATCCTTGCGTCGCCGAATCTTGTTTTCGGAAACACGTATTCCTGGCAGGTTATCGAGGTCAACAACGCCGATGCCGTCGCGGCATGGGCCGGTGATCTCTGGAGCTTCTCGACGCAGGAGTTCGCGTCGATCGACGGCTTCGAGAGCTACACCGACGACATCGACGCCGGCGAGGCGATCTTCGACACGTGGCTCGACGGCTGGGTGAACGGCACCGGTTCGACGGTCGGGTATCTCGAAACCCCATTCGCCGAACGGACCATTGTCCGCAGCGGCCGGCAGTCCATGCCGCTCCAATACGATAACACGGTCTCGCCGTTCTACTC
>LVBB01000057.1 GCA_001603075.1 Phycisphaerales bacterium Planc_01 | reverse complement strand
CCCGCACCCCGCACCCCTGCCGCCCCGTATCCGCGTACCGTCGGGCGAGGGCGATGTCCGCCGGAGGCGGATCGCCCCTACGGACGGCGGGGCGGATGTCCATTGTACGCCGGTTGCGCCGGTCAACTCAACGGAATATTCGCAGGCCCGGCCGTGGGCCGAGGGGCGTCGCGGCCCGCGAGCGAATTGGCGGCGGTAGGGCATTGCTTTTTGAAACAAGTGTTTTAAACTGATGTGTCAAGCGTTCGTTTGCACAGGCGGGCCATGTGCCCGCATCCAATACCGGCGAGGACCGATGACCGAGCGAAGCGTCCAGGATCGACTGATGGAAGCGGCCGAGGAGTTGTTCTGTCGGCATGGCTTCAAGGACACGAGCGTCCGGGAGATCGCCGCCGCCGCCGGGTGCAACGTCGCGGCGATCAACTATTATTTCGGCGGTAAGGAGAAGCTGTACGTCGCCGTCTGGCGGCGGTGGCTCGCCGAGATGCGAGAGGCCCGCATCGACGCGATTCATCGGGCCATGTCAGGCGATGGGCCCCGGTCCCTCGAGATGCTCCTGGAGTCCTACGCCCGGACATTCACTGAACCGCTGGTCGCCGAGGAGCGACTGCATCAGAGGCAGGGGTGCAGCCGGTTCGTGGAGCTGATGGTCCGCGAGATGGTCGATCCGCATCTGCCGACCGACATGTTCGTCCGCGAGATGGTCTCGCCGGTGATGGCGGTGCTGGGCGAGGCCGTCGGTACGTTGTGCCCGTGGCTGGAGCCGTCGGCCGTTCCGCAGGTGATCCTGTCGGTCGTGGGGCAACTCGTGCACGCGATCGCGGTCCGGCAGATGCTCGGTCGGTGTGACGACTGTGGCGTGCCTCGAATGGAGCCGGAGCAGATGGTCCGTCACATCGTGCGATTTTCAGCCGCGGGGATTCGCGGTTATGCCAATGGAGAGAACAAATGAAGGCCTGTGTGCGTTTGGTTGTCCACGTTCTGTTGTACGCCGCATCGGTCGCGTTGGCCGGCGGCTGCATGATGGGGCCGAAGTATTCGCGGCCCGAGACGCCCGCCGAGACGGCGACGAGCTTCGTCCACGCTCCGCAGGGGGCCCACGCCGCCGGCGAGGTAGCGGAACTGGACCGCTGGTGGGAGCGGTTCGGCGACCCGGTGACGGCCGATCTGGTCCGGCAGGCCCTGGAGGGCAACTACGACCTGAAGGCCTCGGCCGCCCGCGTGCTCCAGGCCCGCGAGGGCCTCTCCGAGGCGAAGGGCCGGCTGTGGCCCGAGGTCTCGTACGGCATCACGCGGGACCGCAGCAAACGCTACTTCAACTTCGGCGGTGGCGGCGGCGAGGGCCTCGACGACCCGAACAATCCGCTGCTATCGGCATTCAGCGGCGGGTTCAGCCCGCTGACGACGACGTGGTCGCAGGACATCTCGGTCTCGTATCTGGTGGACTTCTGGGGCAAGCTGCGTCGGGCCAGGCGGGCGGCGTGGGAGGAGCTGCTGGCCTCGGAGGCCAATCGACAGGCGCTGACCAACTCGACGATTGCCCTGGTGATCCAGGCGCGAATCGATGTCGCCGTGGCCCAGAGACGTCTGGCTCTGGCGAAGGCGGACGTGAAGAGCCTTGAGCGTACGCTGGAGATCACCGAACGCCGGCATCGCCAGGGACTGATCGGGCCGGTAGATGTGCGTCTGGCCCGCGCCAGTCTGGAGGGCGCCAAGGCGCAGGAGCCGGCCATCGCCTCGGCGCTGGCGATGTCACGTCATGCGCTGGACGTTCTGGTGGGCCGCCGGCCGGGCGCTTCGCCCGACCTGCCGCAGACGCTGGCCGATCTGCCTGAATTGGCCTCGGCCCCGGTGGGCGTTCCCGGCGCGCTGCTGGACCGCCGTCCCGACGTGCGGGCGGCCGAGTTCGCCCTGCGTGCGGCCAACGAGCGGGTCGGAGTCAGCATCGCGCAGCTCTATCCCGACCTGATCCTCAGCGCCAGCTACGGGCGCAGCGCCGACCGGTGGGAGGACATCTGGAAGGACTTCTCCGAGACCTATTCGGCCGCGTTCAATCTCGCCCAGCCGATCTTCCGGGGGGGCCAGCTTCGCGCGCAGGTCCGGGCGGCCAAGGCGCGGTATGAGGAGGCGGCGGCGGTCTACGGCGGCGTGGTGCTCGGCGCCATGCGGCAGGTCGAGGACGCGTTGATCGGCGAGCAACTGTTGCAGCGTCAGCTCGAGCACGCCCAGGTCCAGTTGCAGGAGTCCCAGGCCGCCGAGGAGCTGTCGAGGCGGCGCTACGAGCAGGGGGCCGAGGGCCTGCTGACCGTGCTGGAGTCGGAACGGCGGCGGCACGCGGCGGAAGAGCAGGTGGCGATCCTCAACGGGCAGCTCTGGACCACTCGCGTCAACCTTCATCTGGCGTTGGGCGGCGACTGGGCGGGCGCCCCGGCGGAGCAGTCGCAGGTGGTGAAGAAATGACGGACGAGACGAAGCCAACCAGGGGGTATGAGCCGTGGGCCGGCGGGACGGGGTCGCAGCGAAACGGCCGGCACGGGCTGTTGTTCGCGTGTGTGGTAGCTTTGGGCCTGGTGGGCGTGGTGGCCCTGGTTCTGCTCCGCCGGCCGGTCGAGCGGATCGAGCCGGAGGTTTCGCCCCCGCGGGTCGAGGTTCGCAGGCTCGTCGCGGGCGAAATCCCGATGGTCGTTCAGTCGAGCGGTGCGGTCCGGCCGAGGATCGAGGTGGACGTTGTGTCGGAAGTGGCCGGGCGGGTGGTGTTCGCGCATTCGGAACTGAAGGCCGGCGGCGTCATCCGGGCCAACGAGAGGATCGTTCAGATCGATCCTCGGGACTACGAACTGGGGGTGCGGCGGGCCCGTGCGGCAGTGGCCGAAGCGCAGGCCTCGCTGGATGTGGAGATTGCAGAGGCCGAGGCGGAGCGTCGCCAATGGGCCCAACTCTCACGAGAGACCGAGCCCGGCCTGCCGCTGGCGTTGCGGGAGCCTCGGATTCGCCGGGCCAGGGCGGTTCTGGAGTCGGCCAACGCGCAACTGGCGGCGGCGGAACTGCAATTCGAACGGACGAGCATCTCGCTGCCGTTCGATGCGATGATCGCCGGCGATACGGTGGACCTGGGGCAGTATGTGGCGATCGGTCAGCGTCTGGCGACCGCCTGGGGGATCGACGCCTTCGAGGTCGAGGTCCTGCTGAACGGCGACGATGTGGCCTGGCTGGAGCTGTTTGCGGCCTCGGACGCTCTTGCCGGCCGGTCGGATGGCGATCGAATCTTGGCCGAGGTGCGGGCCGACTTCGCCGGCGGCGCGCCCGCCCGGACCGGATATGTGGCGCGGACGACAGGGCAGGTGGACCTCGTTTCGCGGCTGGTTCCTGTCGTGGTGGAGATCCCCAGGCCGTTGGAGGCCTCGGCGGGCAGGCCGCCGTTGCTGCCGGGGGCCTTCGTGGAGGTCCGCATCCCCGGAAAGACGCTGAACCGGGCGATGGCGGTGCCGTTGGCGGCGGTCCGTCGTGGCAACCGCGTCTGGATTGTTGAAGACGGCCGGATGGCGGTCCGGCCTGTGGAGATCGTGCGGACCGATGCGGCGTATGCGTATGTCACGTCGGGCCTTCCCGATGGGGCCCTGGTCGTTGCCGGTCCACTCGACGGCCTCACCGAAGGGATGGCCGTCCGCACCTCGCAGGAGGCCGGCGAACCCTCCGCCCCCCAGGACGGATCGCTTCGCGGCGCGCCCCCGAACGGCAAGGACGCGATGGTCTTGCCGTCTTCTGCAGGCCCGGTGGATTTCTCTGGCCATGGATGGCCGACCATCGGATAATCAATCTGCGATCCGACCGTGATGGACAGCGGCGGGCGTGGACGTGCGACCGATGGTGATCGGACTTCGACGCGACCTTCCGTGCCGTGGGACCGGCGGGTGGGCTTGTTTCCGCGCCTCGCTCTGACGACAGCGAGCAACGGTCGAGTTCGACGTGTTGTACGTTCTTGGAGCGGTCCAGTCATGGAAGCTGCCGCGAAGTACCGACCCAACATCGAGATCGCCGAAGACGCCGAGGCCTTGGCGTCGCGGGCGGCCGATTTGTTTCTTTCGACGGCCCGAGAGGCTTTGCGTTCCAGGGGGGCCTTCTACGTGGCCCTTTCGGGCGGGCAGACCCCGAGACTGGCATTCGAGAAACTGGCGGCCAGTCCCGCAGCGCAGTCGCTGCTGTGGCAACACATCCACGTATTCTGGGTGGACGAACGGTATGTGCCTGTGGATTCGCCTCAGAGCAACTACCGTCTTGCATCGGAGGCGTTCCTGAAGGAGGTCCCGATCCCGCCGGACAACGTCCACAAGATCCCGACGGAGTACGAGGACATCTGCACGGCCGCCCGGAGCTATGAGACGATCCTTCGCAATGCGTTCGCTCTTGAAGAGGGCGGCATCCCCGAATTCGATCTGATCGTGCTGGGGATGGGGGCCGACGGTCACACCGCATCGCTGCTGCCCAACTGCTTCGCCCCGTTCGATACGGATGACCTCGCGTGCGTCGTCTATGTCATGGATGGCCGGCTCAATCGCATCACGCTGACCCATCCGGTCCTGCGGGCCGCCAGACACCTGGCGGTCCTGGTTTCGGGGGCGGAGAAGGCCGAGACGCTGCGAAAGGTGCTGACCGGTGAGCCCGATGAGGTTCGCTATCCGATCCACATTCTCTGGCCCGTGCTGGACAAGGTGGTCTGGCTTGTGGACCGTGACGCGGCGGCGGCGATCCCATAGGGACAAAAAACACTCGCCTCTACTCGGGAATGATCAGCTTCGTTCCGGGGCGGATCCTGTTGGCGTCCTTGATGTTCTGCTCGTTGGCCTCGAGGATCTTCCGCCACTGGTTGGCGGTGCCATAGTACTGCTGCGAGATGGCCGAGAGGGTTTCATCCTTCTGCACGATGTGGAACCGGGTGGTAGTGATCTTGCGGTCCTGTTCGTGGATGGTCGAGTCCGGGACCGTGGTGGGCGCCGGTTGCGGGGCGAGGTCCGCCGGGCGTTCCGAGCGAAGCGGCTCGGTCTGGCGGAGGATGCGCTCGGCGGGGGGCACCTCGGAGGGTTGCGGGGCGACGGTCTGCGTGGTGGGGTGGTCCGGTTCGGCCGGCCGGCGATCTTCCTGCGACGAAGCGGGCGAGGGGCCGTACATCCGTGCCTGCGTCGTCAGGGTCGGACGCGTCGCCACCCACAGCAGGGCCACGCCCGCCAGGACCGCGCCGCAGATCAGTCCGATTTTGAAGTCTCTGTCCACTCTATCCGCCAACCATGCATCCAGGCTTGCGCAAGCGCCGAACGGGACCTCGGTGGGGCTTGGGGGCCCCACCGAGAACCGCCGATGTCTACTTCTGTTTGCCCTGTTGCTTGTTGGTGCCGATCAGCAGCAGCGGGGCGGCAATGGCGATCGACGAATACGTTCCGACGATGACGCCGAAGCCGATGGCGAACGTGAAACCGCGCAGCCCCTGGCCGCCGAAGATGTACATGATCAGGATCACGATGAACGTGGTGAACGACGTCATCAGGGTTCTTGAGATGGTCTGATTGATGCTGTTGGTGACGGTCTGCGGCGTGAGCTGGGCCTTGTGCCGGTTCTCGCGGATGCGGTCGAAGACGACGATCGTATCGTTAAGCGAGTAACCGATCAGGGTCAGAAAGGCCGCAATCATCGCCAGGTCGATCTTGAAATCGCCGATGAGCAGCGCCCGGCCGATGGGCGTGTCGGCGATATAGGTGCAGGCCGTCACGGCGCCCAGCGTGATGACGACGTCGTGGACCAGCGCGGCGATGGCCGCCAGGCCGTACCGAACGTTGCCGAACCGGACCCACACGTAGGCGACGATGGCCGACAGCGACAGCACGATCGCGATCAGGGCCCGTGTCTTCGATTCCGATCCGACTGACGGATCGATCTGTGTGACACGCGGCAGCGACGTCTCCAACTGGGTCGCCGCAAGGACCCGGGCCTTCTCGTTGTCCGTGAAACGGGTCCACTCGTCCGGACTGAGCTCGCGCAGGCCGGCCTCGGGCTCGACGCTGACGTAAACGAAGGCGTTGAGCGGTTCGTCCGAATCGACCGCCTTGACGCCGGGCCCGAAGAGGGCGTAGCCATACCATGTCAGTTGCTGCGTGTCCGGCTTGAAACGCAGATCCTTGAGCCGCCGATCGATCTCCGTCAGCGAGGCGGGGCGCTGGATACGGCACTCGATCCGAATCCCGCCAATGTAGTTGGTCAGTTCGGGATAGGCATCGACCATTTCCGCTGTGATCCGCTGCTCCGAGAGGATCTGCGGTTCGAGGTTCTCCTGCATCTCCAACTGGCCTTCAAACGCCTCGTGGATGGCGTCGCTGACCACTTCGTCGATCTCCGGTTCCTGGATAGCGGCCTGCGGAAACGCCTGTTCGAGCAGGCTCTGCATGATGGACGGGTTGACCCGGCTGCACGTGACGACGAAGGCGTTGGCGTTGCGGCTGTCGGCGGTCACCGCCAGCCCGGTCAACTGCCGGTGCTGTTCCGATTGCGTTCGGCGGATGGCGGCAGTGACCGTTTCGGGCGTCTGCCCGTGACCGTCGGCGAACGTGACCACCGCTCGGGTCTTGTTGGTGGCCGTCGTGGTGATCTCGTACTGCCGGCCCGATTCGCCGATGCTGTAGACGTTGGCCGCTCGCAGGGCGGGGTTGCCGATCTGGGTCCCGATCGCGACGATGCGGTCCTGCACGTCCTGACGCGAGAGCGAGACGCCCTCTTTGAGGTTGATCTGGACGCTCGTGCCGCCGGTGAACTCGATGTCGTACTTGTTGTTTTTGGCGTTGTCGCGGGTGAGGAACACCAGCAGGCCTCCGACGATGAGGATGCCGGAGACCACGAAGAACGCCTTCTGCATCCCCATCCAGTTGACGTTGGGCTCGCCGATCAGACGCAGCATGCCCAGGCGGTCCTTGATGATCCGCTTGCCGACCAAGAAGTCGAAGATCAGCCGGGTGACGAACAGGGCGGTGAACATGCTCGATGCGATACCGAGCATCAGCACGATGGCAAAGCCCTTGATCTCCTCGGAGGCGACGTAGTACAGGATCGCGGCCGTGATGAACGTGGTCAGGTTCGCATCGAAGATGGAGCTGAAGGCCCGCTCGTATCCGTTTCGGATGGCGGACGCCAGCCCGGTGCCTTTGGCCTGCTCCTCCCGAATGCGCTCGAAGATCAGCACGTTCGCATCGACGCTCATGCCGATGGTCAGAATGATGCCGGCGATGCCGGGCAGGGTAAACGTCGCCCGCAGGCCGGCCATGATGGCCAGCACGAAGAAGATGTTCAACAGCAAAGCCACGTCGGCGACGGCGCCGGCGAAGAGATAGTAGACGGCCATGACCGCGACGACGACCATCAGGCCGATGATGCCGGCCTGGATGCTCCGATCGCGGTTGTCGGCGCCGATGGACGGGCCGATGGTCTTTTCGGAAATCGGCTGCTCGATCAGCCGGGCGGGCAGCGAGCCGGCGTTGAGCTTGTTGACCATGTTCGTAATGTCGGTCGGGGTGAAGCTGCCCATGATGATGCCTTCGCTTCCGATCGGACGGTCCTTGCTGATCAGAGGCGCCGAGATGGCGACGCCGTCGAGCAGAATCGCCAGGGGACGCCCGGGATTCTCGGCGGTAACGTTATAGAACAACGCGCCGCCCCGGTCGTCGAGGCGAAAACCGATGGCCCTTCGGCCCATCTCATCCGACGAGGGATAGGCCTTCTCGAGTTTCCAGTCGCGTCCGCCGGTGATATGGAGGATGGCTTCGTTCGGCCGGTTGCTGGCGAGGACATAACTCTTGTCGCCGAACTGGGCGAAGATGGCGTCGGGGGCGCCGAAATCGGCCGGGTCCTCGATCGGACACCAGACGTACTGATTGTCGGAGGCGTAGCGCGGACCTTTCTCTGTCAGCGCCTGCCGATAGCGTTCGATCTCCGCTTCGCTCAGTTCGGTCCGTCCCTGGGTCGGCAGGACACGCCATTCGAGAATGCCCGCCCCCTTGAGCATGCGCTGAAGATCTCTGGGGTCGTCGAGCTGGCCCTGGAAGGGGCGATAGCCGTCGTACGTGGCGACGAGGCTTTCGATGTCGGCGGCGCGGTCCGGAAACTCGGCCTGGAGCCTCTGGATCCGTTCGAGTCGCAGGGGGGACTTCTCGGGCAGTTCCAGGACGTAGGTGATCTGATCCATCGTCAGGTTCAGGCGATCCAGCCGGCGTCGTGCGGCTTCATACTTGTCGTTGAGGCCCGACTCGGCCGTGAGCTGGTTCAGCACGGTCACCAGGTCCTTGTACGCGGTGACGTATGCCGTCAGCGGGGCGACCTGCTCCTCGGACGCGGCGAAATCCTTCAGCGTGGCGGCCAATTCATCGACGCCCAGCCGGACCCAATCGCCGCGATTGGCCTCGACCCGGTCCATCGCGATCCCCGCCTCGGTCAGCGTCGTCTTGAGAGCCTCGATCTTCTGGTAGAGCGCATCTCGTTTGTCCTGTGCCTCTTTGCGTGCATCGTAGGTCGAGGCCAGTTCCTTGAGGATCTCCAGGCGACCGGCGTCGCCCTGGGCCAGGCGGGCGAACGTCTGGTCGCGCTCGACCCTGCTTTCCTGCAAGGAACGAAGGATGCTGGCCGGGTTGACGTTCCTGGCCAACAGATCGCTCAACGCCGCTTCGTATTCCTGTCGCATCTGCTGCGCGGCCTTGCTGGCCAGCGGCATCTGGATTTCGAACCGCGTGTTGCCCTGGGGACGCCAGACGAGGTTCTGGATGTTCGCCGGGTCGATGCGCCGACGAAGAACCTGGATCATTCGCTGGGCGAGGTCCTGCTCTTCGGCCGCACTGAGCCCCTCGGTGTCGATGGCATAGATGAGACTGGTCCCACCGGCCAGATCGATGCCCTGCTTGAGCGTCTTGTTGGGGGGATACAACGTCCACAAGGCCGCAGCCACAAGGACGACAGTCAGAATGCTCTTCGGCACCAAGTTCTTGTTCATAGCGTCTTCCTGTTTAGGTTCTCTGCTGAGTCAGTCTCTCTTCGGCCATCCGCACGGGCAGCTTAATCTTTCCCTTCCTGTGACAGGTTCTTGCCGATCGCGGACGTGCTGACCCGTATCTTGGTATTGTTCGATTCGTCGATCTTCAACACGACCTCATCGCCTCGCACCTCCACGACGGTCCCGAAAATCCCCCCGATGGTTCGGACCCGGTCGTTCTTGTTCAACGATTGGACCATCTGCTTCTGCTTCTGCTGCTGTTTGCGCGGCCCACGCATCAGAAACAGGTACATGACCACAAAAATGAGGATCAGCGGCAGAAACTGCATTAGCGGCGAAACCTGCCGTTCCGGGGCGGGGGCGGGCGTCTCGCCGCCGGGGTCCTGAACGACGGCGCTGCCTTCCTCGCCGCCGACCGGCTGCGAACCGATCCGTACGGGGGCCTGATCGCCGTCTGCCTGCGCTATGATCCACACGTTTGCCATGGTGCTTTCCTTTCAAGGCCTTGGGTATATTCGCGATAGCGTATAGATTGGGGACAGAATTGTCAAATTCAAATGGTCTTGTCTTGTCGAAAACCCTTGGAGCGACGGTGCTTATCGGACGGTGTCGTCCCCGGCCAGCTCGGCGGCGGCCCAGCGGTCGAAGGTGCCCCGTTCGATCTGGAGGCGGATCTCGCCGAGCAGTCGCTGGTAAAACCTCAGATTGTGCATGGACAGGAGGATGGGCCCGAGCATCTCGGAGCAGTTGAAGAAGTGCCGGATCGCGCCCCGCGTGAAGTGGCGGCAGGCGTAACAGTCGCAGCCGTCCTCGATCGGCTCGATCGAATCGATGTGGACGCTGTTGCGCAGTCGCAAGGGCCCCTGGCGGGTGAAGGCGAAGGCGTTGCGCCCGTTTCGGGTCGGCAGGACGCAGTCGAACATGTCCACTCCGGCGCGCACGGCGGCGATGATATCGGCGGGCATCCCAACCCCCATCAGGTACCGGGGCCGGTCGGCCGGCAGCAGGGCGGCGGTGTGCTCGACGGTGCGGACCATGTGCTCGTGGCCTTCTCCGACGCTGAGGCCGCCGATGGCATATCCGTCAAAACCGATACGAACGATCTGGCCGGCACATCGGCGGCGCATCGCCAGGTCGATTCCGCCCTGGACGATGCCGAAGAGCAACTGTCCATCGCGGCGGTGGGCGCGCCGGCATCGGTCGGCCCAGGCGACGGTGCGCGTCACGGCCTTTTCCAATCGGTCGGGCTCGGCGGGAAACGGGGTGCATTCGTCGAAGCACATGATGATATCAGCGCCGAGCCGGTTCTGGATGTCCGTGGCGATCTCGGCGTTCAGATGGACCTTCGCGCCGTCGACGTGGCTGGCGAATTCGACGCCCTCGTCGTCGATCCGGGTCAGCGCGCTAAGCGAAAAGACCTGGTAGCCGCCGCTGTCGGTCAGGATCGGGTGGTCCCACGCCATGAAACGGTGCAATCCGCCGATCCTCTCGACGACCTCGACACCGGGGCGGAGCATCAGATGGTACGTGTTGCCCAGGACGATGGCGGCGCCGGTGGCCTCGATCTGGTCGGGCGTGAGTCCCTTGACGGTGCCGGCGGTGCCGACGGGCATGAAGGCGGGCGTCTGGACGGGTCCGTGGGCCGTGGTCAGCACGCCGCGACGGGCGCCGCAATGGGGGTCGGTGGCGGTGATCTCAAAGTGCGACATCTGGAATCGGTCCTTCTCCCTCTGCAGGTCCTACGGGGCCCGCAGGACCCATACGTCTCGGTTCTTCAGTAAAGGCTCGCGATCGCGGAGCCAGGGTAGTAATGTTGGAGAATCTCCTCGGCCGTCTTGCCAAGCCGGGCCATGCCCTCGGCCCCGCACTGGCACATGCCGACGCCGTGGCCCCATCCGCGCCCGGAAAGGAAGGCCCAGCCGTCGCCCCAGGGAACGATGTGGCAGATCGTGCTCTGGATCTTGCGTCCGCTCGGGTCAAGGGTCAGGCGAAGGTCTTCGCCCCGCAGGGTTTCGGTCTTGCCCGTCGAGCCGGTCAGACGGACCTTGGTCAGTCGCGCGAACTGGCCGTGGTCGCTCTTCTCGATGGCGACGATGCCGGTGATCTCTCCGAGTTTCTCCAAGGCCGGATACCTCTCGATCAGACGGGCCGTCACGGTGGCCCGGTCGAACTGGGCCATCGGCCAGAAGAACATGCCCATCTTCGCGACGTCTTTGCAGTAGGGGCAGGGCACCGCCTTGAGCGGTGCGAAGGCCTCGCCGAAGACGCGCTCGCAGTTCTCGGTGTGCCCGCCGCAAATAGAGCTGTAATAGGTCGGGAACAGACCCGTCTCGGGGCTCTGGCCTGGTCGGGAGACCAGCACTTTGCCGTAGGTGGCGGTGACGGCATTCCATATCTGCGCCGTTTCGGCGCTGAGCCCGCGATACACCTGGCTGGCCTGTGTGCTGCTGACGTCCCAGGCGCGCTGGACGCCGAACCGGTTCTTGGTGTAGAGGCAATAGGTCCTGGCGGCGATGGCCTGGGCCCGCAGCGCCTGGGGCTCCCAATAGGCGGGCATCTCGGCGCCGACGACGCCGGCCAGGTAGGGTTCCAGCGGGACGATGTTGACGGCGTTGAACGTCCGGCCGTCGCTGTTGCGGACCAGTCGGAGCCTGCCGCGGTAGCTCTGCCCATTCAGGGAGAACACATGGGGCTCTTCGGTGCCGATCGTCACCTCTTCGGCGGAATGGGACGTTGCTCCGAGGTGCAGGCGTCCGTCGGAGACGGTCACGCGGAGAGGACCGTCGACCGGCCCGACCCCGCCGTGGGCGCCGACGTGCATCGGCGACATCGCCGCCACGGTGCACTCGGTGGCGTTGGGCAGCAGCAGGACACGCACCCAGAACCGCGAATCCGCATCCATCTGAGGCGTGGGACGGACGATTTCCCGCCGACTGCAGCCCGACAGGAGAACCATCGCCGCGATCAGGCCCTGCGCCGCCCTGGCCGCAAGACGCCCGCCACACGCCGGCGGCCTGGAGGCCCGCCCGCTGGCCAGGGTCGGAAACGGCTTGTTGCACGACAGCAAGGACATCCGGCACGAGACGGTGGACTAATCAAGGTTTCTCAGCGAAAGGCCAAGACCCGAGAGGGCCTTCTTGATCTCGTTCAGGCTGGTGACGCCGAAGTTCTTGCAGCCGAGAAGCTCGGCCTCCGTCGTGCGCGTCAGCTCGCCGACGGTGTGGAGATTGAGCTTCTGAAGGCATTTGCGGGCCCGCACGGACAGTTGGAGGTCGTCCACGAGCTTGTTCAACAGGCCCTGTTCTTCCGGCGAGCTTGGCCCGGAAAGGTCACCCGACGCCAGGCTCTTGTCTTCCAGCGCCATACCCAGGCGAAGCCCCTTGGTGTCCAGGATCGCCTTGATCTCACGGAGCGAGGTTTCGCCGAAGTTCTTGTAGCTCAGCAGTTCGGCCTCGGTGATATTGAGCAGGTCGCCCAGGGTGCGGATGTTCATCTTCCTCAGGCAGTTCCTGCTGCGAACCGACAGTTCGAAATCGGAAATGGGCGTCTCGAGGATCTGATTCTTGCGGCTCCTCTTCTTCTCCCGCTCCTCGTCATAGTACATCGTCTTGGAGCTGTCGACGTCCTTCTTGAAGAGCCGGGCACGCGGGTGGTTGGGGTGGCACTCGAGCACCTTGTCGATGCACGCGCTGGCCTTATCGAACTGGCCGCTGTCTTCGTAAAGGACCGCCAAGTTCAGCAGGGCGCTGATATAGGCCGGGGCGCACGCGATCGCCTGCTTGTAATAGTCGATCGCCGCCGACTCGTATCCGGACAGATCGTGGCGATAGGCCAGGTGGAACAGCGCGCGATGGTGTTCCGGGGCCAGCTCCAGGACCGTCCTGTAGTTCTGCACGGCCTTGTCGTAATCGCCCCGGGCTTCCTGAAGGCGACCGAGTTGGTAGTGGTATTCAGCGCTGACGTTCTCGAAATTCTTGCAGGCGCCCAGTTCCCTGGCGGCTGCGTCCAGATCGCGTCCTTCCCGATAGGTGGCCGCCTTCTCGAGGTTGACGTTCAACGGTTCGGCCCCGAAATCGAGGGTCCTCTGCAGGCAGTCGATCGCCTCGGCGTATCGGTGGCGTTTCCGCAGGGCGTACGCCAGAAAGGTGAACTTCTCGATGCCGTCTTTGGCCTTCTGGAGCTTTTCCACAGCCTCGGCGTGTTTGCCGAGCAGGAACAGGCCGATTCCGACCGCCAGGTTGGCTTCCGCTGACGTCTTTCCGGATTCTGCCTTGACTCTCTCGGCGAACTTGATGCGGCTGGACTCGCTGGAGTTGACGAGGCGCGACAGGGCGTGCAGCTCTTTCATCGACGGCAGTTGCGCCGCAAAAAGGTCAATCTCCCGTTCGGAAATCTGCTCCATGGATATCGTCTCCCAAAAGGACCTGTTCACATCGGTCGTACGTGGACCCCTGAATCTGACAAAGCGGTATTATACGGTGGGCTGTCCGCGTTGCAACAGGTTTTTGACTCGGGCCCCCGACGGGACGGCGCGCGACCCGGCAAAAACCTCTTTCTTTGGCGGATCGTTTCTGATACTACTGGGGGCGCTTGTATGGATACAGAGAGCCGATCTGCAGATGACGCTGCCGGTCGTTCAGCCGGTCGCCCCGTGTGTGGGAGCGAACGGATGGTTGCGAGGGTGAGGATTCTGTCTTTTCTGGGACGGTAGGACTGCAGGTGCGCTATGGCTGACCAGGTGCTGATCAGGAACGGGCGGGTGATCGACCCGGCCAACAATCTCGACGCTGTTTGCGACGTGCTCATCCTCGACGGCAAGATCGCGGAGGTCGGCCGGGTCAACGGCGCGGTCGCCAAATCGGTCGGTCGGATCATCGACGCGACGGGCAAGCTCGTCGCGCCGGGGCTGATCGATATCCACGTGCATTTCCGCGAGCCGGGCGACGAGGAAGAGGAGACGATCGCCAGCGGCTCGGCGGCCGCGGTAGCCGCCGGGTTCACCTCCGTGGTCTGCATGCCCAACACCAATCCCACCATCGAGAACGAGACCGACATCGAATACGTCCATCGCAAGGGCCGTCAGGCGCGGAAAACCCACGTCTACGTGATGGGCGCGATTACCAAGAAGCGCGAGGGCGTTGAGCTGGCCGAGATGGGGATGATGGCCGAGGCCGGTGCGTTGGGGTTCACCGACGACGGGCACGGCGTGCAGGACGTGGCAGTGATGCTGCGGGCCTTGAAATACGCCAAGATGTTCGACCGCGTGGTGGCCCAGCACTGCCAGGACGACCGGATCGTGGGCCAGGGCGTGATGAACGCGGGCTACTACTCGACGATCCTGGGGCTGCCCGGCATGGACGCCTTGGCCGAGGAGGGCATGCTGTGGCGCGACATCCAACTGATCCGCAAGACCGGTGTCCGCTACCACGCCCAGCACATCTCGACGGCCGGGTCGGTCGAGCTGATCCGCCAGGCGAAGAAGGATGCCCTGCCGGTGACGTGCGAGGTGACGCCGCACCATCTGCTGCTGACCGAGGAATTGTGCGCCGACTACGACACGAACTACAAGGTCAACCCGCCGCTGCGTAGCCGAAAGGACGTCGAGGCGCTGAAGCAGGCGATCGCCGAGGGGCTGGTCGATGCCCTGGCGACCGATCACGCTCCGCACCTGCAAAGTGAGAAGGAGCTGGAATTTCTGGCGGCGCCGTTCGGGATCGCCAGCCTGGAGTGTGCGTTGGGGTTGTATGTCAAGGCGTTGATCGAGCCGAAGGTCCTGGACTGGCCGGGGTTGATCCGGCTGATGACGGTCAATCCCGCCGCGATCATTGGAATCGACAAGGGCACGCTCGGCCGGGGCCGGCAGGGCGACGTGACGATCATCGATCCCGACGCCGAATGGGTCGTCGATGTGAACCAGTTCGTCTCCAAGAGCCGCAACTGTCCCTATCACGGCTGGAAGCTCAAGGGCAAAGCCGAGAAGACCATCGTCGGAGGCGAGCTTCGCTTCGAGACCGAAACGGCTGGCGTTGCCGTCTGAGCCGGTGTGGTGAGTCGCGCCGCAAGGATCGCCGAGATGGTGATGGAATAGAAAGCAGTCATGGTCGAACGCGAGCAATACCCTGAACCCCTGCGCGAGTCGGACAGTCTCTATCCTGTCGATGGCAACGCCGCCCCCGGTGCATTGTCGGCATCGGGACCGGATGGGGGCGACACGGCCGAGCCCGCGTTGTATGCGGGCCATCGCGTGCTGTCGCTGCTGTTCGATACCCGAACCTCCGCCTGGAAGTACATCCTTCGCGCCGGCCTGATCAGCCTGGTTCCCAGCCTGTTGGTTTCCTTCCTCATCGCCGCCGTTGGACTTGGCAATGAGCAGACGATGCCGCACTTCGATCGGGCGGCCGGGTCGGTCGTTCTGTTCGTGATGGTCGTACTTGCTTCGCCCGTGATCGAGACGCTGGTCTTGGGGTTCGGCCTGTGGTTGCTTGCCTTTCTGACGCGGAAGCTGCTGTGGCAGGCGCTGGGTTCCTCGGTGATTTGGGCGATCCTGCATTCCCTGGCGGCTCCGGCGTGGGGCCTGGTGGTCCTGTGGCCGTTCTTCGTGTTCTCCTGTGCCTACCTGGCCTGGCGCCGGCGGTCGTGGTGGCATGCGATGGGTATGGCCTGCGGTGTCCACATGTTTCAGAACCTGTTGCCCGGTATCCTTATCGCGGCCGTGTGAATTCGAGGGCGCGATATCTCCGATGAGCGAGTGTTGAGATGGTGATTATCGATGGAACGAATCTGTTGTGGGCGATTCACGAGGTCCGTGATGAGCCCGAAGTGACGAATGAGATTCAGCTTTGTCGGACACTGGATCGCTATTTCGCGATGACATCCGAGGAAGGCGAGGTGGTCTTCGATGGAGCCGGACCGCCGGACAAGAGCGAATTCGATTCCGTCGGCCGGCTGAGCGTGGTGTTCTCCGGATTTCACAGCGACGCCGACACGGTGATCGAGGAGAAGGTGGCGGCCAGCACGTCGCCCCGGCGACTGACGGTGGTCAGCAACGACCGTCGGTTGCGACAGGCCGTCGCCGCCAGGAAGGCGGCCACGGTCAAATCGGATCAGTTCTGGAGTCAGGTTCTCAACGAACTTCGCCGCGACAAGCCGGCCGTCAAGGAGCCGGAGGAGAAGCGGGACGGCCTGACCGATGGCGAGACCGAGCAGTGGCTCGATCTGTTCGGACTGGACGAGTAGCTTTTTCCGACGCGGTGGCGATCAGAGGCGGCGCACCAGGCCGACGACGATGCCTTCGATGTGGCAGTTGTTCGTGTGGATCGGCGCGTAGTTTGCATTGGCCGGCTGAAGACGAATGCAGTGATCTTCCTTGTAGAAGCGTTTCAGGGTTGCTTCGCCGTCGTCGACCAGGGCGACGACGAGGTCCCCGTTGTCGGCCACGTTCGTCCGCCGGCAGATGACGTAGTCGCCCGGCTCGATGTTCTCCTCGATCATGCTGTCGCCGGAGACCTCCAAAGCGAACAGGTCGGCCCCGAGTCCGAAGCAGGATTCGAGCGAGATCGATTCGGTGTTCTCGATCGCCTCGCGCGGCAGGCCGGCGGCGATCTGGCCCAGCAGGGGCACACCCCCAGGCCACTCGGGATTCTCGCCCGGCTCGCCCGCATCGAGCTGGTCAAGCAGTGCGTGCCCGCTTGAGGTCAGTCTCAAAGAGCGTGCCCTGCCCGGCGAGGTCGAGAGAAGTCCTTTTCTTTGCAGTTCGGCGAGGTGTTCGAACACTGTGCTTCGGCTGATGGCCATCCGCGACGCCAGTTCGGCGATCGTCGGGGAATAGCGTTGACTGTCGCAGAAAGAGCCGATGAGTCTGAGCACCTCGACTTGGCGGGGTGTCAACCCGTCGATGGGTTCTACGTATCGTGCGTGCATCTTTGCTTTCCTCCAGAGCGGCTCGCGGGGCAAGAGCCGTCTGCACCATCCCGTCGGCGGGCCGGACGCACCGGACCCCCGATACCACACCCATGATCTCGACCAGGCACGACAGCACCTTCGTCAGTGCCCCGGCCGAAGGATCGCAAAACGGCATGCGCGAAGGCGGCCACGTCGAGATATACTCGCCGCCCGTCCCGAACTTGCACACCGGGTCGATCCTGTTGTTCCTGTACGCGTCCATCCTTGAATCCCCACACAAGCCCGTGGTTCCGTTTCGGTTTGTTCTTCGTCATGTTCTATCGACCATGCCGTCTGGAAAACCCAAACAAAAACCGAACAGAAATCGGTTGGCGAGCAGACTTTTTCAGACGGCGTTTGTGGCCGTGTAGAAACTCGTAGAATATGGGACCGAGGTGGGTGTTCCCATGCGGAATCGTCTCTTGCCGGGCCGCCGGATGCGTTCGGTGATGACGTTTTCTGGCAAGAAGGCGGGATTTCGGGTATGCTGGTTTACAGGCATCGGCTGCGGGCCGGTGCGGCGGTTCGGTACGGAGCATCATTGGAAGATGAAAAGACTCATCACGGCAATTCTGGTGACGACTACGGTCATGGCCGTCAGGACCGGCGTCGGCCGGGGCGCCGCCGGTGCGGACTTGGGGGCATACAGCCGCCAGGCCACCGAGGCGGCCAGGGCCAGGCTCAACGACACTCTGGTCGTGGTCTTCGCCGGCGGGCGGCATGGGTTCGTCGAGGGACAGCAGATTCGCCTCGATCCGGACAACTGGCGGACGGAAGCCGAAGTGGTCAAAGGAAAGGTGATGGTCCCGAAGCGGTTTGCCTTGTCGGCCTTCGGCATCAAGCACCTGCCCTGGTTCGGGTTCCGGATCGCAGAGAAGGGCCGGATGGTCGCCATTGCCGACCTGGCTGCCCGGCTTGGCAAGAAGGTGTTCACGGAAGAGCGAGGTCTGGTGATCGTCAGTGATACGCCGATGACGCTCGGCGATTCGCAGTTGATTGACTCGATTATCACGCTGTTCGACACGCCGGAGAAGTTCGCCGATCCGCAGATCGCCTACCGAAACATCCCCAGCCTGAGGGCATGGGGCCGCTGGGCCGAACACGTCGCGTTCACGCCAAGCCAACTGGCGCTCTATGACGACCCGGAAACACAGTGGCGGCTGATCTCGGAGAAGCGATACGACACCCCGACCCTCGGCATGCACGAGTTGGCCAGTGATGTGCCGGCGCCGGGGGTGCACCCGCGTATCCTGTTCAGCCCTCAGGATGTCCCTCTGATCCTGGCGCGCATCAAGTCGTCCGTGACCGGCGCAATGTCCCTGATCGAGACAGAATACCTGTTGGGCAAGACCTGGCTGGATGCCGGTACCGGGGAAGGACGGCTCTTCGCACAGCTCGTTGCCGGGGATCTTGATGCCGATCAGCTTGTCGCCGCCGTGTCTTCGGAACAGGGTGCGACGGACGGACAAACCAACCGTCTCACACGGAATCTCAATGCGATCGCGTTGTATGCCCTGTTGAGCGGGGACGACGATCTCGGGACGAAGGTTGCCTCGGCGATCGCCAATTACTGCCGCCTCATCGAGCCCCGCGTCGACGCCCACATGGATCGGCCCGACGTATACAACGTCTACTGGCGCGACACGCCGGGGTGGATCGGACCGACGGACCTGGGGCTGAATTACGATTTTGCCGCCAAGTGGATGACGGATGAGCAACGTACGCTCGTTCGGCGCCTCATCGGCAAGGTGGTGGCGGGCCGGCGCGGATACGGCCAGAACGGCCCGCTGCGCGTCCGCGACAACCACTGGGTTACGCGCGACCTGACGATCTTCCTGGCCAATCTGGCCATCGAAGGCGAAGAGGGTTTCGACGAACAAGTGCACGATTGCGGCATTGAGACGGTCAAGGCTTTCCTGCAGTGGGGCATCGACGAATACGGCACGCTGCACGAATCCAACGGAAGCAGCGGGGAGGGCCTGCCATTCCAACTGCTTTCGATGGTGGCGCTGGCGCGGCGGGGCGTCAACACCTTCGGCCATCCACACTGGCGACAGTTGCTCGAATCGCAGGTGCAGTGCACTTCGCCCGACGGCGTCGTGACGGCCTCTCGGGGGACGCGGGGCAGCGAGCCGTTGAGCCGGCAGGTTGTTGCGGCGTGGAAGGTCCTGTACCCGAACGACCGATGCGCCGACTATCTGCTGGGTCCGGCCCACGCCGTTGCCGAATTCGATCCGCAGCAGTATCGCCGAAAGATTGCCTCGCTCGATGCCGAACCTATGTCCTTGCCGGGCCTGACCGATCCGGGGCTGGCGAAGAGCCTGCTGTACGACGCGCCCTGGCGCGCGACATCGCGAGAGGCGCTTGGTCTGCCGCTGGATTTCAGCAATCCGTCCCAGGGGCTGTTCTCCTCGCGCAGCGACAACAGCGTCGAGGCGTTGTGGATCAACATGCAGGCCCGGCCCGACCTCTATCTTGGCGGTGGGCCTGCGCACCACGACGCCGGCTCATTCTATCTTCAGGCCCACGGCGTGACCTGGGGACGCGACGGGCTCTCCGACGACGACCCGGCATCGGCAGACCATGCCATCGTTCTGATCGACGGTGTGGGGCAGGACGACGGCGCCGGCCTGTCGCCGCCGCGAGTGGCGTATCTCGGCGCCGCCATCGCCCAGACCGGGGCCATCGCCTCAGTCGATCTCCGCAACGCCTACGATTGGCTCTGGGCGAGCCGGGTGGTCGACTGGAACGCCGAGCCGATCGCGGGACGCTCCTGGGAGTTGGAGATCGATCCGCTCGTCGTGCGAGTCCTCAAGGGCACGCAGCGCTACCGCATCAATCACTGGGCGCCGCCGTTGCGCAACCGATGGTTTCCCACAGTGCGCACGCGGTTCAACCCGGTCGCTTACGCCTATCGTTCGGCGGGTCTGGTTCGCGGCGGCCATCCCTATGCAATCGTCATCGACGACATCCGCAAGGACGACAGCACACATCTCTACGAATGGCAGATGCCGGGCGGGTTCCGGACGGCGACCTTGCCGGGACTCGATCCCAAGACACTCGTATTGACCGCCGCACAGGGGGACAGGATTCCGGATGGCACACCCATGCTGCTGGTGCAGGAGGTCGGGCCGTCCGCCTGTCGGCTGGAGAACGTGCGGGGCCGTACCCTCGTTGCCGCCGAGACCGTCGAGTGCCGGTTCCGCATCGTGCTGGTCCCGTTCCGAATGGGCGAGGACCTGCCCTCGGTCAGTGTCGATGCCGACACCGGCACAGCCCGCCTCGAATGGTCCGACCAGATCGATGAATTGCAGTTCGACGTCCCCCGCGACAACCGCACCCGCCTGCGCGTCCTCCGTGACGGCGAAGAAATCCTGCGATCCCGGTAAGCCACATTGCTCCGCCAACGACCGGACGCCGACGGAGGGGTCTTGGGGAATGGGGTGGAGGCAACGGCGTGCTCGCGGTAAAATCGCCGGGGCGGCCGGCCGGTCGAGCGCTGCCGTCTGAGATCAGAACTCGATGAGAGGGCACAGGAGATGAAGGCAGAACGATGGATGCTTGTGGCGGGGGTGGTCGTTTCTCTGGCGGGCACAGGTGTGTGTCGAGCCGAAGCACTGCCGACGGGCACGGCGCGGGCGGCGGTCCCGCTGGAGCATTTTCCCGACCGGTTGCACGCCTTCGTCTGGCGCAACTGGGAACTGATCTCACTCGAACGCATGGCCGAGGTGCTCGAGACCACGCCTGCGAACGTTCGTGACGTCGGCCTGTCGATGGGTCTGCCTGCTCACAGGCGGCCGCCGGCCGAGTACCAGCAGCGGGGCTACATCACGATCATCCGGCGGAACTGGCACCTGCTTCCGTACGAGCAACTGCTGACGCTGCTCGGCTGGGATGCGCAGAAGCTGGCCTTCACGCTGCGCGAGGACGATTTTCTCTGGATCAAGCTCGGCTCGCTCAAACCGATGTGTACGCCGATCCGCTACGTCGAGCCAAACGAGGCGACCCAAAAACGATGCGCCGAGATTCGCGAGATTGTCTCGTCCCATTTCGGCGAGGCGCTCGCTGCGCCGTCAAAGCCGCGGTTCGACTTCTTCACCGAGACGACGGATGTGGAAGTGGTCGGGCAGCCGAATCACAACGGCGAAGAGCCGATTCGCTTTCTGTATTCGTATGCAGGCCTCTTCGGAGATCCGCTGCTCCATCCGGAGTTGGACCCGTATCCCGACGTGCTGCTGCGTCGGCTCTCGCAGTCGGGCGTCAACGGCGTCTGGCTGCATGTCGTGCTCTCGCAACTGGCCCCGAGCGATGCGCTGGGCCGGCCCACCGCCGATCACGAGGTGCGCCTGGCCAACCTGGCGAAGATGGTCGAGCGGGCCGCCCGTCACGGCGTCGCCATTTACCTCTACATGAACGAGCCTCGCGCCGTCCCGGCTTCGCTGCTGGACCGCAGAGAGGAACTGCGTGGCATTCGGCAAGGGGACTATGCCGTGCTCTGCACCTCCGCTCCGCAGGTGCGGCAGTGGATCACGGATTCGCTGCGGCACGTGTTCTCGCGCGTCGGCGGTCTGGGCGGCGTCTTCACCATCACCGCCTCGGAGAACCTGACCAACTGCTACAGTCATACCCGCACGGCCGATGGGTGTCCGCGTTGCTCGAAACGGTCGGGCCCGGAGGTCATCGCCGAGGTCAACGCCGCCATCGCCGCCGGCGTTCGCGCGGGCGACCCGAAGGCCAGGGTGATCGTCTGGGATTGGGGCTGGCCCGACGGCACCGGCGCCGGATGGGGCAGCCCGGACTGGGCCTCGCGGATCATCGAGCTTCTGCCCGATGACGTGTATCTGATGTGCGTCAGCGAGTGGGGCAAGCCCATCGTGCGAGGCGGCGTCGCCGGCACGGTCGGGGAGTATTCGATCTCGGCCGTCGGCCCGGGACCCCGGGCCCAGAGGCACTGGGCGCTCGCCCGCAGGCGCGGGCTCAAGACGCTTGCCAAGGTGCAGGTCAATTGCACATGGGAGCTGTCGGCGGTTCCGTATCTTCCCGTGATGAGTCTCGTCGCCCAGCATTGCAGCAACCTGAGCCAGACGGGCGTCGATGGCCTCATGCTGAGCTGGACGTTGGGCGGCTATCCGTCGCCGAACCTCGAACTGGTCAGGCAGTTTCAACAGCAGCCCGCCCCGACTACGGAGCAGGCGCTGATGCAGGTGGCCGAGAGGCGATACGGTCGCGGGGTCGCCTCGGAGATGATCGCGGGCTGGTCGAAGTTCAGCGACGCCTTTTCGGAGTTCCCCTTCGACGGAAGCTACGTCTATCGCGGCCCCAGCCAGTGCGGTCCGTCCAATCTACTCTATCTCGAACCGACCGGATATCCGTCGACGATGGTCGGCTTCCCATACGACGACGTGGACGGCTGGCGGGGCATCTATCCGGCCGAGGTGCTGGCCGGGCAGTTCGAAAGGATCGCTTCCGGCTGGCAGCAGGGGCTGGCGATCTGGATCGAGACGCTCGAGAAGATCGGCGAGCCACAGGAGCGTGCGAACGCCCGCAGCGATCTGGTCGTCGCCGAGGCGGCAGGGTTGCATTTCGACAGTGTGGCCAACCAGATCCGCTTCATCCTGGCCAGGAACGCGCTGCGCTCCGGATCGCTGAACCAGGCCGAGCGTGACACCGCGGTTGCTACGATGCGGGCAAAGGCCAATGCCGAGATCGGAAATGCCCGCCGCCTGTTTGCGCTGACGCGCCAGGACCCGCGCATCGGGTTCGAGGCATCCAATCACTATTACTATCTGCCGCTGGACCTCGTGGAGAAGGTCGTCAACTGCGAATCCATCCTTCGGACGTTGCCATGATAGGTGCGTCCCGACCCCGGTGTGTGCCGGAAGATCACCCAACCTGAAACGGGTCCGGGCACTGAAAGACGAGGCCGTGGGTTGTCGCACCCCACGGCCCCGGTCGCGAGATAACTCCGGAGGGAACGGAGATTCCTCCATACACTATCCGGCCTGCATCAGCGGCCTCTGCCATGGTAGTGCCGGACCTCGGCGATACTGTAACGCCTTTTCTCGCTCTGTGCCGTTCGACTTGGCTGACGGCTGGCTGTGCGAGCACCCACGCCCTGCCGCGCATGAAAAAGCCCTGCCCGTCTGACAGTGAGCGGGCAGGGCTGCTGTCTTCTGTCGATCAGTCTGGGTCTACTCGATGCTGTCTCCGGTGATCTGGACGTCGTCGATATTCCACCCGGCGTAGGTGACCGAATCATCCGTCGGGCCGATGCCCCATCGGAAGCAGAGCGTCGATCGCCCATCGCCGATGGATGCGGGCACGAGGTATTCGACAAACCGCCACGAATCGTCGCTGACCTGTGAATTGCCGCCGGTCCAGAGGTCGGTCCAGTTGACGCCGTCGTTGGAGACCTGGATGCAGGCGCGATCGTAGGGTGACTCGACGCCCAGCCATCGCCAGAAACCCAGGCGGATGTTGGCAAATCCCTGGCAGTCGATCGGGCCTGTCGTGGCGTAGCGCGTCTCGGCCAGGTCGTTCTCGTAGTCGCCGTCGAGGGCATATCCGATCACGGTCTGTCCGGTATAGCCCGAACCCGGGTCGCCGCGCCACGAGCCGCCGCCCGTAGGGGTGCCCCAAGCCCATCCCTCGTCGAGCTGCCAGTTCGGATCGGTGTCCATGTCGGCCGCATAAATCGCATTGGGGACCACGGCGATGGCCACGCTGCGGCTGGTCTGGTGGATGCCGTCGGTGACCAGAAACGAGAAGCGATACGTCCGGAACGCCTGGGCGGCCGTGGGCTTCCAGGAGACGATTCGCGTACCCTCGTCGAACGAAGCTCCCTCAGGCAACGAGCCGACGATGAAACGAAGGGGGCGATTCTCCGGATTCGATGCGCGCAGTTCGAGAGAGAGCCGCTGTCCCGGCCGGATCTCCTGCGGCGCCTCGCTCAGATCCAGCGTGGGGATCCTGGCGGTCCAGCCGGAGTTCTGCGGGTCGTGCCGGGCCGCGCTCCAGTCGGTGGTGTCGGGATCGGCTCGCCCCGGCATGTCCACGACATGGAAGCGGTAGTCGTAGCCGCCGACCAGGATTTCGACGTCGCCGTCCTGGTCGAGATCGGCGATCGTTGCCGTGCAGTCGATCTCCGTCGGCAAGGTCAGCATGGGGAATCCGGTTACGATCGAGCCGTCCGACTCCCAGGCGATCAGCGCCGCGCCGGCGGTGCCGACGAGGACCTCCTTCTGTCCGTCGCCGTCGATGTCGGCGATCAGCGGCACGCTGTGGCCCGGATCGCCGATGACGGTCTTGGGGAACCCGGCTTCCGTCAGCGGCCGGCCCTGGGAATCCAGGGCGTGAACCCGGGTGAAGAAGTAGCCGTCCGCTCGGACGTAGCTGTTGACGAACACCTCGCTGCGTCCGTCGTCGTCGATGTCTGCGACGCTCAGACCGCCGGCGGTGTCGAACCCGTCGCCGATCCGCGTCTTCCAGAGGGTGCTGCCGTCGATGCCGACCGCCTGCACGCCGTCCTCCGTGCAGAAGATCAGCTCGCACAGCCCGTCACCGTCCAGATCGGCGACGGCGGTGCCCTTGCCGCTGCCACCTCGCCACCGTGCGATCAACTGGCCCTGATGATCGAAGAGATAGGTGTAGATATTGCTGACGCCCGGACCATATCCGCAGAAGGCGATTTCGATGTCACCGTCTCCGTCGAAGTCCGCTGCGCTGATGGCCCCTTCGCAGATATAGCGCCGCTGCCAGAGTGGTGTGCCGTCGCCCTGGAGGGCGTGCAGAGCGAAGGTGTCCGCCGACTGGTAGTCGAGGCCGATGATGATCTCGCTGTCCCCGTCGCCGTCCAGGTCGGCCAGGACGGGATAGCCGACGATACTGCCGTACCACCCTCCCAGCGCTTTGGGCCAGCCGTCCACGTATTCACCGCTCTCGGCGTGCCAGGCGCAGACGATCCCGTCGTAGTTGCACGTGCCGACGATCTCGTAATCGCCATCGCCGTCGATGTCACCGACCGCGCAGAAGGGCGGGTCGTAGGCGAAGGACAGCAGCTTCGGCCAGCCCGGCAGGGCCGTTCCGTCCTCTCGCCAGATCGCCAGACGTGGGTCGCCCCAGCGTGTATCCCAGGCGATAGAGGATTGGATAATCTCGTTGCGTCCATCTCCGTCCACGTCGATGCAGATCGGTCCACCGTAAAATTGATCGTTCGGCGGATAGGGAACGGTTGTGGGGGTCGGCCACGGGGCCTGGCTGGGCGCCGCTTCGATGCCGACGACCTTTCGGTCGGTGTGCGCGATTCCTTCGCGGGTCACGGTGAGCTTCAGCTCATACGTGCCGGGGCCCGGACTGGGCAGGGAGAGCCGGACGAATTCGTTCGGCTCGGTCGGTCCGACGCCTTCGGCCGCCACCGTCCAGTCGCCGCTGGCGTAGGTGCTGTATTCGAGTCGGTAGCTGTCACCGTGAACGAACAGGAGCACGTCGACGGTCTCAATGTCCGTCGCCAGCGACTCGGCCTGTCTGGGCGTGGCGATCTCGCCCAGCGGATGCGCTCGGTCCGCCGCCTGCAGAGCCCTGTAGGCATTGACACGTCCGGTCCCGATGTAGCCGGCGTCGGAATTGACCGATCCGTAGTAGACGGGGTCTGACGTATTCTCCAGGATCGCCCGGAGTTCCACATGGGTCAGTTCCGGTCGATGGGCCAGCACGAGAGCGGCGACGGCCGCCACGTAGGGCGCCGAGAACGACGTTCCGGCGGTGGCGATGTACTCCCCATTGAGATCGGTCGTCACGATGTCCGTTCCCGGCGCTGCGATGTCCACCCAGGCGCCGAACGTGCTGTGGTCCGTCTTGGCGTCTTCGCCGTCGGTCGAAGCGACGGACATGACGTTGTAGTACGCGGCCGGGTAGTATACGTCGTCTGTGGCGGAATTGCCCGCGCTGGCGACGAGCAGAACCCCTCGGGCGAAGGCGTTGTCGATGGCCTCGTGCATGATCGGATCGCCCGCCCAGTCGGGTTCCTCGATGCCCGCGCCGAAACTCATGTTCACGATGTGGGCGCCGTTGGCGGCCGCATAGTCCAGAGCCTCAGCCACCTCGGCCGTCGTGATATAGATGCTCACGCGCAGCGGCATGATGCTGCACTGCCAGTTGACGCCGCAAACGCCTCTGCCGTTGTCGCCGACCGCCGCGATGACGCCGGCCACCATCGTCTCGTGGCCTTCAATCCCGTTGGGGGCTGTCTTTGGGGCCACCTCGTTGTTCTGGCTTTCGAAATTCCATCCATGCACGTCGTCGACGTAGCCGTTGCCGTCGTCGTCGATGCCGTTGCCGGGGATTTCGTTGCGGTTTTCCCAGATGTTGTCGTTCAGATCGGGGTGAGTGATGTCCACTCCCGTACCCAACACGCCGACCACGACGTCGCGACTGCCGGTCGAGATGTCCCAGGCCTCGGCCATCTGGATCAACTGATGGGCGTACTGATCGGCGAAATCCGGGTCGTTCGGCACTCGGCAGGGCCGGTAGATGTAGTTCGGCTGGGCGAATTCCACATCCGGATCGTCTCGAAGCTGTGCACAGATCGCCTGGACATCGCCGTCGGCCTTGAGCACATGGAATGCCCTGGGGGTACGCCCACGCACCCGGCCCTTGGCGTCCATAGGGCGGGACACTGACTTGAGGACCTCAAGTCGGTGATTCGTCCGGAGACGCCACAGCGCGGCCTCCTCCGTCCGGGTCTGTGTATCGTCGGCCGCGGCCGAGTCGGATTTGAATCTGACGAGAACCTCACCCGGGACGTATCTCAGACTTGCGGCCGGGTGCGGGTCCTGTATGTTGGTTGTCTGATCCGGCTCGTCGGACAGCAGTGCCGCAGGGGCCCACAGCAACACCGCGACCGAGACGGCCGTCGCCGCCAGGATCCTGTTCCAGTAGTGCGTCTTCATGCGTACTCTCCCTTTCGTTGTTCCGGCACGGTTTCCTCGGTTTGACTTAAAGGGTGATAGATCGGTCCGGTCCGATATGGTCGAGATGGGAATGAACGGCACGTGCCACGCCGACGCTCCCGCACGTCGAATGAAATCCAGAACAGATCCTCGTCCCTCCTACGCACGGCTCCTCCAGTCTCTTTCGCCGGGCCCTGGGATCACCTCACTCCTGGACCCAGGAACGAACATCGTCTATTATACCGCACGAGGCGGCAAGGTCAAGCCGGATCGCACGAATCGTTGTTGAGATGTCGGGTCCGGCAGGGCAGTGACATGGACCTGCTCGATTCCGACCTGCCTTGGGACCGGACACAGCGGGAGAAAGGATGGCAGCGATGGACGAACACAGGGCTGGATGGACGCGGCGGCATTTCCTCGAGACAGCATCGGTCGGTCTGGGCCTGGGCATGGCGGCCGGTCGGCTCCAGGCCACACCAGGGCCGGTGGGCCGCGTGCCGAAAGGGCAACGCCTGCCCCGGGAAGTGTGGATTGCGAGCATCTCGCTCAGCGGTCTGCGGGCCGCCGACCCAAAGGAGATGACCAGGAAGGTGCTGACCCGGATGGCGGAGGTGACGCCGTTTGAGCCCGACGTCATCTGCCTGCCCGAGGCGTTCCCGTTCGCCAATTTGACCGGCTCGGAGCCTTCCCTGGCAGAGTCTTCAGAGGAACCCATCGGGCCGTTTTCGCGTCCGTTCGCCCAGTTCGCCGAGAAGCACAACTGTTACGTTGTCTGTCCGATCCAGACGGTGGTGGACGGCCGGTACTACAATGCGGCGGTCTTCATCGATCGCCACGGCCAATGCATCGGGCAGTATCACAAGATGCACCCGACCGTCGGCGAACTTGACAACGGGGTTTCGCCGGGCACAGCGGATCCGCCCGTCTTCAAGACAGACATCGGTGTGCTCGGAGCGCAGATCTGCTTCGATATCGAGTGGTCCGACGGCTGGCGAAAGCTGCGCGAAGCGGGTGCCGAACTGGTGTTCTGGCCGTCGGCGTTCGGCGGCGGTGCGATGGTCAACACGAAGGCGTGGGAGAACAAGTACTGCGTCGTATCGAGTACGTGGAAGGGCACGACGAAGATTTGTGACATCGACGGCCGGGCGATCGCCGGCACGGGGCAGTACGCCGATTGGGTCTGCGCGCCGGTGAATCTGGAAAAGGCGTTTCTGCATTCGTGGCCATTCTGCCGGCGGTTCCCGGAGATCCAGGCGAAGTACGGTCGGAGGGTCTCGATCCGCACGTTTCACGAGGAGGAATGGACGATCATCGAGAGCCTGGATCCCGACGTGCGCGTCGCGGACGTGCTCAAGGAGTTCGATCTGCAAACGCACGAGCAGCATATTGCCGAAGCAGATGCCGCGCAGCGACGGCGACGCGAGGGTGTCACGCAACGGTTGTAGGGCGGCGGGTGGATCAAGGCACTTCGTAGTAGATGTACGTGCTGATCCGCGAGGGCCCGAGGCTGATGATGTCACCGTGTTCGAGGATGATTCCCGGTCCGCTGGGATCCACCGGCGCGTCGTTGACGAACGTGCCGCACGTGCTGCCCAGGTCGCAGACGAGGCGGCGGGGGCCGGCGTCGGTGACTCGCAGCGACACTCGGGCATGGCTCCGCGAGACTTCCCGCGGCACGAAGTACAGCGTATCGATGGCCCAGTAATCGGGCGCCGCCGTGGACGGGGGTTCCAGGACGGTAGCGGGACGACCGAGTACGATATCGTGTTCGTCCAGAGAGATGATCCCGACGGTCGAAGGTCCGGTGCCCAGCAGGTAGTGGCCCGGCTCCAAACGGCGCAGGGCCGTGCGGATCTCGTAAATCCGATCGCTTCGATCACTGCCCATGATGAACTCAAGCTCTTTGAGCCGTGAGATCCGAATGAGCTTGTCGATGGTGACAAACAGCGGATCGGTTTCGTCCATGCTACGACTTCTCCAAAAAGAAGGCCATGCGCCACGAGCACTTCCCGTCGGCGCTGGGCCGCAGGCCGGCACTTTGGCCGGGAGCCCAGGCCGCCCCTGCGACAATAATGCGATTCTAACGGTCGGTCAATCCGAGAGATGATAAAATGCGTCGATTCCGATTGGCCGTTGCGGCCGGGCCGAAGAGCTGTTATCCTGCGTCAAGGAGCGTCGGCGGCAGTTGGCCGATTCTCAAATGCTGTTCGTTTGGAAGGAAAGGGGTTGTTCGATGAGACGGATTCAGCGATCCAGGCTTATGGCGACGAGCATTCTGGTTGTTCTGCTGACGGCCGGTACACTGTGCGCGCAGACCCGACGGGAGATTCATTTCCCGGATATTTTGGGATACAAGACCCTTAAATGTGACTTGCACATCCACACTGTGTTCTCCGACGGTCTGGTCTGGCCCACCGTCCGCGTGGATGAAGCGTGGCGGGAAGGGCTGGACGTCCTCTCGATTACGGATCACATCGAATACCAGCCGCACAAAGTGGATGTCCCCACGAACCACAATCGGCCCTATGAGATCGCCTTGTCCCGCGCGAAGGAACGCGGGATTCTGCTCATCCGGGGCACGGAGATCACCCGGGACACTCCGCCCGGACACTTCAACGCGATTTTCCTCGACGACGTCAACCCGCTCGACACACCGGATCTTCTCGATTGCATGGCGGCCGCGGCCGAACAGCAGGCGTTCATCTGGTGGAACCATCCTGGCTGGAAGCCGGACAAGAAGGGCTGGTTCGACATCCACACCACCCTCTACGAGAAGAAGTACATGCACGGGATCGAGGTTGTCAACGGCCGCAGCTACTATCCCGAGGCCCACGAATGGGCGCTCGAAAAGAACCTGACGTTCATGGGCACCTCGGACATCCATGCCCCTTCAATGCTCGAACAGAGCAGTCCGGACCAGCATCGCTCGATGACGCTGGTGTTCGCCCGGGGCAAGACGCTCGCCGCTGTGAAAGAGGCCCTGGTGGCCGGGCGGACTCTGGTCTGGTACGAGAGACAGCTCATCGGCCGCAAGGAGTACCTGGATGCCATGTTCAACGCCGCCACCACGATCGGCGACATCGAATATGGCCAGGACGACACCGTGCGTTTCCGACTGACGAACCACTGCGACGTTGCCCTCGAACTGGAACGGGCGGGAAAACTGGGACCGAAATCCGTGAGCGTGCCGCCCCATGCCAGCACGCTGATCCGGGCGAAGGTGCCGGCCAGTTCGGAACCGCACAAATTCGAGTATGCGGTCAGCAATTTCCTCGTTGCCCCGGCGAAAGGCCTGCCGGTCAGTCTGGAGGTTCCGCCCCAGATCACGATCCAGATCGGCGTGGACACCGAGGGCTGATTCGGGCCCCGACGTGACGGGCTATTTCTGGTCGCGGTTCATCGCGTCGATGAATGCATTCGCTTCGGCGATGGAGGCCTCCATCTCTCGGATCAGTCCGGCGACGTCGACCTGAATGGAGGCCAACTCGTTCTGAAGCGCCGCCAGCGCCTGGGCGTTGAGGTTGTGCTTGAGAAACAGGACCTGATCGCGAAAGGCCGTCAGGACCGGATCGATTTTCATCTCGGCGCTGCGCATGGCGGCCACCACGCGGGCGTAACGAAGTCGCGTCTGGCCGAGTTTGTCCTCGCTGGCCTGCCGCAGCTCGGGGCTGGAGTACTGATCGAGTTCGGACTGCCATTCCTTGAACAGGGCCTCGCCCACGCGCTCGACGTCGTCGATCCGTTTTCCGACCGCTTGCGCTTTCGATTCGCTGCGCTGCAACTGGTCCTTGAGCTTGTTGTACAGCTTCTCCAGGTCGCCTCCCTGGAAGTTGGTCACGGCCGTGAATTCCTCCAGGGCCGACTGGAACTGCTGCTTGGCCTCTTCCTGTGCGTCCCGGGCCTTCTGGACGCGATCGACGAGCATCTCCCGCTTGGGATAGCCGAGCTTTTCCATGGTGTTGTAGTAGACCCCGCCGCAGCCGCCAAGCGCGACCAACAGGATGCCGAGGGTGCCCCAGAACAACGATCTCATGTCTATCCCTTTCAAGAACACCAAGCCAGTGAGCAACCGATATTGTAGGGTGCATCGACATGCAATCAATCAGAAAAGAAGGCGGCGGCAGCGGAAAGGGCGATACGGAGGATTCCCATGTGGTCGGCCGGGACCACCAGGATCAAGCCCCGTCCCGTCTTGGACGGGGCTTGACTGGTGGAGGCAGGTGATAGAGAGCTGCTACCGTATGCGATGCGATAGCGGGTAAGATGTGGACTGTGACCTGCGACCTGACCTGGGTTCACCTGGGTTAGAGTTAGAGGCTGTGAGAGCCTTTCTGGGTCGTTTCGAAGCGAGGTGTACGGACGACAAACGAGCTCGGCCGGCAGCGATGCTGCCGTGATCCAGGCCCCGCGGTACGTCGATTCGCCGCTCTCTGCCGTCCGTCATCATGCCACCTCCTTACTCCATTTGCTCCTGTGTTGTGTGTTGCGTTCACCCTATAAGTGCCCCATGTCAGGCCGTCGGTAACGCGATTTTCACAAATCCGGAGGAATTTTTTCGGACGTACCGTAGGCCACTTGCGGCAAAGGACTTACGTTCAGCCTGTTTTCCACCCCGTTGCGGGGTTCTGGACGGTTATCTCGGCGGCTGGAGGCGGGCCAGGGTCTCGAGCAGGTAGTGGTAGAGCGGGGCGGTCAGGCCGAAGCCGGTTTTCAAGTCGTCCACCAGTTGCGGGCTGCGGATGGCCTTGTCGTTCCTGCGATTGCAGCACAGATAGAAGCTCTTGTAGTTGTACCACGTGCGGATCGGATCCGGCTTGTCGGCGCCTTTGGGTCGCTTGTAGGTCTCGCCTTCGAGCGTGAAGATGTCCTGCTTGTCGAACCAGTTGATTGCTTTGAGGAACCGCTCGGGGTTGTCGTCAAGCTGAGCGCGGAACTGCGCCATGACGTCGGGGGCCGCGTCGTAGAAACCCATTCCATAGCGGTACCACGTCGCATTGATCTCGAGGAAGTACCCCACGCTCCAGCGGGCCCAGTCGTTGCTGTTGCGTTTGAAGGTGATCCACATGCAGTCCCGCAGGGGCGATTTGTCCTTGCTGAATCGCGTGTCGCGATAGATCCTGGAGATGGTCTTGCCCACGGCCGGCGCCACTTCGAAGGAAAGGTCGATATCGAGCATGCAATCGGCTAGGTCCGTCACGAGGTCACGCAACGGCTCAAGCAGATGTCGTTCGTAGTCTGCGCGGTGCGCGTGAAACCATGCCTTCTCATTGTGCGTCCGAATCTCCTTGAGAAATCGGAATGCCTTGGGGCTGAATCCCTGGAATTGTCTCTGCTGTCCGTGTGCGTCACTCACGGTGACCTCCCGCCTCTTCTGCTTTCTCATACTCCGTCAGGTTGTCCAGGATTCGCTGCAAGTATGCCTCGAATCGATCCGCTTCGGCGTCGGTGAAGCCTCGGTACCAGATTTCGACCATCTGCTCGGAGAGCTGCACGTACTGCATCTCGGTGGCCCGGTCCTTTTCGGTCCGGTAGATCAGGATCTGCCGGCGGTCCTGGTCGGATCGTTGCCGGCGCACGTAGCCCATCGTTTCGAGTCGATCGAGCATGCTGGTGAGCGTGGACTTGCCCAACTGCGTCTTTCTGACCAGTTCCTGGATCGAGACGCCATCCTGCTGCCAGAGGGCGAACATGATCCGCCCCTGGGCCGGATTGATCTCGACGCCGGCCTCCTTGAGGCGGCGCAGGAAGAGGCGCTCGCCTACCTGGCGAATCTTCGCCATCAGGAAGCCCGCCTGCCGCTGCTGTCTCATGCTGCCACGCACGCTCACTTCAGTTGCTCTTTGATGTCGATCAGCGTACGGATCGATTTCAGATCGGTGGCCTTCTTGACCGTGACCGTCACGCCTCGGATCTTGCCATACCTCTTGCCCAGAGTGAACTGGTCGATGTACTCCTTCTTCAGCTTACTGGATGCAATTCGCTCCTCCGCCTTGTCGGAGAAGTAAAACGTCACCTTGAACACCCCGGACCAGACGGAGACCCAACAGATCGTCTTTTTCTTCTTCGTGACCTTGTAGAGCCAACTCTTGCCGTCCCGGTAATAACGCCACTCGGCGAAGATGGCCGGGTCCTTCTCGCCGAGGAGAGCCACAAACGAATCCCACGTGGCCTTGACCTTTCCCAGACAGCGGCTCAGGACTTCGTCACCTGGGAACTCATCTGGATTATTCAAGCATGGCCTTTCCATAGTTCTCCTCTGCATCACTACGGCCTCAACTCAAATGGCTGATTTCGGCACCAGCCTTTGACGATCGTCGGGGCAAGCCGGAGAATGCCGTATTCCGGCCCCTCCGGGCCCTCAGGATAATACATCGTCCAGCCGTCCTGCCATATCCGATTCTTGATTGTGCGGTCGAGGACGATCTCGATCCGGCCGCCCAGCATGAATCCGACGATCTGTTTCGGATCGCAGAAGTAAACGCACACGCGGGGATCGGTTCGTATGCGGGCCACCTTGGCCGACTGCATGTCCGTGCTCATGTAGAGAAGGAACTTGTTGTCGGCCTGCTCATACAGCGGCGCCAGCGAGGGGTACTCCTGCGCGCAACGCAGGTTGCCCAAGGCATCCGTGCAGGGGCAGCCCTCGGCGTCGAGCGTCGTGACGTAACACACCGGCGCTGTCGCCATCAGATTCAGACACACCTCCTGAATGGCCCTGGAGTCCTGCAAACTCGACTGATCCATTGTGCTTCTCCCTTCTTCTATGCGTAGGTACAGATCATTGCCCGCCGGCACCGTTCGTTTCCACGGCATCGCCCTGCGGACTGTTGTTGTCGCCCGGATCGCCGCCGGACGCCTTCATCGAAGCCAATTGGTTCGCTATAGAATAGTACTATATAGAACTATATGTCAAGAGAGAGTATCCGAGGCTTCCAGAAGAAAAGATTGTGGCCGAAAGCAGGGGGGTATGCACACCTTAAGGCCCCGCGCGGTGAATTGGCCTTGCCCGCCGCCGACGTTTCTGGGATTATAGAAGTCTTGGTTGAAGAGAGTGACCGATGGAATTGGAGCCAGGCCTTACGAGAGCCGCCTTGGCCGAGCGTGCCGCTGACCAGGACGTTCGGCGGCAGTCTCGCCTGTTCAGCGAGCGGATGCTGCTGCGCATCCTGCCTGAGGTCGTGCCCTGCGCGCTGGTCGTTCTCAACGCCCAGCGGCAGATCGTCTTCGCCAACGATCGCTTCATGGACTTGGCCTATCCGGGCAAGCGGAGAGATCAAATCTACGGACTTCGTCCAGGCGAGGCCCTGGGCTGTATCCATGCCTCAGAAGATCCGGGCGGCTGTGGGGCCACGGAGTTCTGCAGCACCTGCGGGGCCGTCGGGGCCATCCTGGCCAGCCAGCAGGGGCAGGCGGAGGTCCGGGAGTGTCGCATCCTTCGTGGCGAGAGCAGCGAGGCCCTCGACCTGCGGGTGTGGGCGAGCCCGGTGGAGGTTGAGGGCGAGTGGTTCTCCGTCTTCGCGGCCCTGGACATCAGCCACGAAAAGCGCCGGCAGGCCCTGGAGCGCATCTTTCTGCACGATATCCACAACGTCGCGTGCGGCCTGTCCTGGTGCATCGGCTTTCTCGACAAGGCCGGGCCCCAGGAGCGGGGCCGGCACCTCGACGACATTCGTCGCCTGTGCCGGGAACTGAACGAAGAGATCGGTGCCCAACGTACATTGCTTCGAGCCGAGAGCGGCGAACTGGTCCTTGCACCGGCCGAAATCGGTACGCTGGGTCTGCTGAGGGAGGCCGTCGATCTTTACCGCAGCCATCCGGTGGCCCAGGGCCGTCTGCTTCGCCTCGACGAGCGGGCGCAGGACGCAACGGTTGTGAGCGACCGCGTCCTTCTGTTGCGTGTGGTGTGCAATCTGATCAAGAACGCGCTCGAGGCCTGTCGCGAGGGGCAGACCGTTACGGTCGGCTGCACCGCCGACGGCGAGACGGCGGAGTTCTGGGTTCACAACGTCGGCTCTATGCCGCGCGAGGTTCAGTTGCAGATCTTCCAGCGATCGTTCTCGACCAAGGGTATCGGGCGGGGTCTGGGCACCTACAGCGTCCGGCTGCTGACGGAACGCTACCTCAAGGGCCGCATCTCGTTCACCAGTTCGGATGACCTCGGCACCACGTTCCGAGTCCGCTGCCCCAGGGTCATTGCATCCTGATGGCGGGAGAGGGCCTGGCCCATGCCCATCCCGTTGGGGACACGACCGACCAGGGTTCGGTCGTTTTTTTTCTGGCGTTCGCCACCAACCATATCTATTATGAGTGGGTGCGATACATCCATGCGGCAGGTCGTTGAGTGGGCTTTGTTTTCGATACGGGGAGCAAGAGACAGATTCAGTGCGGTATGATGCGGCGTGCGGATTCATGATCCTCGACAGGGCAGGAGTTCTCCATGGTGAGCAGAGAGGCGCCTTTTGGGGTCGTGTTGATTGGATGGCTGTGTACGACCGGGTGGGCGGGATTGCAGGACCATCAAAAGTCGATACCGACAGACGTTTCCGGGAAGGCCGAGACTGCCACGGTTTTCGGGACGGAGGCCGGCCAAATGCTCGGCGATGTCCCGGGTCTGACGGTTGCTACCCCGGCGCCCAACTGGATCGTGCCGGGTCTGCGATTGACCTACTATATGATATCGGGGTTCCTACCCTACGGGCCCCATGCCTACACGCCCGACCCTAAGGGCGGATGGGAAGACCAGCACGGCAACCGCTACACGCAGCACGAACTCGAGGGTACCGGTTCGCATGGCCTGCTCCAGTTCAACGTCGTGGCGATGGATCCGAAGCAGGTCGCTGTGCAGACACTCTTCTACATGTACGAGGGGATGAACGCGTCCGAGCCGCTCCAGCGACTCGAGACCGGCTATGTGGGCCAGGCGGGCAACGGGGGCGATCTCTGGCTGCATCCGGAGGCCCTGAAGGCCCTTCTGCAGAAGTACGGCAATCGCCTTCCGCCCGGGCGCGGGCAGTTGGGGATGTGGGTCAGCGCGACGCAGAGGCAGATCGAGCAGACCACCTACGACGCGGTGCTGATCGCCTTGGTGGCCGAGAGCGGCAGTCGCAAGGTCTGGATTTATGACCTGGCCAGCGGTGTCCTGCTCTATTCGAGCGAGATTGCCAAGGCCGGCATGACGGTTGCGCAAGGAGCCCAGGTCCATCCTGGCGGGGCCATGACCAGGAGCACGACGTTCAAGGGGTCACGGACCCTGTCGGTGCCTTGGGCCGCCCAGACGCCGCCGTCCTGGCTGGGCCAGGCCCGCACGTTCCGTTACAGCGGCTCGTTCCAAGTCAATGTCCCCGGTACTCCGGCTACGCCGTTTGCCGTCCATGCGGCGGCCACGGTCACCGCCCGAGGCCCCGACTGGGCGAAGTTCGACATCTCCACCGGCGGCCAGGCCCCGGGAATCACCTCGGAACTGACGACACGCGTCAGCGGCAACCACATGTTTTGCGGCAGTTGGATTCCGCCGGTGGCGATGGGCAGTCTTCAGGCCGGCCAGGTGCTCGACACCGACGGCTTCACCCACGTCACCACGCAGGTCAGTTCGGTAGATCCGCAGTACGTGACCGTGGTTCACAACAACCCGCGCCAGCAGATTCAGTACACCTACCGTCGCCAGGACGGTCTGCTCGTGCGGACGCAGGTAAACGATCGTTTTAACCATCTGAACATGAGTAACCAGATGGAGTTGTCATTCGTGTCTATGGAATGAGTCGGGCGCGTCCCTCGATGCGGCCGACCCGAACGATTTCGGAGGTCCCCGGATATGAAGAAGGTCGCGTGTGGCAGCGTCATCCTCGTAGTGTGCGTGTGTCTGTCGGCGGCTGTCGGCCAGCCGGTCCAGCCGAGCAACCCCAATCCGCCGGTGATGCCCGTGCCGCAGCCGCAGCCTGCGCCTGCCGTGCAGCGACAGGGGCTGCAACCCCGCAGGGTCAAGCCGATCCGCGAGCTGCCCCAGAATGCCCAGATGGAGCAGGCCCGCGGGCTGCTGCGTAATCGCGACTATCAGGGCGCCCGGCCCATACTGATGAGCCTGGCCCAGCAGGGACATGTCGAGGCACAGTTCTTCCTGGGATCGATGTACGATCGCGGCAACGGCGTTCAACAGGACGTCCGGGAGTCGGTGCGCTGGTACACGCGATCGTCGCTGGGCGGCTGGTCCGACTCGATGTTCAATCTGGGCCAGAAGTACCACAAAGGCGAGGGCGTGGAGGCCGACCAGGTCAAGGCGGCCGATCTGTTCTTCCTCGTGGCGACGACCGGTGACTCGGACGGCCAGTGGGCGTTCGGTGTTCTGGTGGCGACCGGCCAGGGGCGGCCCAAAGACCTCATCGAGGGCTGCGCGTGGCTCTTGCTGGCCGCCAATCAGGGGCATGAAAAAGCCCGACAGGAATTGCGAGGCTTTCGGCCGCAGTTGACGGATCAGCAAGTCAGCGACGCCGAGACGGTGGCCGAGACGCTCAGTGAACTGGTCCGCACCGAGGGCTTTGCGCCGGAGAAGATGCCGGTAGTCCCGGTGCCGGCCTTCATGGCCTCCGATGAGGATGGTCCGAACGACCAGAGGCAGGCGCCCAATCGGACGGACGACGAAGAGGAGGAGGTGATCGCCCGGGTGGACCTGAAAGGTCGCATCACACCGACGGGCGATCTTGTGGGCCGGGGGATTTTCACGTTCGACCCCCAGGTCTATGCCACGATCAAGAGTGTCGTCCAGGACCCCATGTACTTCTTGCGTGAGCTTTCCTCGAATCGCGCCGATACGGAGCTGGCAGCGGATGCGACCGCGTCCTACGACGACGCCAGTTCCTCCGTCGTTCTCGATGTCCACATGCTCGGCGTCGTGCACAACCGGGGCAACGGACGGTGGGAGTGGAAGGCCGAAGACCAGGAATTCCGCGAGACAACCACGAACGACAAGGGGCAGACCGTCGCGACCTTCCTCTATAAGGGCTCGCCGAATGAGGAGGTCAAATTCGAGGGTCAGGCGGCGTATACGTTTCCGGCCGGCGCCACGAATGTGGCATTCGATCGAAACAAGAAGCTGCTGAGTTATTCCCTGCCCTATAAGGATACAGGTGGCAACGGACAGATCGAGCTGCATTTCGCCGCGCGCGACAGGATCATGAGTTGCCTGTACAAAGTCTACGGCATGGAGACCGATTTTCCCGCCCAGTGGGTGGCCAAGGCCCGCGTGACGAACGTCGGCACCGGGCGGATCAGGGATCTGAGACTGCGTTACCGCGTGGAAGGCTACTCGGAGTGGAGCATCTGGCAGAAGTTCCCGGAAGTGCTGCCGGGGCAGACGGTGGTCGGCGTGTACAAACCGGTGCTCGACAAGAGCATCGCCTCGCTGACGAGCACGACGCCCGCCAATGTGCTTGTCGAATGGCGTTACATCGACAGCGATGGGAAGGCGCAGGACGACAGCGACGGCAAACGGGTGTCGATCCTGGGCCGTCACGAGTTCATCTTCTCCAACTTCACCAGAGAAGAGAGCATGGGCAGTTGGTACGACCTGTTCAGCAACTCGGAGATGATCGCCGCCTGGGTGACGCGTGACGACCCGGTGATCAAGCAGTTCGCGGCGATGGCCAACAAGGCCGCCGGCGGCAAGGGCGCCCCGTACAGCGACGAGGCCGCCTACGCCGTGCTCAAGGCCTGCTACGAACTCTGGCAGGGCAACGATTTCACCTATCAGGGGCCCGTCGGACTGTCGGACCCGACGTTGAGTTTCGACAACACGATCGTGCAGAGCATCAAGTTCCCGCGCGACGTGATTCGCGACAAATCGGGCACGTGCATCGAGTTGGCGGCACTCTACTGTTCGATGGCGCATTCGGTGGGGCTCAAGCCCTACATGGTCCTCATTCCGGGCCATGCGTTCGCGCTCATTCGGCTTCCGTCGGGCAATCTGCTTCCCGTCGAGACCACCGGCGTCGGCGGCGGCAAAACGCACGGCTCGGCGTCATTCGACGAAGTCGTGGAAAGCGCCGGAGCGACGTACAAGAAAGCCGCGGCAGAGGGACGTGTTCTGGAGATCGACATCGAAGACTGCTGGACGCGGGGCGTCTCATCGCCGGAGTTGGAGGCCCTTCCCGCCGATATCCTGCAACGCTGGGGCATTGTCGCGGGCAAGAGCGCTCCGGGCCCCCACGTGGGTCCGAACCCATCACCTGGTCCCGTTCCGCCGTCGCCCCAACCTCAGCCCCAACCTCAACCTCAACCGCAGCCCGCGTGGTCGCCTGTGGGATTCTGGGTGGGTACGGCTACAAGCGACTACCCTGCGCTGACCTATCCGATGCAGGTGCAGGTGGCGACGAGCCAAGGCGGTCAATTCACAGTCCAGTGGTATGGCGAGGCGACGGTGACCGACATGTACGGCCGACAGATGCTCTACAAGATCACCGAGATCTTCGTCGGGCAGATGCAGGGCGACCGGCTCATTATGCAGGGCCAGAGCAAGACCATTGTCGTCAACGGCATGCCACAGCAGGCGCCGACCGACAGCATGACGGTCCGTATGGAGGGATCAGAACTGGTCGGCGACGTCAACGTGGCCACCGGCGGCCGATGCATCTGGCGGGCCCGACGCCAGCAGTAAGCCGAAGAGGGCGAGGGGATATCTCTCCGACAGGCGTTGCTGCCTGCGTCCGAGATCTCAAGGGTCCATCCTTGCGGTGGACCCCCACACCCCTTCTACACACACATGGCAGGGCCTTGCCGTGCATCACGGTTGACAGGATCCGGTTCGGTGACTATAGGATAGGTCGTCCCGCACGTAAGGGAAACCGCAACCGAAGGAGATGTCATGAGCAAGCTCAATACCGTCGCGATGTTGTCACCGGTTCTCGTATTCTGTCTTTCGGAGGCGGCCTCCGGGCAGATACAGGAGCGTTCCGACATTGCGCCGGCGTACCAGTGGCGGCTGGAAGACCTGTATCCCTCGGACGAGGCATGGGAGCAGGCGAAAGAGGCCCTGGCGGGCCGTCTGGGCCAGATCGAGCAGTACCGGGGCAAACTGAACGATGCCGCGATGCTGCTGGCCTGCCTCGAACTGGACAGTGATATCTCCAAGGCGTTCGGCCGCTTGTACAGCTACGCCTCGATGAAATCGGACCAGGACACGCGGGTCTCGAAGTACCTGGCGATGCGGCAGACGGTCGAGCAGATCATGACCGAATACGGCAGCCGGGCGTCGTACATCGAGCCGGAGATCGTCATGTTCGACGCCGCAGTCATTGAGGGATTCATCGCCGCCAAGCCGGGGCTCCAGGTCTACCGGATGTACCTCATGGACATCCTGCGCCGCAAGGCGCATAAGCTGTCCGAGGCGGAAGAGAAGATCCTTGCCGAGACCGCGTTGATGGCCGGTGGCCCACGCTCGATCTACTCGATTTTCAGCAATGCCGAGATGCCCTATCCCGAGATCGTCCTGAGCGACGGTACGAAGGCGACCCTCAACAAGGCCGGGTATGCCCGCCATCGCAGTTCGACCGTTCGGGCCGATCGCGAGGCTGTCTTCGACGCCTTCTGGACGGCCATCAACCAGTTCCGGCAGACCTTTGGTGTGCAGTTGTACTCCCATTTGCAGGCCCACGCGTTCGCGATGCGGACGCGGAACTACGAGAGCTGTCTGCACCAGGCGCTGGATCGCAACAATATCCCGACCAAGGTCTATCACAGTCTCATCGACAACGTCCGAGCCAATCTGGACACCTTCCACCGTTATCTGCACCTCAAGAAGCGGATGCTGGGCGTCGAGACATTGAAGTATTCCGATCTGTATGCGCCCGTGGTCAAAGACGTGGACCTGAAGTACAGCTTCGATGAGGCCAAGGTCCTGGTCCTCGACGCCGTCAGACCGCTGGGGCCCGACTACGCCAAGGTGGTTGAGAAGGCCTTCAACGAGCGCTGGATCGACGTCTATCCCACGCCGGGCAAGCGTTCCGGCGCCTATTCCAGCGGCAACGCCTACGACGTGCACCCCTACATCCTGCTGAACTACAACGGCCAGTTCGACGACGTCAGCACGCTGGCCCACGAGCTGGGCCACACGATGCACAGCTACTACAGCAACAAGAACCAGCCGTTCCCGCTGGCGGACTACTCGATCTTCGTGGCCGAAGTGGCCTCGACGTTCAACGAGGCGCTGCTGATCCACAAGATGCTCGACGATATCCAGGACGACGATGTGCGTCTGTCGCTGCTGATGGAGTCCCTCGACGGCATCAAAGGGACGGTGTTTCGGCAGACGCAGTTCGCCGAGTTCGAGTTGCGCATGCACGAGCGGGTTGAACGTCGTGAGCCGGTGACAGGGGACACGCTGACCGATCTGTATGGCCGCATCCTGAAAGACTATTACGGCCACGAGAAAGGCGTCTGTCATATCGACGATCTCTACGCCGTCGAGTGGGCGTACATTCCGCACTTCTACTACAACTTCTACGTGTATCAGTATTCGACGTCGTTTACCGCCGCAACCGCCTTGGCCGAAGAGGTCTTCAGCGGCGCCGAGGGGGTGGTGCAGCGCTATCTCGATTTCATCTCGGCCGGTGGCTCGGACTACCCGGTCGAGATCCTCAAACAGGCCGGCGTCGATATGACGACCTCCGGCCCCTTCGAGAAGACCATGCTCACCATGAACCGGACGATGGACGAGATCGAGGCCATCCTCGCCCGCCAGGGCAAGTGAATCGCCTGCCCGGAATTCGATTGGGACGGTTCCCATGAGACGGATCGGCAAGCAAGTGGTTGGGGCCATCCTGATCGTTCTGGGATTTCTCGCATTGGTTACGCCGGCCACTCCCGGCTCGTGGCTGATCCTGGTTGGGCTGGAATTCCTGGGTCTGCGACTGCTTCTGAGCGACCGGCTGCTGATCTGGGCCCACGCCCATCCGGGTACGCTCCTGGAGAGACTCATCCGGGGGATCCTACGGACCGAGCGTCGCCTGTTTGGCGCTCGTAAGAGTCGAGTCTCGCCGCGGAGGAAGTCCTGAGGCCCTTTCATGTCGAGGGAGTTTCATCTTGATTTTTGCCACTACAGCCGCCATATAGGAGAGCGACGATTGGCAGCCTCGAACGTCCCGATGTCCATCGGGAGGGATGGTCGCCATGAAAGGCGTTGTCGTGGAAACGGATTGACTACGAATTGGTGAGGGCAGAGCGATGCGACGGACTGTGGACAGGATGGTACTGTGGATGGTCGTGGGGATGACGGTCGTTGGGTTGGTGGGCTGCAAGGGGGCCCTGAAGTCGGGCTCCACGGGCAAGAAGGTGGTGCTGTGGAACGGCCAGGACTTCACTGGCTGGCAGCGTGTTCTGGCCGATCCGCAAGTTGATGTCGACGACGTCTGGTGGGTCCGGGGCGATGCAATCCACTGCAAGGGCGAGCCGTTCGGCTATCTGCGCACGGAGCAGCGGTACAGCGACTACCACCTGCACGTGGAATGGCGCTGGCCCGAGACGCCGACCAACAGCGGCGTGCTGCTCCATATCAATGGGCCCGACAAGGTTTGGCCCGAGTGCATCGAGGTCCAGCTCAAGGCGGGCAGCGCCGGCGATTTCGTGCTGATGAACGGGACCGGCCTGACTGTCGACGGGACCGACCGCAAGGACACGTCCAAGCGATTCGTGGTGATCCCCAAGAAGGCGGCCACCAGCGAAAAGCCCGCCGGCCAGTGGAACAGCTACGACATCCACTGCAAAGGCGGCTCCATTCGCTGCTATGTCAACGGCGTTCTCCAGAACGAGGGCACAAACGCCTCGCCGACGGCCGGCTATATCGGCCTCCAGAGCGAGGGCAGCCCCATCGAGTTCCGTAACATCTACATCCTTCCGCTCGATTGACATAGGTTCAGCCGCATTGTCGGGGCAGGAATGACCCTGCACCGTGCCGTTGGCGCCGGCCGGTCGAGGACGGGGTCTGTCCGGAGATGCAGAGGTTCGAGCCTTGCGTCGGGGGTTCGGGTCGGCATTCTCACGGCTGACCGGCGAGCAAGTGTCCGAGAATCTGCTTGCATATCGACCGCTGGATCTGGTATAAATAACACTGGGCTGCAAGGTCTGCCATTGGCCGATGCTGCCCTTGAGGTCGTGGATTCTGTACAGATCGGACCGTGAGGCGCGGTTGTGGTGCTGGTCGGAATCGCAGGATCACGGAAGGAGTGCCTTCCTGGGCCTACGACTGGCAGGGGGGGGGATCAACTCTTGCGCGCTTCGCGCGACGTCTGTCCTCGTTTGTTCCTGCGCTGTGCAAGCGTGGCATTGGAGATTCGGAAGGAGGTGCTTCCGGCCTGATAGCAGGCCACTGCCGTGGTACGTCGTTTGGCCTGGGGACCCGTGCGTCCTGACGGGCACTGTCGAAACAAAATGTTGTTATCGCCGTGTGAGGAGACTTTCATCATGACAAGACTATCACTGTGGATTGTGGCTGCGGTCCTGCTGCTCGGTGGGGCGGCGCAGGCACAGATGTTCGACATCACCAATCCGGGAGACCCGCTCGTGGGCGTTCCCGACGACAACAACTGGCCGGCCGCAGAGACCCCGCCTCGCGCGATCGATGATGTCATCTCTGGTGCCAAGTACCTGTGCTTCAAGACCTCCTTTGTGGATCTTAACGGCAATGTGAATGCGGAAACCGGCGGCGCTGGCTTCCGCGTGACCCCGTCGGGCCCGAGGGTGGTGGTCAAGGCCCTGAATTTCGCCAGTGCCAACGATGCGGTCGAGCGCGACCCTGTGTCCTTCCGGTTCTCTGGCTCCGATGTCAGCATCGACGGTCCCTACACACTGATTGCTGAGGGAACGATCGATGACTTTGCCCAAGCGACGGCGTGGGAGCGGAATAGCTGGATTTCGGCCCCCATTCCGATTGCGAACAAGCGGGCGTACAAACACTACGAGGTGTTCTTCACAGAGGTCCGCAATCGGGCTTCGGCCAACAGTATGCAGATCGGTGAGGTGGAACTGCTGTCCGACGGCAGTCTGCCCGGTTCCGCCGGTGCGCCGTCTCCCGCCGATAGCGCGATCGATGTACCGCGCGATGTGGTCCTTGGCTGGGGTGCTGGCGAGTTCGCCGCCACGCACGACGTTTACTTCGGCACCATCTTTGACGACGTCAACACCGCCACGCGAAGCAACCCGAAGGGCGTCCTGGTCAGCCAGGCCCAGGCCGCGTCGAGTTATGATCCGGCCGGGCTGCTCGAATTCGGCCAGACCTACTACTGGCGTATCGATGAGGTCAATTCTGCTCCTGATTTCACCATCTTCAAAGGCGATATCTGGACCTTTACGGCCGAGCCGTTCGCCTATCCCATTGCGAACATTGTGGCGACCACCAATGCGATCTCCGACTTGGCCGCCGGCATTGAGAATACGGTCAATGGTTCCGGCCTCAACGCCGCCGACCAGCATTCGACGGTCAGCGGCGACATGTGGCTGGCCAAACCGGGCGACGAACCGATCCAGATCCAGTATGAGTTTGACCGCGTCTACAAGCTTCACGAAATGCTTGTCTGGAACTACAACGTCGAGTTCGAGATCATTCTCGGTTTCGGGCTCAAGGACGTAACGGTCGAGTATTCCACCGACGGCGTGGAGTGGACGGTTCTGGGCGACGTGGAGTTCGCCAAAGCGGCCGCCAGGAGCACCTACGTGGCCAATACAGCGGTCGGCTTCGACGGCGTGGCCGCCAGATACGTCCGCCTGACCGTCAACAGCGCCTGGGGCACCATGGGGCAGTACGGTCTCAGCGAAGTTCGCTTCCTGTACATTCCCGCCCAAGCCCGGGAGCCGAAGCCGGCCGATGGAGCGACCGCCGTGGCGGTGGATTCGCCCCTGACCTGGCGTTCGGGCCGCGAGGCTGTTTCGCACGAGGTCTACTTCGGCACCGAGCCGGAGGCCTTGGATATCGTGGCCACGACCGGCGCAACAAGCCATGCACCGGGGGCCTTGAATTTGGCGACGACCTATTACTGGAGAGTCGATGAGGTCAATGACGCTGATGCGATCCCGATGTGGGAAGGCGGCGTCTGGAGTTTCACCACCCAGGAGTTCATCGTCGTTGAGGATTTCGAGAGCTATACCGACGACATCGAGGCCGGCGAGGCCATCTTCGACACTTGGCTCGATGGCTGGGTCAACAACACCGGCTCGACCGTCGGGCACCTGAACAGTCCGTTCGCCGAGCAGACGATCGTCAAGAGCGGCAAGCAGTCCATGCCGCTGTTCTATGACAATGCGGGTGTTTCCGTCGCCGAAGCCGAGTACACGCTGCAAGGGAACTGGACGACGAACGGCGTCAGGAGCCTGTCGTTGGCCTTCTATGGCGATGCCGCCAACACCGGACAGCTCTACATCAAGATCAACAACACGAAGATCGTATACGACGGCGGTGCCGCCGACATCAAGAAGCCGGCGTGGCAGACCTGGAATATCGATCTGTCCGCGGTCGGCAACGTGAGCAACGTGACCAAGCTGACGATCGGCATCGAGGGCGCCGGAGCAAAGGGTGTGGTGTACATCGACGATATTCGCCTGTATCCGAGTGCTCCGGAATACATCGTGCCGGTCCAGCCGGACAGCGCGGGCCTGGTGGCGTACTACAGCTTCGACGGCAATGCCAACGACGGCTCCGGCAATGGCCACCACGGCACGCTCAACGGCGGGCCGACCTACGTGGCCGGGGTGCAGGGCAGCGCAATCAACCTGAACGGTACGACGGATTATGTCTCGACGGGCAAGAACGCCTCGGCCCTTGGAATCAGCGGAAACTCTCCAAGGACCGTCACGGTCTGGGTTTACACGCGTAGCTTCGCCAATGGCGGCATCTATGACGTGGGTGCCCGCACCGAGGCCCAGGATTTCTGCCTGCGAACGCTGGACAGCATCCAGAACCGTTGGCGCATCCAGTACTGGGGCGGCGATACTGATTTCACATACAACACCGCCAACCGGTGGGTCCACTTTGCCCATGTCCATGACGGTACGCACACCAAGATCTATGCCGACGGCGTGCTCATCGTGGACTGGGAGAAGACCATCAACACAGCAGACACCAACCCGTTCCAGATCGGTCTCTATGGCTGGCCGGGCAACTATTTCGATGGCATGATCGACGAGCTGCGCCTTTACAAGCGGGCGTTGTCGGCCGAAGAGGTTCTCGGTGCGTTTGGCCAGACGGCACCGATGCACAAGCCCTTCTAAGTCGATCTGCTCCATCATGAGGTGGCACCGAGGTCGGTGCGGCCTCTGTGACAGGGCCGTGAACGTGGCTCCGGGGGACGTGTCCCCGGAGCCACGCTGTTTTGGGGACCGTCCTGCCGGAGACGGAAAGGCCGTCGATTGTCTTTGGGGACCTGTCCAGACTCCATTCGCCTTTCTTGGTGTTTTTCTGCAGTCTGCCCCCACTTCTCTTCCAAAACAGGGGTGTGGAGGCTATCTCCTTACAGATGGGCTCTTTTCGGACAGGGTCCGGACGCAACGCCAGAGGGCCCTGCGGATTCGTTCCGCCGACGATCTGGAAGGGGGCGGCGGACAGCGATAGTGGTTCTGTGGGATCGCCATGAGCGAACACCAGCCAATCGACGGGCTGCCGGACATGTCACGGGGACGTGAATTCCTGAGGCTGTATCAGGCCAACGAGCGGAGGATCTTCGGGTTCATCCTCGCCTTGGTGCCGCACTGGTCGGAGGCCGAAGACCTGCTCCAGGAGACCACGATGACCATGTGGTCGAAGTTCGAAACGTTCGAGTCGGGCACGGATTTCGCCGCTTGGGCATTGTGTATCGCTCGGTATCGGGTGATGAACCACCGCCGGAAGAAACGCCACCAGAGGGTCCAGTTCAGCGATGAGGTCCTGGAGGCGATCGACGAGCGGGTCCGTAGTACGGCTGCCGAATTGGACGCGCTTCGTGATGCGCTCGGCAGTTGCCTGCGGAAGCTGCCCGACCGCGATCGCGAGCTGATCGGCCTGCGGTATGAATACGATGCGACCCCCAAGTCGGTGGCTCAGCATCTTGGCCGCAGTGTCGACGCTGTGTATAAGGCACTGAACCGCATTCACGTTCAGTTGCTCTACTGCATCCGGCGCACACTGGCGATGGAGGGCTCGGCATGACCGACGACTTGACGGAACGCCCTGAATTCCTCGAATTGCTTGGTGGACTGCGCGAAGGGACCCTTACGGATGAGCAGTTTGCCGAGCTCGATCGTGTGCTGGCCGCCGAACCCGCCGCGCGGCAGTCGTACGTGGAGTACATGCTGCTCTGCGCGGAGCTGCGCCGCTATCATGGGATGCGGGACGTCTCGGAAGGGACCGCCGTGGCAATCGAAGGACTGGCGGAACTGTTGCCGTCGGTGGTGGACCAAATAGGAGGCGGCCCGTTGAGTCTTGGCGACCTCGTCGAGCGGGACCGGGCAATGGCCGAGATGCGAGCGGCCGAAGAGGCGCGGCGGCGCGCCGAGGCTCATCGAGAGGCGATCCGAAAGGCCGCCGACGACGCGTTGGAACGATTCAAAGAGCAGGAACGCCTCCGGCGTGAGGAACTGGCCTATCGGCAGTACCTTGCCAGAAGACGGCAATTGGCGCTGGGCGTGTTTGCTGTCGTGGTTCTATTGGCTTCAGCTGCGCTGGTGTGGGTCTCCCGGTGGCCGGACCGGGCCCCGTCTTCGCCCGCATCGACTCCGGCGATCCCGCCTGTGGTGGCCGCGATCACACGGTCCAGCAACGCGCGGTGGGACCGCGCCGATCTTTCAACGGCCCCGGATACGGTCCTGAGGGCCTCTTCGATGTTCCTGATGCAGGGACTGGTCGAGATGGTGTTCGAGGGCGGCGCCGAGGTGCTCGTTCAGGCGCCGGCCGTACTGCGGCTCGAGAGCGATGACCAGATGTTCCTCCATTCGGGTGCCGTGTCCGTGGCGATCGGCGAGGACTCGACCGGTTTCATCGTGCGCACGCCGACCGGAACGGTCGTCGATTACGGTACGGAGTTCGGCGTTATCGTCAGCCGCAGCGGTGAGACCGAGGCGATCGTCCACAAGGGCAAGGTGGGCATTCGCAGCGGCTCGGACCCTGTTCGTTCGGGGACGTCGACGATCCTGAACACCGGCCAGGCCGGTGCTGTCGATGGTGCCGGCAACGTGGTGCCCAGGGCGTATAGTCCCAGCCAGATCGTGCGGGAGATACCGGTGCATCCGAGCTTCGGTATTCCCGGCAGACGTTTGGACCTGGCCGACGTCATTGGTGGTGGCAACGGCTTCGGCACCGGTCAGGCCACGTCAGCCATCTGTCCTGCCACCGGGGGGCATGTTCGCCCGGTAGAAACAGACCGCCGCGGGACGCACCGGTATGCTTCGGTAGCCTGGAATCGCTACATAGACGGCGTGTTTGTCCCCAATGGGACAGAGCCGCAGATTGTCAGCTCCGCCGGCCATACGTTCGATGAATGTCCTGCCACGAACAACATCTACTACCTGGAGATCACCAACATCGGCGATGCGGAGTGCGGCAGGCAGGTGCTGGGCGGACGGGTCCATGGATCGCCCGAGCAGCCCTGTATCCTCATGCACGCCAATCTCGGCATCACGTTCGATCTGGCCGAGATCGCCTCGCGCAACGCCGGACTTCGAATCGAGCGGTTTCGATCTGCCTATGGTGTGTCGGAATCCGCCACAAACCGCCGCTGTAACGCCGACTTCTGGGTCCTGGTCGACGGCCGGGTTCGCTTCGCCCAAACCGGTGTGAAGGTCAAGGGAATCGCAGGCCAGATCGACGTGCCGCTGGCTGAGACGGACCGGTTTCTCACACTGATTACGACAGACGGCGGGGATGCCGACGTTGTCGGTTTGCGGGGGACCGACAGCGACTGGTGCGTCTTTGCCGAGCCGAATCTTGAACTGACCCCATCGACTGACGGGGTTTCCAGTCAGGAGAATGTGACACGGAAGTAGGGACTGGCGGGCTGCGCCTGATGAGCGGCCGCGCGAGTAACACACGGTGTCAACAAGGAGACGGGGTGCAGGCCGGGTGGTCTTGTGCCTGGCTTGTTTGTGGGAAGGAGGTGGGTCGGAGGGTATTGTCACGGCGGTTCTGAGTACGCAACCGGTCGGACGGGTCTGTGATCCCGGCGTTGGCTCCATCGAGGCGTTTTCTGACGCATGGATTGATGACCCCGCCGACCTGGCTGAAACGGGGGATTGTCTCAATCTTGGGTAAAGGAGGTATGTATGTCGCGCAAACCTGTGTGGTGGATCTGTTCGGTGGTGTTGCTTGCCGCCTGGGCCGGTCAGGCCATGGCCGCCGGCCCGATGCCGTTGGTCTACTATCCCTTCAACCAACTGGACGGTACGGTCCTCGATGCCTCGGGCAACGGTCTTGACGGCGCCCCCAACGGGGGCCTGGAGCTGGTTGCCGGCGGATACGACGGAAGATGCTACTCGTTCAACGGGAGCAACAGCTATGTCGAGTTGAATCGGCCGGTTCAGGACAGCTTCACATTGGCGGCCTGGATCAAGACGGAAACCACCGGCCTGGCCGGCACGCAGGCCTACCAGGGCAGCGGCCTGTTCTGGTCCGACGTCGCCGGGACGGCCAATGACTTCGTCGTTGCGGTGCTCGGCACCAAGCTGTCGTTCTTCAATGGCAATCCGGACGGCTCGGTCAACTCGGACGGAGACATCGTCACGGGCGAGTGGGTGCATATTGCCGCCGTTCGCGACACCACCGCCGGAACCATCAGTGTCTATATCGACGGCGCGCTCGACAAGAGCGTTAGTCACTCGAACAGGGGACCGCTGGATGCCCAGCCGCTCCTGGCTATCGGAGCGAACACGCTCGATTCCCGGTTCTACACCGGACTGATGGATGACGTGAAGATTTACGACGTGGCCCTGGCCGAAGCGGAGGTTCGACAGGCCATGAAAGCCGGCTTGCGCGCTGAATTTGCGAGCGACCCCGTCCCTGCGGATGGGCAGGGCGATGTGCCGCGGGATGTGGGAT
>LVBB01000056.1 GCA_001603075.1 Phycisphaerales bacterium Planc_01 | reverse complement strand
GGCGACGCCGACGTCGAGCTTGATCAGCATCAGCCCGTAGGCGGCGAACGCCCACCCGTAGCAGAACACCGCAAGGTAGACCCTCGGATTTTTCATCATGAACAGAACCGCTTCGACCCCGGCGCCTCCGTCGAACTCCCTCATCCCCATCTTCAGGAAGATGTTCGCGGCGACATTCAGAAGCACCGTGAGCGCGACGACGAGATACGCCATCACGCCCCCGGCGCCCCGTCCGGAGCGCGGCCCATGGCGACGCTCCCCTGCGCCCGTTCCAGCCTCGTCATGCGGATCCCCTCTTTCGTGCTGGCTTTTTCGACTGCCCTATTCTAGAATATTTTCCGTCGGAAAGATATGGCTCCGGCGGATGTCCGGAGCTGAAAGAAGAGTCGAAAGAAGAGGGGAAAGAACATGGCGAAACAGGCGAAACAGGGACGAATCGACACCGAGCCGGACGCGGCGCCGCTCGCGCTCTCGTTGGGGGCGCTTCTGGGGAGGGAGGAGGTCGTTCGCGCGCCGGAAGACGTTCCGCCGGAGGAGGAGAAGACCGCCAAGCCGCCGAGGGAGCTTCCGGGGCGGGTGATTCTGACGCGCGAGACGAAGGGGCGCGGGGGCAAGACCGTCACGCGGCTTTCGTTCAGGGAGGGGACGCCCTCCGATCCCGAAGGGCTTGCGAAAAAGCTCCGCTCCGCGATGGGGTGCGGAGGGACGACGGAGGGAGACGACATCGTGCTCCAGGGCGACCAGATCCAACGGACCGCCGAGTGGTTCGCAGCCCGGAAGGTACGGGTTACCGGAGCGCGCTGACGTCTCCCCGGAGCGCCGGCGCTATTTCGTCTCTTCCTCCTGGCCGGCCAGCATGGCCTGGACCGAGAGCGACGATACTCCGTTGTCCGTGCTGTTCGCTTTCATGCCGTTCGCGGCCAGCATACCGAGCAGCATGTCCATCTCGGACTCCACTTCTTCGCCGCACTTTCCGCAGACGCTCGCCCCTGCGGAAAGCGTGGCGCCGCATTTACTGCACGTTCTGCCGCCGTCGGCCGACGCCTCGCCCGTTCCGGACGCCGCGGGGGCTCCGGGCGCCTTCGTCGGCTGCGTCGTGCCGGACGACGAAGAGGGCGCAGAGTTTTCCTGTTCTTTCGACGCGCTCTTTTGCTCCGAGTTGACGCGCACGTTGAACTGCGTCGCCGCCTGCGCGACTCCCCGAATCTCCATCGACATTCCGTTCACCCCCTTTCTCGCCGCTTGTTACGCCGCGAGCGCCTTGTCGAGCTTGCTTTCGAGACTCTTCATCAACTCCGTCATCGTCGACGAAGGCTCCTGGCGCTCGTTCTGTTCCGGCGGCTTTCTGCCGTTCTTCGGTCCGTAAATCCCGTCCGACGAGACCGAGAATTCGCCCTTCTCCTCGGGCGGCTTGGGCTGCAAAACGGAGATATCCCCCGTTTCCGCCGCCTTCTCAAGATCGTCGGCGAGCCTGTCGAGCATCTCCGCCTCCCTGCCCGTCGCGGAAGCGGCCTTTTCGCGAGCCTCGGCCGCCATCTCCGTCAGCGTCTTGGCGAACGCCTCCGGGTCCTTCTGCTGAAGCTGCTCAAGCTTGTTCAAGAACTGCGCGAAGGGCGATATGCCCGCCTCGTCCCGCTTTCCGTCGACGGACGACTCCGAATCCTGAACCGTCCGGGACGCGATACTCCGGAGCTGGAGCGATTCCGAGGTTTGCAGCGTCGACATTTCCGAAATACGCATTGACGTCTCCCCTTTCAAGAATACCACATTGTTTGTCGAACGCGCGCCGTTTTCCTCCTCCTTTCCGTACACGACGCCGTTTCTCCTCTTGCTTTTCGGCGAAGGGAGGAAAAGAGATCGTCAAGGAGACGATATTTTCGACGAAGAAGTGCTAAGAAGAGCAAAGAGGCGCGTTCCCCGCCGTCGATCTTGATATACTTCGGAGGCGCGTTCGGGCGCGCGGAGAGGAAGAGAAATCATTCGACATATTCTGCTGATCGACGACGACGTGGAGTTGTGCGAGCTGCTGGCGGCGTTCTTTTCCGGAGAGGGCTTCGAGATTTCCGCCGTCCACGACGGCCCTTCCGGAATTACCGAGGCTCTTTCCGGCGACTACAGCCTCGTGATTCTGGACGTCATGCTGCCGGAGTGCGGCGGGTTCGACGTGCTGCGCGAGATCCGGACGAAGAGCCGCGTTCCCGTGCTGATGCTCACCGCGAAGGGGGAGCACGTCGACCGGATCGTGGGGCTGGAGTTGGGAGCGGACGACTACGTGCCCAAGCCCTTCAACACGAGAGAGCTGGCCGCGCGGGTCCGGGCGGTGCTGCGCCGGACGGAGCCGGGAAACGGCGACGAGCACTCCGAGGAGATCGGCAACCTTGCGATGAACACGATGTCGCGCTCCGTCTCGGTCGGCGGACAGACGGTCGAGCTGACGGGGACGGAGTTCCGTCTGCTGGAGCTGCTGATGCTGTCGGCGGGACATGTCGTCCCGCTCGAGCGAATATCGCAGGAGGTCCTCGGACGCCGCTACTCCGCCTTCGACCGGAGCATCGGCGTGCACATCAGCAACCTCCGGCGGAAGATCGGCCCCTACGGCGACGGCTCGGAGCGCATCCGGAACATACGCGGCGAGGGGTACGTCCTCGTCTTTCCCGACCGCCCCGAGACGGGAAGGGAGCGCGTCGCGCCGTGAAGCGCCTCTCGCTCTTCTGGAAGGTCTATCTGGGCTTCCTCCTCGCGCTCTTTCTCACGCTCGCGG
>LVBB01000055.1 GCA_001603075.1 Phycisphaerales bacterium Planc_01 | reverse complement strand
GCGGAAGGCGTCGGCGTTGTCCCAGATGTCGCCGCCGGTGCTGCCCATGAGGATCGAACCATCGGTCCCCTCGAAGAAGACCGGGGGATTGCCCCGGAGGTAGAGCACGAGCGCATCGGCCCCGTTGCCGGTCCAATTCTGCGGCGTGTCCCATGTGCGCACGGCCTCGGAGTAGTACGGCGAGTCCGTGTTGTTGTAGGCCAGCGGCATCGACTGCTTGCCGCTGCGAACGATCGTCTTCTCGGCAAACGGGGTCTGGAGGTGACCGACGGTCGAGCCGGTGTTGTTGACCCAGCCGTCGAGCCTGTGTCGTGAAGCTCCAGACCGGACCGGCCCAGAGCGAGTCATCGCCGACCTCGTCCACCCTCCAGTAGTAGGTGGCGCCGAATTCAAGCGTCGCCGGCGTAAAGCCGGCCCCGGCGGCGCTGCCGGCAAGAGACAGGGCCTCCGCGTCCGTACCGAGATAGACCTCGTGGGAAGTCGCTTCACGACCGGCGCGCCAGGCCAGAGCACTGGCGACCTCCACCTCCGTAGCGCCGTCGGCCGGCTGCGGCTGTCGCGCAGAGACGGGGACGTAGAAGAAGCGGACTTCGCTGAGCCCGTACTGGGCGATCGAACCCCAGTTGCTGTTCGCCGTCAGGCGGACGAACCTGGCCGCCACGCCCGCCAGGTCCACGGTCGTATTGTGGGCGTATCCCGTCTTGGCCGTCGAGCGGGCGAACTGCACTTCGTCGAGTACGGTCCACTCGACGCCGTCGCTGGAGACCTCGATGGTCACGTCCTTCAATCCAAACCCAAGCACCAGGTCGAACTCGACGTTGTAGTTCCAGACCCACATCTCGTGAAGCTTGAAGACCTGGTCGAACTCGTACTGAATGTAGACGGGTTCGCCCCCGACGGGCAGCCCCAGCCACATATCGTTCGCTCGGGTCGAATGCTGATCGTTCTCGTTGAGCCCGGAGCCGTTGATCGTATTCTCCGGCCCGGACGTCGCGTCCGAGGCGGCGTTGCTGGTGGCGATGATGTTCTGGATCGGATAGGCGAACGGCTCGGTCGTGAAGTTCCAGACCTCCCCCTTGAAGATCGCAAAATCGGGGGCCGCGTTGACCTCATCGATCCGCCAGTAGTAGGTGGTGCCGAACTCGAGCAGGCCGGGGGGATCGAAGGCCGTGGCCGTCTGGCTCTGGCTGACAAGCACGCCCAGCGGATTGCCCCGGCCGGCCGTGTTGACGTCCTCGAACGACTCCCCCAAGTACACATCGTGCGTGGCCGCGAACTTGCCGGCCGACCAGCCGAGCACAACGTCACGGGGCACGTCGCTCGCCTCTTTTTCGGGAACGGGATTCGCGGCCAATTCGGGTCCGCCGCCCAGCATGGCCTCGATCAACTCCTTGGGCGTCAGGCAGTGGTTGTACATCCGCACGTCGTCGATCCCACCGATCCAGTCGCAGCCCCAGCCGTCCGATCCAATCAGAACGGGAGTAGGACTGCTGGTGATCGCGCCCATGGCCGTCGAATCGGTCTCCACTCCGTCGAGATAGCATGTCAGGGTCTGGCCATCGTGGGTACAGGCAATGTGACACCATTCGTCCTTTTCCAGGTTCTGGCCGACGAAGGCCCACGCTCGGGGCGAGGTATTGAATGTGAACGCCATATAGGGTTGCGTCGCACCCCACCCGTATCGCACCTGGAAACTCCAACTGGGGTTGGCCGTGCTCAGTGCCTTGGCCATCGGCGCCGTTTCGGTGCCTCGGCCCTCCGGATCGTCGGCTCCCGGTCGGATCCACAAGGCGATGGAAATCGGCCCGGTGATATCCAGACTCGCACCGGAACCGCAGTTGATGTAGTCTCCGCCACCACCGGCAGCACCAAGGCCGTGGAACTCCAGGGCGTTGCCGACGACGCCGGCGATCGGCGTGGGATTCCCGACAATGGTCCCGTCATTGCCATTTCCGGATGAGTCCAGGATCGCACTGGTGCCCTCGTCCAGTTTCCAGTGCCCCACCAAGTCCCCCATCGCCGCTCCGGCCAGACCCAGCACGCAAAGAACGGCCCACCAACAGACGAATCTCTTGCCCATGATCTTCCTCCTTTCCAGAACCTTGTGCAACTGCTGTGACGCAATACACAAACACACCGATCCGCACCAGGGACCTCCGTCGGCGCAGACCGAGAGCTACCGGCCTCAGACTTCGATGGAAAAGATTGAGCGCGATCTGACGAACGGTGAAACAATATCCATGACGGCCTCACTCCTGCCAGAACGATTCGACCGCACGATGCCAGCCCGGCAGGACCCGAAGTGGCGGCCGTACGACACAGACATCTTCCGCACACCCCGATCCTGCCTCACACGGGACGAGACCCCGCTGGCACCGGGCGATGGACCTCCAAACACTCCTATGTTGTACCATATCCGGGGGCAGGGGGCAATGCTATTTCTTGGTGGGTTTTATCCGTGTCCATTGCCGCCTTGTCATGGCGAGCCTGGAGCGGCCGTGAGATGGCAAGAGGCGGTCCGGCTATGGCGGCGGGGTCTTGAACGGCCAGCCGTATTTCTCGAACCGACCGAACTCGGCATCGGAATAATCCGCCTGGTTGTCGATGGTCTTCAGGCCCGACCGGACCTTCTCCACATGCGCATCGACGAAAACCACGTTGACGGTGCCCCCGTTCCAGTCGCTTCGCTTGGCGCCGTGGAACGTCCCGAACCAGTCCCGGCCGTCCGGGCAGAGCGCATTGTCGTTCAGAACGTTGCTGCAGCCCGGCCGCGTCCACATGTTTTCCTCAGAAAAGAAGAACACCTCGCTCTTGGCTCGGGTGATCTCGCTCTGTTTGAGCACCCCGCCCCCGGCGGCCCCGCTTTTCGAGCCCAGATAGGCGTTCATACTGTAGCTGTAGTACGGCTTGATCGGATTCGCGGGATCGTGGCTGGGATGCCGGTGCGCTTCCGTCTTGGCGACCACGTTGAACGTCGGGCACAGATGGACCTTGTCGCTCTTGAGATAGGGCCAGAACGGGCCGTCCGCCTTGTACCGTGGGTCGTGCCAGCGGCAATACCGCTGGTACCCGCTCACGGGCGCCTCCGTCTTGACCAGGGAGGTCCACGCACTGGGGTAGCGCCCATCGTGGTCGTCGAGATAGAGCACCTGGGCGATGCCATACTGGCGCAGGTTGCCCCGACAGGTCATCTCCTGCGCCTGCTCTCTGACGCGCTGCAGGGCGGGCATCATGACGGCCATGAGAATAGCAATGATGGCAATAACGACCAGCAGTTCGATGAGGGTAAAGGCGTGCCGTTTCGGGTTCATCGCTATGCCTCCTTCTGCCCCCGCCGGGGTCCGTCAGCCAGCAATCTCGTCCCAAACACACACAGACACGGAGACTGTGCAAGCTCGATTCTATCTCATGCCCCGTGTCAAAGGCAAATAGAATCCACGCAATTTCGCCAGGCCGCATGACCGTTGACAGGGACTGCAACGATGCGTAGGATGCGTAATTCGCTTTCTGGAGCTTTCAAGGACCTTTACAATGGCCGACGAGAACAAGACGAACTACCGCGACACGCTGAACCTGCCGCAGACGAGCTTTGCGATGAAAGCCAATCTCGTGCAGCGCGAGCCCCAGATGCGCAAGCGCTGGGCCCAGGAGAACATCTATACGCAGATTCGCGAGGCCCGGCTGGGCGCCCCGCTCTATATCCTGCACGACGGCCCGCCCTACGCCAACGGCGACATTCACATGGGCCACGTCATCAACAAGGTCCTCAAGGATTTCGTCGTCAAGTACAAGACGATGGCGGGCTTCGACGCCCCGTACATCCCCGGCTGGGACTGCCACGGGCTGCCCATCGAGGCCAAGGTGATGACCGAACTGGGCGAGAAGGTCCGGCAGATGAGCAAGACCGACGTCCGCCGGGACTGCATGAAGTACGCCGGCAAGTACGTCAGACTCCAGGGCCGCCAGTTCCAGGACCTGGGCGTCTTCGGCGACTTCGAGAACCCCTACCTGACGTTCAAACCCCAGTACGAGGCGGGCATCCTCGAAGTCTTCGCCACGCTGGTGGAGAAGGGCCTGGTCTATCGCCAGCTCAAGCCCATCCACTGGTCCGTCGGCTGCGAGACGGCGCTGGCCGAGGCCGAACTGGAGTACAAGGACATCGCCTCGCCCAGCATCTTCGTCAACTTCAGCGCGACCGAGGAAACGACTGCCCGGCTGATCGAGCTGGGTCTGGTCACGAACGAGCAGGCCAAAGACGCCGAGGTCGCTCTGATGATCTGGACGACCACGCCCTGGACGCTGGCAGCCAACCTGGCGGTGGCGGTCCATCCGCATCTCGAATACGTCAGCCTCTCCTATGAGAAGGACGGACATAAGCACGTTTCGATCGTCGCGGCCGATCGCATCGAGGCGGTTGTCGCCGCGGGCACGCTGGCCGAAGGTCAGTACGGTATCAGCGAGAAGAAGGTCAAAGGCAGCGAGCTCGAAGGGCTCCGCTATCGGCATCCGTTCATCGAGACCAATCCGACCGACAAGGACGCCTACATGGTGATCCTCGCCGAGTACGTGACCACCGAAGACGGCACGGGCCTCGTGCACACCGCGCCCGGCCACGGCCAGGAGGATTATGTCTCCGGCCAGCGGTACAACTTGGCGATCTATTCGCCCGTGAAAGACGACGGCTGCTACGACGAGACCGTCCCCGACTGGCTGCGCGGCAAGAACGTTCTGACCGTGGACAAACTGGTCAACGAGCGCCTGGCGCAACTGGGCCGGCTGTTCGCCCAGCGCGAAATCGTCCACAGCTACCCCCACTGCTGGCGGAGCAAGGGCCCGGTGATCTTCCGTGCGACCGAGCAGTGGTTCGTGGGCGTGGACAAGGAACTGCCCGAGACCGGCCGCAACCTCCGCGCGATGGCGATGGACGCGGTCGAGCAGGTCCGCTGGATTCCGGCGTGGGGCCAGAAGCGGATCGCGGGCATGCTCGAATCGCGACCCGACTGGTGCATCAGCCGGCAGCGAAGCTGGGGTCTGCCGATCCCGGTCTTCGTCATGCCCGATGGGCAAACACTGCTGACGAAAGAGTCGGTGATGGCCGTGGCCGCGCACATCGGCGAGCGTGGCTCCAATAGCTGGTTCACCGATTCGCCTCGCGAGATACTGGGCAACGATTTCGCACTGCCGGAAGGCTTCGACCTCGACCAACTCCGCAAGGAAGAGAACATCTTCGACGTGTGGTTCGAGTCGGGCTGTAGCTGGTACAGCGTCGCGGCGGCCGCTGGCTGGCCGGTGCCGGTCGATCTCTATCTCGAAGGGTCCGATCAGCATCGCGGCTGGTTCCAGCTTTCGCTGCTGCCGGCCCTGGGCGCCACGGGCAAGCCCCCGTTCAAGAGCGTCCTGACGCACGGCTTCACCGTCGATGAAAAGGGCATGAAGCAGTCCAAGTCGCTGGGCAACTACGTCAACGCACAGGACGAGGTCGCCAAGTACGGCGCCGATATCCTCAGGCTGTGGGTCGCCAGCGTCAACTACCAGGAAGACGTCCGCTGCAACGACGAGCTGATCGGCCGGACGCAGGATGCCTATCGCAAGATCCGCAATACGCTGCGCTACCTGCTCGGCAACATCGACGGCTTCGAGCCGGCCCTCGACGCGATCGAGTACGACCGCATGTTCGAGATCGACAAGTGGGCGATGTGTCAGTTGCACAAGCTGATCGCCGATGTCACCGAGTCCTACGAGAACTTCGTGTTTCACCGTGCCTTCTCGCTGCTGTACAACTTCTGCACGGTCGAGATGAGCAGCATCTACATGGACGTGCTCAAGGACCGGATGTACTGCGACGCCTACGACGGCCTGAGCCGCCGCAGCGGCCAGACCGTGATGTACGAGATCCTCAGCGCGCTCGTGCGGATGCTGGCGCCGATCCTGGCGCACACGGCCGAAGAGGCGTGGGAGGCGATGCCGTTCAAGCCTCAGGACTGCGCCAGCGTGCATCTGGCGAATATGCCGAAGGTCGATCCCGCGATTGACTATGCCGGTCAACAGGCCAAATGGCAGAAGATCATGACGCTGCGGGACGAGGTCCTGCGGGCGCTCGAAGGGCTCCGCCAGGACAAGACCATCGCCAGCAACCAGGAGGCAGCCGTGACGATGCGATGCACCGACGAAGACGCCGCCGCGATCGAAGCCTTCGGCGTCGAGGCGTTCGCGGCCCTGTGCATCGTCAGCGAAGTGACGCTCGAACGAGGTGCCGAGACAACGGCCGTCGCCGCCGCCAGAAGCCCGCACGCCAAGTGCCAGCGCTGCTGGAACTACTGGCCCAGCGTCGGCGCCGACGCCGCCCGTCCCGATCTCTGCCAACGCTGCGCGACGGTCGTCGCTTCCGCGTAGGCTGGAGGCGCTGTATCAGTTTCGCGTCGGACGGTGCGCCTCGGTCAGTGGCAGGGGCGACGCATGCGTCGCCCCCGCGGCACTCTGCCATCGAG
>LVBB01000054.1 GCA_001603075.1 Phycisphaerales bacterium Planc_01 | reverse complement strand
GGGCGGCGGTGGTGGTGGGGGCCGAGGCCGTAGCGGTGGTGGCGGCGGGCGCCGGTTCTGATTGACACCGCCCGGCGGCGCGTGGCATCATCTCCTGCCACACCGACAAGTCAAACGCACGGAAGATCTCGAGGCCGTCTGAGTGTTTCAGCCCGTATTGCGGCAGACATTCAGATGGCCTCGGGCCTTCTGGAGCCTCGCAAGGAATTCGCTCTTGCGCAGGTCGGAGGTCCACTTCCTCAGGGTCAGCCAGCCACCGAAACGGATCAGCCGAGTCTCCCAGCGTCGGTACCAGCGGCTCCATCCCAGGCGAAGGTTGTGCAGTGAGAACACCAGAGTGGGAAACGTCAGTACGCTGGCGGCCACGAGGAACATGTACCGGAAGCGATAGAACCATCCCATGATCCGCTTGGCGGCATGCTGCATCTGTTGGGCGGTCATCGGCGCATCGGGCTCGAACAGGGGGAAGTTGCCGTCATAGAATTCCCAGCCCAGGTCCTGCGGTGCGTAGATTCGGTGCTGTTCTTCCAGTCTCTGCCTCAGTCGCGTGCCGGGCAGCGGCACGGGCAGCAGGACCTGAACGGTGTCGATCCGCGCCTTGCGGATGAATCGACGAAAACGACGGACCCGCTCGGGGGCAGGCATGGCGAATGGGGTCTCGGCGGCCGCCGGATAGCCGAAAATGAACATGCCGTGGACCCAGAAACCGAACTGCCGGAAGACCTTGACCAGCGAGAGCATCTCTTCGGAGCGGACCTGCTTGTTCATGGCCTGAAGCTCTTCGTCGATCGGCGATTCGAAGCCGATCGCGACGTGTCGAATGCCTGCCTGCCGCATGGCGTCGAGCAGTACGGGGTCCTTGGCGCGGTCGAGCCGGATCTGTGCCGTGGAGATCAGTTGCCGGCCGATCTGTTGCTGATACGCGGCGAGCATGTGACAGAATCGCAGGGCCTCGGCTCGCTGCTGGCCGAACAGATCGTCCACGATGAAGAAGTGGCTGGCGTTGCGCGTCTCGACGAGATAGCGGATGTTGTCGAGCAGACGTTCCGCCGAGGCGCATCGCGGCGTGCCTTTGACTGTGCAGAATTCGCAGTTCATGCAGCAGCCGCGGACCCGCTCGACCGGATAGAGCGTGATTCGTGCATAGCGGACCAGGGAGAAATCCGGAAAGGCGAAACGGTCGAAGTCGGTCAGCGGTTGGCGCGCTGCGGTGCGGAAGACCGCCCCGTCCTTCAAATACGCGATACCCTTGACGGTTTCGACGCTCGCTTTACTCTGCAACGCATCGAGCAGTTCACGCATGGTCTCTTCGGCCTCTCCGAAGACGACGTAGTCGATGCCGTTGGAGAGCGCTTCATCGACATTCTCGTCGGCAAAGTGCTGCCCGCCTGCGACGGTGACGATTCCCTGCCGGTGGTACCATTGGGCCAGTTCGTAGAGCCGGGGAACGGTGCTGGTCAGGCCGCCGTAGAACCCGACCACGCCCGCCGGACGCTGGCTCTGTATCGCACCATGATCGGCGGCGCCGGAGGCGATTCTGGGGCCGTAGCGGCCCAGATTGTTCTCGTCGATAATCTCCACGTCCCATCCGTCCATCCTGCTGACGGCGGTGCCCACGCAGACCGGGCCCAGCGCGGTGGTCTTTCCGGCGATACGAGAGTAGATGTTGAACGCAGGGTAGGCCGGGATCACGATCCGGAATCGCTGTCGCTTCATGGATCACCTCAGCAGTGTCCTGTGAAAGCCGTGTTGCCTGGTGTTGCGGCGGCTACATCGGCCAAGACCGTACCTCCACCGGCCCTGGAATACAAGGACAATTCGGATCGATTCCGTGAAAGCGACGGGGCGAATCCCTCGCCGGTCCGGCCTACAGCACCTTGGTGCCTTCGCCCTTCTGGATCAGCGGAACATAGTCTTCGAGCTCTCGCAGGACGCGGGCGTCGGTCAGGTCGATGACCTGACGCTTCTCGTGCGACATGTAGGCAGCCAGGATCAGCGTGGTGATCGTCTTGCCGTATTCGAGATTGAGCCTGGCGTCTTTGCCCTGCTCGAACGCCGTCAGCGCATCGATCCATTCGGCGACGTAGCCGTACAGGTCTGCTTCGTTGGGCTGAAGGATCAGCGAGCCTCGGGAGGCCTGAGATTTCTCCAGGGCCAGTTCGCTGTCCACCACGGCGGTGGCCGCTGCATCGCTGATGAAGATGCCCGAGGGCGATTGCAGCGAGTTGACGGTGTACGAATAGCCCGGCCCGAAGGTTTCCATCAGCAGACGCAGACCCGGCGCATCGTAGATCCAGGAGTTCACGGCCTGGACGACGCTGCGATGGCCGGTTTGGGGGTCCTTCAACTCCAGCGTGACGGTCGAGTAGTCCTCGGCCGGCGTCTTGCTGTAATCGACGCCGCGCGCCTTGAGCTGGCCCAGCCAGGGCTCCTTGCCCCACTTGAGCAGGGCCATGGTCGCGTTGATCGAGACGGGTTTGAGATAGTCCAGCGGCTTGCCGAGCGGGGTGAGCATGAACATGCCGCAGGCGATGCTGTGGCAGCCCATGTCGCAGCAGACGCCGCCGCCCTGTGTGGTGGGGTCCCAGAACCACGGCTCGTGCGGACCGCCGTGCTCCTCGGCGCTGCGTGCCAGGTGGGCCGGGCCCATCGCTTTCTCAACGCTTGCGAGCTGGTGGCGCGCCTGGAGGATCGACGGCATGTGGATCTGGTTCTCGAAATAGGCCGTCGGGATGTTCATCGCCTTGGCGATTCGCACCAGGGTGTCGGCCTCTTTGACCGTGCGCGCCAGGGGCTTCTCGACGATGATCCCCTTGAGCTTGGCGCCGCTTTCGACCGCCTGGGCGATCTGACGCATGATCTCGAGACGGGCGAAGTTCGGGGCGAAGACGCACACGACGTCCACCGCCTTGGCCAGATCGGCGACGGTCGCATAAACCTGCGTGTCTCCCAGTTGGTTCTGCCGGGCCACCTGGGCCAGGGCCTCAGCGCCCTTGGGGGCGCAGACGCCGGCGAAGTTGGCGATTCGCACGGAACGCAGGGCTCGCTCGTGAAATCCTGCCACAAAACCGGCGCCGATCATCCCGATCTTCAACATCGTTGCTCTCCTTCAATCCGGCGGACATCTCTTGTGGTCGCGTGCTCTGTCACGGCCTGTCTCTGTGTACCGGCAGTCGAACGCTCACGCAAGCAAAAAAACGGCAGGGGCGCGCCCGGTGGCGCCCTGCCGCTCGGGCGACGTCGGCGGTCCCAGGGGGGCCATTTCCATGCCGTCAGGTCCAATATCGGTCGGAAATCCTATTGACAACGGGGCCGGTCCGATATAAAATCGATCCTTGATTTCTGACGGAGTGCGTTCTTCACCCCCTCAGGAGCAATGCCCTCCGACAGAATCATCGCGTACCATTCCAGCAGCACAGAGGGACGAAGGAGTTGTATCGTGAGCACAGGCAAGGTGAAGTGGTTCGATGCAAAGAAGGGGTTCGGTTTCATCACGCCGGACGACGGAGGCGAGGACCTGTTCGTGCACTTCTCGAACATCGAGGCCGACGGGTTCAAATCACTCCTGGAAGGCCAGGGTGTGGAGTATGTGGTGGGTCAGGGCAGGAAGGGACCGCAGGCAACGAATGTCCGTCCGGGATAGCGGCACGGCAGAAAGCAATGATGGGAAGGACCATGGGCCCCGCCAGATCGACGGGGCCTTTCTTGTTGCGGGGGCACAGCGGTTCGGCCGGACCGCTGCGCCGTCCGCAACCGCCGTCGAGGGGCGGCGAAGGATTCGCCGATAGCCTCGGATGTAAAATGAATTTGATCTCTTCGCCGCACGGTCTACCGCGTCGTTGCCGCCTGCGGGGCCGCCAGATCGAGCCGTTTGTTGCAGCGAGGGCACTGGACCGAGTCGCCCTTGAAGTTGGGCGGGATCTTGAAATGGAGGCCGCAGGAGCAGGCCAGAAAGGCGAAACCATTGACCTTGCGCATGATGTCGCCGATCTGGTGGAGTTGCTTGTGCGTCCTTTCTTCTTGTGTTTGCTGAGAGCCGCTGGAACGCAGGCCGACCTCCTCGCCTTTCAGGGCGGCGGCCGGGACGATGTTCTTCGAATGCGTCACTTCCGTGAAGGCCTCGGCATAGTCCTTGTAGGATGCGCCGCCCGACATGCTGCGCAAGATGCGGACGCGCTCGGAGATCGGCGGATGCGTGCTGGTCAGATCGGACAGCTTCCGCTGGCCCTTCTTCTTGAAGGGATTGACGATGTACATCGGCGCCGTCGCCTGGTTGGCCGGGCCCAGTTGCGGGGCCGGGTCGCCGGCGATCTTCTCCAGGGCGCTGGCGAGTCCCTCGGGGTAACGCGTCAACCGAGCCGCTCCCGCGTCGGCCAGATACTCGCGACGGCGCGACAGCGCGAAATACAACAACTGGGCCATGATCGGGGCGAGCACCGCCACCACGATCGCGAGCAGGACCATAACGATCTGGGCCTGGCCGCCGCCCTGATTGCCGCTCGAATAGCGCCGTCTCGATCCCATCGAACTGTAGAACATTCCGCGCAGGAAGACCTGGGACAAAAGGACGATGCCACCGAGCATGATGCCCGCCAGCGTCACATACAGGATGTCGCGATGGAGGATGTGGCTGATCTCATGCGCGATGACGCCCTGGAGTTCGTCGCGATTGAGGCGGGCCAGCAGGCCGGCGGTGACCGCCACGGAGGCGGTTTCGGGGCTGCGGCCGGTGGCGAAGGCGTTCGGCGCCGGGTCGTTGATGATGTAGACCTTCGGCATGGCCGGCAGGCCGGCGGCGATCTTCATCTCTTCGACAATGTTGAATAGTTGCGGATGGACGTCGTGGGTGACGCGCTGAGCCCGGCTGGCGGCCAGCAGGATCTGATCGCCCGATGAGAAGCTGACCAGGGCCAGCACCAGCCAGACGACGGTCGCCGCCCCCAGGCCGATGAACCCGCCGTCAGGGCCGAACACAGCCAGGCCGATGACGCCGCCGACCAGCAGCAGGACGAAGGCCATCAGCGCCATCAGAAGGATCGAGTGTTGCTTGTTCGCCCGAATCAGTTCCCACATGGTCCATCCTTACCGTTCATCCGCCGGCGAGGCCGGCGCGTTATGGGCATAACCTCAGCGCAGTCCCCCATCCGGTGCACGCACCGGGCATGGCAGGAGCACCGAACCGCATGACTACGAGAAACTGACCTTGGGAACCTGACGCTCCGCAGCGCTCTCGACCTCGAAGAAGTCGCGCTTCGTGAAGCTACACATCCCCGCGATGATGTTCGACGGGAACATCTGGATCTTGTTGTTGTAGAACAAGACCTGATCGTTGTAGTTCTGTCGTGAGAAGGCGATCTTGTTCTCCGTGCTGGTCAGCTCTTCCTGAAGCGACAGGAAGTTCTGGTTGGCCTTCAACTCGGGGTAGTTCTCGACGACGAGCATGAACTTGCTCAGTGCGTCGGCGAGATGGCCCTCGGCCTTGGCTGTCTCGGCCACGCTCTTGGCGCCCATCGCCTGGCTGCGGGCCTGTGTGATGGCCTCGAAGGTCTCGCGCTCGTGCTTCATATAGCCCTTGGCGGTCTCGACGAGGTTCGGGATCAGGTCGTGTCGGCGTTTGAGCTGCACGTCGATCTGCGCCCATGCGTTGTCCACCTGGTTGCGCAGGCGGACCAAGGCGTTGTAGATGCCGATGACGAACAGTGCCAGCACGACGATAAGGCCGGCGAAAACCAGTAATGCGATCAGTGCTCCTGCCATGTGTTCTCCCTTCGTTCTGGCGGAAGGATTCCCGCCGGGGTTACGACGACTTCTTCTTCATGACCAATGCCACGACGATCAATACAGCAGCGACGCCCACGAGGATCAAAGTGTAGTTACCCATTCCTGGACCCTTTCAAACACGTGCTACGGCAGAAACATGGTGGTCATGTGAATACGCCCCATCAAGGTTCGAGCGGCCTGCCTGTCAGCCAGGGCAGGCCGAATCGTGCGACGAGGATGCGCTCATAAGGATTCTCCCGACCGCCTTCGAACAGAGAGGCGATCGTACCGTCGGGCCGGACCGCCAGACACGAGTAGGCCGTCGGCCCGGGCCAGAGAAGACGCTCGATCGGCCAGGTCTTGCCCCCGTCGCGACTGAGGCGGACGGTCATGTCCCGACGCACACCGGTCCGGCCGTGGGCGGGATTCGAGAACAACAGGCAGTCCTGCCCGCCTTCCGGCCAGAAGTCGTACCGCACGAGGCTCGCCTGGCAGATCGGCTCGACGAGGACCGGATCGTGTCCAACTTCCGACCAGGTCAACCCTCCATCCCGGCTGGTCGCGATGGCCCGCGTGTTCCGCGAGGGGTCGTAGTTGCGCATGTTCATCAGGACCGTCCCGTCGGTCAACTCGACGACCTGACATTCGTTGACGGCCGGGCGGATGGCGCCGCCGAGCTGCCAGGTCTTTCCGTGGTCGTCGCTGAAGATCACGTGCGAGTTGTAGCCGGTCGGATCTTCCGGCGTAACGACGCTGTGATCGCAGGGGATCAGCAGCCGGCCTCGCCAGGGGCCGTGCGTCAATTGGATCCCGACGCCCGGTCCCGTGGCATACCATCGCCATTCGGGTCGTTTGGTGGTCTCGGTGATCTCACGCGGCTCGGCCCACGTCCGCCCGTCGTCGTCGCTGTGCGTGACGAACACCCGGCGCGTGTCCCGGCCTGCGTTCTGCATGATCTGGTGTTCCGTATCCTGTCCGTGGTTCCAGGTCATGGTCAGCCAAACGGTCCCCGTCCGCTCGTCCACGACGGGACACGGATTGCCGCAGGTGTTGGCGGCGTCGTCCCAAACGATCTGTTGGGGGCTCCAGGTCACGCCGCCGTCCTCGGACCGCTTGACGAGCAGGTCGATGTCGCCCGAGTCGCCTCGCCCGCCTTTACGCCCCTCGCAGAAAGCCAGGAGCGTTCCCTTCTGCGTCACGAGCAGGGAAGGGATTCGATAGGTGTGATACCCGTCCTGGCCGCTGACATAGAGGTCGGTCACGGCTGGTTTGAGCCGGGCGGCTCGGGCATCCAGTTCCGAGAGCTTCAGGCGAACGCTGACGATGTACGGCGGCTCGCCCTCGGTCCAGTGGCCATAGGTGGTCGTTATGAAGGTGCCGTCCGGGAGGATTTCGAGGCCGGGATAGGCGCAGTCGGCCCCCTCGGTGTTGTCCATCAGGCGGATGCGGTACTGACCTTCACGGCCGGCGACGATGTCGTCATAGGCGCCCACCCAGCCGACCCAGTCGCCTTTGGTCGGACTGACGTGTGTGGTGTCACGGAACGTGATGAACAGACGCCCATCCGGAGCATATTTGCCCACGTGCCTGTCGCCGGTCAGTGCGGCCGGCAGTTCGCGCGGATCGCTCCAGGTCCGGCCTTCGTCGTCGCTGAAGATAACGAACGAATTGAATTTGCGGCTGTTCTCCCGCAGCAGAACGGCGATCTGGCGCCCGTCGGGTGAGCGGATCAGGCCCGGCTCGCACAGATGCGCCTCCGCATGCGCGGCGATGACGGTCGGCTGGCCCCAGGTCAGGCCCCCATCCTGCGAGATCGTCTTGTACACCCGAAACTGCGTCGCCTTGCCCTCGTTGCGGAGAAATCGGCCGTCGTCGTGGAACAGGGCCATGTAATCGCCGTTCGTCAGACGCTCGACGGAAGCCATCGCGACGATTCCGCCGAAGTTGCCGATCGGCTCCAGAGCGGTCCAGTCCCGCCCATCGTTCTCAGAGACGGCCATCCGGATCGGATAGAGACCGGAGAAGACGATCAGCCTCTTGCGGCCTTCGCGATCGATGACACGGTGTATCGTAGGCGTCTCTTGCGATGTCGCCCAGTTCTCGGGCGTTGGCAGGCGATCCGACCAAGTTAGGCCCACATCCATGCTGCGCTTCATCACGATGGCGCCGCGACCGTGGCCCTTGGGGTAGACAGCCAGGATCGTCCGGTTGTCCTCGAGCAGCACCGTGGTGGGGTGTCCCAGATATTGCCCGGCCTCGCGATCGACCACCGTCTGCCGCTGTATTTCCCCGGACAGGTCCACCACGGGGATGGAATAGCTCCTGGGCTGCGGCACGGCGGCGTTTGCGACGGCCGGCGTCAGGGCAAGCAAGAGGATGCGGATGGTCTGCAAGGCGGTTCTCGTCATTGTGGCGCCTTATTTCTGCTTCGATTCGTCGTGAGCGAACATCTCGGCCAGGAGCTTCCGAATTCGACTGTCTTCGTCGAGCCGGCCTCGCTGGAGGACATCCGGCAACTCCCCCCGGTCGAACCACAGCCCGTCGCCCCGGCGGCACTTGTCGAGCAGCAACGCGGGTTTGGCCTGTCCGACGACGATCTTGGCCATCTTCTTGTCGCAGATGGGACACTTGCGGGGCTTTTCCGCGACCGCAGGGGCTTCCTGGAACGAGGCCAGCAACTGCGAGGCCTTCTGCCGGTCGTCCATCAGCAGTTCCAGCTCGCCTGCATCGAGCCAGATGCCACCGCAGCCGACACAGTGGTCGATCTCGACATCGGCCAGTTCCAGCGTAATCATGGCGTTTCCGCACGCGGGACAGTCCATTCGTGGTCTCCGGAGTCCTACTCTGTCTGCGAGCGGGCCTCTGCGGTCGAAGGCCCGCTGTCTTGTCTATCGGTACAGACGCCCAGATCGGCCCAATATTCGATGCGGGGCATCAGAACGGGCCATATCCCGCATCTCGGCCGGCGGTCTGGGATTGCTGTCAACACCATCGCCAGTCTCTGCGGAGGGTATGCTATCGCACCGTCTGCCGGCCGTCAAGGCGTCCCGACGTCCACAGCGGCCGGGACGGGAACGCAGACCATGCAGAAAAAAACGAAGGATTCCGATTTTCGCATCCACATTGCTCTGCTCGGCGACGCCTACGTGGATGAATGCCGCCATGGGTGGCCTGTGGGCAGGGTGAAGACGCAGGCGGCGGGCGGGCTGCGTCTTTACTCCTTTATAGTCGGTTCCGGTCCATCGCCACAGGCCTGTCCTGCGGCGGCCCCTACGGCGGCGACCCCGTCTCCCCATCGCCGGCGCCGACCTCGGCCCGAGAATTGCCCTTGACGCCCAACTGCCGTAAGACATAAGATGGAGCGTGTTTACGACATTTGGCACCGGCAACGGCCGCGATTACGAGGAAATACTGGATGATCGTTGATTGTCACACCCACATTCGATCCCTGGATGAGGCCGAGCTGTCGGAGCACTTGGCCGCGGCCGAAACGGTTGACGCCTGCGTGGTCCTGGCCACACTGGACGCCACACGCGGCGAGATGAACAGGATCCTGGGCCAGTATGTCGGTCGACATGTCGACCGGATGGTCGGATTCGGCGTCGTGGACCCGACGGAGGATGGCATCGACGACAGACACCTGGCGGAACTGACCGAGACGCTGGGGTTCAAAGGGTTCGTCCTGTATTGTTCGATGTCCGGCTTCCACCCCACGCACAGCCGGGCCATGCGGTTCTACGAAGCCGTCCAGGAGATTGGAATGCCGATCTTCTTCCACAACGGCAGCCACTCCCTCAAGGCCTCGGCCATTCTCGAGTATACGCAGCCCTACCTGCTCGATGAGGTCGCCCGAGCCTTTCCCAAACTGAGGATCATCATCGGAAACATGGGCGTGCCGTTCGTCGAGCAGACGCTGTCGATGGTGGGCAAGCACGAGCGGGTCTATGCCGACCTGACGATTCGCCCCAGCAAGGTCTGGCAGACCTACAACATTGTCGTGGCCGCCCACGAGCGGGGGGTGATGGACAAGCTGCTGTTCGGCAGCGGGTTCCCGCTGAGCAGCGCCGACGAGTGCATTGAGACCCTTCTTGGCTTCAACATGCTGCTGTCCGACACCAAGCTTCCCACCGTTCCCCGCGGCAGCATCCGCAACATGATCGAGCGGGACTCGCTGGAGTTGCTGGGCATCGAGCACGAGCAGATCAGACCGCCGGAACGCAAGCCGCAGACATCGCTGCCGGCGCGACAGAGCGATTAGCAGCCGATGGCCGGGCTTTTCGCCAAGGGGAGAATGGCCGATCATGGAAGAGAGAGGCAAGTGGGGCACCAACCTGGGATTCCTGCTGGCGGCGATCGGCTCGGCGGTGGGATTGGGCAACATCTGGCGATTCCCCTACGTCGCCTATGAGAACGGCGGGGGCGCGTTTCTCATCCCGTATTTCGTGGCCCTCTTCACCGCAGGGATCCCGATCCTGATGCTGGAATTCGCCCTGGGGCACCACAAAGAGGCCTCGGCGCCGAAGGCGTTTCGGTACATCGACGCCAAATGGGAGTGGCTGGGGTGGTGGGCCGTGCTGTTCGTCATGTTCGGCATCCAGCTCTACTACACGGTCATCATCGGCTGGTGCGCCAACTATATGCGTTTCTCGCTGACGAAGGCCTGGGGCGACGACCCCGGCACGTTCTTCAGTGCGTTTCTCGGCCGGACCGAACCGAATCAGATCTGGGCCATCCGCAGCTTTCAGATGCCGATCGTGATCGCCGTGGCCCTCATCTGGCTCGTCAATTGGGTCATCACCTACAATGGTGTCCAGAAAGGGATCGAACGGGCGGTCAAGATCATGATGCCCGTCCTCATTCTGGTGACAGTCTGCATTGTGGTCTGGGCGCTGTTTCTCGAGGGCGCCGGCACCGGCGTCCGCCATTATGTGACCCCCGATTTCACCAAGATCACCGACTTGAAGGTCTGGATCGCCGCCTATGGACAGATCTTTTTCTCGCTGTCACTGGGCTTCGGGATCATGATCGCCTACTCCTCCTATCTCGCACGCCAGGCGAATATCTTTCGAAACAGCCTGATCGTGGCCTTCGCCAACAGTTCGTATGAGGTCTTTGCGGGGTTCGGCGTGTTCAGTATCCTCGGCTACATGGCCGTGCAGCAGAACAAGGAAGTCGGCGAGGTCGTGCGCGACAGCCTGGGCCTGGCCTTCATCGCCTATCCGCAGGCCATCAGCCTGCTGCCCTGTGGACAACTCTTCGGCGTCCTGTTCTTCCTGTTGCTGGCGATTGCGGGGATTTCCTCGTCGATTTCGATCATCGAAGCGTTCGTCTCGGCCGTCCAGGACAAGTTCGCCTTCGGTCGCAAGCACATTGTCACGACGATCTGTGGAATCGGCTTCGTGGGATCGTTGCTGTTCACGACGAACGTCGGGCTCTTCTGGCTGGACATCGTCGATCACTTCCTCAATCACTATGGACTGATCGTGGTCGGGATCGTCGAGGCGCTGGTGGTCGGCTGGCTGTATCGAACCGATCGGCTCAAGGCCCACATTGTGGCCAACCTGGGCCTCAGCGGGGCACGTCACAAGGTGTTCAATTACGTCGTGCTTCAGCTTTGGATGTACTGCATTCGGTTCGTCACGCCCGTGGCGCTGGGGATCGCCATCGTTCACAGCCTCATTCGCGAGCTTGCGACACCGTATGCGAACTACCCGATCTCCGGGGTCATCGTGCTCGGTGTCGGCTGGCTGCTCGTGACGCACATCTTCGCATTCGGGTTGTCGGGCCTGCCCTGGCGGGGCGGGCCACCCGAGGGAGCAGACCGCGAGTGACGGACCGCGCTACTTGGGCTTGAACCCGTCCTTGACGCGGCCTTCGGTGTACTTGCGGCAGGCCTGCTCGAGGTCGACGTCCGTGATGTTCGCCAGCGTGCAGAGCCAGGCGAAGACGTCGGCAAACTCCTCCACCCGGTTCTCATGGTCCTGCGAGGCCAGGGCCGTGGCGAGCTCGCCGACCTCCTCGATGAACCACAGGAAGGTGCGAGAGACTCCGCGTTCGGTGTCCCGCTCCTTGTACTTGCGGGCGATCAGCTCCTGAAACTCGCGAATCTGCATGTTCGGCGCACACTCCAAGCCCCGCGCGACCTGAGAACCCCTCGACAGCGGCCGTTCCCACGACAGCGGAACCGGCCACGCGACCGCTCTATTTCGTCGCCAGCAGGGTCGAAAGCTTGGCCTTCTGGAAGACGTTCCTCGCCTGAGAAATGGCCTTGTTGTAGGCCTGTTCGGCCTTGACGCCGTACTTGTCCTTGCCCGCCTGCTCGGCCAGATTCAACTCCCCCGTCAGCGGGCCGTCCACCGCCTCGATGATCTCCAGCATGGTGATCTTGTTCGTGGGTTTGGCCAGGGAGAAACCGCCGCGCGGTCCGCGCTTGCTGCGCAGCACATTCGCACGCACCAGTTGTTGCAGGATCTTGAGCAGGTATTCCAGCGGGATATCGTATTCCTTCGAGATATTCTGTGACAACACCACCCCTTTGCCCTGATGCCGGGCAATGTAACCAACCGCCAAAAGGGCATACCCTGTCGATCTGCTGACTCTCATGCTGTTCTCCTTCTGTCCTTCCAGAACTACGGTGATTCCTTTTCATCCTCTGCCGGGCGATTGCCCTGGCCCCGTCCGGGCCGTGGGGCCGAACGGCCGCCTCCACCCATGGAACGCGCACCGCCGGAAGAGTGACTACTGCGATTCAGGATATCTCAATAGACCCCACGATTGCCTGTCCGTGTTGCATCGGCCGCCGACGACACCAAGGCTGCGACGGCGCGAAAGCGGTATTAGTATCTACGGTTTGCGGCCAATAGCAAGAGATTTCTTGTCAGAAAAATGGGAATTTGTCCGCCCCGTCCCGGCAACAAATCCCCATTCGATGGCGGGCAGACGCAGGCAAAAATCCGGGCGTCATCCAAAAATCTTGACACGATGGCCGGTGGGTCCTACGATGGTCGCGTTTCTTGGCGTCCTTTATTGGGGAGACCTGAGCTATGGCTGCCATTCAGCCTCGCGTGAGTGTAGAGTACCTGGAGGGTGCCACCGTGGTGGCATTCACCGATGACAAGATTCTGGAAGACACGGATGTGCGCGCCCTGCGTGAATCCATCGAGGCGGTCATCGAACAGGCCGGCCGTGTCCATCTGGTCCTTGACTTTCGACACGTCCGGTTCCTTTCGTCGGCGGTCCTGGGCCTGTTGATTCGTGTCAGCAAGCGCGTCGCCGAGCAGGGAGGGCAACTGAAGCTGGCCAACATCCACCCCGGAATCTACGAGGTCTTCAAAATCACCCGGTTGACGAACATATTCGATATCTATGAGAGCGTGGACAGCGCGACGCAGAGTTTTGCCGATCGCCGATAGGCCCTGCGTGGACGCGGCCCCGGCGGATGACCCGGTCGGTTCGCTCCGGTTCTCGATCTCTGTACACGGGAAGGTGTGACGTTATGGCGTCCGAGGCGCCGATTCACGGTTCGATTGTTGTTCAGAGCAAGGCGTCCGCCATCAGCCTTCCCTGCCGGCAGATCCTGTCGGCGATGGAGGAGAAAGGGTTCGCCAAGGACGACGTCTTCGCCGTTCACCTGGCGGTCGAGGAGGCGTTCGTCAATGCGGTCAAGCATGGCAACAAGATGGATCCGCTCAAGACCGTGACTGTGGATTACACGGTCGATGAGGAGAAGGTGGAGATCGCCATCGAGGATCAGGGGGTGGGGTTCGACCCGCAGAGCATCCCGGACCCGCGCGTGGGAGAGAACCTCTATCGTCCGGAGGGGCGGGGACTGTTGCTGATGAGCGCGTACATGCATGTCTTTGAATACAACGAGCGCGGCAACGGCGTCCACATGGTTCGCTACAAGGACAGGCCGATCGCCGGCCGGAGTGACGTTGCCGCCGGCTGAGGGAGACCTCGTCGTCGGCCGGTTTCGTCCCGTTCGACTTCCCGCGGAGATCGACCGGACCGTCCCATAAGTCTCTTGTCTTTCGTGGTCGAAGGCCGCCAGGGCCCGCTTGCGGCCGCCGATCGGACCGGCGGCAAAGTCCGACTCCCATCTGGTCGAAGTCCTTCCCGATGAATCGGTTTTCCCGATGACGTGAAGGAGTCAGCTCGATGGATATGTACGATGCGCTGTTCTCGGCCGGCTATACCCTCTGTGAGCGGGTGGCCCGGCAGGTGTTCGACGTCCTGGCCGAGAACGGTCCGATCCTGTCGATCATGGACCGTAACGGCAACTGCTGGGCCAGCGACCCCGAGGCGTTCGACCGGCATCACCCCGGGGAGACCGTCCTCGAAGACCTCTGGGGCAAGGTGGACGACGGTTTCGAGCCGGCCTTCGCGACCACGGACAACGGGATTGTCGTGACGGCGCAACTGGCCACCGAGCACACCAACTGCGGGTATCTCGTTCTGCTTCTGGCGCCGCACGATTCGGTGTGGACGCGCGACCAGATGAACCTGGCCGAGGCCCTGTTCGCCCAGATCGGCCTTGTGGCCCGGCTCATCGAGACCTCGACTCTGCTCAGCGATACCCAGCTCAAATGCTACAGCGTCTACGGCACCAGCGAGGCGCCCGCGAACTGATCCGGATGCTCTGGCGGGCGAGGGGGCCGGTGACGCCCTGTCGATGCACAAGGCCGCAAGGCCGCCGGCCGGGGGTTTTGGGCATTGCGAGCGAGGCGTTGGATGCTATAATGCAGGCGACCTGCGGCGCGAACGTTCCGCAAAAACGCAGGGCGATCGAGATTCGGTGAAATCGGGGCGATGTAGTGAAGTTTGAAGTGTTCAGAGACGGCAAAGCGGTCGATGCCTTCACGCCATGCGGCGCCTATCTGTTCGGCACGGACGGCATCAGCGTTCGTCGCACGAAGATCGGGTTCAAAAAGGGCTACGTGGAGTGCGTCCGCTCCAATATGGAGACGGCCGGTTTGGCGCTGCTGTGGCCGATCGACGGGTTCGGTCGGATTCTGCTGCCGACGACCTGTCTGCCGGAGCGGGATCGCCCCTACAACCTGAACGTGGAGATCGTCCGGGCCAAGCTCATGCAGATCACCAATCGGCGCGAGGACTGGTCCTTCTTCGACGAAATCGAGGGGATGGAGGGCGTCGCGCAGGAATCGCGGGACCAGTTCATCGACGCGATCCAGAACATCGGCCACCCCGAGCGGGCGTCGCAACTGGCGGACGAGTCGCTGCGCAAAGCGATGGTCTACTCCGAGAAGCTGGCGGTGCGTCAGGGCAAGGCGCTGTTCGATCGACGCCGCAAGAGTCACGGTTTCAGCCGGGGCTGCCTCGGGTGTCGGATCGATCCGGCCCTGATGACCAAGTCCGCCTACGTGGACAAGCTGGCGGAGCTGTTCGCCTCGGTGACGGTGCCCGTGAACTGGGCGCGGATCGAAACACGGCAGGGACACTATGACTTCTCCGATCTGGACGCCTGCATCACGATGCTGAGCCGGCGCAAGGCGGTGCTCAGCGCCGGGCCGCTGCTGCGCTTCTCGAAGGAAAGTCTGCCGGACTGGCTGTTGCACTCCGGCATGGGATTCGAGAAGATGCGGGAGACGGCCTACCAGTTCGTCTCGAAGGTCGTGTCGCGATACGCCGCGGTCGTCCATCGATGGTACGTCATCAGCGGACTGAACGCGGTCAACCAGTTCAATTTCAATTTCGAGCAGATTCTCGAGATGACGCGGGCGGCCAACATGGCCGTGCGGGCGGCCGGCAGCCGGGCCGTGCGCGTCATCGAGGTCAGTTGCCCGTGGGGCGAGTACTACGCCACCACGCCGGGCAGCATCCCCCCGTTCGTCTACATGGACATGGTCGTTCAGAGCGGGACCAGCTTCGACGCGTTCGGTTTGCAGATGCGATTCGGCAAGGACGAGAGCGGGATGCACCTGCGCGACATGATGCAAATTTCATCGATTCTGGACTGTTTCGCTCCGGTTGCCAAGCCGCTGCACATCACGGACGTGCAGATTCCCAGCGAGAGCGGCAAAGGGCCGTTCAGTGTGGACGTGGCCGGGCTGTGGCATCGCAAATGGGACCAGACGCGGCAGGGGCAGTGGCTGGACCGCTTTTACAAGATCGTCCTGAGCAAGCCGTTCGTCGAGGCGGTCAACTATGGCAGCCTGGCCGACAGTCCGGCCGATGCGATCGCCAACAGTGGTCTTCTGACCGACCAGTTGGAGCCGAAGGAGGCGTTTGGGACGCTCAAGCGACTCCATGTGTCGATGTTCAAACGATAGGCGCGCCGCCGCCGGCCGTGGCGGCGCGGGCGTACCATGGCGCCAGAGAGTCCAACAGCGAGCGAGGGGACGAACCGGCGGTCGCTCCAGTCGATCGGACTGGTGGTCTTGTCCTGTCTTTCCGTAATGGCCGGAGTGTGCCTGCATTGGGCGGTGGCCGGGCAGGGCGAAGCGACGACGGCCTGTGTCTGCGAGAGAATCAATCCCAATACCGCTCCTGTCGGCAGTTTGATCCGCCTGCCCGGCATCGGAGCGACGCGGGCGCGAGCGATCGTGGCCCATCGCGACGCCGTTCGGGAGGAAACCGGCAGCGAGATTGCCTTCCGCGCCAGTGACGATCTCCAGCAGATCAAGGGCATCGGTCCCCGGACGGTGGCCGACATCGTGGACTGGCTCGCATTCGATGTGCCCGTCTGCGAGGGGCGTACATCTTCTGACGAGGGACCGCCGAGGCCGTAGCGATTCGCGCTTGTGGCGGCGCGCGAGCGGTGCGAAATTGACGCCGGGGTGCCGATTGTGGTACAATCGCCCTGACAGACTCCCGGCGACGTCCGGGAGGGACGCGTTGCCGGGGAAAAGCGATGGCAAAGCACGTTTCAAATGGGAGGATGAAGGTGGATGCATCCATCAGGGCACTTGGTGTGGTCGTGGCGATCCTCTGCTTGATGGGGGGTATGGGGGCGAGGTGCTTTGCCGAAGGCGGCGTCTCCGTGGTCATCAACGAAGTGCTGGCCTCGAACGTTCAGACGGTCAAAGACCCCCAGGGCGAATACGAGGACTGGATCGAATTGCACAATCCGACCGGCGCGGCGATCGACGTCGGCGGCATGTATCTGACGGACAATGCGGGCGATCCCACGAAATGGCAGATCCCGATGGGCAGCCCCTCTTTGACACGGATTCCCGCCGGTGGGTTTCTTGTGATCTGGGCCGACGGTGATACGGCTGATGCAGGTTTGCACGCAGGTTTTCGCCTCAGCGCTGCAGGGGGCGAGGTGTGCCTGTATGCAGCCGACGGGACGACCCTTCTCGACCGCGTCGCGTACGACCGGCAGCTTCCGGATGTCTCCTGGGGTCGTCTGCCCGACGGCAGCGGCGAATGGCGATCGTTCGCGGTTCCCACTCCCGGATCGGCGAATGTTGCGGTGTACGAGGGATTCACAGCCGCACCCCAGTTCAGTCACGAACGGGGCTTCTACGAGGCACCGTTTGAGTTGAGTCTTACTTGCGATACGCCCGGAGCGACCATTTACTACACGCTCGACGGGCAGGATCCGGCCGACACCTCCGGCCGAGGTCTGGCGGGGACGCGGTACACCGGGACCGTGTTCGTTTCCGGCACCATGCGCATTCGGGCCTGCGCCGCCAGGGAGGGGTGGGCAACCAGCCAGACGGTGACGCACACCTATATCTTCCTGAGCAACGTGAAGGCCCAGTCGCGGACCCCTTCGGGGTTTCCCGCGACCTGGGGCGGGACCTTGGCCGACTACGAGATGGACCCGCGCATCGTGAACGATCCCCAGTACAAGGACCGGCTGAGCGAATCGCTTCTGTCGATCCCCGCGATGTCCCTCGTGACAACCAACGACGACATGTTCGGTTCGCAGAGGGGCATCTACGCCAATCCCACGCGCGAGGGCGACCAGTGGGAACGACCGGCCTCGGTCGAACTGATCTACCCCGACGGTCGCAAGGGCTTTCAGATCAATTGCGGCGTCCGCATCCAGGGCGGATACTTCCGCACGCCGAGCGCGTCGTTCAAGAAGTCGTTTCGTCTGCTGTTCAAGGGCATCTATGGGGCGACCAAACTGCGTTATCCACTGTTCGGTGACGGTGCCGCCGAGGAGTTCGACACGATCGCGCTCCGCGCCGGCGCCAACGACGGCTACACCTGGAGCGGCAACGAACGGTACGCCCAGTTCACGCGCGACCAGTTCGCCCGCGACCTTCAGAGAGGCACCGGGCACGCCGGCTCGCACGGCATGTTCGTTCATCTGTATGTCAACGGCCTGTACTGGGGACTCTACAATCCGTGCGAGCGGCCGGACGCCTCGTTCTCGGCCAGCTATTACGGCGGCGACAAGGAAGAATGGGACGCGTTCAAACACAAGGGATTCGCCCTCAACGATGGCAATCGAACGGCCCTGAACGAAATGACGAGCCTCAGCCAGCAGGCCGGCGGCTCGTTGGAGGCCTATCAGCGGCTCCAGGGCCGCAATCCCGACGGCAGCGAGAACCCGGACTATCCCCACCTGCTGGATCTCGCCAATTACATCGACTACCTGATCGTCAACCAGTGGGCGGGCAATTACGATTGGCCGTGGAACAACTACTGGCTGGCCCGGCGGCGCGGCCCGGACAGCACGGGATTCAAGTTCTACTGCTGGGACGCCGAGGACATCATGCTCAGCTCCCGCTCGCCGCTGACGATCAACAGGCTGAGCGACTTCAGCGACGTCGGGCGATTCCACGGCACGCTGCGACAGAACCCCGAATACCAGTTGGCCTTCGGCGACCACGTGCACCGGCACCTATTCAACGGTGGGCTGCTGACCGGCGATTCGTTGACGCCGCGATATCGGGACCTGGCGGACTCGATCGAGCCGGCAATCATCGCCGAGCTGGCGCGCTGGGGCGATCAGCACGGCCGGCGAATGCAACTGGCCGACTGGCAGACCATGCGGGACCAGATCCTGAATTCCTATCTGTCGCAGCGCAGCGGCATTGTCCTGCAGCAGTTTCGCAGCGCCGGACTGTACCCAAGCGTGGCTGCTCCGGCGTTCTACGTGGACGGCCGGCATCAACACGGCGGCGTGACCGCTGCGGGCAGCGAACTGTCGATGCGAGAGGCGGACGGCACGATCTGGTACACGCTCGACGGCAGCGATCCTCGGCTGCCCGAATGGGCGCCGGCCGGCGAGTCGTCGCTTCTGATCGACGAGGAGGCCCCGAAGCGGGTGCTGGTTCCGCTGGTCCCGGTCGATCCGGCCTGGCGAACGAGCCCGACGTTCGACGACTCGGCCTGGATCGGCGGCACCGGCGGGGTCGGCTACGAGCGCAGCACGGGGTACGAGTTGTACTTCGATATCGACGTCGGCCAGCAGATGTACGGCCGCACGACGAGCTGCTACATTCGAATTCCGTTCGACGTGTCTCAGGAGACGCTGGCGAACCTCTCGAATCTGGCGCTCCGCGTGCGGTATGACGACGGCTTCATCGCCTATCTCAATGGCACCGAAATCGCCCGTCGCAATTTCGAAGGCGATCCCATCTGGACCTCGTCGGCCAACGCCCAGAATTCGGACCTCAACGCCGTCGAGTTCGAGCAGATCGACGTCAGCGACCATCTCGGCGCGTTGCGCGTCGGGGGCAATCTCCTGGCGGTTCAGGCCATGAACGACTCTGCGACGAGCTCGGACCTTCTGTTCTCGGCCACGCTGGGAAGCGCGCAGGCGGCCGCCGGCGGGACCGCCGGCAGGGTCTCGCCACGGGCGATTGAATACGTCCGTCCGCTGACGCTGAGCCGGAGCACGCCCGTGGCGGCTCGTTCGGTTCGGGGCACGTCGTGGAGCGCGTTGAACGAGGCGGTTTTTGGGGTCGGGCCGGTGGCCGAAAGCCTTCGGATCAGCGAGCTGATGTACCATCCGGCCGATCCGAACGCCGAATACGTCGAATTGACCAACATCGGCACCGACACGATCGACCTGAGCCTGGTCGCCTTTACCGAGGGGATCCAGTTCACCTTCCCCAGCGTAGACCTGGCGCCGGGGGCATACCTGCTGGTGGCCGAGGACATGGCGGCGTTCGCGACGGCCTACGGCGCGGATCTGCCGGTGGTCGGGCCGTATTCGGGCAAGCTCAGCAACGCCGGCGAGCGGATCGCGTTGCGCGACGCGACCGGCGCGGTCATCCAGAGCTTCACCTACTGCGACAACTGGTACGCCATCACCGATGGCCAGGGCTTCTCGCTGACGGTCAGGGCCCCGGCCCGGCCCGATTCGCTCGACGACGAGGGCGCCTGGCGTCCCGGCGCGCGGGCGGGCGGATCGCCGGGGTTCGACGATTCGGGTATCCTTCCCGAGCCGGGCGCGGTGGTCATCAATGAGATCCTGGCGTATCCGGGACCGGGCCAGTCGGACTGGATCGAGCTGCACAACACCACCGATGAAGCGATCGACATCGGCGGCTGGTTCCTCAGCGACGGGGCGCGGAACCTGATGAAGTACGAGATTGCCCCCGGCACGGTCATCGATCCGGGGGGGTACCTGGTGCTGCGGGAAGACGAAACATTCGGACGTGCCGACGATCCGGGCTGCCACGTGCCGTTCGCGCTGAGCCGGGACGGCGAGACGCTGTACCTGCATTCGGGCGCCGACGGGATGCTGACCGGCTACAGCGTACGGCAGCGGTTCGATGTCTCGCAGGCGGCTGTTACGATGGGCCGGCACTGCACGAGCACCGGTTCCTGCGATTTCGTTGCCCTTGACGTCGCGACGCCGGGGGCGGCCAACGCCGCGCCGAGGGTCGGTCCGGTGGTCATCAGTGAGATCATGTACGACCCCGGGAGCCGGTTGAAGGCCGAATACGTGCAACTGCTCAACGTCTCCGAATCCCCTGTGACCCTCTATGACGATGCGCTCGGGGTGCCTTGGCGATTTTCGGACGGCTCCGACGATCCCTCGGTCGAATTGCTGCTGCCGGCCGATGAACCACTGACGCTGTCGCCGGGAGGCCATCTGTTGCTCGTCAAGGATCGGGTCAGTTTCGCTGTCGCCTACGGGGTCGTCGCCAATGTACCGATTCTGGCCTGGGGCCCGGGGACGCTGTCCGGCGGGAGTGGGGAAGTCCGAATCAGCAGGCCCGCCGGCGTGGCGGACGATGGAACAGTACTCTGGGTCTGTGTCGATCGTGTAGCGTACCGCGATGGGACCGGTCAGGAGGACTCTGCCGGTCGTGTCGATCCCTGGCCGGCCGGGGCCGACGGCCAGGGCCTGTCGCTGCACCGCACGATTGCGACCGCCTACGGCAACGACCCCGCCCACTGGCATGCCGCACCTCCGTCGCCCGCAGACGCAGGCGGATAGCGGATGTGCAAATGCCTCCCTGCCGTTCACACGATCCCGAGGCCGCAGTTGAGCCGAGAAGGGTCCATTGAGGGACGGCACGAGTGCGGACACGGTGTTGCGAAGGTCCGCTAATGCGATTCTAATAGTCCCTTGACTCGGGTGGATGACTTGTGGTAAAATAGGAAAAGAACCTGGGCTCCATCAACTGCATGGACCCCGGGAATGGCGGTATTGGTGGAGGTGTTCTTGCCGGGGGGACGTGGGCTCGCTCGTCGCTTAGGGCAAGACGGATTGGGAATCTCCAGGCGCAGAAGGCCCCAGCCGGGCAATGAGAAACGTTTACATGACGACAAGCCAGACAACAAAGACGGGCGACTGCATCGCGGAGTCGGTGGTCAAGGGAAAAGGCCGTCCGACACAGGATACAAGCAAGAGCGGCGACCGTATGCTGGCGTGTCGCTTCGAGTTGAAGTACCTGATTACCGAGGCCAAGGCCGCGGCGATCGAGCGGTACATTCGGCCGTTTCTCGAATACGACCGGTACTCCAAGCTTCAGCGGGGCGGGATGTACCCGATTGTCAGTCTGTACTGCGATTCTCCGGACATGCAGCTCTGTCGCGAGACCCTGACGGGCATGAAGAACCGCTTCAAGCTGCGGATTCGCAGCTACACCGACGAGCCGGAGTACCCGCGGTTCTTCGAGATCAAGAGGCGGATCAATCAGGTCATTGTCAAGAGCCGGGCCCGCGTTATGGATGAGGACGTCGCGCCCCTGTTGGCCGGGCGGACGTTGCCGCGACGCGGCTATACGACGGATGAGGCGGCGCTGAATCAATTCCAGCTCTATGCGGCCAGCATCAACGCCGGACCGCGCGTGCTCATACGCTACATGCGACAGGCCTTCGAAAACACCACCGAGAATCGGGTGCGCGTGACCTTCGACCGAGACCTGTGCTACAAGGTTACGGACACGCCGGCGGTGCGCCTGGGCGGTTCGGGCTGGCGGCGGAACGTTCTGACCGAGGGCCATGCGATACTGGAGATCAAATTCACGGGAACGTTCCCCACGTGGCTGAGTCGGATGGCGGCGCTGTTCGGCCTGGATGCCCGGTCGGTGTCGAAATTCGCCACGTCGATCGAGCAGTCCTGTGCGTTGGGTTTCTGCGCCCCGGTAGTGAGGAATGGGTGGCATGGATAGACTCTGGCAACTGATGGAAGAAACCCCGATGGGGGGGCCGTTCAATCCGCAGAGCATTCTGCTGAGCCTCCTGCTGGCGTTCGTGCTGGGGCAGGTGATTGCGTGGGTCTACTACATCACGCACAGCGGCCTGTCCTACTCTCGGTCGTATGTGCAGTCGCTGATCATCATCACGGTCGTGATTTCCATGGTCATGGCCGTGATCGGCAACAACATCATCACCGCCGTCGGCCTGATGGGCGCGCTGGCGATCATCCGTTTTCGCAACATCATCAAGGACACGCGCGACATCTCCTTCATTTTCTGCTCTCTGGTGGTGGGTATGGCGGCCGGTTCGCACCGGTATGCGACGGCCATCATCGGGACGATCGTCCTGTGCCTGATCATTCTCTATCTGTACATCACGGATTTCGGCGCTCACGAGCCGCATAACGGGTTTCTTCGGTTCAGCCTGCGCGGCTCCATCGGCCCGGACCACCCGATCACGATGGTGCTCAGGCAGTTCTGCGGCAACTACACCCTGATCTCCGTGCAGGACACCGGTTTCGGCGGTCCCGCCGATTACGCGTACCAACTGATGATCCGAAACGCCGCACGCAACGAGGAGCTGATCGCAGAACTCGAGCGCGTCGAAGGGATTGAGAACATCAGTCTGACCATGCAGGAAAAACTGCTCGAGGTATAGCCGCAACATGAGCAAGAAACGCCCACGAAACACTCACGTAGTCAAGCGGTATTACCTGCGTCACCTGGTGCCGGTGGTGGTGTGGCTGGTGGCGGTCTCGGCGGTGGCCTGGCTTTTCTATCAGCGGGCCGAACGGTTCGAAATCGTGGGGATCGCCCAGGGGCAGGTCCGCCAGGTCGCGGCCAGCAGCACCGGGCGGATTCGCAGCGTCTCCGTGAGTCTGTTCGAGCCCGTGCACGCCGGTCAGACGCTGGCGGTCGTGGACACGCTGCTGGACAACGAACAGACGGTGGAGGCCGACCTGAAGGCCCAATTGAGGGTGGCGGCGGCCGAGGCGGAACGCCTGGCGTCGTTGCTGATCCCCACCCAGGAGCAGTTGCAGGCCGACACGGCGGGGATGAAGATCAATCGGGCCGACAACGAGCGTCGGTTTGCCGTCGACGTGGAGGCCGCCCGGCTCCGCATCCTGGAGTTGCAGGCGACCCTGGCCAGCGACCGGGTCACCCTGGACGATCTGGCAATGGAGGTGAGAATTCTCGATGACCTGCTGAGCAAGGAGGCGATTGCCCCGTATGAGGTCGAGAGGGCCAGGGTCCAGTACAAGAGTCTGGACAACAAGGTCCAGGAGAACCAGCAGCAGTTGGAGCAGACGCGGGAAGACCTGCGTCGGGCCGAGGAGCGGCGGAACGAATTCGCCCAGCAGCATCTGCCGGAGCCCTCTGTCGATCATGCCCTGGAGGCGATCCGAAAGGAAATCACGGTCCAGGAGGAGCTGATCAAGGGTCTGCTGGCGCAACTGGCGGCGCTGGATGCGCGCAAGAACGTGGAACTCAAGTCGCCGATCGACGGCGTTGTGATCGCCATTCGCGGACGGGTCAATGAGGTCCTCTCGCAGCGCCCCGGCGAGCAGATGGTGCGGCGGGCCGGAGAGGTCGTTACCGCCGGCGATCCGATTCTTGCCGTGGCGGAGAATGAGCCGACCGAGATCGTCGCCTACGTCAGCGAGAACCAGTTGAAACTTCTCAAAGACCAAATGACGGTGCAACTCGTCAAGACGCGGGACCCGGCCCAGATCGCGCAGTCGCGCGTGTTGCGGGTCGGTCCGACCATCGAGCTGATGCCGCAGCGATTGTGGCGGAATCCGAACGTGCCCCAGTGGGGCCGGCCGGTATTGATCGACATCCCTGCCGGACTGTCCGTGGTCTCCGGCGAAATCGTCGGCATACGAGATTTATAGGCCCGCAACAGTCCTCGTGTGGGTCCGACCTCGGGTCGTGCCCACGCGGTTAAGGCGGATGGAAACGTGACTACTGTTTCTCACTATCGCGGCTGGATCACACGGAGCGTTCCGTGCATGGTGTTCCTTGTCCTGCTGGTCGGGTGCGGGCCGAAGAACTACAAGCAGGATGCCGACGAGCGGGTCTATTCCATCCTCGACCGCCAGTGGGACCCCGAATTCGGGACCAGGGCGAATTACCGTGTCAGCGATGTCGAACCGTCGGCCATGGACGTTCGAGTGGACAAGGCGATTCCGAGCTCCGGCGTCCTGACGCTGCCCGAGGCCGTGGCTGTCGCGACGGCGCGCAACCGCGAGTACCAGACGCAGAAGGAACTGCTGTACGCCAGCGCCCTGAACCAGCGTCTGGTCCGGCATCAGTTCGAGACCTCCCTGTTCGGAGGCGCGGGTCTGTTCTACTCGGGCGACGGGACCGACGAGGCCGTCGAACTGTCGGCCAACGTCGGGTTCAATCGGCTCCTGGCGACGGGGACGCAGATCACCGCCGCGCTGGCGACCGCCTGGACCGAGGTCCTGTTGGGGCCGCGCGAGAGCGGCCTGGCCTCGCTGTTCACCGCCTCGCTGACACATCCGCTGCTGCGCGGCAGCGACCCGGCCATCGTCCTCGAAGGGCTCACGCAGGCCAAGCGGGACACGCTCTACCAGATTCGCACGTTCAACCGCTTTCGCAAGACGTTCGTCGTCGGGATTGTGACACAGTACTTCGAAGCGCTGGAATTCCACCAGCGGGCGCGGAACGCCGAGGAGCAATGTGCCGCACTGGAGATGCTGCGCGATCAGGCCCGCCATCTGGCTTCGGTCGGGCGTCTGCCCGTGATCGAAGTGGACCGTCTCCAGGAAGAGGTGCTGCTGATGCGCGATGTGCAGATCATCGCGCAGCGGGAATACGAGCAGTCTCTCGACCAGTTCAAGATCGCGCTGGGCCTGTCGCCGACGGTGGAGTTCCGGCTGGACACCGAGGCGATGCGCACGCTGGCCGAGTCGGGGCTGGCCGAGCCGACGTTTGCCGAGAGCGAGGCCATCGCCACGGCCCTGTACCATCGCCTGGACGTGGCCAACGCCGCGGACGCCGTCCTGGATGCCCAGCGGCATGTCCATGTGGCGGCCGACCAGTTGCGGGCAGACCTGCGACTCGGCGGCACGGTCGAATTGCACACCGACGGGGCCAGGCGTGGGACGGCCGGAGCCGCTCTCGACCTGCCCCTGGATCGCGTCGCCGAGCAAGGGGCCTATCGCATGGCCTTGCTGGCCCTGAACCAGCGGCAGCGGGACTACGATCTGGCCGCCGATACGGTGCGACTGGAGGTGCGCCAGGCCCACCGCAAGCTCCGTGAAGCGGCCCAGCGGTATCGTACGCTCGTCGAGGCTCGCGATCTGGCAGAGGTTCGCGTGGAGAAGACCTCTGCGCTGCTTCAATATGGGCGGACGAGCAGCCGGCGCGTGCTCAGCGCCCAGCAGGACCTGTACGCCGTCAAGAATGCGGTGGCGGACGCGTTGACCGATTATGCGATCGCGACGTTGAATTTCTATCGAGACACCGGCGTGCTCCAGGTGCGGCCGGACGGCATGTGGGAGAAAGGCCCCCATGCCATCGGCATCACCCATCAGGTGACAGACGCCGAACATCACGCAAAACCATAGAAGGATCAGAAGGAGGACGTGGACAGATGAATTCGATGAGGATACTGGCAATCGTGGCGATGTGTGGCTGCCTGGCAGGGGCCGCCTGGGGCGCCGACGTCATTCTCAACGAGTACAACGCGGTCGGCAGCAGCGAGTTTCTCAACGGGGGCGATTCGGCCGCCGATCAGGATGGCGGCAGGGCCTCCGACAGCTACTTCGGACGCGTCCAGGGCAACGGCGGGGACTGGTTCGAACTGGTGGTGATCACCGACCATCTGGACATGCGGGGCTGGTACTTCGATCTCTTCGAAGGCGGCTCGCTCGATGAGACGCTCACGCTGACCGATCACGCGATCTGGTCGGACCTGCGCAGCGGGACGATCATCACCGTAGCCGAGGACGTGCCGAGTGACATCAGCTACAACCCGGCCGCGGGCGACTGGTGGATCAACGTCCAGGCCAACAACGACGCCGACGGGCTGTACATCGAGGCGTCGTCGTTTCCCGTCAGCAGCAACAACTGGCAGTTGCGCATTCGCGATGCCGCCGGCGCGGTGGTGTTCGGTCCGGCCGGAGAGGGGATCAGTCCGGTCAGCGGGATCAGCAGCACGGAGGTGTTCCGGCTCGAGGCCGATCCGGACGACAGCATCACGCCATACTCCAACAAGTATGACGACGCGTCGGATTTCAGCACGTTCGGCGCGCCCAATCGCTGGGGCGTGCAGAACCTCAGGCGTCTGCGTACCGTCGAGCTCGAACCGGCGTCGATCACCGCGATCGGGCCCAACGGCGCAGAGCTTCTCGTGGCCGGTTCGGTGGCGCTGATTCAGTGGGAAAGCGAAGGGGCCGTCGATCAGGTCCTGGTGGAGTTCTCCTTCGACGGCGGGGCCAGTTGGATGACCGTGTTTCCGGCCAACGTCGGCAACACCGGGCAGTACGCCTGGACAGTCCCGCCGGTGGATTCCGAGCAGTGCCTGATCCGCGTCTCGAGCGCGACGCAGTTGTCGGTCTACGACACCAGCGACGAGCCGTTCACGATCGTCATGCCGTCATCTGCTGACTGATAAGGTCCGCCGGCCCGTTCCGTTCGCCGGGGCGACGGCCGCACAAGGACGCTTGAAATCGGACGTCATCCGACGTGGCGGTGGATTTCTGCGCGCTCTGCGCTCGCTCCGGAAGTTTCCCTTCAAAGCGGACGACAGATGCGGTATAGTACCTCCTCCGGTCAGGGGGCAGAGGACTGGCGCGGCCACGGTGGGCGCGGATGATCTCTGAGAGGGTCGGGGGGCGCGTCGCGTGCGGCGGTTCCGGAAGGCGGGGCAGTCGAGGTCTGAGAAAGGTTGCTGGATCGATGGGTATGACGGAAGGCACGTACGATTTCGGGCAGATCGAACGGAAGTGGCAGGCGTATTGGGACGAGCACAAGAGCTTCAAGGCGACCGATTGTGACGCGTCGAAGCCGAAGTACTACGTTCTGGACATGTTTCCCTATCCGAGCGGGCAGGGTCTGCACGTGGGCCACCCGGAAGGCTACACCGCCACGGACATCGTGGCCCGCTACAAGCGGATGAAGGGCTTCAACGTCCTGCACCCGTTCGGTTGGGACGCCTTCGGCCTGCCCGCCGAGCAGCACGCGATCGCCACGGGCACCCACCCGGAGGAGACGACCAACAAGAACATCGCCAATATGAAGCGGCAGACCAAGGCGCTGGGCTTCAGCTACGACTGGGACCGCGAGGTCGCCACGACCGATCCGGAGTACTACCACTGGACCCAGTGGATCGTTCTGAAGCTGTTCAACAGCTATTTTGATGAGGAACTGCAGAAGGCCCGACCGATTGAGGAATTGCCGGTGCCCGACGGGCTCAGCGCACAGGAGAGGCGTCGCTACATCGACGACCGCCGCTTGGCGTACCAGGCGGACGTGCCGGTCAACTGGTGCCCGGCGCTGGGGACGGTGCTGGCCAACGAGGAGGTAGTCGGCGGCGTCAGCGAGCGGGGGGGCCACCCCGTGATTCGCAAGCCGATGCGACAGTGGATGCTCCGCATCACCAAGTACGCCGAACGGCTGCTCGACGACCTGAAAGAGGTCGATTGGTCCGAGTCGATCAAGAAGCTCCAGGTCGACTGGATCGGCCGCAGCGTCGGGGCCGAGGTCTGCTTCCGGATCGACGGATACGAGGACAACATCTGGGTCTTCACGACCCGCCCGGATACACTCTTCGGCGCCACCTACATGGTCATGGCGCCGGAACACCCGCTGGTGGGGACCATCGTCACGGAGGCGCAGAAGCAGGCGGTCGAGGCCTACTGTGAAGCGGCCGCCCGCAAAAGCGATCTGGACCGGACCGACCTGGCCAAGGACAAGACCGGCGTCTTCACCGGCGCCTATGCGATCAATCCGGTCAACAACGAGCGAATTCCGATCTGGATCAGCGACTACGTGCTGATCAGCTACGGGACCGGCGCGATCATGGCGGTGCCGGCACACGACGATCGTGACTTCGAGTTCGCCACGAAGTTCGCGCTGCCGATTGTCCAGGTGGTGCAGCCGCCCAGTGCCGAGGATGCCGAACGGGTGGCGCGGGGCGAGCTGTGTTTCACGGGCGACGGCACGGCGATCCACAGCGGACCGTTCGACGGGCTGACGACGGCGGAATTCAAGGAGAAGATCACCGCCTGGCTGGCCGAGCGCGGTCTGGGCAAGAAGGCGATCAACTACAAACTGCGCGACTGGCTGTTCAGCCGGCAGCGCTACTGGGGCGAGCCCTTCCCGATCGTGCATCTGGCGGACGGGACCGTGACGGGCATTTCGGAACGCGAACTGCCGCTGCGGCTGCCCGATCTCGACGACTACAAGCCGTTGGGGACGGCCGAGCCGCCGCTGGCCAAGGCGACCGACTGGGTGAATGTCACGCTGCCCGACGGCAGCGCCGCCCGGCGGGAGACGAACACGATGCCCCAGTGGGCCGGAAGCTGCTGGTACTATCTGCGCTATCTCGATCCGCGCAATGCCGAGCGGGGCTGGGACCCGGCCAAGGAGAAGTACTGGATGCCCGTCGATCTGTACATCGGCGGGGCCGAGCACGCGGTGCTGCACCTGCTCTACTCGCGGTTCTGGCACAAGTTTCTGTATGATCTGGGCTACGTCAGCACGAAGGAGCCGTTCAAGAAGCTCGTCAATCAGGGGATGATCCTCGGCGAAGACGGGCAGAAGATGAGCAAGTCGCGCGGCAACGTGGTGAACCCCGACCAGGTCGTGACGGACTACGGCGCCGATTCGATGCGGCTGTACGAGATGTTCATGGGCCCGCTGGAGGCGATGAAGCCCTGGAGCATGAACGGGGTGCAGGGCGTGCACCGGTTCCTCCAGAAGACCTGGCGACTGGTTGTCGAGGAAGAGACGGGCCGGCTCTCGCCCGCCGTCCAGGACGCACCGGCCGATGAAGAGACGCTTCGCCTGCTGCACCAGACCCTCAAGAAGGTCGGCGACGACGTCGAGTCGTTCGGGTTCAACACCGCGATCAGCGCGATGATGATCCTCGTCAATCACCTCGGTCGCCAGCAGGTGCGGCCGAAGTCCGTATTGGAATCCCTCGTGCTGGTCCTGGCGCCCTTCGCCCCGCACATTGCCGAGGAACTCTGGCAGCGGCTGGGCCATGCGAACAGCCTCGCCCACGAGCCCTGGCCGTCGTATGACAAGGGGCTCATCCGGGAAAGACAGATCGAGTTGGCCGTCCAGGTCAACGGGAAGATCAGGGACCGCATCGTGGTCGCCGCCGAAGCGGACGAAGAGGCCATCCAGGCCGAGGCGCTGAGCAGCGACAAGGTCGTCGAGGCCCTGGCGGGCAAGACGCCGAGGAAGGTCATCGTCATCAAGTCGCGTCTGGTCAATGTTGTCGTCTGAGCGTACCGAAGGAGCCGGCATGTATCTGGAGATCGAAGCGAAACTCAAAGTCGATTCGTTCGAACCGGTGGAACGCCGGTTGGTCGAGCAGGCCGCTTCGCTCGTCTCGGAGACGATTCAAACCGATATCTACTTCGACACCGCCGCCGGCGATCTGGCACGGACCGATCAGTGTCTTCGCCTCCGGCTCGAGGCGATGCACGGGCAGGAGTACTTCGTCCTGACGTACAAAGGCCCCAAGCAGGCCGACGACTTCAAGAGGCGCAAGGAGGTGAACCTCAACGTCACCGACGCTGCGGCGGTCGAGTCCCTGCTGGAAGGGCTGGGGTATCGACGCGCGTTGGCCTTCAACAAGCAGCGTCGAGAGTGGAAGCTGAGCGACTGTCTCATCGCTCTGGACACGTTGCCGTTGCTCGGCACCTTCGTGGAGATCGAAGGCGTCAATTCCTCGATCATCCGGAAGGTGCAGGAGACGTTGGGGTTGACGGACGTCCCGCACGTCATGGACAGCTACGCCTCACTGGTCGAAGCGGCGTTGTCCCGTCTCGAATCGAAGCGGCGGGAGGTGTTCCTGTGACGGTACGGTTCGAGCCAGCATGAAGCCATCCGACGGCTATATCAAGTGCATCATCAATCCGAAATCCGGCGCCAGCAGCGGCAAGTTCGCCTGTCGGCGATTCTGTCGCTATCTGAATCAGCGCGGCTACGACGTGCGCATGGTGATGTCGAGGTCACTCGAACACGTGTGTGAACTCGCGACCGACGCCGCAGTCGATCGCGACTGCGCCCTGGTCGTCGTGGCCGGCGGCGACGGAACGGTTCGCGAGGCGGCCCACGGCATGGAAGGCAGTGCCAAGCCGCTGTTGATCGTGCCGTGCGGCACGGAGAACCTGCTGGCCAACGAACTGGGGTTTGACCGGTGGCTGGAGACGCTCATCCGGACGTTCGAGGGCGGCCTCACGCGGCCGCTCGATCTGGGCACGGCCAACGGCAAGTGTTTCACGTCCATCGTCGGCTTCGGCTTCGATGGGGACGTGGTCGGGCTGGTCCACCGGCGCCGCACCGGGCACATCAACCACTTCGACTATGTGCATCCGCTCTGGCGCACCCTCTGGGAGCACCGGTTCGATCCGATGACGGTGGTCGTGGACGGTCGCGAGGTCTTTGCCGGTCCGGGCATGGTGTTCGTCGGGAACATCTCACGGTATGCCATCGGGCTTCAGATTCTCCGCCATGCCGATTTCAGCGACGGGTTGCTCGACGTCTGCATCTACCGTTGCGCGGGGCGAATCCATCTGGCCAAGCACTCCGTGCTGACGGTGCTGAAGCACCACGCGAACTGCCGCGACGTGATCTACACGCAGGGCCGGCACATTACGGTCAGTTCGCCGGTCCGCGCCGTCCGAACGGAGATCGACGGGGATCCCGGCCCGTCGCTGCCGGTGCACATCGAGGTCTTGCCCGGTGCGGTGCAGTGCCTGGTCCCGCCGGGCGCCAAACCGGCCGGCATCCGAACCCGAATCGCCCGTTCGTTCCGCTGATCGCATCGTCTTGCGGGATGTGGCGTTCGCGGATATCATGACCCCCAAAAGAGAAGCTCAGATTGGATGTCTCAGATGAACTTCGATATTGGCAATGTCCGTATCGGATCGGGTGAGCCGCTGTTCGTGATGGCCGGTCCGTGCGTGATCGAGAGTCTCGACGGGTGTCTGCAAATCGCCGAACGACTGAAGCAGATCGCGCAGCGAACGGGCGTGAGAATGCTTTTCAAAGCCAGCTTCGACAAGGCCAACCGCAGCAGCCTGTCGAGCTTCCGCGGCCCCGGTCTGGACGAAGGGCTGCGCGTTCTGGAAAAGGTGCGCTCGGAAACCGCTCTGCCGGTGATGACCGACGTCCACGAGTCCGGGCAGGCGGCGCCGGTCGGGGCCGTCGTGGACTGCATCCAGGTCCCGGCGTTTCTGTGCCGCCAAACCGACCTGCTCTGTGCGTGCGCCGAGACGGGCAAGCCCGTCAACGTCAAGAAAGGGCAGTTCCTCTCGCCCGACGAGATGGGCAACGTTGTCGAGAAGGTTCGGGCCTGCAGGAACGACCGCATCCTGCTGACCGAGCGGGGGACGTTCTTCGGCTACAACCGACTGGTCAACGATATGACCGCCATCGAGGGCATGAAGCGATTGGGCTGTCCGGTCGTCTTCGATGCGACGCACAGCACGCAGCAGCCGGGCGGACTCGGCACCGCCAGCGGCGGCCGGCGCGAGATGGCGCCGATCCTGGCGAGGGCGGCGGTGGCGGCCGGGGCCGACGGCCTGTTCCTCGAGGTTCATCCCAACCCTCAAAAGGCCAGGTCTGACGCCGCATCGGTTCTCCCGCTGCATTGGCTGGAGGAGCTGATCGCCATCTGTCTGAAGATTCACGGGATCGTCCATGGCTGATCGAGACGCCAAACAGATCGGTTACATCTACGGCCCCGTCCCCTCCCGCCGGCTGGGGCGAAGCCTGGGCATCGATGTCGTGCCCGCCAAGGTCTGCACGCTCGATTGCGTGTACTGCCAGATCGGAAGGACCACCGAAAAGAGCACGGTCCGCCGCCCGTTCTTCGCTGTGCACGATGTGCTCGATGAACTGGCGGGCAAGCTGGCAGGGGGCGTCGAGGCCGATTACATCACGATCGGCGGATCGGGTGAACCCACGCTCAATTCGCAGATCGGGGTCTTGATCGACGGCATCCGCGCGATCACGAGGATTCCCGTAGCCATTATCACGAACGGCACTTTGCTCTATCGGCCGGACGTGCGGGCCGACTGCGCCAAGGCGGACCTGGTCGTTCCGTCGCTGGACGCCGCCGATGCGGAGGCGTTCGAAGCCGTGAACCGACCGGCGTCGGATATCAGCATTGAGAAGCTGGTTTCCGGGCTCGCCCAGTTTCGCGAGGAGTTCAGCGGGCAGATCTGGTTGGAGGTGTTCCTGATCGAAGGGATGAACACCACCCCGGATCAAATCACGGCCCTCAAACGACACATCGACCGGATCCGTCCGGACCGGATCCAGCTCAACAGTGCTGTCCGGCCCGCCGCAGAGCCCGGAATCGAGGCGATCGACCGCCAACGCATGGACGAGATCGCCCGCCGGATCGGCGGCAACTGCGAGGTTGTCGGGGCCGCTCCGCAGGCCCGCGCCGACCGCCACGTCCAACGGACCTCGGCGGAGGTCCTATCAATGCTGAAACGGCGGCCCTGCCGTCTCGAAGACATCTGTGCCGGCATCGGGATCAGCCGCAATGAGGCCGTCAAACATATCACACTGCTTCTCAATGAGAAGGCCATCACCTCCGAACGCCAGGGGGGCGTCACGTACTACTGCACCCGGTCCGAATGACCCGTAAGGGCACCGGAAGAACCGGATCGGTCCTCACCTCGAAAGCCCCATCCTCGGACCTTGGCGGGGGAATGCCCGATATTCACGCCCAGTTTTTGTAAAGAGCGACACGCAATTGGCCGATAAATGTGTGTAGCGTCCCACGAGGCCGGATCGCACCGAGCATTTGGGCTTGGGCCTTCGGTTGGTGTTGCGTCCGATACGGCGTGGAACGCGGCCGAATGAGGTGCCGACATGAAGCGATTGCAGCGACAACTGGTTCTGAACAAAGGGGCCGAGAAGTTCATCTTCCGGTACGAGCAGGGACGCGAAGACGAGCTTCTGGACGCCCTGGTCGATCAGGTGAAGGACCACCGAACGGACTTCGACTGGTTCGATGCGGCGGTGCTCAGTTTCAAACTGAGCCAGATGTTGATCGGTCGCGCCGAGGGACTGCTCGCCGGTGACTCGGACGTGACATTGGTGCACTGAGTGAAACGACACGCTCTTGTGTGGAGAACGTGTTCGCGTGAATAGAGCCGGGAACGAATAGGTGATCGATGATGCCGATAGATGAAGTGGGTAGGTGGACTATGGAAGACAACCATGCGATAGTCGAGCAGTTCCTGAACTATCTCAAGTTCGAGAAGCGGTTCTCGGAGCATACCGCGAAGTGCTACGGGGCCGATCTGGCGCAGTTCGGAGATTTCCTGCTCCAGACGTGCGACGGTGACGTCTCGGCCGAGGATCATGGCGCATTGGATCACGCTCACGGCGGCGCCGCCACCGCGACGGCCGTCCAGACGGTGCAGGACGTCGATCAACTCCTTCTGGCCGCCGATGTCAACGAGGCCCGCGCCTACCTGGCCCACCTCAACGGCAAGGCCTATTCGAAGGCGACGATCGCCCGCAAGCTGGCGACGCTGCGCAGCTTCTACAAGTTCCTGGTCAAGACGAACCGTTGCAGCTCGAACCCGTTGACGGCCGTCCGCACGCCGAAGCAGGACAAGAAACTTCCGCGATTCCTCGAATATGAAGAGATCAAACGCCTGCTCGATACCCCGCCCACGGAAACATGGCTGGGCGCTCGCGATCGGGCGATCCTCGAGACGCTGTACAGCACGGGCATCCGGGTCAGCGAGCTGGTCGCGCTGAACATGGACGACGTCGATTTTCTCGGCGAGATCCTCCACATTCGCGGCAAAGGCAAGAAGGAGCGGATCGCCCCGATCAGCTCGTCGGCGTTGCAGGCGATTCAGCGCTATATGGAGTTCCGCAACAAGCGGTCCCAGAGCAACAGCAATTTCGATACGAAGGTGCTGTTCGTCAACAAGCACGGACAGCGTCTGAGCACCCGCAGCGTCCGCCGCAAGATGGACAAATACCTCAAGATGGCCGGACTGGACCCGAACATCAGCCCGCACACGCTGCGGCACAGTTTTGCGACGCACATGCTCAACAATGGAGCCGACCTGCGAAGCGTGCAGGAGTTGCTCGGCCACCAGTCGCTCTCGACGACCCAGGTCTACACGCACCTGACCACCCGCAAGCTCAAGGAAGTCTACGACAATGCCCATCCGCGGGAGGAGTTCGGGCAGGACGTGTATGCTCCCTATGAGGGGTCGCACGACTGGTCGGGGGGCGACGAGTCGCTGTAGCGCCGATCATGATCGAAGGTGGGGTTGCATTTGCCTTCGAACGATGGAAGACTTGCCGGAAGGCCGCCCAGTCGGGCGGCCTTTCGTCTGCGCCGCCGGGCCGGAGGATCGCACGACCTCAACATTTCGCCGAACCTGCAAAAAAAGTCCTTGATTCTTCCCGTGAAGCGGCCTATCATTGGACAATTGCCTTTTGGGGGCGGTTAGCTCAGTTGGCTAGAGCGCCTGCTCGACACGCAGGAGGTCGTTGGTTCAAGTCCAATACCGCCCATTGCCGTAAGCCCTTAACAGCGAGATGTTTGCGGCAAATCCTTCCTGTGTCAGCCTCCTCGGCAGAAGCTCTGCTACACTTTTGCCGTATATCTTGGAGGTAAGGACAATGCCGAGGAGTAGACCCGCGTCGAACCCTGTCTCGTTCCACAGACCCACCAAGCAGTACTATGTAACCCGCGCTGGAAGGAGCCTCTCAGCCTCGATCCAAGCATCAGGAGGCGTTGCAGATGAGGCGGAGCCTGGGCGCTCGTTCCGGAATCTCCAACTCCATTGGGTTGGTTCGGATGAAAATCGAACCAGGCAAGTTCCTGATGGGGAGCCCCGACAATGAATGTACTCGCCCGGCTGAACAGGAGCCCCTTTTCTGGCCATTTGACGATCACGTCAGCGAGCGGGAGCCACAACATCAGGTGCAAATCACGCGACCTTTCTTCATAGGAGCCACAGAAGTAACGCAGCAGCAGTGGGCTGCTGTGATGGGCAATTACGAAGGCAGGATGGATTACGGTTGGCGCATGCCTTTGGGGCCTGATCTGCCGGTCGAGGTAACATGGGCGCAGGCGACTGAATTCTGCGCTAGACTCACAGCCAAGGAACACAGACAGTACCGCCTTCCCACGGAGGCGGAGTGGGAGTACGCCTGTCAAGCGGGGACTCTAACCGCTTTTAACACAGGTCAAGTACTAACAGCCGACTATGCGTGTTTTGGCAAGGCGGGACAAGGAGGCACTTGCGAAGTGGCTCCAGTGGCCAGTTATCCTCCCAACCATTGGGGGCTGTACGACATGCATGGCAATGTGTGGGAGTGGTGTATCGATGGCAAACGAGATTACGACAGCGGAGTGCAAAAAGTGGATCCGATCGGCCCCATCCCTTCGAAGGAACATGTTGCACGTGGAGGGGCGTGGAGCAGTTCCCCAGTGAACTGCCGTTCCGCTAAGCGCAAATGCCAATCGTCCGGCGAGAATGGATTTCGAATTGTATGGGAGGTGAGTGGATTCGGGGATCTTGATGGAGACAGTCTCCCAGACTGGTGACCTGCCGACCAGAGGTAAATGCCCAGAAGATCCTCACCTCTCCACTGGGGGGAGACCGCTGCAGGTAGAACGTGTCCTTTCGGCGCGACTGCAAAATCTGTGTCTATGAACGTGAGCGGCGACGAAGGGGCGGGAATCAGTGTGAAGGACCGAGGAAAGTACAGCACCTGGCGGACCAGAACTGTGACACTACCGGAAGGCGCGGCTGGTTACCTGATGGTGACGCATCACGGGATTTCTGGCACGGCACATGCGCTATAGCATGGCAGGGCCATGCTGGATGCTGTACGGCCGTCCGGGTCTCGTATTTTCTGCAAATGCACTTGAGATTCCCTTCAGCGAAACATAGACTACCGATTCCTTGAGATTATTAAGGATGCTGAGCCCATGCCCATGAAGAGAAGACGCGGTCTGATCCTGATATCGTTCAGTGTTCTGGGATTCTTCAACCCTTTGTTGGCAGGCACTGGGTCTGGCATTCGGGCGGTGACGCAGCCGAGCGGGGATGTCACGCTTTCCTTTGTTCAGCCGGGGCGGATCGGGGAGGTTCGTGTCAAGGAGGGCGATGTCGTTAAGGATGAACAGATCCTCATCTGTCAGGATGACGCTGCCGAGCAGGTCCAGCTTGCCCAACTTCGCGCCCAGAGCGAGAACACCGTGGAGATCCTGGCCGGCGAGGCATCCCTTGCCCAGAAGAGAGTTGATCTGGAAAGGCTGGAGAAGGCTGCCGCCCGCAGCGCAGCTACGGCGTTGGAGGTCCAGCACGCGCGACTTGCCGTCCGCATCGCGGAACTGTCCCTGGAACTGGCCCGGTTCGAGCACGAGCAGGCAGCCCGCAAGTACGAAGAACAGAAAGTGCGCGTCGCGAACATGCAGCTCAAGAGCCCCCTCGATGGGCGAGTGGAGCGAGTTGATGTGGAGAAGGGTGAATCCGTCAATGCGCTTGCAGACGTCATCCGTGTCGTTCAGATCGATCCGTTGTGGGTGGATGTCCCGGTGCCGTTGCAGGAAGCCGTCAGTCTGAAGGTTGGGCTGGCCGGACGAATTCAGTTCCTTGGCTCTGCGGGTCGTGCAATGGTCACCGAGGGACAGGTTGTCTTCGTTGGTTCGGTGGCGGATGCGGCCAGCGGAACGCTTCGTGTCCGGGTCGAAGTGCCGAACAAGGCGGGTCGGCCGGCGGGCGAGCACGTTCTGATCACGTTTTGAGCGGGAGGCTCATGAGAGACACAGGGGTGGTTTCGGCGGATCGAACGAATACCGGCGATGACAGGAGACGGCGCTGGGTTGGCCGAACGAGGCGCCTTAGCTTGACGGGGTGGCTGGCAACATGTGTCCTCGCACTTGTTGGGGTCCTCGGCTGTGTATCCGACAGGGTCGGCGACAGGGATATGGTCACGATGTACCAGCGGCAGTTGGCCAGGCAGGGGCCTCAGCAGAGATTGGAGGCTTCCGAGCTGCCCGATTCGGAGGCGCCACTGGGGCTCTTGACGCCGGTTGAGCCCGTGGATGAGCCGGTTGTCGGACTGGATATCCAGATCGATCCGAACACCGGCGAACGGTTCGTTCGACTGACCCTCGAAGAGGCCATCGCCAGGACACTGGCGAACAGTCCGGAGATTCGTGTGGTCAGTTTCGACCCGGAGATCGCCCGATACGCCATAACGCAGGCGACCGCCGACTTCGACCCGACGGCGTTCAGCCGTTTCAACTATGAGGACCAGGACAGTCCGCAAAACAGTATCTTCGAGCCCGGTCAGGCCGAGACCCGTATGTTCGAGTCCGGGGTTCGCCAACGGAGCGCCTTGGGCTCCGAGTGGTCCGCCAGCTACGCCTTGGCGCGGGTGTGGGACGACCTGTTTGGACGCACGTTTCCGACGCGCTATGAGCCGGTGCTGATCTTCGAACTGCGGCAGCCTCTGCTGCGGGATGCCTGGGAACAGGTCAATCTGGCCGGCGTGAATGTCGCCAGGCTCAATTATGAGGCAGCCTTGCTTGGCTTTCGAGAGAAGGCGGAGGAGGTTTCGGCTAGTGTGATCGCCGCTTACTGGCGTCTGGCCCAGGCCCAGCGAGATCTGGCGATTCAGCATGCCCTGCTCGATCAGACCCTTGAATCGCTCCACAAGGTCGAGGGGCGACGGGATATCGATGCAACCGACGTTCAGATCAAGCAGGCCGAGGCGTACGTCAAGTCGCGAGAGGCGATGCTGCTTGAGATGCGCAAGCGTGTGACCGATGTGCAGGATCTCTTGACGCGTCTGATGGCCGATCCGCAGATCAACCTGACAAGTGATGTGAGTATCGTTCCGGCGGCAGAGCCGCAGGCGCCGGAAGAATTGCCCGAGTTGGCTGTGGTTTCTCAAAGTGCCCTGGCGCTCGCCATGCAACGCAATCCCTCGATCGAGCGGGCTCGGTTTGGTGTCGAGGTGGCCCAGATCAATCTTGCGGTCGCCAAGAATCAGAAGATGCCACGACTGGATCTCGTCGGTTCTGTGCGGTCGAGGGGTTTGGCCGAGAACAGCCGCGATGCGCACGATCAACTGGAAGGTTGGGACTATACCACCTATGGAGTCGGTCTGACGTTGGAGTATCCGCTCGGCAACCGTCAGCGCCATGCCGAGTGGATGCGCCGTCAGATGGAGAAGCGAAAGGCCATTTCGGTCTTGCACAGCACCGCAGACGAAGTGGCGGCGGAGGTCAAGGAGCGGATGCGGCAGGTGCGAACGAGTTACGAGGAGATCCAGGTCCAGCGTGCAGCGGTGGAGGCGGCGAGGATCCATCTGGAGACGCTGGAGGAATCCGAGGAAGTCCGCGATCGGCTGACCCCGGAATTCCTGCTGGTCAAGCTGCAGGCCCAGGAGACCTATGCGCAGGCGCAGCGGGCCGAGGTGGCGGCTGTGGTCGGTTTGAAGATCGCCTCGGCCCAGTTGGCGCAGGTGACGGGAACGGTTCTCGATCTGCGCGAGGTGGACCTTTCGCTGTCTTCGATTGTAGACACATCGGTGGAGATGGACAGACCCCCGACCGAAGTCAAGCCGCCCAACATTCCGGAGATCCTGCGGCAGTCACCCTCGTTCTAAGCCTCGGCGGCAAAGCCGAGGTTCTCGTCAAGCCAATGGTCGGAGCGCATGACGGACTTGCGTTGCTGCAGGGCGAATCGCTCCGCCCGGTGCTGACTGAGCCGAAAGGTGGTGAGGGTCAGGGCGCAGGCGATGTCGTTTGGATCGTTGGCGCATCGTTTCCTGAGCCACCCGGTGAGAGTTGAAGCATATCGGCTGACGAACTCATCCTCCAGCGAGACGATGGCTTGGGCGCTTCCGGGATCACCCTGTCGTGCGCAGCGGCCGAAGAGTTGGCGGTCGATCCGTCCGGACTCATTGCGCTCGGCGGCGATGACGTGCAGACCGCCGAGTTCGGCGATCCCCCGGCCGAGCTTGATGTCGGTGCCTCGACCGGCCATGTTGGTCGCGACGGTGATGCGGCCGGGTTGGCCGGCGCCGGCGACGATCTGGGCCTCTTCATGATGGCGGACGGCGTTGAGGACCTGATGGTCCAGTTTCCGGGCCGTCAGCAGGCCGCTCAGATGCTCACTGTCATGGACACTGCGCGTGCCGATGAGGACCGGTCGACCCGTCTGATGGACCCGCTGGATCTCCTCGACGAGCCGCTGCCACTTGGCGTCCTTCCGTGCGAAGACGATGTCCGGCAGCATCTTCCGGATGCACGGCCTGTTCGTGGGGATCACGGTGACAGGGAGATTGTAGATCTGCCAGAACTCGCCGATCGCTTCCTGTGCCGTCCCGGTCATGCCGGCCAGGTGGCGGTAGAGCCGAAAGAACCGCTGGAAGCTGATGCGGGCATAGGTGTCTTTGGGCGATGTGACTTCGAGTCCCTCCTTGGCCTCGATGGCCTGGTGCAAGCCGTCGCGCCAGGAGCGGTCGGGCATAATCCGGCCGGTGAAATCGTCCACGATCACGACCTTGCCGTCGTCGATGATGTAGTGTTTGTCCCGCAGGTAGAACTCCTTGGCGACCAGGGCCTTGTTGACGATCTCCTCCCGTCGGCGGGCCCCTTGCCAGATGCCCGGCATACCGGCAAGCAGCACCGCCAGGCGAGTGCGGCCCTCGGCCGTCAATTCGATCTCACGGTAGCGGGTGTCGACGGTGTAGTCGTCCATCAGGTGCAGGTGGTCGGCGGCACGGGCGGCCGATACGAAGGCGTGGGTCTGCTCGGCATTCGGGGCCGGTCCGGAAATGATCAGAGGTGTCACCGCCTCGTCGACGAGCACGGAATCAGCTTCATCGACAATGACGCAGGCGAGGCCCCGCTGGACGAGCTGGTCGAACGAGGAGCGTCCGCCGCCGGCGATTGTGCCCAGCAAGGCTGAGCCGGTTCTACACAGCCGGCCCAGCAGTAGTCGATCCCGCAGGAAGTCAGCGGTCACCTCTTTGTTCGTGCAATAGGTGATATCGGCCAGGTAGGCGTTTCGCCGATCCCTGGGGTCCATGCCCTGTTCGACGTACGCGACGTTCAGGCCGCAGAAGCGATAGATCCGTCCCATCCATTCGGCGTCCCGCCTGGCCAGGTAGTCGTTGACGGTGATGATGTGGCAACCGCGGCCCCGCCAGCCTGCGACCGTCGCGGGCATGGTGGCGGTAAGCGTCTTTCCCTCTCCGGTCGCCATCTCGACGATGCTGCCGGCCGCCAGGGCCAGGCCCCCGGCGACCTGGACGAGGAAAGGCTTCTCACCGACCTGTCGCTCGGCAACCTCGCGCACCAGGGCGAACGCCCGCTCGATATCTCGGGCGCCGTCGCGGCCGAGGCGAAAGACCTGACGCAACTCCTGGGCCTGCTCGCGGAGCTTGCGATCGGTCATCTGGGCGAAATGGCCCTCCAGGGCAAGAACTCTTTCGGAACGGCGCAGGATCCGCTGTCGCTGTGGAATACAGCGTTTGAGCAGGCCGGTGCCGGCATGCCAGAGGGCATCGAGGCTCTGCGGCAAAGGCTTGTCAGGAAGGCCTTGGTCGAGCATCCGCCAGGTTGCGCTGGGCACGCCTGCCATCTCAGATCCGAAACCTCCTCTGGAACAGCCTGCGGGCAGACTCGTACCACTGGGCCAGAATGGGCTTGTCTTTCATGCGGATGCGCGTCACGACCCGTTGGCCGGTCAGCAGGGGGGCATCGTCTGCCGGCCGGATGCGGACCTCGAAGAATCGCTCGGCAGTGGCCTGATACCGCCTCGGATCCGGTCGGGTGGCCATACTGCCACCGGCCCCAAAACCAAGGGCCTCGGACGGCAAGATGTCGTGCCCGGCGGGAAATACCTTCTCGATTCGTCCGTTGAACGTTGCATCGGGCCGGCCCTTGACCCGCATCTGTACCTCCGGTTCGGCCTGCTCGATGATCAAGGCGGCGACGTTCTGTCCGGCTGTCGCACGGACGATCAGGGCCTCAAGGGTCCCGATGAAGCCGATCTTCTCACCTCGCCGAAGATACGTTCCCATCGCCCGTTCAATCTCAGGGGCCACCCAGACGCCGACAAAAGGTGCTCGCAACGTCAGGTCCTCCAATTCCGACTCGACCCTGGCGATGGTCTCGTCGAGCGCGGCGATCTGTCGGGCCAGGATCTGGGCGGCGGCGACCTCTTCGAGTTCGGCCATGCGCTGGCGGATCTCCAGGGCCCGGCGTTCGGCCAGCAGGCTCCTTCTCCTGGCATCGAGATCCGGATTGACGGCTTCGACCAGCGGCGCACCGTCGGGCGAAGTGATGGACTCCGACGCCAGATAGGCCGTCACGAAGCCGTCGGCCTGGGCGTGAACCAGCGACAGCTCGGCCGGTTCGACGACCCCTTCGATGCGGTAGTGATCCGGCATGCGAATCAGGCCAAGCGTCCCCAGAGTCAGTGCCAGGCCGCCGACGGTGGACAGGACCGCCTGACGCCGGTTGCGGGCCAGCTCCGGACCTGTCGCCAGGTACTTGACGAATCGGCCCAGCGGCACGATCAGCCAGCCGATGATCGCAGCCGACGCAAACAGCGGAACCAGAAGGAACAGCTCCTCTGGCAATCGGTCGTTGAGAAATAGAAGGATGCGGATGCTGATGAAGACGCGGTAGGCGGTCGAGGCCGGGCCGTAGACGGCAAACCACGCGCGTTCGCCTATCGAGTGCGCCGGGTTCAGGACCTTCTTGAGGCCCCAGATGTACCGCTTGACGAGGTAATAGAGGTAGTTCTTCGACCGCTGGGCAAGGTTGGGGATCTCGACCAGATCGCTCAATACATAGTAGGCGTCGAACCGCAGTAGCGGGTTGCCGTTGAACAACAACGTCGAGATACTGGCGACGAAGATGACGTTGTAGGCGATGATATGAACTGTGCCCGTGGAGGTTTGCGCCCAGACGATCGCCGCGACCGCTGCGAGAGCCAACTCCGCCAGTACCCCTGACATTCCGACCACGGCTCGTTGCCACTTGCCGCGAAAGGCCCACGCACTGGAGGCGTCCACATAGGGCAGCGGGAAGAAGACCAAAAACATCACACCCATCGTGTGCACTTCGCCGGCACTGCGATTGAGCCGGCCGAACTTCTTACAGGCGAAAGCGTGGCTGAACTCATGGCAGACCTTGAGCACCACAAAGCTCAGATACAGAAGAACCAGGTTGCTGGGGTCCAGCACATCGGCGCTCTGCGCGACCAGCTCGCCGAAGTTGCCGATCACGAAGTACAGGCCCGTGGCGATCAGGCCGAGCCATAAGAGGAACCCGACCCATGTATAGAGCCAGCCGACCACGCCCACCCAGCGATTCAGCAGCGGATCGGGATCGATCAGGGGAATCCGGATGAACAGCAGGTTGCTCAGATACCCGAGCACCTCGCGCCGAACCCGGCGTTGATACCGCTGGAGCAGGCCCTCGGCGTCGGGCGGAAGGTCGGCATACAGCAGGTTCATCGCATGGAGCTGGCCGAGCAGATGGATGACCTCGCCCTGGGTCGGAGCGGCATCGCCCAGGTTCTCATTGCACCACTGCCAGACCTCCGCCACTGTTCGCCGGCCGTCGAGGGCTCCGACGAACCGGTAGGCACTTTCATCGAGGCGGGCGAACTGGTTGTTCGTCGGGTTCTCCAGGACATGCCAGAGCTGCCCGCGAAACTCCTGACGTCGCACCTTGACGGCCGACAGCAGACGCGGCCGAAGGTTGGCGACGCGGTACCATGCCTCGTGAAATGTCGGGCGGTCTACGGACACCGTCGGACCCTCTCTGTCAGATCCACAGCTTCATGCGGACCCAGTTGACAACCTTCCTCGTCCAGATCGATGCGTAGGGTCGTTTGTCGATCGTGACCTTGGCCACTCCCTCCATCCCGGGCCGCATCCAGGGCCGGCTCTCCAGAAGTTGGACCCGCACCTTGAAGACGTTGCGGTTATTGACCACCTCGGCCGCCGGATGGATCCTCTCGACGACAAACGGGATGCGATCACCCGGATAGGTTGCTGTTGCCAGCTTTCCTTCCTGGCCGACGGCCAGATCGAAAATCTCGTCCTCAGGGACGTGCAGTTCGGCCCGCAGGGCGTCGAGGGGGGCCACTTCGAAGAGAATCTGACCGGTCTCGACCGGCGCGCCGATCTGACGCTTGAGGTCTCCGGTGACGAGGATGCCGGTCACCGGCGAGAGAATGGTTGCCTGGTTGATGCGATGGGTCAGCAGATCGATCTCGGCCTGGGCCTTATCGGCGTTGGCCTGGGCGATCTGGGCCTCGGCTGTCTTGCGGTCCCGCATCGCCGCGTCGGCCTGCTTGAGGTAGCCGGCCTGCTCGGCCTGGGCGGCGGCCAGTTGCAGCCGCAACTCGGCGGTGTCCAATTGGGCCAAGGCAGTCTGGCCGGTAGAGATCACGTCGCCGATCTCGACACCAACGTCCTTGATGAAGCCGTTGAAGGGAGCGGCGACTTTGTATTGCGAGACGGCCTCCAGCACAAATGGGGCCTTCACCCGATACCAGCCCTTGGCCAGCAGCAGGAACAGGACAACAGCGAATACGAGCACGGCCGTCAGCTTGGCCCAGGTGTACTGTGCTCCCACGATGGTTGCCAACGCCCGGCGCAGGTGCCCGACCATCCTGGCGCCGAACCAGCGATCGTAATGGTGCAGATTCAACAGGCGGGGGCCGCACAGGTCGCACGTTACTCGGATCGTCTCGATCTCGTCGGCTGTAAAGGGCTGGCGGGCCGGCCGCTCGAGGGTAACGACGGCCTCGGGCTGGCCCTCGTGTCGCAAAGGCAGGCTCAGGATAGCGGTGGGGCCGTGCTGATTGGCAAGCTCGGCGGCGGCCCGATGGATGTAGGTGGTCTCTTCGCCGGCCGGATACACGATCTCGCCGTCCTGATCCAGGCACTCCTCCTGGGCCGCCTCGATATCCTGCACGAGTCGCATCTTACGGCTGAAGTGCTCGGTGTGGCTCATCGCCTTGACCCGAACGTAGCGGCCTTTGAGGAACCCCAGACTGACCCGCTCGCACTTCCACTGGGCGGCAAGTTCGTTGCACAGCGACATCGCCACCCCGGTGAATCGGTTCTGCCGATTGACGGCGGCCAGCGCCTCCATCGCCTGGCGCAGCCTCCCGGCGGCGCTGTCTTTGCCGTGCTCGGCCAGATGCTCGTGCGTCATGCCGACCAGGCCGGTCGTCAGGTCCATCAACTGGCGAGTGGCCTCCAGCGAGGCCTTATCTCCTGTTCGCACAAGCAGAGCAGCGAGGAATCGCGGCTGGCCGACAAGCCGAAGCGGCACAGCGATTGCGTTGACTTGCGGATCCCCATCGATCGATAGGACCGCAGCCGTCCCGGCCGCGAACACGCTGTCGGCCGAAGCAGCACAGCGATCCAGCCACGACGTGATCCCCTCGTCGGCCCCAGGGGAGTGCAAGGCCACTACATGCGAGCCTCGCTCGCCATCGACCTGAAGCACCGCCCCCTGTCTGGCCCGGCAACAGCGGCATTGAACCGTCAGCAGGTGCAGGAGGAATTGCCGAAGTGGACCATCCGGACCGGTGGAAGGATCACGAGCCGCCTTATGGGGCGCAGCGCCTGGACTGGCGGGCGCATCCGGAGTCGCGACATCGTCTTGTGCCATGCAGCGTCCTCAACTCAATGATCGTACTACATGGACACATTGTAGCAGAAATCCGAGGACACGCTCAATTACAATCGCTCGCTGCGCAGCAAATTCCGGCCGTAACCGTGGCAGGGACAAGGAATTCCGAAGAAGAAGGATGACGGGATGAACAGTGATCCTACCCCCCCCCCCAAAAAAAAAGAGTAATCTGTGCCTGTACCGGCTGACATGTGATTGTCGATTCGATAGAATATACTCACCTCCGCGTTGGAGGGTCACGTGCCGTTGTGACATGCAAGCAAGGGACGTTGCCCCGTAGAGACACGCCCCGTAAGCGAGCGAAGTGTGATAGAGAAGCTCCGGAGTTGGCTGGGGGAGCAGAAACGTGTGGCACAGAAGGTGCCGCCTGTTAGACCTCCTGCCTTGGAGCCGCTTGAGCCGAGGGTGCTCCTCAGCGCCGATTCTATTGGACTGGACTTGCTGGTGTCTCTGGATGCCCCCTTCGCTGGACAGGCGGTTTGTGTCGATCTGGACCGGCAGGACCACGGGACCGATGACGACTCTTCCTCTTTGCTCCTGACGTATCTTGTCTCATCCAATGAGGCGGATTCTCTTCTCGCACAGGACGCGACAGTCCCTCTATCCGAGGACGACAGTCCCATCGAGGAGCCCCTCGATCAGATCGTCCGGCCTACTGAGGCGGATCCGGACGAGGGCCAGGTGTCCGTGGTCGGGTGGCTGGCACAGACTCAATGCACCGCCACAATCGCGGCCGGTTCCGAGGAATCGACGGCACTGTTCGATGAGCCATCCGCCTGCCTGATCCCTGTGGAAAGGCAGGACGAGATACCGAGCGCAGAGGGCTTTCCGATCGAGGCTCGCGGCCCTCCGGCCGAGCTGCAGACTGAGACTCTCCTTGTGGCCGGGCTATCCGCCGAATCAGATTCTGGGGACGTGCTTGCGGCCACGCAGAGAGCGTTTACTTTCGACATGTCCGCAGGATTTCACAGCATTTTCCTGCGGCTTTCCACGGCCGACGGTGCTGAAAAGCTGCAAATCACCGACGAGGGCGGTATACTCCTGGCCGAAGCCCTACTCGTAAACACTTCTTTCATAAGCATTTACGGTCAACCCTACGTCGATGACACCCTCGCGGTGGACCTCGGCGCCGGCGAGATTCCCATTCCTATCTATTATGATGGCGGCGAGGGCGGATACGATACGCTGGTTGTCCTTGGAATGACCATCGGCAGCTACACTCCCGGTGAGGTCTTCGGCGACGGCGTGATCCAGGCGGGCGCCACTCGGATTTTTTTCACCGGTCTGGAGCCGGTGTTCATCGACGGCGCTACGGTGGACGGCACCGGTCCCACGGGTTTGACTACGACGGCAACGACACTCACCTTCGTCACCCCTGGCAGCATGGATGTGATCGTGATCGACAGTCCCGCCGAAGGGCAGAACCGCATCTCGGGGACCAGCGACGGGGTGGCCTTCGAGGAGATCATCTTCACCAACATTCAGACGGTCGTGATCGACACCGGCGCCAACGATGTGGCGGGGGCCGATGCGGACGAGATTGCCATCACCAGTGATCTGGTCGCCACGGGCCTCAAGAACCTGATCATCCGCACAGGCGCCGGCGACGATGTCCTCCGGGTCCAGACCGCCAACCTTTCCCTGCCGGTGGCCGGCGGGGTCCTGAGTTTCGACGGCGGGCAGGGGGAGGATCAGATCGAGGGCCCGACGCCGGATAATTCGGAGGCGTTTATCACCTGGAACCTGACCGGTCCCGGCGCCGGGAACCTGGGCGGGACCACGGGCCTGGTGTTCACGAATGTCGAGAGCCTGGTCGGCGGCAACGGCAACGACATCTTCACCTTTGCGGCCGATGGCTCGTTTGACGGGAAGATCGATGGCGGCCTGGGCGCGGCCAACAAGCTGGACTTCTCGGCCTTCATGGGTCCGGTGCTCGTGAACCTGGGGATGGGGATCGCCACAGGGACGGTCCGTGTCTCGAGCATCCAGGACGCCCAGGGGGGCTCGGGCGACGACATCCTGATCGGTGACGATGGTGCCAACGTGCTGACCGGCGGGCCGGGCAACGATATCCTCGTGGGTGAGGCTGGCGACGATATACTGGTCGGCGGGACGGACGACGACATCTACATCCTCACCCCCGGCTCCACCGACACGATCCTCGAACTCGCGGGCGAGGGCAGGGACACCCTCGACTACTCCGCGTACCCGGCCGACAGCCCCGTGATCGTCAATCTGGCCGCCGGGACCGCGACCGGGACCACCGGCGTGGCGAACATTGAGAACGTCATCGGCGGCTGGGGCGACGACATCCTGACCGGCGACGGCAATGCCAACCTGCTCATCGGCGGGCCGGGCAACGATATCCTGGCCGGCGGGGCCGGCGACAATATCCTGATCGGCGGGCTCGGCGACGATACCTATATCCTCACCCCCGGCTCCACCGACACGATCATTGAACTCGCGGGCGAGGGCAGCGACACCCTCGACTACTCCGCGTACACCACCGACATCACGGTCAATCTGGCCACGGGAGAGGCCCCTGGAACCACCGGCATCTCGAACGTCGAGAACGTCATTGGCGGCTCCGGCAATGACACGCTGATCGGCGACGCCAACGCCAACCGGCTGGCCGGCGGCCCGGGAACGAACACGCTGACAGGTGGAGCCGGGGACGACACGTATGTTCTCACACCGGGTTCGACGAATATCATCGTCGAGTTGGCGGGCGAGGGCAGCGACACCCTCGACTACTCGGCCTGGACGGCTGGGATAGCCGTCGATCTGCGGACAACCGCCGCGCCCGGGACGAACGGTATCGCCAACATCGAGAACGTCACCGGCGGCTGGGGCAATGACACGCTGACCGGCAACGCTTACGCCAACCGCCTGGCCGGCGGCCCGGGAACGAACATTCTGACAGGTGGCGCCGGGGACGACACCTATGTTCTCACCCCGGGTTCAACGAACACCATCATCGAGTTGGCAGGCGAGGGCAGCGACACCCTCGACTACTCGGCCTTCATGACAGGCGTGACGGTCAATCTCAGCACAAAAACTGCGCCAGGCACCGCCCCGGCCAGCAATATGGAGAATATAGAGAACGTGATCGGCGGCGCCGGCGACGATACCCTGATCGGCGACGGGCGTGCCAACCGCCTGACCGGCGGGCCGGGCAACGACACCCTGATCGGCGGGGGCGGCGATGATGTCTACATCCTCACCCCGGACGGCGGCGCCGATACCATCACAGAACTCGACGGTGGGGGCCTCGACACGATCCTTGGCCCTGACGTGGACACCGACTGGATCATCACCGGACCGAACAGCGGGGTGATCACGGGCGGGACGACCTTTGTCGGAATCGAATACCTGGTCGGGGGCAACGCCGACGACAACTTCAAGTTCGAGGCCGGGGGGGCAATCTCCGGCGGGATCGAAGGCGGCGGCCACATCGAGGGCGACGCCCTCATCGGGGCGGCCCAGGCCAACACCTGGAACATCACCGGCCCCAACGCGGGCACGCTGAACGGCAACAGCTTCAGCGGCATCGAGAACCTGATCGGCGGCAGTCTCAACGACACCTTCGTGTTCGGCACTTCGGGCTCGATCAGCGGGCTGGTCGCGGGCGGTCCGGACAACGCGGCGCTGGAGACACCCCCGGTCGATACGATCGATTACTCGGCGCTGTCCGCGGCGATGACCGTGGATCTGAAGAACGGCACGGCGCCGTGTGTCGGCAGCTTTGACGGGATCGATCTCTTTATCGGTTCGGCAGAGAGCGACACGGTGATCGGCTACGATCTTCCGGAGTTGTTCTGGACGATCACCGGCCCGGATGAGTTCACGGTTGCCGCGATTTCGTTCCAGGGCTTTGAGAACCTCACGGGCCAACCCGACAACACCGACGGTTTCATCGTCGAGGCCGGCGGCAGCATCTCCGGCGTCATCGATGGCGGCACGGGCGGCACTGACGGCTTGTTCATCAACACCGGTTGGGGCATCGGAATGATCGTCGACGTGACCGAGGAAAGTGCCACCCCCACCACCACCGACCCGGCGGTCTACGGCAAGGCCCTGACCTACAAGAACCTCGATCCGCAACCGTTCGACTTTTTCCTGGGCGACGACTGGGGCAAGGTCGTCATCGCCGGCACAATCTTCGACGACACGATCCGCGTCTATGACAACGCCGGTGTCTTGACCATCGAGCGCGGGAACTCGACTTACACGATCGGCGAAACACAACTCGCCATGCTGACCCTGCTGCGTATCGAGGGCCGGGCCGGCAGCGACACGATCACCATCGAATCGCTGCCCGCCAACTTTGGCGGCGACAACGGGGCCGACTTGTGGATCTGCGGCAGCCATATGCCGGCGGACCCCTCGGTGGCGCAGATACCCGTGGACGACCCGTTCATCGACCGGGTCAACTTCACCGGCAGCATCGATCTGAAGCAGGGCAGCCTCGATGTCTGGGCCGACCGCATCACGGTCGCTGATAACGTCGTCATCCAAACGACCAACGACATCACGTTCCGCCCCCGCCTGTTGGGAATCGCGGAGTTGGAGAACCTGGTGCCGCTGGGCTTCGGGACGGATCGCAAGGTCGATATTACGATCGGCAAGAATGCCAAGCTCATGGGCGCGGAGATCTCGCTGTTCGCCCAGGCGGAGGATAAGAGCATCGCCGATACGGCCGGCGCCCCGAAGGAAATGGAGAACTTCGTCATCCAGCCCCTGATGGACAAGCTCGGCGACCTGATCGCCCTGCCGGTCAAAGTGCTGGTCAAGAACTGCACCGCCACCATCACGTTCCGGGAGGGCGCCCAACTGATCGCCACCGGTCCGATCGGCATCTACGCCACGGCGGCCGCCGACGCCACGGGCGTCGCCAAGGGCAACCTGATCAGCATCGGTTACGCCCAGGCCAAGGCGTACGCGGACATTATCATCGAAGCGGGGGTCCTGATCCAGGCGGCCGAAGCGATTGTGATCACCTCGACCGGCGAAGCCAAGGCCGGTATGAAAGTCGATACCAAGCACAAGATCGACAATCTGCCCAATCCCAGCGGCGCGCCGTTCGCGATCGCCCTGGGGGTTTCCTATGCCGACAGTTATGCCCACGTGACCGTGGCCCAGGGGGCCGTGATCACTTCGGACCGGACCGCCAATCTCACGGCCAAGGGCAAGATCGAGTCCGAGGCGGAGGCGGAAAGCGGCGTCTTTGCCGACGGCAAGGCGGGCCTGGCCTTCGCGCTGGAGTTCTCCAAGGCCGACGTCGACACGACGGTGGACGGGACCATCATCGCCAAATGCGACCCGGTGGGCGGTTACGCAGTGAAGCTCGAGATCGATCCGACGGTCGGTCTCAATCCGGATGGGACGCCGCAGATCGGCTACGTCGATTACGCCAACAACAGGATCTACGTCGGCCCGAACGCCCTGATCACCGAGGACACGGTCACCTACTCGAATCGTCGCGGCGTCAGCATCGGGGGCCTGGTCAACGGGCGCGAGTACTATATTGTCACCGACGGCGACGGCTGGATCCAATTCACCGAGAGCGAGATCAACGCCATCCGCGCCGACGTGGGCAAGAAAGAATGGCTCGTGGACCTCAAGGACAAGTCCGGCACGGAGCTCGAAACGGCGAACAACCAAAAGAGCTTCACTGCCGCCGAGGTCAATTCGGCCGATGACACGATCACCTTGAAGCGGGACGGCGACATCGTCTTCAACACCTTCGAGATGGGGCAGGCGGTCGTGTTCCGCGCGGGCAGTGGATCCTCGATCGGTGGACTGACCCCGGGCAACACCTACTACGTCATCGCCAGCACGACGGAGCACAACATCCAGGGCGACACGCGTCTTGCGAGCAAACAGATTATCCGGCTGGCCGAGACGGAGAACGAGGCCCGCGCTGGCATCTTCATCGATCTCGGCGCGGCGACAGGCTCGGACTTCCAGCTCGTCGCCAAGCACGTGTTCGACTCGGGCTTCGCCACCGGTCTCGGCGTATTCGCCAACCTCGAGGCCGAGACCAAGGTTTCGGCCAAGGCCGGCCTCAAGAGCGAAGACACCGACCCGCCGTCCAAGTGGGAGAAGTTCAAGGACGCCTTCGACACCAATCTGTACGACACGATCTTCCAGAAGCTCACCAAGAGCTATACGGACAATGCCGGCAAGTCCGAGGCGGGGGCCAGCGGGTCGCTTGCGGTCTCGGGCGCGCTGGCGTTCAGCTACGCCGATCATGACGTCACGAGCAACGTGGGCGACCACGCGGTGCTCAAGTCGAACGAGGACCTCGAGGTCAACGCGACGATCGCCCACAAGTACAACCTTGGGGCTGAGAGCAGTACCGAGCCGCAGTCCGGCAAAGACGGCAAGAGCGCCGCTAACAACGTCAGTGTGGCGGTCGCGGTGGCGATCTTCAATAACAGCGCATTGGCCACTGTGAACGTGGTGGACCCCGATGACCCAGGTCCGGGCGCCGAACTCGATGCGATGCGGGCGCTGCGGGTCATTTCCAACGTCACTTACCCGCTGCTACAGCGTCTGGACACGTACATTCCCTTGTCCTGGAGCGAGCTGTTCGATTCGATCCGAACCGACGGCCTCAAAGCGATTACCAAGTACATCGACAGCACGCTCGGCTTCAAGGACGCCTTCTTCAATACCTGGACAGTGGCGACCGCCTCCGCCGAAAAGATCGGGATCGCCGGATCGGTATCGGTGCTCGTGTTCACCAACAACAGCCATGCGATCGTCAGGAGCGGGGCCAAGCTGAACCAAGATCTGGCCTGGCGCGACAACAGCCAGAACCCGCATCCGAACCAGGACAACGAAGAGGGACCAGATGCCGACGGCGCCGAATTCGAGCAGGTGGTTTCGGTCGAATCGCTGATCGCACAGCAGACGATCACGATGACCGGCAACTTCTCGCTGCCGGACCTGCCGTCGATCGATCCGACGGATTTGAACAAGACAAAGAAGAGCTTCAGCAAGTTCGGGAGCACGCTCAACCCCAAGGGGGACGAGAGCATGGCCGGCACCAGCGGCGCGCGGGGCGGCGCCGGCGGCTCGTTCTTTATCAGCGTGGCCACAGACAGCAGCCACGCGATCGTCGAGGACGGGACCTGGATCCACAGCGGCGCCGACGGCGGGTTCAACATCAAGGCCCGCGAGATGCTGCTCAACGTCAACCTGGCGCAGTCCTATGCCAAAGGCGGCACGTTCGTGATCGGCGGCGCCGTGCTTTACGTCGAACAGGAGAGCGACACGCTGGCACAATTGGGCAGCCAGGCCCACGTCACGGGGCGGGATGTGCGGGTCCTCGCGCTGGACCAGAGCACGGTCGCGACCTGGGCCGGCGGCATCGCCAGGGGCGAGGCCGTCGGAGTCGGCATTTCGGTGGCCATCAACAACTTCAATCGTACGACGCGGGCGCTGATCGGCGCTGCAGACGCCGCAGCCGGCACGCCCATCTCGGACACGAACTACATCAACGTCACGGACGGCGTCCAAACCAAAGCGTGCCTGTCCGGCGACCTTTGGGGCTTCACCGTGGCCGGCTCTGTGGTGAAAGACGAGAAACCAGCGAATCCCACGCCGAGCCAGCAACCGCAGGACCCGATGAGCAACGTGTCCCTGGACGTTCTGGAGGGGGACGATCCGCCCGCCGAAAGGGAGAAACCGAAGACGGGTGTCGGCATCGCGGCCGCCGTGTCGATCAACCTGATCTCGGGTGAGACGACCTCCCGCATCGCCGATGCCGGGCATGTGCGGGCTGGGTTCGTCTCGGTGCACGCCGAAAATGACGCGGGTCTGATTGCAGCTACCGGCGGTCTGGCGGTGGCGATGAAGGACAGCGGCAAGACCGCTGTGGCGCTGGCGGGGGCATTCAGCTACAATGAAATCGCTGCTGACACGGTCGCTGAGATACAGGACACCAGGCTGGTGCTCACCGGCAACGCCGCGCGGGACTTCGTGCTCGACGTGGATGCCTTGACGAGAAGCAAGATCTTCACGCTGGCGGCCGGCGGCGCCGGTGCTGTTGCCTCCGGCAAGAGTGGTTCGCAATCCGACGGCAGCAGTTCGACCGCGGTTTCGGTGGCCGGCTCGGTGTCGATCAACATGATTTCGGGCACGACTTCCGCGCTGCTGCAGAACGGCACCGTGTTGCTCACCACCGGCGATGCCCGCATCCGGGCCGAAGACCGGTCGCGCATCTTCGCTATCGCTGGTGGACTGTCGCTTTCGGTGGCCACAGGCCAGAAGGGCTCTTCCACGGCCGTCTCGGCTGGCATCGCCATCGCGGTGAACAGGCTCGCTACCTCGGTCGAAGCGCTGATCGACGGGTCGACTCTGCGGTGGGTTGATAACGCCACCAGCGGCGACGTGCTGGTCGAGGCGGTTAACACCCGCAGCATCGGCGCCTTCACCCTGGCCGGCGCGGTCAGCGTGGCTTCGGGTACGCAGGGCAGCGGGGTGGCCGGCGCGGGCGCGGGCTCCGGCTCGGTCAACCAAATCTATGGTGACACCACCGCGACCATCCGCAATAGCGAGGTCAATGCACCGGGCGCGGTGACGGTTCACGCCAAAGACAGCTCCAAGATCATATCGGGAGCCGGCGGCATCGCCGTGGCGGTCGGCCTTTCGAGCCAGGGCAACGGTGGCTCGGGCTCTTTCGGCGCCGCCTTTGCGATCAACTTCATTGGCAAGAACGACGACGACAACCTGGTGTGGGCAGAGGTCGACAATTCGACTGTGACGGTCGGGGAGGCGATGACGATCCTCGCCGAGTCGTGGGCCTATATCTTTGCCCTGAGCATCGGTGCCGCCGGCAGCGTCAGCGGCTCGGGCACGGGCAACGCCATCGGTATTACTGGCGCCGGCTCGGCCACGATCAATCAGATCCGGGTCAACACGCAGGCGCGGGCCATCAACAGCAGTCTGACGACCTCAGGATACGGAGCTGAGATTCGTCTGACCGCCGACGATGACTCCACGATCATCGCCACAGCAGGCGCTGCGGCGCTGTCAATTGCCGTTTCGCAGAACACCTCCGTGGCCCTGGGCCTGGGTTTCTCGCTGACGATCAACGATATCGCCAACACGATCCGCGCCGCGATCGAGGACTCGACCGTCTCCGCGGCCGGTGCGGTCACCGTCTCGGCCGACAGCGATGCCCGGATCGACTCGCTGGCGTTCGGCATCTCCATCGGCGTGGCCCTCAGCGGCAACGCCTCGGCGGTTGCTGCCGGCTGCACCGGCGCGCTGAGCTTCAACGAGATCGACAACCTCGTCGAGGCGACGATCTGCAACACCACCGGCACCGGAACCCTTTCCGCCGGCGGGGCTCTCCGTGTGACGGCTCGCGACGACTCCGTCATCCGAGCCATTGCCACCGCCGCGTCGGCGAGTGTTTCCGGAAGCACCACCGCCATGAGCGTATCGGTCGCCATCGGCCTGGCCCTGGCGCACAACCGGATCGATAAGGACGTCTCGGCCAGCCTGGTGAACCTGCCCAGCGTGCTCACCGGCGGCCATGACGTGACCATCTGGGCCAAGGACGGCTCCATGATTGAGGCGGTGACCCTTGCCGCAGCGGTATCGGTGTCGTTGAGCATTACGAATCCGAGCGTGGGCATCGCCGGCGGGTGCTCCGAATCGACCAACGTCATTCTGTCCCGGACCAACGCCTTCATCGAGAACAGCGCCCTGGGCAGCAACACCAACAACGTGGGCAAGGTGGACCTCGACGCCACCAGCACCGCCGAGATCAATGCGTTGATCGGCGCGGTGGCCGCCGCGGTGGCACTCGGCAATACCGGCGTCGGCGTGGCGGTGGGCATCGCCGTCGCACGCAACTTCATCGGCTGGGACCCGAACGGCGCCGACGTGACGCCAGACTACGAATCGATGTACGGGCCCGCCCCAGCCATGGTGGATACGCTGACTCCTGGAATTCTGGTGCGCACCGCCGCCGGCGATGTCTACGAGTTTATTGGCGCGGAACAGACCGACAGCGATCCCAATACCGCCGGTCGCCAGCCCTTTGACCTGAGCCTGCAGAACTACGCCAACACCACCCTTTGGAAGCAGGTTGTCGCTGCGACACACGAGGAGGGGGAAGAGCAGGTCGGGACCCTGGTCGATGCCCTGGTTCCGGGCATGAAGGTGCTCGTTTCCAGCAGCGTGATTCCCGGCCATGTCTACAAATACATCGGCGCCCAAAGGACCGACAGCGATCCGAACACGCCGGGCTCCCAGAAGTTCGATCTGAGCCTCCAGGACTACGGCGACAACACCCTTTGGACCCAGGTCGAGGTTACGCCCGCCGTCGTCGAGGGGCTGCGGATCGGTACCAGGGTCGATACACTGACCCCGGGCATGACGGTGCGCATCACCAGTGGCGCGCTGGCCGGTGACATCTATGAATACATCGGTCCCGAGCAAACCGACAGCGACCCGAATACGGCCGGCCTTCAGAAATTCGACCTCAGCGTGCAGCAATACCGCGACGCCACCCTGTGGAAGCACGCGAATGTGGGTCCCGACGCGGCCCAGGTGCAGGCCTACATCGCCAATTCGAGCCTATGGGCCGCGGACGACCTGACGATCGACGCCCAAGCCAGCGGGTCCATTGACGCCACCGTCGTGGCCGCCGCGCTGGGCGTGGGTGGCGGGGGCAACGGCGTGGCCGTCAGCGTCACCGGGTCCTACTCCGAGAACCGGATCAGGACCGACGTCAGCGCCTATATCGACGGGACCACCAACACCGCGACCGACGGGATCAAGGCGCGCAGCGTGGCGCTCCACGCCGAGGACGGCTCGGGCATCCATGCGGTCGCCGGCGCCGCTTCGCTGGCCGTCGGGTTCGGCTCGACTGCCGGCGTGGCGGTGGCGGTCGGTCTGTCCCTGGCCTTCAACGAGGTGTCCAACAACGTCGAGGCCCACATCAGCGGCATGGACGAGGGAGTCACCACCTCCAGCGGCAGCATCACGATCTCGGCCCTGTCCCGGGGCGAGTACCTGTTCGATCTGGACCTGACCGACATCCTGACCCCGGCCAATCTCGACGACGCGGCCACGGCCGATGGGGACAACCCCGACGATCCGGCGAACCCCAACGACCACCCCAACCGCCGCTCGGACGACGCGGTCAATGAAGCCTGGGTGGACGCCGAGGGAGACCGCCTGGTGCTGGAGGCGCTGCGCCAGGCCTTTGCGTCACAGGGCGTGACGCTGGCCATGTACGACACCGTGGGTACAGCCGCTCAGTTCCGCACCCGCGATGGTGTGCAGGACGTGCGCGAGGGGACGACCGTCGTGCTGGAGAAGGGTTACATGGCCGGCTCGGCAACGCCCTACGATGGCAGCAAGGGTATTGAGGGCCGCGTCTACCGCTACATCGTGATCGGCCCCGAGGGTCCGTTTGGCAATCCCATAAACACGGAGAACCTGCTTGACCTGGGCGCCCAGGACTACACGAACACCACCAAGTGGCAGCTCGTCGACAAGCTCAAGGTCTCGACGCTGGTCGAAGGCCAGAGTTGGACGGTGATTGCGCCTGATGGCAAGACCTACGTGCTCGAACTGGTTACGGAGAACGGCGTCAGCCGAATTGCTGTATCCCGCAACACGATCAACGCCGTCTCCGCCGCCGCCTCGCTGGCGGTGGGTATCGGCGGGGGCGCGGGCATCGGGGTCAGCGGCGCCGGCGCCGTATCGCGGAACGTGATCCTGACCAAGGTCAATGCCTACGCCAAGGACAGCGTGCTCGACAGCGCCGACGATGTCACCCTCCGCGCCGCAAGCACCTCAAAGATCTCTTCCACGGTGGTCGCGGCCTCGCTGGCCATCGGCGGTGGGGGCGCGGCGGGCGTGGGCGCGTCCATCGGCGTGGCCGTGGCGCAGAACTACATCGGCTGGAAGCCGGACGGCACGGAGCAGTCGGCCCAGGTGCAGGCGTACATGAAGAACACCAGTGTCGACGCCGGCGGTGACTTGTCGCTGAGCTCCACGGCGGCCCAGTCCATCAAGTCCCTGGTGGTCTCCGGCTCGGTGGCCGCCGCCTTCGGGGGAACGGTCGGAATCGCGGCGAGCGGCTCGGGCGTTCTTGCCGAGAACCGCATCGGCGTGGACGTGGCGTCCTACATCGATGGTCAGCTCGGCGGCGGCATCCATGCCGGCGGGAACGTCACCCTCAGTGCAGAGGACACTTCGACCATTACGGCGTACGCGCTGGCCGCCTCGCTTGCGGCCTCTGTCGGTACGGTGGGCGCGGCCGTGTCGATCGGCGTCGCGATCGCGGAGAACCTGATCACCAGCGAGGTGCAGGCTTGGGTCGGGAACACCACCGTGGATGCGGGGGGCAGTCTGACCGTGCTCGCCGTGGAGAACGCCGCTATCGACGGTTGTGCACAGGCGGCTGCTGTCGCGCTCAGCGTCAGTTTTGGCGGCGCGCTGTCGGGGGGCGGCGCCAAGACCACTTCTACGGTGGAGACGACCACCAAAGCCTACATCGTCTCGAGCACGGTAACGCTGGGAGGGGACCTGACCGTCACGGCGGCGAGCACCACCACCGCCCGTGCGGAGGTGATGACTACATCCGCGGCCGCCGGTCTGGTGGGCATCGCCGCGGCCGGTTCGATTGCCATCGTCACCGTCAAACCGATCGTCGAGGCCAGTGTTACGGGAAGCACGGTGGATGCCGGCAACGTGTCGGTCACCGCCACAGCAACGCCCCACGGCAGCGCCGCTGCCATGGGCAACGCGGTCAGCACCGGCGCCTCTGTCGGGGTGTCCCAGGCCGACACCGAGGTCTCGCCCACCGTCACGGCCCTCGTCGGCGGCGCCCTCACGGCCGATTCGGTGAGTGTCGTCGCGCGGCAGTTGCTGCCGGGCGGAGGGTTGGATACGGCGTGGGCCAGGGCCCAGGGTTCGGCGGGCGGGCTGCTGGTCGGCGTGAATGCCGGTACGAGCACGGCTTCGGCAAATGCCGTCGTCACGAGCGCCATCGTCGGCGGGGCGAACCTCGATGTCGCCGGGGCGGTAGCCGTTACCGCGAGCCTTTCACAGAGGGCGAAGGTTCAGGGCGAGGGGCTGGCGATCGGCGGCCTGGTCGCGGTGGGCGTCATCGACGCGACCGCCGAGGTCAATGGGCAGACCTCGGCCTACGTGGGAACGGATGCGTCCCTCGATGTCGGTTCCCTTCTGGTCCAAGCGACGGCTGACGAGACGGCTATCGCCGACTCCGTAGCCAGCGCCGGCGGCCTCGTCGCGGACGGGGACAACGAGGCCTCGGCCTTTGTCACGAGCGACGTCAGCGCCTACCTGGCCGGCGGCGTCTCCGTCACGTCAACCGGCGACGTTCTGATCGAGGCCAAGGGGAGCCCCGAGGCCGACGCGCAGACTTCCGGTATCGTCGTGGGCGTCGGGGTCGCCGTCGGCGGCTCGCGCTCGGACGTGACGATTGACTCGGCCGTAGCGGCGTCGGTTGGTGCAGGTTCGGTCGTGCAGGCCGGCGGGAGCGTGACCGTGTCGGCGGCGACCCGGGAGGATGCCCTGAGCTACGGGGACGGTATCTCCTTCGCCTGGTCGGATGGTTCGGTCGGAGGTTTCGTTGGGGTTCAGGGCAACCGAGCCCTGGCGACAGGCTCCGTGACGACCCGTACTACCATCGGGGCCAACACAAGAATCTCGGCAGACGGTGCTCTGGCGGTCCTCGCTGCCACCGACATCGCCGGCCTCAGTGCACAAACGACAGGCGGCACAGGCGGGTTAGTGGCGGTCGGCGGGCAACAGGCGGAGGTCAATGTCACGGCCCTCGAAGCGACGGTCGACGTCGCCGGGGCTCAACTGACGGCCGGCGGGGCCGTGACAATCAGGTCCGACACCGCCGCCACCCTTGCGGCCAACGGTGACCAAAGCGCCAAAGCCGCTGTGGCGATAGCCGAGGTGAAAGCCAACATCATGGCCGTGCAGACGGCCACCGTATCTACATCTGATGCCGAGATTGCGGGGGCATCCATCGACATCACGGCCCTGGTCAGCCGGGCCGGTGCGAATGCCTATGCCTACTGCGACAGCGGGGGCGTGGGGGCGGCTCCCGATGCTCGGGCTGATGTGGATCTCGACATCGATGCAAAAGTGACAGGGTACAGCGTAAAGCTGGATGCCCCCCATGTCGAGGTAACGGCAGCGAACCGCGGCCTCGATACGTATGCTCACAGCAACGCCATTGCAAAGGCCGCGGGTATCGACATTTACACCACCGCCTACAATGACGTAAACAAGACCGCCAAAATTGACCTGACCGGCCTCATCGTCACCCGCGACCTCTGGTTCACAGCCGATACGTTGGGCGACATTAGGGCAGATGCGGACGCCGATTGGGACTATGGCACTTGGTCCTCCGGCAAACTCACCTATGGTGAGCATACAATTCTCAACCGCAGATCCCAGATTCTGACGACCCTGACGGTGACCTGCGGGGTTGAGCATAGTCTGGATCTGAAAGTCTATCCGAACGGCAATGTCCGAAGCGATGGTATTCCGTATCATGTGGACCCGGTTACGGATAATATTGTGGTGGATTCTTTCCGCTACGACTCGCCGGTTCCGCCCCAGCCCCAGGCCACATTTTTTGTCAACGGGCCTGACCAGATCGATAACTGGGTCGCGGGCAATGCCGGGTTCTTCAATTACGGCGCCTACGCAGCCCATATCGTCAACGAGTCGACCAGAACCCTGGAGGTGGGCGCCATTTCAGCACCGCCGGCGGACAATCCCCCCTGGGATGTCCGGGTCGTCAGCCCCAACCAGGAGAACTTTGATGCTGCCCACGATACGGCCAAGACTTGGCCAAACCTGCTCGAAGTGCGGTCCGTCGGCGATATCCGCCTGGGCGGGCCCATCGATATGCCCGTCGGTGGCGCCGAGGTGACCATAAGCAGCGAGGGCAACATCACCGGCACCAGTGACATTCGGGCCGGGCAGATCACCCTGGAGGCGGGCGGTGATATCGGCTCGGCCGGGAGCCCGCTGGTCCTGTTCCCCCTCGACGGGGGCCTCAGTGCGGTGGCCGGCGGCAGCATGGGTCTGTCGGTTAACCCCATCATTTCCGTGGATTGGGGTAACATCAAAGTGGAAACCCTCCAGGCGGGCGGCGATATCGATGTGCGGATTTGGCCCGCGTACTTGAACGACGAAGAGAAAACGCCCGCCGAGAGCAACATCCGGTTCTCTGGGCCCGTGAGCGCGGGCGGGGACATCACGGTGCAGGTTCTGGCGCATGAGGATAAAAGCGGCCTGCTCGAATTGCTGGGTTCCGTGACGGCAGGGGGCAATGTCAGCACCACCACCTTTGGCTCCAACATCGATGTTCACATCTACGACGTGGTGTCAGCAGGGGGCCCGAGCGGCGCTGTGGAACTGGAGACGGGCGGCGAGATCTACATGCCGCTGGATGCGCGCATCTGGGCACCGGGCGACGCGACCGTGACCGCTGGCGGCTCGATCCGAACCTCCTGGACGTCACTGATCACTGCCGACAACCTTTGGCTGCGGTCCTACCACGATACCGTTGGGACCGGGCCTAATTCGGGCGTGACTGTCAACCTGACCGGCGTCCTCAGGGCCTTTGGGGAAAATGGGGTGTACGTGCAGAACCAGGGCGGCCCTCTCACGGTCGCCTACCTCTATTCCCGGGAAGGCGGTGCCTCGCTGACGGTCCGGGACACGGCTGGCGAGAGCGATTTCATCGTGCTGACAACCGACGCCTACATAGAGGCGAAGAAGGCCCTGAAGCTCGTGGCGGGCGACGGCATCACCCTTGCGAGCGGGGCCCTCCTGCGCTCGGAAGAATCTGTCACCCTGGAAATCGACGCGGGCTCCCCGGACCCCGATGCGGGTCCCGGCACGGTTCTCGATTTCAGCACGGCGGATTTCTACAGCCCCGTGATCCGGATCCGGACCGGCTCGGGCAACGACGTCATCCGGGTCAAGGATCTTCCAGAAGCCGGCACCATCCTCGACATCAAGACCGGAGCAGGCGACGATACGCTTCTGCTCGGAGACACCGACCACATTCTCAGCTTCCTGAGCGGCACCATCCTGTTCGACGGCGGGGCGGGCACCGACAGCGTGAGCGTGGACAACTCCCTGGGCGGAGTCGCCGGAACCGGCACCCTGTGGCTGGACAGCGCCTCCAGCATGGCCTACCGCGACGACCTTGTTACCCCGCTCATCCGCATGACGGGCATGGGCGACCTCTGGTATCTGAACGTGGAACACATCGAAATATCCCTCGGCCTTCCCGAAGTCGAGAACCTCATTGACATCGATGGCACCGGTGCCGAGGTGGAGACGGTGAAGATCCACGGAACAAGTGCCAAAGAAACCTTCCGTGTGGGTGCGGGTCTGGATCGTCTGCTCTCGGGAATCCACGGCCTGGTCAGCCTCGACGGTGGGGAAGCCGGTGAGGACAGCTTGTCCATCGTGGAGAACAACTTCCAGCAAGGCCTCTCATTCATCGACGACCGTTTGACGGCGACGACCTTCACCGGCCAGGGAATGAACGGCGGCATCACCTGGAACAACATCTCCACCCTGTCGCTGTCGCTGCTGGGGAACACCGACCTGACGATCGCGGCGGCCCCGGAAGCGGATACCACCGTGACGATCGGGAACGGCACGAACGCGCACACCGTCCGGATCGGTGAGGGGAACTTCAGCAACGCAGAGGGCCGGGCGGCCTTCCCTGAGGGCCGGAGCCTGCTGGTGTCAACCACCAACAGTCACTACACCCTTGAGGTGGATGATCATCTCAATACCGACGCCTATGAGGCGTTGTTGAATGCCGATGGACTCTCGATCAACGGTTTCTGGCCGCTCTCCTCGGGGTTCAGCAAGAATCATCTGTCACTTGGCTCCGGCGGCGGAACGGTATGGGTCCTGGGCGCTCCCGCGGGGCTGCACCTGGTGACGATTGCTGGCGGCGAGGGTGACGACCTGGTGACTGTCTCGGCTCTGCCCGCAGGGACGGTGCTGGACGTCCAGGGCGGCGCGGGTAACGATGAACTTCGCGTCTGGGGGGCGTCAGCTCTGCAGGCAACGGTGGGGCCGGTCTTCTTCCAGGGAGGCGAGGGGACCGATACCATCCGGATCAGCGCCTACGATGCCACCGAATCACTCCCTGCCCTGTTTCTTGACAGGCCTGAGACGACCCCCTGGCCGCACATGGGTTCGTCCTTTGCCGCAATTCGCGGGCTCGGCATGACCAACGGTGTCTTCTATGAGGCGGAGACGATCGACATCACCCTCACATTGCAGGCGGACACCGTCTACCTGAAAGCGACGACGCCGGGGACCGAGACCATGACTGTCTACGGCATGGAAGGAGACGATCAGTTCTACCTTGGCGGCGCTGATGCCCTGTTCAACCTGCACGGCAGCCTCGCCCTATGGGGAGGGAACGACAGCGACCGCATGTGGATCACCAACCAGACGTGCACGCATGACTTTGACACCGGCGATGCTTTCGACAGCGTGCTGGGTCTGGGGACCTTCACCGGGCAGGGGCTGAATGGCACTCTAACCTTCAGCGGGTTCGAGGATCTCGGCATATTCCTCGGCAGCGGGAAGGACAGCCTTGCGATTGATTTTGTCCCGGTCGGCGTCTCGTTGCAGGTCAATATGGGCCCCGGCGACGACCGGCTGAGCGTGGGCTACACGCAGGGCCTCAGTTCCATCTACATGGACGTGCTCGGCGTCGCCGGTGGCGACGGCAACGACGAGCTCGTGATCTCCGATGTCGGGTCAATGGCGAACCATCCATCGGTGTTTATCCAGAACCGCAACATTCAGGGTCTCACGCCCGGCGGGGGCCAGATTGCCATCGGCAGCGATTTCGAGGTCATGGGTCTGACGCTGGGAGGTGGCACGACGAGCATCGAAGTGGTAGATCCGTCAATACCGCTGACGATTCGGGGCACGAATGGGCGGGTAAGTGTCACGGTCACTTCCCTGCAAGGCAATCAGTCCGTTACATTCTACGGCGGCTCCACGGGTGACAGACTGTATGTCGGCGACGTGGGCAGTGCGCGAAATGTCTACGGTTCTGTGACCTTCTTCGGCGGCGCCGGCGATGATGAAGCCTGGCTCTATGAGTTGGCAGGGACTGGTTCGGTCTGGTTTGAAGGCGGAGCAGGGAATGACTCCCTGAACGTCTGGCGCTATTACGAACAGGGTACCCTGGTTGGCCTGACCGCCGGTGACGTGGACGGCAGGGTCGTGTTCCTGGGTGGCGAGGGGACCGATGCGCTGACGGTCAAAGAGACCCTCTACCATATGGGCGGCGTCTCGGTCTCCTTCGACAGTGCTACGCTGCCCGAGACCGGGCAGACGGCAGGCCTGATCAGCGGGCTCGATATGGCACAGGGGATCCACTACGTTGCCGAAGGTATCCGGCTGGACTTGGGACCCGCCGGAACCAATCAATCGAACAAGATCTACGTTGATGCAACTTCCGAGGAGACCGAGGACGTACTGATCGTCGGATCTATGAGCAAGGAGGAATTCTACATAGGCCACACGACCGGCCGCCAGTTGACCGAGATCCATGGCCAGATCACGCTTTTGGGCAACGGGGGATACCTCGACAGTCTCTCCATCAGCAACGCCGATTCATCGGACGGCTGGGATGACGCGGTTCTCACCGCCAATTCATTCATCGGCATGGGGCTCTCCAACCCCATTGTTTTCTCCGGCATGGCGTGGGTGTCGGTCACGATGGGGAATGGTGCAGATGAGATCTGGCTCGAGTCGATTCCCTACGTAGATTTCCCAGTGGGATACGGCCGGGACCACAGCTATGCCACCATCAACAATCTGGGCGACAACGATACGGTCTTCATGACGGCGCAGGTTGCGGACATGGTTCTGTCGGGCCACTGGAAAGTGAATAGCGACTCGACGCCCATGGGGATCAAAGCGGACTCTCCCGAGACGGTGACCCAGCCCGAGCTGCCGAGCGGAACGGTGACCGTCATAAACAGCCCAGGTTATCCCGTCTTGGCTTCTCAAGGCACAGTCACATATTCCTCATCTTCCGGCTCATATAGGTACTACACATGGCAGGCGACCAGCAGCGTCGACCAGGATGTAGTGGTGTACACCCAGTGGGGTTATGGGGGCGGCTTGAGGTTCGCGACGGTGTTCCACGTGGACATCACCAATATTCCGCCCGAAGTGACGATGGCCGATCAGACGATCGACGAGGGCGGAACACCCACCTTCACCATCACAGACCCGGGGATGGCAGCCGGAGAGCCGTTCACATGTTACTGGGAGATCGTTGACAACGCCACGGGCGTTAAGGCAACCTCGGATCTGTTTTCTTGGGATTCTCAGCCACCGTTTCCAGCCGTTGCGGGGAACTACCAGGTCACCCTTTTTGTAACCGATTCGGAGGTCACACGAAGCGCAAGCGCCACGCTCACGGTGAACAACGTCGCTCCTACGGCCGACGCCGGCCCCGATGTGGAGGGCGAATTGCTTGCCGTCGATTTGAGCGGGAGCGTCACCGATCCCGGGACGGCAGGCGGGGGAACGGTGTCATGCCAGTGGGTCGTGAAGGATGCCGGAGGAAACGAGGTGGCTCGGAACGACAACCTCGTCTGGACGTTCCTGGCGCCGGGCTTTGGGATCTACACCGCGACCCTGACCGCGAGCGACCAGTTCGGAGAGACAGATAGCGACTCCGCCACGCTCAATCTCTATAACATTCCCCCGACGGTCGATGCCGGTCCCGACATCGAGGGGGTGTTGCTGGTTGTCCAACTGAATGGCAGCGTCTCCGATCCGGGAACAGCGCACGGCTGGGCACTCTCCTGGCACTGGACCGTGAAGAACTCAGACGACGAAGTTGTGGGCCAGAGCGAGGATCTGTCCTGGACCTTCACGGCCCCAGCCCTGGGCGTATACACCGCGACCCTGACCGCCACCGACGCCTTTGACGCGTCCGTCAGCGATTCTGCTACCATTACTCTGTACAATGTTGCACCGACGGTCGATGGCGGGCCGGATGTCACGGTGGACAGCGGTATCCCGGTGGTTCTCACAGGTTCCTTCAGCGACCCGGGCCAGGGGCAGGGGGAGTCGTACCTCGAAGTCTGGACGATCTATAACAGTGCCGGAATGCCAATCGCAACCGGAGACGGCTCTACCCTCACCTTCTCCACTCACACAACAGGGGTCTACACCGCCATTTTCACGGTCACCGACTCCAATGGTGGCGTGGGAAGCGATACGTGTACGATCACGGTGGCGGTCATATTGCCCGTGGTCAATGCCGGGCCGGACACCTCCGTGGATCTCAACGGCAGCCCGGTTGCGCTCACGGGGTCCTTTACAGACGAAGGGGCCAAGCCGGGCGAAGCATACAGCATCGGCTGGGTCATCACCAATGGCAGCGGCACCCAGGTGGCTTCGGGGACAGGGCTCTTGATGAGCTACACCCCCGCCGCGGCAGGAACCTATACGGCCACGCTGACCGTCACCGACAGCGACGGCAACAGCGGGATGGATGCCCTTACCATTACGGTGAGCATCTCCCACTGCGTTTTTGAGGCCGGCCCGCAGATCGTGAAGTACCTGGAAGGTGGGACTGCCGACACCGGCACTGTGACTCTGGCCACATTCGCTTATATCGACTCTAGCACGAATCCGAATCCAGGCATGCTGACCGCGACAATCGACTGGGGTGATGGCACCACGAGTGCAGGGACCGTCGTATCGGCTGGAAGTTTCCAATGGTTCAAGGAACACTATGTCTTTAGTCTCTATGCCGTGCAGGGGAGCCACATCTACACGCAAGACAGCTACTCTCAACCCGACCAGGTCTACGAGATCAAGATTACCATCACGCGACCCGCGCTGCCATACACCTGGAACGAGAACACGACCGTTGTCACTACATCCGCTTCCATCAACACCCATGCCCCGGTTATTACCGATGTCACATTCCCGGATCCGGTGAACCTCGGGGAACCGGCAAATCTGATTGTCAACTTTGGCGATGGATCGGATTGGACTTACGCGCGTGAACTTGGGGTCTTCTGGGACGATGGCGGATCCTGGCAGTACTACGACATGCCGAACAGCCAGCGGAGCATTACCATCGCCCACACTTATGGCGCAATGGGGAGTGGGACTTTGCAGATCCAGGTGTTGCGTCGCGATGGCGAGAACACCGGCGACTCCAGCTCGATCTTCACCCAACCGTTCGTTGTGGCCGCGGTTCCCGGGGTCGAGGCGGGGGCCGACACCACAGTGCAACAAGGGCAGGCCGTCACGTTGAGCGGCACTGTGAGTAACCTGGGTGACTATGCGGCCGGGTGGCAGGTGTTCAATGTCCATACCGGCGGCCTGGTGGCAGCGGGCGAAGGAACTGTTCTGGAGTTCCTGGGCGATGTCGGCAGGTACAGAGCAGTGTTCACCGCGACCAGCGGAAGCACCACGGTAAGCGACACGCTGCTCATCAGCGTCACCAATGTCGCGCCGACGGTATCCACGACTTTCACCATCAACGAGGACTTCTCGGCAGATCTTGTTGGCAGCTTCATCGATCCGGGCCGGACGCTGGGCGAATTGTACGGGGCAATCTGGCAGATCTATGACCGCAACGATTCACTTGTCATCCGGGTCGAAGGGGAAAGTCTCCACTTCGTGCCGCCAATCTACGGCATCTACCGGGCCGTCTTTACGGTTACCGACGATGAGGGCGCCTCCGGGACTACGACGGTGCTGCTGCTGTTGAGTCCCAACACGCCGCCGATTGCCGACGCGGGTACCGCCTACGAAGTGGACGAAGGGGCAACCGTGGTGCTCGACGGGTCGGGGTCCTATGATGCCGAACAGAGCACGGAGAGCCTCATCTTTGAATGGGATCTGGATGGGGACGGCATCTTCGGAGAGACCGGCGCCGACGCGGCCCGGGGCGAGGAGACGGACATGTTCCCCACCTTCTCCGCGGTGGGCCTGGATGGCCCGAGCGTCTGGACCGTGCGATTGCAGGTCACCGACGCGTACGGAGAAACCTCGGAAGCTGAGGCCGTCATCACGATCCGCAACGTCGCGCCGACGGCGGTGATCACCGGGGCGCCGGCCAGCAGTCCGGAAGGGACGCCGATCAGCCTGGGCAGCACGGTGGTGGATCCGGGCATTCTCGACACGCACACCTACGCCTGGAGCGTAACGAAGAACGCAGGGACGACGCCCTACGCCACCGGCGATGCGGCATCCTTCAGCTTCACGCCGGATGATGATGGCACGTACGTGGTGAGCCTGACGGTAACGGATATAGACGGCGGCGTAGGCACGGACAGCCAGACGATCACCGTTCTGAACGTGGCCCCGGTGGTGAACGCGGGGACCGATGCAACGATCGACGAGGGCTCGACGTTCTCCGGCAGTGGCTCATTCACCGATCCGGGTGCGGACGCC
>LVBB01000053.1 GCA_001603075.1 Phycisphaerales bacterium Planc_01 | reverse complement strand
GCCCCTCCACGTCGATGAAGAAGTAGTACTCGAAGGGACTTCCCGACAGGGGCCGCGACTGAATGTGGGTGAGGTTCAGCCCGTTCAGGTAGAGCGGCTCCATGGCCCGGAAGAGACTTCCCGGCCTGTGCTCCACGTTGAACAGAAACGACGTTTTGTTCCTCTCCCCCTTCCGGGGGGTTCCGAATCCCACGGTCCAAAAACGAGTCGTGTTCCGCCCCCTGTCCTGAATCTTCTCCGCGAGGATGTTCAGGCCGTTGTTCCGCGCCGCGAGCGCGCTGCACACCGCCGCGCGCCCCGACGCGCCGACGACCGCCGCGGCGGCCGCGCTCGTGCTGCCCGCGGGGATCTGCGCCGCGGAGGGAAGGTTCGTCCGCAGCCACTCCCTGCACTGCCCGAGCGCCTGAGGATGGGAAGAAACCTCGCGGATCGCGTCGAGATTCTTCTCCGACGAGGCGAGATTATGATCGATTACAATCGAAACTTCACTTTGTATGCAAATATTCTTATCGGAAGATGAATCCCCCAAGACCGTCTGGGACGCGAACGCATCCATCGTGGGAAGCACCGTCCCCTCCAGCGAGTTCTCCGCCGGGACCACCCCCCAGTCCGCCGAGCGCTTCCCCACGGCGGTGAAGACGTCGACGAAGGAGAGGCAGGGGAGCAGATCGATGGCGCCGCCGAAGGCCGCGAGCGCCCCCTCGTGCGAGAAGGAGCCCTCCGGCCCGAGGAAGGCGATCTTCGGACGGTGCTGCACACCCCGGCAGACGGAGATGATCTCGCGGTAGATCCGTTCCACCGCGCCCCGCTCCACACCGGGGCAGGCCTCGGCCGCACGCGCGATCACCTCGTCCTCTCTCGCGGGGTCGTACACCGGGGACTCCCCCTTCGCCTTCCCCACCTCGCGCGCGACGTCCGCCCGCTGCGAAAGTAGCGCGGCGATACTCCCGTCGATCTCGTCGATCCTCTCCCGGCACTGTCGAAGCCATTCCACGTCCATAAAACAACCCCCTCTGAAAAATTTAGAATTATCTTTTATTTCAAACCCCCTTGACATTTTCGAAGGAGGCCTATAAGATTGCCCGCAATCCGGACGACGCATTGGGCGTCTCTCCCGGAGAACTCCATGGTACCACACGGTCGAGAAAGACGATATCGAAGCGAAGGAGGAAACCCCGGTGAAAAATATGTCCGCAACGACGCATTTTGCCCTTACATTTGTCATAGCCATCGCCATTATTATTATTCGCTGCGGGGATTCCCCCGGAGCGCTTCTCGTCGTGTAGACCGACGAAGAGCCTTCCGGCCGGGGTTCCCGCACTTTACGGGAACCCCGGCTTTTTTTATGCGCACAGCGAGCGTTCTTGAAGAGCACACAACATTTTGGACACGGAAAGAGGAGGAGAGCGGCATGGAACGGACCATCGGCGTCGTCGCGGAAAACAGACCGGGAGTTTTTTCACGCATATCGGGGCTCATGGAGCGCAGGGGATTTCAGGTGAAGGGCGTCACCGCCGGAGTCACGCAGCAGCCGGGGCGTTCCCGCTTCACCCTCGTCATCGCGGGCGACGACCGCAAAGCGTCCCAGGCGGTGCGGCAGATACGCAAGATGGTGGAGACCGTCGAGGTCGCCGACCTCAGCTCGGGCTTCTGCGTGGAGCGCTGCATGATGCTGATGAAGTTCTCCCTTCCGGCGGAGCGCCGCGCGGAGCTTTTCGACGCCATGAAAGCCTTCCCCCACACCGTGGCAAGCGAGCACGGCGACACGGTGATCCTCGAAACCACCGGCACGGGCGAACACCTCGACGCGTGCCTTGAAACGGTTCGGCATCTCGGACTCGTCGAAGCGGTGAAGAGCGGCCCCCTGGCCCTCGACGCGCGGACGACGACGACCACTTTCTAAAAGCACACATTCGAAAAGGAGTTGGACAGAATTATGGCAAAGGCACTCTACGACAAGGACGCAAACATGAAGCTTCTCGAAGGAAAGACCGTCGCGGTTCTGGGCTACGGCAGCCAGGGGCACGCGCACTCGCAGAACCTCCGCGACAGCGGAGTCTCGGTCGTAGTGGGCCTCCACGAGAGCAGCAAGTCGAAGGCGACCGCCGAGAAGGACGGCTTCCAGGTGTACACCGTCGCCGAGGCGACGAAGCGCGCCGACGTGGTCATGTTCCTGATGCCCGACCATGTGCAGGGCGACACCTACCGCAAGCACGTCGCCCCCAACCTGAAGAAGGGCGCGGCCCTCGCCTTCGCGCACGGCTTCGCCGTCCACTTCAACCAGGTGGAGCCCTCCAAGGACAACGACGTCTTCATGGTCGCCCCCAAGGGCCCCGGCCACCTCGTCCGGCGCATGTACGCCGAGGGACGGGGCGTTCCGTGCCTGCTCGCCGTCCAGCAGGACGCCTCCGGGCAGGCGCGGGAACTCGGCCTCGCCTACGCCTGCGCTCTCGGCGGCGGACGCGCCGGAGTCCTCTCCACCACCTTCAAGGAAGAGACCGAGACCGACCTCTTCGGCGAGCAGGCCGTCCTCTGCGGCGGCATCACCGAGCTGGTCAAGGCGGGATTCGACACGCTCGTCGAGGCCGGATACCAGCCGGAGATCGCCTACTTCGAGTGCCTCAACGAGATGAAGCTGATCGTCGACATGATGTACGAGGG
>LVBB01000052.1 GCA_001603075.1 Phycisphaerales bacterium Planc_01 | reverse complement strand
GAGCCCCTTGCTTCAGGACGCGCCGAAGGACCACGAGGAGATCATCGACGCCATCAAGAGAGGCGACAGGACGCGCATTATCGAAACTTCGGCAAAACATCAGGCCACTATCCTCGAAGCGCTCAAACGCCCGGGGAAGGTGAGCTGAACGGGAGGAATTCGTTGTGATACACCCTCTGTGGACTCCCCTGAGGGGGAAACTGCGTCTGGCCGGACTGGTCTCCGGATCGGGCAACACGTTATGGAGAACGCTTGAGCTTCAGAAAAAACTCGAGGAAAGCAGAGAAGGTTCCCCCTTCGAGGTGGTGGGTGTCTTCGCCGATTCCGCCGACGCGTCGGCTCTTGAGAAGGCGAAAGCATACGGTGTTCCCGCAGTCTCTTTGGACATTCGGGAGTTCTACGCCCGAAGGAATGCGCCGCTGAAGAACAGGGAAGTGCGTACCGCGTACGACCGGGAACTTCTGACCATGCTGGAGCCGTTCTCCCCCGACATGCTGCTGCTCGCGGGGTACGTCTGGGCGACGACGGACGTGATCACCGGCTCGATTCCCACCGTGGGCGTCCATCCGGCCGACCTCGCCGTCAGCAAGAACGGCGAACGTGCGTACGCGGGAGCCGACGGCGTAGGCGCGACCCTCGCGGGGGGAGAACACGAGATCAGAGCAACCTCCTATCTGGCCACGCCGGTGCTGGACGGCGGTCCGATTTTGATCGTCTCTCCTCCTTCGCCGATCGATCCTGACGAGAGAATGGACCCGAAGCACCGCTTCCGGAAGTACCTCTCTCTTGTTAATGAACAGGCCCGCGAGACGGGGGCCCGGACGGTGTACGAAATCGCCCGCGGCCACTTCGCAGTGAACGGCGACGGAATCGCCGCGCACAAGGGAAGATCGCTCCCCGACGGATTACGATTCGAGAGCTGGCCTCCCTTCGTCCCGAACATTTCTCTCTTCTCTCCCCGCTCGATAGCCGTAGTCGGCGCTTCGGCGTCGGGAACGAGCCTCGGGAGCGCCGTGCTGCGCAACATCCTCTCCTACGGATTCAAGGGCGAAGTCTACCCGGTGAATAAAAAAGGCGAGGATGCCGAAGGCCTGAAGGGGTACGCCTCCGTCCTCGATATTCCCGAAGATGTCGACCTTGCGATGATCACCGTCCCGGGAGCGGCTGCCGCCGAGGTTGCCGAAGAATGCGGCCGCAAGGGTGTCCGCAATCTTGTCACGCTCTCCGCAGGCTTCCGCGAGACCGGCGAGGAGGGCGCGCGAGCGGAAAACGCACTCCTGGACATCGTATCGAAGTATTCGATTCGTCTGCTCGGACCGAACTGCATGGGGTTGCTGAACACATCTCCCGACGTCCGGCTGCACGCGAACATGCTCCAGACCGTTCCGGAGAGGGGCGGCATCGGTCTGATCACGCAGAGCGGGGCGATCGGGGCCGCGCTGCTCGACTTCGCCCCTTCGCTCGGGCTGGGGTTCTCACTGATCGCCTCCACGGGGAATCAGCCGGACATGACGATCAACGATCTTCTTCCACTTTATGCGGAGGACGAGAACACCACCGCGATCCTCGCGTATCTGGAGACGCTCCCCGACGCGGGGCGTTTCGCGCGCATCCTGACGGAAGCGGCCGCGAAGAAGCCGGTGATCGTGGTCAAGTCGGGAATGACCGAAGCGGGAGCCGCGGCGGCCAAGTCGCACACGGGGAGTCTCGCCGGCAAGGCCCGCATCGCCGAGGCGCTTCTGGAGAAGACCGGCGCACTCCGCGCCGCGACGCTCGAAGAGGCCTTCCTGCTCGCCTCCGCGCTCTCGACGCAACCTCGGGTGAAAGGCAACCGGGTCGGCGTGATCAGCAACGCCGGAGGCCCCGGAACGCTTGTGGCGGACGAACTGAGCAGAAGAGGCTTCTCTCTTCCCTTCCTCCCCGAACCGACGCGCGAGACGCTTGCCGCCCAGGTGCTTCCGCAGGCGTCGACGGCGAATCCGCTCGACCTGGTGGCTACGGCGAAGCCGG
>LVBB01000051.1 GCA_001603075.1 Phycisphaerales bacterium Planc_01 | reverse complement strand
AGCGCCTCTCCCTGGGACAGGCCGCCGCAGATGGCCGCCACGCCGAGGCCGCCGCCGCGCCGCCGGAGCTCGTACATCATCGTCATGGCGATCCGGGCGCCGCTGGCGCCGACGGGATGCCCGATGGCGATGGCCCCGCCGTTCACGTTCGCCTTCGCCTGCAGGGCCTTCTCCTTCTCCGGATCCTTCCCGGCCAGGAGCCGCAGCGACACCAGCGTCACCGCCGCGAAGGCCTCGTTGATCTCGATCAGGTCCACGTCGTCGATCCGGTTCCCCGTCCGGGCGAACATCTTCCCGATCGCCTGCGCCGGCACGTTGGCCATGTACTTCGGCGTCCCCGCCGCGGCCTCGCACGCCACCACCTCCCCCAGGACCTCCAGACCCAGGGACTCCGCCTTCCGGCGCGACATCAGCACGATCGCCGAGGCGCCGGAATTCATCCCCGGGGCGTTCCCGGCGGTCACCGTCGGACTCCCGTACACCGGCTTGAGCGACGCCATCTTCTCCCGGCTCAGGTTCTCCCGGGGCGATTCGTCCCGGTCCATCACCAGCGGCGCCTTGCCCTTCTGCGGGACCTCCAGGGACATCAGCTCCTCCCCGACCTTGTATCTCCCCGCCGCGTAGGCCTCGAAGTACTTCCGGTGGCTCGCCACGGCCCACTCGTCCTGCATCTCCCGGGTCACCCCGTACTCCAGGGAAACGTGACCCGCGTCCGTGGCCACCGGCGCAAACCCCTTCCGGCCATACCCCAGCTCGAAGAGGACGTCCTCCAGGACAATCGGTCCCAGACGGTTTCCCCACCGCGCCTTCGAGGCGTCCGCGATCAGGGGAACGTTCCCCATGTTCTCCGCCCCCGAGGCGATCACGATCTCCGCCTCCCCCGACTTGATGGCCCGGTAGCCCAAGCGCATCCCCGTCATGGAGGAGCAGCAGGCCCGGTCGATGGTCAGGGAGATGTTGCTCTCCGGAAAGCCGGCCAGGAGCGTGATCTGCCGGGCCGGAACGTTCGTGTAGATGGCGTATTCCGCGGGAATGCAGGTCCCGTAATACACCTCGTTCACCTGCGCCGGGTCGAGGTTGATCCGGCGCACCGATTCCTGAAGCACCTTGACCCCCAGGTCGATGCTCAAAATGGAGCGCAGCACGCCGTCGAACCGCCCGAAGGGCGTCCGGACCGCGCTCACGATGACAACGTCGTTTTCATTCTTCATCATATTCCCTCACTTCCCAGTGGTGTGTTTTCTCAAGCAATCAAACGAATCTCGATTACAAAATTCATGCCACACACCAGGATACCGATTACATAAGTATTATTGGGATGTTACAAACTGGTGACGACAAAATGTCAAACATTGACCTTTTGTCAGTTGTCAAATATTAATCTTGTGTTGACAGAACGATCAGACTGTGAAAGGACCTCCCCATTGCAATCCGGATCGGGAAAGGACCCTGTTCTCCATGAAAACCTTTCTGGCGGGCCTCTCGGAAGAGGAAAGAAAAGTCTTGTGTTATTTCATAGCGTTTCCGGACTTCTTCTCCGTGGACTGGTTCTCTTCCTGGCCCCCCTCGAGGCTGATGTCGGTGGTCCTGGCGCTGGAAAAGGAAGGCTGGATCCGGGCAAGGCCGGGGGAGCCGGGGTTCTTTGTCTGGTCCGTGGATTTTCCGCGGCAGATCATCACGGATTTTCTGGACCCCGATGACCTGTCCAAGTGCTGCCGCAACGCCGTTTCCATCCTGCAGAACAATGCACCGCTGGATGACCGGTCGATCCCGACCATCGCCCGGCAATGCCTCCTGGCGGGAGTCCAGGAAGAGGATATCGATTTCATCTTCAAGGCCGCGGTGATCGAAGAGAAAAAACACAAGGTGTCGTCGGCGATCCAGCTCTACGATTCCATCCTGGCCTTCATGGAGCGCTTCATCGGCAAGGAAGACAAGGAACTGTCCGACGGCAACTGGCTGACGTTCATCCGGGCCGTCGAGCGCCGCGCCTCCCTGTCGCTCTTCCACCCCAGCCTGAAGACGATCAACCGCCTGCTCCTGACCGCCCTCGAAACCGCCCAGCGCCTCGGAGACCTGAAATCGCAGGCCTCCCTGGAACTCCTGATCGGCCAGAACCACTGGATGAATTTCCAGCACGACCAGGCCGTCGAGCACTTCAATCAGGGGTGGGAGATCATTCAGCAGCTGGAAGACGAGTCGCTGTACAAGAGGGGGCTCAAGGTTCGCGGATTAACGTACGCCATAAAGGGCCAATTTTGCAAGGCCATCGAGGTGTACGAAGAGTCGCTGGGCGAGCTGGAATCGGCCGACAACAACGATTTTTTTCTACTGGCATCCCTGAACCTGGCCCTCTGCTATTCCGAGGTCGGCATGCCGCAGAGGGCCCTCGGCATTACGGAAACCATCCAGAATCACTGCCAGAAGACGGGCAACCTTCCGCTCCTGTCGTTCACGCTCGTGACGGCGGGAATGATTCTCCTGGAAATCGGACAGCGGGACAAGAGCCGGGCTTACCTGGGGCGCGCACTCGAGCTCGCGGAGAAGGAGAAGGTTCCCATGGTCGAGGTCATCGCGGGAATCAGCCTCTCCGACGTGGAGTGCCAGAACGGCAACTTCCGGCAGGCCGGGGAATATTTCAGCGTGATCTGGAAAATCAAGAAATCGAGCTGGTATCACATCCTGAACTTCTTCCCCATTTTCGAGACCCCCTTCATCCTCTACCGGAAGGGAGTTTCCCCCATCGAACTGAGGCCGTTCTTCGACTTCCTGAAGCAGATCAACCGGGCCGACCTGAACCCGCTGATGTACGGCATTATCGGGCGCCTGCGGCTCAGCCTGCCGGAAAACCGGATGACTCCCGCCGAGAAGATCGCGGCGCTGATCGAAATGGAGTCCACCCTCCGGAAACTGGGCCCCACCTTCGAACTGGCGAAAATGCGGATCGAGCTGGCCCGTCTCTACGATCAGACCCGGAATTCCAGGAAGGCGGAGCGGTACGCCAGGATGGCCTGGGATTTTTACCGGCCCATCGCCCCCGACTCCTTCCCCCCCGACGTGAAGCAGCTAGTTCCGAAGGAAAAGAACGGGAAGGACCTTCGCCTGTTCAACCTGATCGTCGAGATGGGCGAGGCCCTGACCAAGCAGGACAACATCGAGCGGCTGCTCACCAACATCATCACGTCCATCTCGCGCCTGATGGGATCGGAGCGGGCCGCCCTGTTCATCCGGGACCGAAGCTCGTCCGAGCTTCGCCTGGCCGCCTCCCGAAACCTGCTTCCGGAGGAAACCCGGGAGGAATCGTTCCAGGAGATGCTCTCGACCATCCAGGCCGTATTTGACAGCGCGGATGGGAAAATCGTGGAGATCGAGATCAGCGGCAGCGGGCTATCCGATTACCGCCGCGTCATCATCGCCCCGCTCCGGCTGGCAAAGCAGACGATCGGCGTTC
>LVBB01000050.1 GCA_001603075.1 Phycisphaerales bacterium Planc_01 | reverse complement strand
GATCACGGTCATCTGGACGAACCTCGTGGACAAGATCGTGGCCTGCTTCGTCGCTTGGCTGCTCGTGAAACAGCTTCCGGAGCGCGTCAAGTCGCTCTTCCCGGACGCTTCGAACGTCGCCTGAGGCGCCGTGGAGCGACTGCGCGCACTTTCGGGGCCCTTGGGCTCCTTCGTTCTGTGGGGATTCTGGGTCGGGGGCTCGATGCTGCTCCCGGCCCTTCCCTTTGTCGCGGTCATGGCGGCTGTCTCGGCGGTCGCGCTCTGTCTTTGGCCGACGTCGCGGAGCAGCGTCAAGGGCGTCGCGCTCTTCATGGGTCCGCTGGCCTTCGGCTTCTGGCTGATCCACGGGGGCGTCTTCGCCTCGCTGCTCGGCGGGGCGCTCCAACCCGCGCGCGGACTGTGGGCGTTCGGACTCTGGCTCCGCATCCTCTCCGTAGTCGCGGCAAGCAGGCTCTGGATCGCCTCCGCTCCTCCCCCGCTGCTGATACGCTCGCTTCTGGCGAGCGATCTCCCGGCGAGCTTCGCCTTTCTGCCGGCGAGTCCGCTGCTGCTGACCGAGCAGATCAAGGCGCGGATCGAGCAGATTCAGGAGGCGCAGCTCGCGCGCGGCGTCCCGGTGCACGGTTCGTTCCGCGAACGGGCCTCCTCGCTGACGGCGCTGCTCTTTCCGCTGGTGCTGGGGCTGCTGAACGATCTCCCCTCAAGGAGCGCCGCGCTCGACATGAAGGCGTTCGGGCTGTTCCGGCGGCGGTCGAGCCTCTTCGGCGGCAGGGAGCCGCGCGTCGTGCGCACACCGATGTCGGTATCCCGCGGCGGGCACGCTGAAACGTTCCGGATCGGCGAGTCGAAGAAAGCGCTCGGAGGATCGGGCGGAGGCGATGCGTTCCGCGAACCGGCGAAAATTGCAGAAAATGCGGAGAGTCGCCGCGTCTCCGCTGCGCCGGATTCCGCACCGATCCGCGAAGCCGCTCGTCCTCCGGCGACTGCCGATTCTCCCGGCGCGCTTCCCCTCCTCGCGCTCGACGACGCGCGCTTCATCGCGCCCGGCGCGGACACGTCGATCGTGACGGTCCCCGCGCTGCGTCTCTTCCCCGGAGAATGGATGCTGCTCGAAGGGGGGAACGGCGGCGGAAAGTCCACGCTGGCGACGATGCTCTGCGGCGGGGTTCCCGAGCACAGAAGCGGGGAGCTTTCGGGCGGCGCGGAGCTGTCCGGCGAACCGGTCGCCTCGCGGACGTGTCTCGGATGGTCGCCGGACGTGCAGTTCGTTCAGCAGAATCCTCAGCTCTCCCTCTCGGGGTGCGCCTTCACGCTCTACGAGGAGGTCGCCTTCGGGCCGGAGAACCTTGCGCTCCCCCTCGGCGAGATCCGCGAACGCGTCGACGACGCGCTGGAGCTGTTCGGGATAGCGCACCTCAAGGAACATCACCCTGCGACCCTCTCCGGAGGGGAGGCGCAGAAGGCCGCCCTGGCCTCCGCGGCGGCGATGCGCCCCCGTCTGCTGCTGCTCGACGAAGCGTTCAGCCGGATCGCCTCCGCCGACATTCCCGTCATCCTGGAGCGCCTGCGGGCGTGGTCGGCGAAGCACAGTACGGCGGTGCTTCTGCTCGAACGGCGCGGACAGCCCTTCGAGCGCTTCTGCGACCGCGTCGGCTCTTTCCGGGACGGCGTCGTGCTGGAACTCGATGAAGAGACGGTCGGGAGGAACGCCGCCGGGCGTTCGCGACCGGAAGCGGCTCCGTCGGTTGTTCGCGGCGGCACGGAGAGGTTCTCCGCCGGGAAGCGACGTGGAGACGACGACCGGGCATCTTGCGGAAACGCCGGGCTCGAGCGGGACGATTCCGAAGGATGCGCGCGAGGCCGCATCCCGAAGGCGAGCCCCGTGAAGGAGGGAGCAACTGATCTCCGCGAAGAAGGTCCCGCCCTTCTCCGGATTCGGGACCTCGACTTCCGCTGGAAGGGCAGGAACGAGTTGCTGCTTCGCTCTCTGGACGCCGAACTCGCGGCGGGCGAACGAGCCGCGCTCGTGGGACCGAACGGCGCGGGGAAGTCCACGCTGATGCGTCTCTGCGCCGGACTGCTGACGCCGGAGCGGGGCGAGGCGCTGCTTGGCGGAGCGCCCGTCTCGGCGATGGCTCCGAAGGAGCGCGCCGCGCGGATCGGTTTTCTCTTTCAGGACGCGGAGCGGCAGATTTTTCACTCGACGGTGGCCGATGAGGTGCTCTTCTCGCTCAGGGACGAACCGCTCTCTCCCGGCGAACGGATGGAGCGGCTGGACGCGGCGCTCCGCGCGACCGGGCTTCGGGGGAAGGAAAAGAGTCATCCGCTGGACCTGAACGCGGCGGAGCGGCGCATGGTCGCCGTCGCCTCCATCGCGGTCCGGGGTGCGGAACTCCTGCTGCTCGACGAACCCAGCCGCGACTTCGACCCGCGGTGGCGGGAGCTGTTCGAGGAGTGGCTTTGCTCGCACAGCGCGGCGGTCCTCGCGATCAGCCACGATCCCGACTTCGTCGAGCGTCTCTTTCCGCAGGTGTGGAGTTTGCACGAAGGGCGTCTTTCGGTCTGACTCCTCCTCGATTCTCCTTTTCGGGACGCGTCTCGTCTCGGCGTTTTTTCGTTTTCAGCAGCAAAAGCAGAAGCAGCGGAAGAAGAGAAGCGCCCGCCGCCGGAGAACCTCCCGTCGTGCAGCCGCCGCCTTCTTCCGCGCGGGACGGCGTATCCGGGCCGCTCTTCGGAGCGGCTTCCGTTACGAACGCGGGGTCGACGACCTGGTTGTTCGCCGCGCCGTCGAGGTCGAATCTTCCCCCGTCTTTTAGAGCAAGCGCGATGCGGCAGTCGGGGGAGACCGCGTCGCCCCGGCCGAGCACCCGCTTCAGTTCATATTTGCCCTCGATGTTCGCGAATTCTACGACGGCCGAGCGCCCGTCGATCAGCTCCTCGAACGAGAATGCCTGAACGAAGGGCTCCGCGGCCTCCGCCGAGAAGACTTTGACCACGTACAGACTCTCGGCGTTCTTCCGGATTCGTCGATATCCAGAAGTTCGATGATCGCTTCGATGCGGTCTTCGGGAACAAGAGCTTTCCGCAGGGCGATTCGGATCGCCTCTTTTGTCTGCTCCGGCGTGGCGCGCAAGGGCGGCTCCGCGATCAAGGGCGCGCCGTCCGTCGGGAACGAGCCGCTCGTCCAGGGCGTTCCCTCGGGGATCGCGGGAACCGGGACAGGTAGAACAGGGCGCGGCCCCTGCGGAAGGGGCGGCGTCGGAGAAGGTTCCGGCGTTGGTTCGGGTTCCGGTTCCGGCGGAGGAACCGGCGTGGGAGTCGGAGGCGGGGTCGGAACCGGCTGCGTCTGGTAGGCGCCACTGTCCACCTTCGCGGGAGCCTCCGGACGGAGAAAGCCGCGCTGGTCTTTGTCCGGAACGACGCCTCCGGCAACCGGCGTTCCGGACGGCAGTCCCGCCCCGAGGGCCGAGCTTCCGGGCCCGAGCGCATGCGTCTTCGTCGGGCCTCCGTTATCGGAGAGAGGGAGAAGTTCGGGATCGAGGCCGGTATTTCCAAGGCCGACGTACCCCCCTTCGACGACGCTGTGCTCGACCGTCTGCCCTGCGGTGATCTGGTCGATACTTCCCCAGAAGATCGAGTTCGCCACGGCGACGACGCCGTTCTGCCGGCGTATCCCTCCGTCGGTTCCGACGTTGTCGCTGAAGGTGCAGTTCACGACGACGAGCGTCCCCCCATTGTATACTCCTCCTCGTTTTCGGAGAAGGTACAGTTCGTCAGCGAGACATCGCCGTCGTCGTCGTTGAACAGACCGCCGCCGGAGGTCGACCCGTTTCCGGAGAAGAGGCAACCGCTCGCCGCGAGAGCGCTCTCTTTGTTGTATATACCCCCGCCGGACACGGCGGAGTTTTCGGAGAAGGCGCAATCGCTCGCCGTCACGGAGCTTGAGTCGTTGTACATCCCGCCGCCGCCGAGCGCGGTGTGCCCCGAAAAAACGCAGCCGGTTATCGCGGGCGCGCCCTTGCTGTTGTACATCCCGCCTCCGTGCAACGCGGTATTTCCGGAGAACGTGCAGTCGACGATCACAGGACTGCTTTCGCTGTTGTACATGCCTCCGCCCTGAACTACCACGAAGCCGTTCGCCAGAAATATGCAGTTCGTCACCCGGGGACTTCCCTTGTAGTTGAACATATCGCCGCCCCGGAGCGCGAAGTTCCCCGTGAATAGGCAGTTCCTCGTCGAGGGGGAGCCGCCGTTGTTGAACATTCCGCCCCCGCGTTGCTGCTCGTCCGAGCCTCCGTCGGCGTATCCTCCGGTGATGGTGAAGCCGTCGAGGATTGCCCCGGGCTCCGTTCCGCCGTCGGCGGTGACGACGTGGTAGCTGTTGTCGGTTTCCGGCGGATCGCCGATGTTCCCCGAGAGTACGGCGAAGTTGACGGTCCAGTCTCGCTGCTCCAGCGACGTTTCTCCCCCCGCGAAGCCGCCGTAGAGCGCGACGCCGTCTTTGAGAGCGAAGGAGATCGAGCGGTCGGTTCCAGCCGTGGGCGTGTAGATTCCGCTCGCCGCCCGGATTTGGTCGCCCGTGTTCGCCGCTGTCAGCGCGTCCTGTAGGTCTTTGAAGGCGTCGGCCCACGATGAACCGTTGTTCGCGCCTGTCGCGTCGGCCTTGACGTAGAGCACCGCGCTCTCCGCCGCCGATGGGAGGAGCAGCGCAAGAACCGCGTAAAAAAGTATCCGTATGAAGCGTTCTTTTCCAGTGCGTATTTCGAGACGTCTCTTCCCCGACATGTTTCGCCATCTCCCTCTGC
>LVBB01000049.1 GCA_001603075.1 Phycisphaerales bacterium Planc_01 | reverse complement strand
TCCCCCCACCGCCTCAAGGCCCGCCTATGCAGCACCCAACCCCCTGAGAATCTTCTTTGCCAGAGGTTCCTTGATCTCGGTGTGCCGAGGCACCGCTTCGATGGCGCCCGTCCTGGGGTTGATCCATAGCGCATGAGACGCGTCTTCTCGTTTCAGGACGCAGCCGGCGATCCGGAGCCTCTTCTCCAACTCTCGTCGTTTCATCCGATCGCGATCTTCTCTTCGATGGCATCGTCACCCAGCCCACGGCGAATATCCGCCAGCCGGTCCTCCAGGATCAGAACGATCGCCTGCTTGAGGCTCTCTTTCGCTTCTGCCACCGTCTCGCCCTGACCGTTGGCACCGGATACCTCCGGACAGATCGCCCAATAACCGCCCTCCGGCGAAGTCTCAATTACCGCCGTAAATTCGCCCTTCATACGCTACCCTTTCCGGTTGTTTGATGCCATGCTGCCCACACACGTCCACCTCAACCTGTAGTACCATCATACCCCCATCTCCCCACCGCTTCAACCCTCGCCTGCCGTCGGGCCGGGACAAATACGCTCGCTTTGCTTAGCGTTCAATACCCCAATCGGCCCCACGTGGCCACCTGCATCTTCTGCACGTCCGTGATTCCGTCCTCGGTGGTGGGCGCATAGTTGTGCGGCGGGTTCGGCTGTTTGCCGATGTCGATCGTCTCCTTGCCCTTGTACTTCCAGTAGTCGCTGTGACCGTCGGCAAAGGCGACGTTCGTGCCGTCGGCGTGTCGGACGAACGGCGGGTCCCACCACTGGGCCACGAGGTAATGGATGGCGTAGCTGTCCGGCGTGATCCGCCCCTCGTCCAGGAAGACAAGCCGGTACGCCGGAGCCGGCGCCACAATCTCCGACCTCTTCTTGACCATCAGCACCGTTCGGCCCACGCGAACGCCCTGGTTGCCGGAGTATGTCCCTGGTGCATCGAAACAGCCGTTCATCCCATAGGCGGTGGAGTACGTGCGCATCTCGCCACGAATGCCCGTCGGACAACGATATACCTTCTCGGCCTTGGAATAGGGAAACAGCGCGCCGACGCGGATGGCCTCCATTTGTATCTCCTGCGGCCGCTGTTCTCCCGTCGCGTAGCCGCTGGCGCAATCGTTGCCGACCCAGTAGCGTTCACCGGCGTGAGGGCCGGATGCAGGCACGGGCGCCACCGGCTCGGCCGTGGGAGCCCAATGGGCCTCGCCGTTGACGATTCGGTCGTCGTTGTCGTCGGCATACATGATCCAGCAGAGGGTCAGCGTCTTCATGTGGTTCAGGCACACCGCACGCCGGCCCTGCTCTCTGACCCGGTTCAGTGTGGGCATCAGGACCGCCATCAGGATGGCGATGATGGCGATCACCACCAGAAGCTCGATCAACGTGAACGCCTTCGGATGACGGCCGCGTCTGCGATCGGGAACTTGCGCTTCCACCAGGGCCCATCCACTTGTTCGTCTCTGCTCACCCATGATGACGCTCCTTTGTCGGCAACCATGCAGGAGGATTCCAGAGAACACTCGACCACACACGTGAGTCTCGACCGGCCGGTCCCACAGCGCCAGTGCTCGTTCGAGCGGATGTTCGGTCTGCCAATCCGATTGTCGAACCTTTTCGGCGCATATGTGCCCCGCCAGAACACAGCATCGCCTCCTGCCGCTCCGACCGCAATCGGATCGCCCCTCATCGCTGGCATCGGGAATCGGACGCCGAATCAGTAATCCTTGAAGGTCCTCATCCAGCCGGGCCAGTCGGACGAGCTGACGCCGCCGGCGATCGTCCACGGGCCGTTGGTGTCGAAGCTGCGATGCCATTTCAAGGTCCATAGCTCCTTGAGCCCCACGGGCCGAACCGTGCTGAAGTCGGCAAAGACGCAGTTGACCGAGCCCGAATGACGATCGATGCAGACAACATTCCATTCGTTCCCGTTGGCGACGTCAAACCCTTTGATATCCGGGGCGCCCTGGGTATGCACCGGCATCGCGTCGATGTAGCCGCAATCGACGAACAGCGGGACGTTGTCCGCATGCTTGATGCGACGGACGCTCTTCCAGTAATTGTCGTCCGCACGATCGCAGATCCACTCGTTCTGGCCGTAGCTGCCCCGGTCGCGGAGTTCGGGGTCTTTCGAGCGGACATCGCCCCAGCCGCCGGCGTCCCAGTTCCAGGCGCGGTACTCGAACGGCCCCCCAACCGCCGCCGGCAGCGTGGCGGAAGGACACATGGCCAGTTTGCCCTTGTCTCGGTAGTAGGGCAACAGTACCGCAGGCCAGTCGTTGGCCGCGGCACTGCCCTGGTAGACGCCACCGTTGAACTTGCCGTCGGTCTCCTCAGTATAGAAGTACCAGATCAAACCCCATTGCTTGAGGTTGGCTCGGCAGGCGACCGAGCGGGCCTGCTTCCTGACGCGTTGAAGACTGGGCATCAGAATTGCCATCAGTAGAGAGATGATGGCTACCACGACCAACAACTCGATCAACGTGAACCCTCGGTCTCTTCGCATCACAAGGCCCCGTTAGAGTGTGGTTGAAAGACGGCGGCAAACACTCAAGCCGCACAGAACCGATTATACCCAAATCCGGCCGGAACAGCGCCGTGTTTCTCTCGTCCGATCGCAATTCCCCCGCACCATACGATCCAGCAGGCACCCCGGCCCCAACCCTTTCGCGACAGGCTGGGATACTGTCAGAACTCCTCCTTCAGAGCAGCCATCCACTGGGGCCAGTCGGACGGCTGGACGCCCCCTGCCTTGGTCCAGGGCCCGAACGTGTCGAACGACTTGTTCCACTTGAGACTCCAGAGCTGCTTGAGCGCCACCTTCCGGACCGACCAGTCCGCGAAAACGACGAACTGGGCCCCGCCGTGCCGATTGACACACAGACGCTGCATCTCATGCCCGCTCATGATCGGGGTCTCGTGACCCCAGGGAGGAGGCTCATCGGTATGTTGGGGCCAGCCATCGACCCACCAGCCCTCGGTGAACACCGGGATGTTGTAGGCCCCCTTGACCTGACTGGTCCGCCAGTAATCCCTGGCGGGGCCCCGACCCCACAGACTGTCCATGCCGGCGGGAGGATTGCACATCCACCCATTGGGGGCATAGCTGCCCACGTCCCCGCCGTGCGAGGCGGGAACACGCCATGCATCGAAGGGCGTGGTGGCGATGGCCATCGCGTCTGCCGATGTCCCGGACCGATGCTTGACCGCGGTCGGACACAGCCACATCTTCTTGTCCTTCGACAGGGGCCGCAGGCATTCGCGCCACCAGTCGCCGTGGGCAACGTCGCCGCCGAAGCTCTGGAGCAGCCCACTGTAGAAGTAGCCGTTGTTGTCGTCGCAATACATCGCGAAGATCAGACCCCACTGGTGCAGGTTCGACTTGCAGCCGACGCCCCGCGCCTGGCGACGCACCCGTTCCAGGGCCGGCATGAGAATGGCCATCAGCAGAGCGATGATGGCGATGACCACCAGAAGCTCGATCAGGGTGAACGCCCGGGAATTGACCACTGATGGTTGCCTGTGGACGATCCGTCCTTCTGCGTCGGTCATCATATCCACTCCTGTCCTGCCGCCTCCACAGGAGGCGAACCATGAGATCCACATCCGTGGTCCTCGCACCTGCATAGTGGTTGGATCGCTGCGATCTATTATGCGCCAACACGGGCGGTCAGACAAGCAGAATCGCTGGATTCAGGGCCGCCGCGGGGTGATTCGGCGCCGGGGTCGGTCATTTCGGCGGCTCGGCACGCGCTCGCTCGCCCGCCGCCCTCCGTCGAACCTCCACCTCGCAGAGTCCTTGCAGGGATTCGGCAATGACCTGCGCCGCCAGGAGAGAGCCCTGGTCGTTGAAATGTACGGAATCGTACATGAACTCGCGGGACTTCGGTATCGATCGGTCCAGGTCGACGAGCGGCACGTCCTGCTCGGCGGCCACCGACCGGATCAGATCGTTCATCATAACGTAGAGGCCGTAGTAGTCCGCGTACCCGATGCCGAAGTCGGTCTCCATCCGGTGCATGCTCTTCGCGATGTACACATCCGGGGGAGACGTGAAGCGGTTCTGCTGTGTCATCAGGACCGGCACGACTTGGCGATATCGGCACAACGCCACGAAGCTCCGCAGATTCGCCGCGAACTCCCTGCGAATCCGGTCTCGGTCCCAGTTCCGCATTTGCCCCCGAATGCCTCCCCACTCATCGACCTCCGGAGCCGGTGGACAGACCGCCTGCCGGACGATGCCATAGGTATGGGGCGCAATCCACCGCGCCGCCTCAGACACGACGCGAGGGAAGGAAGGTGGCGGCTCGACCTGCACCGTGATCTGCCGGATGGGAGAGCGGCTGGCGTTCTCATTCCAGTACGTCCCCGTGTAGAGGAGAGTGACCAGGTCGTTGATATTGTGCATGAATGCAATGACGTCCGGCTCCAGCGGAAGAATGTCGTTGAGGATGATGTTGATCGAGTGAAGCGAGTTGTTGCCACCAACCCCGGCGTTGTATGCGTTGATCTTCAGGCCCGTGCGTTCTTCGAGCCGCCGTGCCGCCGCGACCGGGAAGCGATGGTCTTCGTGGACGAAAAGGCACTCCGTCGTCGATCCGCCGACGAAGAAGAGGCGAAGGTCCGGGTCACGATGGCGATCCGTCGGCATGATGAAGCCGCGAGAGTCCGTGCGCAAACGGAAGTCGTCCGCCGTCAGCCCGTCAGTCTCCGCCAGGTAAGCGAGACTGGGGCGATGCACCTCGTCCAGATGGGGCGAAGGTTTCTTGAGGCGAATCGCTCGCTCAGAAAACGTCCGTCCTCGTTCGCACGGCGCCCCCAGCAGCCGGCCGATCGCCCTGTCGGCGATGAAGAGCACGAGCATGTTCATCGCGAGGATCGCCAGCACCTTCTTGAGCCTTTGCGCCGGCACCGCCATTGTCGCAGCGACGGAGACAAGAACAATCGCAAGGACGATCAGTAGAACAGACATCCGGCGGAAGAGATCCCCTGCGTGGGCGACGTAATGCGATAGCTCGTGCGTCTGCTGTCCCTGAATGACGTTGTTGAGGACATCAAGCGGCAGCGTCCGCTCGTACGCGGCGGTGATGAGCCGCCGTCCGAAGGCGTGGAATGCAAACCACGACAGCAGCCAGAGGCCGACGACGATGGCCGCCGATACGAATAATACCTTTTGCGTCCTGCCCGGATGGCGGTGGTCCCGCCGAGACAGGCGCTGCCTGGAGTCGTTCGATGGTCTTTCCATCATGCAATGATGGTAGCCTCCAACCGGCCGGCCCGTCAAGGGCACCAAACGTCCCGCAGGATAGTCGCCGCCATTCCCGCAAGGCCGTATCGTGAACGTCTTCCGATGAAGCGTTTTTTTCTTGCCTTGCGGGCGGGGGCCGCTACAGTAGGTCGCAAGTCTGGTGCGGATGAGCATATGCGGTGCAGCCGCAGCTCTGGTCCGCGATTTGAGGTCCGAAATCCGAAATGACAGGAGTCCCCGCCATGATCGGCAAGGCCATACGACTGGAACGCATCATCGACCGCAATTCACAGAGGACCGTCATCGTCCCGATGGACCACGGCGTCACGGTCGGCCCGATCGAGGGCTTGGCCGACATGCGAACGACCATCAGCAAGGTCGTCAGCGGCGGCGCCAACGCGATCCTCATGCACAAGGGTATGGTCCGCGCCGGCCACCGCGGGACCGGTCAGGACGTCGGCCTGATCGTCCACCTTTCGGCCGGCACCTCTCTGAGCCCCGACCCGAACGCCAAAGAGCTGGTCTGCACGGTCGAGGAGGCGATCAAGCTCGGGGCCGACGCCGTCTCGATCCACGTCAATATCGGCGCCGAGACCGACCGCGACATGCTCCGCCAGTTCGGCCTGGTCAGCGAGCGATGCACGGTCTGGCAGATGCCCCTGGTGGCGATGGTCTACACGCGGGGCCCGAAAGTCCGCGACGAATACGACGTCGAGCACGCCAAGCTGGCCGCCCGCATCGGGGCCGAACTCGGGGCCGATATCGTCAAGGTCGTTTACACCGGCAGCGTCGAGAGCTTCGCCGAGGTCGTCCAGGGTTGTCCCATTCCGGTGGTGATCGCCGGCGGCCCGAAGATGGAAAGCGACGAGGACATCTTCCGCATGGTCGAAGGCGCACTGGCCGCCGGAGCGGCAGGACTGTCCATCGGACGCAACGCCTTCCAGCACGAGCATCCGGACAAGATGATCCAGGCCCTGAGCCGAATGGTCCACCACGGTGCCAGCGTCCCCGAGGCCATCGAAACGCTCAGAAGCTGAGGACCGGCACAAGCCGCCGGGCGATCCGTTCAACATTCTCGGCGCGTGCGGAGCGCCCGCCGGGCGAGGGAAGCGCTCCGTTATCGTCACCGCCGGGCGATCCTTGGCGCTTCGAAACGATTGGGGTATAACAGCGGCCCGGCATGTTGAAGGAGCCGGAACGCTGAGAGTCGGATTGGGTCACAGACAGGTAGAAAGGAGTCGCTATGAACAGGATGTTGGGGTTGGGCATGGTCGTCGCATTGTTGGGCCTGCTGGCCGGATGTGCGACGCAGGACGCGGCCAAGGTCGAAGTCGCCGAGGGACAGGAAAAGCCGCCGTTGGTCCAGTACGTGGACACACCGACGGGTCGATGGAAAGTGCACGACGAGGCCCGTCCGGCCCCGCCGATTGTCACGCCGGGCGAAGGCTGCGGCGACGCCCCCGCCGATGCGGTTGTCCTCTTCGACGGAACGGCTGCCTCCATGGCCAACTGGACCGACACGAAGGGCAACTCCTCAAAGTGGGTCGCCGGCGACGGATACATGGAGTCGGTCAAGGGGGCCGGGTACATCCAGACCAAGGAACAGTTTGGATCGTGCCAATTGCACGTCGAGTTCGCCACACCGAAACAGGTCTCCGGCTCGGGACAGGGCCGAGGCAACAGCGGCGTCTTCCTCCAGGGCCAGTACGAAATCCAGGTCCTCGACTCCTATGAGAATAAGACCTATCCCGACGGACAGTGCGGCGCGCTCTACGGCCGGGCCGTCCCGCTGGTCAACGTCTGCCGCAAGCCGGGCGAGTGGCAGAGCTACGACATCATCTACCACCGTCCGATGTTCGACAAGGACGGCAACGTCACGCGGAAGGCCACGTTCACCGTCTTCCACAATGGCGTCCTCATTCACGACCACGTCGAGCTGACGGGCGGCACCGGCTGGATCAACCCGCATGCCGTCACCGAGTATCAGCCGCACGGCGACAAGGGCCCGATTCAACTTCAGGACCACGGCAATCCGGTACGCTACCGCAACATCTGGATTCGCGAACTGAAGGACTGATCCGCAGGTTGCGTTCACCAGGCACCCACGCCGGAGCGGCCCAATGACCGGACGCTCCGGCTTTCTTCTTGCGCTGTCGTAACAGGCCCTGGACACTGAGCGGCTCCCGTGCCGGGCGGTCCGGGACCCCAAATGCAGCGGGGCTCGCGTCGAATGGACACGAGCCCCGCAAAGCGATCTTCTTCTGCCGTCCCTCATTCAGACGGCCACATCATATCATTCCGTCGCCGCCGGTTTTCCGAAACCGACGTCGTCGACGTAGACGATGCCCGTGCCGCCGGCGCTCGGACTGGTCCGATTGCCCACGCCGATCACCATCGTGCTCACCCGGCTCAGGTTCACGCCGGCGAATTCACTCATCGCAATCTGCCACTCATTCCACCCGGAGCGGCCCACGAT
>LVBB01000048.1 GCA_001603075.1 Phycisphaerales bacterium Planc_01 | reverse complement strand
CTCCGCAAACACCGCCTCGACCCCCCCCGTCCGAACCTCCCCCGCCGCCGCCCCGCTCAGCAGAAGACAAGCCAACAATGCCGTCACCACAGCACTCGATCGTGTCTCGTGCGCATCCATCGGTCTTTCGCCGAATCGGACCGAAACACCCTGTTTCAATAGCACGGGCGATCTTAGCATATCGATCTGTCTGCGAACCGGTTTGGCGTCAGCGGCGGTCGGGGGTGGTGCCGCCGATGGGGTGACCGAAACCGATGTCGTCGATGTAGATCAGTCCGGCGCCGCCGGGGACGGGATTGTCCCGGTCTCCGACGCCGAGATAGATCTTCTGGACCCCGGCGAGTCCGGTGCCGCTGAACGCCGAATACGGGATGACCCACTGCTGCCAGGTGGCGGAGGTGAGGACGGCCGAATTCGAATGCGTCACGACCGCGATCCGCCCGATCGTGTCCTCGATCGCGACGTAGAGCGAGCCGGGATCGTTGTCCGGATGCCCGCGCACGAACAGGCGGAGCGCATCGGCCCCGTGCTCCATCCAGTTCTGCGCCATCGCCATCGGCCGGACCGCCTCCGAATAGAACGGCGCGTCGGCATTGTTGTAGGTGAAGGGCATCGACTGGCCGCCGCCGTGGACGATAGTCTGCTCGGCAAAGGGGGCCTCCATGTATCCGACGAGCGCGCCGGTGCCATTGTCGTACCCATCTCTCCAGATTTGATAGATGCGTCGTCCGGACTCGTCGGTGTAGCTCTCGAAGTCGTCGATCACCGCATACTCGCGGGTGGTGAAGCTCCAGATCGCGCCCTGCCACAGGCTGGGGCTCCTGGCGTCGTTGCGTTCGTCGATCCGCCAGTAATAGGTCGTGCCGAAGTCGAGCGAGCGGAGGGGATACTCGCTCGTAGTGATCGAACCGATCAGCGCTGCCCCGGTGGCCACCATCGGTGCGCTGTTGCTGAAGTGGACTTCGTGGATGGCCACCTCGCGCCCCGCGCTCCAGCCGAGGATCAGGTCCACGTCGACCTCGGATTCGCCGTCGGCCGGTTTGGGGTGACGTGCCCGTGTGGGAATCTGGCCGAAGCGGACCTCGCTGAGGCCGTATTGATCGGCCGCGCCCCAATTGGTGTGGACGATCAGCCGAACGTATCGGGCCGTGATGCCGCCCAGAGCAACGACGGTGTTGGCGGCGTAGTCCGGCGCGCCCGTCGCCTGGGCCAGTTGCACGTCCTTCAGGGGGCTCCACGCGGCGCCGTCGCTGGAGTACTCGACGCTGACGTCCTTGAGTCCAAGGCCCACTTCAGCCGGCTCGTTGTAGTTCCAGATGAGCATCTCGTGCAGCTTGCAGGCCACGTCGAACCGATATTGAATCCAGAGAGGATCGTTCCCGTTCGGGGCCGCCAGCCACATGTCGGCCGGCGCAATGGAATGCTCGTCGTTCTCATTGAGGCCCGAGCCGTTGACGGTATTGGCCGGCGTCTGGCCGGCGTTCGATACGCCGTTGGTGGTCGCGACGACCTTCTCGATCCAGGGGGCATACGACTCGACCGTAAAGCTCCAGACATTGCCCTTGTAGATGACGGCCTCAAACGCGTTGACCTCATCGACCCGCCAATAATACGTCTGCCCGAGTTCCAGATCGCCGTCGGGGACGTAGATCGCCCGACTTCGCCCCTGCCCGACGAGCACCCCCCTCGGACTGGTCCGGCTGGCGTCGTTGACATCGGCGGCGACGGTGCCGAAGTACACGTCGTGCGCCACGGCGAACGGCCCTTCCCGCCAGCTCAGTGTGATGTCACGCGGCACCCCCGTCGCCCCGTTCGGCGGCTGGGGCGACGAACTGCAACCGACGTTGGCCCGCATGATCTGCCAGATCTCCACCTGGGTGACGGCGCGATCGTAGAGGCGCACCTCGTCGATGCGGCCGTCGTAGCCCAAGCCGATCAGAACGGGCCGTCCGTTGTCACTGAACTGGCTGTTCGGGACGCCGTCGATGGTCTCGGCCCGCATCAGACCGTCGATGTAGATCTCGACGGACTCGCCCGGCCGATAGATGCCGACGATGTGGACCCAACGATCCGTCGGCAACGGCCTGGTGTCATCGACGCGGACGGACTGCGAAGGGCTCGCCGCCACCCGGAACGTGGCGGTGTGCGCGTCGCCGGCGGCATCGGCCTCGATGCTCAGGTCCCATGATTCGCTGTCGCCGCCTCCGCGCTTGGTGATGATGCACCCATCGTTCTGATGGGACCCGTTCAGGAAGACCCAGGCGGCAACGGTCATCGCGCCGGAGATCTGCAAATCGCTCGAGTCGCCGAGGTCCACACAGGCGTCCGCCTCTCCTGGAAAGCGCAGGGCCGCATTGGACAAGCCATAGCGATCGGGAATCGCCTTGACGCCGCCGACGATCGTGCCGTGGTGGCCGTTGCCGCTTGCATCGACCGCGTCGCCATCCAGCGACCAATACCCCACCAGCCCCGCTTTCGCATCGGCGTGAACCGACGGCGACCACACGACAATCGCGACGAGCATCGAGAACAGGATGAGAAATGCTCTGTTCGACATGTCCACACCTCCATACGTATGCAGCGACCTTTGCGAGCAGGCCGTCCTACGCAGATCCGAGGAATCAACTCCACGACACACCACCGATGATATCATAATATGGGGTTCGATTCCAGCGTTTCGAGCCGGTCTGTTCGCCGTCGTCCGGGCCGGGGCCGGTCGGAATCGGGACAGAAGGGTCGAAATCCGGGACCAGTGAGGGTATGCTGTGGGGGCCGGGCCAAGGTTGGAACCGACAGCGGTCGGCCGAGCCCGACCGACGTGGAGAGAAGGAACGGATCGCGAAAGGAGTGGTGGCAGACAGATGAACCGTCGCGCGTTTTTGAAGGCGGCCGGAGCGGGCCTGTGCCTGGCCGGCATCAGGGGCCCAAGGGCGACCGCCGACGTGGCGCCGAAGAAACCCAATATCGTGCTCGTCATGGCCGACGACCAGGGCTGGGGCGACATGGCCTACAACGGCCACCCCGCACTCAAGACGCCGAACTTCGACGAGATGGCCCGCACGGGCCTGCGGTTCGACCGCTTTTACGCGGCGGCCCCGGTCTGCACGCCGACGCGCGGCAGCGTGATGACAGGCCGGCACCCGAACCGGTTCGGCTGCTTCAAGTGGGGCCATTCGCTGCGGCCGCAGGAGGTGACGATCGCCGAGGCGCTCCGCGTCGGCGGCTACACCACCGGCCATTTCGGCAAGTGGCACCTCGGCTCGGTGGTCAAAGGCAGCCCGGTAAACCCCGGGGCCAGCGGGTTCGACGAGTGGCTGTCGGCGCCGAACTTCTTCGACAACGACCCGATCCTCAGCCGGGAAGGGACCGCGGTTCAGATGCGCGGCGAAAGCTCGATGGTCACGGTGGACGCCGCCATTGAATTCATCCGCAAACACGCCGACTCGCCCTGGCCGTTTCTGGCGGTGGTATGGTTCGGCTCGCCACACCTGCCCCATGAAGCCTCCGAGGAAGACCGTGCGATCTACGACGAGCTGGACGAAAAGCTCCAGCACTTCTACGGCGAGATCACCGGCATGGACCGCGCCTTCGGCAAGCTGCGAACTGAACTGCGACGGCTCGGTATCCATCAGAACACGATCCTGTGGTATTGCAGCGACAACGGGGGTCTGCCCGGCGTCGGCGCCACCGGCGGCCGGGGCAAGAAAGGCGACATCTATGAAGGCGGGCTGCGTGTCCCGGCGATCCTCGAATGGCCTGTGGCGATCCCCAAGCCCCGCACGACCGATGTCCCCTGCAACACATCGGACATCTATCCGACGCTGCTGGAGATCGCGGGCGTCACGGTAGACAACCAGCCGCCGCTGGACGGGATCAGCCTGGTCGCCCTGATCGAGGGCCGGATGACGTCGCGGCCGAGTCCGATGGGTTTCTGGGATCACCCCGAGCCGGGGGTGGTCACGCCGAGCAAGGAGTGGATGGCCGGTCTGCTTCAAGCACAGAAGGAAGGCAAAGCCGTCGACGATCCGTCCCGGCTGCGACTGGACGCCGGCGAGATCACCAGGAAGCACCCTGAGGACCACTTCCCCGGCCACGCCGCCTGGCTCCATTGGCCCTGGAAACTGCATCGAATGGAGAAGGATGACCGCGTCGCCTTCGAGTTGTACAACCTTGCCCGCGATCCACAGGAGACCGACGACCTTCTCGAACGGGACCCCGAGCTGGCCGCGGTCATGAAGACACAGCTCGAGGCGTGGCTCGCCTCGGTGGTGCGGAGCCTCAACGGGGCCGACTACCGATAGGCGGGCCGGGCCGCCGCCCGGTAACATATCGATGAAAACAGCCAAGGGCGCGGCAAGGAAGTGAAGCCCAATAGGAGGTATCCGCAGACCCTTGGCTGTATATGGCGTCCGTCGGCACCCAAACGTAGATGCAGAAATGCGCCATATGGAAAGAAAATCGTGCCTTCCGAGTGCCATCTTCTCCGACGCCGGCCGAGGCGCGAAGGCCGTCCCACGGGCAGACACGCCGAAAACCTGGCGTTTTTGGCCTGAAAACAAGAATTGTGACACCCCACGGGCCATCGGATCACCGGAAGTCACCCGCAGCGGGGCTCGCCGCACGGAGCAGAAAAGATTTCGACGATCCAAGCATTTTCCTTGTGGCATTAGCGAAGATGGGGTGCTATGATAACCACTGTATTGGATTTGCCTCTAAGCCCCCGCATAGTCTCGCTTCCTCTCCCTCATCAAATTGCGGGGGCTCCTTTTATGGTCACCCGGACGCTGCCGCTGCGCCGAATGGCTGTTTCCCATGTGTCGGAAGACTCGATATCCTGAGCTGTTGGTGTTATGCTATGCGGCGCATCTCCGGCCGCCCGGCCGGGACCGAGGAACAGATAAAGGAGACTCGCCATGACAGTGCGAAAGATCGATTCGCAGCGATTGCAGAAAGCCATGACGCGCCGGGACGTCCTGGGCGCGGCCGCCACGGTCGCCGCCTTCACCATCGTCCCCCGCCACGTCCTGGGTGGGCCGGGCAACACGCCGCCCAGTGAGAAAGTCAACGTCGCCATCATCGGCACCGGTGGCCAGGGCATCGTCAACATGAAGCAACTGTTCAACGAGCCCGACGCCCGCGTCCTGGCCCTGTGCGACATCAACGAAGAGAGCGACTACAGCATGTTCTACTACGGCGGCACCGCCGGACTCAAGCCGGCCGTCGATCTGGTCCGCCAGCAATACGGCGAACCGTGCCCGACCTACCACGACTACCACGAGATGCTCGACAAGGAAGACATCGACGCGGTCCTGCTCGCGACGCCCGACCACTCGCACGCCGTCATCTCGCTGGCGGCGATCGCCAAGGGCAAGCACCTCTACTGCGAGAAGCCGCTGTGCCGCACTGTTTATGAGACGCGCGTCGTCACCGAGGCCGCCCGCAAGGCCGGCGTCGCCACGCAGCTCGGCAACTTCGGGCACTCCAGCGAGGACATCCGTCTGACCTGCGAGTGGATCTGGGATGGCGCCATCGGCGAGGTCCGTGAAGTCCACTCGTGGACCAGCACCGGGGCCAATCGCTGGACCCCGCTGAAGGAACGCCCGAAAGAAACGCCGCCGGTGCCGGCCGGTTTCGACTGGGACCGATGGCTCGAACCGGTGCCGGTGCGGCCATACCATCCCGACTATGCCCCCGTCCGCTGGCGGGCCTGGTGGCAGTTTGGCTCCGGTACGATCGGCGATTTCGCCTGTCACCATCTCGACCCGGCCTTCTGGGCGCTGAAGCTGGACGAGTGCAAAGGGTTCAGCGTCGAAGCCAGTTCCTCCGGCGCAACGGAAGAGACCTGCCCAGCCGCCTCGCTGATCTACTTCGACGTCCCCGCCCGCGCGGGCATGGGGCCGGTGCGGATCACGTGGTACGAAGGCGGCGTGATGCCTCCGCGCCCGATCGAGTTGGAGGCAGGACGCAGCCTGGGCGAGCACGGCGTCCTCTTCGTCGGCACCAAGGGCTCTATTCTCGGCGAAGGTTGGGGACGGTCGCCCCGCATCATCCCCGAATCGAAGATGCGCGCCTACAAGCGGCCGCCCAGAACACTGCCGCGCGTCGCGGGCCACCACAGCAACTGGCTCGACGCCTGCCGGGGCAAGGCCAGGACGACCACGCACTTCGACTATGCCGGTCCGCTGACGGAATTCGTGCTGATGGGCAACGTCGCCCTGCGAGCGGGCAAGAAGCTCGACTTCGACTGGAAGGCCATGAACGTCACGAATGCCCCGGAGGCCAACGCGTTCATCCAGCCCGGCTATCGCGAAGGACGCTCTTTGTAGGAGATACAGGCCGATGGGGACAGTGCGTGTCGCGATGTGTCAGACCGTCTGCCTGGACGGAGATCGCAAAGGCAACCTCGCCCGCGCCGAGCGGGCGGTAGCGGAGGCAGTGGCGGGCAAGGCCGAGATCGTCTGCCTGCCCGAGATGGCGATCTACGGCTGGGTCAACCCCGACGCCCACGAAAGGGCGCATCCGATCCCCGGGGCCGATTCGGACCGGCTCTGCGAACTGGCGGTCAAGTATGGCGTCTTCCTCTGCGCGGGATTGGCGGAGAAGGACGGCAAGCATCTGCACGACAGCGCCGTTCTCATCGACCCCCAGGGGCAAATCCTGGCCAGACACCGCAAGATCAACATCCTGGCAGGATTGATGACGCCCGCCTATACGCCGGGCCGCGACATCACCGTGGCGGAGACGAAGTTCGGCAGAGTCGGTCTGCTGATCTGCGCCGACACGCACAGCGCCGATATCCTGGCGAGCATGATGGAGCTGCGTCCGGCGCTCGTCATCGTTCCCTATGGCTACGCCGCCGTCGAGGACGCCTGGCCCGAGCACGGTAAGGCCCTCGAAGAGGTCGTCGCGACCGCCGCAAAGACTATCGGCGCACCGGTGGTCGGGACGAACCTGATCGGACAGATTACGCATGGTCCCTGGACCGGCAGGACCTACGCCGGCCACAGCGTCGCCGCCGACAGGACCGGCAAGATCGTCGCGACCGCCAAGGACTTCGACCCAGACGTCAAAGTGGTGACATTGACTCTTGATTGAAGACAACTGCCCCGAATCAGATCGCAGCCATACGGGGTGGCAGGCTCAATGGATAGAAATGGAGCGTCGACTGCAAAAGATGGCCCAATCACGACTTTGTCATCCCGAGCGTAGCCGAGGGATCTGGCCCGGGATTGGAAGGATGCACAATCTATGGCCGGATCTTTCGACTCCCCTTCGTTGCGCTCAAGATGACAAGATCCGTGGCAGCCTTCTTGCTTTGGTCTGTATCGCACTCTTCGCCAATTGCGGCACAGGTGAGAGCCACGTCTTTCCCGACGATCATTGGCAGACTGCCACCCCCGCCAGCCAGGGCGTCGATGAGCAAGAGCTGCAAACGGCGCTGGAATACTTGCAGGCGAACGCGAGCGGCGTGGGCACGGACGAGATGGTGATCGTGCGAAACGGTCTGCTGATCTGGCAGGGGCCGGCCGCCGACAACGTCCACGAAATCTACTCCTGCACGAAGACGTTCACCGGCACCGTTCTTGGTCTTCTGGCGACGGACGGCAGGCTGAGTCTCGACGACTGCGCCGTTTCGTATCTGCCCGCGTTGGCCGATCGGTACCCCGAGTATGGTCGCATCCGGCTGTGCCACCTGGCCAGCATGACGTCGGGGTACGACGGTGCGATGGGCGACGGCTGGCCATTCTACAGTATCGACCCCAACCGCCACCTTGAGTGCGTGTTGTCGTACACGAGGCCCGGGCCGCCGATGTTCGCGGCGGGAACATCGTTCAAGTATCACGACCCGCCCGTCCACGTGCTCGGCTTCGTCCTGACCAAGGCGACACAACGCTCCTTGGAGGAGGTCTTCCGCCGGCGCGTGGCCGACCCCATCGGTATGAAGCACTTCGCATGGTCGGACTACGGCTATCGGGACGGCATCCGGTTCAATAATCCGGCCGGTACACCGGGAAAGGACCAGGGCGGGGTCCGCTCCAGCGCGCCGGACCTGGCGCGATACGGGCTGCTGTATCTCCATCAGGGCAACTGGAATGGCGTACAGATCCTCGACGCGGCGTTCGTCTCGCGAGCCACCTCCAATCAGGTCCCTGCCGGGCTGAAGACACCCCACTTCGATCTGACCGGCCGGTACGGGTTCTTCTGGTGGACCAACAGCGTTCGAGCCGACGGCACGCGGCCGTGGCCTTCGGCGCCGCCCCGAACGTTTGCGGCGCACGGCGCGGGACGCAACTTCATCTTCGTGGTCCCCGAATGGCGTCTGGTCCTCGTCCGCTTATCGCCGGAACCGCCCAGCAACGCAGCGGCAGGCTCGGTATCAGAAGCCGTCTGGGACCAGTTCTTCGCCCGCCTCAGGCCCGCCCTCGTGCNNCGGAACCAGCGCTCGCGGTCGCAGCCCCCTTCGTGGCGTCACTGCCAGGATGACAGGTTCACAGCAGGGGCGAATCGGAGTAGCCAAGTCGTATCTTATTGACCAGAATAGGGTTACATGGAATGGACCCGTACTGGCATGTCCTTTGCTGCCTGTGTGCATGACGGGGACGCAAACCAGTGGCGCCCTCGTACGTAGAGAACAACAGAACGATGCAGATATGAGCCGCTTTGGCTGAGGATGATCGATATGTATAAGCTGATGAACAACTTCAAGACGACGTTGTTGCTGTCCGGGCTGATGGGCTTGTGCCTGGGGGTGGGCTATCTGCTCGGCGGGCAGGCGGCACTGCTGCCGGCGCTGGTGATCGGGGCGGGCATGAACCTCCTGGCCTATTTCTTCAGCGACAAGATTGCGCTGGCGACGATGCGGGCGGTCCAGATCGGGCCGAACGACGATCCGGCGCTCTGGCAGATCGTTCAGACGCTGGCCGACCGCGCGGGCCTGCCCATGCCAAGGGTCTACATCTCCCCGGCACCGGCGCCCAACGCCTTCGCCACCGGGCGCAACCCGCGCCACAGCGCCGTCTGCGTCACCCAGGGCCTGCGGCAGATGCTCTCGCGCGACGAGCTGGAGGGCGTTATCGCGCACGAGCTTTCACACATCAAGCACCGAGACATTCTCATCAGCACGATTGCCGCCGTGATCGCCGGAGCGGTGACGTGGCTGACGTACCTGGTCTTCTGGGGCGGCAGTGGACGGCGGTCGAACCCGCTGGTCGCCCTGATCCTGATGATCCTGGCCCCTCTGGCGGCCGGTCTGCTCCAGATGGCGATCAGCCGCAGCCGCGAGTTCGAAGCCGACCGCCTCGGCGCCGAACTGACCGGCAGCGGACGGGGCCTCGCCCAGGCGCTTCAGAAGCTCGACGCCATGAGTCGTCGCATCCCGCTGCCCGTACCCGACGCGCAGAGCAACATGTTCATCGTCGCGCCGCTGACGGGAAGCGATATGGCCAAGCTGTTCATGACGCATCCGCCGACGAACGAGCGCATCGAACGTCTCCTCCGCATGGGCCGCTGACGCGGCCCGTCGGTCCCATCCGTCCTATGGAGCGCGCCGCCCGCTGACTACTTGAGGACCGGCCTCAGGACCATGTTACGGTACTGAACGGCGGTGTGGTCGCCCTGGAGGTAGATCGGGCCGGGACGAGATTCGTCGGACCACAGGGCGCCGCCCGTGCAGCCCAGAAGCGGCGCGTTGTCGATGATCGTCGTGCCGTTGAGCTTGACGGTGACGTGACGATCCACGAGCGTGATGTCCATCGTCTGCCACTCGCCCGCGGGTTTCTCGGCGCTGACGCGCGGGGTGATTCGGCTGTAGATGCCGCCCATGTGGTGCGCATCGAGTCCTCGGCCGTAGGTGTCGGCGACCTGGACCTCGTAGATGCCCCGCAGGTAGATGCCGCTGTTGCCGTTCTTCGGGACGTTGACTTCCAGCGTCAGATTGAAATCCTCGAATTCGGTCTTGGTGCGGAGGTTGCCGTAGGAGATATGACGTTCGCCTCGGCGCTGGGCCGGATCGTTGACGAGCAGTCCGTCGGCGACCGACCAGCCGTTGGCCTGGCGCGGGCTGGTCAACTCCCATCCGTCGAGGTCCTTGCCGTTGAACAGGGCAATCGGATCGCCGAACTTCACCTTCGACAGGTCGGGCCTGGCCGGCAGCGGGGCGATTCGCTTGCCTGTAAACTCGCGCTGATCGATGCCCGTACCGTCGCGTCGCGGCTGGATCTGCGCCAGGTGCATCGTATCGCCGTAGACGCTGGCCACGATGGCCTCCGGGAAGGTCTGCGTGCGGACCACATTGCCTGCTGAGTCCTTGCGCTCGACCCGGTGCAGACGAACCACGTACAGGCTGCCGTCGGCCAGAAAGACGCTGTCAACCGGGACCACGCTGCCGCCGCCCCAGAGGATACTGCCGTCGAGGTACCCGTCCTCCTGCGTGACACCGAGCCACCCGGCGCCCCCGCCGGGAATGGTCAGGGCCCAGCGCCCGATGTAGGGATCGGCCTCGCCCGCCCCCAGGACCGAAGTGCAACCAACCCATACCGCCAGGAAGACCAATCGGGAACGAGTGTTTCTGCCCATGAAGACCACCTTTCATCCTGTCTGAGAGTCGCCGAGAATGGGCCAGAGCCCATGCAATGGCCTCGGCGGTCATTCTAACGCAGGACAGTGCTGCCGGCAATTGATAAGGCGAGTCAGTGAGCTGGAGGCGATGAACATCGGCACGACGCCATCGGAACGCATCACCGCTTCAACCGGCTGACGGTCTGATGGGCCAGGCGGGTCGGCTCGGGGAGGCGGTACTTCGTCGTACACAGCAGGGTCAGGCGAATCGCATCATCCAACCGGCAGCGATGTCCCACCGAAACAAACAAGGGCTTGACCTTCGTCCGCGTGCGGACGACAGCTCCGATCATCTCATCGCCGTCATACAGCGGGCTGTGCGCCCCCTTCTCCGCTGCGGGCTCGTCGAACGTGCCGATCAGGCGGCTCTTGGCACAGCCGATGGTGGGCCTGTCGAGAAGGAGCCCCAGATGAGCCGCCAGACCCAGTCGGCGCGGATGGGCAATCCCCTGCCCGTCGATCAAGAACAGATCGGGGCTGCTTTCGAGCTTCGTGACGGCCGCCAGACACGCCGGGGCCTCGCGAAACGACAGCAGGCCGGGAATATACGGAAATGTCACGTCCATCGAGGCGCTGGCCGTCTCGACCGGCTCGAACGAAGCCATCCCCAACTCCTTCGGAGTTGACGCTGCCACCTTGCGTAGAACGACGACCGCTGCAACGATCCGCTTGCCACCCTCCGTGAACGCGCAGTCGAGACCTGCGACGATCTTGGGCTCTCTCCTGACGCGTTCGAACCGCACCTTCTGCGCCAGCCGCAACTGAACCTCACGCGCCTCTGAATACGACAAATCCCATTCGTGCAGATCGAGCATGAGAAAGCCGTCTCTTCAATCGTCGCACGCAGGTCAGGCGATCGCCCGCACCGGGCCGATGCAGAGGCGGTCGATATCGCGAGCGACGATTTCGGCAACGAGCCGCTCCAGTTGGGCCGCATCCTGGGCCGACAGCTCGATGGCACGTTCGGCTCTCAGGCTGACAACGGGCGGTTGGACGCGATCCACTTCGGGCGAAGTGCGGTTTGGCGCCTTTCTCTTGCGGGCGGTCATCCGGCGCTGCTCGGCCAGAATCTTCTCACCCAGGTCCAGAGTAGGGATGTGGCCGGCGGCCTCGGCGGTGGGACTCGGCGGAACCGTCTGTTCTCGGGCGGCGATCGGTCCGCCGCAAGCGGATCGCCACGGCTGGATTCGCGGGCCGGACTTCTGCCCTGCAACCGAACCTGCCGCGAGCGGCGTTGTCAAACGATCTTCATCAAACGGAGGAATCACATCCATCGCACGAAGCACTCTTTCCATGTTGCTTCTCATTTTCCTGCCGGTTTCGTTCACGATTCGAACCACCTCCTTGCAGCCGCCACTGTACCAAGGCCGCCGTCACGAATCAAGTCTGTGTGCATTCGACGCTCGCGCCGTCCGGGGGGGTCGGCGCCGTCGCGTCCGTCAGGCGGCCGTGGGGCCCAGCGAGTACTGCGTGAACCGGCTCAAGTCCAGTTCGCGAATCAGCGTGTTGACCTCCTCGACGCGGACGGCCTTGATGGCCTCGACGTCCTCCTCGACCGAGCGATACTGCCCGAGATACATCCAGTTGAAGCCCAGATCGACCAGGCGTCCCATCGGCAGCTCGTTCTTGATGACCAGCGCGCTGAGGACCTTGTTGCGAGCCTTGGTCAGCTCGTCCTCGGAAATGCCGTCGCGCAGCAGGCCGCGGAAGATGCCGGTGACGATGTCCATGACGCGCGGCACGGCGGCGTGGCTGCATCGCAGATAGTTGTAGAAGATGCCCGTGCCGTCGAGCGGCCCGAAGTGCATCGAGGCGGCCTCGGCGATCGCCTTGTCGACGAGTTCCCAATAGTAACGAGAGCCGAAGTCGTCGCCGACGACCAACGACAGCAGAGAGGCCGCGAAGCGCCTCGGGTCCTGCGCCGAGACGCCGGTATGGACCAGACAGACGTGCTCGCGATTCAGGCTCGGCTTGCCCAGCCGCTCGCTCGCCCGCGTGCCTTCGAAGTCCGTCAGCAGACGATCCACCGTCTGCGGCTGCCAGCGGCCACACCGCGCCTCCACTGTGGCACAGAACCGGCCCCAGTCGAAGTTGCCGGAGCAGGCGACGACCATGTTGTTGGGCGCGTAGCGCCTGGCGAAATACCGCCGCATCTGATCGGCCGTCAGGGCATCGATGCCGGCGACCGTTCCCAGCACGCTGTTGCCGCAGGGATGCGGACCGTAGTGCAGCGTCCGGCAACGGTCGATCACATCGAACGTCGGCGTGTCCTCGTACATCGCGATCTCTTCTTTGATCACGTTCTTTTCCATGTCGAAGTCGTCATCGCGCAACGCCGGACGCATCAGCTCGGCCCACAACTCGGTGATATCCAGAAGGTACTCGGGCAGAACCGACGCGTAGTACACCGTGTTCTCTTCACTCGTGAACGCATTGAACTGCGCCCCCCGCCGATCGAAGGCTTCGTTGACCTCCAGCGCGCCGAGCGCGTCAGTGCCCTTGAAGAGCATGTGCTCGAGGAAGTGCGAGACGCCGTTGATCTCCGGCGTTTCGTCGCGAGATCCCGTCCGCACGAAGAACCCGACCGCCGCCGACTTGGTCGACGGGTTGATCTCCCCGATGAGAACCAGACCGTTCGATAGTTCTTTCCGCTCAAATTGCATAGGCTTACTCGACACGCACCTCTCTGGGGCCGATGGTCACGACGGTAAAATCGTTGAAAGGCCTTCGCTTCAGGGCCTCCACGATCGAATCGACGGTGGTGCCGTCGATTCTCTCGGTGATCTCCTCCAGGCTCCGAACGCGGCCCAGCATGTAGTGGTCGCTGCCGATCGCGCCGGCCCGGCTCCCGGACGACTCGCTCTGCATGATCAGCGAACTCTTGAGCCCGACCTTGGCGCGGTCCAGCTCCTCGTCGCCGATCCCCTCGGCCAGGCGTCGGAACTCAGCGACGATGACGTCCAGGGTTTCCTGGGCCTTTTCCGGGGTCGTCCCGGCGTAGCACATGATCCCGGCAGCGTCTTTGAGGCTGTGGTATCGCGCTCCAATGGCGTAGCACAGACCGCGTTTCTCCCGGACCTCGGTGAACAGCCTGGCGCTCATACCGCCCGAAAGAACGGATGTGGCCAGCCGGATGTCGTAGTAGTCTTCGCCGGTGAATGGCACGGCGTCAGTCATCACGCCGATGTGGACCTGCGAGCCTTCGTTGGGAATATGGGTGTACCGGCCTTCGCGGGTCCCGATATCGAGGGCCTCCGATCCAGGACCCGGGCAATCGCCAAACAGGCTCTCCATCTGCCCACAGACCGCGTCGAAGTCGTACTTGCCCGCCACCGCAAAGATGGTTCGACCGATGTCGAAGCAACTCTTGGCGACCTCCCGCGTCCGGTCCGGGCTGAGTCGTTCCAGGTCTTCGATCTCCCCCACCGTGCTGCGGCCCAGGGGGGCCGGATAGAATCGCTTTCGCAGTTCCACCATCACCTTCTGCCGAGGCTCGTCGTCGAGCGCCAGGACCCCTTCGAGGGCCAGTTGTCGGGCCGGCATGAACTCCTCGTCGCGCAAATGGGCCCGCAGGATGGCGTCGGCATGCAGCGTCAGTGCCTCGGCCAGGTTGCTCGACTCCAGGGCCGCGCCGAAGGATAGATGCGAACTGCCGACCGAGTCGGATCGCTGCAGGCCAAGCCCATCGAGCGCATCACCCAATTGCCGGTTGTCGCGATCGCCGGCCCCTCGGAAGATCCAGTCCGAAATGACGTTGGCCGCACCGCAGGCCCCTTCGGGCATCCGGGCCGCCCCGGCCGGCAGCATGAACTCGAACGCCACCGATTCGACCCCGCCCATCGGCTCGCCCAACAGCACCATGCCGTTGTTCAACACGTATCTGTCTGCCTTCTGCTCCATGCGCGATCCTCAGCCGTTCACAAAAGAAGGCGGATTCTACCACCCCCGTCGGCCCCTTTCAACAACATCTCACCGCCCAATCGAATCGCGTCCGTGCAGACTCGTTTCAGGCACAGAGAAGCGACAGCGGCGCTTGAATCGCGGGCCCTGAGGCGATAAGATGAGTCGTTCGTCCCGCCAAATGGGGGCGAGAGTTGCTTCCTGTGCCGTGCGCCATGCCGAAAACGTCGGCACTGATCCACTGGATTCACAATCGATGGCCATTGTAACGCTGCAAGACATACACAAAGCCTTTGGCTCGGAGGTCGTGCTCGACCACCTGACCGTGGCATTCCATCCGGGCGAAAAGGTCGGCATGGTCGGTCCCAACGGCTCGGGCAAGAGCACGATTCTCAAACTCATCACGGGGGCGGTGCAGCCCGACATGGGCCGGGTCATCCGCCAGAAGGGCCTGCGCATCGGGTATCTGCCCCAGGAGGCCACCTTCAGCGGGCAGCGGACGGTCATGGAAGAGATGCACGCCGGCGTCGATCACCTGCTCCGGCTCCAGGCGACCATCCACGAGGTTTCCAGGGAAATGGAGAGCCTCAGCGGCTCGGCGCTGCAGGCCAAGATGGCGCAATACGACCGCCTGTGCCGCGACTTCGAGCTGGCCGGCGGCTACGAGTACGAGATTCGCATCAATGCAACGCTGGCGGCGATGGGCTTCGAGCCCGAACTGCACCATGCCAGGACCACGGCGCTGAGTGGCGGGCAGCTCTCACGGCTCGGGCTGGCCCAGGTCCTGATGCTCGAGACGGACCTGCTGCTGCTCGACGAACCGACCAACCACCTCGATCTCCAGGCCACTGAATGGCTGGAGCGATTCCTGGCGAACTATCGCGGGGCCGCGATCATCATCAGCCACGACCGCTACCTGCTTGACAAGGTCGTCTGCAAGATTGTCGAGGTGGAGAACCGCAAGGCCGAGGTCTGGAACGGCAACTACGGGACCTATACGCAAACCAAAGAGACCGTGCGGCTCCAGCAGGAGCGGGAGCATGCCAAACGGGCCGAGATGGTCGCCAGGACGCTCGACTTCATCGCCCGCAACAAGGACCAGGAGGGGATGCGGGGCACCGCCCGAGGCCGCAAGACCCGCCTGAACCGCCTGCTCAAAGAGAATCCCGACTTCCTGAACAAGCCCACCGACCAGAAGACAATTCACTTCTCTTTCGGCAGGACCGGCCGCACCAGCGATATCGTCGTACGATGCGAGGGCCTGCGAAAGTCGTTTGGTGACCTGACGCTGTTCGAGGACCTGACGTTCGACATCCTCCACGGCGAACGGCTCGGCATCACCGGTCCCAACGGTACCGGCAAGAGCACCCTGCTCAAGCTCGCCCTTGGACGCATCGAGCCGTCGGCGGGCACGATTCGCGTGGGCGCCAGCCTGCGGGTCGGCTATCTCGACCAGCACGGAGACGTGCTCGACCCGACCAGGACTGTGCTGGACGAGGCGCGCCGCGTCCGCCCCGATCTGTCGGCCGAGCAGGTCCGCAGCCGTCTGGGCGCCTTTCTGTTCTCCGGCGACGATGTGTTCAAGCAGTGCGGCGACCTCAGCGGAGGGCAACGCAATCGCCTGATGCTCTGTAAGCTCGTGCTGACCGAGCCGGACGTGCTGGTCATGGACGAGCCGACCAACCACCTCGACATCGCCAGTCGCGAGATGCTCGAAGCGGCGCTCGACGAATACGCCGGAACGATCATCGTGGTCAGCCACGACCGCTACTTCCTCGACCGATCCGTGGACAGACTCCTCGTCGTCGGGACCGACGAACTGGGCAGTCGGAGCCTGGGCCGAACCGAATTCATCGTCGGGGAGCCCGCCTACTCGGTCTATGCCTCGCTGATTCGCCAGCGGAACGAGGCGGCCCAGCAGGCCAAACGATCCGACAAGGACAACGCCCGCAAGAGTCGATCGTCCACGGCGGCCGGCGACAAGGCCCGGACCGCCACGCCCGAAGAGCTTCGGCGGTTCAACAAGTACTCCCCCGAACAGATTGAGGAGATGATCCTCGAACTCGAACGGGAGATCGAAGAAATGAAAGAGCGGTTCGGCGACGCGGAGATCTACAAGAACCCCGACCACATCAGCGAGCTCCAGCGGGATTACGACGCCAAGACGGCCGAGCTCGATCTGCTCTACCGCGCCTACGACCGCCGGACAGGATAGAACGCACAGAGAAGGAGAAAGAACATGGGAGAATCCGGTTTGACGAACAGCCCTGCCACGCGGCGTGAATTCCTCGGGCACGCCGCCACGGCGACCGCCGCCCTGACCGCAGGGACCCTGCTGTCTTCCGCAGGTTGCGCACGCTCGACAGCCAGATTGACCGGACGCCAGGGCGGCGGGCTGATCGGACCCGGCAGCGTCGTGCTGTTCCAGGGCGACTCCATCACCGACGCCGGCCGCGACCGAAGAAGGGAAGACACGGCTAACGACACCAGGGCACTTGGCACCGGGTACGCCCTGCTGGCGGCCGCCGCCCTGCTGGCCAATCACGGCGAGGCGAAACTGACCATCTACAACCGCGGGATCAGCGGGCACAAGGTCTTCCAACTGGCCGAACGCTGGGACAAGGACTGCATCGCCCTGAAGCCGGACGTCGTCAGCATCCTGATCGGCGTCAACGACATCTGGCACACGCTCGACGGCCACTACGACGGCACCGTCGAGGTCTATGAGCGGGACTACCGCGCCCTCCTCGAACGGACGAAGCGCGAGCTTCCCGGCGTGAGACTGGTGGTCTGCGAACCGTTCGTGCTCCGCTGCGGGGCCGTGAACGACAAGTGGTTCCCCGAATTCGACGGCTATCGAGCGGCGGCCCGGCGGGTCGCGACGGCCTTCGGCACGGTATTCGTACCGTTCCAGACGATGTTCGACGAAGCCGTACGGACGACCCCGCCGGCCTACTGGGCGGGCGACGGCGTGCACCCGACGCTCGCCGGCGCCCAACGGATGGCCCAGGCGTGGCTCCAGGCGGTCGCGAGCCCCACAACATAAGCGGGCTCGCCGGCCCATTTTGACCGAAATCCGCCCTCCATCGCCTGCAAAATGGTGTATGGTTTGTATAGCAGGCAATGGAGGGGCTGGTCATGAGCCGACAATCAGACGTCAGGCCCGCAGCGGCATCATTTGCGGCCTGGGATGCGCTTTGGTCTCATTTCGACGCACGCGATTCTCGGACCGTGCGAAGGTGGTCGCCGGCCGGGCTTGTGCCGTCGCTGATCGCGGTGCTCTCGATGTCGGTCGTCACGGTGGTCACCATCGTGCTGGTCGTGACCACGGTGGCGGACGCGGGACTGCGGATCCACGGTCCCGACGACACGTGGTCGCAATGGAGCACGAGTCCGCAGATTCGATTGGGCGACAGCACAGCATCGCCCGCCGGCTTTGCCGCCATCGTCGAGGAGATGATGAACGAGCCGGCCATCGACGAGACGCTCCCCGACGTCCTCATCGCACCGGGTCGATAGAACCGCTGCCGCCTCCACGGGTCAGTGCAGGCAGGCCATGGACTTCTCGGTGAACTTGATGATCTCGTTCATCATGGCGACCGATTCGGACGGGAATTTCCCTGCGGCGGTCTCGCCGGAGAGCATGACGTAGTCGGTCCCGTCCAGGATCGCATTGGCCACGTCGGTGACCTCGGCGCGCGTGGGCCGGCTGTGCGCGGTCATGTGCTCGAGCATCTGCGTGGCGGTAATCACGAACTTGCCCGCCTCGTTGCACTTGCGGATGATCCGCTTCTGGACGATGGGCACCTCATAGATCGGGATCGCCACGCCCATGTCGCCCCGCGCGATCATGATGCCGTCGGCCGCTTCGATGATGGAGTCGATGTTGTCGATGGCCTGGCGGTTCTCGATCTTGGCGACGATCTCGCACTTCGGCAGGCGGGGTTTGACCATTGCGACCACGTCGCGAACGTCGGCGGCGTCGCGTACGAACGACAGCGCCACGTAATCGACCCCGTGCTCGATGCCGAACCGCAGGTCCCGCTTGTCCTTGTCGGTCATGGCGTCGAACTCGATGTTCGCCCCCGGCATGTTGATGCCCTTGCGTTCCTTCAGGACACCCCCTTCGACGACCACGGCCTTGAGGCTGGTCGGCGAGCTTTCCTTGACGCGAAGGATCAGGTACCCGTCGTCGATAAAGATGAACTGGCCTTTCCTGATCCTCGTCAGGTCGCCGGCATAATCGAACGGAATGGTCCTGGGTCCGTGAGCGGTCCCATCGTTGGTCAGCCAGACGACAGACTGATTCTTCAATTCGCGCGTCTTGCCGCCGTGGAATCGCCCCACCCGAATGCGGAAGCCTTCGAGGTCCTGCATGATACGGATGCGGCGGCGATACTTGGCGTTGAGCCGGCGGACCAGGTCGATGGACTCGGCATGCTGGGCATGTGTCCCGTGGGAGAAGTTCAGGCGGACCACATCGAGGCCGGCCACAAACATCTTGCGCAGGACCGTATAGTTGCTGCTGGCCGGACCGACGGTCGCGATGATCTGGGTCTTGGGCATGACGGCGACACTCCTTTTCACACATCGTGCATCTTGCTCGATCGGAACCATCAGTCTACCGCGTCTCGCGGCGGACGATCAATCAAATCCCCTTTCGATCCGTCGTCAAATATGGTAATTTGCGCCGGACCCGCCGCAGAGACCTCGGCGTGTGACAGAGCGAAACGCAGTCGGAGATCCGGAGAATGCCGGTTGTCGTCATCGTGGCAGTAATTGCACTGATCGTCGTCGGGGCGATCCTGGGCCACCTCAGCACCAAGAAGCGTCGGGAAGAGATGCTCGCTCTGGCGGCCCGGCTGGGCCTGCACTTCGACCCGGGCAAAGACCGGGACCTGGCTCGCCGCTTCGAGTTCCTCGACAAGCTGCGCCAGGGCTCCAATCGCTACGCGTTCAACATTCTATCGGGCCGCTATCAGGACCATGACACCACGGCGTTCGACTATCACTACGAGACCCATTCGACCGATTCCAAGGGACGTCGTCAGACGCACCATCACTACTTCTCGTTCTTCGTCCTGCGCCTGCCGGCCTCGTTCCCGGAACTGACGATCGGGCCCGAGGGCTTCTTCTCCAAGATCGCCCAGGCGTTCGGCTACGACGACATCGACTTCGAATCGCACGAGTTCAGCCGCAAGTTCTGCGTCCGCTCGAAGGACAAGAAATTCGCCTATGATGTGTGCAACGCAAAGATGATCGAGTATCTGCTGGCCCATCCCGACCTGACGATCGAGATCGAACGCGATGCCCTGGCCATCTCGTTCAGCCGGAGACTGAAACCCGAACAGATCGAACCCAACCTGCAGAGACTGATCCAGGTCCGGTCCCTGCTGCCCGAATACCTGTTTGCACGGAGTTGATTATGTGGGTCCCGTTCGCCATCATCGCGGCAGTCTTTCTCTTGCCGATCCTGTACGTGGTGTTGATCTACAACGCGCTCGTGGCGCTGCGCAACCACATTCGCGACGCCTGGGCCAATATCGACACGGAACTGAAACGCCGGTATGAGCTGGTGCCCAACCTGGTCGCTACGGTCAAAGGCTACGCGGCACATGAGAAGGAGGTCTTCGATCGCATCACGCAACTGCGGGCCCAATGCATGGCCAGCCACGGCAGCCCGACGCAGCAGGCGGCCGATGAAAACCAACTGGTGGCGGCCTTGCAGAAGCTGATGCTCGTCGTGGAAAACTACCCGCAACTGAAGGCCGACCGCAACTTCCTCGAACTCCAGAAGGAACTGGTCAATACGGAAGACCGGATTCAGGCGGCCCGGCGGTTCTTCAACGGCAACGTCCGCGACTACCGCAACAAGTGCGAAACGTTCCCGAGCAACCTCATCGCGGGCGTCTTTGGCTTCCAGGGCGAGGACTACTTCAACGTCGATCCGGCCGTCCGCGAGGTTCCCAGCGCGGATTTCAGTCGCTGAGCTTGCCGCCGTCGTTGAGGCCGATGAAGGCGACCAGAATACCTATTTCTTCTCGGGCGCGATGCGCTGAACCGAGATGATCCGGACGGGATCGATCGGCAGATGCATGTTGGTGACCGGCACCTCGCCGATGCGGTCCACGATGTCCATGCCTTTGACCACCTCGCCGAAGACGGTGTGCTTGCCCGTCAGCCAGGGCGTATCAGCGAGATTGATGAAGAACTGCGAGCCGTTCGTGTTCGGCCCGGCGTTGGCCATTGCGACACTGCCCCGTTTGGGGGCGTGGGATTTGAGCTTGTCGTCATACCGGTATCCCTGGTTGACGTAGACATCCTTGAGACTCATCGCGTGAACGCGATCGTTCACCTCCTGCTGCCGCTCGGCGAGTTGCTCGTTGGTGGTAATGCCCATCACCCGGAACAGCGGACGGAGCACGGCGTTATTGAAATCCTCCTGCGACCGAATGGTAAGCCACGGGTGGGGGCGGCCCTGCTCGTCCAGGACCTTGAGCTTGTCCAGTCCGAGGGCGTCGGCGTTGATCTCATCCTCGAACTGATAGCCCGGCCCCCCCTCGCCGTTCCCGAGCGGGCAGCCGCCCTGGATCATGAATCCCTTGATGACGCGATGAAAGGTCAGGCCGTTGTAGTAGGCCTTTCGGACCTTGTGTTTGGTGGCCGGATCGATGAACACCTTGGCCCCTTCGGCCAGGCCCAGGAAATTCTCAACGGTCTTCGGGGCCTCCGTGGCGAACAATCTCACAACGATATCGCCGTGATTGGTCTTGATGAGGCAATGCGGATCGGGCGCCGGCTCATTCGACTCGGCCGCCGTCAGTATTGCACCGAAACAAAGAACGAGGGTCATCGCTGCCATCCGATTCATATGTTCTCCTTCGTAAACAGGCCTGTTTGTCTTGTCCGAACGAACCTATTATAGCGAATTCCAGGGCCTTTTGCCAGCGTTCTGTTGGGCCGGAGAACCCGGACACGTGGGAAGCCACAATTGGGCCATCCCCTCCACAAGAGGGGTGGATCGGAGCTCTGGAATCGGCGAAATGGGGGCTTCGACGGACAAGAGGAGGGAGCCTTCTTCGGGCCGGAAAGAGATGGAGAGTCGGCGAGGAGAAACGGAAAGGCCACTGCCGCGGATGCGGGAGGAACCGTCAATTCTCGTCGGCGTCGCCGACCGCGATCCGCTGCCCCAGACGCTGACAGCTTTCACAGTGGCAGCAGCCGACCTGCCGCAGATGCGACGAGCCGGCCAGGCGGCGTGTCTCGACCAGCCGGGCCCCTTTGGCCTCCATCTTGCGGAACGCCATCTTCGCCTCGCGATTGTCGTGGTAGCCGACGGCATCGACGATGACAGCCACCCGCTTGTCCCGTTGGAGAAGGCCCAGGGCCGCCGCTTTGACCGCCCCCTCGGCACAAGCGCCGACAAGGATGAACTCGGCCGCACAGACCTCGCTGAGCAGGCGGTCGATTCGAGGTTCGTCGAACGGGTCCACGCACCGCTTGTGGAGCACCACCTGCTGATAGCGACGGAGCATGTCGCGCGGCAGGTCCGTATTGCCGTCGGCCGGGAAGCTGATCCGGTTCGGCATCAACGTGTAGCTGATCTTCTCCTGACCGGGGGTGCCGTCGACGCAGTACCTCGGGTCGCCGTTGTTGCTGTCGGGGTAGACCTCACACGTCGAGATGATCGGGATCTCGCGTCGCCGGGCCCAAGCCATCATCCGACGGATGTGAGCCAATACCCTGCGGTGGTTCCGGATGCAAGCGCCGCCGTCGGCCAGGAGGTAGTCTCTCTGCGTATTGATATCGACGAGAACCTGCCTCCGTTTTGCCCTGACCATTTGAAGTATCATCCTTCAACTTCCTTTCCGCACCGTCCGGTTTCCCTGGCTCAGGAACACACACGGCCCACAAAAGAGTTCACCTGCCTATTCATCGTGTGCCCGTATGCGCCACTTTAGTAACGCCGGTAGGAGAAATTTATTCACGCCTTCACGCCACTTCCGGCTTCTTCTATAATGCGTGGCCAAAACCTACCATAGGGCACCGGATTCGCTGTTTTGAACACGATGAAACGATGAAACGTACACTGAAAGAATACGACACGATTGCGTTGAAACCTGATGTTTTGACGGAGCCCATCGATTTCGCCCGAGTTTTCGGACGAGAGGGACCCGTTCATATCGAAATCGGATCGGGCAAGGGGACTTTTCTCGTCCAGGAGGCCAAGGCATATCCCGATGTCGACTTCCTGGGGATCGAATGGGCGAACAAGTATTGCCGCCATGCGGTGGATCGTCTGGGCCGGTGGGGCCTGACAAACGTCCGCATAATTCGAGCGGACGCGTCGGCGTTCCTTCGAGACCGCGTGCCGGCCGAATCGGTCGCCGGCTTTCACGTTTACTTCCCCGACCCCTGGCCGAAGAAGCGGCATCACAAGCGGCGCTTCGTCCGGAAGGACAATATGGCCATGCTGATCGAACGGCTCAAACCGGGCGGCACGATCCAGTTGGCGACCGATCATGAAGGCTACTTCGAGCAGATGCAGGAGGTGGCATCGGCGTTTCGCAGCGAACTGGAAGAGATCGAGTTCGTGCGTCCGGCCGGGGCCGCAGACGGCGAACGGACCGGGACCAACTACGAACGCAAGTACATTTGCGACCAAAGGACCATTCGCGTCCTCGCCTTCCGCAAAAGGCCGGCAGGCCCGAAACCGTAGAATGGATCGGGCATTCTCCGCGAGGCCCGGGAGGTGCCTTGCCGCACGGTCATACCGCGTCGAAGCGGTTCAGCACCGTCAGGGCAACGCGCTTGACATAGTCATCGGCGTCTTCCGCGGCCACTCGGATATGGTCCAGCACCGGGGCAGCTTTCGGTCCAAGCCTGTCGAGCGCCACAATGGCGAACATGCGGGCCTTGTCGGTCGGGTGTTTCAGCGCCGCCGTCAGTACGGGCAGGCCATCCGCCTCGGCGCCCCAGTCGCACAGCGCATGAGCGGCCGCGATGCGCACCACCACGGATGAATCGACCAGCCGGGCCTTCACCGCCGACCTCGCAAATGCGATGTCCCCTGCGAAGCCTCCGCTGGCGTGCAATCCGACCACCGCCCAGTATCGAATCGAAGGCTCTGCGTCGTCCAGATAGGGGAGGCAGGAATACACGGCATTGGCGCCTTTGTAGTCAAGCTCCTTGAGTCTCCAGAGCCGCTTGCGCAGATTCGAGGCATCAAGCTTGTCCTGCCAGTGACCGGCCCCCTGGGAAGCGGGTCGCCTTGCCAGGGGATCGCCCAGCCTGTACGTCATCAGATCGCTGTCGCGAAATCCGATGCGGCAGGCCTTGGCATACAAGGTCTGCCCCAACCCGAGCGGTACAGGGCGATCGTACAGCAACCAGCCCGTTCGACTCTGTGGATCGCCGCCGATCCGGTAGGCGACCGAAGCGCCGCGCGTCGCACAGGCGATCGTCACAGCACCTCGCTCCGCCGAGCGCCCTGTCCGCCTGACAACGACAGGGGCGGATGTCGTTTCAAATTCCCCGCCGGGCCGCTTCCACTCGTCAAAGATCGGCTCGGGAATCAGACCGAGGTCTCGCGTGTCCTTATACCATTTCTCATGGGCGGCCCGCAGCCGTTCGAGCACCTTCGCGTAGGCGGGATCGCCGGCCAGATTCCGGATCTCGTGGGGGTCGGAGACGGTGTCGTAGAGTTCTTCGATCGGCTTGGTCGGCTCGAAATACTGTTTCGGGGGGCCTTCCAGCACTCCCTCGGCATGGAGCCGGCGCATCGCCTGCATGGTGGGCATCTCGTTCATGTAGCGGATGTCCTGGGCCCGCGTGAGGTACCACATGTAATTGCGGATGTATTTGAAGCGTTTGTCCCGCACGGCTCGAATCACTTCGTAGGCTTCGTCCATGCGATCGCGGGCGGCGTAGATGTACTGCCGCGGCCTGGCCTTCCGCCGACCCAGAAACGCGCGGCCTTGCATGTGCGAAGGGATCTCGACTCCGGCCAGCGAGAGCATCGTCGGTGCGAAATCGACGAAGGCGATCAGATCGTCGTTGATCGTTCCGGGACCGACGGCCTGCGGCTTGTCCGGCATGGCGAGCTTGCGCCACTTCGCAGGGACGCGAATGATCAGCGGAACGCGAAGACCCGAATCGTAGATCCATCGCTTGGCGCGGGGAAGCCCGCGCCCGTGATCGCCCCAGAACCACACAATGGTATCGTCGGCCAGACCGTCCCGTTCCAGGTCTTCCAGCACCTGCCCGACCTGCTTGTCCATCAGGGTGATGATGTCATAGTACTGCGCCCAGTCCTGACGGACCTCGGGCGTGTCGGGGTAGTACGGTGGAAGCTGGGCCTTGGCCGGGTTGTGCCGCTCCGTCGGACTCAGACTCGCCAGTCGCGTCAGCATCGCCTCGCTGCGATTGCGAATCTGGCTCTCGTGCGTGGTCGTGAAGTTGATCACCGCGAAGAACGGATTGTCCTTGGGACGATTTCGCCAGTGCGCGCTGCCGCTCGATTCGTCCCACGCCGTCAGGGGAGGGTCGAACTGATAGTCCGTCTTGGAGTTGTTGGTGCAGTAGTAGCCCGCCGCACGGAGATACTCAGGGAAGCACTTGACTTCATGGGGCGGCACGCCCGCACAGCGCATGTGGTGCGTCCCGATCGTCGTTGGGTACATCCCTGTGATGATCCCGGACCGCACCGGCGCGCAGACGCCGGCATGGGCGAATACGTTGTCATATCGTACACCCTCAGAGGCGAGACGATCCACGTTCGGCGTCACCGCGTAGGCGTCCCCATAGCAGCCCAGGTCCGGACTGATGTCTTCCGTGCTGATCCAGAGGAAATTCGGGCGATCCGCCCTCCGAACGCTCTGCGCGAGAAGCGAATGTCCCGGCAGCAGCATTGTTGCCACAGAGCCTGATGCGATCTGTAGGAACCGGCGTCGGTTCAGATTGCCGCTCATGTCGCCTCCCGACCGGCGAGCCCATTGCGGTGCCTGCTCGAAGCAGGCCGCCTTTCGCTTCAAACAGGTTGCGGACCCTCCCATCGGGTCCGTCTGCGTTGCTCTATTGGGGTGTCCCGAGGATCTTCAGAGAGTCCTCGATCAGCGGAAGGGCCTTCGTCTCCACTTTCGGATTGTCGGCCGTTCCAGTGACTTCCATGCGAACGACGGCGCCGCCGAGCCCCTCGGTCAGCGACTGGAAGATCGACGGTTTCGCCGCCGCCACGCGCCGGCCCCGAGCGGTCAGCGTCAGGGCAATCTCCCGGCCGCTCAAATCCACGCTGCCGCTGCCGGTGAAGGCCAGGTTGCGTCCCGACATGTCGAACGTGCCGATCAACAGCTTGTGGCGTCTGAGATAAGATTCGATCAGCATCCGCTCAAATGCGTAATCCGCCGGCTCCGTAAGGCTCAGCACAGACAGCAGTGTGGCCAGCGGCGAAACCCTGCCAACCTGCATGTCCGCGACATCGACTCGACAAACCCCCAGACGGGACGAACCATCGCCGATCCGAGCCCCCAGCCCCAGCGTCGCATTCATCGTCCCACTGGTGGTGTTCGTCTCGGCCGCCTGATCGAGCCTTCCGCCCAGAAGGAACTTCCTCAGATCGACCCGAACCAGGCCAATCGTCGCAAGGTACTCCACGATCCCTGCCTCAACCTGCTCGATCCGGAGGTTGCCAAGGAGGCGACCGCCGTGGCAACGGCCGAGAAAGTTCTCCGCCGACCACGTCCGGCTGTTCGGATCATACTTGAGCTCGGCATTCAGGTCCGTCACATCCTTGCCCTTGACGCTGAGCCGGTCCGCGGCCAACTGCATCCGTCCGTTCGAGAATCCGGTCGCGGTGTCATAGATTGCCGCGACGTCGATGGTTCCGCGCACTTCCGCGCCGGTACCCGAGACGTTGAGGCTGCATGTCTTGAGGTCCATCCGCCCGCCGACCTGAATACATCGGGGGTTCGTCCCCGATAGTTTCAGCGTATCGAGATCGAGGTCGAACGGCCCCCTTGGCGCCGAATCATGGTAGATCCCTCTGAGGCTCTCCGGTAGCGACTGTCCCAACGCCTGCGTGAAGAGGACATCGCGCGCCTGCACAGTGAAGGCCCCTTCGCCTCGGCTGTCGGGCAAGAAGCTCACGTGTCCATCGACCCGCACGGATGGAGTCAGGGAAGGATCGGATTGCAGGGCCGGGGACGCCTGGATTCCCTCGAATGCCACTCCCTTCGCATCCAGCCGGATCGTGCCGCGAACGTCGTGCAGCGGGTACGGAAAGCTCTTATGCTCGATCCGGTTCCCCAGACAGGTGACCGAAACGGCATAATCGGGCGGCTCGTTGCCGTTGGACCTTCGCCAGTCCATGGCCACATCCACCGCCCCTTCCGGACGGAACGCCAGGACATGGCGACGGACGGCCTCGGGCAGCAGGCTGACCACCGTCTCATCCAACGGCGTCTGCTTCGTGGACACGGTCAACTGGTATTGGCCCGGCCGGCCCCCTTTGGCGAACTGCATGCCTCCCGTCAGACGGACCTCGCTCTGGCGATAGCGGCCGACGCCATCCCGGATCGTCGCCGAGTCGGGTGTGATAGACGCTTCGGCCGAGACGTCCGAAACCACCAGGGGCCACGAATCCATCGTCACCGTGGCATTCCTGACGGACACATCGGCCGTAAAGCCGATGGGATCGGCGTGGTTGGGATCGTCGCGGCTGAACACCTTCGCACGAACGTGGGCGGTGCCGGTGGTTTCGAACCGTTTCGTCAGCGTCCCGTACGGCGCCGGCAGGGCCTGCCGCAACGTGGCGTCCAACGGGATATCGTTGGCATCGATCGTGATGGCAACCATCGGCCGAGCGGTATCTCGCCCGGCCACTTCGCCCGTCAGCCGAATTCGACGCCCGTCCCCGATCGCAATGACGTCGGTCAGAACGACGCTCGCGCGATCGAAGTACAGACGCCCGGTCATGCCTTTCAGAGGATACGGAAACTTCTGGTACGTGGCCGCAACCCCGCGCAGATCGACGACAATATGACTGTGTCCGTTCGACGGGCTTGATCGATTCAGCCGATACTCGACCGCCGCGATGCCGCTCGGCTGGAAAGCATTCCATACCTGCTTCTGCGCGGGCGGAAGCGCTGCATACAGATCGTCATCCAGCACCATATTGTCGCTGGCGATCAGGAACTGGTGTTGCCGATCCTGCCCGAAACCTCTGATCCAGCCGTCAATCTGGATGTTGACATCTCCATGTTTGCCCCTGAGCTGATTCAGCGTCACGCCCGACTGCGAGAAATCCACGGTGCCGGCCAGATGGTCGATCGCATAGGGAAACCGGCTGTCTCGGACGGAGAGGTCCTCGCAGACCACGGTCCCGGTAATCTCGCTCTCATGGAGCGCATCGAAGCGCCCGCGAGCCGCCAGAGCGATCGACCCCACCTTTCCGAACGGACGGTACCGGGCAAAGAACCGCTGCGCCGCTGCAACCGGCCCGGACAGATGCATCGCCTCGCCTGATGCCAGACGAAGGGCATTGACTTCAGGGCTGTGCTTGCTGTGCAGATCTTTGACCTGCACGTTCAGCTCGTAGGCGCCCGACGGATCGTATCTCAGGTCGGCGGCCAACAGATCGATGGCCCAGGCCCGTCCAAGGGAAGGGATATCGGTCGAGGACACCCCCCCGGCCACTTCGAACCACCCGCGTCCCCACGAGCCGCGAAGAGCACTGTCTCCATAGCCGCCGGAGAGCTTGGCCGTCTTGATCTCGAAGCCGTAGCCCGTGCCGCCAGCAGCGGGAAGACCAAACTGGGCTTCGATGGGTATGGAAGTAACGACCTCCACCTCCCCGCCGGCCACCTTGCAGTACCGCAGCCGTCCTTGCCGAAGGGTGACGACCGGCACCCGTCCTGCCCTGCCTGCCGACGGACGCAGGCGCAAGCCGCCGACGTTCCACCGGCCCGAGTCCAGGTCGCACTGCACATCCACGACGAAGTCTTCGATGCGAATCTCGGTGACCCGCGGCGACAGCAGCAGCAAACTGCTCAGGCTGAACTTCGCATAGACACTCTTGGCTCGCAGAATCGTGTCGTCGTAGAACAGGTCTTCTCGCTCGGGACGAATGACCATACCATCGATGGAGACGGACGCGTTGCGGGCGAAGTCGAACGCCCCCATCTCAATCCGCGTGCTGGTCCACCGGCTGATCTCCGCGGCCGCAATGCCGGGCAGCGCCCGGGCCACCCATAACCCCAGGACGACCACCGCGCCGACAAGGATGGCCGGAACAAACACCAGACGCGCGAGGACCCGGCGACGCCAGCCCTTCTTGGTGAAATCCGCACCACTGCCTGAACGTATAGATCGTGCCATGGGAAACCACGCACTCTTCGAACCGCAAAGCTACCGCGATCGCCGAATCGCCTTGTCGGAGATATCACGCCGGCAGTAAGCCCCTTCGAAGGCGATGCAATCGACGGCCTCGTACGCCCGCGTCTTGGCCGCCGCCACATCCTGGCCGAGAGCCGTCACGCCCAGGACGCGTCCGCCGCTGGTGACCACGTGACCGTCCTGCTGCCTGGTGCCCGCGTGAAAGACGACCACATCGGCCAGCGATTCGGCTTGAGCGACTCCGCTGATGATCTTGCCCTTCTCGTAGGCGTCGGGATACCCCCCCGAGGCCATGACAACGCACACGGCCGGACGCGGGTCCCACTGGAGACGGATCTGGTCCAGCCGCCCGTCACAGACCGCCAGGAACACTTCCAGCAAATCGCTCTGGAGCCTCATCAGAATCGGCTGTGTTTCCGGGTCGCCGAAGCGCACGTTGAATTCGAGAACGCGGGGTCCCCCGCTGGTCATCATGAGCCCGGCGTAGAGAACCCCCCTGTACGGCGTGCCGTTTCGATTCATCGCATCCACGATCGGCACGAGGATCTCGCGCGAGATCCGGCTCATCATCTCATCGGTGACCACCGGCGCGGGGCTGTAGGCCCCCATCCCACCGGTGTTGGGTCCCGTGTCGCCGTCGCCGATCGGCTTGTGGTCCTGCGACGATTCCATCAGATAGATGTTGCGCCCGTCCACGAAGGCCAGGATCGACGCTTCTTCCCCCAGCAGTTTGTCTTCCACGATCACCCGGTCGCCGGCGGCGCCGAAGATCCGGTCCACCATGATCCGCTCGGCCGCCAGGATGCCGTCGGACGGCTCGTCGCACACGATGACGCCTTTGCCTTTGGCCAGCCCCGCCGCCTTGATCACCACGGGCTCGTCCCGGCTGGCAATGTACGCCTTGGCATCGCTGAAACGATCGAAGACGCGCGATTCGGCCGTGCTCACCGCACTGGCACGCATCATCTGCTTGGAGAAGGCCTTGTCGGCCTCCAATTGCGCCGCCGCACCGCTCGGACCGAATGCCTTGATGCCGGCCGCCTCCATCGCATCGACGATCCCGCACGCCAGCGGATCTTCCGGCCCAACGACGACCAGACCGATCTTCTGCGTCCGGGCAAAATCCACCAAGGCGGCAATGTCGTTGTCTTCGATCGCAACATTCTGGCCGCAGAGGGCCGTCCCGGCATTGCCCGGCGCAATGTAGAGTTTGCCGAGTTGCCTGGATTGCTTGAGCTTCCAGGCGATCGCGTGTTCGCGTCCCCCGCTGCCGACCAGCAGTACATCCATCGTCTTACCTCAACTGTCATCCTGAATCCGGCGGCAATCGTGGTCGAGCATGCTGCCTGTCGCCCGCCCCGGCCGATCATGGTGGTTCACTCTACCAAAGACCCGCCGCGCGCTCAAGGCGATTGTTAGCCGATCCCCCAATCTGCCCCAGGCGAGAACGGTGAAGGCCAGAAGACTTGGCGGTCCCACGGGAGATTCTCCGGTCACGCCGAACCGAGACCGACACCGGGCCCGGCCGATGATCGGCCGATCTGCAGATCCCCAAGAGCGGTGCGACCGTGGCCAGACGCGCAGGCTACGGAACGGCGTACCAGGCAATGCCCTCGTAATACCAAACGTCGCTCGGGAACTGGCGGAGCCTCGCCACTTCGGTTTCGCTCGGGGTGTAGAAATGCACGGCCGCACTGCGCGACCAGAAGCGATACACCGGAAGAGCCCACGAAGGCTGCTTCCCGGGTGGATAGGCATAGAACGCGACGCCCTGGTACGTCCAAATGAAGGACTGCTCGTTGATGAGCTTGGCCGCCTCCTTCTCGCTGAGCGTATACAGGTGCGACATGGTCTGGTCCGACCAGAAGCGATACACCGGCCGACAGTTCGGATCCGAGGTGTCGGGGAAGGCGCGAAGCATGGTGCCCTCGAGCTTCCACACATCGGAGTACTCGTTGACGAGACTGTTCTTCTCCGCTTCGCTGATCGTAAAGAAGTGCGCCTTGTTCACCGGGGACCAGAAGCGATAGACGGTCTTCAGCGACGCCTCGATGATCTTGCCCGCCTCCACCACGATGTTGTCCAGATAGGCACGACCCGATGTGATGGCCAGACCGGTCGATCGGCCGCCGAGGTATACATACAAGGGCCGCGCACCCCATGTCCCTCGCAGCAACCCGTCGAACGTGGCCCACGCTTGCTCGGGACCATAGCCGGTGAGACTCAGATAGAGAACGTCGTACTGCGAATCGTAGGAGACGTACAATGTCCCGTCGTTCTCCCATCGCTGGAAATATCCCGCCTGAGTGGCATACCCGTTGACCCGTTCGTAGCGATAGCTTCGGAAGTTCTCGACGCATCCCACACTGAGCTCGACGCGGCGAGAGAACGGGTTCTCTGCACTGGGCGTCAGGCCGATCCCGATGCTCCCCTCTTCATTGAGAGTGTACAGGTCGTAGTGGAAGTCGACCTTCATCGCGAAATCGTATCGCGGGTCCAGTCGCCAGGCATTGGACAGAAATCCTGCGAATCCGCCGGTCGCCAGCGCCGAGGTCCGAAGCTCGAGTCGCTTGTTCGCCTCAACGACGCGAACGTTGTTGGGATCTTCGAACAACTCCTTCCAGAGCGGGGCTCGCTGGTTGTCGTCAAAGGTGTCCTTCAGGGCGATCTGATTCAGCGAACCGGTCGTGCCATCGCTGACGATAATGGTCGTGCCGTTCGCATACGCGTTGGTACAACACACCAAGGCAGCACAAGCGACCCCCAGAGTGAGCACACAAAGACGTGCATTACGTGTCATCGTTTTCATCCCCCTTCTCCTTCAATTAGGGTGCTTGCCATTCCTGACGACGCAGACCGGCCGCGCAACGCGGCCATCTGCACACGGTACTCAAGGGAATCCGTTCCGAAAGGTCGCGTCCGAACGGGCGAGATCACCTCCCGATCCAACCTCGATCGGATCGACGCGGAATCTGTATCACAGCACACGAACAGACCAGCCGAGCCGAGATCAACACCCTTGTTGGGACAATTGCCGCTTCCATGGCAGCTATAGCAGTCCTTGACCGCTCAATATCCACTATAGCAGCCCCCCACCCGATGTCAAGCCTCCGGGGAAAAACTTGGTGTCTTTTTCCCCCCCTGCGGCCGGACATTTTCGTCCGTTCGGTTTCAGGGGGACTTGCTGGCCTGTCCGGTTCCTCCATAAGCCCCCATGTTGACCCGGTTTCCGTTCGGGTAGGGCTCGTCTCGGGCCGCATCCGCCGGGCTGCCCGCATCGACGCACGGGCTCGTTACCTCGTCAATCACCCAGGCGCCGGCCTGCGCATCCCAGCGTCCGGCCGTCGATTTGAGGTGGTAATCGCCCCTGTTCGAATCCGCGAAGAGCGGATCGACCTCGATATTGCCCTCTCCAGGCCGGCCTCCCTGGACATTGTTGAAACGAATGTCATACGCCCCGGCCGAGACGCCCGGCTCGACATACATCTCGTTCTCCCAAACGATGTTGTTCCGAATCGATGCCTGCCTGTCCGGCCCCCCCGTCGAATCCAGGTGCAATCCGTTGGGTCGGTTGCGGACGACGGAGTTGTTGACGATCAGCGGAACGGAGTTCAGGCAATAGAGGCCGCCGCCCCAGTAGGCGGAATTCCGAGCGATGACGTTGTTGGAGACGGTCGGCGCAGCGGCGTAGATGTGGAGGCCGCCGCCGTCCCAGTCGGCGGTGTTGTCGACGATGGTGTTGTTCGTAATCACGGCCTCAGAGCCATCGTGACAGGCGATCGCGCCGCCACTGACGGCATGGTTGTCGGAGAAGACGCAACGGTCGATCGTCGGGCTCGAGGCGGGACCGGCCACCACAGTCCGGGTGACCGGATCGTGCGCCTTGCAGCACAGCACCGCTCCGCCGACCAGATCGGCGAACTCGGCCGCCCCCGCGTACGGTTTGCTGGCATACTGAAAACGACAGTGCTGCAGTACGTCGTCGTCGCCGGAGCTGACGAATCGAATGCCAAGCCAGCCTTCGCTGGTGTCGATCGCGCTGAACACGATGGGGTTGCTCTCGACGCCCACGGCGCGCAGCGTCGCGTCGCGGCCCACCGTCAGTCCGAAACGACCCGCGAATTTGACGGCCGCTCCCGGCTCAAGCGTCAACGTTTGCCCACGGGGAACCTCGATGTCACCGGCAACGATGTAGGGACCGTTGGCCTTGGTCCAGACGCCGCTGACCGGCCCGCCGGAAACGAGAGTGCCCGCCCCCCCCACCGCGTGCAGTCCAATCCTTCGGTACGGGACGTTGCTGCTGGTCGAGGTAACGTGGAGAAGGCCGGAGTAGACTCGCTCCCGGTCCGGGGCGAAACGGACTCTCGCCTCCACCGACTGCCCCGGTGAGAGCGTGTGATGGCTGATCGGGTCGAGGAGGGAAAACACCCCTCTGGCATCAGAGAGACTCAGCGAACTGATCTCGAAACTGACCTTGCCGGTATTGGCCATCTTGACCGTGAGCACATTTTCATCGCCTGCGGTGACGCAGCCGAACTCGAGCATCCCGGCCGGGCGGGTGGCAATCAGGGGAAGTTCCAACTGATTCTCATAGGCCCCCATGTCGATCACCCCGCTGAACACCCGTGTGTTCCCTGCCAGATCGGCGGTTCCGGCGGCGTCCTCGCTTCCGCCGTTGATACAGGGCGAGCAGAGCTGCAGCGCCCAGTTGGCAGCCAGGCCGTCGTAGTCCGCTCCGGCGGCGACGCTGGGGTCGATGAAACACGGATGGCTGTCAATGTTCTCGCGGCCCTGGTAGCCTCCCTGGACGTTCGAGAACGACACGGCCACTTCCGACTCGTAGGTCAGGATCTGATACTCGGCGTTGCCCCAGACAATCGTATTCGTCACCTCGGTCCCGTACTCGGACTCGCTGAAGACTCCGCCCGGCGCATTGTGGACGATCGTGCAGTTGTCGATGCTCACGGCGCTGCCGCGGTCGCAGCAGATTCCGCCGCTCTGCGGAACGCCGCCGATCGACGTGTTGTTCGCCACAAGGGTGTTGCTGATGACGGCCGAACTGCGATAGCAGTAGATGCCGCCGGCCCGGTCGCAGGTGTTGTTGACAATCTTGCAGTGGCTGATGGTCGGGCTCGACTCGTGGCAGCAGACGGCGCCGCCGAAGGGATTGTTGCCCTCGTCCGCGGCGGAGATCACGCCGGCGGCCGCCTTCTTCGCATGTGTAATCAAGCAATGGCTCAGCACGTCGTCGTCGCCGGAGGCCACGAAACGCAGGCCTTCCCAGCCCCTCTGGCGATTGCCGGCGGTGAACTCCACCGGCCGCGTGGCCGTGCCACGAGCCCGCAGGCGCGCCCCCTGACCGATGGTCAGGCTGTAAGGCCCCATGAAGACGACGCGTACACCCGGCTCGACGACCAGCTCGCGGCCCTGGGTAACGTGGATGTCGCCGAGCACGGAATAGGGCGACCCGGCTTCGGACCACGTGCCGGACACTCCGCCGGGCTCGATCGGCGTGCCGCCGGAGGTCGCCGCACCGTCGAGAGGCACGAACTTGACCTGACCGCCATGATAACGAATGGCGAGCATGCCATAGTAGGCCCCCGCGGAGGTCGGGCTGAACCTGACGCGGATGGCCACTTCCTGTCCCGGCTGCGCCACCTGGAACGATCCGATGCGATCCGAGTACTGGCTGTCGGTCCGCGAGATCACAAATCCGTCAGGGCTCTCAATCGAGTCGATCGACAGAACGCCCGATCCGGTATTCTTCAGCGACAGCGTCAACGCCTCCGACGTCTGCCCGGGAATCCCACGAAAGCTCAGGGCCGTCGGTTTGATCTCGATATCGGCTGCCTTCGGCCGGACATCAACCAATACGGCGGAGATCGCATTCAGAGAAGCGGGAATTCCGACCGGAAGGCGATACCACGCATCGGCAATCCGGTCCGGATAGAACCGACCCCACCCGAAATTCAGGTGGTACTCGCCGTCGGTGTTGTAGCCGTCGCACACGATGGCGTGTCCGGCCATACCGTCGGGCGAGTGAATCCCCAGGATCGCCGGCAGCCGATTGCTGAGGTTCTCGTGGAGCAGCGATACCGTCTGCTCCGACAGATCGCCAACCAGAACGGCGGAGTGAAAACCGAATGCTTCGATCATTCCCTTGTACATGTCGTAGGCCGCTGCCCCCGACCCCTCGCTCGAGTAATCCATGCGAGAGGCGATCCCGCAGGCGAAGTTCAGGGCCGCAAGGTCGGCATCGTCGAGCGCCGCCTGCGTCCCATACTTAAGCCGAACCGTCGCCAGAAGCGCGTTGAGTTCGCTGAACGAGGGGAAGTCATAGCGGACGTGGTCGGCGTCGACGTCGATTCCGTTGACCATCGTATAGGAATCGTCCGTATTGAAGATGGCGTTGCACTGACGATGATAGTGAAGGACCTGGGCCATCGCCGTGGCAACACAACCCACATACGACCGAAGACCGTCCACCGGGTCCAGCGGACAAAACGCGTTGTAGGGCGCATCCTGATGCCAGGCCGTTTCCAGCCAGCCGCCGGTAGACGTGCTGCCTTCGGGAGGCCATTGCTGAAACGGTTGCCCCTGTGCCGTCGCAGTTCGCGGTTCGGAGTAGAGATTCCACTGTGCATTGTTCTGGGCGGCGTTCGATGGATCCAGATCGTCCCGCGCCGCGAGGCGTCGCCGCATGTCCTGCGTCAGCAGACAGTGAAGCGGATGGCGGACGTCTGCCCAATCGGCGAATGCACTGCGAAGAGAATATGCAACGATGGGTGCGATATCCGTGTCGGCCGATGTCACCACGAATCCCCGGGGCTCCAGGTCGATCACGTACGCAAGGACCGTCCCATCTGCGTCGCAGATGGCCTGAAGATCCGAAACGTCGGTCTCCACAGTCGTCGCGGTCTTGGGGGAAGCCGACATCCAGGGCGATGCCTGTGTCGAGCGGAATCCCCTGGCCCGGAGAAAGGCACTTGTGGCGGTGCGCGCCTGTTCGGGCCCGACCATGTCGGCCCGGAGCGTCGGACAACGCAGAAGGCCGACAAGCACCCACAGGACCACGGCAGCCCGGCGATGGACGGCATGATTCATACGTCATTCTCCCATCTGACTATCCGTCATTTGCAGTCAAGGCGGCCGGCTCTGTCGCTCCGGGACGCAAAGCGGTACGAAACGACCAGACGGGCCCCTCGACCCGACCGCAGGCATTTCGCGCCACCACCCGCCAGTAATACGTCGTGTCCTTGCGGAGGCCCTGCGGCCGGTACCGGGGGATCACGACATCCGTCGCCACACAATCCAGACGCGTCGGATCGACGCCCAGATACACGTCATAGACAGGCACCATCATACCAAATATCGTGGCCCGCGTTACATCCTCCCATTCGGCCCCGTCGCCGGACGGGCAGCCGCTGTCCGGGCAGACCTGCGACCGGTCGCAGCCCATTGCTACATCTTCGACAAAGTCGTCCATGCCTCGGCAGACAATTCCCTCGACCTGCATCGAGTCCAGATTGATGACGGGCGACCCGGAATTGCCCTGGTACGTATCCAGGTTCGCCTGAAAGAACGTCGGCTCGGTGTTCTGCTGGACGGTCGCCCCGGCGTCGTACTTCCGCGGCAGCCCCCAGGGATGCCCGATAACCACAAGCCGCTGCTCGTCCGCCACCTGCCCGGCACGGCGCAGGGGCAGCGGCGTGCGGCCGACGACGTTGCGGTCCAGTCGCATCAGTCCCCAGTCGGGATAGCCCACGTGATAGCCGATGACCTCCGCCACGTCGTAGATCTGGTCGGCATGGAATCTCGCCACCGCTGTCCGCGCATCTTCCATGACGAAATCGAACAGGACGACCCAGTCCGTGGCCCGATCGCACGCCACGCAGTGCCCCGCCGTGGCGACCAGATCGGACGCCACGAGGAACACCGCACACGTGCCGACCGACGGCTGATCGCCGAAGGGCTCGTCGGGACACAGCGCATGGCCCGTGCCCAACGGATCGAGCTGTTGATACCACCACGCGAAGGATTGCGCGGCCACTTGAAACGTTCCATCCCCCAGATCGATGAGGTCCGCCCGCCGAATGAGCAGGGCGACCGCGCTGCCTGCGGCGCGCAGGTTCGGGTCGGTCACCTCGTATTCTTCCATGCGGTCGTCCGTGCCGTAAACGGTGGCGAGCCGTCGAGCTCGATTCCCGCTGAGCTGGATCGCGTCATGGTTTGCCTCGACCGCCGGAGAAGCATCGTTCCATGCGAGAACGATCTCGATCCGATCGACGTCCTCGCCGTCGGAAGGGTCGGGCTCACCGGGCCGGACAGGAAGCATGGCGGAGTGCGAACGGACGGTCAGCGTGTAGTCGCCCGTTTCTTCATCGTAGCCCGCCACCCGGATCAGGTACTCCGTTCCGGCGTGCATCAGCATCATGACCATCGAGTCGGTGCCTTCACAGTCGTCGTCTCCACAGGCCAGTTCCACACCCGATGGATCGTAGACCGCCAGGGTCGTGTCGAAGTCGTCGCTGCGCGCGCGGAGCGTCGTCAGCGCCGTCTGCACCGGCGTGTAGGAATGCCAGACGTCCAGGGCGTCACGATAGCCGCAACGACTCTCGCCTTGACCGGTCGCGTCCCGCGTCGTTCCCGAATACGGAACACCGTCGGTCACGACAACGGGGTAGTTCGGGTCATCGTGCAGGCCCACATCCCATGGTCCTTCATAGTAGACCTTGATCCACCACGAATCGATGTGTCCGACATTCCCCGCCCGTGCGTCGGTCGCCCGCAGGCTCCAAACCTGGTTCGCCCGTTCGCCCGCGAATTCCGTGATGCCGGTCACGGTCTTCGAAAGACGCTGCTCCTCGTGACCTTCCATGTACCACACGTTGTGACGGCGCGTTCGACTCTCATTGCACAGGTCGATCCACAGTTCTTCGGCGGCCGGGTGCACGACCTCAACATGTACATCCACACTGGTAACCATCGCCTTCGACGGCGCTTGGCTCAGAAGGATATTGCTGTAGACCCACTCCCATTCGGAGATGGCCAGAGCCGTATCGTTGCTGTCGCCGACAGCGCCCTGCGCGTGGAGCGATGCACGGACCGCCCCCAACTCCTCGAACGCCTGCATCTCCACATCGAGCGTCTGCGACAGCATGAAATCGCGCCGTACGGTCACGTCATATCCCCGCTCGATCAGGTCGCCGACCACCTCCGCCGCCAACTGCGCCGTGGCGCGCCGCCCCCCATCGAACAGGCGCACCCGACTGCCCGGCGCCTGGGGCAACCGCGCCAGCACGACGGCTGTCAGCGACTCGTTCAGCGACACCTCGATCTCTGCGAAGTGCGCATACGGCATACCCACGCCGGCCATCCATCCGCCGGAGGATCGCAGAGATGTTTTGCTCGCTCGATCACGAGCAGCGGTGTGTTGGAAGTGCTCCCCTCCGACCTCCGACCATGACAGAAGCAGCATCGAAACGACAGCGATCGACAGACGACGCATTCGTCCTCCGATTTGACTCGTTAGCGCCACCCTCATGGCACGCTCCTTCCATCCATCCCCTGTCCTGCGTGCATATGCGGAACGACCGCTCCGTCCGCATCCATCCGGAACCCCCGGTTCGATCCCATCTATTATAGCGAAAGACCATCCGTACGACAATTGCCCAGTCCGCCTATCCCCCTCACCGCCTGCAAGCTGCCCATTTCCGGACCGGGCAGGCTCGCCGCCAAGACCTCGTTCCACGAAAAACCCCGAGTCACGTGGTTTGTCGTATCTCTTGTAGAATGCCCACTTTGTGACCGCCGTCCCATAAAAGGTAAAGCTTTTCAATTGGCCTTGCCGATGAAGAATAAGGGGTGATGGGCCCTTTCTCAGTACTGGAAACGTCGTCCCCGAAACGCCAGGCGGCATCATCCGATCTTCGACAAAACGCATTCGGGAACGCCAAACAAAAGCCCGATGCACCGTCACAGGAAAGGAGTCACAATGAGGAAGAAGGGACTCGACACGAGACGATCTGTCATCATAGCGATCCTGTTCAGTGTCCTGCTGGCCGTCGCGTTCGGCACGGCCGGTTGCGGCGATCAGATGGCGCGCATGCAGGACAACCAAATCAAGCTCCAGGCCATGGTGGCCGCCAACGCCCGCCAACTGGCCACCCTCTCGTCTCAGGTCCACGTGCACCAGAGTGAGACGGCGGAGGGCCTGGCGAAACTCCAGGAGGACGTCAACAGCACGGATGCGAAGGTTGTGGCAGTCCAGAACGAGCAGACCGAGCTTCGGCGCACCGTCGCGGAAAACGACCGCAACCTCCATACGAAAGTTGCGCAGCTCGCCGACAACCAGGCGTCGCTGCGGGAAGGCATCTCGCACGTGGCCGACATCGCACAGCGAACCAACGCCACCGTCAACACCGTCGCGCGCGATCAGGCAACGCTGCACCAACTCGTGCAGAACCACAACAGGGAACTGGCCGACAGCATTACCGCCGTGGCGAACAACCAGCAGCAGACGCATGCAGGAATTCGACAACTTCAGCAGGCCGACCAGGACATCGCCGACCGGATCACGGCCGTCGCATCCGACGTGACCACGCTCGGCAACGAGCAAGCGGCGCTGCACGCCACCGTCAGGGGCAACACAGCCACGCTGGCCGAGAAGATCGCCGCAATCCAGCAGAACCAATCGAATCTCCAATCGGTCATCGACCGCGTCGCCGACACCGCCGATGCAACGGCCGACACTATCACCGCCATGGCAACGACGCAGGCGACGATGCGGCAGACTCAGACCTCGCAACACGAATCGCTGATGGGCCGACTCGGTTCGGTCGCGCAGACCCAGCAGGAACTTCATGCGGACATCAGCGGACTCCACGACAAGGCGAACGCGGGCAACGAACGACTCGCCGCACTGGCCGCCGGTCAGGATGCGATCCAAAGCACGCTGAAAACGAACAACGACGTCGTGACCGCCGGGCTGACCGGCCTCGCAAACAATCATCAGGACATCCACAATCATATGAGCACTCTCCGCGACAGTTCGGACCGAGTGCTCGCCGATCTCGCGACGGTCGCCGCCGAACAGACCTCGCTGCGACAGGCCGTCTCGCACGGCAACGAGAATCTCGCCTCGATCGCGGAGGGCCAGAACGCCCTGCAACACAGCCTTCGCGACCTCGACGGCAAGGCGACGGCTCTGTCGCTCGACGTCTCGACCGTTTCGGAGAAACTCAGCACGCTGGACGAAAGCGTCCGCACCGGCCATGAGGCCGCCGCCGGCCAGGCCACCGCCTTGGCCGACAACCAGCGGATGATTCAGGCCGGGCTGAACACGATGACCGCAACGACGAACCAGGGCGCGCTGACCATCCTGACGATGGCCAACCGACAGGCCGAGATGGAGCAGACCATGCAGGCCGGAATCGCGGGGCTGACCACCGAGACACGGCAGCTCGCCTCCGGACAACAGAACCTCAACCAGGCGATTCGCGACCGCACCGAATCGCTCAACACGCAACTGGCCCATCTCTCACAGGAGCAACAGCAACTACGAGGCGGCCTGGACACCTTGAACGCGACGACAAGCCAGGTCGCGCTGGACGTGCTGGCCATCCATGACACACAAGACACCCAGGGCCAGGCGATGGCGGCCAACCAGCAGCAACTCGTCGCCCGGCTCGATGCGACCGCCCAGGGTCAGCAGCAGATCCGGGACGAGATCGATACGATCACCGCCACCACCACACAGGTCGCCCTCGACGTCCTGACCGTCCATGAAAGCCAGGCCAGACAGACGCAGGCGATACAGAGCAACCAGCAGCAGCTTGTCGCCCGACTCGACGCGAGCACACAAGGTCAGCAGCAGATCGGCGAGAGCCTCGATACGATTGCCGCAACCACCACGCAAACCGCTCTCGATGTTCTGGCCGTCAACGACAGCCAGCGCCGACAGATTGAAACCGCCCAGGCGAATCAGCAGCAGCTTGTCGGGCGACTCGATGCGACGACGCAGGGTCAGCAGCGAATCGGTGAGAGCCTCGATACGATCGCCGCCACCACAACCCAGGTCGCCCTCGACGTCCTGGCAGGCAACGACAGTCAGAGCCGGCAGGCTAAGGCGATTCAGGCCGGCCAGCAGACACTGGCCTCGGAACTGGCGACAGTCGCCCAAGGCCAGCAGCAGGTGCAGAGCCACCTCGACACCATCGCCGCCGATACGACACAGGTTGCTCGCGAGGTCGCGACGGTTGGCGACAACCAGACCCGGCTGGAACAGGCCTTCGAGGCCAACCGCCAGGAACTGGTCGTGCGACTGGCGCAGATCGCCCAGGGCCAGCAGGAGTGGCTGACCCGCTTCGACGCCGCCCAGGCGAACATCGAGACGATGGCCACGAGCATCGTCTCGCTGGAACAGCGTGTCACCAAGCTCCAAGGGACTTTGCAGAGCAGTCTGGCAGATCTCAGCACCCTGCTCGATTCGAGACAAGAGCGTCAGGCTCAATTCGAGGATACGGTCCGCCAGGACGTGCAGACCATCGGCGATTCGCTCTCACAGTTGCGGCAGGCCCAGACCGGACTGGAGAAACAACTGCAGCAGATGCACCGCAGCAGCGAGAGCCAGACCGAAGACCTCCTGACGGCCATCGAGCAGTTGCGTCGAAGGACCGAGACTGACGCCGCGACGACGCCGGCCCAGATCCGCAGTTCCAAGGCCCAGCCCGAGGAGATCCTCCTGCCCTGACCGGCAAACGTAATACCGCATCCGGCATCAACCAAGGGGATGGCCCGAAAGCCATCCCCTTTTCTATTGCATTCGTTCAGCGTCCGACGCGGACTACAGCAGCGCGATCCCCGCCGCACGGCATTTGGCGATCATGTCCGCCGGCCAGACGCTGGCATGAACCTCACCGACGTGAAGCTTCCGCAGGAAGAACATGCAAAGTCGCGACTGGCCGATCCCGCCGCCGATGCTCAGCGGCAGCTCCCCTGCCAGCAGGCGTTTGTGCCACTCGTATTCGCGACGCGCCAACGCCCCGCGAATCTCCAGTTGTTGCAGAAGGCTGGTCTTGTCGACGCGAATCCCCATCGAGCTGATCTCAAACGCCCGGCCCAACAGAGGATACCACAGCAGGATGTCGCCGTTGAGCCCTCGCCTGCCGTCGCCGGTGGGCGTCACCCAATCGTCGTAATCCGGTGCACGGCCGTCGTGCAAGGTGCCATCGGCCAATTCGCCGCCGATGCCGATCACGAAAACCGCCCCCCGCTCCTGCACAATCCGATCCTCCCGCTGACGTGGGGTCAGATCGGGCCAGCGATCCAGGAGTTCCTCGCTATGCACGAAGACGATCTCTTCCGGCAGCATCGGTTCGATATGCAGGTATCGCTCGCACACGACCGCCTCGGTCTCGCGCAGGACGCCATAGATCGTCCGCACGATCTCCTTCAGGAAGGCGAGGGTTCGCTCGCTCTGACTGATGACGCGCTCCCAGTCCCACTGATCGACGTAGACCGAGTGCAGGTTGTCCAGGCACTCCTCGTCCGGGCGGATCGCGTTCATATCGGTGTACAAGCCCTCGCCGGGACCGAATCCGTAGTCGGCCAGCACCATCCGTTTCCACTTGGCCAGCGAGAACAGGCACTCGGCCTCGCTGTAGCCGTCGTCCTTGATCTGGAAGGTGGCCTTGGCCTCGACGCCGTTCAGGTCGTCGTTGACGCCGCAGCCCTTCCGCACGAACAGCGGCGCCGAGACGCGCTGGAGATTCAATGCCTCCGCCAGGTGGTTCTCGAAGAAGTCCTTCACGAATTTGATCGCCTGTTCCGTCTGGCGAAGGTTCAGAATCGGTCTGTAATCGCCGTTCAAGATCAGATCGGGCATCGAAACCTCCAACTTCTTCCCAGGTTGACTTCCCCGCCACAATGGCCCCAGACCATACCCCGGAGCCCCCGACGGGTCAAAAGAAAATGTCGCCTCCGCTTGAGAATGCGAGGTACAACACCGTGGGTCAGGGGCCTCGGGGACAGAGCCCCCGTTCCCTCCAGCACGCCCCGCGCCACCATCGAATGGGAGCAACTCCGCGTCGGTCGGCGCGGCTTGCCGATCGCCGACCGCTTGTCGTGGCCCCATAAAAAGAAGCCAGCTTCCGACTGGCCGGATGGGCCATCGGAAGCTGGCTGACTGAAATCCATCGTTGTCGCTGCTGATTCTGGTTAGATCTTCTTAACGATTCGGTGTGCAGATTACTTCGCCGGGCATCCCCCTGCTCCGCACGGCGCCGCTGTCACAGCGGCCTTCATCGGGCATCCTGGACCTGCGTCGGCCGTCTTGGCCACAGGACAGGACGCTGCGGCACTTCCGCCGCAACACGCGCCCATCGGACATGTCCCGTCCTGGGCGGGGCAAATCCCGGCTTCTTTGGGACATTCCTCGGTCCCCTTGACCGGACAGCCACCACAGTCCCCCTTGGCCGCCACAGCCGATCGACTGCACGTCCCCGGCCTGTCCACATAACCGGCCACCAATGCCGTCGCAGCAATCAGACCGACAACAACCGCCATCATCCCAATCGTGCTCCTGGATAGCTTCACGCTCATGTCTATTCTCCGAACCCATTCTGTCAGATTGTCAACGGCCGCGCGGTTCCGATAACCACTGTAGCCTATTCTACCTGAAGTGAGAATACTGTGTCACCCCACTGCGTGTTCGCATCGGCGCTCACTTTTCTGGCACAATCCAGCCCTATTCTGTCAGGATAGGCCGGTCCCGTACCGGGGAATCCGGCCGCCCCCTTGGATGGTGCCTTCCTGCTCGTTTGACAGGTGGCATCCCACAGGATATGATGCCGGCATCAATGATAGGCGTATCCCCCGTTCAGGACCGATATGAGATTCGTCGCCGATTTGGTGTATTTGTTCGCCGGACTTCTGTTCAGCCCGGTCGTCGTCTATCGGCGGCTTCGACACGACCGATACCGTCAGGGCTGGGCCCAGCGATTCGGCAACGTCAGCCGGAAGGATCCCCAGCGCAAGTGCATCTGGCTCCATGCCGTCAGCGTCGGCGAGGTCAACGCCGCCAAGACCCTCGTTGCCGAGATCGAGAAGCGATTCGCCGATTTCGAGATCGTCGTCAGCACGACGACGGACACCGGGTTCGCCCGCGCCACCGCCCTGTTCGGCGACCGATGGACGGTGTTCTACTTCCCCTTCGATTTCTCCTGGGTCATGCGAAAGGCCTTTGGCCGAATCGATCCGGCCCTCTGTCTGCTGATGGAGCTGGAGGTCTGGCCTAATTTCGTCGATGTCGCCCGCCGCAACAGCGTCCCCGTCGTCGTGGTCAACGGGCGGATCAGCGACAGGAGCTTCGCTTCGTATCGCCGGTTTCGCTGGCTGATACACAGGTTCTTCGGCAAGATCGACCTCGTGCTGGCCCAGACCGAGGAATATGCCGGCCGCTTCCGCGCCTTGGGCTGTCCGGCCGAGCGGGTCGTGGTGACCGGCTCGCTGAAGTACGACACCGCTCAGGTGGCCGACCGCGTCGAAGGCGATGAGACCCTCGCCGGGGAGCTGAATCTTGCAGGCGCCCGACTGTGGGTCGCCGGCGGCACCGGCACCGACGAGGAGAAGATTCTCCTCCGTGTGTATCGCTCGTTGAAGGAGGACCCGTCGTTTGCCGACCTGCGTCTGGCCGTCGTGCCGCGCAAGCCCGAGCGGTTCGACGAGGTGGCGCAGTGGATCGAGCAGATGGGATTGCCTCTGCTTCGTTACAGCCATGTCAAGGGCAGGTCAAACAGCGCCATCTCCGATGCCAACGCCGTGATTCTCGGCGACACGATGGGCGACCTGCGCAAGTTCTACTCGCTGGCGACCGTGGTCTTCGTCGGCCGTTCGCTCGTGCCGATGGGCGGCTCGGACATGATGGAGGCCGCGGCGCTGGGCAAGTGCACGATCTTCGGCCCGCATGCGTTCAACTTCCGCCAGACCGTCGAGGCCCTGCTGGCCGAGCGAGGCGCCATCGAGGTCGTCGACGGCGACGAGCTGATGGTCGTCCTGACGAAGTGCTTCACCGATCCCGACTACGCCAAAGCCATCGCCGCTCGCGGCCGCCAGGTCATCCTGAACAACCAGGGCGCCACCGCCAGGGCCATCGACCACATCACGCAACTCCTCCGCTCGGCCAATCGCCGGACTTCAGTGTGAACGACCCGATGGCCTCCCGGCAGTCCGTTCACTTCAAAGCTTTGGCCAGGGCGGCGATGAAGGCCGGGGCGGTGCCGCAGCAGCCGCCGAGGACGTGCACACCGGCGGCATAGATCCGCTTGACGGCAGCGGCGAACTCCTCAGGCGCCACACGGTAGACCGCTTCGCCGTCCACCAATTCGGGCTTTCCGGCGTTCGGTTCGGCGAACACGATCCCGTCCTTGCCCGTCGCCCGAACCGCTTCGACATACGCCCGGGCAAGCGCCACGTATTCGTCCAGCGTGGCGGTGCCGCAGTTGAATCCCACGGCGTCGACGCCCAGAGCGATCATCTTCGTCACCGCCGTGGAAACGTCCACGCCCATCATGGTCCGGTAGTCTGACGCGGTCTTGTCGAATGACATCGAGGCAAATACGGGCAGGCCGCTGTCGAGCGACTTGACGGCCGCAACGGCTACGTCAAGCTCGTCCAGTGCAGTCATCGTCTCGATAATGAATCCATCGGCGCCTCCGTCGAGGAGCCCGCGGGCCTGTTCGGCGAATGCCTCTCGCACGTCGTCGGCCTTGAGTCCGCCCAGCGGTTCGAGGAAATCGCCCGTCGGGCCGATGTCGCCGAGAACGTATCGTTGCGGTCCGGCCGCCTTTCGGGCCAGTTCAGCGCCGGCCCGGCTGATGGCGTATGCCTCGTCGGAGCGGCCGTGCCGGGCCAGGGCATGGCGATTGGCCCCAAAGGTGTTCGTGATGATCGCGTCGCTGCCGGCCTCCAGATACGCTCGGTGAATGTCCGCGACAATCTCAGGCGATTCGACGTTGATCGCGTCATTGCAGACGCCGGGCTCGATCCCGCGCGCGATCAGTTGCGTCCCCATCGCCCCATCGAGCAGGAATACACCATTGCGAATCGCCGTTCTCAGGTCCGTTCGAGTCATTGTCCCCATCCCTATGATGTCTCTCCAGAACTGTTACCGCTCGGACACCCAGCCGCCGTCACGGTATCGATACACCTGCTCGAACCGCTCCATGTCCTTCGCGTCGCGGGTGAACACCTGCCGGCGGGCCTGCTCGCTGAGTTGCCTGGTCGCGATCGATTGGAGCTTGATGTCGATGGTGTCCTCTCGTCCATCGGGGGCCATCGCGCTGACGAGGATGCTCGTCGGCACCTCGAATCCCTGCCCCACCGTCTGGTAGCCGTCCAACTGGGCCACAGCGATCACCCGACCCTCGGCATCGAAGTACTCGATCTTCCGCACGAGGTAGTCGCATGCGTGGATATAGACGCGTTTGAGAATGCGGCCGGCCTCGCCATGCTGGATCAACACGTCATAGGGCCCCTCATTGCTCAGGGCCCAGTCGTTCCCATCGGTCCGCCCGTCGCGATGCACGATGCCGAAGGCCTCGAGCACAACCTGCGGGCTGACCATCAGGCCCTCGACGTTCTGCGCCTCGTCCCAGGTACCCCAGTAATAGGCGCTCACCTCCTTCGGACGCAGGGCCAGCCAGAACGCTTCGGCGTTGGAGCCGATGACCACGGCCTTGGGATCGACTGCGATACTGCCCTGCATATACACCTCCGAAGGCGGGTTGAACCAGAGCAGGATGGGCAGATTGTGGCGTTTGATGCCGTCGTCTTCGGGCTCGTAATAGGCCAGACGGCACTGGCCGCTGGCACGGAACGCCACCGCCTGCCCGACGCGCGAGCTGACGGCCGACAGCGACTCCTGGACGTCGGTCTTGCCGGGACAAATGGGCAGCTTCGCCGGCTCCTGCACCGCGCAGCCGGCGGCAAAGGCCACCAGCATGGCGCCCAGGAATCGGCACGATCTTGGCATCCGTCGCAATGTCGCCTCCTATAGGTCCGCTTGCAGGATCTGGCCGATCTGCGAGGTCAGCAGCTCGATCTGCTCGTCGTCCAGGTGCGGGTTGACCACTTCGACCGGGTCCTTCTCCCCCACGACGCGCAGCGACCAGATTTCTCTGGCCCCATCCATCTTCGTCGCATCGTATTTGAGCTTGCGCTTCCGCATGAGCACCAGGGCCAGCACGAACCGGAAGTTGAGCTTCTCCGGGTCGGTTTCGTTGCCCAGCCGCTCGAAGAAGGCCATCAGCATCTCATCGCTGACGAACAGCTCCTTCTTCTCATCCGGACTCGCCAGGCGGCTCTTCCAGAAGCAGAACACGGCGGGCTTCTCCTTCTCCCAGTATTCCACGCTGTAGTCACGACGTTCGAGCCCCTCGTCGGTTTCGACCAGCGCCCCGAAGTACTCCTCCCCCGGCTCGATCGCCCGGCCCGTGCCGGAGCATTCACCCAACGGCTTGTTGATCGTCCAATCCGCCATAGGCCTCTGTTCTGTCTACTCCATTCAATCCCAAGAGACTCGCTGCCGCTCCATCGCGCGACCGCGATTGGTCCGCCAAGCATACCAAACGCGCGTTGCCTCTGGCAAGAACATACGCGGGAAGGTCTCGCACGGAAACAAAATGGACCAACCGTTGCTCTTGAAGACGGTCAAACCAGGACCTTGCCATTCCGAGCGCGGTCGAGGAATCCGGCCGCGAATCAGACATCTGCCCGGTCTATGGCCAGATGCTTCGACTACGCTCAGCATGACAAACGAGGGACTCCTACGGGTCGTCGATTGTCGCGGGTGCGGCGTTGGGCTGGCCGGGAGTAGGCTGGCTCAGCGGCACGAAATCATACGATCCCGTGCCGACGGGGGATCGGCCGAAAGAGACTCCCTCCTGCGCCGGCCCGAACGAGGCCTGCTCGCTGTAGCCGGTCAGCACGCCGCCGGAGCCGGAGTGCAGATACACGGTCTCCCCGTCCCGGCTCAACGCGAAGGGCACACGGCAACCGGGATCGTTCGCGTTGCCGAAGTGCTCATTCTCGAAGAACACGAGATACCCGCCGGCCGCGATGACGGTGCCCTCGGCGATCTCATACCGAGTCAGTTCCTCGTTGTTGTCGCTGAGGAACCAGCCACCGATCTCGATCGCCTGATCCGTGGTGTTGAGCAGTTCGATCCAGTCGGGGCCGCCGGGCATATAGGCCATGATCTCATTGATGACCACAGCGCCCGGCTCGACGGCGTCGCCCGAATCGTCGAAACCCGGAGAGCCCCCGGCATAGACGCTGGGCCGCCAGGCGTTCTTGTCACCCAGGGCGCCCGGATCGTCGGCTGCCGGATCGCGAACCGTCAGCGAGAACCCCATGCCGTCGGTGATCTCGTACCAGTCGTCATCATAATCGAAGCTATGAATGACCTGTCCGGCCGCGTCCTGAAGCTCGATCCATTCGCCGGCGTTGTCGAGCTTGCCGGCATACTGTCCGGCGATGGGCAGGCCCGGTCCGTAGACCGCCTCAAAGGCAACGAGATCCTCGACGACCAACAGATGCTCGCCCGGCGCCAGGTCGATGTCCGGGAAGTTGAATCGCACACCCCGGGTGAACTGCACCAGATAGAGGTTGATCGTCTCGTCGCCGATGTTCGTCAACTCGATGTACTCGGCGTTCGGATCGGCGGGGTTGTACATGATCTCGCTGATACGCAGGCACTCCGCCACCGGGCCGACCGCAAATGTCGTCTCGTTCAGCGCGCTCCACTGGCCCGCGAAGGTCCGGGCCTTGATGTGCGTGCTGCCGGTCAGCAGGATCGGCTCGGTGTACTCGATCGCATCGGGCGCGACCGTCCCCTGACTGATCTCCCCGGCGACGAGCTCGGCGCTGATGAGGAAGTCGGAGCTGTCGGTCGAGAGATTCAGGCCGTGGATGGCCAGTAGATTGCCCCCTCGCCGCAACAGACCGGCATGGGTGGAGATGTCGACGCTGGCCAGGACGATCGCCGCCTCGTCGGCATTGCCGGCATTGGCGGTCGAATTCCACATCGGCTCGCCCGAGAAGTTGCGCCGGGCGACCTCGGCCCCGTTGAGATAGGCGACGAACCCGTCGTCGTAGCGAATCCTCAGGATGAGATTGGAGAATTCCGCATCACCGACTTCGAAGGGGATACGGATATAGCAGGAGCCGTTGCGGTTGTACATCTCGGCCTGGACGTCGATGTCGAAGTAATTGGGGTAGTTGCCGCTGCTCGCCTCGTAACCGACGCCGCCGGTGCCGGCCGTCCAGCTCGCATCATCGAAGTAGTCCGTGAACCAGACGTTGCCCTCTCCGACCTGGAGTCCGCCGCGAGCGATGTCACCGACGAGACGGAAGTGGGTCGCGCTGAAGCTGGTCCTTCGACCGGGCGCGGCGAACAGCTCGAGTTCGGAGCCACCGCCCCGCTCGTAGAAGACCAGCCGCAGATCGTACTGGCCCGCTTGGGTAATGTTGAACACCTCCAGGGTATCCCCCGGCCCCCGAGGATCGGGATAGGACATGGTGTACGTCCGCCCGCCGCGCGTCAGCGTCAAACCGAAGCCGTCGTCGCTGTTGACACCGAACGTCCACTCCCCCGCCGACGGGATCAGCACCTTGCCCGTAACGAGAATGACGAAGTCCTCCACATCCACGTTCATCTGCGTACCGGGGAACGGTCGATCGTTGTCGAACTGGCCCGGACTACCCGTGTTGAAGTAGTTGATCACCGCCGCCTGCTCGGTGACGGTCTGCAGACGCTGACGCGGGTCGGCAATCACCTGCTCGGCCGCCGCCAGGTTGTCCACGGTGCCGCTGGCCTTGTAGTACGTCACGGTGAACGCCGCCGGGGCATTGCCCAGTTGGTTGCCCCCGTTGGACACACTGGGAACGAGGACGCGTTTGGGGGCGTCTTCGGTCAACAGCGTCACGAGCGTGTCGGAGGCCGAGGCCCCTGCCGGCAGGCGGGGGTCGCTCCCGTCGGTTGTGTAGTAGACCTTTCCCTGCGGCGCGTACATCCAGAGGTACTCGTTCCGTGCGACGTAGCCGCCCTGCTGCGGGGCCGCGCCGACGCCGAACGTGGGCGGATCGGTCGACGGATAGAGGCCCGCATTGCGCAACTGGTCCAGCACGATCTGCGGGCGCTGCGGCATGTAGGTGTTCAGAATGTAATTGCGTGTGTTCTGCCAATGGGCCAGCGTGTACGGCGTGCCGCTGGCCTGGTCGCCCCACCGGGCGGATTCGGTGATGATCGCCAGTTCGACCTCATCGGCCAATTCCTTGTAGCGTGCGTACGATGCCTCGCTGGTCAAGGGGCCGCCGTGGAAGATGTGCTTCTGCACGTGGTCGCCGAAGCGCAGGCGGAACTCGCGGTTGTCCCGCAGAGCCGCATAAGGCTGGCCGGCGCCGTCGGCCACGCCGGTGACGTTGGCGTTGAGACTGGACCAGATGACGATGGCGCCTTCGGCGTCCCAGTTGAAGAACTTGAAGCCTGTCGCATTCGGCGGCTTGCGGCAGGCGGCGTAGAAGTTGTGCCCCGGCCAGTCGCCGGTCCCGCCCCAGAAGTTGCAGAGCATGTAGCCGATGTAGTTGTCCACGTCGAGCAGATGGTCGTAGGCCGGATTGTTCGTGCCGTCCGGGTTGTTTCCCTGAATCCGCTGATAGGAGGCCGTGTCGGTCAGTCCCGATCGCGCCTGGTTCAGCATGGCGTTCCAGGTGGCCCCGCTGCTGTCACCGGCGGGACTGCCCGCGTTCAACGCATCCCACTCCTCCTTCTCGCCACCGAAGTAACTGGCGCAGAACGACTCGACCGGACGCTCCAGCACGTTGTACAGACCCCAATAGAGTCCGTTGAGATACAGGTGAACGAAGGTCCCATGCGGGGATGGATGGCCCATCGCCAGTTGGGTCCGGCGCATGTACTCGTCGATGATGTACTGCGTGCTCTCACGCCCCCAGTTGTTCCAGCCGTCGTTGGCGCCGCCGCGCAACACGAGCATGTCGAAGCTGGTGACCGCATCCTGGCCCTCGAAGACGTCGAAGTCCAGCTTGGCCGGACCGTATTGCCGTTTGAACAGCAGACGGAACGACTTCTTCCGCGTCAGATCGAAGCCGCGAAACGCGCCGCCGTAGACGCGAATGCCGGCGTCCACCTGGAATCCCGTCGTGCCGTCCGGGCGGATCCACTCGACGGATGTGGGCCGTTCCCAGGCGACACCTTCTCCCCACGGGTTCGAATAGACGCCGCTCGGACCGAACATGTCATCGGTCGTGGTCACCAGCGACAGCGTCGGCAGCGTCATCAGGGACGCCCGCACCAGGTGGCGATACGCCGCGGCGTCCACCACACGCGGATCCATCTCGTAGTCGGCGGTCGTGCCGCCCCAACGAGTCGGGAAGCCCGCAGGGCTCTTGGGCTGGCGGAGAATCTCTTCAATGAACAGGTAACTGTGGGTCTGGACAGCGCTGGCCATCCATCCGGCCCGGAAGGCCGCCGCCCTCAGACATGTGGTCCCGGTGATGGCGATCGGGCCGGTGTACGCCGTCCCGGTGTTCTGCGTCGGCGCCGTGCCGTCGGTCGTGTAGCGAATGACCGCACCGGGGGTGTCGCACGCAATCGTCAGGACGAACGGCCCGTCGCAGAGCCCGCGGGTCCGGCTGAACTGAGGTGCCGCCACCAGATCGACCGCATCGGAGGTGTTGGGCCGGCCCGGCGTCGCAACGGAGAAGTACTGTCCGACGAGCACGTCGCCGGCGGCCGTCAGCTCGGGTGCGAGGAAAAGCGTCTCGCTGTTCTCATCGTCATTGAACGCGGCGACGGCCAGAACGTTCCGTCCGTCGCGAAGCAGGTCTCTGTGCTCGGACAGATCGAATTCGGCGGCCTCGACCATCAGCGAATCGGACCGATCGCCGTCGGCAACGGAATCCCAGTCCAAGGACCCCGTAACGTTGGCGCGGGCGATTTCCACACCATTCAGGTATGCGACGAAGCCGTCCTCGTATCGCATGCGCAGTCGCAGTGAATCGAAGAGGGCGGTCTCTGCCGCATCGAACGCGAACCGGGTCCAAAGCGCCGCGCGGGTCCCGACCATCGCCTCCCGCAGCGTGTTGTTCTCGGCGGACCCGAACGTCACGTCTTCAAACACGGCGGTGCATGGTGTCCCGACCGAGTACGATGTGACGCAAAGTCCGATGTAGGCGTCGGGGTTCATGGCGACTGTCTCGGCGCCCTGCTGCGTCCAATTGACCCCGTCGAGGGAATAATACCCCGCAATCGTTTCGCCCCGTCGAACGACGCGAAGCCACAGCGGCACGCCATGGCCGTTGCCTGCCTTGGTCGTCGTCGATCCATTCGTGGCCGTCCGGGCCTGGAAGACCACGCCGTTGCCATACGTCAGGATCGAACCGCCGTATCGGGAACCGGCCGCCAGCGTCTCACGGACCATCACACCGGCCTTGGCCCACGCGTTGGCCGTGATCATCCCCGCCACCTTCGCGGTCAGTTCGCCGTCGCCCCGCAGGGGAACGTAGACGAAGTGGAACGTGTCGCGCGAGCCGCCGATGTCGGCGCCGCTGCCCTGCACGACGTGGGTCCCGTCGTGAACGAAATAGGAACCGGGCGTCGAGACGGTGCCGACGTCGCCGTTGGCGATCTGGCCGGTGGGGGAAAAGCCCAAGCCGCTTTCGGCCGTCGGCCAGGCGGTATCGTCATACCCCACCGCCATCCACTCCGCCCCGGCATCAGCCGGACCGGGAACATGGTATGAGGCGAGAGAGCCGGGGCTCACGAAGATGCCGCTGTGCGGGCCCAGTCCATAGGAGACATCGCTGAGCTGCTGCGGATACTGCGGAGCATAATCGTGGGCGATCGTCCGGCCGTCGCTCTGAATCAGGCCCAGATACTCGCCCTCGGCACTGAGCTTGAAGTTCGTGTGCAACTCTTCACCGGCCCGATCCTTGCCCGAGGCGAAGACCAGCAGATAGCCGCCGCGGCCGAGGCGAGTACCCTCCGGGAATCGCCATTTCGTGAGGTTGTCTGCATTATCGGTCAGATACCATCCGCCCAGGTTCACCGTCTGTCCGCCGCGGTTGTGAATCTCGATCCAGTCCGACGCATCGCCGTCCGCGTCGAGAATCTCGCCGGCCCCCAGCGGGGCGACACTGCCGTTGCTGGCCATGAATTCGTTGATGACCGGCCCGTCGAAACCCGCCGCGTCGGCCCTGCCCGGACCCCATCCAAGCCCCAAGACAGCCATACAAACAAGAGAAAGCGATACGGACGATGATGCTGTTCTCATCGGGAAACCCTCTACCTTGATGCAGTTCCTTGCCAATGCGGAGGACACGGTGCGGAACGGGCCCACGGGGGCCCCGACAGCATGCCGGTCCATTTCATGCCGGACAATCACTCTATCGGCATGCGAAAGACGAGAGTCCTGCAATATGTTCAGTACAATGATAGCATTTTGCCCGGCCGGCTGTCAAGGATTATCGGCCCCTGCTCCGGCAACGGCGAGGGATGTCCCTTGACAAACGGGGGAATTGGCGGTAAGATCAAGATTCTATTCTGGCTCTGAAGACAGGGGATATGGCCCATGCAAATCAAGCTACGCTTCCTCGGGGCAGCACAGAATGTCACCGGGTCGCGCCACATGCTCGAAGTCAATGGGACGCGACTGCTGGTCGATTGCGGCCTGTACCAGGAACGGCAGTTCAAAGGACGCAACTGGGAGCCCTTCGACTTTCCGGCATCGAGTATCGACGCGGTGCTCCTGACCCACGCCCACCTGGACCATTGCGGGCTGCTGCCCAAGCTCGTCAAGGAAGGGTTCGCCGGTCCCGTGTATTGCACGGCCGCCACCGCCGAGATCGCACGCATCATCATGCTGGATTCGGCCCGGCTCCAGGAAGAAGACGCCGAGTTCAAACGCAAACGGCACGAGCGCGAGGGACGCAAAGGGCCCTATCCTGTCGTGCCGCTCTACACCACGGCCGACGCCGAGGCGACGGAGCCGTTGTTTCGGAAGGTCCGGTACAAAACGCCGGTGCAGATCGCCGACGGCATCACCGCGACCTTCTGCGAAGCCGGCCACGTCCTGGGCTCGGCGATCATTCACGTGTGCATCGAGAAGAACGGCGAGAGCCGCAGCGTGCTGTTCTCCGGCGACGTCGGCCGGCCCGACCGGCCCATCGTGCGCGATCCGGCCGAAGTGGACGAGGCCGACTACATCCTGGTCGAATCCACCTATGGCAATCGCGTCCATCGCCAGCACGGAGACATCAAGGCGGAGATCGCGGAAGTCATCAATGCGACGAGGGCCGCCGGCGGCAACATTGTCGTGCCCAGTTTCGCGCTGGAGCGGTCTCAGGACGTGCTCTACTACGTCAATGAACTGCTGGCGGAGGACGCGATCCCCCACCTGATGGTGTTCCTCGACAGTCCGATGGCGGGCGCGATCACGAAGGTGTTCAAGCGTCACCGCGAGCTGTTCGACGAAGAGATGACCGAGTTCGTCGACAACGGGCGGTCTCCCTTCAGCTTCCAGGGTCTGCACATCACCCAGACGGCCGCCGAGTCGAAGGCCATCAACCACATTCGCGGTACGGCCATCATCATCGCCGGCTCCGGCATGTGTACCGGCGGGCGCATCAAGCACCACCTGGTCAACAACATCGAGCGGCCGGAGAGCACGATCATGTTCGTGGGTTACCAGGCGATCGGAACCCTTGGGCGGCGAATCGTCGACGGCGAGGAAGAAGTGAGAATCCTCGGCGAGACGCGTCAGGTCAAGGCCAAGGTCGTGCAGATTCACGGCATGAGCGCCCATGCCGACAAAGAGGAACTGCTGCGCTGGCTCAGCGCCCTGAAGAACCACCCGAAGAAGATCTTCGTCGTTCACGGGGAAGCCGAGAGCGCCAAAAGCTTCGGCCGCTACCTCCAGGAGAAGACTGGGTGGGACGTCATGGTCCCCGAGTTCAAGGACGAGGTCGTCCTCGACTGACGCCGGCCGTGCGCCAAGGATGCTCGATTTCACGAAAAGGAGGATGTGAAATGAACCGACGGCTGGGGCGGGTTGCATTTCGACCGACTCGACGGGGACATGGGATGCGACCGGGAACATCCGTTCTTGTGCTGTGTTCTGTATGGCTGATGCTATGCCTGTGTCATGCCTCGCTCGGCGCGGGATCATCACAACGGCAGAGCGACTTTGCCCATCCCCCGGTGCGGTGTTGGCCGCGACCGCTGTGGTTCTGGAACGATACCGAGGTCACGGCCCAGGGCATACGCGAACAGATGCAGAAGTCGAAGGACCTCAGCAGATACGGCGGGTTCGGCATTCTGCCGTTCGGCAAGGGTTTTCGCCCCGACTACCTGAGCGAAGAATACTTCGCGATCTACGGCGCGGCGCTGGAACAGGCCCGCGCGTTGGGTATGACCATGTCGCTCTACGACGAGTACGGCTTCCCCAGCGGCTCGGCCGGAGCGCCCAACTCGCGCGACAAGAGCCTGTTTGCGCAGGCCTGTCCAGACCTGACCCTCAAGCGGCTGGACAAGCACGAGCAGATTGTTGCCGGACCGAGCGTGCATGAAGCCATCATTCCAGCCGGAACGCTCATGAGCATCGTGGCGATGAACACGGCCACGCTCGAACGGGTGCATTTGACAGATGCCGTGAACAGCCGCTCGCTCCAATGGGACGTCCCCCAAGGTACGTGGAAGGTCATGATCTTCCTCTGCGTGGTCGATGGCTATCCCTGTTGCGACTATCTCGATCCCGAGGCGATCGACCGGTTCATCGCGATGACCCATCAGGCCTATTACGACCGCTTCAAAGACCATTTCGGAACCACCATCGATTCCACCTTCTTCGATGAACCGACGCTCTATCGAGGCGAGGGCCGGACCTGGACGGATAGGTTCAACGAGAAATTCGAAGAACGCTACGGCTTCGACCCGAGGCCTTACTACCCCGCCCTGTGGCACGACATCGGACCCGACACCCAGGCGGCGCGCAACTACCTGTTCGGCTTCCGCACGGAGCTTTACGCCCTGGGCTTTCCCAAGCGGATCCAGGACTGGTGCGACGCGCACGGCATCGAAGCGACCGGCCACCAGGACCAGGAAGAGATCGCCAATCCGGTCAGCGTTTCGGGCGATCTGATGAAATGCCTCCAGTACCAGGCCGTTCCAGGCATTGACAAGATCGGCGGCGACCGGCCCGCCGAGCGCGTCTACAAGATCATCAGTTCGGCCGCCTACAACTGGGACAAGACACTCGTGATGTCCGAAACCTATGGTGCGATGGGCGATCTAAGCTGGGACCAGATCTATACCGTCGCGATGGAACAGTACACCAAGGGCATCAACCTGCTGATCCCGCACGCCGTCTGGTACGACGATACGCGCGTCACGTTCAAACCCGAGCTATCCTACCGCAGTCCGATCTACGCCGACCGCCTGCCCGAATTCAACACCTATCTGGCCCGACTCAATCTCCTGCTGCAAGACGATGCCCGCCACGTCGCCGACGTCGCCGTGTTGTATCCCATCGCCACGCTCCAGGCCAGCCACCACCTCGACGGCCCACTCGGCTACTACCAGGGCGGCGTCACGGTCCCCGAGGCCGACTACCTCGATGTGGGCGAAGCGCTCATCGCCGCCGGTCGCGACTACACTTTCCTCCATCCCGACGTCCTCGACGAACGATGCACGATCGAAGGCAATGAACTCGTTCTCAAGAACAAAGTCCACCCCGGGCGATTCAGAGTCTTCGTGCTCCCCGGCCACAAGACCATCCGCTGGAGCAACCTTCAGAAGATCAAGGCCTTCCACGATGCCGGCGGCAGGGTCATCGCCACGGGCGTGCTGCCGTCCAAGTCAGCCGAGTTCGGCCACGACGCCGACGTCGCCGCCGCCATCGCCTCTATGTTTGCCGAGAAGCCGGACGCCGCGACTCTGCAAGGGAGGCTGGACAACGCATTGGCCGTCTACGACGTAGAATGCGAAGGCCAGCGCCCGCCCCGCTACATCCACAAGGTCAAGAACGGCATCCATATCTACCTGTTCGCCAATATCGATCCAACCGCCCTGGACACGCACATCCTCCTGCGCGGCCGCCTGGTACTCGAAGCCTGGGACCCCCATACGGGAAACGTCCGGCCCGTCCAATACGCGCACGAGATCGAAGGCGACTGCGTCGTGACGAGGGTGAGATTGACTCTGCCCCCCGTCCGATCACTCTTCTTCCTCGGCAGACAAAGCGAAGGGTAATCTCGCATAGCCACATGGATCTCCTGCCGAATTCCGGGGTTTTTCAGTTGCCCGCGCGGTCGTGACAGACTACAGTGACGGTCATGAAGAAGCTCATAGTGTCACTTCTGGCCCTCGTCGTGATTTGTGTTTCTCCGCTGTTGGCGCAGGAATACGAATCGTTGCCCTCCGATCCCTACTTTGCCGCCTATAAGCCGCTCAAGGCGCCCCCCGTCGAGGGGCTGCTGCTCAAGCCGGGCGATCGGCTGGCGATCTGCGGCGACTCGATCACCGAGCAGAAGATGTATTCGCGGATCATGGAGACCTATCTGACGGTCTGCGTGCCGCAGCTCGAGGTCACGGTCCGGCAGTTCGGCTGGAGCGGCGAAAAGGCCCCCGGCTTCCTGGCGCGGATGGCCAACGACGTGCTGCGATTCGATCCGACCATCGCGACAACGTGCTATGCGATGAACGACCACAACTACCAGCCCTATAAGGACGAATTCGGGCAGGTCTATCGCGATGCCTCGCTGGCGATCATTCGCGCGTTCAAGGAGCATGGGACGCGCGTAATCCAGGGCTCGGCCGGCACGGTCGGCAAGATGCCGTCGTGGGTCCAGCGGGCGCTCGGCACGGTCGACGACCTGAACCGCAGCCTGCTGGAGTTTCGCAATATCGACGTACGCCTGGCCGAACAGGAGCAGGTGGCGTTTGCCGACGTGTTCGTCCCGATGCTGGTCCAGGGATTCGAGGCCAAGCGCCGCTACGGCGACGATTACATGATCGCAGGCAAAGACGGCGTCCATCCGGGCTGGGCGGGCCACCTCGTGATGGCCTATGCGTTTCTCAGGGCGATGGGGCTCGATGGACAGATCGGGACCATCATGCTGGACATGGCGAACGGACAGGCGACGGCCTCGGAGGGCCATCGCGTGCTGTCGGCTGAGGCGGGTCGCGTGGAGGTCGAGAGCAGCCGGTACCCATACTGTGCCACCGGTCCGGCCGATGTCGATTCAAGCATCCGCTCCGGCATGACGCTCGTGCCGTTCAACGAAGATTTGAACCGCTTCATGCTACTCATCCGGAATGCCCCAGCCGGCGGCTGCCGCATCACGTGGGGCGAGGCAACCAAGAGCTACACAGCGGCCCAACTGAAGGCCGGCGTCAATCTGGCCGCCGATTTCGAGGTCAATCCCTTCAGCGAAGCCTTCCATCGCGTCGATGAGGCGGTGGCCGCCAAGCAGGCCTACGAAACCCGGCAGGTTAAGACTCTCTTCCACGGTCCGGAAGGTCAGGCGGACATGGACATGACGGCAACGCTAACGGAGAAAACCCGTGCTCCTCTGGCCGAGGCCGTCAAAGCGGTCTTCGTCCCTGTTCGCCACACGATTCGTATCGAGGCCAGGTGAGGACGCGTCGGATTTCGGAGACGCCGACCCGATAGGAGAGTCGTATGGCACGCGTCGCCGAAGGCGACATCGTCAGAGTGCGTTGCGCCGGCCGGCTGACCGACGGACGGGAATTCGAACTGGCGCCGGACGGCGGGACGGTCGAGTTCATCGTCGGCCATGGCGACATGCTGCCCGCCCTGGAGAAGGCCGTGATCGGCATGACGCCGGGCGAGTCCAGGACCGTGGTTGTGCCCAAGGACAAGGCCTACGGCCCGCGCGATGAAGACCGCGTCGAGGTGATCCCGCGCAAGGACCTGCCCGAAGGCATCACCCCGCGAGTGGGCCAGCGGCTCCGCCTGCCCGCCGAGAATTACGAGGTCGTCAACGCCACGATCATTCAGGTCACAGACACAGACGTCGTCGTCGACGGCAATCACCCGCTGGCCGGACAGGACATCCTCTTTCAGATCACGCTGGAGGAGATCGTCACGCTATAGCCCCGGCGCGAAGGAGGCAACGATGGACACTTTTCGCATCGCTTCGACCGCCATGCTGTGTTTGCTTGCCGCCGCCAACGGCGCCGGCGCAGAAGACACCCTCGTGACGATGGAGATCTTCCCCTATGTCGCCGAACACGTGCACGGTTCGACGATCGTCGAGCTTCCCAACGGCGACCTGCTGGCGGCGTGGTTCCAGGGCTCGGGCGAGCGGTGGGCCGACGACGTCGCGATCATGGGCTCACGGCTGAAACGCGGCGCAGACCGCTGGAGCGAGCCATTCGTCATGGCCGACACGCCGGGCTTTCCCGACATCAACCCCATCCTGTTCATGGACGCCCAAGGCCGCCTCTGGCTGATGTGGTACACCGTCATCGCCAACCAATGGGAGACCTCGCTGCTGAAATACCGCATCAGCGAGGACCTGGAACGCGACGACGGCCCGCCCCGATGGATGTGGCAGGATGTGCTGCACGTCAAGCCGGGCGACAAGGCCGAACGAGGCATCCAGCCAAACGACCGCTTCGTCGGCTCCGTCGCTCGTCAGATCGAGCAATACACGCAGTACCTGACCGAACAGGGCATGGCGCAGGCGGCTGCCGGGCGCCTCGACGCCTGGCGCGACGATCTGCTCGCCAAGGCCCGAGGCGAGGACATGGTCCGAAAGGGCATTCTCGTTGACGATAGCGGCCGGCGAATCGACCAGCCGCTCGGGTACCCCTATTTCCGCCGGATGGGCTGGCAGACGAAGAACAAGGCGGTCGTTCTCGACAGAGGACGGATCGTCGTGCCGCTCTATTCCGACGGGTTCAGCTTCTCCCTGATGGCAATCACGGACGATGGCGGAAAGAACTGGACGTTCAGCGAGCCCCTCGTCGCCGCCGGCAACATCCAGCCCAGCATCGCGTGCGGGCCCGATGGGGCTTTGACCGCCTACATGCGCGACAACGGCCCGCCCCCTGCCCGCCTGCACGTCAGCCGCTCGACCGACGCCGGGGCCACCTGGAGCCTCGTCCGCGACAGCGAACTGCCCAATCCGGGCTCCGGCGCCGACATCGTCACCTTGGCCAAGGGAGATTGGGTCCTGGCCTGCAACGACACCGAGAATGGGCGACACAGTCTGGCCGTCTCGCTGTCGTCCGACCAGGGCGGAACCTGGACCCACATCCGGCACCTGGAACGGGACCTGCGGGGTCCGGCTGCGACGCGAAGCCATTACCCTTCCATCATCCAGGGCCGGGACGGCGTCCTGCACGTCGTCTACAGCTTCCACCGGAACGACCGGGGCCAAGGGCCGGCCAAGACGATCAAATATGCACGGTTCCCGGAAGTCTGGCTGCGGAATGACGGTTCCTCCGCTTCAAGAAACGACCCCTAAGCAGTTTCACAGCAAGCTTTTGCGCAGAAATCCCCCTTGCCGGCAACTCGTCGCGTCGACGCGACGGACTTTTTTTGTCTTTTTCCAGAAAAGACATCTACATTGGCCGTCGACAGACGCCTTCTGCGTGAGTGGAGTATGTCGAGGCATGCGGCTGTGGGAGGGCGGGAAGCGCCGGGGGGGTGTACGTCATGGCTCCGAGGCGTACAGCCCCCCGTTCAGTCAGTCTATCTGGCCCCAGATAGGGCTCAAAACGAAGATCTCATCCCTCCCTGCGCCGTTTTTTGTCTTGCTTGTCCCGCCAAGGCCAGCAATAGTCTACTGGGGGGAGGAGCGAAGGGCGCATCTATGGTCTGTGTGCGGCCGATCTGCCTGCGGCCGGTCGGCCTGCGTGAAAGGACAGGGATGTCGGAGAAGATCAAACGCGATCAGAGAGTCGCCATTCCCCTGCTGCGGGGCCAGTACAAGCTCATTGTCCAACACGCCCTCGCCAACAATCATCCGTTCGGACAGGCCGTTCTTTCCGGGGGAAGGCAACAAATCGACGTGACGCTGACGGAGCTTGAGGACCTGCTTGGCTGCATCGTAACCGCCGCGAACGACTGCCACGACGGAGAGCTGGAATACGCCCTCGATGCCTTATACGACCGCCTCGACGGCATTCTGTATTCCTACGACGAGGTCGATTGACACGATCTCACGGCGGGCGGGGGTGAAAAATCACCTTTTTCAGGAAACTTGCCAAAAAGTCATCCACATCAGCCGGACGTCAAACGCCTTGGTGACGTTCGGAGGTCAGGATGTCCGACCAAGCGGCTACGCGGGGTAAATCGGCGTAGGGTGGCCGGCACGTACTGCGGGCAAGAGCAGATCGTGCCGGCCACTTGTCTTTGCAGACCCGTCTTTGGACGTTGGCCCTTGAATTTCCTCGCGATCCCGGCCAGAATGACGTGGTCGAGGCAGGCCGTTGGGCCTTGGCCGAACAATCTGATGCAAGGAGCGATTATGGCGATCCAGTTCAAGGAATTCACCCGACCGGCGTTTTCCGGAGACGCCGACGAGCTCAAGAAGAAGGTTGTCAAGTACTGCAACAGCCAGCTCAAATGCTTCCGGATCATCTCGATCTCCGAGGCCAAGGGCATCAGCGACGACTTCTACCGAATCACGGTCTGGTACGACGATGAGGCAGAGAAGTACGAGCACCTCCTGTCGGCCTCCGTAGCCGAGAACAGCAAGACGGACAAGAAATGATCGCCCATCAGGGCCAATCCGGGCACGTTCGGCCCCTAAGCGTTCAAGGCAGCGCGCCGACGGGCACCCCGTTGTTCCGCAGTTTCCGCACCGGGCAGCCCGGCGTCAGCCGGTAGTCCCTTCCGGCGGCATCGACAAACTCCGGCTCGACCACCAGGGCATTCGTCGAGAATCCCCGCGCCCGCTGGTGGTCGAAGAACTCATCGGCCCCAACGGATGTCCGTCCCCACAGCAGCAGGACGCCGTCCCGCTGGTACCAGCAATTCGCGTCCAGCGTCAGGGCGGCCGTCCAGTCGCGGCCGTGCAGGCGCAGGCCACTGTCGGTCGCATTGCAGAAGATGTTGTAGCGAACGACGAAGTCGCTCGTTGCGGCGCTGTTGTCATAGAACATCACATGCCGCCCGTTGCGGTCGGGCCGCTGGCCGTGCCCCCAGCCATAGCCGGCATCGACGCAGGTATTGTGCTCGAAGCGAATGTTGTGCGTGCGGCTGGACTCGTCCCGGTTCCAGTACTCGAACGAGTACTCGCAGTTCCAGATCACGTTGCGGCGATAGGTGATGTTCTCCTGGACGTTGGTCCCGCTGCCCTGGTTGGTCAGGGCCGCGTCATAGATCTCCCACAGGCGGCAGTCCTCGACGAGGCAATCGCCGGCGCTCGACCAGAACTCGATCCCGTTGCCGTAGCGCACCGGCCGACCGTCAGCCGTAGTGTGCTGATGCCCGCCGCCGATGTACGACAGATCGCATCGACGCACGACAATGTGCCGGACGCCAGAACCGCCGATGCCGTGAGCCGCCCCATATCGAAGGTCCAGGTCCTCGTAGGTAACGTACCGTTTGCCGCTCTGGTCGATGATGTGCTTTCTGAGGGCCAACTCGATGCTGCGATGGCGATCCGCAGGATTGCCGTCCGAGCGGAGCAGCACGCGCTTTGCATCGGGCTCGTAGAAGTAGTCGCCCGGCTCCCGAAGCGCGTCGCGGCTCCACTTCTTGACACCGACGGCCGCGCCGTGATCGAAGATGATGTTGCCCACATCGACCGACAGGGCCCCTTGCGCGTCGCCCGTAGCCCATATCCCGTCCTCAAGGAGACGCCAGTCCGATGCTGCATTCCTCGCCACGGAACCGAGCAGCGATGGTGTGACGCCCGTGCCGAACGCGCCATATGTGACAGGCAGACCGGCCGCGCCGCTCTGGGGAACGAGCTGGCCGCGCCACTGGCCGCCGCGTTTGAAGAGGACGGTGTCGCCCGGCTTCAGCGAAGTGCGATTGACCTTCTCCAGCGACCGCCACGCAGCCTGCGGGCTCTGCCCGTCACGGCCGTCATCGCCTTGGGCATCATCCACGTAGTAGGTCAGTGGCAGTCGCCCCATCTGGATGAACGCCAGAATCGCACGCGCGACGACGTCGTCCGGCTGGGGGATTCGGCTGACGATGGTCCCGTGGTCGCGGCCTTCGACCTCGATATACTCAACCTTCTCGTGTCCGACCGCCTTCATCGCCGCGACGAACAGCCGATTCTCCTCGGCCCGCGCGGGAAGGTCCTCGCCGCCACAGATGCATACCGTCGGCGGCGCATCGGCACGGACGTGATACAGCGGCGCCGCCTCGTCCACAACCGGACGCGTGCGCTCGATGCCTCGCTCGGTGCGAACCGTCGAGTGGGTGATCATCTGCCCGCTGACGGGAATCAGGCCCGCAATGACGTCCGGGCCCAGGCCGTATCGATCGAGATACCGCCCGTCCAGGCCAATCATGGCCGTCAGATAGCCGCCGGCCGAGTGACCCGAGACGAAGATCCGTTTCGCATCGCCGCCGCGAGCGCCGATGTGCGCGTGCAGCCAGGCAAAACTGGCAGCCGCATCGTCCAGATAGGACGGATACGTCGCGTTGGGCGAGAGGCGGTAGTTCGCCAGCGCCACCGCAACCCCGTGACGGACGAACCACTCCGCGATCCCGACAGTCATCCGATCGACCTTGCTGCCCTCGGTAATGCCGCCGCCGTGAAACCACAGCAACGTCGGGAAATCCTTCTGGCCCTCCGGCAGATACAGATCCAGCCTGCACCGCTCGGCCTCGTACGCCGTCAATCCGTCGCCACTCTTGTAGGCGATGTCCGTGACGATCGAAACCGCCCCCGCGTTCGCCGCCGCAAGGCCGTCGTGTCCGATCGACCCGAGCAGCACGGCCAATACGATGGCCCATCTCGACAATCTTGTCATGTTCGGTACTCCCACCAATGTCTCAACGAACGGGCCTGTAGATGCGAGCGACCCAGCCGCCGCCGGGGGCCAGGTCGATCTTCATCGTTGCATCCGCCGTGACGGTCTTCTTCTCTTTCCTGTAGTCGATCGCGCGCGTGGCGGCGTTGACGCCGTCGCGGAGGAACTCCATCTCGTACGGGCCGGGTCCGAGGAAGTCGAATCGCAGATCGAACTGCCGGGGCTGCCAGTCCGTGATCGCCCCGACGAACCACACATCGCCCCGCCGGCGAGCCAGCACCACGTAGTCGCCCACCTTGGCCTCCAGCACGAGCGTCTGGTCCCACTCGACGGGAATCTGCGCGATGAACTCGGTGCACTCGCGCTCGCGGTAGTAGTCCGACGGCGCATCGGGCAGCATCTGCATCGGGCTCTCCAGGATCACGAACAGAGCGATGTCGTGGGCGCGGGTGCCCAAGCCCATCGGCCGGTCCCCTACCGGGCGGAATTCGTGCTTTTGTGCGTTGTTCATCGTGCCGGGGATGTAGTCCATCGGTCCGGCGACCATGCGGATGAACGGCAGCAGCGCGTGATGCTCCGGATTGGTCTGGTCGCTCCAGCCGTTCTGCTCGACCTCGATCAGGCCCTCCCGCGTCAGCACGTTGGGATATGCCCGGCGCAGGCCCGCCGGCTTGTAGGCGCCGTGGAAGTCGATCACCATGTGCCGCCTGGCGGCTTCTCTGGCGATCCGGTGATAGAACTCGACCATCTTCTGGTCGTCGCGATTCATGAAGTCGATCTTGATGCCCCGGATGCCCCACTCGGCGAAGCGATCGAGGGCCTTCTCGCACTGGCGGTCCAGCGTCGCCCAGATCACCCACAGCATCACGCCCACGTTCTTCTGTTTCGCATAGGCGCAGACCGCCTCCATGTCCAGATCGGGGTGGATCTTGAACAGATCGGCCCCATCGGTCCAGCCGTCGTCAAAGAGGAAATACTCGAAGCCGAATTCGGATGCGAAGTCGATGAAGTACTTGGCGGTAGCGGTATTGATGCCGGCCTTGAAATCCACACCGTAGATGTTGCGACGGCCCCACCAGTCGAATGTCACCACCCCCGGCTTGATCCATGAGACATCATCGAGGGCCAGGGGCGGCGCGAGCAGATAGACCAGTTGATTGGCGATCAGGTCGCCGTCGTTGCGGGCGATGGCAACGATGCGCCACGGATAGGTTCGCGTGCCACTGGTCTTGGCGATATAGTCGGCGTGCCTGGTGACGCGGCCGTGCACGTAGGGGCTGCCTTCATACGATTCTTCGAGCGGATAGCCCGCAAAGGCCGCCTCCAGAGAGGCCCCGCCCGTGCCCCGCAGCCACATGCCCGGATAGTCCCGCAGGTCCGACTCGGTGACGAGCACTTTGGGCCCGGTCTTCGGCGTCACGAGCAGCGGCAGACAGCACAAATCCTCGGCCTTCAGCTCGCCGATCGCCTGCTCGCTGTAGGGCTCCTCATAGGCGGAGCGGAAGCTCTTCTCCTTCTGGCAGATCACCGAGGCCGAATCGGCGAACCGAAAGCTCGCCCGCTCGGATGCGATGACCACATCACCCGGCAGTGACGTCGAGAAGCGATAGGCCACGCCGTTGTCATAGGCCCGAAACGTCAAAGCGAACCCCGCCTCGAACGTCAGCATCAGTTCGTTGTACCGTTCCGGGATCACGGCGTTCTTCTCGCGAATCTCCGGGCGCACCTCGCGCGAGACGGCATCGCGATTTACCCGTGTGACGCGGGCATTGACTCCCATGACGTCCCTGTCGGCAATCGTCAGCGACAGTCCCCCAACTTCGGTCACCGTCCGGCCGTCGACGCGCACCGCGAAATCGATCCGCTCGTTCACGTCCACAGCGACACTCACCGTTCCATCGGGACTGCGCAACTCGTAGCGTTCGGCACGCCCCACACCTGCACTGATAAGCATGATTGCAGCAACAAGCACGGTTGCACCGGTCATCGCTCTATTGATCATGGCCGTCTCCTTCACATGCATTTCAACAATGCTATCGCGGGGATTCGATTCGGTAGAGGTGGGTCTTGGTTCGCAGGATCAGGGCGCTGCCGGCGACGGCGGGCGAGGCCATGAAGCCGGTGTCGAGCGTATTGGTCGCGACGACCTCGAAGCGGCGAGCCGCCTTGAAGACGGTCGATGTGCCGTTCTGGTTGAAGCAGTAAACGTTGCCATCGACGTAGAGCAGCGACGCGGCGTAGTTGCCCCGGATGCGCTCCTGCCAGATCGGCTCGCCGGTGGCGGCGTCGAGGCAGACGGCGATCCCCGTGTCGTTGATCGTAAAGAGCAGGTCCCCCACCAACACCGGCGAGGGCGTTCGCGGCACGGTTCGGGCCGTCTTCCACAGCACGTGGCTGTCGGTGACGTCGCCGGCACCGTCGACGCGGACGGCCATCAACTCGGTCTGGCCGAAGCCGGTGACGACGTAGACGATGCCGTCGCGATAGACCGGGCCGGCCGCGCCGGAGAACGCAGGCATGTTGACCTTCCACAGCTCGCGCCCCGTCCTCGGATCGTAGCCGTAGAACGCTTTGGCACCGATGCTGATCATCTGCGTGGCGCCATTGCGCTCGACGATCAGCGGCGTCGTATACGCCTTGCGCAGGTCGCCTTCGTCGCGCGGCTTGCCCTCGGCGTCGAGGTCGTCCCAGTCGGCGGTGCGGTCGGTCTTCCAGACGGTGCGCCCGGTGGTCTTGTCCAGCGCAACGAGGTACTGCACGTCCACGCCGTCCATCGTCAGGATCAGCAGATCCTCGAACAGGATGACCGACGAGCCCGGCCCGCGATAGTGCCGACAGGGCAGGTCGCTGCGCTTCCATAGCACCTCAAACGTCTTCGTGTCCAGGCATGCAGTGCCATAGCTGCCGAAATGCACGTAGACGCGTCCCGGCTCGATGACGGGCGTGGGCGACGCGTAGCCATTGAGTGGATTGCCCAAGGGCTCGGGGTCGTCCGTGTGAAAGAGCCGCTCGTTGAAACGGATCCCGCCCGATTTGGCATCGACGCAGATCGCGTAGAAATCGTGCCCTTCGGCCGTGGCCGTCGTCAGCCAGATTTGCCCGTCCATCACCACCGGACTCGACCAGCCGAGGTGCGGGATGGCCGTCTTCCACGCGATGTTCTCCGTCTCGCTCCAGCGCACGGGCAGACCGATTCGCTCGGCCCCGCCGGGCCTCGTCGCCAAGCCGTCGCCCGAAGGCCCACGAAAGCGAGGCCAGTCGGCCTGCGCCGTCGCCGCCATCACAAAGAGGACCAAAGCAATCCAATATCGATACATCCATTGCTTGCCTGCCGCTGTCACAAACACATTCCTCCCAGAAGCATCACCCGTTCTTCACCCACCGCTATGGGTGCAGGATCTTCAGCGCATTGCCTCGATAGACCTTCTCGAGCACCGGGTCGCTCAGAGCCAGGCCATGAAGAGGCCAGTGGTAGCTGAAGAGCCGCCAGTAGTAGAAGTGCTCATCCGCCGACTCGAGGATGCGGAACGACATCCGGTACACCTCCGGGCTGAAGGTCATATCGGTCCCGTAGACGAGCCGGTCCTGGTACGCTTCGAAGAACTTGGCCGTGAAGCGAGGAATGGCCGCCGTCTCGGCAAAACGCGCGGAAATATCCGCATAGAGGTTGGGATACTCGTCGAACAGTCTGGCCAGCCTGTTCAGGTCGTACGAGCAGTTGGCAAAGTGACAGGCGAGGAAGGTGGTCTTCGGGTGCCGCTTGACGGCCCGTTCGAGGATGTCGATCATCCCGGCGTGGCCGATGATGTCGGGCTGATCGTCGAGACGCCACTTGAAGGCGTTCATCAGCCCGTCGTTGTAGGCGTCCATCGGCTCGTACATCCAGTACGGATCGGCCACGTGGATGTTGATGGGCATCTTCAGTTCGGCGCACCTGATCAGCAGCGGGTCCATGCGGGGATCGTCCAGGTGCATCCCCCAGGCCTTGGTGGGCCGGCAGTAGAACAGGCCCTTGCCTTTGTCGCCCAGCTCGCCGACGCCTCGGGCGCCCATGTCGTAGCATCGCTGCAACTCCGCCACGGCCGCCGGTCCGAAGCCGGGCTGATCGTAGCCGGTGTAGTCGAACCCGCACCACAGCTCGAAGCGATCGGGATACTTCGAATACAGCGCGCACAGATCGTCAAACTGCTTGCCCACGGCCATTGTCAGAACGACGGCCTTGGCGATCCCGTGCTCATCCATGACCTGCACCCAGCGGTCCAGTTGCTCCGGCGTCCTGGCATACACGTGGGCGTGCATGTCGATCGCCGGATAGCGGGCCTTGGCGATCTCTGTCACGGGAATCCGGTAGACGGAGCGAGGACGAAAATCCTTCAACAGCAGCGTCTCGGGCGAGGAGGTCTCCGACGCCGACACAAATTCCGCCGCACAGCACGCAAGCAACAACGCGGAAACGATGATACGCTTCATAGCTTCTCCTTTCACCTGTGGCATGACGGCCCTTTTCGCCTATCCTATCGGTCCGGTGACGGGAGTACAACCCGCAACCGCGAATCGCGTCGGTCGCGGGATCCGGCGAATCTGCGGGGTTGCGGGTTGTCTCTGTCTGTCGTATGCTCGCATTTCGCCCACGCACGGGCGGAAGCAACAGGTTTCCATGGCGACGGTTCGAGAAAAGGACAGGGGCAGGACGATATGGCATCGCTTCTCATAAGCAACTGCAGGTTGTATGACTCGGCCCAGGCGAATGCGGACGGTTGGGTCCTTCTCAGGGACGGGACCATCGAACAGCTTGGCCGCGGTGAGACCGCGCCAAGGGCCGAGAGCGTGCTGGACGCCGGCGGCCGGCTCCTGGCGCCGGGGTTCATCGACGTACACATTCAGGGCGCCGGCGGCGCCGATGTCCTGGATGCCACGCCGGAGGCGCTGGCAACGATCGCGCAGACCTGCGCCCGCAGCGGTGTCACGTCCTATCTGGCGACGACGGTCTATAAGCCCGGCCAGGACAACCGCCACCTGGAAGTCGCCTCCGAGTGCATCGGCCGAGACCTTGGCGGCGCGCGATTGCTCGGCACCCATCTCGAAGGCCCCTTCATCTCGCCGAAGAAACGCGGGATGATTCAACCCGACTGCCTGACAGACCCGAGTCCATCGGCCCTCGATGCGATCCTGAGAAGGACCGGCGGCGGCCTTGCCATGATGACGGTCGCGCCGGAACTGCCCGGGGGGCTCGACCTCGTCCGGGCGCTGGTCGATCGCGGCGTCGTCGCCTCGCTGGGCCACACCAGCGCCAGTTACGAAGAGACGCTTCGTGGATTCGACGCGGGGATCAACCATGTGACACACCTGTTCAACGCCATGCCCTCACTGCACCACAGAGACCCCGGCCCGCTGGCGGCCATCTTCGAACGGCCCGACGTGACGGTCCAGGTGATTGCCGACGGCGTGCACAGCCACCCCTCCGTCGTGAGGCTGGCCTGGGCGGCGGTGGGCCCGGGCCGATTCGTCACCATTACCGATGGGATGCAGGCGTTAGGTCTTCCCGACGGGCACTACACGTACAACGACATCCCATACGAGGCCCGCGATGGCGCCGCCCGCTACAAGGACGGCACGCTGATCGGAACCGCCCTGGGTCTGAATCGAATCCTCGCTCGCCTGATCCAGTTCACCGGCTGCTCAACGGCTACCGCGATTCGCACGGTTACGGAAAACGCCGCTGCCGTTCTCGGACTCAACAAGAAGACCGGGTCGATCGCGATCGGGTACGATGCGGACCTCGTCCTCCTCAACGAAGACCTGTCGGTCCACACAACGGTCGTCGCCGGTCGGGTCGTCTACCAGAGCAGCGGAGACTGACCGTCAGGATGCATCCAGTGCCTCGGCCATCGCCGCAAGCGTCCGGTCGATGTCGTCGCGGTCAACGCCGTAGTGGGTAACCGCTCGAATCCGGCCGGGCCCCGAGCAGAGCATCTTGACGCCTCGCTCGGCCAGCCGCGACAGGAGCGTCTCGGCCGACAGCCTCTCGCGAACCACATCGAAGTAGACAATGTTGGTCTGCACGGCGGCGGCATCGACGTGAAGCCCATTCAGACCCGCGATGCCCTTGGCCAAATGGGCGGCGTGGGCGTGATCGTCCTGAATCCTGTCGATCATCGTATCGAGAGCGACGAGACCCGCGGCGGCGATGATCCCCGCCTGGCGCATGCCTCCGCCGAGCATCTTGCGAACCCGTCGGGCCTCGTCGATAAAGGCCTGCGAACCGCCGATCACCGAGCCGACCGGCGCCGCCAGGCCCTTGGACAGGCAGACGCTCATGGAATCGACACCTCTTGTGAGCGTCTTGACGTCGATGCCCAGAGCCACCGCCGCATTGAAGATTCGCGCCCCGTCGAGGTGGACGGCCAGGCCATTCTCACGGGCCAGGGAAGCGACGGCGTCGGTGTACTCCGCAGACAGGACCGCGCCGCCGCAGCGATTGTGTGTGTTCTCCAGGCAGATCAGACGGGTACGCGGGAAGTGGACGTTGTCCGGGCGGATCGCCGCACGAATGTCTTCCAGCCGCAACGTGCCGTCGTGCTGATTGGCTATCGTGTGCGGGTGAACGCCTCCGAGAGCACTGATTCCGCCGGCCTCATAATAGAACGTATGGGACTGGTCGCCCAGGATCACCTCATCGCCCCGGCCGCAGTGCGTCAGAACGCAGACCAGATTGCCCATCGTCCCGCTGGCCATCAACAGCGCCGCTTCAGCGCCGACGAGAGCAGCCAGCCTTCGCTCCAGTCGCACGACCGTCGGGTCCTCGCCAAACACATCGTCGCCCAACTCGGCCTGACAAATGGCCTGCCTCATTTCGGGCGACGGCAGCGTCACCGTATCGCTTCGCAGATCAATCGTTCTCATCTTCGGTCGCCTGTACCAGGAGTCGTGGCCATGGGGATTCCTGTTTCGTTGTCGGAATACGAACCATAGCGGCCGGCCGTCGGCCTGTCAATGAGCGTACCGACTCGAGTGTGCGGAGTTTTGGCTTTGGATCGAGGGTGGCGAGTTGTATGATAGCCGCATGCAGATTCTGGCCCATGCCATGTACGTTCTCGGCGGCCTGCTCTTCCTCGGATCGGTGGTCGCTCATCTCTGCGTCCGGGTCTGGCTGCGCCCGCGCGACCCCGACCTCGACGATCTCTACCATGAATTCGAGGATGAGCATCCGGAGTACGCCCGCTATTGCCGCTGGCTCAAGCTGACGACGGCAAGCGCCACGTTGGGTCTGCTCATGACGTTCGCCGCGGTCGCCTTGTAGTATCCGCATGGGCCCAAGCCCACCTCACCGCTCGATGCAGTGCCTCTGCGCGGCGAATTGCAGAAAACGAACGAGGCGGACGTTTCCGGGAGAAACATCCGCCTCACGTTCTTTTTTCATTGCCCCGTGGTGACGAGTAACCCGATTGGGATCGCCGACCTCCTGTCGAGAACACCCAATCGTCCGGCTCTATTCGAATGCGATGCCCAGGCCGATCACCGCTGCTTCGAGCGTTCCCTTGCGATCGATCCTGACGACACGGCCCTTCTTGATCCGGGCAAACTGTCCCTTTTGTTCGGCCAAGGCATCCGTTCGCGGAAAGTTCAACTCCACCACGGAACCCCGACGAATCGGGGTAGTCATCGGAACGGTGATGAAGACTCCCACCTTGCTGATGTTGGCGCTGCGACCGTTGAAGAAACGGTTCGCGTCAGGAACCCAAACACTGACCGGCCACGACAGATCCGTCCGGCTCTCCCGGCGTTGTTCCACTGACGTCTCCATTGTCTGTGTCTCCTTTCAAACTGGGTGTTTGGACAAAGATACCCATCGTCAATGTGGACCTGGGCAGTTTAGCGAATCCAAATAGAATCCGTGTGGACATGTGAGCTTTTTTGGGTAAGACATACAGCCGTGCGCATTCCAGCCGTATTATCGGTCGATATCGAGAGTTTTTTTGCCCCGGCAATCACCATTCCTGTTGCTGCCGGCGAGCCCCGGCCCCATACCCGCTCGCACCATCCGGTGGACGCGGCCGTCGGTTCGCGATGAGATCGCAACGATATCGGACGCTGCCGACTCGGGGGCTATGAAAAGCGCAACGCTCGGGCCCACTCGACGCCCCTTCGGGGCGATTTGACGACTGTATCGAAAATATCAGTTAAGACGCCCCACCCCGCCGCCGACATGGACGGCGGGCCGGCTGTCTCGTGCATGTCCGGCCCGCGACCAGGAACGGCCGAAGGATCGACGGCAGACCCAGGCCCAGTGGAAGGAGCAACCGACATGGCCCAAGCGTGCGGAATCAGTACTGTGACGGATCGCAGAAAGACCAACGCAACATCCTACCCCGACCTCCTGCACACCCTGGTGTGGAACGCCATCATGGACGACGCCACCGACGTGCACCTGCACTGCGTGGACGACGGCCTGCGAGTCGTCCATCGCGTCGACGGCGTGATCACGCCGAAGGCCGTGCTTTCGCCGACGGATGGCCGCCGACTGCTCAACCAACTCAAGAGCGCCTCCGGCCTAAGCGTTGTCCGCGCGTTCGCACCACTCGAAGGGCAACTTGAATGGCGTGACGAGGACACGACGTGGGAAATCCGCGTGACGTTGACGCCCGTGCGCGCACGCGAATCGGCCCATCTGCGGCTGTTGAATCTGCCTCGCGACAACTGGGATCTTTCCGGCCTCGGCTTCTCCACGGCCAATCGCGAGCGAATCGCTTCGACAATCCGGTCGCTCAGCGGCCTGGTCCTGGTCACCGGTCCGACGGGATCGGGCAAGACCACCACGATGTACGGTCTGGCATCGCTGATGGACCTGCGTACCACGACCACCTATTCCATTGAGGATCCGGTCGAGTTCCGCCTGCCGTACGCCCAGCAGATCGAGGTGGACGAGCAGCACGGACTGACGATGCACGAAGGGCTTCGCACGATCCTGCGGATGGACCCCGACCTGATCCTGATCGGCGAGATTCGCGACAAGGACTCGGCCATCGTGGCGGCCAGGGCCGCGCTCTCCGGCCGTCTCGTGCTGGGGACGATCCACGCCCGCGATGCGGCCGGCGCCGTCGACGCCCTGCACTATCTGGGTGTCCCGTATCATATCATCGGCAGTTCGCTGCGAATGGTGATCGCCCAGAACCTGCTGCGGCAGATCTGCGGCCAGTGCGCCCAGCCGCGAGAGCTGGACGAAACCGAGACGGACACGTTTGCGCGATTCGGCGTCAGCGCTCCGAAGGAACTGCTGCATCCGGGCAGTTGTGCCGAATGCGGCTGGTACGGATATAAGGGACGCACAGGAATCTTCGAAGTGGCGCCCATCGACGATGAGCTCGGTGCCTTGATCAGTTCCGGCGCTCCGCACCAGGAACTGAGCGAAAGCCTGCGGGCCAAAGGCGTACGGTCGATGGTCCAGGACGGCCTGGCCAAGGTCGCATCGGGCACCACCGCCATGGAAGAGTTGTTCCGCATCAATGCCTATACGCGATGCGAAGAGCCCATCCGGCAGACCCCCGACATCCAGCCCGTCGAGGCGCCGGTCGGGTAGCCCGACGAGCGATCGGCACGGTCTTTTGCCAAACCTCCCCCTCGGCCTGAACGTACGGACCGAAGGCATTGCCGCCTGTGGGGGTCTGGTGCATGGACGTTGCCAGGAAACGTGGCTTCACCTTGATCGAGCTGCTGGTCGTCGTCGCGATCATCGCCTTGCTGATCGCCATCCTCATGCCGGCCCTGCAAAGGGCCAGAGACCAGGCGCGAGCTGTGGTCTGCCTGCACAATCTCAAGCAATGGGGGCTGGCCACCGCCCAGTACGCCACGGAGTTCGAGGGCATCCTGTGGAAGGAGTCCTATCCGCTCGGCGGCGACGTGCAGACCGTACCCGGCGACTGGATGGAAATGCTCCGACCGTATTATCAGGACGTGGACAAGGTTCGCACCTGTCCCTCGGCAAGCAGGCCCTCGGTCGATTTCGAGAGCACCGAGATGCGCGGCGACATCCATCACGCGTGGGGGCGGCCTCGCGAGGCCTCCGACCCCAGCTCACGAGACTTTATCTCCAAGGGCGATTTCTGGGGCAGTTATGGCATGAACCGCTGGATCACCGATCCGGTGGAGAACGACGCTCGCTACTGGAAATACGCGTTCGAGCGAAACACCGAAGGCATCCCGGTCTTCGCCGATTGCATCCACTGGCACGTGCGACCTCACGACACCGACCGCCTGCCGAGCCAACCGTTGGTCGTCTTCAGCGATTTTCCGGTGGACGGCCAAGGCGGCACCCAGATCTGGCGCACCTTCCTCGAACGCCACAACCGCATGACGCAGGCCTGCTTCCTCGACGGTTCGGCCCACAAAGTCCCGCTCTGGACCCTGTGGAACCAGCGCTGGCACCGGCAGTTCCGCCGACAGGAACTCAGCCGGGCCGACTTCCCATTCCTGCGGTAATGCGCCCTCAGCGTCGGACGTCTTCCAGATGCTCCAGAGCCTGGATGCACGGGTCCTCATCGACATGCTTGATGCGGACGTAGAGGCTCTTTCTGTGATGCCACAGGGTCTTGGCGGCCTCGTCGAGACTGTGATGTGTCACATGCTTTCGAGGGTCGGACCAGTGCGAATCGCAAGAGTCGCACCAGCCGCGGTGCCGGTCGTACCACCAGAGCTGGAACCCACCGAAACCACGAAACTGGTCCCCCTTGATCGCGAAGACGTGCTCGGCATAGAGCAACTGCTTGATGTGCGTTCTGTCTTTGACCTCGATCGGCTTCATCGCTCCGGCCCGCCCAAGTAACGCTCCCCTCAGACAGCCCAAGAATCGAAGCAATATCACATCGAAGTACAACTACGCCCATTGTACGATGCACGCGACGGAATGCAAGCGTCTGCCGCTCGTCAATCACCTCCGAGAAGGCGGGAATCCGGGGCGAGATGCTTGTCGCCCGGCGCGGGCGAGGTGGATGAGATAGCCGTAAATTGCGTTGGTATGACCGGGGTCTTTGTCGGTCATGGCCTCGGGGTGCCATTGAACAAACAAGCCAGGACCGCCGTCGGTTCGTTCGAGGGCCTCCACGACGCCGTCGGCGGCGTACGCCACCGCCCTGAGCCCTTTGCCGATGCGGTCCACCGCCTGATGGTGCGAGGAGTAGACCATCGCCGTCTCGGCGCCGAGGAGGTTGGCCAGCGTGCTGTCGGGCGCGATCGTTACGCGGTGATAGACCTTCTTGTGGTTCACGTCGGCCCCAACCAGCGAGGGGATGTCCTGAATCATGCTGCCGCCCATGACGACATTGGTGAACTGCATACCCAGGCATACGCCCAGGACCGGCTTTCCGCCGGCCAGCCACCGAGCGATCAGCATGCTGTCGAATTGGGTCCGTCGCTCAGGCAGGACCTCGGTCGTCTCGTGCGGTTCCTGGCCGTACATCGAAGGCGGGATGTCGCGCCCGCCGACCAGCACCAGGCCGTCCAACTCCTCGACGTAGCGATCTACGGCTTCGGTGCTGTCGATCGGCGGCAGGACCAGCGGAACGCCTCCGCTGCGGAGCACTGCCTCCACATAGGATATGTGGACCTCGCTGACCTGACGGTTCTCGTCGAAGACCGTCGTGATGCCGATCAACGGTTTCTCCGAAACGTACGCGAGACGGTTCCGGCAGCCTGGGGTGCAGACCCACAGGGCCAGCAGCAGAATGACAACGACCTTCTTCATGGACCTACCTCTTCGTGCGCACGGCCTCGACGCGGCGCCACAGACGCAGCAGGTTGCCGCCCCAGATCTTGCGGATGTCCTCGTCCGAGTATCCGCGCCGGACCAGTTCCTCCGTGACGTTCAGTGCCTCGGCGTGGTTGGCAAATCCGCTGACGGCCCCGCCGCCATCGAAGTCGGTGCCGACGCCGACGTGGTCGATGCCCGCCACGCGAACCGCATGATCGATGTGATCGACGAAATCCTTGACCGTCGCGATAGGGACCGTCTCGGCCATCTCTTCATAGCGGCGGTAGTACTCTCGCAGCCGGGGCCGCATCGCCGCACGCTGCGCAGTGGACCACCTCTGCCGTTCGGCATACGACGGAACGCCCAACTCTTCCCGGAGCCGGCGAACCGCGTCCACGCGTTCGGGCGTCTCGGGCCGTAGGTACGCATCGAGCGCCACGATCTGAATGACGCCGCCGTTGTCGCGCAGGGCCCGGAGCTGCTCGTCGGTCAGATTCCGGTCGTGTGGGTGAACGGCCGAGCAGCCCGAGTGCGACACCAGGATCGGCGCCCGCGTGACCTCCAGCAGATCGAAGAACGACTTCTCGGAGATGTGCGAAGCGTCGCACATCATGCCCAATTCGTTCATGCGGGCGACTGCGCTCCTGCCAAACGGCGACAGGCCGTTGTGCAGCGGCTCCGGCTCGCTCGACGAATCGCAAATCTGGTTGTGCGCCGTGTGACAGAGCGTAACGTATCGGGCCCCTCGGTCGTAGTAATGGTTCAGCAGGTCAAGGTCTTCGCCGATGGGAAAGCCATTCTCGATGCCGATCATGATAGCCTTCCTGCCGGTCGCAATAATCCGCTCGACGTCGTCGGGACATAATGCCAGGGCGCAGCGGTCCGGATACATGCTCCAGGTCAGCCGCGCGATCGCATCGAATTTGCTCTCGGCCATCCGCTGCGCTTCGGCATACGTCTCGGCGTTCAGCTTGGGCGCTTGTCGGACGTACACCGCCAGAAAGACGCCGTCGATGCCACCTTTGGCCATCTTGACCAGATCGCATCTGAGCTGGGGATCGTCGATCCCTGGATCAAGGTCGGCCGTCGCATAAAGCTCGTCGGCGATGTCCACGTGGGAATCGATTGTGATCGCCGCCTCGTGGATCGCTTTGGCCCTTGCGACAATCCGCTCGTCGTCCGCCGGCTGTCTCAGCACCTTGTCCATGCCCTCAAGGGCTGACAGATAGAGCCCCTTCGAGAAGTTGGCGAGCACCTCGCCGGCCACAGTCCGGTCGGTCTCGTGGAGTCGTTTCGCCATCTCCTCCAGCGGCTTCTGCATCGCCACCGCACGGCTCTCGATGCGGAGGGCCCCAGTCCTGGCCGCCGCAACGAGGGCCGGTCCCTGTCGGTCTACCTTGTCGCGGAAGTTCGAGAACGTCCAGAACGCCTCGCCCGGATCGGCGGCAAACGGCGCCGCGACCTTGCGGTCATAGACGTCGCCGGCCGGCTGTTCGGATTCCATACGAAAGCCGGCGGGGAAATCGGAGATGCCGAAATGAAATGGCAGGTAGACCGAGGTCCGCGGCTCAGCCAAACACACCCAGTACACCACGCCGACGTCCGGGGGCAGACTCGGGCGCAACTGGGCCACGAAGCTGGTCTGTGTCGCTCCGCTGCACAGGGCACAGCCGAACCCTGAGTCGGATGTGGACGGTTCCGGCTTGTCCGCCTCGTCATGACGGAGGATCTCCATGATGTCGGCTGCGCTGAGCTTGTGCCTGGGGACAACGGAGAACGGCAGATCGAAGCCGGGCGCGATCGGATCGCGCGCAACATACCTCAGACCGCTCCACTGTCGGCCCGCGTTGTCGGGATGCGCCGCCGAGGCGGGGTTGGCGTAGACGGCCGCGAAATCGAACGGCCCGTCCCTGGCTGGCTCGTACCACCCGCGTCTAACCGCATACCTGACGATGTCCGCCGAGGCCAGAACGTTGTCTTCGTCCGACAGATCGACCTGCCGGATCGTGTACGTATTGGCCACCATGGCTACTTCATCGTCGGCGACGCGCCTGGCCAGCCATCGTTTGCCCTGAACGACGCAGAAGAGCCAGCCCTCGTCGGGGTCGGCGATGATATACGTCCGCCCCGAGGCGATGTAGCCGAACCGCTCCACCAGCCGGCCCGCCAGCCGCACGCCCTCGCGGGCCGTCCGCGCCCGCTGCGCAATCAGACGCCGGAGCATCCAGCCGATGCCGCCCTCGCTGAGTTCCGCCCGGTCCTCACGCGAAGGGCAATTGTCGGACGTGACGGTTACGCCCCATTCGTTGACGCAACTGTCGGAAAACAGCATGCCGGGCATCTCCGACCAGAGATAAGCCCACGTCTGCTCGACCTGTTCGAGCACGCCGCCGTTGCGAAGCACAACCTGCTCTCCCGGCCCATAGGTCCGCCTGGGCACCTTGTGGTGGTGGACCACCTGCGGCGGATAGTCGTCCTCGTTGTGGCCCACCAGCACGCCGCCGTCCGTCGAGGCGTCTTTGCCCACGACGATGGAAAAACACGCCTCGCTCGGGGCAGCCGACAGTGTGAGAACCGCCATGACGAGCAGGATTGCGGCCTTGCCTTTGTCGATCATGCTTCGTATCTCCCGTCGGTGCGGGCGAGTGGTGATTCGCCCCTACCGTTTTCCGTCGCCGCCACCACCACGGCGCAGGCGGCGTCACCGGTGACGTTCACCATGGTGCGGCACATGTCCAGGAGCCGATCGACGCCCAGGATAATGCCGATCCCCTGCAGCGGCACGCCGACACTGCCCAGCACAATCGCCAAGGTCACGATCCCGGCGCCGGGAATGCCCGCCGCACCGATCGACGCCAAGGTCGCGGTCAGCACGATCGTCAATTGCTGGGGAAAACTCAGATCCATCCCGTAGAGCTGCGACAGAAAGACGGCTGCCACACCCTGGTAGAGAGAAGTGCCATCCATGTTGACCGTAGCCCCCAGCGGCAGTGTGAAACTGCACAGGGTGCGCGAGACACCCAAATTCTCCGCTGTGCACTCGATCGTCACCGGCAGGGTGGCCGAACTCGAACTACTGCTGAAGGCGATCAATTGGGCCGGGCGAATGCCACGAAAGAACCGGCGCACCCCCATACGGGTAAACAGCCTCAGTGCGGAGGGATAGACCAGCAGCATGTGCACGAGCAGCCCGACGACCACCACTGCGCAGTACTTGGCGAGCATCACCAGGATGTGAAGGCCGAAGTCGGCGACAACGCCCGCGATCAGCGCAAAGACGCCGAACGGCGCTACCTTCATAATCAGGTGCACCATCATCACCATGACATCGTTGACGGCCTCGAAGAAGCGAATCGCCGGGTCGCTCCGCTCCGGCGGGATCAGCGTCAGGCAGACGCCCGTCAACAGAGCAAAGAAGATGATCTGGAGCATGTGCCCTTCGGCAAAGGCCCGGATCGGATTCGTCGGGATGATATTCAGCAGGACGTCCTTGATGGAGGGCTCCTGGCGGACCGCTTCGGCCGCGGCGTCCTGCCGTGCCGCCCCTTCGATCAACCTGTCCTTGGCCTGCTCGGCCAGCCCCAGACCCGGCCCAACGAGATTGGCCAACAGCAATCCGAGACTGATGGCAATCACCGTCGTACAGAGGTAAAAGGCAATCGTTTTGACCCCGATCCGGCCGAGGCTGTGGATGTCTTTGAGGCTTGTGATCCCGACCAGGAGAGAGGCGAACACCAGCGGCACGACCACCATGCCGATCAGACGCACGAACGCCGTGCCCACCGGCTGGATATATGCCACGACGAACCACGCCAGTCCGAGGCGGTTCGCCGCCAATCCAGCCCCCGCCCCAGCGACCAGCGCCAGAAGGATCTTCGTATGCAATTGCAGCTTGGTCAAAGCCATCCAGACTCCCAGCCAGAAACCCATTGGTCCGCGACGATCATAGCCTTACCCATCGCCCCCGTCAAAGAAGAACCCCGGCCGGAGGGCCACACGACGGATGGCGTTTCATTGCGTCGGTATCTCGATATCTCCTTGGCGGCTGATTCGCAGCCGATTCTCTCTGGGGTTGAAGAGGCCAACGTGGTAGAATCCAGGTCGAAGGTGACGGGCGCATTGCGGATCTTCTATGCACCCTGTGCCCTGACGTACAACGAAGGCAACCAAGAGAAGGAGGCAGAGAATGGCGCGTGACAGAGGTTTCGGCAGGTTCGTGTGTGGCTTGGTGTGCGCGTTGGCAGTAGTCCTGATCGCGGGCACCGGCGCCGTGGAGGCGGCTGAGCCGGATGCAATGGCCAAGAAGATCGAACAGACGCTCTCCGGCGTCCAGCGGAGGATCACGACTGAGCCGGCCCGAGCGGAGAAAGAACTGCTCGAAGCCCGCGACCTTCTCGGGCAACTGAAAGACGCGGCGCCGAACCATGCCAAACTCGCCACGCTCCTCCAGCAGGCCGACGACCTGACCACGAAACTGGAGAAGCGTCTTGGACGGCCCGTCGGCGGTAGTGCCGAGAAGAAGGAAGAGACCCCGCCGGCCGCAGCGTCCAAGCCGGACACACCGTCGGATCTGCCCAGCGCGGTCGTCACCCAGCTCAAGAGGCTCGACGACACGCTCAACGCACTGGTCACCGCCCTGGAGAAGGACCAGTTGCAGACGGCCACCACTCGGCTTGGACAGGCGAAAAAGCTGATGGACGAGATCCAGAGCCGCTACGGCAGCCGTATCCCGGCCGGCAATGCGGAGTTCAAGGCCGCCACCGACCGGCTGGCCGCCGTCGAAGCCCGGTATACCCAGGCCAAGTCGGCCGCTGACGCGGCGGCTGCAGCCGAGGCGGAAGGCCGGCAACACAGAGAGACCCAGTCGAAGGAATGGCTGGCCAGATTCGCTCCGTTCTTCGACATCAAGAGCGACCACATTCTGCTCGTCGGGGCGTCGTTCAACAACGCCTCAGAGGCCGACCAGCAGAAGTGCCGCCAGGCCTATGCCAAGGCCAACGAGTTGATGGCGGCCTATCACAAAACCGAGTTTCCCCACGGCAAGACCCAGGAACTGATCTTCGAGGAGCAGCGTCTGGCCGGCAGGCTGCGCATCTACAACGAGGGCGCCGCCCGCGCCCAGCAGGAAGAGGCGTGCCGACCGTGGGTCGAGAAGCTGCGTCCCTACGTGGCGGTCGGCGCCGGCAGTCCGAAATATCTGATCGACGGCGTCACGCTCAGCGAATCGGACATCCAGGAGCGGACCGCCCTGCTGGCCGAGGCGCAGGCCCTGTGGACCGAGTATGAGAAGGCCGAATTCCCGCTTGGCAAGACGGCCGAATTGCTGTCGCTCGAAGAAACGATGCAGCAGCGGCTGCGGGACATGCCCGAGACGCTCCAGCGAAGTCGGGCCCTGCTCTCGGCAGATATGGAGAAAGAGTTCGACCGCATCCTCGCCTGGCTGAACCAGGACACCGGCTGGCAGAGCGACCCAACCAGGAAGCCCAACCTCGTGATGGAGCGCGACGTGACGCCGTTGCAGCAGGCGATCGACCGCTACGCCGGCACCGTCGGCCCTGAGGACGCCAAGCTGGCGACGCTCAAACAGAAGCTCGGCCAGATCAAGGAACTGGACGCCAAGAACCGCGCCGTGCGGGCCGAGCGCACCTACATGAGCCCCGACCGCTTCAGCGGCGACGAGGCCGACGAATTGCGGCGCAAGGCCGAGGAGATCGCCAAGGAGAAGTCTGCCTCAGCAAAGGTCCTTCGCATCACCCTGCCGGCCGAGAACTGGCAGGAGGAAAACGTGCTCGAATGGACCGACACAACGCGCACGGAGCTGCGGCATCGCATCACGCGGTCCATGACCGCCCAGGCCGCCGCCAAGGGGGCCGACGGCAAGGTCTACCTGCACGGCGTCCATCTGGCCAGCGATCGGCAGTCTGATGGCAGTTGGGGCCCCCTGTACGGCCATATCACGTGGTCCGACTGGATGGCTGAGGCCAACGTGAACAAGGAGCCCCCCGCCGCGCCGTAAGGGCATGGCAGAGGACTTCTTCCTTTGGATTCTGACGGCTTGTTCCTATAATAGAGGCGGCACGTTGACACAAAGGAAATTGGAAGGAGGTTCACCATGAGCAAATGGCAAGCAATCACCCTGTTCTTGGCGCTGGGCGCGATGGCCGTACCGGCCCCAGCCGCTGACCCGTCCCTGGTCCTGCACCTTCGCTTCGACGAGGCGGCAGGCGCCGTGGCGGAAGACGCCTCGGTCTACCGAAACAACGGCACAATCGTCGGCAACGCCCAGTGGGTCGAGGGCGTTTCCGGCACGGCGCTGGAATTCGTCAATGGCTCGCACGTGACCGTGCCCGAGATCCCGCAGTACGACGTGACCAGCGAGGTCAGCCTGATGGCGTGGGTCAAGGCGACGACGGTCCCGAACTGGGCGCGCGTGATCGACAAGTCGCAGTGGCAGACCAGCGGCTTCGATCTGGTCCTGACGCAAAACGTCGGCCTGCCGCGCCTGGAGTTCTTCGTCAGCGACACCACCTCGCTCGTCGATGGGACGACCGTGGTCATCGACAACGAATGGCATTTCATCGCTGGAACGTTCGGCAACAAGACGCTTCGCGTCTATGTCGACGGACAGTTGGAGGGTGAGGCCACATCGGTCAACCAGGTGGACATCAACCCGAACGACTGGCCGATCATGATCGGCGGCGAGTCGAGCTCGAACGGCGGCCAGCAGTATCTGGGCCAGATCGACGAAGTCGCCATGTTCAACCGCGAGTTGAGGGCGGAAGAGATCGCGAGCATCTTCGAGAAAGGGATCCGAGTCCCGGAGCTGGCGTCCAACCCGATACCACAAGACGGAGCCGTGGACGTACCGCGTGATGCGACGCTGGGCTGGAGTGCGGGTGATTTCGCCGCGTCGCACGACGTGTACTTCGGCACGTCATTCGACGACGTCAACGATGCCGGCCGCGTCCACCCGATGGGGACGCTCGTCAGCCAGGGTCAGGCAGGGACGACGTACGATCCCGTCGATGGGCTCGATTTCGGCCGAACGTACTACTGGCGAATCGACGAGGTCAACGCCGCACCGGACAACACCGTCTTCAAGGGTGATATCTGGAGCTTCACCGTCGAGCCATACGTCTATCCGATCACCGGCATCGTCGCGACGAGCAACGGCGTCTCCGAACCCGACTCCGGACCGGAGAAGACCATCGACGGCTCCGGCCTCAACGCCGACGATCAGCACTCTGTCGCCAATACGGACATGTGGGCCGGCAGCACTGGCGGTGCAGAGCCCGTGTGGATTCAGTATGAATTTGACCGGGTCTACAAGCTCCATGAGATGTGGGTCTGGAACTACAACGTCATCTTCGAGCTGATGCTTGGGTTCGGGTTCAAGGATGTCACGATCGAGTACTCCACTGATGGAACCGACTGGACCGCTCTTCGAGATGTCCAGTTCGCCCAGGGCACGGCCCGGACAACCTACACACACAACACCACCGTCGACCTCGAAGGGGTGGCGGCTCGATACGTTCGCCTGACAGCCAACAGCGCGTATGGCGCCACCGGCCAGTTCGGGCTCAGCGAGGTCCGATTCTACCACCTGCCCGTACAACCGAGAGAACCTCAGCCGGCCGACGGAGCGACGAACGTCAGCATCGATGCGGTCCTCGACTGGCGAAGCGGCCGCGAGGCGGCGGCGCATGAGGTCTACTTCGGTACCGACGAAGCGGCCGTGGCCGACGGGACGGCCCTGGTCGCCACCGTCAGTCCCAGCAGCTACGATCCGGAAACGCTGGAGATGGCTACCGAATACTACTGGAAGATCGTCGAGGTCAACGACGCCGAGGTCATCAGCTCCTGGGAAGGCGATCTTTGGACCTTCTCGACACAACCTTTCCTTGTGATCGACGACTTCGAGAGCTACACCGATGACATGGACGCCCAAGCGACGATCTTCGACACATGGCTCGATGGCTACACAAACGGGACCGGCTCGACCGTCGGACACCTCAGCGCTCCCTTTGCCGAGCAAACCGTCGTCCACGGCGGTCGCCAGTCGATGCCGCTGTTCTACGAGGGCAACTCACGAGCCGACTTTGCGATCGACGGTGCACAGGACTGGACGGCCGGCGGCGCCGCGACGCTCGTGCTGTATTTCCGCGGCGAGATGGGCAACGACGCCGGCCAGCTCTACGTGACGGTCAACGGGACCAAGGTCTCCTACGACGGCGGCCCCGCCGGCCTGACGGCCCCGTTGTGGAAGCAGTGGAGTATCGACCTGACTTCGGTGGGCGTCAATCTGCAGAGAGTCACGGAACTGAGCATCGGCGTGGACGGCAGCGGATCGGGCGTCGTGTACATCGACGATATCCGGCTGTACCGCGTGGCCCCGGCCGTCGTGACGGCTCAGGACCCCGGCGCCGTCGGTCTGGTGGCCCAGTATGCCATGGAGGGTAACGTCCAGGACGGTTCGGGCAACGGCTACCATGGCACGCCGTTCAACGACCCGACGTACGGCCCCTCGCTGCCGGGCCAGGGCCAGACGCTCCAGCTCGACGGGTTCGCCGATTACGTCGAACTGCCCATCGGTCCGGTCCTGAGCCAGATGACCGATGCCACGTTTGCCACGTGGGTGAACTTCTCGAACACCGGCGGCGACTGGCAGCGGATCTTCGACTTCGGCACCAGCAGCACGGGTGGGTATATGTTCCTGTGCCCGCGTATCCCCGCCGGGCCGATCCGCTTCGCCATCACCCCGGCCGGAGGTACTGAGTCGATTATCCAGACGACCACGATGCTGCAAACCGGCTGGCACCATCTGGCCGTGGTGATCGACGCCACGAGCATGCAGGTGCAGATCTATCTCGACGGTGATGTGGCTGCCGGCGGCTCGACAGCCACCCTGCCGAGGGACCTGGGCAATACGACGCAGAACTGGCTGGGGCGGTCGCAGTATGCGGCTGACGCGTACTTCTCCGGCTCACTGGACGAATTCCGTATCTACAACCGGGCCCTCTCGGCCGGCGAGGTCCGTTACCTGGTCGGCGACCGGTAGCGTACCGCCCAACAGGGCACGAAATGCAGTGGGTGGCAGCCTCAACTCCGCAGGAGTTGGGGATGGCTCGACGAACGAACCATCCCCGAACCGCGATTGAGGCTGCCACTCGACTCATGCCAGGGAGGTCATGATGCACAGGTTCGTGTCGATTCTGCTCACCGTTCTTGCGACGTATTCGTCTGCGGTCGCGCAGGATGCCACCCGTCTGAGCACATCGGTTCGTTTGCTGCCGGGACCGATCAACGGTGTCGCCATCGAACGCAACGAGCGTACGCTCGTTGTCTACGGCGATCCTTCCGGAACGCTTCAACAGGCGGACATGGTCCTGTTCACACACGCCCGGCGCGACGTGGTCTGGGCCGGACGGGACCTCGTCGAGCGAGGGGCCAGAGCCGTTGTGCCCGCCGCCGAGGCGGAAGCATTCACCAAGGCAACCGAATTCTGGAGCCGTTTCGTCACCGCACGATTCCACGATTATCGCCAGCAGACGACCAAAGTCCCTGTGATCCCGATGGAGATCGCCCGGACCGTTCAGGGCGGCGACACAGTCCAGTGGCAGGACCTGACGCTGAAGGTGCTGGACACGCCCGGCTACACGCGAGGCGCCGTCAGTTACCTGCTGGAGGCCGACGGCGTCAGGTACGCCTTCGTCGGGGACTTGATCTGTGGCGATGGACAACTCTTGGACCTGTACAGCCTCCAGGACGAGGTGCCCGAGTTGCGGATCGGCGGCTATCACGGCTATGCGACCCGCATGGCGCCGTTGATTGCGAGCTTGCGCGTAATTGCCGCGGAAGAGCCCGACATTCTCGTCCCGGCCCGCGGGCCGCTGATTCGCGACCCGCAGGCGGCCATCGCCCGTCTGATCGGCCGGCTCCAGGCCGTCTACAGGAATTACCTCTCGATCAGCGCCGGTCGCTACTACTTCCGCGACAGCTACGACGGCCTGGCGCAGCGCGTCCTGGGATCGGCGCGTGACGTGCCTTGGATGCGTATGGCGATCATGGATGAGGACCCGGCGGGCTGGATGGTGTGCATCAGCAATTCCCGATTGCTCTTGTCAGAAAGCGGCGCCGGCTGGCTGATCGACTGCGGCTCCCGACAGATCATCGACGAAATCAAGAAGCTTCGCGACACAGGTCGTCTGACGAGCCTCGAAGGTCTGTTCATCACCCACTACCACGATGACCATACGGAGAAAGTCAACGCCCTTCTGGAGGTGTTTCCCTGCCCGGTGTTTGTCACACCGCTGATGGCCGACATTGCGCGGCGTCCCGGGGCCTATCGGTTGCCCTGCCTGACGACCGAGGCAATCGCCGAACCGACCGTCGTCCCCGACGGATGCAGGAGGCGCTGGCACGAGTTCCAGTTGACCTTCTACGACTACCCCGGCCAAACCCTGTACCACAGCGCCCTGCTGGCCGAGCACGACAACGGCGAGAAGCTCCTCTTCGTCGGCGATTCATTCACACCCTCCGGGATCGACGACTACTGCCTGCTGAATCGCAACCTGATGCACGAAGGCGAAGGCTACCTGCGATGCCTGGATATACTGGCGACGCTGCCTGCCGACTGCATGCTCGTCAATCAGCACGTCGCGCCGGTGTTTCAGTTCGACGCGTCGCAACTGACACTGATGCGAAAGGCATTGGCCGAGCGCGCGGCGCTTCTGGGCGAACTGTTTACCTGGGATGACGCCAACTACGGCATCGACGAGCAGTGGGCTCGGACCTACCCATACGGCCAGACGGCCCGTCCAAGCCGGACGGTGGAGGTGGAGGTACGAATACGAAACCACTCACCCCGCCCGCACCGATACACGGTAACACCCCACGTAACTGCGGGCTTTCTTGCCGAACCCCGGCAAGCCCATCGGACCATCGATCCAGGACAGGAAGAACCCATCGCCTTCCGGATCGCTGTTCCCGCCTCGATGCCCAGGTCGGTCGGTGTCTTCACTGCCGACGTCGCCTTCGACCGCTGGGACCTTCGCCACTGGTGCGAAGCCCTCATCGAAGTGCAGCCGTAGCCGGGCGAAAGCCGACGCCTGAAGACAGCGAGCCCCCTGCCGCCGACGCGTGCAGGGTGAAAACCTTTGACATCCGGCGGACCCCGGCGGTATAGTGGAACAGAGCAGGGAAGGGAGATCCCTGCCGCATCCGGCCCGACACTTGGGCGGGTGCTTCATCTCTGTTTCGTTCTCACGGATGTGGCTGCGATGGAAGAACCTCGCGGGTTCTCCCGTGACCGGAAGACTGTCGCCCGATGTTCGAGGAGTGAACCATGAGAAGCGAAGAGAGTACAATCACCATCCGCACATATGGCGTGCTGGCCGCCTGCATTCTCCTGGCGATGGCCGGCGCCGGTTCCGACGTGGTGCAGGCCCGCTCGCTCTATACCGTCAGCGGCGACTCCGGCGAGCCGTCGCCCATCGCCGCCTACGACATCGCACCGGACGGGACGCTGACATTCCAGACGCAGACCCTGCTGCCCTACGGCGCCGTCGGTCTGGCGGCCGACTGGACTTCGGGGGCCCTGTTCGTCGCCTGTGAGACCTCGGACGCGCTGCAGTTGTTCGACGCGCAGACCATGGCGGATATCGGCCGGATCAACGCGATGGGGACCGAGGATCTCGCCGCAATCGTCTACGACCCGACGAAGGACCTGCTATATGCGATCGATCACGGTATCGAGATGCTCCGCATCTTCGCGTGGAGCCCTGGCACCGGACAACTGATTCCAACATTCGAATCGCCGATGGCCCTGGATGGCTCGACGATACACCGAATCGATCTGGATGCGGAAGGCGGCCTGCTCTACGCCGCCGATGGCAGTCGGACGATTCGTGCCTACGACGCATCCGACGGGTCGGTCGTCCGGACGATCTGCCTCGATCATCCGGCAACATGCGTCGCTGTGGATGTCGCCAACCGTCTGCTCTATACAGGCGCCGGCAGCCTCGCAGACCTTCACCTGCGTCAGTACGATATGAGCACAGGCGAAAACAGGGCCGTGCCGATCGACGCCGAGGCAGGTGTCACAGGCATTGCGGTCGATCCGGTCACCGGCCTGGTCTACGTGACCTCCGGCCCCGGTCGGCAATCGGGGCAGCCCCGCCTGCTGTGTTACGACGCGACACTGACGCTGATCGACTCGATCCCGGCTGTCGGTCGTCCGACCCACATCCTCGTGGCAACCGAAAACGTCGGCTACAACCCGCTGCGGTTCGCCAAGAGCATCGTCAGCGACCCCGAGGCGAAGGCCGGGCAGGATGTCCACGTGGGCGTCGGCGAGACGATCACCTACCGACTCTGCTTCGAGAACCTCAATCCTCTGCGGGAGGTTCAGATCGTCGATTCGCTCCCCAAAGAGGTGACATTCATCGGGGCCGAGAAGGACGGAGACATCGGCGCGTACGATCCTGTCAAGCATGCCTACACATGGCGTCTGCCGTCGATCGCTGCCGGAACCCAGACGTGCCTGCGACTGCGCACGAGAGTCAATCCGCAGGTCCCCATCGGAACCCGAATGCGCAACCATGCAACGATATGGGCCGAGTCCGTGCCTCCCTCTTCGGCCAGCGTCGATGCACTGGTCCAAGGCGGCGACTGGCAACCGCTCCGCCTGAGCAAGCAGGTCGTCGGCGCGATCCTGTGCGGCGACGACGTGCCCTGCGTGAATGTCGGCGGGCAGGTGTCGTACGCCATCTGCTACTCGAATGAGGACAACGACGCTCCCGTGACCGATGTCTCCATCATCGATACGCTCCCCGTCGAACTGACGCTCCTGGGGGTCGAAGGAGCCCCGGACAGCGCATCATATGATGCGGCGAATCATGCCTACACATGGACGTTTGCCTCGCTTGCGCCTCGCGCGTCGGGACGCATCATCCTGACGGCCCACATCGCGGCGGACGTCTCCGACGGGACCGTCCTGACGAATTCCGTCGCTTTGCTCTCGAACGAGACGCCGTCAACCACGGCAACAACCGACGTCATCGTGCGACGCACCGAGTTGAAGCCGCTGATCGTGACCAAGCAGGTTACGGCCGGGGGAACCGAATCAGAAGAAGACCGCGTACGCTATGTGGACGCCGGAGAACTCATCACCTATACCCTCTGCTGCGACAACCGCGACAACAATGACGCCGTCGAAAATGTAACCATCGTCGACTTCCTTGGCGAGCACATGACGTTCGTCAGCGCCGAGGGCAACGACCGGTACGGCCGCTATGACCCGATCACTCACACCTATGCTTGGTCCATTCCGTCGCTGGCGGCAAGGCAGAGCATCTGTCTGGAGCTCGTGGCCCAGGTCAAGGGCAGCACACCGACAGGAACCGTCATCGTCAACCGGGCCACCGCCGACAGCGACCGGGCGAAGGCCGGAACCGATCAGGCCGTGGTGGTCGTCAAGCCGATCGATCGAAACGCCGTCGGGGTCATCAAAAGCATCACCACCGGGGCCATGCTCGGCGACGATGACAAGATGCAGTATGTGGGAATCGGCACCGAAATCACCTATCAGATCTGCCTGCACAACAGCGACGCCTATCGCCGAGTGGATGGACTGTCCATCGTCGATGTCCTGCCGGCCGAGGTTGCCTTCGTCACCGCCGATGCCGACGGTGTCCTCGGTTCGTACAACCGCGACAGGCATGTCTATACGTGGACCTACCCTTCGCTTCTGCCCGATTCGACGGCCTGTGTGGCGCTGGTCGTGCAGGTTCGAGAGGACACGGCCCTTGGCGCGATTGTCACAAATCGCGTGACGATCGACAGCGATGACACCGATCCCCGGACAGCCGTCGTCACAGCCGTGGCCGCCCAGGCCAAACCCAAGCCACTGGACCTGACCAAAACGATTACCGGCGGCGTCCAGGGGTTCGACGAGCGCGGGACCGCCTACGTGGCCCTTGGCCAGGAGATCACCTACACGATCTGCGTGCGCAACGACAATCGTGAGGCTGCGACGAATGTGATCGTTGCCGACAACCTTCCGGCCGAGACGACGTTTGTCGCCGCCGACGGGGACGGGGATATCGGATCGTACGATCGCGCCGGTCACAAATATACGTGGTCCTATCCGACCCTGGCGCCGGGACAACGCCGCTGCGTCAGGCTGACGGTCCGGGTCAGCGACGACGTCCGCCGGGGCTCGACAATTGTCAATCGTGTGCAGGCCCAAAGCGATCGAACCGCAGCAACAGTGACGGATATGCACGTCGTCACAGAGTGGGAACCGCCGCTGCTGAGCAAGGCCGTGCGGACGGCGGACGGCGTCAAGCTCACGGGCACGGACAGGCCGTGCGTGCATCCGGGAGAGGAGGTCACCTACGAAATCTGCATCGAGAATCCCAACGAGACGGCCATCTCCGGCGTCATCGTTGCCGACGCCTTGCCGGAAGGCGCCGCTTTCATCCGCGCCGCCAGCGACGGGCCGTCCGGACAGTACGATCCCGTCTCGCACACGTGCACATGGAGTTACTCCACTCTCGAGCCGGGGGTGGTTCGGTGCATGACCTTGACGGTCAAGCTGAACTACGACCTCGAGCCGGAGCGAGTCGTCGTCAACACGGTCAGCCTCGATGCGATCGAAACCCCGGTGGTGAATGCCGCCGCGGAGGTCTGCATCGGCGAGGCCCCGCTGAACGTCACCCTTACGCTCAGCCCGTTGATCCTCGGTCGCACCGGCTACAACCGCTCCGACCGCATCACCGCCCTGCTTGAGTTCCCACCGCATATTAAGGAAAGCGATATCGACCCGAAAACCCTCTTGCTCGATCCCGGCAACGTCCCCGCCGATTCGCAGACGCTTACCATAACCAATGGAACCGTGCAGATTCGCGCCACGTTCGACCTTGGCCAGGTCCTTGACGCCATACCCGACAACGGAATCACCACCCTGTACGTCAGCGGAAGGCTGCGATCGCAGCACGCGTTCTTCGGAAAAAGCACCGTGCTGGTGGTCGCCAGGAGACCCTACTGATCGGCGGCAGCAACAATGCTTCGTGATGAAAGGAGCTTTCGATGAGTGCAAAAACGGCATTCCTGATCCTGTCCGTATGCCTGACCGTCGGCGTGTGGCCGGCATGGGCCGGCGCGCCGATGGGCCCGACGCTGCCCATCATCGAGAAGGGACAGTGGGCCTTCGGAGTCGAATACGCTTACGAGAAGATCGACGTCGCGGCCGATGGAACCTGCGTGGAAAGCATCGTCGGCGGACCATCGGAGAGCTACCGCCAGAAGTTCACGATCGACGGGATGAAGACCCACATGTTCTCCGGGCGTATCGAATACGCCCTCTGCACCGATTGGGACGTATTCGTCCGCCTCGGGGCCGCCCGCTCCGACGCGGATGTCCAGGCGACCGGTCCCGGCGTCCTCATCGGTCGCGGTGCCGAGGCGGGCCTCGACGCCGGCTACGGCTTCTCGGCCGGCCTGGGCACCCGCGCGACGTTCTATCGATCCGGACCATGGCGCATCGACGGACTGGCCCAGGTGACGTGGCTGGACCCCGACGACAGCCGCTTTCGGATCACCAATCGCGACGACAGCAGCGAGGCCGTCGCAGGCACCGCCAAGCTGGAGTACCTGCAGGGCCAGATCGCACTGGCCGCCGCCTATCGCGCCAAGACCTGGGGACTCTGGGGCGGCCCCTTCGTCCAGATCATCGACGGCAACCTGGACCTGGACGCCCGGTTCCTGATCGACGGCGTCAGCGCCGGCCGCATCAAATGCTCCGCAGATGTCGAAGAGGAGTCCTGGTTGGGCCTGGGCCTCGGCGCCGACTGCGAGCTGACGCAGAACCTCACTGGCTGGATCGGCGGCCAGATCACCGAGGACTCCTGGCTGGTCGGAATCGGCATCCTGGTCCGGCCCGATCGGCTTCTCGGCGACTGGTAGGCCCGATGGTGCGGATGCGGGCCGTCAGACCATGTCGTAGTCGTACGGCTTGCGCATCGGGCGCGAGATGTACGTATCGGCCTCGGCGTCGTTGACGAACCGCTCTTTCGCCGGATCCCAGTTCAGCTTGCGACCCAGACGGATGCTGATCACGCCCAAGTGACACTGGCTCGCCGAGCGATGGCCCACCGACGCCGGACAGATCGGCGCCTTCCGCGTTTTGACGCAGTCGATGAAGTTGGCGATGTGGTCGTTGCTGACGTAGACGCGCGGAGCGCTGTCTGGCAGCTTCTCGGTCAACAACTGCCGGTCGCTGGCCTGGATGATGCCGCGCGTCACCCAGATCCAGCCGTCGGAGCCGATGAACTTGATCCCGTGCTGCTGGCCGTTGGGGTCCTTGACCCCGCCGTGCCACTCGCTGGCCGTGGTGCTCCGCGACGTGTGCACCACACCGTTGGCGTAGGTGTACGTCACCTCATATTCGCTGGCCGCCGTGAAGCCGCCGGGGATCATCTCAACCAGTTGTTTGCCCTCGATACTGACCGGCCCGGAGTCGTCCATGCCCAGCGTCCAGAGCACGATGTCGTTGTGGTGCGCGCCCCAGTCGGTCATCGTCCCGCCGGAGTACTCCCACCAATAGCGGAAGCTGAAGTGCGTCCGCTCTTTCACATAGGGAACCTTGGGCGTCGATCCCATCCAGAAATCATAATCAAATCCTTCAGGAACCGCCGAGGTCTGGAACGGCCCCTGCCGCAGTCCGGCCGGCAGCCAGACTTCCGCCTTCTCGAGCTTGCCGATCCGCCCGTTGCGCACGAGGTCGCAGGCCAGCCGGAAGTGCACGCTGCTTCGCTGCTGCGTGCCCGTCTGAAGGATCCGGCCGGTCTGCCGCTCCACCTCGACGAGCTTCTGCCCTTCGGCGATCGTCAACGTCAGCGGCTTCTCGCAGTAGATGTCTTTGCCCGCTCGCATCGCCGCGATGGCGATCAGCGTGTGCCAGTGGTCCACTGTCCCGCAGATGACCGCGTCGATATCCTTGCGTTCGAGCAGCTTGCGGAAGTCGTGGTAGCCGTCCGCCTCGGGGAAGTCCTTCTTGGCGTTCGCGACATGCCGCTCGTCCACATCGCAGACAGCGACGATCTTACCGAACCGCTGAGCGTTGCGCGCGTCGCCCCGGCCCTGCCCGCCGCAGCCGATCAGCCCCAGGCGAACCGTCTCGCTCGGCGCCGACGGCGTCGGCGATCCGCCTGCGGCGGACTGGGCGGCGCATTCTTCGACGAACCAGCCCGGCAGGGACGAGCCGGCGGCCACCAGACCGGCGGCCTTGAGGAAACTGCGACGCGTGGCGCTCGAACTTCTATCGATCATGACGACCTCCTTATGATGGCATCGTAAACCCGGACAAGCCAACGCCGCGGCCGCACAACAACCCCCGCCGCAACGCCCTCCCATCATACCCCCATCTCCCCACCGCTTCAACCCTCGCCTGCCGCCGGTCTGGGACAAA